>NZ_JAGQDE010000019.1 GCF_018069755.1 Ideonella aquatica | reverse complement strand
TTCCTGTTCCCGGTACGCGCGCTCAGCCGGGTGTTCCGGGGCCAGTTCATGCAGGCGCTGCGGCAACTGGCCACGCAAGCTGACGCGCCCTCGGATGCGAACCTCAGCGCCAGTGGGCGGCGGGCGCTGTATCGCCACGACTGGGTGGTCTACGCCAAGGCGCCGATGGGCGGGCCCGCGCAGGTGCTGAACTACCTCAGCCGCTACAGCCACCGCACGGCCATCGGCAACGAGCGCATCCGCTCGGTCAGCGCGCAGGAGGTGGTCTTCAGCGTGCGTGCCGACAGCCACGGCGGCCAGCGCCTTGCGCACCTGGCCACGGGCGAGTTCATCCGCCGGCTGCTGCTGCATGTGCTGCCCGGGGGCCTGCAGCGCATCCGGCACTACGGCGTGCTGGCCAACGGCTGCAAGAAGACCCAGCTGACCCAGGCCCGCGCCGCACTGCAGCAACCCGCACCGAACCCCCTGGCCAGCGAATCCGCCGCGGCCTTCATGGCCCGCGTGGCACAGGCGCAGATCCACACCTGCCCGAAGTGCCGCGGCCCGCTGCAGGTGATCCAGGTCCTTGCCGGGCTGCGCCGTCTGGCGGCCCCAGGGGCCGACATCACCGCGCCGCACACGCAGGCACGGGCGCCGCCATGACAGGCACCGGGTTCACCCAGCGCGAGGGACCTCAGCGCCTGCACTCAGCACGCGGCGCAGGGCCGCTCTACGCCCACCGTGCAGGCCTGACACCGAGCGATGCGCACAGGCGCAGCGCCTGGACCCGCAGTGCCGCCCCAGACCACGCAAACCCCCATGCCGGGGGGCTTTACGCCAGCGGCCCTGCCACCATAATGGGCTCAAACAGCGGCCCCGGGCGATGCAATCCCCATTGAGCCGCCACACAGGCCCCCGCGGCCAGGGACGGCACGATGGTTCAGTTCAACACGGTTTATCTGCCTCGGCTGCCCGCCGCGCGCGCTGCCGGCCGTCGGGCTCGGCAGATAAACGCTATCTGTTAGGGCTCAAGTGCATGCACAGCTCTCCTGCCCCCGTTGATCTTGCTGGCCGAGCGCTAGTCGCATGCGCGGCAATTGTGGTTGCCGCAAGCGCAATCTACTTTGGCCTCTTCTCGTGTGGCGGCTATGCGTGGCACAAGAGTGCCTTCTTAGCTGTTGCGCTTATTGCTTGTGTTGTTGCGATCGCTTGGCCAAGTCGGGTGCTGAGCTCCATACGTCGAAAAGCGATCTTCTTGCTGCTTGTTGGACTGGGCTACGTCTTGCTCAAGGCGGCGGCGGCACCCTTCTATCCGAGAACGCCAGCTTCACTGGGAGAATACGGTCGTTTGTTTCTTCAAGCGCTGGAGTTTGGGTCATGCGGTTGAGCCCTAACCAGTCGCTCGAGCCGACTCGCGTCGGCACGCCGCCGCTCGCGGCTCAGCTCCAACGTTAGGCCTCACATCAAATGCACGTTTCCATCGAAACCTTCAGCCCTTCGAGCTTGTTCTCAAGGATTCTCTGGGACGCCCGATTGGAAACCTGGGACTCCACCGCATACAGAGCAGAAGTGCGCCGCTTCGCCGAGCAGTCGAAGCCTTCAGACGCCGCTGCCTTGAGCTTGGAGTCAATCGCAACTTCGTCGCCGCTGTTCAAGGCATCGGTGTATAGGTTGACGGCAGTCCAGAGCGAAAACAAGCCGGAAGTTGTTGACCTAATCATTGACTGGGTTTCAAGGGACCAGAGCGAGAGACACAGAATCACTTATTCATCGGTCACTTCGCTAAAGTGCACCGGGCTTCAGAGTCTGCTTGTTGGAGGCGAACTCCTGGGACACGAACTCACGCAGTCGAAAGTCGGCTGGCGCCATGCGCTTCTCTTCATTGCGAACGAATTCGCCGTCGTAGAGTGCGCGTCAATTCAATATGCAATACATCCCGTTAGCGCAGGTGAGGCCTTACCCCGCGCTCAAGCTGACTCGCTACGGCAAGGCTTGTAAGCCCGGGTGGCGCCAGTTGTATCATCGTCGCCACCCGGGCTTACAAGCCTCGCCTCCGCGCGCAGCTTAGCTCGCACGTTATGCAGCAGGGCCTTCTCGAATTTGATGGCATGCAGTTTCTTGGCAAGCTTGCAATTGGCGGCGCGCATCAAAAGGTGGGCGACGTCGTCACGCACATGAGCGAGCGCGCTTCGCAGGTTCCGCTGGGTCGATACAAAGGTGCGCTACCGCGGCCTGGCCAAGAACACGGCGCAACTGCACACGCTGTTCGCGCTGGCCAACCTGTGGCTGGTGCGGCGCAAACTGATAGGAGCGCAGGCATGAGTGCGTCCGCAGTTCGCGAAAACGGCCATGCTGGTGCCTCCTTCGTGGCTGATGACCTGCGAGAGCGGGTGAATCCGAGGCTGGCAGCATCACATTCCGATCAGATCAGGGCATCTGCACACCGTTCGGTGTGTTGTGCAGACCTTCCTCAGGCGTCAAATTCAACTCTTGTCAGCAAACGGAGCCATGAAATGCCAGTCGAGCGCAGACCCTTCGATTACCAACCCGGCGACGAGTTCTTCGCCAACGGCACCGTTCTCAAGGTGAAGGATGGCGACACGTTGATCCTCAAACTGTCAATGGGCGCAAGAATCCTCGATAACGATGACGACGGCCTTGTGGACCTTCGATTCTCAGCGATCGACACACCCGAGAGCGCATACACCGGTTTGTGGCCTGAGCAGCCCTTCGCCAAGGAGGCGAGAGACTTCGCCCGCACGATGCTCGAGGGCAAGGTCGTCACTGCGCGGATGAAAGGCGACTTGACTTACGGTAGATTTGTGGGCGAAGTCTTCGTAGAGGGACGCTCCGCGAATCGCGAGCTCGTGCGCGCCGGGCTTGCCTGGTGGTACAAGTCCTACGAGAAACACGATCTCGACTACGAACGACTGGAACTTGGCGCCAGGGCGGCGAAAGTTGGTCTCTGGTCTGCTCCCAATCCAGTACCTCCTTGGCGCTGGCGGCAGGGCGTTCGCGGTTGACACCTCTCAAGAACTTCCCCCCAAGTGACTGATCTGCAATGAATTTTTCATGTTGCCTGCGAGGTGGGGACGACGGACAGTCCGAACTTGGCGGCGCGTTGGGAGGTCTGGCGAATGATGCGTCCGCGGTAACGTTCCTCGAAGTTGTCCAGGCCCTGGTCGATGTGAACCGCCCCGCGTTCTGCGCAGAGCCGTTGGTTGAAGTGAGGCGGTCGCGCGCTGACCAATGCGTGGTCGATGATGTCTGGTTGTCGAATGGATGAAGGCGCCTCTGGACCGAGACGACCATGGGGCCGCATCCAGGTGCTCGTCGTCTCGCAGTCAACATCAGCGGGCATATAAACGATGCTGTCGGCGACCACCGCAGGGTGGTCCTCCTGGTTCGGCGGGGTCAATACAGGTGCGCGCGTCCAGCGGCGGACGTGAGCCACCGAGCCAGCCGACCACACCCGTTGGAATCAACCATGCCCCACGCCCCCATCACCCAAAAGCCACTGCGCGCGCTGCTGGTGCCTTTGCTGAGCGCACTGCTGGCGTACGCGGCCGCCGCCCACGCCGCACCGGTGAACAAGTGCGTGATCAACGGCAGCGTCACCTTCCAGGAGGCGCCCTGCCCGGCCACGCAGCCTCGGCGCGACCCGACGCTGGCGGAGCTGAACGCGGCCGAGAAGCAGCGCCGCGCAGCGGCCGCGTCGGCACCCAGCGCGGGGGCCAAGGTGCCCTGGCCGTCCACCGCGCCCGCCCCCTCGCCGGGGCCTGCGGCGGCGCCAGCGCCTGCACCCGGGGCGGCGCTGACCCCTGCACCCGGGGCCGCGCCGGGCGCGTTCCATTGTGACGGGCGCCAGCACTGCTCGCAAATGCGCTCGTGCGCCGAAGCCAAGTACTTTCTGGCGAACTGCCCGGGGGTCAAGATGGATGGCGACGGCGACGGCGTCCCCTGCGAGCAGCAGTGGTGCGCCCGCTAGAAAAGCCGCCCATGAACATCGTCTTCACCAAGGGCTCCGGCAAGCATGACCTGATGGAGGTGTTCCAGGGCAGCGGCGCGCCGCAGCGGGTGGAGTGCCCGAAGCAGGGGATCATCCCGCACGACATGGTGCACTTCGCGGTGGAGAGCACGCTGCAGGCGCGCGGCTTCCTGGGCCGGGTGCGCGATGGCGAGGCGGCCGGCTTTCGCATGGCGGCCGAGGCCGACAGCGATGCGGTAGAGCGACTGGTCGAGGTGATCCAGGGCGACGCCTGGTCGGGCGGCGCCACGCCGGCCGACGACATGATCGCGATGTACCAGCTGACCTGCGCGGCGCGGCAGTGCCCGGCGCTGGCGCTGGACGCGGCGGCGGTGGACGCGGTGCGCGCCTGCATGGCCGATCTGTCAGCGCGGTGGGCGGGTCTGCCGGTGGGTGGGCAACTGGAGCTGTCGCTGTAGCGCCAGGGCGCAGACAACGTTGCGTGCGTCCCCACGCTGCCGGGCCGCAGCGCCCGGAAATCACGAATCGCCGCAGCACGCTGTGCAGGCATGCACCCCGCCGCTACGATCGATGGCTTCACCCCACGGATCGAGGAGCTGTCATGGCAGGTTGGTACGAGTTGTCGCGCAACGACAAGGGTCAGTTTTCCTTCGTGCTGAAGGCGGCCAACGCGCAGGTGATCCTGCGCAGCGAGCAGTACGAGAGCAAGGCCTCGGCCCAGGGCGGCATCGCCTCGGTGCAAAAGAACGCGCCGCTGGACGAGCGCTACGAGCTGAAGACGGCCAGCGATGGCCGCTTCTTCTTCAACCTCAAAGCGGTCAACGGGCAGGTGGTGGGCACCAGCCAGATGTACGCCACCGAGGCCACGCGGGCCACCGGCATCGCCTCGGTGAAAGCCAACGGCCCGAGCGAGGATGTGCGCGAGGCCTGAGCGCCCACTGCGCCGGCCTATCATCGGCAGATTGATCGGCACGTGGACCTTGGATCTGGCGGCCCGCCAGGCCACGTGTGCCCCTGCCTCGCCCGCCCGCACCTTGCCAGGATCCACATGCTGCTCACCACCACCCCCAGCGTTGAAGGCCACCGCATCACCCGCTACTGCGGCGTGGTCACCGGTGAGGCCATCCTGGGTGCCAATGTGTTCAAGGACCTGTTCGCCGGCATCCGCGACATCGTCGGCGGCCGCTCGGCCACCTACGAGAAAGAGCTGCAGCGCGCCCGTGACATCGCGCTGCGCGAGCTGGAGGAACGCGCCACCCAGCTGGGCGCCACCGCCGTGGTCGGCATCGACCTCGACTACGAGGTGCTGGGCCAGGGCAACGGCATGCTGATGGTGTCGGCCAGCGGCACGGCGGTGGTCATCGAGTAAATCCCAAGCGCGTGTCGCCCTGATGCCCCACGCCGACGTCCGCTTCGAGATCTGTGTCAATGGCCAGCCGGTCGGCACCATCGGCATCGAGGCCTTCGGTGTCCTCACCGCCATCGTGTCGCGGGTGCGCCGCAGCCCGGACAAGATCGCCGACGCGCATCGCCAGCGGCCCGGCTTTGATGAGGCCGCGTTCCTGCGCGAGGTGTGCGAGTTGTCCATGACGGGGCTGGATTCGGTCCTCGGCGAGCACCGGGATTGGGGTACGCGTCCCTTGGCGGCGGGCGATGTGGTGACCATCCGCGTGCTCGCGGCCGGCCCTTGTGATCCACCGCGCACAGCACTGGCCAACACCCCAGTCTGAACCCCGCCGTACCATGGCCACCTCCTAGCCTCTGCCAACCCATGCGCACCCTGCTGTTGACCGTGAGCTTTCTGGGCCTGGTGCTGGCCGCCGCCTGGCATCTCGGTGCCCTGGCCCCGCTGATGCCGGCGCTGCGCAGCGCCACATCGGCGGTGTTGGGCGCGCCAGCAGTGGGTGGGGCCCGTGTAGACACCCCCGCCGGCCCAGGCGGCCTGCGCAAGTGCGTGGCCGGCGAACGGGTGCTCTACACCGACAGCACCTGCCCGCCGGGCTACGCCACGGCCCCAGTCCAAGGCCATGTCAATGTGGTGGCGCCGGTGGTGCCCGCCTCGGTGCCAGCGGCCAAGCCGGCGCCGGGCACCGCGGCCGAAGGCACGCTGCGCGACCAGATGATCGACCGCGTGGTGAACCGCTGAGGCGCCGACCATGCCGGCAGCCGCACCCGCACCCGGACCGCTGCGCCTGCAGCCAGGCGACGCAGCGGCCCTGCCCCGAGTCGCATGACCGCGACAACCGCTGCGTGTTCATGGTGCTGCGCGCCGCGGTGCAGTACGCGGCGGATGGCGACTGAACGCACCGATGAAGGAACCGCCGATGCCTGACCAGGATATGTCCATTCCGGTGCTGCCCAGTCGATCACTGCCGCGCACGATCGCGTTCTACGCGCGGCTGGGTTTTGAGGGCGAGCTGCTGGCCAACGGCACGTACGCGATCCTCACCCGGGGTGCGCTGGAGCTGCATTTCTTTCCACACCCGGCGCTGGACCCGGCCGAGTGCTATGCCGGTGCGTACATGCGCGTGGCCGCGGTGGACCCGCTGCAGGCGGCCTTCGCGCCTGTGGGCCTGCCAACGCAGGGCATTCCGCGCCTGGAGCCGGTGCAGGACAAGCCCTGGGGCATGCGCGAGCTGGCGCTGATCGACGAGGATGGCAACCTGGTCAAGTTCGGCCAGGTGCTCTGACAGGGGCCTGTACGATGCGCGCCCAGGAGCCGACCATGGCGATTGAACGCATCTTCACCAGCCCTGCTGCCGACGCGCCGCAGATGGAACACGAGCGCATCACGCTGCGCGCCGGCCGCGGCGTGCAAGGCGACCGCAACGAGGGCCGGGCCGATCACCCGGGCCAGAACCTGACCCTGGTCGAGGCCGAGGAGATCGAGCGCTTTTGCGCGCAGCATGGCCGCTTGCCCGACCTGTCGATCACGCGGCGCAATCTGGTCACGCGCGGCGTGCGGCTCAATGCGCTGGAGGGCCGCACCTTCCTGATCGGCGCGGTCCGGGTGCGCGGCGTGGAGCTGTGCGAGCCCTGCCTGGGCCTGGGCCAGGCCCTGAGCAGCGACACCTTGCCGCCACCGGCCGTGGTGCGCCACTGGGTGGGGCGAGGCGGACTGCGGGTGGATGTGCTCAGTGACGGCGAGATCGCCCGCGGAGACGGGTTTGAGCTCGCCTGAGGACGGCGGCGCCCCGGCGCAAACGGTCTGCCGCGCGGCCGCGGCCGGGGACTTTCCGGCCGTGCAGCAAATGCTGGAGCTCTACCAGTACGAGCTGTCCGACCTCTGGCCGCAGGACCTGGACGCCCAGGGCCGATACGGCTATGACCTGCGGCGCCATCTGCGGGCGCAGCGCTTCTTCGCCCATGTGGTGTGGCACCAGGGCGTCTACGCCGGCTGCGCGCTGGTGGCGCCCGCGGCCGTCACGCGCACCGAGGGCTGCTGGATGGAGCAGTTCTTCGTGCTCAAGCGCTACCGCCGCTGCGGCGTGGGGCGGGCGCTGGCGCAGCATGTCTTTGCCGCCCACCCTGGCCCCTGGGAGGTCGGCCAGATGCCGGGCAATGCGGCTGCGCTGGCCTTCTGGCGGCGCGTGATCGCTGACCACAGCCCGACCGGCTTCACCGAACAGCAGGTCACTGACGGCTGGTGGCGGGGCACGGTGCAGCGCTTCGACGCGCCGCCCGCGCCACCCCGATGAGCCCCGCCCTGCCGACGCGCCGGCAGGACATCGAGGCGGTGCGGGTGCTGGCCGCCTTCGGCATCGTCTGGTTCCATGCCCACGCGCCGCAACTGGCGCTGGGCTATGCGGGGCTGGTGGTGTTCCTGGTGCTGTCGGTGTGGCTCTCGGCGGGCTCGCGCCAGGGCTGGGCCGCGGTGCGCCAGCGCGCGCGGCGGCTGTTGCTGCCCTGGGCGCTGTGGTTCGTCGTCTATGGCTGGTATGTGCACACGCTGCGTCTGCCGGTGGTGGACACGCGCCACGGCCTGCTGGCGGGCGTGCTGGCAGGCAGCAACATCCACCTGTGGTACCTGCCCTTCATGTTCGCGGTGCTGCTGCTGGCCGATGGCCTCAGGCGCCTGCTGCCCGCACGCGGGTTGGCGCTGGGCGCAGGCCTGCTGGCCACCGCACTGGCGCTGGCCATACCGCTGTGGCGGCCGCACACGCTGGGCAGCTTCTACCCCTTGCGGCAGTGGGCCGATGCAGCGCTGCCGGTCAGCTATGGGCTGATGCTGCTGGGCGCGGGCGCACTGACGCCCGCGCAGCGCACTGCCGCGCTGGCCGTGCCGGTGCTGGCCGCGGCACTGATGGCGCCGCTGGAGAGCTTTGGCCTGACCAGCGCCCTCGGCCTGGGTGTGTGCGCGTGGCTGGCCAGGCGACCAGCGCCCGCGCCGGGCGGCTGGTCGGTGCAGTGGCTATCGGACCTGTGCATGGGCATTTACCTGGTCCACATCCTGGTGCTGGAAGCCCTGCTGCTGCGCACACCGCTGCGCGGTGCGCTGCTGGCGGTGGCGGTGTTCGCGGTGTCGGCGCTGCTGGTGGCGGGCGGGCGGGCGCTGGCGCCGCGCTGGCGCGGGTGGTGGTCCTGAGCCCCCCGGCGGGGACGGCCGATCCGGGATACTCGGCGCATGACCCTGCTGTTTGTCTACGGAACCCTGAAGCAGGGGTTCCCGAACCACCCCCTGAACACCGGCCGCCGCGTGCCGGGCGAGTACCGCACCGTGCAGCCGCTGCCGCTGTATGTGGTGCGCCTGCCGCAGGAGGAACGCGCGCCCTGGCTGATGCACCTGCCCGGCCAGGGCCACTGCGTCAGCGGCCAGCTGTTCGAGGTGCCGGACGACGCGCTGCCGTCGATCGACGCCTTCGAGGAGGTGGGCCTGCCCGATGGCTACGAGCGGGTGGCGTTGACGGTGGTGTCGCAGAGCGACGGCCAGCCGCTGCAGGCCTATGCCTACCTGAAGCCCGAGCACCAGATGCACCGCTGCCTGGCGGTGGAAGGACCGTTTCACGAGTACACGCTGGCGCTGGCCGAGGGCTACTGGATCAGCCGCGGCTGAGGTCAGCCGCCCGGCCCGGCAGGATCAGACGCCGTGCGCCTGCACCAGCGCCGCATGAAAGGCTGCGGCCAGCCGTGACGGCGCCGGCGAGCGCCGCTGCACCACGCTGAACTGGCAGGCGTAGTTCAGCACCTGCGGCGACACCGCGCGCAGCCGCCCGGCGCGCACGAAGGGTTCGGCGTAGTGGTCGGGCAAAAAGCCCAGGTAGCGGCCTGACAGCACCAGCGTGGCCACCGCCTCCTGGTCAGAGGCAGTAGCGCGACGCTCCAGCCGGCGCGCATGGGTGAGCATCAGGTTGGGCGACTGGTAGCCCAGGCCCACCAGGGCCTCGCGGCGCAGCGCGTCCCAGCCAGGGGGCTTGCGCTGCGGTGCGAACCACGGATGGCCGCGGCCGGCGTAGAGGTACATGGTCTCGCCAAACAGCGGCGTGTAATCCAGGCTGTCCGAGCGCCGGTGCTCGGGCACGATACCCAGCTGGAAGCTGCCGTCGATCACGCCGCGCTCGATCATCGCGATCGTGCCCACATGCACATGCAGCGTGGCCTGCGGTGCGCGCGCCTGGAAGGCGGCCACCGCCTCGGCGATGCGCGCGTCTGGGTTGCTGGCCGTCTTCTCGAACACCGCCAGGTGCAGGTCGCCGGCCAGGCGGCGATGGATCTCGTGCAGCTGGCCGCGGAAGGCATCGGTGGCGCCCAGCAGCTGGGTGGCGGCGGCGTGCAGTTGCTCGCCCTCGGGCGTCAGCGCAAAGCCGGCGCGGCCGCGGCGGGCCAGCGTCAGGCCCAGGCGCTGCTCCAGGTCTTTCAGGTGGCGGCTGATGGTGGACAGCGCAATGCCCAGCTCGCGCTCGGCCGCCGCCAGGCCGCCGCAATCGGCCACGGCCTTGAAGACGCGCAGCAGGCGCAGATCGGCGTCACCGATCTGGCCGGGCAGCGTGGCGTCATTCAGTTGCATGGATCGTCAAGTGACTGCGCAGATGAAAGCATTCTATTCAAGCGAATCCTGAGGCACCATCCGCAGCTTGCGCTGCCTGGAGACCCGCCGATGAACGCCCCCGAGATCTGGACCACCACCCACCCCGCCTCCACCGACGCCGTCTGGATGGACGCCCACTGGATGCCCTTCACCGGCAACCGCGACTTCAAGGCCAACCCGCGCCTGATCACCTCGGCCGAGGGCGTGCACTACACGATGGCCGACGGCACCAAGCTGTTCGATGGCCTGTCGGGCCTGTGGTGCTGCGGCCTGGGCCATGCGCGGCGCGAGATTGCTGACGCCGTGGCGCGCCAGGTGAGCACGCTGGACTACTCGCCCGCGTTCCAGTTCGGCCACCCGCTGTCTTTCGAGCTGGCCAACCGCATCGTCGAGCGCATGCCCGCCGGGCTGAACCGGGTGTTCTTCACCGGCTCGGGCTCGGAGTCGGCCGACACCTCGCTGAAGATGGCGCGCGCCTACTGGCGTGCCAAGGGCCAGGCCAGCAAGACGCGGCTGATCGGCCGCATCAAGGGCTACCACGGCGTGAACTTCGGCGGCATCTCGGTGGGCGGCCTGGTGGCCAACCGCAAGACCTTTGGCCAGGGCGTCGAGGCCGACCACCTGCCCCACACCCAGCCGCCCGCCGGCAGCTTCTTCCAAGGCCAGCCGCCGGCCGAGGGCCCGCACGGCGTGGCGCTGGCCGATGAGCTGCTGAACCTGATCGCGCTGCACGACGCCAGCAACATCGCCGCGGTGATCGTCGAGCCCTTCGCCGGTTCGGCCGGCGTGATCATCCCGCCGCAGGGCTACCTGCAGCGCCTGCGCGAGATCTGCACCGCGCACAACATCCTGCTGATCTTCGACGAGGTCATCACCGGCTTCGGCCGCGCCGGCGCCTGGACCGGCGCCGAGGCCTTCGGCGTCACGCCGGACATCATCAACATCGCCAAGCAGGTGACCAACGGCGTGCAGCCGCTGGGCGCGGTGATCGCCAGGACCGAGATCTACGACACCTTCATGCAGGCGGGCGGCCCCGACTACATGCTGGAGTTCCCGCACGGCTACACCTACTCGGCCCACCCGGTGGCCTGCGCCGCGGGCGTGGCCGCGATGGACCTGCTGGCCCGCGAGGACGGCCCCGGCCGCGTGCGCGCGCTGGCGCCGCACTTCGAACGCGCGGTGCACAGCCTCAAGAGCGCGAAGCACGTGGCCGACATCCGCAACTTCGGCCTGGCCGCCGGCATCACCGTGGCCAGCGTCCCCGGCGAGCCCGCCAAGCGCCCCTACCAGGTGGCGATGCGCATGATGAAGAAGGGCTTCTACGTGCGCTACGGCGGCGACACCATCCAGCTCGCCCCGCCCTTCATCAGCACGACAGCGCAGATCGACAGCCTGGTGAATGCGCTGGGTGAGACCTTCAACGAGGTGGAATAAACGTCCGGCGGCTTCCTGCCCGGAGCAGCCGAAGGCTGCTCCGGGCCGAGGCCCGCACATGGAGCTCCCCCCAGCCCCCCTCCAAGAGGGTGGCTCCAGTCAGAACGACAAAGGGTGATGCGCCCAGCGTGCCAGCGCTACGCCGGCCGGCAGGCCGGCCCGAAGCTCATGCTGGAGCCCCCTTCTTGGAGGGGGGCTGGGGGGAGCTCAACGGAAAAGGGCCCTGCCCACAGCGGCCTACGGCCGCTGTGGGCAGGAATCCGCCGCTCAGCGCGGCTCCATCGCCCGCACCTTGTCACCGCCCGCCACCGAGTAGGTCATCGGCACCTTGCGGGTGGCCAGGAACTGCGCCAGCGATTCGCCGCGGAAGGCCGCGTAGACCGCGGGGTTGGGCACGCCCAGCACGGCCGCCATCTTTTCCAGCACGAAGAAGCTGACGCCGCGGCGGATCATCTCGATCCAGCGGCGCTCGCGGATCAGCGCCTGCTCCTCGGCGCTCAGGCCGTGCTCGGTGGCCAGGGCGTCGAAGTCGCTGAGGAAACGCGCGCGGTGCGCCGGCTTCACCAGCTCGTGCAGGAAGCTGTTGAGGCGCAGGTTGGCGTGGCTGCGCGCGTGCGTGAAGGGGTAGGTGCCGGGCAAGGCGCCAGCGCCATCCAGCTCATGGCCGATGTGGGTGCGGTAGGCGGCCACCGCCGCGGGGTCAGGCTCGCCGCCCAGGTCCTCGAACACCAAGGTGCAGATGTTGGTCACCGAAGGGGCATAGGTCTGCTTGTGCACCAGGCGCACCTGCTCGGACAGTGCGCCGCGCATGATCAGCCACATGATGACCTCAGCGCCTTCCATGCCGCCCTTGGCGGCGTACTCGGCGATGCGCATGTTCACCAGCGTGTCGGGCGCGTGCTCCAGCAGCTCCAGGAACTCGCTGTCCCAGGCCTCGTTGAGGAAGCCCGCGCGCTCGCCATGCACCTGGTGCGACAGGCCGCCGGTGGCCATCACTGCGACACGCAGGTCCTCGGGGTAGCTCTCCACGGCCTGGCGCAGCGTCCTGCCCAGCTTCCACATGCGCTTCGCACTGGGGATGGGCAGTTGCAGCACGCCCACCTGCAGCGGCACGACCTGGCCGGGCCAGGGGCCGTTCGCATCGGCCAGCATCGACAGCGGCGACAGCAGACCGTGGTCCACCGGCTTGCCCTGGAAGAAGGACATGTCGAACTCGTCGGCCACCAGCGCCATGCCAATGTGCCGCGCCAGGCCCAGGTGGCCGATGGCCGGCGCCACCTCGCGCGGGCCGCCGCCCTCGTCGGCCGCCACATAGCGGTCATCGATGCCCAGCGCAAAGGCCGAGTAGTGGTCGAAGAAGAACGAGGTGATGTGGTCGTTGTAGATCACGAAGATCACGTCGATCTTCTGCGCCTGCACCCAGCCGCGGATGGCGTCAAAGCCGTCGAAGATCGGCTTCCAGGCCGGGTCCTGCTGCTTGCCGGTGTCCTTGGCGTAGCCGATGGTGGGGGAATGCGAGGCGCCAATGCCGCCGATGATGCGTGCCATGGTGAGAGCTTGCTCCGAAGGAGGGGGAATCAGCCGCCGACGCTGTGCACCAGCACCAGCGACAGTGCCGGGAAGGCCAGCAGCAGCACGATGCGCAGCAGGTCCGAGGCCAGGAAAGGCATCACGCCCTTGAAGGTCTCGACCAGCGGCACGTCCTTGGCCAGGCGGTTGATGATGAAGACGTTCATGCCGACCGGCGGATGCACCAGGCCGATCTCCACCACCATCAGCGCCAGGATGCCGAACCAGATGCTCTTGTCGGTGGCGCCCAGGCCATGGAACTCCAGGCCCATGACCATCGGGTAGAAGATCGGGATGGTCAGCAGGATCATCGCCAGCGAATCCATCACGCAGCCCAGCAGGATGTAGATCACCAGGATCGCCACCATCACCACCATCGGGTGCAGGCCGCTGTCCTTGACCCAGGCGGCCAGCTCCACCGGCATCTGGCTCAGCGCCAGCGCGGTGTTGAGCATGTCGGCGCCCAGCAGCACCAGGAAGATCATCGCTGTGGCCTGGGCCGTGCCCAGCGCGCTGTCGACGATGCCCTTGACGCGCATGCCACCGGTGGCCACGGCCAGCACGCCACAGGCCGCGGCGCCAATGGCGGCCGCCTCGGTGGGGTTGGCCCAGCCGCCGTAGATGCCGATGATGACCACCGCAAACACGCCCAGCACCGGCAGCACCTGGGCCAGTGCCTTGAGCCGCTCAGGCCAGGGCACGCGCGGACCGGCGGGGCCGGCCTCGGGGCGCAGCGTGACGATGATCTTCACGACGATCATGTAGCCGAGCATCGCGATCAGGCCCGGCAGCACCGCAGCCATGAACAGCTTGCCGATCGACTCCTGCGTCAGGATGGCGTAGATCACCAGCGGCACCGAGGGCGGGATCATGATGCCCAGCGTGCCGCCAGCCGCCAGCGCGCCGGTGGCCAGCGCGCCGGAGTAGCCGTAGCGGCGCAGCTCGGGCAGCGCCACCTGGCCCATCGTGGCGGCAGTGGCCAGCGAGGAGCCGCAGATCGCGCCAAAGCCCGCGCAGGCGCCGATCGAGGCCATCGCGATGCCACCCTTCAAGTGGCCCATGAAGGCCGCGACGAAGCGGAACAGCGCCGCGCTCAAGCCCCCGTGGGTGGCGAACTGGCCCATCAGCAGGAACATCGGGATGACGATCAGGTCGTAGTTCGACAGCCGCGCATAGCCCACGTTTTTCCACACGCTGAGCAGCGGGGTGAAGCTGCCGCTGAGCCAGGCGTAGCCCAGCGAGCCCATGGTGAACATGGCCACGCCGATCGGCACGCGCAGCGCCAGCAGGCCCATCAGCAGCGCGAAGATCCACAGCCCGGTGGCGATGCCGCTCATGGCTGCACCTCCTGAGGCGCGCCCACCGCCGGGCTGCGCAGGTGCGCGCCCACCATATAGAGCCCGGCCAGCGCCATCAGCACGAAGCCGGGGATCATCAGCGCCTGGGCCAGCCAGATCGGCCAGCCCAGGATGATGCTGGTCTCGCCCGAGTCCTTCATTGCCAGCATGCCGGCCGTGCCGCGCCAGGCCAGGGCCGCGCCCATCGCACCGAACAGCAGCGAGCCCAGCGCATCCAGCGCACGGAGGGTGCGGGCCGAGGCCCTGGCGGTGAAGAAGTCGACCTTCACGTCGCCGCCGATCAGGTGGCAGTAGGCGAAGAAGCAGGCGCAGGCGAAGGCGGCGCTCATCTGCAGCAGCTCGACATCGCCCGGCACCGGTGCGGCCGCCAGCTTGCGGCCGACGATGCTGACGATGCTCATCGCCACCAGCAGCACGAAGACCAGGCCGCCCGCCATCGCCAGCGCCTTGGACAGCGCGAGCAGGCGATAGCCGATGGGGCCGAAGCCGGGCAGGGTGCCCGCGACGCGGGCCCCCGGAAGGGGTTCTTGCATACGTGTCTCCTTGGGCCTGTGCAGCCTCTGCGCATTACTGCGCCGCCTGGTGCTTGGCGATCAGGGCACGGGCCGCGTCGTACAGCTGCTTGCCGTTGGCGCCCTTGGCACTGACATCGGCGATCCAGCCGTCGACCAGCGGCTGGCCGGCCTTCTTCCAGTTCGCCAGCTCTGCGGCCGGGATGACATTGGTGGTGTTCTTCGCGGTCAGCTTCTTGCCCTCGGCATCGGCCGCCAGGAAGACCTTGCCGATCTGGCCCGACAGCGCCAGGCCGCTGTTCGCATCGACCACCTTCTTCAGCTCGGGCGACAGGCTGGCGTACTTGTCCTTGTTCATCACGAACATGAAGGTGGAGGTGTAGAACGCCGGCTCGGCGGGATCGGTCTCGGAGTGGTACTTGACGATCTCCTGGATCTTCACCGACGGCACCACCTCGTAGGGCACCACGGCGCCGTCGATGACGCCCTTGGACAGCGCCTCGCTGACCTGCGGCACCGGCATCGCCACCGGCGTGGCGCCCAGGGCGGCGAGGAACTTGTTGGTCTGGCGGGTGGGAGCGCGCACCTTCAGGCCCTTGAGGTCGGCCATGCTGCGGACCGGCTTGTCGCGCATGTGGAACACGCCGTCGCCATGCACATGCAAGGCGATCGGCTTGACGTCCTTGAACTCGGCCATCGCGTAGGTGTTCACGTACTCCCACAGCGCCTTGCTGGTGGCTTCGGGACTTTGCATCATGAAGGGCAGCTCGAAGACCTCCATCAGCGGAAAGCGGCCGGCGGTGTAGCCCGACAGCGTCCAGACCACATCGGCCACGCCGTCCTTGACCTGGTCCACCAGTTGCCCCGGCGTGCCGCCCAGCTGCATCGACGGGTAGATCTGGCACTTCAGCTTGCCGGCCGAGTCCTTGGCGATCTTGTCGCACCAGGGCTGGATGAACTGCTGCTGGGCATAGGAGCCGGCGGGCAGGAAGTGGTGCACCTTGAGCACCACGCTGTCCTGGGCGCAGGCGGCGGTGGACAGGGTGGCCGTGGCGGCCACGGCAAGCAGGCGGCGGATGGTGTTCAAGGGCTTGTCTCCGGTGTGTGTGAAAACCGCTGGTATTGATCCAGCGCAAAGCGCGGGCGCAGTCTAGGAAGCACACCCCTGGTCCGGAAGATGCCGCGCAGGCCGGCGCGATAACCCATGGTTATCATCAGCGCATGAAGCTCAATGCCTTGCAGGCGCTGGTCGCCGCCATTGACGAGGGCAGCCTGCGTGCTGCTGCGCGGCGTGTGGGTGTGACCCAGCCGGCTTTGTCGAAGATGGTGCGCGAGCTCGAACGCGAGCTGGGCGCGCCGCTGCTGGAACGCAGCACCACCGGTGTCACGCCCACCGCGCAAGGCCGCATCCTGCATGCGCGGGCCAAGGCCGCGGTGTGGGAGCTGGACGAGGCGGTGCAGCAGATCGGCCAGATGGGCGGCCGCATGGTGGGCCAGCTGGCCGTGGGCGCGGTGCCGCTGGCGCTGCTGCTGCTGGTGCCCGAGGCGGTGCGCACCTACAGCCGCGCCTTCCCGGCGATGATGCTGCAGCTGCGCGAGGAGCTCTACATCGGGCAGTTGGAGCTGCTGCGCCAGCGCCAGGTGGACCTGGTGGTGGGCCCGATCCCCGAGGACCTGGCGCCGGGCGAATGCCATGTCGAGCCGCTGATGCCGATCGAGATGGCGGTGGTGGTGGGGCGCGGCAACCCGAAGGCGCGGGCGCGCTCATTGCGCGATCTGCAGGACTCGCGCTGGGTCTACACCAGCCTCAGCGGCCAGTCCGGCTATGCCAAGCTGCTGTTCGAGCGGCACGGGCTGCAGCCGCCGGCACCGGCGGCGATCGTCAACTCCACGCTGGGCCTGCTGTCACTGATCAGCCATGGCGACTGCGTGGGGCTGATGCCGCTGCCAATTGCCACCCACCCGGCCGCAGCGCCGTTCATGCAGGTGCTGAAGCTGCGCGAAGGGCCGCTGCCGCTGGCCCTGGGCGCGATCGCGCTGAGCACGGTGGCGGTGAAGCCGGCCGTGCGCCACTTCATCACCCATCTCCACCGCGCCGCGGCGCAGGTGACCGCGTAGACGATCGCCCTTGCGGTGGCAGGCCCATCGGCCGACCCCTCAGAATGCGGAGCTTGACCGATACCGTGAGGGGTTCCATGCCACACAGCCTGATTGAAGCGGTGCGCCGCGGTGACCTGGAGGCGGTGCACCGCCTGGCCACGCCAGCCACCTTGGAGGCGCGCGACGACGAGGGCCTCAGCGCGCTGATGTGGGCCGCCCGCACCGGGCAAGGCGCGCTGACCGAGGCGCTGCTGGCCGCAGGCGCCGACGTGAACGCCCGCGACGCCCGCGACTACACCGCCCTCTTCCACGCCTGCCACGACCCCGACGAGGACCGCGGCCATCCAGACGTGGTGGCGCTGCTGCTGCAGGCCGGCGCCGACCAGGAGGCCTGCATCGGCTTTGGCGTGCGTCCGCTGATGTACGCCGCCGGCAACGGCGAGGCCGCCGTGGTGCAGGTGCTGCTGCAGGCTGGCGCCGACCCGCTGGCACGCAACGAGGTGGGCCGCACCGCGCTGATGATGGTCAAGGACCGCGACTACGTCGACGTGATCAACCTGCTGCACGAGGCCGAGGGCCAGCAAGAGGCCGGCAGCTGCGGCGCGCGCCATGCGCCAGACCAGCAGGTGATCACCTTCATGAAGCCGCCGGTGCGCGGTCAGTGAGGCGCTGCGCTCAGGACGGCGGCCGCAGCAGCAGCCACAGGCGCGCCAGCGTGGCCACCGCGCCGGTGGCGCCGGCAGCCAGCGCGCGCCACTCGGCCTGCGCCGCTTCGCGCTGACCAGCCTGCCAGCGGGCCACGGCCAGGCGCAGCCGTGCTTCGTCGGTTTGGCGGGCGATGCCACGGGCCAGCGCGTCGGACATGCGCTGCAGGCCGGGATCGGTCTGGCCCATGGTGAACAACGCCAGGCCCTGGCCGAAGAGCGCCGCACTATCGGGCGCCTGGCGCGCAGCAGCCTCGCCGCTGCTCAACTGGCTGCGGTCGTCGGCGACGGCCTTCTGCAGCGCGGCACGTTGCGCCTTGTCGGCCGGCGTGCCCCACCCGCGCGCCACGCCCTCGTCCAGCACCGCCAGCGCCTCGGCCGGCAAGCCGGCCTGCACCGCGAGCCGCACCATGTCGTGCATGTCATCGGCGTCCAGCAGCGCGTTCGCCTGGCGCGCCAGGCGCCAGCTGTCAAGCTGCAGCCGCGGCGGGAAGCCCGGCGCGGCACGCAGCCGGGCCAGCCGGTCGGCCCAGTAGGCCGGTTGAGGGTGGAGGCGCACAAGCCGCTCGAGCGTGACCTGGTAGCCCGCCTCATCGCCCTGGCGCAGCTGCGTGGCGGCCAGCAGCTTCAGCGGCGCCTCGGCGCCGGGCCGGCCGGCGGCCTCGTCGTCGGCCACCAGGCTCTGCAGCGCCTGGACCACGCCGGCATCGTTCTTCAGCGTGGCCTGGGCCTGGGCCAGCACCAGCCACAGGCGCGGCTCGCGCGCGCCTTCGGCCTGCTGGGCACGGACCACGCGCACCACGGCGGCGGGGTCGTTGGCGCGCTGCGCGGTCTGCAGCAGCGCCTGCCACAGCGCCGGGCGCTCGGCCGCCGGCAGGCGGTCGCTGGCCAGCACGGCCTCGAAGTCCGCCACCGCCTGGCCGTGTTCGCCCGCCAGCGCGGCGGCCGGCGCGCGCAGGCGCAGGATCAGGTAGCGCTCCTGCGCGTTGGGCTGGGGCACCGCCTCGGCCTCGCGCACGCGGGCCAGCGCCTGGGCGCCTTGGCCGGCGCGGATGGCCTCCTGCGCCGCCTGCAGTGGCTTGGCCACCTCGGGGCGCAGCGGTTCGGGCGCGGGCTGCGCCGACAGCGCCGACGCGCCCAGCAGCCAGCCCAGCGCGAACAGGCGCGCAGACACACGCAGACGCATCAGCACCTCCGGCTCAGACGAAACGGTTGACCAGGTTCTCGAGCCGCTCCTGGCGGCCCGAGCGCGGCTGCGGCGACAGGTCCTGCGCCTGCACGCGCTGAGCCAGCGTCTCCAGGCTGGCGCCGCCCAGGATGGCCTGGCCCAGCTCGCCCTGCCAGCCGGCGTAGCGCTGCTCCACCGCACGCTCCAGCTCGCCCGACGCCTGCAGCTCGGCCGCGCACAGAAAGGCGCGCGCCAGCGTGTCGATGCCGCCGATGTGGCCGATCAGCAGGTCTTCGGGGTCGATGCTCTGGCGGCGCACCTTGGCGTCGAAGTTCATGCCGCCCTGCCCCAGGCCGCCGTGGCGGATGATCTCCAGCATCGCCGGCACCAGCTGCACATGGTTGTTCGGGAACTGGTCGGTGTCCCAGCCCAGCTGCTCGTCGCCGCGGTTGGCGTCGATCGAGCCCAGCAGGCCCAGCGCGGCGGCGGTGGCCACCTCGTGCTCGAAGCTGTGGCCGGCCAGCGTGGCGTGGTTGACCTCCAGGTTGAGCTTGACCTCGCCCTGCAGGCCGTAGCGGCGCAGGAAGCCATCCACCGTGGCGCTGTCGTAGTCGTACTGGTGCTTGGTGGGCTCCTGCGGCTTGGGCTCGATCAGGATGGTGCCGGTGAAGCCGATCTTGTGCTTGTGCTCGACCACCGCCGCCAGGAAACGGCCGTACTGGTCCAGCTCGCGCTTCAGGTCGGTGTTGAGCAGGCTCTCGTAGCCTTCGCGGCCGCCCCACAGCACATAGTTGGCGCCGCCCAGGCGGTGCGTCCACTCGATCGCGTGCCGGACCTGTGCGGCGGCGTAGGCATACACCTCGGGGTCAGGGTTGGTGGCGGCACCGCTCATGTAGCGCGGGTGCGAGAACAGGTTGGCCGTGCCCCACAGCAGGCGCACGCCGCTGTCCTGCATCTGGCGCGCGGCGCGCTCCAGCACCGCATCGAGCAGCGCGTTCGATTCGCGCAGCGTGGCGCCTTCCGGGGCCACATCGCGGTCATGGAAGCACCAGAAGGGCAAGCCCAGACGGCGGAAGAAGTCGAAGGCGTTGTCCAGCTTCAGCTGCGCTGCGGCCAGCGGCGCGCCGCTGAACCAAGGCCGATCGAACAGCGGGCCGCCCAGCGCGAACGGGTCCTGCCCGCCCCAGCAGAAGCTGTGCCAGTAGCAGACCGCCGGGCGCAGGTGCTCGGCCAGGGTCTTGCCCAGCACCACGCGCTGGGCGTCGTACCAGCGAAAGGCGAAGGGGTTGGTGGAGGACGGACCTTCGTAGCGGACCGTGGGCAGATCGGCGAAGACAGAGCTCATGGCGGGTCTCGGTGGGGTGAGGGTGAAGAAGGCGGGGCGTCTCAGCGGGCCAGCGCCCGGCAGGGGGCCCAGGCGCGGCGAAAGCGCGCCAGCCGCTCGGCCAGCAGCGGCTGCGCCGCGGGGCGCGGCAGGAATGACCGGGCGATCGGCGGCGTGCGCAGCACCTCGGTGGCGGGCAGGCCCAGGGACAGCTGCGCCAGCCGCGCGGCGCCCAGCGCCGGACCGACCTCGGCGCCCGCGGGCCGCAGCAGCGGCTGGTCCAGCACATCGGCCAGCAACTGCAGCCAGACATCGCTGCGTGCACCGCCACCCAGCGCCAGCAGCTGGGCCGGCTCGGTGCCGGCCGCGCGCAGGGCCTGCAGGCCGTCGGCGAACGAGAAGGCCACGCCCTCGATCACCGCATAGGCCAGGTCATCGCGCGTGGTGGCGGCGCCCAGGCCCAGCAGGCTGGCGCGTGCCGCAGGGTCGGCGTGCGGCGTGCGCTCGCCGCTGAGGTAGGGCAGGAACAGTGGCGCGTCGGCGCGCGGCTGCTCGTCCAGACCGGCCAGCAGCGTGGCGGCATCAGCGCCGGTGACACTGCCCAGCCAGGCCAGCGCCGAGGCCGAGGACAGCATCACCGCCATCTGGTGCCAGGTGCCGGGCAGCGCGTGGCAGAAGCTGTGCACCGTGCGCTCGGGGCAGGCGCGCGCCTCGCCGGTGGTGACGAAGAGCACGCCGGAGGTGCCCAGCGAGACAAAGCCGTCGCCCGGCCGCACCGCGCCCACACCGATCGCCCCGGCGGCGTTGTCGCCGGCGCCAGCGGCCACCTGCACGCGCTCGGGCAGGCCCCAGGCGCGGCACCAGTCGGGCCGCAGCCAGCCCACGGCGTCGGGGCCCTCGCGCAGCGCCGGCATCTGGTCGATGCCCAGGCCGGTGGCGGCCAGCAGCTCGGGGCTCCAGCGGCGCGCAGCCACGTCCAGCCACCAGGTGCCCGAGGCATCAGAGGTGTCGGTGAGCATCTCGCCGCTGAGCTGCCAGACCAGCCAGTCCTTGGGCAGCAGCACCTTGGCCACGCGGTCGAACAGCGCCGCCTCGCGCTGGGCCACCCACAGCAGCTTGGGCGCGGTGAAGCCGGCCATCGCCGGGTTGGCGGCGATCTGCCGGCCCTGTGGCAGGCGCCGCTCCAGCTGCTGGCACTGCGCCTGGGCGCGGCCGTCGTTCCACAGCATCGCCGGGCGCAGCACTGCGCCCGCGGCATCCAGCAGCACCGCACCGTGCATCTGGCCGGCCACCGCGAGCGCCTGCACTGCGCGCCAGTCGGCGGCCTGGGCGCGCTGGCGCAGCGCCCGCACGGCGGCGTCGGCAGCGGCCAGCCAGTCGGCGGGGTGCTGTTCGCTCCAGTCGGGCTGCGGGCGCTGCACGGTGAGCGGCGCGTCAGCCTCGGCCAGCAGCCGGCCGTCGGCGGCCAGCAGCACCGCCTTCAGGCCCGAGGTGCCCAGGTCCAGGCCCAGCACGCAGGGCGCGCTCATGGGGCGGCCCTCGCATCGCGCTCGGCGGCCAGCTCGGCCTGGATGGTCTGCATGATGGACAGCACCTCGGCAGTGGCCTCGACCGGGTGCAGCGGATGCCCGGTGGCACCCTCGCGGATGGCGGCATTGACGGCGCGAAACATCGGCACGTAGCCGGCGCCCTCGCGGGGGAAATCCAGGTCCTCCACCGTGGGTGGCGCGGGCGGCTGGCCGGTCACCAGCTTGAAGCCGGCGGGCGAGAACAGCGGCTCCTTGAAGTCGATCGCGCCGCGGCGCCCACCCAGCCAGCCGCGCGGCGGGATCAGCGTGGTGATCGAGGTGGCCAGCTGCGCCAGCGCGCCGCTGGTGTAGCGCAGCGTGATCGCCTGCTCCAGGTCCACGCCGTCGGGGCGCATCGTGCCGGTGACCGAGATCTCGGCCAGCTCACCCAGGAACATCTGCGCCAGCGTGATGGTGTAGACGCCCATGTCGTACAGCGCGCCACCGCCCAGCGCCGGGTCCCAGAAGCGTGCCGGGCCATCGGGCGGCACCGGGTAGCCCAGGCCGGCCTGCAGCAGGCGCGGCTCGCCGATGGCACCGGCGTCGACCAGCTCGGCGGCGCGGCGCATTGCCGGGCTGAACTTCATCCACATCGCCTCCATCAGGAAGACGCCCTGCGCCCGCGCCAGCCGGCCGAGCTCGCGGGTCTCGTCGGCGGTCATCGTCATCGGCTTCTCGCACAGCACATGCTTGCCGGCGCGCAGCGCCTGGCTGGCCAGCGCGAAGTGGGTGGCGTGCGGGGTGCCGATGTAGAGCGCATCGACCTGGTCGCTGGCGCACAGCCGGGCGAAGTCGTCGAAGGCCAGCGGCAGGCCATGCGCCTGCGCGAAGGCCTCGGCGCGCTCGCGCGAGCGCGAGCAGATCGCCACCACCTGCGCGTCCTCGCACAGGCGCAGGTCGCCCACGGTGCGGCGGGCGATGCCGCCGCTGCCAACCACGGCCCAGCGCACGGGCGTGTGTTGTGTCATGGCCTGTTCCTCCTGGTTCGTCAGTGCGCCGCGGCGGGCACGGGGGTTGGCGGCACGGCGGGCAGCCGCCACGCCAGGCCGATGCTCAACAGCAGCAAGCCCATCAGCACCGGCAGCGCCTGCAGCAGCGTGCGCGGCGTGAAGGCCTGGCCGGGGCCGCTGGGCAGCAGCGCCGCCACCAGCGCGATCGCCAGCACCGCCGCGAACTGCCGGCCCGCGTTGACCGCGCCCGAGGCCCCGCCGGCCTGCGCGCGCGGCACCGACTGCAGCGTGACCGCGGTCAGCGGCGGTCCGATGAAACCCACGCCCAGGCCCAGCAGGCCCTGCGCCAGCAGGCCCAGCGGGGCCAGCACCTGCTGCACCGGCTCGCCCAGCCCGCCGGCGCTGATCACCGCCATCAGTGCGATGCCCAGCGCCTGGATGCCCAGGCCCAGGCCGATGCAGCGGCCACCCAGGTGCTGGAAGGCGATGCGGCCGAGCGTGCTGACGCTGAGCATCACACCCAATGCAATCGGCATCGACAGCAGCGACATCTGCGTCGCGCTGAGGCCGGCGCCCAGCTGCCAGGCCAGGGTCATCACGAACAGGTAGGCCGGCAGCACACCGGTGCACAGCAGCGACAGCCCCAGCCCGAGCCGGTAGCCACGGTCCTCCAGCAGCGAGGGCTGCACGATCGGCTGCCCGCCGCGGGCCTCCAGCCGGCGGCAGTGCTGCCACAGGCCGAGCGTGAAGCCAGGCGCACAGGCCAGCAGCGCGAACAGCGGCAGCGTCCAGCCCTGCTCGGGCCCCTGCACCAGCGGCACCGCCCAGGCCACCGCCGCCGCCAGGCACCACAGCGTGCCGCCCAGGTCCAGCACGGTGCCGGGCTGCGGCGGGTCCTGCGGCAGCAGGCGCAGCGCACCGGCGATCGCCAGCAGCCCCACCGGCAGGTTGATCAGGAACACCAGCCGCCAGCCCAGGCCCGCCAGGTTGGCGTCCACCATCAGCCCGCCGACCACGGGTCCCAGCGCCGACGACACGCCGCCCAGCAGGCCGAAGATGGTGAAGGCGCGCATGCGTTCGTGCGGCGCATACATCGCCTGCATCAGCGTCAGCACCTGCGGCACCATGATGGCGGCGCAGGCGCCCTGCGCCAGCCGCGCCAGCACCAGCGCATCGGCCGAACCCGCCAGGCCACAGGCCGCCGAGGCCAGCGTGAAGCTGGCCACGCCCCACAGGAACATCGTGCGGTGGCCGTACAGGTCGCCCAGCCGGCCGCCGATCACCAGCAGCACGGCAAAGGCCAGCGCATAGCCGGCGACGATCCAGGCCACCTGCGCCTGCCCGGCCTGCAGCGAGCGGCCGATGGCCGGCAGCGCCACGTTGACGATGGTGACGTCCAGCAGGTCCATCACGAAGGCGATGGCGACGATGGCGAAGGCCCAGGTGCGGCGCCGACCCACCAGGGGTGGCGCAGTGCTGGACAGGGTGGGCAGGCTCATGGATCAGGCAAAGGCGTGGCCAGCCCCCGGCCGCAGCCGGGAGGTCAGGGACATTCAGCAGGGACGCCTGCTCAGCGCGCCGGCACCAGCATCGCGCGCCGGTGGCTCAGGCCCTGGCTCAGCGCGATGACGATGCAGATCAGGCCGCAGACCACGAAGGTGTTGAGCAGGCTGCCGGCCCAGCCGCGCACGAAGCTCACGAAGAAGGGCGAGACGAACTGGCCCAGGAAGAAGGCGCTGCACCACCAGCCCATGCCGCGGCCGCGGAAGCGCTCGGGCAGCTCGCGCAGGCTCCAGCTGATCAGCACCGGGATCACCATGCCGGCCCCCAGCTGCTGCACGAAGGCACAGGCGATGGCCGGCTCCAGGCCCAGGTTCAGGCCAATGCCCACCATACCCAGGCCCAGCAGCAGGAAGACCACGGTGAACTGGGCCGCATTGCTGCGCTTGGCGACGAACTTGAACAGCAGCGCGCCCACCGGCACGCCGATGCTGGCCACCGCCGTGTAGTTGCCCAGCTCGCTGCCCTTCTTGACGCCCATTTCGTCGAGCGCCAGCGAGAACTGCAGCGTGTAGACGAAGTACAGCGCCGACAGCGCGAACGTGGACGCCGCGATGCGCACCATCAGCCCGCTGGGGAAGGCCATCATCGTCGCCGTGCCCGGCTCGTTGACGGCCTGCTGGCCGCTGCGGTCGGGCTCGTAGGCGGTGAAGAAGGCGAAGATCGCCAGCAGCAGCGCCAGGCCGTAGATCAGAAAGGGCAGATTCCACTCCAGCATCGACAGCCGGCCGCTGGAGGTCACCAGGAAGACACCCGCGGCGGGGCCGGTCAGGCTCTGCCACATCAGCCACTTGGCGCGCTCTTCCTTCTCGAAGTAGTCGCCCAGCAGCGCGTTGCCCACGGTCAGGATGAAGGCCTCGCCCACGCCCAGCAGCAGCCGACCAGCGAACAGCGCCTCGAAGCTGGTGATGAAGTAGGGCAGCACACCGCCCAGGCCGTAGAGCGTGGTGAAGATCAGCAGCAGCCGGCGTCGGCCGATGCGGTCGGTCAGCGTGCCGGCGAAGGGCGAGAACAGCGCCACGCACAGGCCCGGCGCCGACAGCACCAGCGGCGCCAGTGTCTGGATGTTCGGCACATGCGCAAAGTTCTTCACCAGCGCAGGGACGATGGGCATCAGCGTGACGATCGCCATCATCGGCAGCAGGCCGATCAGGATGATCACCAGCCCTTGGGCGATGCCGGCGCGGCGTGGCGTGTGCATGGCTGTCTCCGTGTTGTACGTATCAGGCGCGCAGTTCGGCCGAATGGCCGTACTCGCTGGCAATGTAGGCGCAGGCGCGCGCGGTCAGCGCCATCGTGGTCAGCGTCGGTCCGCAGGTGCCGTTGGTCACGAAGCAGCTGCTGTCGGTGACGAACACATTGGGCGCGCCCCAGACCTGGTTGTGCGCATTGAGCACCGAGCTGGCCGGATCGCTGCCCATGCGGGCGCCGCCGCACTCGTGGATCGCACCGCCCACCGCCACGCTGCGCTTGTAGGCCAGGCGGAACATCAGGCGCTCGTACCACTTGTTGTTCGGCATGAACGGGCCGTCCGAGCCGATGCCCAGCGGGCTGATCAGGAAGTCGGGCGACAGGCCGGCCTCCTGCATCATCGCCTTCTGCGTTTCGACCTGGTCGCGCAGCAGCTTCAGGTCGTTGTCGCGCAGGCGCACGCTGACCGAGGGGATGGGCACGCCCAGGCGGTCGCGGCGGGCGGCCAGGCGCACCTGGTTTTCGGCGTGCGGCAGGATCTCGCCGTGGCCGGTGAGGCCGAAGACCGAGTCCATGTGCGGCGGCAGCATCGGCCGCCCGACGATGCCCTGGATGTTGAAGCCGCCGGCATAGCCCAGCTCACCGGGCTGGCGCAGTTGCCGGAAGCGCGGGATGTAGACGCCGCCGTGGTTGTCGGCCGGCGAAGTGCCGTCCACCAGCTCGCCGCCCTTGAAACCCGGCACGGTGCCGAAGCCCAGCGTCAGCATCTGGTCCATGAAGTAGCGCCCGACCAGACCCGACGCATTGCCCAGGCCGTGCGGGTGCTGGCCGCCGCCCGAGTTCAGCAGCAGGCGGATGCTCTCGATGGTGGAGGCGCACAGCATCACCACGTTGGCACGCGCCTCATGGCGTGTGCCGGTGGCCTTGTCGATGTAGGTGACGCCGGTGGCCCGGCCGGTACGTGCATCGGTGTTGACGCGCTCGACCGGCGACTGGGCGCGCAGCGTCAGCCGCCCGGTGGCGGCCGCGGCGGCCAGGGGCACGGTGGTGCGGTGGCCGTTGGCATCGACCGGCGTGGCTTCCTTGCGCACATAGCGCCAGGCCATGACCTTGGCATCGCCCCAGCGGGCCTCGACGCGCTGCTTGAACTGCTGCTCGGCGCGGCTCAGGCCGGCGGCCTTGGCATAGCTGCCCGACGGGCAGTAGTCGATGCCGTCGTCGTTGCCCACCACGCCCAGCGTGCGCTCGACCTGCTCGTAGTAGGGCGCCAGATCGGCGTAGCTGATCGGCCAGTCGAAGCCCTGCCCTTCATGGCTCTTGAACTTGAAGGTGTAGTCCGACATGCGCAGCGCCACCCGCCCCCAGGACAGGAAGCGCCCGCCCACCTGCTTGCCGCGCAGCCACAGGTAGAAGTCCTGCGGCGACTCGTAAGGGTGCTCGTTGTCGTTGACGAACAGGAAAGCCTTCTCGGGCGAGTAGAACGAGGTCAGCGCCTGCTTGTGTTGGCCGCTCAGGCCGGCCTTGATGCGGGCCCAGGAGCCGATGGCGGCGAACTGGGCCTTGGCGGCGGCTTCGAACTGGGCCTCGGGCAGCGGGCCGCCGGCCTCCAGCACCAGCACGTTCAGGCCGGCCTCGGTGAGTTCCTTGGCGGCGATGCCGCCGGTGGCACCGGAGCCAACGACGATCGCGTCGAAGTGGTCTTGGGTCATGGGCAACAGCCGTTCAGGCGGCGGGGGTCTCGGGGTCGGTGTCGTAGGGCGCGGGCGGACGCGGCACCACGGCCTGCGCGGTCTGGGTGCTGTAGGCCTGGTAGAAGTCCTCGGCGGGCCGGTCGGTGTCGGGCAGCCACACCGGCTTGCCGTCGTGGCCGAAGTAGGCCAGGTTCTCGTGGAAGCGCTGGAAGTCGGGGACGGCCTCGGTGCAGGCGGCAAAGTCGATCCAGTTGCGGCCATAGGGCGCGCGGAAGACCTCGAAGCAGCGGAAGCGCCAGATCTTCCAGACGCCGTCCTGCAGCAGCGCATGCATCTCGTACTTCATGGCCACCCAGTGGGCCCAGACCTTCTGGCCGTTGACCAGATCCTTCTCGTACAGGAAGTCGGGCGCATTGGCGGCCTGGGCGGGATCGGTCAGTCCCGACTCCACCCCACCGACGATCCAGATGCCGCGCGCGCTGCGGCCATCGGCCGCCACCTGGATCGACGGCGTGGTGCTGTAGTGCAGCAGCAGCTTGCCCACCGGCGAGGGGCGGCCGCGGTGGTATTCGGTGATCGTCTCCCAGCTCGTGTAGATGCCCTTGTTCGAGTACTGGGCGCGCATGCCCGGCGTACCGGGCTTGACCCACATGTCGATGATCCGGGCGTCCTCGTAGCCGTTGTGCAGGTGCATGTAGTTGGAGAACAGGTTCTCCACCTCGCCGCGCGCTTCGGCGCGGGCGACGCGGGCTTCCAGGGCGGCGATGTGGGCGGCCAGATCGGCGGTGGCAGGCATGGGCGTGTTCATGCGTGGGTGTTCCTTGGCGGGCTCACAGGCCCAGGTGGCGGCGCGTCAGCGCCAGCGATTGATCGATAGGCAGCGTGGGCAGGTACTCCAGGCCGATGGCGCCGGTGTAGCCGCGCTGGCGCAGCAGCGGCAGCAGACCCGACCAGTCGAGCTGGCCGGTGCCGGGTTCATGGCGGCCCTCAAAGTCGGCCACCTGCACATGGCTGATCAACTCGGTGCGATCGGCAAAGGCCTGGGCGAAGGTCTCGCCACTGACAGCGCCGTGGTAGACGTCGGCCAGCAGGCGCAGCGCCGGGTGGTCCACCGCCTCGACGATGTCCAGGCCCTGGCGCACGGCGTGCACCGCCATCAGGTTGCCGCCGATGACCATGTGCACCGGCTCCAGCAGCAGCTCGACGCCGCCATCGGCGGCGATGCGGGCGGCCTCGCGCAGGACGCCGACGATGTTGGCGCGCTGCTCGGCCTCGGCCACGCCGGGCACCGAGAAGCCCGAGGCCAGGATGATGCGGGCGGCCGGCCCGGCACCCTTCAGTTGGCTGTTCACGCGCCGCGCCACCGGCACCGCATCACGCACGGCGCCCAGCACGGTGGCGTGCTCGGCCGGTTGGACCAGGCTGGCGCGCGGGTCGGCGCACAGGCTGGAGACCTGCACGCCGGTCTCGGCCACCACATCGACCATGGCATCGATCGGTTTGTCGCGCCAGAGCCAGGTGTCCACGGCGTCGAAGCCATCGGCCTGGGCCGCGCGAAAGCGGTCGAGGAAGGCAGGATGCTCGGCCTTGTAGAGCATCTCGATGCAGGGGATCAGCTTCACGCCGCGGCCCCCGCGATGCCGAAGACCTCGCGCGTGCGCTGCAGCGAGGCCAGGGTGCCGTTGCTCGGGCGGTACTCCAGGCCGATGTCGCCGGTGTAGCCGGCGGCGGTCAGGTCGGCCAGCCAGGTGGCCCAGTCGATGGTGCCGGTGCCGGGTTCGTGGCGGCCGTTGGTGTCGGCCACCTGCACGTAGCCGATCAGGTGGGCGCGCTGCAGGATCTGGCGGTGGTCCTCGCCCATCACTGCGGCGTGGTACGCGTCGTACAGCAGACGCACCGCCGGGTGGTTCACGGCTTCGACGATGTCCAGGCCCTCGATGGCCGAGGCCATGAAGAAGCCCGGGTGGTCGATGCGGGTGTTCAGCGGCTCGAGCAGCAGGCGCATGCCGGCCGCGGCGGCGACCGGGGCCAGGTGCTTCAGGTTGTGCACCATCGCGTCGTGCTGCTCGGCGGCCGAGACGCCCTTCAGCGCCGGGCCACCGGCGATCACCATGTCGGTCGCACCCAGGCGCCGGCAGGCGACGATGGTGCGCTCCAGCGCCTCCACGATGAAGTCGGTCTTGCTGCGGTCCACGCAGCCCACCCGCGGGCCCACGGTGATGCTCTTCAGCTGGACGCCGGTCTCCTGCAGCGCAGCCGCGACCGCGTCCAGATCCACCTGGTTCCACATGTGGAACTCGACCTTCTTCAAGCCGGCCGCGGCGGCGGCGCGGATGCGCGCCGGGATGTCGCCGGCTTCGTTGAACATGTACAGGTCTTCAATGACCGCGCAGAGTTGCATGGGGTGTTCTCGTTCGTGAAGGGTTCAGGCCAGCAGCGGCTGCAGCACATGCCGCACCGTCCAGGCGTTGTGCATCATGGCGGCGGCCTGGGGCGCGGGGCCCTTGTCGCTTTCGACGATCAGCCAGCCGGCGTAGCCGGTTTCGCGCAGCGCCGTCATGAAGGCGGTCCAGTCCACCAGGCCGCTGCCCAGTTCGCCAAACCAGCGTTGCACGCCGCGCTGGCCGCCAGCCAGCATCAGCGCGCGCTCGGCGTTGGGGGCGCGGTACTCGCCGTCGGTGTCGACCGCCAGCGCATCCTTCAGGTGGATGTGCCAGACGCGCGCCTGGAAGCGCCGGTACCAGGCCGTCACGTCGTGTCCGGCGATGGTCAGCTCGGCGGTGTCCAGCGCCAGGCCCACGGTGGCGGGGTCCAGCTGCTGCAGCCAGGCCTCGACCTCGTCCATGCTGCGCAGCGCCGACAGCGCGTCCAGGTGCAGCACGGTCTTCACGCCCAGCGCGGCGGTCATCGCCCCCACCGCGTTCCAGCAGGCCGCGGCGGCGGCTTGCCGTTCGGCGCTGAGTCCACCATGGCGGCCATAGGGCGGCAGCGCGCGGACCACCAGCACCTCGCCACCGATCTCGGCCAGGAAGCGGGCGAAGACCTCGGCCTGCTGCAGCAGCAGCGCGTGCTGCGCCGGGTCGGTGCAGTCCAGGCCATGGTGAAGTTCCTCGAAGCTCATCTGCAGCGGGTCGAAGAACAGGCTGCTGATGCGGTGGATGCCCCAGTCGCGCAACGTCAGCTTGAAGTGGTCGACCGAGCCGAAGTTGATCAGGACGTTCTCGGGCCGGCCCATCGGGTCCCAGCGGCCGGTGCCGGCGCTCAGCTCGATGGCGTCAAAGCCGCAGGCGGACGTCACCTTCAGTGCGCGTTCATGATGTTCCAGGCGGGCAAAGCCGGTGAAGCCGGCCTTCCACTGGTTGATCGCATATCCCCACTTAATCATGGATGGGCCTCAGCACGTTGCGGATATACCAGGCCGCAAGGGCCGTGCTCTCGGGGTAGTTGCCGCCGCCGACATCGGCCTTGTCGTGCTCCACGCCCACCCAGCCGGCCCAGTTCGTGTCCTTCATCGCGCCATACAGCGCCGGAAAGTCGACCAGGCCGCCCTCGGTGCCCATCTCGTAGAACCAGCGGTCGGTGGTGGGCGCCATCACCTCGGCGTCGGGCTTGCGGCGGTAGTCACCGTTCGTATCGACGTGGTGGGTGTCCTTCAGGTGGAAGGCGGCCACGCGCTCACGGCGCTGGATGAACAGATCCACTGGGTCGACGCCGGCGATCACGTGCTGTGCCGTGTCCAGGCACAGGAACACATAACGCGGGTCGGTCCAGTCGTAGAACTTGCGCAGCTGCTCGGCGCTGCGGATGCCGCAGAAGAACTCGTGGTGGCAGCAGGTCTTGATGCCGTAGCCTTCCAGCGTCATCTGGCCGACGCGATTCCACAACTCGGCGCAGGCGCGCAGCTTGTCGTCGGTGACCGGCTCGACGTCGAAGTACAGGCCCACCGGCATCACGATGAAGTTCTGCACGCCCAGGCCGGCGCTGCTCTTCATGATGTACTCGGCATAGCCGGCGATGCGGTCGTGGGTGCTGCGCACCTCGGGCGCGCTCTGCCGGCGGTCGTACATCACCGCGTGGAACAGGCTCAGCACGCGGTCGATGCCGCGGCTTTGCATGTGAGCGCGCGCAGCCTCGAGCGAGCCGAACAGATCGCGCAGCACCGGCAGGTGGAAGTCGAAGGTCTCGATGGCCTCGTAGCCCACGCCGGCGATCTGCTTCAGGAATGCGTCAAAGCGCTCCACCGAGCTGTACTGCGACAGCGGACCCTGGGGCGTGTCGACGCGCCAGTGGTCCATGTACGCATAGCGCAGCGACCGCCCCGCGAGCGGTACTCCTATCTGGCTCACGCGGCGGCTCCGGTGTGCTTGGCGATCACGCGCCGCGCCTGGGCCTGGTGCTTGGCCACCATCTCGAAGGCATCGACGTTGCGCATGTAGAGGTGGCCCTCCCACTCGCTGGACATGAAGCCGGTGAAGCCGCCGTCGTGGAACACGGGCAGGATGCTGTTGTAGTCGATCGAGGCCTCGTCGCCGTTCTCGTCGAAGTCGTAGAACTTGCCGTGCACATGCACCACCTGCGGCATGATCTCCTTCCACATCTCGGCGGTGCCGGGGCTGAGGATGTTGAACATCACCGCCAGCGCACTGACATCGGCCGGGTCGGCGTTCAGCGGCTCGACACGGCGGGAGAACTCCTGGCGCTTCCAGCCGGCGTCCTTGGGCAATTGCCACACCTCCAGCGCCAGCTGGATCAGGTCTTCGGGCAGCTCCTGGCGGCGCAGGTTGGCGATGTAGGTGGCGGGCAGCCGGCTGGCGCAGCAGCCGAAGTCGGGCACGAAGCCCAGCAGCGGCGAGTTGGCCTTGGCATAGGCCTCGCGCCAGGCCATCACCGGCGGCGAGCTGGGGTTCAGCGGCGCATGCACCTCGGGGCCGATCTTGATGCCGTGCTTCTCCAGCAGCGGCAGCAGGCGGATGATCACCTCCACCGGCGCGGCGAACTGGCAGCGGATGGTCGGGAAGCCCATCTTGGCGGCGGCCTCGATCTGCGGCGCGTGGTAGGCCACGGCCTCGTCGATGCTCATCATCGTGCCGCGGCGGATGGCCATGTCGGCGTTGATGCTCAGGCAGCTGGGCGTCAGGCCGTACTTCGCCATCAGGTCCTTGAAGCGGGCGGCGAAGTCGTCGCTGACGTTCGGAAAGCCGCGGATGCTGGAGAAGCCGATGATCTCCAGGCCCGGGCCGAGCTGGCGCTTGGCCACTTCGGCGATCAGGTCCTCGAAACCGTAGCGGCGCTCATGCCACTCGTTGGTGAAGCTGTACAGCGTGGAGCCGAGCTGGAAGCCCTTGGGCGCGGCGGTGGTCTGGGGTGCGTTCATGGTCAATGCGTCTGTGCGGTGGAGGTGGCGCGCCCTCAGGCGGCCTGGACCTGCGCGTCGCCGCGGGTCACATGGGTCAGCATCGGGATGTAGGGCGGGTACAAGTTCAGCGTGACGACCACGTGGTGCGCTCCGGCCGCCAAAGGCTGCGGCGTGGGCACATGCAGCAGCACCGAGTCCTGAATGAACCAGAAGACCGAGGTCTGCTCCGGCAGCTCGGCCAGTGTGTAGCGCCGGCCTTCATATTCGACGGTGGCGCCGTCCAGCGGCACGTTCTGGCCGTCGACCAGCAGCTGGGTGGGCATCACCACCGACAGCGGCAGCGAGCGGTACCAGGGCAGGCGAAGGTCCAGCACCAGGCCCTCGGGCGTGATGCGGGAGTCCTCGGGGGTGATCAGGTAGTCGCTGAAGGCGTTCTTGAAGAAGCGGGCCATGGCAGGTTCTATGACGTTGGGCGGCTCAGGCCGCCAGGGAAAGGGGCCGTCCGGTGCGCGTGGTGGGCACGAAAGGCAGGTAGGAGACGCGGTAGCGGATCGCCAGATCGACCTGGTGCTGACCGGGTGCGAGGCCGCCCGGACGGGCGATGACGACGCGTGCCTTCTCGCCGAAGTTCCACTTCTCGTCGAAGCAGTGCTCCATCTCGTCGAGGCTCCAGCTGCGGCCGCGCAGTGCCAGGCGCACGGCCTCGCGCGGCACGGCCTGGCCGTCGATCGAGACGGCGATGTCCTCGACCATCGACAGGCCCAGGCCGCGGTAATAGGGCAGGCGCGCCAGCAGCGCGAAGCCGGTGGTGTGCCCGCCCTCGACGACGTTCTCGAAGCCGTCGTCGCAGAGCATGTGCTGATCCATCATGGGGTGTTCTCCTTGGCGTTCAGGCCTGCAGCGCCGCAGGGATCGGCTCGTCCAGCAGACGGCACAGCATGCGGTGCTGGCGCTTGACCTGCTCGACCGATTGCACCGGGTGGGCGTCCTCGATCCAGCGGTTACCTTCGTACTCGGAGCAGATGTAGCCCTGGTAGCCGCCCTGCTTCAGCACCGCGACGATCTCGTCGTAGGGGATGGAGTACTCCACGTCGTCCTCGGTCATCTCGTAGAACTTGCCGTGGATGTTGTGGATGCGGTGCATGAAGTCGAGCATCCGCTTCGGCTCGAAGGCGGCGTTGTGGCGCAGCGTCTCGGCCATCGCGATCGCCGGGCCGGTGCCGCCCATCTGCTGCACATCCAGCAGCACGTACTCGCTGAGCACGCGGTCCTGGTAGGCCTGCTCGATGTAATCAGCGATGTGCCGGGGCACACCGTTGCGGACGAAGCGCTCCTTCCAGACCCGCGGGAAGCGGTGCACGAACATGCCCATGTCAGGCAGGAAGCCCAGGGCCTGGGAGCCGGACTGCTCGTAGGCCTCGGCGTGGCGGATGATCCAGGGGTGGTCAAAGTGCAGCGGTGCGTGCACCTCCAGCAGGATGGTGATGCCCTTGTCCTCGGCATAGCCGGCGCAGGCCACCAGCACCTCAGGCGCCACCGACACCAGCGAGCGGATAAAGCGCATGCCCAGCGCGGCGCCGAAGTCGATGTCCTTCTTCACGCTGGCCACCTGCTCGGCAAAGGGCATGACCTGGCCCTTGACGCGCTTGTAGTCCAGCATGAAGTCGTGGCAAACCGGGGTGGTGCCGTAGCGCTCCATCAGCGCGTGCCAGCGGGCGACCTCGGCGGTGGGCATGCCGACCTCGGGCCAGCCGGTGAAGCTTTGTTCGCCCACCACTTCGATGCCCAGTGCGCCGATCTCGGCGCAGGTGCGCACGCAGTCCTCCAGCGTCATGTGGCGCAGGAAGGTGTCGTTCTGGAAGCTGTAGAGGCTGACCCCGCGGCGGATCTGGTGGCTCATGGTGGTGCTCGTTGGAGGGGTGGGGTGCGTCATGGTGTCGGCAGCTTGACCCAGCGGCCGCCCTGCCGCGAGGAGCGCTGCACCGCCTCGATGAACTGCACGCCGCGCAGGCCGTCGTCGATGGTCGGGAAGTGGCTGGCCTTGTCGGGCTTGCCGGCCTTGCCACCGCGCGCGGCGCGCAGGTGCTGGGCGACTTCGCTGTAGATCGTGGCAAAGGCTTCCAGGTAGCCCTCGGGGTGGCCGCCCGGAATGCGGTTGACCCGGGCGCCGGCCTCGCCGAAGCCGGCCCCGCCGCGCTCCAGCAACTGGGTGGGCTGGCCGAAGGGCGTGAAGCGCAGCTGGTTGGGCTGCTCTTGCGACCACTCCAGGCCACCGCGGCTGCCGTAGACGCGCAGGCGCAGGCCGTTGAGGTGCCCCGGCGCCACCTGGCTGGCCCAGATCGCGCCGCGCGCGCCATTGGCGTAGCGCAGCAGCACCTGGGCGTTGTCATCCACCGCGCGGCCGGGCACGAAACTGCTGAGCTCGGCGCACAGCTCGGCCAGCGCCAGGCCGCTGACGTAGTCGGCGAGGTGCCAGGCGTGCGAGCCGATGTCGCCGATCGCGCCGCCGCCGGCCTGGACCGGGTCGGTGCGCCAGGCAGCCTGCTTCTGACCGGTGGTTTCCAGCGGCTCGGTCAGCCAGTCCTGCGGGTACTCGGCCTGGACCACGCGAACGTCGCCCAGCCGGCCGTCATTCACCATCTGGCGCGCCAGGCGCACCATCGGGTAGCCGCTGTAGTTGTGGGTGACCGCGAAGATCAGGCCCTGCTTTCTGGCCAGCGCGGCCAGCTTCCTGGCGTCGGCGCTGTGCACGGTCACCGGCTTGTCGCAGATGACGTGGATGCCGGCCTTCAGGAAGGCGGTGGCGATTGGCGCGTGCAGGTGGTTGGGGGTGACGATGGCCACCGCCTCGATGCCGTCGTCGCGCGCGGCCTCGGCGCGCGCCATGGCCTCATAGCTGTCGTAGATGCGGTCGTCGGCCAGGCCCAGTTCGCGGCCCGAGGCCAGCGCCTTGTCGGGCGAGGCCGACAGCGCGCCGGCCACCAGTTCGTACTGGTCGTCCAGGCGCGCGGCAATGCGGTGCACCGCACCAATGAAAGCGCCCTGCCCGCCACCCACCATGCCCAGGCGGATCCTGGCGGGCTTGCGGCCCGCAGTGCTCTTGCTGGCAGCCACCATGTCAGTTCAGCCCCAGCATGCGGCGCAATTGCGCCGGATCGGCGGCGCCACCGGCGAAGTCGTCGAAGGCCTTCTCGGTGACGCGGATGATGTGGTCGCGGATGAAGAGCGCGCCTTCGGCGGCGCCCTGCTCCGGGTGCTTCAGGCAGCACTCCCACTCCAGCACCGCCCAGCCCTTGAAGTCGTACTGGGCCATCTTCGAGAACACCGCCTTGAAGTCCACCTGGCCGTCGCCCAGCGAGCGGAAGCGCCCGGCCCGGTCCTGCCAGGACTGGAAGCCGCCGTAGACGCCCTGGCGGCCGGTGGGGCGGAATTCGGCATCCTTGACGTGGAAGACCTTGATGCGGTCGTGGTACAGGTCGATGAACTGCAGGTAGTCCAGCTGCTGCAGCACGAAGTGGCTGGGGTCGTAGGCGATGTTCAGGCGCCGGTGGCCGCCCACGCGCTCGAGCAGCATGTCGAAGGTGACGCCGTCGTGCAGGTCTTCGCCGGGGTGCAGCTCGAACGCGATGTCCACGCCCGCCTCGTCGTAGGCATCGAGGATCGGCGTCCAGCGCTTGGCCAGTTCGTCGAACGCGGCCTCCACCAGACCGGCCGGCCGCTGCGGCCACGGGTACAGGAAGGGCCAGGCCAGCGCGCCGGGGAAGCTGATGCTGGCGTTCAGGCCCAGGTGCTGCGAGGCCTTGGCCACCTTCAGCACCTGGTCCACCGCCCAGCGCTGGCGCTCGGCGGGCCTGCCTCGCAGCGCCTCGGGCGCGAAGGCGTCGAAGGCCTCGTCATAGGCCGGATGCACCGCCACCAGCTGCCCCTGCAGGTGGGTGGACAGCTCGGTGATCGCCACGCCGTTCTCGCGCGCGATGCCGGCGAACTCGTCGCACCAGGTCTTGGACTCGGCGGCGCGGTCCAGATCGAACAACCGGGCGTCCCAGGTGGGCACCTGGACGCCGCGGTAGCCCAGCGAGGCGGCCCACTGCGTGATCGCGGGCCAGGAGTTGAACGGCGCCTGGTCACCGGCGAACTGCGCCAGGAAGATCGCCGGTCCTTGGAGGGTGGTGCTCATGGAAATGGCCTTGGGGAAGGGGCGGCCCCGGCGCGTGACCGGGGCCGGGTCACGCATCAGAAGCTGTAGCTGGCGCGGACGCCGTAGGTGCGCGGATCGCCGATGAAGAAACTGCCCGGCACGCGGCTCTCGATCGTGGTGGTGTTCTCGATGTTCTTGACGAACAGCTGCACCGAGGTCTTCTGGTCCGGGCTGGTCCAGGCCAGGCTGGCATCGCTCTTGTGGAACGAGGGCTGGGTGTAGCGGATCGCGGCCGCCGGGTCGCTGAGCTTGTAGCCCGAATTCAGGCGGGTGCCGATGCTGGCGGTGATGTCGGCGCCCGACTCCAGGTTGAAGCGGTGGCTGTAGCCCAGCGTCAGCACGCTGCGCGGCGCACGGTCCAGCACCTGGTTGGACCAGTCGGTGGTGGTGTTGGGCTGGTAGTCCTTGAACTTGGCGTCGTTCAGCGCCAGCGAGCCGCGCAGTTCACCGTTGTCGCCCACCATCCAGCGGGCCTCGACTTCGGCGCCGGTGATCTTGGCGCTGGCGGCGTTGGTGGTGACCGAGCCGCAGCTGGACGGGTCGTTGGTCTTGCACACCACCGAGGTCTGCTGCATGTCCTTGTAGTCGTAGGTGAACACACCGGCCGACAGGCGCAGGCGGTCGTTCAGCAGCTTGGTCTTCACGCCGGCCTCCAGGGCGCTGAGGTGTTCGGGCTTGTAATTGCCGCCGTCGGAGGTGTCATTGAAGCCGCCCGCCTTGTAGCCGGTGGCCAGCGAGGCGTACAGCATGGTGCCCGCCGCCAAGTCGTGCTCGACGCCCAGGCGGTAGCTGAAGTTGCTGAACTTGACCGACTTCGTGTAGGCACCGGGGCTGGTGGTGGCCGGCGGTGTGGCGGCCTGGCCGCCGAGCTTGTCGGAGCCGTCCTTCTGGTCGCGCGTTTCGCGCAGGCCCAGCGTCAGGCGGGTCTCGGGCAGCAGCGCGTAGGTGGCCTGGCCGAACACGGCCTTGGACTTGTTCTTGACGTCGATGTCGAAGGGCAGCACCACGGTGAAGCTGCCGAAGGGCGCGGTGATGAAGGTGTTGAACGAGCTTTCGCGGTGGATGCGCTCGTTGAACAGGTAGGCTCCGGCCACCCACTTCAGCGGGCCATTGCCCACCGAGTTCAGGCGCACCTCGTGCGAAGTGGAGTCGCTGTCGCCCTGGCCCTTGAGCACGATGGGGAAGCCGAAGTAGATGCCGTTGCCGCTGCCGTCGACCAGGCCCTTCATGTAGGCCAGCTGGTAGGTCAGATCGGCAAAGCCCAGGCTGGTCTTGTACTCGGCGCGCAGCGAGTGGTTGTCGTTGTCGGTGTAGGCCGGGTTGGTGGCGCCCTTGAAGTTCAGGCCGGCGGTGCGCTGGGCACTGGTGCCGCGGTCCACCCAGACCGGGTCCTTGATGTTGTTGCCGGTGTTGGGCGGCGAGAACGGCAGGTTGTCGACATAGGTGCCGGTGAAGAAGTTGCCCATGGGCACCGGCGTGGGGGCGCCGCCGCCTTGGTGCGTGGTCTCAGCGGTCAGCAGCAGCGAGCTGGTCTTGCTGATGTCGGCCAGCAGGTGGACACGGGCCGCGTAGTCGCTGCGCTTGTCCATCGGGGTGCCGGTGTTGGTGCCGGGATCGATGGTGGCGTCGCGCTGCGACTTCTGCACCACCGCGCGCATCGACAGGATGTCGTTGATCGGCACGTTGATCATGCCCTCGACGCGGCGCGCGCCGTAGTTGCCGAACTCGCCCTCGATGCGGCCACCCAGGGTGCGCCCCGGTTTGTTGGTGATCAGGTTGATCGCACCCGCCGTGGCATTGCGGCCGTAGAGCGTGCCCTGCGGGCCGCGCAGCACCTCGATGCGCTCCAGGTCCATGAAGGCGCCGGTCTGGGCCTCGTAGCGGGCGATGTAGGCGCCGTCAACGTTGAACGCGGCCGAGGGGTCGCCCTTCTCGGTCATGTCCAGGCTGGTCACGCCGCGGATGGCGATCTGCAGCTTGCCGCTTTCCTGGGCCATCTGCAGGTTGGGCGTGACCTCTTCCAGGTTGCGGGCCTCGGTGACGCCAGCGGCCTTCAGGTCATCGCCGCTGACCACGGTCAGGGCGAGCGGCGTCTTGGAGGCCGGTGTGGCCACCTTGGTGGCGGTGACGATCACCTCCTGCACACCGACCGGCTTGCGCTCGGCGGGGGCGGCGGGGGCGTTGGCGTCCTGGGCCCAGCCGGGCAGACTGGCGGCCACCAGACCGGCGGCCAGGAGCACTTGGTTGAGCGGAGTGAGCTGCTGTTGCGACATGGTTTGTCTCCTGTGGATGTCGTGGCTGCCGACGGTGGGTTCGTCCGTCTTTGGCAGGGCGCGGGAACGATTCAGCGGGACGAAAGGTAAGCGCTTTCCCGGCTTTCCCACACTAGGGTTTCCCCGTTTCTCATAGGTAGATATCCTGAGTGACTGGATTTTCGTTTGGCCTGCAAGCGCACGAATGAGGCACAATGGGAAAGCACTTTCCCATCCTTTTCCCCCGATGAAGAACCTGCCTTCCATTGAGGAAGTCGCCCGCCTGGCCGGGGTGTCGATCGCCACCGTCTCGCGGGTGATGAACAACAGCAAGCCGGTCAACCCCGAGACGCGCAAGCGCGTGGAGCGCGCGGTCGCCGCCACCGGCTACCGCGGCAACGCCGCCGGCCGCAGCCTGGCCACCGCGCAGAGCCACCTGCTGATGGTGCTGGTGCCCGACTTTGCCAACCCGTTCTACGCGCAGATCGTGCAGGGCGTGGAGGCCGTGGCCCGGCCCGCCGGCTACAAGCTGCTGCTGACCGATGGCGCTGGCGACGACGCACCCTACACCACCGCGCTGGACGCGATCTACAACCGCCTGGCCGATGGCGTGATCAACCTGGCCCACCTGGACGACGACGGCTCGCTGCTGGGTGAGTTGCGCAACCTGCCCTGGGTCAACTGCTCCGAGTACCTGCCCAAGGCCGGCCCGCCCTATGTCAGCATCGACCACCGGCAAGCGGCGATCGACGCGGTGCAGTTCCTGCTCAACCGCGGCCACCGCCGCATTGGCCTGATCACCGCCGACGAGACCTACCGCTGGGCGCAGCTGCGTCATGAGGGCTATGCGTTGGCGATGCAGCGCGCGGGCCTGGAGCCCGACTCGCAGCTGGTGCGGGCGGCCAATGGCCTGGACTACGACGCGGGCGCGCAGGCGGCCGGTGGCCTGCTGGCGCTGCTGTCGCCGCCAACCGCGGTGTTCGCGGTGTCGGACACGCTGGCCATCGGTGCGATCAAGGCCTTCCGGCGCGCTGGCCGTCGCGTGCCCGAGGACATCGCCGTGGTGGGCTTTGACGACCTGCCGCTGTCGGCGGTGTTCGAGCCGGCGCTGACCACGGTGTCGCAGCCGATGCGCGAACTGGGTGCCACCGCCGCCGAGATCCTGCTGGCCCGGCTCGACGGCCAGCGCCCGGCCTCGCGCACGCTGGCACATCAGCTGGTGGTGCGCGACTCGGCCTGAGACGATCCCGCGCCGATCAGAACATCGTCAGCACGCCGCCCGCCGCGACAAAGTCAGCGAACAGCCGCAGCCGCTGCGGGCTGCTCAGGGCCTCGCCAGAGACCGGCACCGGCTGACCCAGCCGCGTCACCGGCGACGCCCGATCGGTGATCGCCGTCCAGGGCGCCGGCAAGCCGCGCCCGGCAGCAAAACCCAGCCAGTGTGTCTGCAGCAGCACTGAGACCGCGCGGTCCTCAGCGGTGTAGGGACGGTGCTCGAAGACGCCGAACAAGTACGGGACCTCGCCGGTGTGGAAGGCGCCGAAGCGGGCGGCATCGGGGCCGGGGATGGGGCGCTCGTAGACATAGCCATAGACGGTCTGTCCCAGTCGCGCTCGGCGCTCGGCCCACAGCAGCAGCGAGGCCATGTAGCGGTCGCGGCCGATCTGGCGCATCGAGGCAGTGGCCTGGGCGTCGTCGGCATGCGGGTAGGCGGCCAGGAAGCCGTCGGCCGCGGCGCCGTAGCGCTGACGCACATGGGCCTCGAAGCTGGCCGGCGTGGACGGCGGCGGGCCCATCACGAAGCCCTCGTCCGCCATGTAGCCGCTGACGAGCGGCACCGGTGAGGCCAGCGCCGCCGCCGTCGTCTCCGGATCCACCGGCAGCACCTGGCCGTCGACCACCGGCGCCAGCAGCAGCCGCGGCATGCCGCCCGAGAAGTCCATCGCCGGTTTCAGCGACAACAGCGACTCGGCGGGGCGTTGGCGCAGCTCAGCCAAGCTGCCGATGCCGGCCTGGTTCAGCAACTGCTCGCCCTGCCGCTGGGCCTCGGCCAGGGTCAGCGGCCGCGCGCCCATGCCGGCGCCGCTCATCGCGATGGCGCGCTGGAACAGGCCGCGCGCCGAGGGCATGGCCAGCAGATCCACCACCGCCGCGGCACCGGCCGACTGGCCGGCGATCGTGACCTGGTCGGCACGGCCGCCGAAGCGGGCGATGTTGGCCTGCACCCAGCGCAGCGCCGCCACCATGTCCAGCAGGCCGTAATTGCCCGAGACACTCTGCGGCGACTCGGCCGCCAGCGCCGGGTGCGACAGGAAACCGAGCAGGCCCAGGCGGTAGTTGATCGACACCACCACCGCGCCGCGGGCGGCCAGCGACGCGCCGTCGTAGATCGGCACCGAGGCGGCGCCGCTGCCAAAGCCGCCGCCATGGATCCACACCAGCACCGGCAGGCTGCCGGCCGCGGCGTTTTGCGGCGTCCAGACGTTCAGGTACAGGCAGTCCTCGCTGATCGGCGCACGCAGCTGCACATACTCGTCGGTGAACGGGCCCCACGCGCGGGGCGTGTCCTGCATGCAGGCGGGTGCGAAGGCCTGGGTGGCGCGCACGCCCGGCCAGGCCGGCAGGTCCTGCGGCGCACGCCAGCGCAGCGGGCCCACCGGCGGCTGCGCGTACGGGATGCCCAGAAAGGCACGCACGCCCCCCTGGTCCACGCCCTCCACCGCGCCGTGGTTGGTGACCACCTGGGCGGCCTGTGCCCCCAGGCTCGCCAGGGCCAGCAGGCCCAGACCCAGCATCCGCCAGGCCGCTCTGATCAGGATGTTCATGCGGAATCAGCCGATGCAGATGCGCTTCTCGTCGTTGTTGAAGCTGGGGAAAGGCATGTACGAAATGCGCAGGCGCTGTTGCAGCGCCAGCGTGTGCTCGCCCTTCGGGAAGCCGCCGGGCAGCGCCACGCGGATGGTGGCGGGTGCGCCGAAGGCCCAGCGACGCTCCAACGCGGTCTCCATCTGGTCCAGCGTCAGCGGGCCCGGGCCTTCATCGAAGGTGATGGCCTCGCGCGGCAGCGCCTGGCCGTCGATCGAGACCTTCAGGTCCTCCACCATCGTCAGGCCCAGGCCGCGGTAGTAGCCCAGCTTGCTGGTGAACGAGAAGCCGGTGGGCGCGTCGGCCGGTCCGGTGTTGACGACCGACGCGGGGTCGATGATGTACTTGTCAAACATCACTGGGCTCCTGCTGGCTGCGCCTGCTCGGCCTGGGCGATCAGCCGCTCGAACATCACATGCTGGCGGCGCACCTGCTCGCGGCTGTCCACCGGCTGCACGTCCTGGATCCAGCGGTTGCCTTCGTACTCGGACGACAGCGTGCCCTCCCAGCCGGCCTTCACCAGCTCGGGAATCACCTCCTCGTAGTCCAGTGACGGGTCGCGGCAGTCCTCGGTCATCTCGTAGAACTTGGCCTGGATGTGGCGGAAGTAGGGCGCGAAGTCGCCGATGCGCCTGGGGTTCGCGTAGGGGTTGTGGCGCAGGCTCTCGGCCATCGCCACCTCGGCCTTGTTGCCCTGCATCTTCACCGCCACCTCGTAGATCGTGTACTCGCACATGATCTTCTGCTCGTGGCTGTCGACGATGAACTGCGTCACCTCGGGCCGCGCGCCCTGGCGCTCATAGCGCGCGCGCATCACCGGCGGGTAGTGCTTCATGAAGATGCCCATGTCGGGCAGGATGCCCAGGTGCCGGGTCTTCAAGCGGTCGGCCACCTCGATCGTGCGCTGGATCCAGGCGTGGTCCAGGTACCAGGGCGCATGCACCTCGACGCCCATGTGCACGTCGAGCTGCTCGGCCAGCGGCACGCAGCGCTCCAGGATGTCCGGGCGCACGAAGATGAGCACGCGCATGTTGCGGATGCCCAGGCGGTGGCACAGGCGCAGGTCGCGGTGGATGCTCTCGACCTGTTCGTCGTCGCTCAGCAGCCGGTCCTTGTGGCGCTTGGTGTCCAGGAACATGTCATAGCACGAGAAGTGCGCACCATGGCGGGCCAGCATCTCGTGCCACTGGGCGATCTGGGCGTCGCTGATGTTCGGGAAGGTGGGCATGTTCTGCTCGGGCAGGATCTCCACCGCGCGGGCGCCGATGCTGGCGCTGAAGGCAATCACGTCCTCCACGCTCATCTGGCCCAGGAACATCTCTTCCTGGAAGCTGTAGAGGCTGATGCCTCGCTGGATCTTGGAACGCATCAAGCGGTCTCCGTAGGCAGGGAATGGGCACAGACGGACCGGCCGGTCTCGTCAAAGCCCCAGTGTTCGACGATGCGGCCGGCGTCAATGCGGAACAGGTCCAGGCGCTGGTGGCGATCCGTCCCTGAGCCGACCCAGGTGTGCACCACCGCGCGGTCGCCGTCCAGGAAGACACGCTCGACCTCGACAAAGAAGTCGGGCTCGGCCAGCTTGCGCGCCAGCATCTCGATGGCCGCCTGGCGGCCGCCGGGGCGTGACGGGTCGTGGTCGCGAAATCCGGTGCGCACCACGCAGGACTCGAAGGCGGCGCGCACCTGGCGGCGGCGGTAGAACAGGTCGATGAAGCGCTCCATCAGCTGGCGCGGGTCATCGACCAGGCCGGAACGCACCGGCGGCGCCACCGGCGGCGCGACCGGTGCCCGGTTCGAGCCCGAGGACAGCGCCAGGTGCTGCCCAGTGCCCAGCAGGCGCACGCGGGTCATGGCACCGCCGCCGCGACCACGCGCTGGTCAATCGCGCCGAACGGGCCGGGGCGGCCATCGGGGTGGCAGGCCTGCAGGCGCACGTGGTCGCCAAAGCGCATGAAGCCGCTGCGGATCTCGCCGTGCGCCAGCTTCTCGATCATGCGGCGCTCGGCAATGCAGGCGGAGCCGGCGCCGCGCTCGGCGTTGGACACCGTGCCCGAGCCGACAATGGTGCCGGCGCTCAGCCGCCGCGTGCGCGCCGCGTGCGCGATGAGCTGGCCGAAGTCGAAGTTCATCTCGCTGGCCGAGGGCTCGCCGAAGCGCTCGCCATTCCACTGCACGTGCAGGCGCAGGTTCAGCCGGCCGGCCTGCCAGGCCGGGCCCAGCGCTTCGGGGGTGACGGCGATCGGCGCGAACGCGGTGCTGGGCTTGGCCTGCAGGAAGCCGAAGCCGGTGCGCACCTCGTGCTGGCCCAGCGCGCGCAGGCTCCAGTCGTTGAGCTGCACCACCAGGCGCACGGCGGCCAGCGCCTGGGCCGGCGTGGCGCCCATGGGCACGGCGTCGACGATGACGCCGAACTCGCCCTCGAAGTCGATGCCGTGGGCCTCGGCAGGCAGCGGCACGTCGGCGTGCGGCCCCAGGAAGTCGTCGCTGGCGCCCTGGTACATCACCGGCACGGTGTCGAAGTCGGGGATCGGCGGCGTGCCGAAGGCGCGCTCCATCAGGCGGCCGTGGTTCAGGAAGGCCGAGGCGTCCAGCCACTGCGGTGCGCGCGGCAAGGGGGCGGCGCAGGCGGCGGGGTCGAAGGCGAAGCTGCCCTCGACCGCGCCCGTCTCCAGCGCGGCGGCTGCGGCGCGCAGCGCGGGTTCGGCGGTGGTCCATTGCTGCAGCACGCCGATCAGCGTGCTCCAGGGGGCCGGGGCGTGGGCGGCGCGGGCGCCGTCGGCGGCGACGATGATCAGGCGGCCGTCCAGGCTGCCGTCGTTCAGGGTGGCCAGGCGCATCGCGTCAGTCCTCGAAGATGGCGACGGCGCGGGTCCAGCCGGCCGACGCGCCACGGATCTTGTGCGGGAAGCAGCTGACCAGGAAGCCGTGCGCGGGCAGCGCCTCCAGGTTGTGCAGCTTCTCCAGGTGGCAGTAGCCGATGTCGCGGCCGGCCTTGTGGCCTTCCCAGATCAGCGCCTTGTTGCCGGTCTCGGCCACCTTCTTCGCGGTGTACGAGAAGGGCGCGTCCCAGCTCCAGGCGTCGGTGCCGGTCAGTCGCACGCCGCGCTCGAGCAGGACCATCGTGGCCTCGTAGCCCATGCCGCAGCCGGCACCCAGGTAGTCGGGGTGGCCGTAGCGCGAGCCGGCGCGGGTGTTGACCAGCACGATGTCCAGCGGCTGCAGCGTCCAGCCGATGCGCGCCAGTTCGGCCTCGACGTCGGCCGCGGTGGCCACATAGCCATCGGGGAAGTGGCGGAAGTCCAGCTTCACGCCAGGCTGGTAGCACCACTCCAGCGGCACCTGGTCGATGGTGATGCTGGGCCGCGCGCCGCCATTCTTCGCGTCCTGCGTGGAATGGAAGTGCCAGGGCGCGTCAAGGTGGGTGCCGTTGTGGGTGGTCAGCGTCACCCACTCGGCGGCGGCGGCCTCGCCGTCGGGGTAGTCCGCGGGCGTGGTGCCCGGGATCATCGCCATGAACTCGTGCAGCGTGTCCTGGTGCTTCTGGTAGGTGATCTTCGGCGCCAGCGGCGGCGGGTCGGAGAGCACGTCGTTCTCCAGGTAGATCGACAGATCCACCAGGCGGCGGGGGCGTTGCGGCGGTCGCATCGTCAGGGGCTCCTGTCTCAGATCGGCTGCGCCAGCGCCATCAGCGAGCTGCGCATGATGTGGGCGTGTTCGTCCTTGTCACCCCCTTCCATCTCGATCTGGCCCAGGCGGGCCGAGTTGTCGACCACCATCCGGCAGCGCTCGTAGCGGCGGGCCTGGAAGGCGGCCAGTGACTCGGCCACGCTGGCGTGGCGCGCCAGCTCGTCGGCCAGCACGATCGCGTCCTCGATGCCGATGCAGGCGCCCGAGGCCAGGTGCGGCGTGGTGGCATGCACCGTGTCGCCGATCAGCACCACGCGACCGCGGTACCAGTCGCCGCGCACCAGCATGCCCTCCAGCGGGCGGAAGACGATCTGCGACGCGGGGCTGATTTGGGCGCGCAGCGCCTGCAGCATCGGGTCGGGGAACGGGGCCAGCAGCGCGCGCAGCGTGTCGGCGAAGGTGGCCGGATCGACATGGTCGTTGGTCGGGCGGCGCTCGGTGACGAAGAGGTAGAGCTCATCGGCCGAGACCGGGTTGACACCGGGCTTGACCGCGCCGCCCATCCACATGGTGATGGTCTTGAGCGCGTCGGGCCGCGGCAGCACCGCGCGCCACACCGCCTGGCCGCTGTAGGCGGGCTTGGGCGCATCGGGCAGCAGGGCCTCGCGCACCTTGGAGTACAGGCCGTCGCTGCCGATCACCAGGTCGTAGCGCTGGCGCTGGCCGTCGGTGAAGCTGACTTCCACGCCTTCGGCATCCTGCTCGATCGCGGTGAAGGTGCAGCCCAGGCGCACGGTGGCGCCGCTGGCGCGGGTGGCGTCGGCCAGGATGCGGGCCAGCACCGGGCGCATGATCGCGCCGCCGCCGGGCACGTCGGGGCCGGCGATGCGCGGCGTCGGCAGCTCGCCGATCGGCTGGCCGTGCGGCAGGCGCAGCTGCACGCCGTCGCTGGCCGCGCCCTGCTGCAGAAAGGCGTCGAGCACACCCAGCTGGCGGAAGGCGCGCAGCGTGGCGCCGCCCAGGCTGATGCCGGCGCCGTAGTTGCGCCACTCGGGGTCGACCTCGACCAGGTCCACGTCAGCGCCGTGCTTGCGCAGTTCGATGGCGGCGGACATGCCGGAGAAGCCGCCGCCGATGATCAGGATGCGTTGGGCTGCGAGGGTCATGGGTTGTCTCCTGGGGGCCGGCGAGGTGGACCTCGCCTGGGGGTGGGTGGTGCGTATGGCGAGCGGCTCAGCGGGGAGCGCCGGCCCCGGGGGGCGGGCCGCCGCCGGGGAACCACTTGTCGCGCGGCTGGAACAGGAAGGCCTGCGAGGCGTCGGCGCTCAGCGGCACGCTGCGCGCGGTCCAGGCGTCGTCGTGGCGGTCCATGTCGGCGTCGTACTCGACATGGGTGGCCAGCGGGCTGTTGAAGTACCAGAACCAGTTCGAGCCCATCTTGTGGCGGCCCGGCCCCCAGAAGGACTGGTAGCCCTTGGCCACCAGCCGGTAGCCCGACTGCAGCACCGCGGTGGGGCCGCTCATGTGGAAGGTGAAGTGCTCGACGCCCTTCATGAACGGCGGCGTCTGGATCAGGAACAGCGTGTGGTGGTCGTCGGTGCCGGCCGGGCGCAGGAAGGGGCCGGCGCCCTCCAGCCGGTCGGTGCAGCGAAAGCCCAGGCGCTGGGTGTAGAAGGCCGCGGCGCGCGGCTCATCCGGCACGAAGTACACGACATGCGACAGCGTCAGCGGCCGATGCAGCGTGTCCTCGGCCACCGCCACCGCGTTCAGGCCGCGCGCGGGCTGACCGGGTGCGTTGGCGGCCTCGCCGGCCACCTGCAGCGGGCGCCGCACGCTGAGCTGGAAGCCCAGCACGAAGCCCATGTCGTCCGCGGCCTCGATCGAGCCGTCGGGCAGCTGGCGCACCTCGCGGTCGCGGCCCAGTTCAGCGGCGATCGCCGCCAGCGTGGCGGCGTCCTTCACGCCGTAGACGGTCTTGCGCAGCAGGCTGGCGGTGCCCATCGGCGGCGGCAGCGCGGGGTCGTCGGCGCGGGCGATGACCACGGCGGTGCCGTCCTCGGCCTCGAAGCGGCCGCCGGCCTCGGTGAGGCCGACCGGCGTCAGGCCGTAGTCGGTGAGGAATTGCGCGCAGGCGGCGACGTCGTCGACGCCGAAGACCAGCGCATCGGGTCCGATGATCTGCATGACAGGAATCTCCTTGCTCAGGCGCCGGTGCGGCCGCCCAGGGTCTCGGCCACCCAATCGGCGATGTAGTGGCCGGCGTTGATGCTGTTGTCGAAGCTGGCGTGCTGGCTGCCGCCCTCGCGCTCGGTGAAGACCTTCAGCTCGCGCTTCGGACTGTTCACCAGCTGTTCGTAGGTGCGCTCGGCCCACTTCAGCGGGATCTGCGAGTCGTTGGCACCGTGGGTGACCAGGAAGGGCACGCGGATCTGCTCGACCACGCCGTCGAGGTGCACGTCCTCGGCGATGCGCATGAAGTCCTCGATGTCCTTGGCGCCCCAGACCCAGCACACATGGGCCCAGTAGTGCGGCACCGGGAAGTTGCCTTCCTTCTCCAGGCGGCGCTTCTGCACGTCGCGCCAGTCGTGGTTGGCGCCCCAGGCCACGCCGCAGGCGAAGCGCGGCTCCATCGCCACCGCGCGCGGGCAGTAGTAGCCCCCCAAAGAGACGCCCTCGCAGCCGATGCGCTTCGGGTCAACCTGCGGATGCTGCTCCAGCCAGTCGACGACGCGGCTGGCCCAGTGCTCGGTGTCGAAGCGCGCGGTCAGGCCATGCAGGCGCAGCGCCTCGCCGGTGCCCGGCTGGTCCACCACCAGCGACGAGACCCCGCGCTGGGCCAGCCAGCCCGGCAGACCGACCAGATACTTCATCTCCTTGGTCGAGTCCAGGCCGTTGAGCTGCACCAGGATCGGCGCGCGCTCGCCGGGCTGCAGGCCCTGGGCCGGCCGGTACAGCGCCGACAAGGTCTTGCCCTCATACGGGATCTCGACGCGCTGCACCGGGTCGCCCAGCAGCGCCGAGCCCTTTTGGAACAGTGCCAGCTCGCGCTGGTACAGCGCCAGGCGGCCCGGGGCGTGGTGGGCCTGCAGGCGCTCGGCGGTCAGCAGGTAGCTGGCGGCGCGGCGGTATTTCTCGCCGGCGCTGAAACGGCGGCCGCGCGCCTCGTCCTCTTCGGCCAGGCCGCAGAGCTGGTCGGCCATGCGCACCCAGGTCTCGCGGAAGGCCTGTGTGCCGGCGGCGTCCGGGGCCTTGGCGGCTTCCTGCAGCGGGGCGCACATGGCCTCGATCTCGCCGATGCGCGCGCCCATCTCGATCGCCAGATCGACCGACAGGTTCCAGACGTAGTTGGTGGGGAAGTACCTGAACATGGGCCGCAGTCTTGCGGCCCGGAGGCGTTTGGAAAAGCGGATTCGATCCATGTCATGATTCGACGGAACCGAATCATCAAGGGTTATCCCTCGGATCCATCGATGCGATTCAACCGCCTGGACCTGAACCTGCTGGTCGCGCTGGACGCGCTGCTGACCGAGCGCAGCGTGACGCGCGCGGCCGTGCGGCTGAACCTCAGCCCCTCGGCCACCAGCGACGCGCTGGCCCGGCTGCGCGAGTACTTCGACGACGAGCTGCTGGTGCAGGTGGGTCGCAAGATGGAGCCCACGCCGCGCGCCGAGGCGCTGCAGCAGCCGGTGCGCGACGTGCTGGTGCGGGTGGACAGCACGATCGCCACCCAGCCCGATTTCGACCCCGCGCGCAGCGAGCGGGTGTTCCGCGTCTTCGCCTCGGACTACACCCAGATGGTGATCGGCCCGCAGGTGATGGCGCTGGCCGCCGGCCAGGGCGCGAGGGTGCGCATCGACTTCCTGCCGCAGATCGCGCAGCCGCACCGCAGCCTGGAGCGCGGCGAGGCCGACCTGCTGGTGCTGCCGCAGGCCCTGCTGTCGGCCGAGCACCCCAGCGAGGTGCTCTACCAGGAGCGCTTCGTCTGCGCGGTCTGGCAGGACGGCGCGCTGGCCCGCGGCGCCCTGACGCGCGAGCGCTACCTGGCCGCCGGCCATGTGGTGATGCATCCGCAGGACGCCGCGTCGGCCTCGTACGAGGACTGGTTCATCACCCGGCTGGGCGTGGCGCGGCGCATCGTGGCCTCCAGCTACGGCTTTGCCACGGTGCCAGGGCTGCTGGTCGGCACCGACCATGTGGCAACGATGCACGAGCGCCTGGCGCGCCTGTTCCTGTCGGTGTGGCCGCTGGTGGTGCGGCCCTGCCCAATCGAGATTCCGCCGATGCAGCAGGCCGTGCAGTGGCACAAGTACCGCCGCCAGGACCAGGGCATCGCCTGGCTGCGCGGCCTGTTCACCCAGGCCGCGGCGGTGCTGCCGCCGTCGCAGCGCGAGCCCGCCTGAACCGCCGGCGGCACGGATGTTGCTGCCGGTGGGTGGGTCGATGAAATCCGCCCTGTCCTTCCTGAAGGCTGCCAAGCGCAGCGAGATCGCCGGCCTGCGCCGCCTGGTGCTGACCGGTGCCCTGGTCAACGCCGTGGGCCGCCTGGTGCATGCGTTGCAGCGCGAGCGCGGCCTGGCCAACCTGTTCCTGGGCTCACAAGGGCGCCGATGGGCCGAGGAGCGCCTGGCCCAGGTGGCCAGCAGCCAGGGCCTGCAGGAGGAGGTGCTCTACGCCTTCGAGCAGCTCGACACCGACACCGCGCCCAACTGCCACCGTGCCCGGCTGTTCGCCGCCATTGCCTACGCGATGCAGGGCCTGGCCGCGCTGGACCTGCTGCGCCAGCAGGTGCAGGCGCAGGCCTGGTCGGCGCCGCGCGCCACCGACGCCTATGTGCGGGTGATCAGCGCGCTGCTGGCGGTGGTCTTCGAGGCCGCCGACAGCGCCTGGGACCCGGACATTTCGCGCCACCTGGTGGCCTTCTTCAACTTCCTGCAGGGCAAGGAGTTCGCCGGCCAGGAGCGTGCGGCCGGCTCGGCGCTGTTTGCATCGGGGCGGGCCGAGGCCGAGGGGCAGCAGCGCCTGCTGCACCTGATCGAGTCGCAGGAACGCTGCCTGCAGGTCTTTGCCGACTTCGCCGGTGCGGCGCTGAGCCAGGCCTGGCAGCAGGCCCAGCGGCCCGAGCAGCTGCTGCCGCTGGAGCGCCTGCGGCGGGTGCTGTGCACCAGCGCGGCGGGCGGACCGCTGGACACCGGTCTCAGCCAGCTCTGGTTCGATGCCTGCACCGCCCGGCTTGACGCGATGAAGAGCACCGAGGACGCGCTGGCCAGCGAGCTGCAGGCGCTGTGCGGCCAGCGGCTGCGCAGCACCGAGCAGGAGCTGGCCGAACTCGAGCGCCTGGGCAGCCAGCTCGCACCGCAGGGGCGTGCGCAGGACTCCGGCTTCTTCGACGATGCCCCGGTCGCGCAGGCCCTGCCGCCCGGCCTGACGCTGGGCTCGCAGGTCGAAGGTTCGATCCTGGCCCTGGTGCGCGAGCAGGCGCAGCGCCTGCAGGCGATGGGTGACGAACTCGACACCGTGCGCGCCAGCCTGAACGAGCGCAAGACCATCGAGCGCGCCAAGGGCCTGCTGATGGCGCACCGCCAGCTGGGCGAGGACGAGGCCCACAAGACGATGCGCCAGATGGCCATGAACCAGAGCCGCCGCCTGGTGGACGTGGCCGAGGCCGTGCTGGCCATGGCCGCGGTGCTGCCGCCCCCACCCGGCCGTTGATGCACTGCAGCAGTGCCTGCGGGCGCTGACGCACCAGCCTCGTGCGTGGCCGATGGCGCCGACGCTGCCCCATCCAGTCCGACATTCCCCAGGAAATTCAATGACTTGCCGCGCCACCCCGGGTGAACCCTGGGTCTGGCACGAGTTCTGCTGAGAAGAGCCCAAGGCACCGCGGCCAATGGCGGTTGTGGTGCGATGAAGTCTTCCCGGACACGGACAACGGCGTCCATTGCCGGCTTGCACCCGCAGGCCAGGCGATGGGCGCCGTTGGCGTTTTCCGACCCCGTTTCTTTTGGCCTCAGGAGTTGCCCATGACCACCCGCACCCCCGATCCGTCGCGCCGTGATGTGCTGAAGAAGGGCGCCGCCGTCGGCGCCGCCACCGTGTTCTCCAGCCTGGGCCACAGCGGCGTCTGGGCCGCCGGCTCGGACAAGCCCGAGAAGGAAGAAGTGAAGATCGGCTTCATCCCGCTGACCGATTGCGCCAGCGTGGTCATGGCCAGCGTGCTGGGCTTCGACAAGAAGTACGGCGTGACCATCGTGCCCAGCAAGGAAGCCAGCTGGGCCGGCGTGCGCGACAAGCTGGTCAGCGGCGAGCTGGACATGGCCCACGTGCTCTACGGCCTGGTCTACGGCGTGCACCTGGGCACCGCCGGTCCGAAGAAGGACATGGCGGTGCTGATGAACCTGAACCACAACGGTCAGGCCTTCACGCTGTCGAAGGCGCTGGCCGACAAGGGCGCGGTCGACGGCCCGGCGCTGGCCAAGCACATCGCCGCCAACCCGCGCGAATACACCTTCGCCGGCACCTTCCCCACCGGCACCCACGCGATGTGGATGCACTACTGGCTGGCCAGCTTCGGCATCAACCCGCTCAGCGGCGCCAAGCTGATCACCGTGCCGCCGCCGCAGATGGTGGCCAACATGCGCGTGGGCAACATGGACGGCTTCTGCGTCGGCGAGCCCTGGAACCACCGCGCCATCATGGATGGCATCGGCATCACCGCCAACACCACCCAGGACCTCTGGAAGGACCACCCGGAGAAGGTGCTGGGCACCAGCGCCGACTTCGTCAAGAAGTACCCCAACACCACGCGCGCCGTGATGATGGCCGTGCTCGAGGCCGGCAAGTGGATCGACGCCGGCCTGCAGAACAAGATGAAGATGGCCGAGACGGTGGCGCAGAAGGCCTACATCAACACCGGCGTCGACGCGATCAACCAGCGCATCCTGGGCCGCTACCAGAACGGCCTGGGCAAGACCTGGGACGACCCCAACCACATGAAGTTCTTCAACGACGGGCTGGTGAACTTCCCCTTCCTGTCCGACGGCATGTGGTTCCTGACCCAGCACAAGCGCTGGGGCCTGATGAAGACCCACCCCGACTACCTGGCGGTGGCCAAGCAGGTCAACCAGGTGGATCTGTACAAGTCGGTCGCCAGCGCCATGGGCATCAGCGTGCCCAAGGACCCGATGCGCAGCAGCAAGCTGATCGACGGCAAGGTCTGGGACGGCAAGGACCCGGCCAAGTACGCCGATTCGTTCGCCATCAAGGCCTGAGGCCGAAAGGGACGCCACCATGGTCGCCGCCATCTTCCATTCGCCGATCGAGGCCGCCGCGGCCCCGGTTCCGCCGGCCGCCGCGCCCGCGCCCGCCAAGTCCGCTCCGGTGGAGAGCGCCCCCGCGCCCACCCCCGCACCGCGCCGTCCGCCGCGCGACTGGCGCGGCCTGTGGATGGCGGTGCTGCCGCCGATCTTCGGCCTGGCCTTGCTGGTGCTGGTGTGGCAGGGCATTGCGTCCACCACCGGCAGCGGCATCCCCAAGCCGGCCGAGACCTGGGCGCAGGCAGTCAAGGTCTTCTCCGACCCGTTCTACAGCAACGGTCCGAACGACCAGGGCATCGGCTGGAACATCCTGTCTTCGCTCAAGCGCGTGGGCATCGGCTTCGGCCTGGCCGCCCTGGTGGGCATCCCGGCGGGCTTCGCGATCGGCCGCTCGGTGTTCCTCTCGCGCATGTTCAACCCGCTGATCAGCCTGCTGCGACCGGTCTCACCGCTGGCCTGGCTACCGATCGGTCTGCTGGTCTTCAAGGGCGCCAACCCGGCCGCGATCTGGACGATCTTCATCTGCTCGATCTGGCCGATGATCATCAACACCGCGGTGGGCGTGCAGCGCGTGCCGCAGGACTACCTGAACGTCGCCCGCGTGCTCAACCTGAGCGAGTGGAAGGTCTTCACCAAGATCCTCTTCCCCGCGGTGCTGCCCTACCTGCTGACCGGCGTGCGCCTGGCGGTGGGCACGGCCTGGCTGGTGATCGTGGCCGCCGAGATGCTGACCGGCGGCGTGGGCATCGGCTTCTGGGTCTGGGACGAGTGGAACAACCTGAACGTCTCGTCGATCATCATCGCGATCTTCGTGATCGGGGGTGTCGGCCTGCTGCTGGAGGCCGCGCTGATCCGCCTGGCCTCGCTGTTCACCTACGAGGAGGTCAAGGCATGAACACCGCCAAGTACATCGAGATCCAGGGCGTCGCGCAGACCTTCAAGACCAAGCAGGGCCTGTTCCCCGCGCTGCGCGACATCGACCTCTGCGTGGCCCAGGGCGAGTTCGTCGCGTTGATCGGCCACTCGGGCTGCGGCAAGTCCACGCTGCTGAACCTGATCGCCGGCCTGACCACGCCCACCGAAGGTGTGCTGCTGTGCGCCGACAAGGAGATCAAGGGCCCCGGCCCGGAGCGCGCGGTGGTGTTCCAGAACCACTCGCTGCTGCCCTGGCTGACCTGCTTCGAGAACATCCACCTGGCGGTGGAGCGGGTGTTCGGCGGCCGCGAGAGCAAGGCGCAGCTGAAGGCCCGCACCGAGGCCGCGCTGGCCCTGGTGGGCCTGGGCCATGCCGCGGGCAAGCGCCCTGGCGAGATCTCCGGCGGCATGAAGCAGCGCGTGGGCATCGCGCGGGCGCTGTCGATGGAGCCGCAGGTGCTGCTGATGGACGAGCCCTTCGGTGCGCTGGACGCGCTCACCCGCGCCAAGCTGCAGGACGAGCTGCTGGAGATCGTTGCCCAGACCCGTGCCACCGTGGTGATGGTGACGCACGATGTGGACGAGGCGGTGCTGCTGTCCGACAAGATCGTGATGATGACCAACGGCCCCGCCGCCACCATCGGCGAGGTGCTGCAGGTCGAGCTGCCGCGCCCGCGCAGCCGCGTGGCGCTGGCCGATGACCCCACCTACCAGGCCTGCCGCAAGGCGGTGATCGACTTCCTCTACACGCGGCAGGGCCACGTGGAGAAGGCCGCGTGAGGCACCCCATCATGGCCCAACCCACCCACCTGGTCGTCGCCGGCAACGGCATGGTCGGCCACCGCTTCGTCGAGGAACTGCTGCAGCGCATCCCCGATCTGCCGGCCGCCGGCCTGCAGGTCACGGTGCTGGGCGAGGAGCCGCGCGCCGCCTACGACCGCGTGCACCTGAGCGAGTTCTTCAGCGGCCGCAGCGCCGAAGCGCTGTCGCTGGTGCCCGCCGGCTTCTATGACCGGCCGGGCCTGACGCTGCGCCTGGGCGCGCGCGTGGCCAGCATCGAGCGACGCGACCGCACGCTGCGCCTGGCCGACGGCGAGCAGCTGCACTACGACCAGCTGGTGCTGGCCACCGGCTCGGTGCCCTTCGTGCCGCCGATCCCCGGCCGCGACCGCGCGCACTGCCATGTCTACCGCACGATCGAGGACCTGCAGGCGATGCAGGCCTCGGGCGCGGTGTCGGGCAGCGGCGTGGTCATTGGCGGCGGCCTGCTGGGCCTGGAGTGCGCCAAGGCGCTGCGCGACATGGGCCTGGCCACGCACGTGGTGGAGTTCGCGCCGCGGCTGATGGCGGTGCAGATCGACGAGGCCGGCGGCGCGCTGCTGCGCCGGCGCATCGAGGGCCTGGGCGTGCAGGTGCACACCAGCCGCCAGACGCTGGAGATCACCGACGGCGCCAGCGCCCGCCACCGCCTGGTGTTTGCCGACGGCAGCCACCTGGAGACCGACATGCTGGTCTTCTCGGCCGGCATCCGGCCGCGCGACGAGCTGGCGCGCCAGTGCGCGCTGGCGGTGGGGCCGCGCGGTGGCGTGGTGGTCGACGACCAGTGCCGCAGCAGCGACCCGGCGATCTTCGCGATCGGCGAATGCGCCAGCTGGAACGAGCAGGTCTTCGGCCTGGTGGCGCCCGGCTACGAGATGGCCCGCGTGGTGGCCGCGCAGGTGGCGGGCGAGGCGGCGGCCGCCTTCCGCGGCGCCGACCTGTCGACCAAGCTCAAGCTGATGGGCGTGGACGTGGCCAGCATCGGTGACGCCCAGGGCCGCACGCCGGGCTGCCGCAGCATCGCCTTCAGCGACGAGCCCAAGCAGCTCTACAAGCGCCTGGTGCTGAGTGCCGATGGCAAGACCCTGCTGGGCGCGGTGCTGGTGGGCGATGCCAGCGAGTACGGCACGCTGCTGCAGTACGTGCTCAACGGCCTGGCGCTGCCGGGCGCGCCCGAGCAGCTGATCCTGCCCGCCAGCGACGGCGCGCCCGTGGGCCTGGGCGTGGACGCGCTGCCCGACACCGCGCAGATCTGCTCCTGCAACAACGTCAGCAAGGGCCAGCTCTGCGGCGCCATCGCCGAGGGCGTGCACGAGCTGGGCGCGCTCAAGGCCTGCACCCGCGCCGGCACCTCCTGCGGCGGCTGCGTGCCGCTGGTGCAGCAGGTGCTGAAGGCCGAGTTGAAGCGCCAGGGCGTGGCGGTGACCAACCATGTCTGCGAGCATTTCCCGCACTCGCGCCAGGAGCTGCACCACCTGGTGCGCGTCGGTGGCATCCGCAGTTTCGGCGATCTCATCGCCAAGCACGGCCGCGGCCATGGCTGCGACATCTGCAAGCCGGCGGTGGCCAGCATCCTGGCCAGCGTCTGGAACGACTTCGTGCTGGCCCCGAAGCACCTGCCGCTGCAGGACACCAACGACCGCTTCCTGGCCAACATCCAGAAGGACGGCACGTATTCGGTGGTGCCGCGCGTGCCGGCCGGCGAGATCACGCCGCAGCAGCTGATCACGATCGGCCAGATCGCGCAGCGCCACAAGCTCTACACCAAGATCACCGGCGGCCAGCGCATCGACCTGTTCGGCGCCCAGGCGCATGAGCTGCCGCAGATCTGGCGCGAGCTGGTGGACGCCGGCTTCGAGTCGGGCCACGCCTACGGCAAGGCGCTGCGCACCGTGAAGAGCTGCGTCGGCTCCACCTGGTGCCGCTACGGCGTGCAGGACTCGGTGGGCATGGCGCTGCGGCTGGAGCACCGCTACAAGGGCCTGCGCGCGCCGCACAAGATCAAGTTCGGCGTCTCGGGCTGCACCCGCGAGTGCGCCGAGGCGCAGGGCAAGGACGTGGGCGTGATCGCCACCGAGCGCGGCTGGAACCTGTATGTGTGCGGCAACGGCGGCATGAAACCGCGCCACGCCGAGCTGCTGGCCAGCGACCTGGACGAGGCCGGCCTGATCCGCGCGATCGACCGCTTCCTGATGTTCTACATCCGCACCGCCGACCGCCTGCAGCGCACCAGCACCTGGCGCGACAACCTGGAAGGCGGCCTGGACTACCTGAAGGCGGTGGTGATGCAGGACTCGCTGGGCATCGGCGCCGAGCTGGAGGCCGCGATGGCCCAGGTCATCGGCGCCTATGCCTGCGAGTGGAAGGTGGCGCTCGAGACCCCGGCCACGCTGCAGCAGCTGCGCACCTTCGTCAACAGCGAGGCGGGTGACGCCAACGTGGTGTTTGTCGAGGAACGCGGCCAGCCGCGCCCGGCCACGCCCGAGGAAAAGCGCGCGCTGCAGGCCCAGCCCGCCGCCGAAGCCACCCCCGTCTGAGGAGCCCCCGATGGACCAGCCCCACGCCGCCTGGCAGCGCATCTGCGCGCTGGATGACATCCTGCCCGAGACCGGCGTCTGCGCGCTGCTGAGCGGCCGCCAGATCGCCGTCTTCCGCCTGGCCGACGACCGCCTGTTCGCGCTCGACAACCATGACCCGAAGAGCGGCGCCAACGTGCTGTCGCGCGGCATCGTCGGCGACCTGGGCGGCGAGCCGGTGGTGGCCTCGCCGGTCTACAAGCAGCACTACGCGCTGCGCAGCGGCGCCTGCCTGGAAGACGCCGGCACCACGCTGCAGACCTTCGAGGTGCAGGCCCGCGACGGCGCGGTCTGGCTGCTCGCCTGAGAGGCCGCGCGATGGACGAGGTGCGCAGCGTCTGCCCTTACTGCGGCGTGGGCTGCGGCATCGTGCTGGAGCGCGACAACGCGCACCGCATCATCCGCGTGCGCGGCGACGAGCAGCACCCGGCCAACCGCGGCCGGCTGTGCACCAAGGGCCAGACCTGTGCCGTGCCGCTGACCGCGCCGGGTCGGATGGACAGCGCCTACCTGCGCCACGACCGCTCGCACCAGCCGGTGCGCGTGCCCATGGACAGCGCGCTGCGCGAGACCGGCCAGCGCCTGCGCGCGCTGATCGACCGCGACGGCCCCGACGCGGTGGCGCTGTATGTCTCGGGCCAGATGTCGATCGAGGCGCAGTACCTGGCCAACAAGCTGGCCAAGGGCTACATCGGCACCCACCAGATCGAGTCCAACTCGCGCCTGTGCATGGCCAGCGCCGGTGCCGGCTACAAGGCCTCGCTGGGCGCCGACGCGCCGCCGGGCAGCTATGACGACATCGACCAGGCCGAGCTGTTCCTGGTGATCGGCTCGAACATGGCCGACACCCACCCGATCCTGTTCCTGCGCATGATGGAGCGGGTGCAGGCGGGCGCGAAGCTGATCGTGGTGGACCCGCGCCGCAGCGCCACCGCCGACAAGGCCCACCTGCACCTGCCCATCCGCCCCGGCAGCGACCTGGCGCTGCTGGCCGGCTGGCTGCGCTGGCTGCAGCAGCACGGCCACACCGACCCCGGCTTCATCGACCAGCACACCGAGGGCTGGGACGCGGTGAGCGCCGCCGTGGCGCCCTATGACCTGGCCAGCGTGGCCGCGCTCACCGGCCTGGCGATGCCAGACCTGGAACGCGCCGCGCAGTGGATCGCGCAGGCCGGCACGCGCTGGGTGAGCTGCTGGACCATGGGCCTGAACCAGAGCAGCCACGGCACCGCCAACACGCAGGCGCTGTGCAACCTGCACCTGGCCACCGGCGCGATCGGCCATGCCGGTGCCGGGCCGCTGTCCCTGACCGGCCAGCCCAACGCGATGGGCGGGCGCGAGATGGGCTACATGGGCCCGGGCCTGCCGGGTCAGCGCAGCGTGACGGTCGAGGCCGACCGCCGCTTCACCGAGGAGGTCTGGGGCCTGCCGCCCGGCACGCTGCGCGCGCAGGCCGGCGACGGCACGGTGGCGCTGTTCGAGCGCATGGCCGCCGGCCAGGTGGCCGCCTGCTGGATCATCTGCACCAACCCGGTGGCCAGCGTGGCCGATCGCAGCACGGTGATCACGGCCCTGGCGCGCGCCGAGCTGGTGGTCTGCCAGGACGCCTTCCTGGACACCGAGACCAGCCGCCACGCCGACATCCTGCTGCCCGGCGCGCTGTGGGCCGAGGGCGATGGCGTGATGGTCAACTCCGAGCGCAACCTGAGCCTGGCACCGGCCGCCACACCGGCGCCGGGCGAGGCCCTGCCGGACTGGCTGATCATCTGCCGCGTCGCCCAGGCCATGGGCTACGCGCAGGGCTTTGCGTTCAACAGCGCGGCCGAGGTCTTCGACGAGCTGGCGCGCTTTCACAACCCGGCCACCGGCTACGACCTGCGCGGCGCCAGCCATGCGCGGCTGCGCGAGGGCCCGCTGCAATGGCCCTGCCCGCCCGGGCGCCACGAGCGGCGCCACCCGCAGCGCGACCGGCACGGCGACGTGCTGCGCTTTCCCACGCCCAGCGGCCGCGCCCGCTTCATCCCCTGTCCGCACCGCGAGCCGGCCGAGGCCACCGACGCCGAGTACGGCTGGCTGCTCAACACCGGGCGCGTGCAGCACCAGTGGCACACGCTGACCAAGACCGGCCGCGTCGCGGTGCTGAACAAGCTGGACCCGGGCCCCTTCATCGAGATCCACCCGGACGACGCCGCGGCGCTGGACATCCGCGCACGCGACCGCGTCGAGCTGCGCTCGCGCCGCGGTCGCGCGGTGCTGCCGGCGCGCCTGAGCGACCGGGTGCAGCGCGGCCAGTGCTTCGCGCCCTTTCACTGGAACGACCTGTACGGGGAGGATCTGGCGGTCAATGCGCTGACCAGCCCGGCGGTGGACCCGGTGTCGCTGCAGCCCGAGTTCAAGCTCAGCGCGGTGGCGCTGCGCCTGTTCGAGCGCGCCGCCGACGAGCCCACCCCGCGCAGCGCCCTGCCCGAGCCCGAGGGCGATGGCCCGCCGCTGACCGTGCTGTGGGCCTCGCAGACCGGCCGCGCCGAGGACGCCGCCACCGAGGTGGCGCGCCGCCTGCGCAGCGCCGGCTGGCGCGTGCGCCTGTGCGGCATGGACGCCTGCCAACCCACCGACCTGCCGGCCGGCACGCCACTGCTGCTGCTGGCCAGCACCTTCGGTGACGGCGATCCGCCCGACAGCGCGCGCGGCTTCTGGCAGTCCTTGCAGGAGCCGACGGCCGCTCACCTGGCCAGCAGCCCGTTCGCGGTGCTGGCCTTCGGTGACCCGCGCTATGCGCAGTTCTGCGGCTTCGGCCGGCAGCTGGAAGCGCGGCTGCTGGCCCTGGGCGCGCCGCGCCTGGCGCCGCGTGTGGACTGTCCGCCCGAGCACGCCGCGCCGATGCGGCGCTGGCTGAGCGCAGTGGCGCAGGCCCTGCAGGCCCACCGCCCGGCCGATGCGCGCCAGCCCGCGCTGGCGCTGTTTGATGCCGACGACGACGCGCCCGAGGCCCCGGCCGCGGCCCTCCCCGGCACGCGCGCCCATCCGCTGCCCGCGCCGCTGCGCCACAACCGCCTGCTCAGCGGCCCGGGTGCCGGCAAGGAAGTGCGCCAGTTCGTCTTCGACCTGGCCGACAGCGGCCTGCACTACGAGGCCGGCGACGCGCTGGGCGTGTGGCCCACCAACTGCCCGGCCCTGGTGGCCGAGCTGCTGGGGCTGCTGCAACTGAGCGCTGCGGCGCCCGTCCGCCTGGACGGCCTGGGCGAGCTGCCGCTGGCCGAGGCGATGCTGCGCCACCTGGAGATCACCCGCCTGACGCCCGCGCTGCTGGCCGGCGTGGCCGAGCGCAGCGGCAGCGTGGCGCTGCTGGCGCTGGTCCAGCCCGCGCAAGCCGCCGCGCTACAGCGCTGGCAATGGGGCCGCCAGCCGGCCGACCTGCTGCGCGAACACCCGGCACGTCTGGGCGCCCAGGAATGGGTCGATCTGCTGCCGCGGCTGCAGCCGCGCCTGTACTCGATCGCCTCCAGCCCGCGCGCCCAGGCGGGCGAGGTGCACCTGACGGTGTCGACCGTGCGCTACCGCCATGGCGATCGGCTGCGCGGTGGCCTGTGCTCGACCTTCCTGGCCGACCGCGCCGCGGCCCAGCCGGTGCCGCTGTTCGTGCAAGCCAACCCGCGCTTTCGCCTGCCCGAGGAGGGCGACCGCCCGGTGGTGATGATCGGCCCGGGCACCGGTGTGGCGCCCTTTCGCGGCTTCCTGCACGAGCGCCGCGCCCGCGGCGCGCGCGGGCGCAACTGGTTGTTCTTTGGCGAGCAGCACGCCGCCACCGACTTCTACTACCGCGACGAGCTGCAGGCGATGCAGCGCGACGGCACGCTGCAGCGGCTGAGCCTGGCCTTCTCGCGCGACCAGGCCGACAAGGTCTATGTGCAGCACCGCCTGCGCGAGCAGGGGGCCGAGCTGTGGGCCTGGCTGCAGGACGGTGCTAACGTCTATGTGTGCGGCGACGCCAGCCGCATGGCGCGCGATGTGGACCAGGCGCTGCGCGAGGTGGCGATGCAGCACGGTGGCCTGACCGACGATGCGGCCGCCGACTGGCTGACCGGCCTGACGCGCCAGCGGCGCTACCTGCGCGACGTCTACTGAGCTGCCGACTCCTGGCGCAGGGCCGCCGTGCGGCGCTGGAACTCCTGGCGCAGCTCCTTGCGCACCACCGCGGCAGCGTGCCGGCGTTTCTCGTCGGGCGTGAACGGGCGCAGCGGCGGCACCGGCACCGGCTTGCGCTCGTCGTCCACCGCCACCATCGTGAAGAAGCAGCTGTTGACGTGGCGCTGGCTTTGCGAGCGGATGTCCTGCGCGATCACCTTGACGCCCACCTCCATCGAGCTGGTGCCGGTGTGGTTGACCGCGGCCAGGAAGGTGACCAGCTCGCCCACATGCACCGGCTCGCGGAACACCACCTGGTCGACCGACAGCGTCACCACATAGCGCGCCGCATAGCGGCTGGCGCAGGCATAGGCCACCTGGTCGAGCAGCTTCAGGATGGTGCCGCCGTGCACGTTGCCGGCGAAGTTGGCGGTGTCGGGCGTCATCAGCACCGTCATCGACAGTTGGTGGGCGGGCAGGTCCATCGGGGCTCCGGGGCAGGCATCAGGGCTGGCATCGTCGCAGCTTTCGTGCCACGGCGGCGGTATCTCCCCTGGCGCTCAGGCCTTGTGGGTGGACAGCAGGATGCTGGTCTCGGTGGTGGCAATGCCCTCGATCTGGCGGATCTCGCCCAGCACCTGGTCGAAGGCCTCCAGCGAATCGGCGGCCAGTTCGGCAATCATGTCCCAGCGCCCGTTGGTGGTGTGCAGGGCCACCACATGGGGGTGGCCGCGCAGCGTGCGGCGCACCGCCTCGCCCACATGGCCGTCCACCTCGATCGAGGTGAGTGCGCGGATGCGCTGGCCCTCGACCTCGGGCTTCAGGCGCACCGTGTAGCCGACGATGGTGCCGCTGGCCTCGAGCTTGGCGATGCGGTTCTGCACCGTGGCGCGGGCCACCTTCAGGCGCCGCGCCAGCGCCACCACCGGCATCCGGGCATCGGCGCGCAGCAGCGCGATGAGTTGGCGGTCGACATCGTCCATGGTGATCAGAGTGCCAATTTCATTTGGCAATTTGCCAAGCAAACAGCATAACCTGACAAGTTGCTCTCTTCAATCTGGCAGCACTCCCGGGAACAATGGCGGGACCGGCTGGACCGGACAAGGAGACAACATGACCCGCTTCATCGATGTGCCCACGATGTCCCGCCTCGTTCAGGCGGTCGGCCTGGAGCGCTTCATCGGCGAGCTGGCCGACACGCTGCGCGCCGACTTCATCCGCTGGAACGACTTCGACAAGTCGGCCCGCGTGGCCAGCCATTCCGAGATCGGCGTGATCGAGCTGATGCCGGTGGCCGATGCGCACCACTACGCCTTCAAGTACGTCAACGGCCACCCGAGCAACACCCGCCAGGGGCTGTACACCGTGATGGCCTTTGGCGTGCTGGCCGAGGTGGCCACCGGGTATCCGGTGCTGCTGTCGGAGCTGACCGTGGCCACCGCGCTGCGCACCTGCGCCACCTCGCTGATGGCGGCGCGCGCACTGGCCCGGCCCGATGCGCGCCGCATGGCACTGATCGGCAACGGCGCACAGAGCGAGTTCCAGGCCCTGGCCTTCCATGCGCACCTGGGCATCGAGGAGATCGCGGTGTTCGATGTCGACCCGGCCGCCACCGACAAGCTGCTGCGCAACCTGTCCGTCTATCCGGGCCTGCGGCTGCGCCGCGCCACCTCCACCGCCGACGCGGTGCGCGGCGCCGACATCGTCACCACCGTCACCGCCGACAAGACCTACGCCACCATCCTGACGCCCGAGATGATCGAGCCGGGCATGCACCTCAACGCGGTGGGCGGTGACTGCCCCGGCAAGACCGAGCTGCATGCCGACGTGCTGCGCGGCGCCCGCGTGTTCGTCGAGTACGAGCCGCAGACCCGCATCGAGGGCGACATCCAGCAGCTGCCCGCCGACTTTCCGGTAGTGGACCTGTGGCGCGTGCTGGCCGGCCAGACCGTGGGACGCCAGAGCGCGCAGCAGGTCACGGTCTTCGACTCGGTGGGCTTCGCGCTGGAGGACTACTCGACGCTGCGCTACGTGCTGCAGCAGGCCGAGGCCCATGGCCTGGGCCAGTCGGTGGCCCTGGTGCCCGAGGCCGAGGATCCGAAGGACCTGTTTCGCATCACCCGGCCCGGCGCCTCGCGCGCGGTGATGCGGCGCGTGGCCTGAGCCACGCGCCGGCAGCTCACTGCCACAGCACCTTCTGCTTGTCCGAGTACCAGCGGTCCAGCTCGGGGGCGATCATCTTCTCGATGCCGGCGCGCTTGATCTTCATGGTGGGCGTCAGGCAGCCGTTCTCGATGCTCCAGGGCTCGCGCACCACCACCAGCATCTTCAGCTGCTCGTAGTCGGCCACGCTGGCATTGATCTCGTCGAGCAGGCGCGACAGCTCGGCCGTGACCTGCTGGCGCAGCTCGGGCTCGTGCTGGCGCGGGCGCAGGGTCTCAGAGAGCAGCACCATGGCGTAGGCCGCGGGCTGGCCCACGCCCGACACCAGCGACAGCTCCACCATCGGGTGGGCGTTGATGCGGTTCTCGATCGGCGCGGGCGCGACGTACTTGCCCTTGGCGGTCTTGAACAGCTCCTTGGCGCGGCCGGTCAGCTTCAGCAGGCCCTGCGGGTTCATCTCGCCCAGGTCGCCGGTGCGGAAGAAGCCGTCCTCGGTGAAGACCTCGGCGTCCAGGTCGGGACGCTTGTAGTAGCCCACCAACTGGCCCGGGCTCTTGATCAGGATCTCGCCCTCGGCGCTCAGCCGCAGCTGCACGCCCGGCAGCGCCACGCCCACATAGCCCGGCGCGTTGTACTGGGCGTTCGAGGTGAACGAGTAGGCGCAGTCCTCGGTCATGCCGTAGCCCTCGTAGAGCGGCAGGCCGATGCGACGGTACCAGGCGATCAGGTCGGGCGGGATGGGGGCCGAGCCGCTGCCGGCCATCAGCACCGCGTCCAGGCCCAGGCCGGTGCGCACTTTCTTGGCGACGATCTTGCCCAGGATGGGGATCTTCAGCAGCCGCTCGAGCTTGGCCGGCGGCATCTTGGCGAACACGCCCTGCTGGAACTTCAGCCACAGCCGCGGCACGCTGATGAACAGCGTGGGGCGGGCGCGCTGCAGGTCGGCCAGGAAGGTGTCCAGCGCCTCGGCGAAGAACATGTGGGTGCGGCCGTCCACCAGCGCCGCGCCTTCGATCCAGGAGCGCTCGAAGATGTGCGACAGCGGCAGGTAGGACAGCACGCGGTAGGGCGCGTCCTGGCCGATGCGCCGGCGCAGGTCCTCGCGGATGCCCACCGCCGCGGCGCTGAAGCGCTCGAAGCTGTGCATCACGCCCTTGGGCGTGCCGGTGGAGCCGGAGGTGTACATCAGCACCGCGATGTCCTGCGGCGCGCGCGCCGGCTGGCCGGCCATCGGCTCAGTGCGCGCCATGATCTCGTCCCAGGTGGGCAGACCATGGCCCTCGGGGGCCAGCGGGAAGGCGATGCAGGGCAGGCTGTCGGGCACGCCGGGTTTCTGGTGCGCCCAGGTGTCGAGCTTGCCGACGAACAGCAGGCTGGCCTCGCTGTGCGAGAGCACGTAGTTCACCGTGTCGGCGGTCTCGGTGGGGAAGATCGCCACCGTGGTGCAGCCCGCCATCCAGATGGCCAGCTCGGCCATGATGAAGTGGGCGCAGTTCTTGGACAGCATCGCCACCCGCGCGCCGGGCTCCAGGCCCAGGGCCTGCAGGTGGGTGGCCATGCGGCGCGCCTGGTCCAGCGTCTGCGCCCAGGTGTAGTTCACCACCTGGCCATTGCCGACCGGCTGGGTCATGAAGACCTGATCGGCGCGCTGGGTTTCGTGGGCGTAGACGTGGTCGAGCAGCAGTTGCGGCGAAGACGCCATGGCAAGGACTCCAGTGTCAGGATGGGGCGACGATAGCGACAGCCGCAGCCGCCGTCGTCGGGGGATTCCAGCGCTGCGTCTGGGGGAATGCACCTAACTTGACGCGCATCAGCACAGCACAGAGCATCGAAGCCCGCTGGAGGTTCCCTGCACCATGACCATTCGACCGACCGCCCTGCTGATGCCGGCACTGCTGCTGGCGGCCTGCCGCAGCACGCCGCCGCTGCCCCCCGAGCCGGCGCCGCAGGCCCTGGCCTGCCCCGACGGCCTGCCCACCGGCAGCCGCTGCCTGGGCGGCCGCGACAGCGCTGGCGCCCACATCCTGATCGCCCTGCCCCCCGGCTGGACCGCGGCCAGCGGCGATCTGGTCGTGCATGCGCACGGCGGCCCGCTGCTGGGCGAGCCACGCGCCGAACGCGTGGCCGAGGACCTGCACCGCTGGTCGATCGCTGTGCGCGCCGGCTACGCCTGGGCCGGCAGCAGCTTCGCCCAGGGCGGCGTGCAGGTGCTGGCCGCCGCCGAGGACACCGAGCGTCTGCGCCGCCTGTTCGTCACCCATGTGGGCCAACCGCGGCGCACGCTGCTGCACGGACAGAGCTGGGGCGCCAGCGTGGCCGCCCGCCTGGCCGAGCGCCAGCCCAGCGCCTACGACGGCGTGCTGCTGAGCAGTGGCGTGCTGGGCGGCGGCTCCAGGAGCTATGACTTCCGGCTGGACCTGCGCGTGGTCTATCAGCAGCTGTGCGGCAACCACCCGCGCCCCGACGAGCCGCCCTACCCGCTGTGGATGGGCCAGCCGGCCGGCTCCCCCATGAAGCAGGCCGACCTGGCCGCGCGCACCCGCGAGTGCCTGGGCCTGGGCTTGCCTGCGGCGCAGCGCAGTGCCGAGCAGGCGGCGCGCCTGAAGACGCTGACCTCGGTGATCCGCATTCAGGAACGCAGCGTGCAGGGCCACCTGAACTGGGCCACCTTCCACTTCGCCGACATCGCCCGGCGCAGCGGCGAACAGCCGGTGTTCGGCAACGAGGGGGTGCGCTACCAGGGCTCGACCGACGACGATGCGCTCAATGCCGCCGTGCTGCGCTACCGCGCCGACCCCAAGGCCCGCGCGCGCTTTGCGGCCGACACCGACCCCACCGGCCGCATCGCCGCGCCGGTGCTGACCGTGCATGCGCGCCAGGACCCGGTGGCTTTCCCTGAGCTGTCCGGCGAATTCGGCCGCACGATGGCGCGCGCCGGCCAGGCCGATCACCTGGTGCAGGTCTACACCGACCACAGCGAGCACAGCTACCTGGCCGACCCGGTCTACGTGGCGCTGCTCGAAGCCCTGCAGGCCTGGGTGGACCGTGGCGTGAAGCCCGCCCCGGCCACGGTGGCCGCGCGCTGCGAAGCCGCCCGCACCCGTTTCCCGGGCGAGTGCAGGATGCTGCCGGACTGGACGCCGCCGCCGCTGGACACGCGCGTGCCGGCGCGCGACTGAGCGCGCGCCGCGCCGCTCAGCGCCGGTCGCGTGGCGCGGGGTTGAAGAACACCAGGTCGCGCTGCGGGTCCACCGCGCTGGCCGGCACGCCGCTGAGCACCGCCAGCGGCGTCCACTTCGCCGCCGTGCCGACGCCGTCGGCGTCGATCTGCAACACCGCCCCCTTGGCGCTGTCCTTCAGACGCACCACGCCGTCGGCGATCGGGTCGGCGCCGCTGTAGCCGATGCTGGCCAGCAAGGCGCGCAGATCAATGCGGTCCGAGCCCGGCATGAAGTCCAGGATGGTGTCGCGCGCATCGCTCATCGCGGTGTAGGTGAACACATCCTCGCCGGCGCCACCGGTGAGCTTGTCGGCGCCACTGCCGCCGATCAGCTGGTCGTCACCCGGGGTGCCGACCAGCCGGTCCCGGCCCGCCGTGCTGCCGATCACCTTCACCAGGTACAGGCCGGCCACCACCGGGTCATGGTCCGATGACCGGTAGGCCGTGGCGGTGTAGAGGTCGGGCCCGCAGGTGCCGCACTGGGGCTGCTTGAACTCGGTGTTGTAGTCAATCACCGAGGGCTCGTCGGCGTTGATGTGCCACGGCGCGGCATCGGTCAGGCGCGCCGCCAGTGCGGGCGTGGCCAGCGCGTGGTCCAGGCGGCCGGCCGCGCCGTCGAACACATACGAGTAGCCCGCGCTGTTGAAGCGGGCGATCTGGTCTGCGAAGCCGCTGTCGACGAGCGCCACCACGGGGTCTTCCTTGGCATAGGCGTTGAGGTCGCCCAGCAGCAAGGCCGCGTCGGTGCCGGCAGCGCCGGCCAGACTGACCACCCAGGTGGCGGTGCGCTGGGCCTGCGCCACGCGGCGCGCGTTCCAGCAGCCCTGGCCGTCGCCGGTGTCCTGGTTGCCGTCATGGTCGGGGTCGCTGGGGCCGGGGCAGCTGCCCTTGCTCTTCAGGTGGTTGACCACCAGCGTCAGGCGCTCGCCGTTGGGGGCCTCAAAGGTCTGGGCCAGCGGCGGGCGGTTATGCACTGCATCCACGTCGCTCTGGGCCTCGGCCGCGCGCTGCAAGCGGGCAGGCTTGTAGATCATGGCCACCTTGATCGCATCGCTGCCGCTGCCCTGCGCGGGGTCAGGCACCGCAGCGTAGGTGCCGGCACCCAGTTGGGCGTTCAGCCCGTCGACCAGGTTCTGCACCGCGGTGGCGCCGTTGTTCTGCATCTCGATCAGGCCCACGGCGTCGGCGTTGATGGCCGCGAGCGCGGCCACGACCTTGGCGCGCTGGCGCTGGAACTCGGCCAGGTTGTCGGCGCCTCGGCAGTTCTGCGGCAGGCTGACACCGTCGAGCGTGCAGCCCTGGCCGCTGCGGCCGTCGGCATCGGTGCCGTCGGTGAAGGTGGTGAAGTAGTTCAGCACATTGAAGCTGGCCAGCCGCAGGTTGCCGGGCAGCGGCGGCGGCGCCTCGGTGCGCGGGCGGGCGCGCGTGAAGACCACAGGCTCGGTGGGGTGGATGCGGTAGTCACCCAGGCCGGCCGAGCTGCTGGTGGCCAGGCCGTAGTCCACGACGCCAGTGACCGCCGCCACGGTGTCACCGGCGCGCAGTGTGTCGCCCTCGCCCAGGTAGGGCGTGGGGTTGGGGTTCTGCTGGCTGGTACCGTCGTCCAGGATGATGCGGCGACGTGCATTGGCGTCCGCCAGGTCCTGGGCCTCGGCCGTGCCGGGGCGGTAGCGGTTGGTGGGCGTTTCCAGCCGACCGCCGGCCGACAGCGTGACCTGGCCGTAGCGGCCCTGGAAGTCGTTCTGCGAGGCGGTCAGCGGACCCGTCAGGGTGACCAGCATGCCTTCGACCTGCTCCAGATCGTCATTGACCCGTTCGGGGAAGGCGATCACGGTGGGCGCGATCACCTGGCCGCTGGCCTGCACCACCAGGCCACTGATGCCGGTCAGCTCGGTCACGGTGTGGGCGGCGGTATCGGGGTTGCTGGCGGCACCGGTGTTGAACTCGGTGACCGTGCCCACCAGTTGCACCGCCTGCCCGGCCGTCACCGTGGGCAGCGCGCCAGTGAAGACGAAAACACCGTCGGAGGTCAGCGGATCGCCGTCACCCAGCGGGTCCTGCAGGAAGAAGCCGTTGTTGTTGACACGCGTGACCACGCCCGAGGTGCTGACCTGCTGGCCGACGAGCGGGCTGGTGGCGCCGCTGCCCTGGATCTCCATGATCGAGTGGCTGGGCGGCGTGCTGATGCCACAGCTGCCCAGCGTGGACGCGGTGTTGCGCGGATTCGGAGCGGCGACGGCGAAGTCGGCGTTGTTGTGGTCACTGTCGGTGCACCCATCGGCGGCCCGCTGGTCGGCCGTGGTGTTCGATGGGGCCGGCGCCGCACCCGCCCCTTCAAAGTAATTGGCCGCGCCAAAGCCCACCAGATCGACGATGGCCGTTGAGACCGGCTTGTCGCCCACCAGCGGCGTGAGGCTGCTGACCAGCGCCACCTTGCCACCGGTCGAGCCCATCGCGATGCTGCCGATCGCGTCCGGCGTCGGCAGGTCCTGCGTACCGCCCGCGCCCTGGGCCTCCTGGACCAGGTAGTACTGGCGCGGCTGCAGCACCACATGGCCCAGGTCGGTCTTCAGCCAGGTGCCGGTGCCGGTGGTGGAGTTGTACTGCACCGACCAGCCTGCCAGCGACACCGGGGAGGTGCCGCCGTTGAACAGCTCGATGAAGTCATTCTTCAGCGTGGCCCCCGAGTTGCCACCACCGCCGTAGACCTGGCTGATCACCACCCCTTGCGGCGATGCTGTGGCCAGGCCGGCGGCACAGGCCAGCGCCAGCGCGGCGCACAGCGGACGGAGTCGGGGCTGGAATCGGAGTGGCATCAGAGGAACCTCGCTGTCGTTGTCGAAGGGTGGGCCACCGACCCGTTGCGCGGCTGCAGTGCGCCGCGCGGGGTGGCCGGGCGACGCAGCATCGCAAGCGGCGATGTCCACGCCGTGTCAGACGCTTGACAGACCTGTCACGCGACTCGGCCGTGCTGCGGGCGATACACTCCCCGCCGGGTGCACGGCCGCACAGGGCGCCGCTGCAGGGACGCGCGATGGTCGGGCCGCCTCGCGGCGATGTCCTGCCTGTGTCCCACATGACCTCTCCCACGATCGACCTGATCGCCGCCGCCCTCTTTGGCGTCGCTGTCCTCCACACCTTCTCGGCCAAGCTCTTCGAGCGCCTGGCCCACCGCTACCCGCGCCACGGCGGCCTGCTGCACCTGCTGGGCGAGGTCGAGGTGGTGTTCGGCTTCTGGGCCATCGTGCTGGTGCTGCTGATGGCGGTGCTGGCCGGCGGCGAGACCGCACTGGGCTACGCCGAGTCGCGCAACTACACCGAGCCGCTGTTCGTCTTCGTCGTGATGGTGGTGGCAGCGTCACGCCCGGTGCTGCAGACCGTGCTGGGTGCCGTGGACGCCAGCGCACGCTGGCTGCCACTGCCCACGCCGCTGGCCACCGCCTGGCTGGGCCTGGCGGCCGTGCCGCTGCTGGGCTCGCTGATCACCGAACCGGCGGCCATGACGCTGGCCGCGTTGCTGCTGGTGCGCACCGTGTTCCGCCCCGAGGTGCCCGAGCGCATCAAGTACACGGCGCTGGGCGTGCTGTTCGTCAATGTATCGATCGGCGGCACGCTGACCTCCTACGCCGCGCCACCGGTGCTGATGGTGGCGGCCACCTGGCAGTGGGACAGCGCCTTCATGCTGGCCACCTTCGGCTGGAAGGCTGCGCTGGCGGTGCTGGTCAACGCCTCGCTGGCCACCGTGCTCCTGCGGCGGCATCTCCAGGCCTCGGCGGGCCCGGTCGACAGCAGCGCCAATGCGCCCGTGCCCTGGACCATCGCCGCCGTTCACCTGACGCTGCTGGCCGGCGTGGTGATGCTGGCCCACCATCCGGTGGCCTTCCTCGCGCTGTTCCTGCTGTTCCTGGGCTTCACGCAGGCCTACAGCCGCCACCAGGACCCGCTGATCCTGAAGGAGGCGCTGCTGGTGGGCTTCTTCCTGGCCGGCCTGGTGGTGCTGGGCGGCCTGCAGCGCTGGTGGCTGCAGCCCATCGTCTCGGGGCTGGAACCGCTGGCGCTGTTCTTCGGCGCGCTGGGCCTGACCGCGGTGACCGACAACGCGGCGCTGACCTACCTGGGCTCGCTGATCCAGGGCATCAGCGATGACTCCAAGTACATGCTGGTGGCCGGCGCGGTGGCCGGCGGCGGCCTGACGGTCATCGCCAACGCGCCCAACCCGGCCGGTGTGGCGCTGCTGCGGCGCGGCTTTGCCGACGAGTCGATCGGCGCGGGCGGCCTGCTGCTGGGCGCGCTGGTGCCCACCGCGGTGGCCGCAGCGGCCTTCCTGCTGCTCTGAGCCCGCACGCAGACGCGACGCCGCGCCGCCCCCCACGATCGCAGCACCTGCGGGCCCGCCGGCCGCTTGAGGCGGTGCAGGCGGCTGGCTATCCTCGTTCGGCGGGCCGATGCCCGCACACGCCGAAGGAGACCCCATGCCGACGCCGCTTCCCGCCGCCTACGCCTGGCTCGACGCCGAACCCGGCCCCCGCCTGCTCAAGGAATTCCTGAAGATCTTCGGCACCGCCGAGGACCTGGGCCCCGGCTCCAACCCCACCATCCTGGACTGGGCCCGCAGCATCGGCCTGGACCGCGTCTACCGCGACGACGCCACCGCCTGGTGCGGCCTGGCCATGGCCTATGTGGCCGGCCAGGCCGGCTGGGACAACGCGCCCCGCGGCAACGCGCTGCTGGCCCGCAACTGGCAGGCCTGGGGCAACCCGGCCGACACCCCGATGCTCGGCGACGTGCTGGTCTTCTGGCGCGGCGCGCGCAACGGCTTCCAGGGCCATGTGGGCGTCTACGTGGGCGAGGACGACAGCGCCTTCCACGTGCTGGGCGGCAACCAGGACGACCGCGTCAGCATCAAGCGCCTGGGCCGCGACCGCCTGCTGCAGGCGCGGCGCTGCCCGTGGCGCATCAACCAGCCGGCAAATGTGCGGCGGGTGCGGCTGGCGGCGAATGGGCGGCTGTCGCAGAACGAGGGCTGAGCCAGCCTGCCAGCCGCTGAAGGGGCTCGGTGGCCCTGGTGATCAGGGCTGGCCAATGGCGTGGGACGCCGACCGCATCGGCGACCGGTGCTTGACGACTCCCCACGGCAGATCACCGCCACCGGCGCCGACACCACGGCCCACACAGCGCGCGCCGAATCCCAGACGCAGCAGCGACAATGCCCGCTGTTGCTGCAGGGGGATGAAACGTGAGCATCGACGACGCCTACGTCGAACTGGGCCTGGCGCCCGGTGCCACCGACGCCGAGGTCAAGCAGGCCTGGCGGCGGATGGTGTCGCGCTGGCACCCGGACCGCAACGCGTCGGCCGAGGCTGCGGCGCTGATCCAGCGCATCAACGGCGCCTACGAGCGCATCCGCCTGGCCACGCTGGCGTCGGTCGATGAGGCCGATCAGGCCCCTGCATCGTCGGCCGCCAAGGGCCGCGTGGTGCGCCGCCGCGTGCGCCTGTCCATCGAGGAGGCCGTGCAAGGCGCCACGCGCGACCTGCGCGGCCGCCTGGTCGACCCCTGCCCGCCCTGCGACGGCCGCGGCGTGCTGGGTGAGCCGCAGCCCTGCCCCAGCTGCCGCGGCAGCGGTCGGCAGCGCCAGGACTGGTGGCTGGCCTGGCCGGCCACCGACAAGGCCTGCGAGGATTGCCAAGGCAGCGGCCAGCGTCAGACCAGCTGCCCCACCTGCGACGGCGCCGGCCAGCAGACCTGGCGCTACCGCTGCAGCGTGCGCCTGCCGGCCGGCCTGCGCCAGGGCGACGTGCTGATGGCCGACGGCGGCGGCCGGCACCGCGGCGGCTTCGATGGCCAGCTGGAGCTGCGCATCGAGCTGGCCCCGCACCCGCTGTTCCAGTGGAGCGACGACGGCACGCTGCGCTGCCAGTTGCCGGTGGACGGCTTTGCCTGGCTGGCCCAGCAATGGATCGAGGTGCCCGCGCCCACCGGCCTGCAGCAGATGCGCCTGCGCCGCGGCCGCCGGGTCTACCGCCTGCCCGGCCAAGGCCTGCCGCTGGCGCGTGGCAGCGCCGAGCGCGGCGACTACCTGGTCACGGTGGAGCCCAGCTTCCCGTCCCACCCGGATGCCGAGCAGCAGGCCTTGCTGGAGCGCCTGGCAGCGATTGCCGACGCCCACCCCGAGAAGGCGCTGCTGGCCTGGCGCCAGCGGCTGCAGGCCTGGAAGCGCGGGCGACGCGTGGCGCGCTGAGGCGTGCTGAGGCGATCCACGCCAAGCCGACCGACCCGGCCTGGCAGGCGCAGATAAAGGGGGGGCCGGACCGTCATCTCGCGGGACCAGGGTCCGCGACCTGGCCCTAGATTGCCGGGATGATCCACCACACCTCACCCATGCGGCTCAGGCCATGGTTGCAGGCCGGCCTGCTGCTGGGCGGCCTGGCGGTCGCGCCGACCGCGGGCGCCCAACGTGCTGGCGATGTCCCGCCCAGCCGCCTGACCCCGGACACGCTGCGCCCGCAGGCGAGCCCGCGTCCGCTGACGCTGGAGCTGACCGGCACCGCGCCGTCAGCCGCCCCCGACGGGGCCGAGCGGCTGTTCGTCACGCTGGAGAAGGCCGAGCTGAGCGGCAGCCACCCGGAGCTTGATGCCGCGCAGCGCGCCCTGCTGGACAGTCTGGCTGGTCGGCGGATCTCGGTGGCGCAGGTCTTCGAAGCAGCCACCGCACTGGAGGCCGGCTTCGCCCGCGCGGGCTACCCGCTGGTGCGGGTGGCGGTGCCGCCGCAGTCGCTGGAGGATGGCGGCGCGCTGCGCCTTCAGGCGGTGGATGGCTTCATCGAATCGATCGATGTGCAAGGGCTCCCCGAGCGCGTGCGCGAAGCCGTGCTCAGGCGCACCGCCGCGCTGGTCGGCCGACGCTCGCTCACCCAGGCTGAGCTGGAAACCCGGCTGGCCCGCGCCGATGACGTGCCGGGCCTGCACCTGCGCAGCACCCTGGCAGCCGGCCAGGAGGCCGGCGCCGCGCGCCTGATCCTGGACGGCAGCCACCAGGCGCTGGCCCTGTCACTGACCGCCGACAACCAGCTTGATGCCACGCTGGGCCGCTGGGCCTGGGGCCTGAGCGTCAGCGGCAATGGCCTGCTGGCCAGCGAGGACCAGCTGTATGCAAGCGTCCGGCAAAGCGCCGGCGACCCGTCCGGCCAGCCCCAGGGCCGCGGCCTGAGCCTGCTGGGCGCCGGACTGTCACTGCCCCTGACCCCCGAGGGGGTCACCGCGGGCATCGAGTTCACCACCTCCAGCACCCGCCCGGCCACCACACCCGGCCTGCCCGCCACCCTCGGCCGCTTCCGCCGCGGCGTGGGCCGGATCCACTGGCCGCTGCAGGTCGACCGTGCCCAGCGGCTGAGCGCCAACCTGTCGGTGGAACACATTGACCAGCGCAACACGGCCTCGGCCTTCGGTGTGGACCTCAAGCACGACCGCTATTGGGCGGTCAAGCTGGGTCTCGATCACACCGGCAACGTCCCGCCCTGGGGCTGGATCGCCGCAGGGGCCAGCCTGGTGCAAGGCCTGGGCGGCCGTGATGCGGACCAGGCCCGGGCCGAGGGGGTGCCGCTGTCGCGCCAGGGTGCCCAGCCGCGCTTCACACGCGCACTGGCCACGCTGCGCTGGGTGGTGCCCATCGCGGCCACGGGCAGCCGGCTGGATCTGAACGCGGCCGCCCAGACCGCCTTCGGTCGGCCGCTGCTGCAGTCTGAGCAGTTGTCACTGGACGGCCCGACCGCGGCGTCCGGCTTCCTGCCGGGCTCACTGGCCGTGGATGCAGGCACCACGCTGCGCGCGGAGTGGATACAGCCCTATCGGCTGGAGCAGCTGGGCCGCAGCGAATCGCTGGCACCGTACCTGTTCGTGGCCGATGCACGCGGTCGGGTCTTTGCGCCCACGGCGCTGGAAGCCGCCCGGCTGGCCGTGCGCTCCTACGGCCTGGGCCTGCGGATCGAGTCCATCGGCCCGTTCGGCCTGCCGATGGAGCTGGACCTGGAGTGGGCGCGCGGCGCCGGTGGGGCCGGCGACACGCAGTCGTCGCACCGCGCCTGGGTGGCGCTGCGCACCCGATTCTGAACACCCCCAGGGCCGGGCTGCGCTGCGCCCAGCCCGCCCCGGCGACCACTTGAGACCTCAGCGCGAGGTGCCGCAGGCCCGCTCGGCGCTCGGCAGGTCAGTCGCGGCGGCGCAGTCCAGGCTGCTCACCTGCACGGTCCTGGCGTTGGCCAGGCGGGGGGTCGGCAGCGCGCGCACCGTCATCGTGGCCGGTGCATAGCTCAGTTGGTAGTCCGCGCTGGCGCCCAGCGTGCCCAGCTCAATCGCGTAGGACCCGGGCAGGGCCTGTGTGCCCGCCATGGTGGACAGCGCACCGCTGAGGCGGTCGCCATTGACCAGCCCCGCCCCGCCCACCGAGTAGGTCAGGGGCGGATTGGGGTCACCCTGGTAGCGGCTGTGCGCATCGGCAGCCACGGTGATCACGCGCGGGGTCACCACCAGTTCATTGCTGCTGTAGCTCAGCAGGTAGTTGGGCGAGGCCGCCAGCGTGCCCTGGCTGATGCCGTAGCGGCCCACGTGGGTGGCGCTGTCCGCCGCCGTGGCCAGGCTGCCGCTCAGCGTGTCGCCGTTGACGAGGCCCAGGCCGCCCACGCTGTAGCTCAGCGCGGGGTTGGCGTCGCCGTAGGCGCGGGTCTGGGCATCGGCCAGCACCGTGATCGCACGGGGCGTCACGGCCAGGTGGTTGGCGGTGTAGCTCAGCGTGTAGTTGGGCGAGGCCGCCAGCGTGCCCTGGGTGATCGCGTAGCTGCCTACGTTCGACGCGGCCGTGGCGCTGGTGGCCAAGGCGCCGCTCAGCGTGTCGCCGTTGACCAGGCCGAGGCCGCCCACGGTGTAGCCCAGCGCCGGGTTGGCGTCGCCGTAGGTGCGGGTCTGGGCATGGGCCATCACGGTGATCGCGCGCGGCGTGACGGTGAGCGCGTTGCCGGTGTAGCTCAGCGTGTAGTTCGGTGAGGCGACCAGCGTGCCCTGGGTGATGGCATAGGTGCCGACATGGGATGCCGTCGTGGCGTTGGAGCCCAGCGCGCCGCTCAAGGTGTCGCCGTTGACCAGACCCAAGCCGCCGACGATGTAGCCCAGCGACGGGTTGGCGTTGCCGTACACGCGGCTGCTGGCCAGCGCACTGACCGTGAGAGCCCGTGGCGTGACGCTGAGCGTGCCCGGCACATAGCTGAAGCCGTAGCCCAGACTGCTGGCCAGCGTGCCCGCGCCGGGCGTGATGGCGTAGCTGCCCACGCCGACGCCTGCGTCGGCCAAGGTCGATACCGCTGCCTGCCCAGCATAGGCCGCCGCGACGTTATCGCCATTGACCACGCCGCTCACCGAGATCGAGAACGCCGGGTTGGCATCGCCATAGACCCGCGATGCATCCAGGGCCGTCACCGTCAGCAGCGGCTGCCGGCGGTAGATGAACTGCGAGCCCGCCTGCGTGATCGTGCCCGGTGCATCGTTGGCGTAGCTGCGGTTGTACAGATGGCCGGCGCTGAGGCCGCCCACGGTGTCGGCCTCCCAGTCGTTCGAATACACCAGGAAGCGGCCGCCGGTGCCGGTGGTGAGGGCGCTGGCGCCGGCCTGGTTGATGAAGCGGCCGCCGGCCGCCAGCACCACCGCGTCGCCGCTGGCGTCCGAGTGCAGGGACTGGCCGAGGGTCAGGTCGGCGCTGGCCCCGGTGGTGCTCAGCGTGATCGGCCCGGTGCTGTTGATCGCCCCCACGCTCAGGCTGGCCGCGTTGCTGAAGCTGAGCGCGCCCACCGTGCCGCTGGTGCTCAGTTGGTCGACCACGTTGCTGCCGCTGAGGTCGATGGTGCCGGCGCCGCTCACCTGCAGCGTGCTGGCGCTGAGCGTGCCTGCGCCGCTGAGCGTGGCGCCCGAGGCCACCGCCACCGTCGCCGTGGCGCCATGGCGGTCCCAGCTGCCGCTGAGCGCCAGCGTGCCGCCGTCCACCGTGGTGGCGCCGCTGTGGCTGAGGGCACCACTGAGGGTGAGCGTGCCGCTGCCGGCCTTGGTCAGCGCCACGCTGCCGCTGCCATCCTGGATCACGCCCGAGAAGGTGGTGGAGGCGCCACTGCTGCCCGCCGTCAGGGTGGCGGCGCTGGCGGCGCTGTTGGTCACGGTGCCGGAGCCCGCCAGTGAGCTCACCGCCGCGGCGTGACCGCTCAGGTCCAGCGTGCCGTTCACCGTCACGGCACTGCTGGCAGCCAGCGCACCGGCGTGGCCCAGTCTCAGCGTGCCAGCGTCCACCCAGGTCATGCCGGTGAAGCTGTTGGCCTGCTGCAGCACCAGCGTGCCGCCGCCCTGCAGGCGCAGGTCGGCGCCGCCACCAAAGGTGGGGCGGTCGATCGTGCCGCTGACCGTCAGCGTGGCGCCGGGCGACACCACCATGTCCACCGCGCTGCCGCTGTTGAGTGCCAGGCTCAGCGCCGACGCGGTGGAGTTGGCCGTGACATACACCGCGTTGTCAAAGGTGTAGCTGCCGTAGGCGGCGAAGGTGCTGTTGGCCGCTCCGCTGGCCAGCGTGCCGCCATTGAAGGTGATGCCGTTGGTCAGGTGCATCGTCGCGCCCGGGTTGTAGAGCGTGCCGCCCGCATTCAGCGTGACCACCGTGGTGGCCGAGGCGCCGCCCTGGTAGCCCAGGAAGCTGTTGTTGCCGCCCGCCAGCGTGACATAGCCGCCGATGTTGACGGCCGACGCATAGCCCAGACCGGACTTGGCCAGGTTGCCGGCCCCGCTCAGCGTCGTGGGGCCGTTGAGGTTGTAGATGCCGGTGAAGCTGGGCGTGCCCGACAGCGTCAGCGTGCCGCCGCCGCTGTGGGTCACGGTGCCGGCGCCGCTGATCGACGACAGGGTTTGCGTGGCGCTCGAGCTGTACTCGAAGCTGCTGCCGCTGGCCACCGCCAGCCCGCTGTAGGTGCCTGCGCCCAGCCAGCCCGAGCCGATGATCTTCAGCGCCCCCTGGTTGATGGTCGTGGCCCCGGAATAAGTGCTGGCGCCCGACAGCGACAGCGTGCCGCTGCCGGCCTGGGTCAGCGCGCCGGTGCCGCTGATCGCAGCGGCCACCGTCAGTGCGTCCGAGCGGTTGAACACCAGCGTGCCGCTGTTGGTCACGCTGCCGCTGCCCAGCGTGCCGCTGGTGCCGCCTGCGCCCACCTGCAGCGTGCCGGCGCTGATCGTGGTGGTGCCACTGTAGGTGTTGGTGCCGGTCAGCGTCAGCGTGCCGGCGCCCGCCTTGGTCAGGGCGCCGCTGCCGCCGATGTGGCTGCTCACGCTCAGTGCATCAGAGCGACTGAAGGCCAGCGTGCCGTCCACCGTGACGGCACCGGTGCCCAGCGTGCCGCTGGTGCCGCCCGCACCCACCTGCAAGGTACCGGCGCTGACCGTGGTGGTGCCGCTGTAGCTGTTGGCGCCGGTCAGGGTGATCGTGTTGCTGGTGGCCTTGGTCAGACTGCCGGTGCCGCTGATCGCATTGGGCACGGTCAACGACACCGTGCGGTTGAAGGCCAGCACACCGTTGTTCAGCACCTGGCCGGTGCCCAGCTTGCCGAACGAGCCGCCATCCCCCAACTGCAGCGTGCCGGCACTGATCGTGGTCAGACCGGTGAAGGTGTTGGTGCCCGACAGCGCCAGCGTGCCGCTGCCGGTCTTGGTCAGCGCGAACGCGGCGCTACCATCCTGCATCACGCCCGCGAAGGTGGTGCTGGCGTTGTTGCCGCCCATCGTCAGCGTCGCCGCCGCCGCGCCATTGTTGGTGAGCGTGCCCCAGCCGCTCAGCGAGCCCATGCTGTTGGCGTAGCCCGCCAGATCCAGCACCACGCCGCTGGAGGTGGTGACCGCCGAGGCGGCACTGAAGGCGCCGGTCGAGCCCGCCTTCAAGGTGCCCGAGGTCACCGCGGTCGCCCCGCTGTAGCCGTTCGTCCCGCTCAGCGTGACCACGCCATTGGTCGAGGTGGCGTAGCCATCGGCCGTCAGCCCGTTGCCCTGGATGGTCAGCGCGCCTGCGCCGGACACGTCGCCGGACAAGGTCAGCGTCTTGCCGGCCCAGCCGGCCGTGCCGATCTTCAGCGTGGTGCCCGAGGCGATGCTCACCGCGCCGGACAGCACGCTCACCCCATCGTCGCTGGCGATGGTGCCGTTGGCGGTGACATGGATCGGGTTGGCGTAGGTGTAGGTGGCGCTGGTCGAGCCCGGGTTGAGTGCCAGGTTGCCGCCCGCCAGCGTGATCGTGCCCGAGCCCAGCGTACCGGTGCCACTGCCCAGGACGACGGTGCCGGCGCTGAGCGTGCTGCCACCGCTGTAGCTGTTGGCGCCCGTCAGTGTCAGCGTGCCGGCGCCGGACTTGGTCAGCGCCCCCGTGCCGCTGATCGCATTGGCCACCGTCAGCGCGTTCGAGCGGTTGACGCTCAGCGTGCCGTTGTTGGTCACCGCCCCGGTGCCCAGCGTGCCGGTGGTGCTGCCCGCACCGACCTGCAGCGTGCCGGCGGCAATCGTGGTGCTGCCGCTGTAGCTGTTGCTGCCCGTCAACGTGAGCGTGCCGCTGCCCGACTGCGTCAGGCTGCCGCTGCCGGAGATCGCATTGCCGATCGAGATGGCGTCCGAGCGCTTGTAGACCAGGGCGGCGTTGTTGATGATGTTGCTGCTGTTCAGGGCGCCGGAGGTGCCACCGGCGCCCACCTGCAAGGTGCCGGCGCTGATGGTGGTGGTGCCGGTGTAGGTCATGGTGCCTGTGAGCGACCAGGTGCCCGTGCCCAGCTTCGTCAACGAGGTGGAGTCGCAGCAGTTGCCGATGTTGCCGGAGAACGTCGTGGACTGGCCGTTGGCACCGATCTCCAGCACCGTGTTGGTCGTGCCGCCGCCTTGGCTGACCGTGCCTGAGCCGGCCAAGGAGCCAAACTGGTAAGTGGCGCCCGTCGTCAACGTGGCCAGCAGGCCGTCGACGACAAAGTTGGCCGAGGCGCTGCCCAGGCTCGATCCATGCAGATTGGCGCGCGCGCCGACATCGACCTGGAAAGCACCCGTCAGCCCGGAGAGGTCGCCAGAGAGGCGCACGAGCTGGGTCGCGGCGGCGCCAGCGATCTGCAGCGTGCCGGCGCCCGAGATGCTGTTTGACAGCAGTGCGCCGCTGTTGTTGTAGGCGCTGGTGTTGAACAGCAGCGTGGCACCTGAACCGATGCCGATGCTGCCCGTGCCCAGGCTGCCCGATCCGGTGAGCTGCAATGTCCCGGCCTGAACGCTGGTGGTGCCGCTGTAGCTGTTGCTGCCCCCCAGACTGAGCGCACCCGCCCCCGCCTTGCTCACGCTGCCCGTGCCCGTGATGTCGCCGGCGTAGGTGCTGTTGGCACCCGCATGGTTCTGGTTGAAGCTGAGTGTGCCGCCATTGGCCAGCGCGCCCGAGCCGGTGATGCCGGCGCTGCCCGCGGCCTGCAGGACCAGCCCGCTGCCGGCCCCAGAGTGGGTGATGCCGGCATTCACCGCCACGCCAGCGGCGGCGTCCAGCGTCAGCGTGGTGTTGGCGCTCCAGCTCAGCGGACTGGCCACAGTGATCTGGCCGCTTTGCGTGCCGCCGCTGCCGGTGCTGACGGTGACGCTGGCCGTGGCCAGCGCGTTCTGCAGCGTGGTGGTGTTGATGACCGTGTCATCGGCGCCAGCGCTGAAGCCGGCACCGGTGTCTGCGGCCGACGAGATGGTGACGTCGTAGGGGTCGAGCAGCAGGTGGCCGGTGCGGCCGCTGCGGGTGTGTTCGGCCGCGCGCAGATCGGTCTGGCCGGTGTAGCTGAGCTGCGTGCGACCGGAGACCTCGGCCTCGCCACCGTTGCCCGTGGCGCCGGCGCCGCGCGCGCTGATGCGCCCGGCAAAGGCGGTGCGACCATCGGCCCAGACCACCACGTCGCCACCATCGCCGCTGGCGGTGGCGTCGGCCTTCAGGGTGGTGGTGGCGTCCAGCGTGGTGCTCTGCGCCCGCTGCAGCGTGCCGCCGCCATGCCAATCACCGCCAATGCGGATGCTGCCGCCACCGCTGGCGCCCGAGGCGTCCAGCGTGGCGCCCTGCAGCGTGATGTCGCCGCCGGTGACAGTGATCTGGCCGCCCTGGCCTTGGGAACTGCTGGTATCGAGTCGGCCACTGACGGCCACCACCGCATCGCCACCGCCCAGCACAATGGCCCCCGAGCGGCCCGAGACGCTGCGCGCCTCCACCACGCCCGACAGGTTGACCACCTGGCGCACCGCCTGGCGCGCCGACGCGACCGAGATCTGCACCCGGCCCCCATCGGCCTGGATCCGCCCGCGGTGGTTCACCACCGGGTCGTCGCTCAGCGGATTGGCCGGCAGGCCGACCTGCAGAAAGCCATCGCCCTGCAGGTCGAGTGTGACGCGCCGTCCGGCGCCCAGCCCGACCCGCCCGAGCGGCACCACCAAGCTGCCACTGTTGTCCACGCGCTGACCCAGCAGCACGGCAAAGCCGCCGTCGCCAGTGTCGATGCGACCGGCGTGGGTGACCACGCCGGTGTCGCCGGCAAACTGCAGCCGGCCGGCCATGAAGTCGTCATTGCCAATGTCCAGCGTCGACGCCACGAAGCCGCCGCCCACCTGCACGGTGCCGGTGGGCGTGATGGCAATGCCGTTGGGATTGACCAGGAACACCTGACCGTTGGCCGTGAGCTGTCCAGCCAGCGTGCTGGGCGCCTGAGAGCTCACCCGATTGAGCAGCGCCGCGCCGCTGCCCGGCTGGACGACGTTGACCTGCGCGCCCGCACCGATGTCGAAGCGCGACCAGTCGATCACCGCCCGCGCCGAGCCCTGCTGGATCGTCAGCGACTGGCCGCTGGGCGTGCCGATGCGGGCCTGGCCGCGCACCACGCTGCCACCGGACGGCAGCACCTGCGCCTGCGCGATCGGCGGCCAGCCCCCCAACGCCATCAAGGCGGCCAGGGTCATGACACTCAGGCGCCTGTCGCCAGGCGCCCGCACCTTCACTGCCAACTGTTGACGTCCACGCTGAGCCACCGCACCACTCCGATCTGATGGATCGACCGAGGCAACGGCTGTCACCTCTGGTCACTGCCATCGGTGTCGTCAAGGCGCGGCGGCCCTTGAGGGGGCGGCGGGGGGGCGGGGCAGCAAAGTGTGACGGATCTGGCAGGTGGCGGGGGCGCCCGGGTGGGCTTGGTGTTCTTGGACAAAAGAGTCTGAGACAGCCTCGCCTGTGAATCCAAGCTCGCCGAAGTGCGCGCGCGAGCCCGATGTCTGAGACAACGACGACCGCGTCGATACGCTGAGCGAGCATCGCGCAGTGGAGTCTGAGACAGCTCTGCAGCGCCCATGCTTCATGCGCTTCAGGGGTGATCAGGCGTTGCCCTGAGCAGGCTGCCTCGCATCGACATCCTGACACTCGGGATATGGTGAAGGTCGTTCCTACTCTACTTCTGCAGCCATGGCGGCAGGGTCCGCAAGCTTGCTCAACCAGTTGAGTAACACGCTGCGCGTGAATTGAACGAACACGTTCATGTTCACCGGAAGATCCTTCGCGATCCAACTGCCGCCGAGTGTGTTCGTCGACAGGCCAAGAGTTCCTCGTTCACTGTGCGCAGAGTCTCCCTCGAAGAGCATCGGTGGCTCCGACAACGGAGCCGGGAAGGGAATACCTTCGTGCAGTGCCTTTGATCTGTACTGATAGATTTGTCTGAGAGCGCGCTGCCAGAATTCCGGGGTCCAGTCGATCTGGAAGGCCTCGCGAGGGCGAGGTTCTGGCGCAGGTGGAAGGTGTGCCAAGCAAAAGTCGACAAACTTCTTTGTCACACCAAGCGAGTCAGAAAACTCGGCCGCGACCCTTGCAAGCAAATCGGCCCCGAACTGCTCCTCAATCGCTGCAGAGAAGTCAGGCTTGGATATTCGCAAGCGTTCGACAGGTGATCCCTTTTCCTGTTGCCAACAAACCGCAGCGCCCTCTAACGCAGAGACCAGCATCAGCCATGATAGGTGCGGCTCCTGCTCGCATAGCCACAACGCGTCATTGAACAGGTTGGCAGACCGGATCAGCGACACTGACTGCTTCTTGGAGAGCTGCGGAAGACCGTCGAGACCAGCCAATAGGGCCATCTTTCGGAAGCCGAGCGCTGAGGGAACGATCGCCGAGTCTCGCGAGAATCTGATCGACCCCGGTATCGGAACCTGTTCCCAGCCGATGGGGCGACCCATTGGATCGTTTGTGAGACCTCCGCCGAAAGCGCGTGAGAGTCCGCCCGAGGCACATCTCGCTCCGAGAAGTAGGGCTGCCAGCGCCGCCACTTCGTCAACGAGCGTCCCACCGTGATAGAGGTCCGTGTTCGACTTCTTCGGGAAGGTTGGTCGCTTTCCTTCACGTGCCTCGGCGTACCGTAGGACCATAGCGGGCCGAACGGTTCCCGGCCGTTCTTCGCGTGCAATTAGGTTGAGGAATATGTATGGCCCGCTCTGTTGCATGTCGCCAGTAAAGGAGACATCCGTGTACAGAGGGAACTCGAGCGTCGAAAAAGTGGCGCCACGGTCGAATCGAAGCCAGTTGTCGATGATCGGAAGGTGATCTTCCGTGGGCTCTGCAGGTGGGGGCGCCGCGGAATCATTTTTGGCAGGTTGCTTCGTGTTCGACGACATTGACTGTTCCCCGTGGCTCCGCGAATGGATGTCGTAAATCCAACGCCGTGCTGATTGGATCAGACTCGCGATCACAGCAAGCAAGCCCTTCATGGAAGCGACGCCGCGAGGCACTTGGCGGAGTACACCACGCCGGGGTACGTCAAGGTGAAGTCCTCGTCAGGCGATGAACGATACGGCTCCGGAACGTTGCCGCTACGGCGCCGGAGAACTTGATAGCCCTGGCGCAATAGCCATCGCCTCACGTGCCGACCCCGATCTGGTCGAGCGCTGTTCACTTGACAATACACAGTCGCGGCCCCTTGGATCGAGGCCTCCGCTTCGAGGCCGGAAAGGGCGAAGGTTCCGACCCCGCAGGCCTGATTCGCTGGAAGAATTGCGTTGTTCGAGCTTGAGGTACGCATACTACGATTTTGGGAGCGCTTGTTGCCGATGCCGGATACAGAAATCTGCTTCGGCCCGTCGCGCTGACAACCGTCAGCGAGCGTGCGGGTCGTGGTTATCCCAAGCGTTGCTTGTAGAGGTCGTCCGCCATGTGGATCGGCATGGTGGCAGCCAGGCCGTCCGAACCCGACGCAGCGCGGCGACGTTCCTCTTCGGTATGCATCCCGAGGAGAAGGTAGATCAGCGCTGCCCTGGCCAGCTTCAGCATGCGCAGGCTGCGTCGCTCAAGATCTGCCACCGTCAACGAATGAGCGAGGTCGTCCTTGAACAGGTCAAAGGGACTGGGCGTGGTCTCCGGCTCTGGCAACGCCATCAGGTGAAGCTTGAGGTACTTGTGCTCTAGATGGTTGCGCAGGTCATGACAGGCCCGAGCCTCGGGCTCCATGCTGTCCTTGATATCCTCGTCGTAGAAGTCTCTGCTCAGCCAGTACAGCGCCCGAAACGCCAGATTCTCCGTGTCGGCGAAGGCGGGCCGCAGCAGCTTGGTCTTCTTGTCGCGCCAGACATGCCTGAAGGACACCTGTGTCTCCGCGATGCCGAGCTTCATGTAATGGTTCAGGAAGAAAGCAATCTTGTCGAAGAGCGAGTAGCTCATCCGGAAGGCCAGCTTCACCTTTTCTGCGGCCAGGCCCAGCGCCGGGTAGTCAAGCGTGTTGTATAGGGCCACATCTCGATCCGAGAAGTGCAAGCCCTCGGAGGTGACACCTTCGTAGTACATCCAGCGCGCAGAAACGAACTCTTGCTTCAATTGGTTGAAGAGGCCCAGCACCACGGGCCGCTCGTCGGCCAACGTGCAGAACGTTGGCAACTGCATCACATCGCGGGCAGCGATCGAGTTTGGTCCAGCATCATTCAGCGGGTTCAAGAAGAGGCATTCCTGCAGGCACCACTTCCGGTAGCCTTGCTCTCGCGCGTCCTCTCCCAAAGAGAACCCATCAGGGTTGTATTCGGCCGAGACCGCCTCAAGGTCCACCCTCGCAGCGATGCTCTGGGCATAAGCCACGAATTCGGCCCGCAACCTGACGTCACCGTACTCGGCATGCGCATCCAAGCTGCTCACCGCATTCACCATGTCCGTGTGAGCAGCCAGTGCAAGCACAGCTCGATGCCCCATGTCGTACAGATGCCTCGCGTAGGTGATCAGCCCGAAGCCCCGGTTGAACCTCGCCATCCAGAAGTCGGGCATCGCATCAAGCGCTCGCGACCAAAACTCCCGTGCTTCAATGAATCGCCCGAGGTAGCTCAGTTGGTTGCCGAGGTTTGTCAGGATCTGGCACTGCAACAGGTCGGGCACCTTGGGGAAGGTTGGCCGGGTCAGCGCCCGACGCAGCAATAGAAGCTGACGCTGCGCGGGCTCCTGATCCCAAACCCAGGCCTGCGTACGGTCTTGGCGGGCATCCGCGTCGACGTTGGCCCAAGCATTCGCCCAGTAGTAGTCCAGCAGCACGCGCTCGGTGTCATCTGTAAGCCTGGGCTCGAGCTTCGCAGCCCAGTGCAGCACTCGAGAGTTCAACTCCAGATCACGGGTGTCGAGCGCGTGGTCTACCAACGTGCCAATGACACGCAGAGCTTTCGCAGGTTCAAGCCCGTCCAATGTTTGGAGGGCCAGCAAGTCTTCAAGGGTCACCTTTGCGCCTCCTCGCTGAATTGGGAGTATCAAATGCCCTGAGCCAGTCGGACTCGATACCGCGAGTGGCCTGAGCACAGGACCATTTCAACGTCAAGGTTCCGCCAATCCAGGACGTATCTGTCGGCAGCCCGCATTGTCTGCGCCCGTTGCCTCTTTGATGCGGATTCGACTCGCGACCGCCGCGCGCCGGAGCATTTCCGGCCCGGGGTCCAGGCCACGGTACATCATCCAAGTTGAAGGAGGACGGTGCGCGATGACCATGCATTCTTTCGGCGGGGCGATGCCCCTTCCAGAATGGCTTCCTGACGAGACCCTCTTCAGTCTCCTCAGTCGATATCACTTCCTTTCAGGCAACCGCAGCTTCGCAACGACGACACACTCGCTCTTCGGTCATCGAAGTTCCGGCAGCGAACATGACTTTCCAAGCCGCCTGGCAGAGCTCACTACACACACACGGCAGGCGCTGGGAAGTGCCGTCGACCTTTGTCTTGATCGTGTTGCCGCCGACCGAAAACTGACCAGCAAAGCTGCGTAGTGCCGATTCAAAACTGACCAGGGTGAGAGACCTACCCTGCTGCATTTAGTGGCAGGGGTTTTGACGGTGATCACCATGGCCATGAA
>NZ_JAGQDE010000018.1 GCF_018069755.1 Ideonella aquatica | reverse complement strand
GCTCATCGGCGGTCAAGAACTCCCGGAAACTGCGCTCCATTGAATCGCTTCCTGGGAGTTCTCGCCATCGGCATTCACCCCGCAGAGCCAGTGTTCATGCGGGTTGCGGGCGTTTTGCAGGGACGACTCAAGAAGGGTTGATCGATGGCCACCGACGACCTGGCCTGGATCACGGCGGTCCGTGCCGACGATCTGCGCGGGTTCGGCGTGGAGCAGTTCGACGACGAGACCCCGGCCCAGGCGTTGACCCGCCTGGCCGAAGAAATGGACGTCGACCTGCACCGCGTGGGACGCTGCCTGGCCCTGCTCAAACAGGAGCCCTGTGTGCTGGCTGGCGGCGCGCCGATGGCTGTGCTGGGCTACTCGCCGCGATCTGATGAAGCACTGTCAGGTCGTTGACTCCCCCCTAGGGAGTCCGTCCTGAACAACTCGATTTCAACCGGCCGCGGCACGAGTAATCGGGCCCGCTGACGCGATCACGTTGCGGGCGACGAACATGAGCCAGGCAACGAGGGCCAAGCAAAGCACCCGCAGGTGCCGCAGGATCATCCTCAGGTTGTGCCCGGCGCCGCACAGCAGCGCATGAAGCGCGTCACCATCAGCGCCCTTGAGCCAGTTCTTGCCCAGCAGCCCGTCGGCCTTCATGTGGCCGATCATCGGCTCGACCACCTGGCGCCGTTTGAGCAGCGTCTTCAAGCGTTTGGGCAGCCGGCGCGTGTGGCTGATCAGCAGCCGCGTACCACTGGGCGGCTGTGCACCACGGTAGCCTCGATCCGCCAGCACGATCTTCGGCATGTGCCCCGTGAGGATGCTGACCTGTTCGAGTTGGCTGTCCACCGTGTGCCCGTCGTACGGATTGCTAGGCATCGAGCGCATGCCCACCACCAGGCCTTCGCCGGCCGTGACCGCCACCGACACCTTCACGCCAAACTCGTAGGGCGTTCGGGCCTTGCCCTTGGCGATGCACTCGACCTCGGGGGCGTGCAGCGCGTACAGCTTGTTCTTCGAATCGCGCCGCTGCTGGTGCAGACGCTGCGCCAGATCCAGCTTGGCCTTGAGCGTGCCGGCGATATCGCTGCCAGCAGCCTCGGCCTTGCGTTGCACGTCGCGGATCACCCGGCCCAGCCAGGTGCGCAGCTTCCTGATCTCGCGCTGCATGCGCCGGTATTGCTTGGCGTGCGCGTAGCGCCCGGCCTGGGCCTCGGCCGCCTTGCCCACGCGGGCGTAGCTCTGGCGCAGTGTGATGCCCGCGTCCTGCGCCGCGGCCACCAGGTGCTCTCGCGCCCGGTTGAGCAGCCGGCTATCCGTTGGATGGGCAATCGCCTTGGGCTGCACCGTCGTGTCCAGCACCACCTCGTCCAGGCTGCGGCGCTTGATCACGCCGGCGCGGCTGGCCGCTTCGATGCTGTGCGCCAACAGCCATTCGCAGCCTTCCTCGCCGATGCGCTGGCGCCAGCGCACCAGGCTCGATGGGTCACACGGCAGCTCGTGTCGGAAGTAACGCTCGCCGCTGAAGTGCTGCCAGTACGGGTTCTCGCACCAGCGCTCGACCACGTCCTCGTCGCTGAGTGCGTACACGTGCTTGAGGTACAGCAGCGCCGCCATCAGCCGCGTGGGCAGCGCCGGCCGCCCGGTCGTCGATTCGAACTGCGGGCTCCACTTCTGGGCAAACGCCTGCCAGTCGATCAACGCGGCCAGCTTCACCAGCTCATGCCGCTGATCGATCAGGTTCACCAGTTCCGTGCGGAACAGGTCATGGTCGCTGCGCTCGTCGGTCGGCTTCGGGCCCATTCAACCTCGGGTGAGTTTGCAAGGAATCGATATCGATTGAGCCTGATTCCTGCAATCTCAACCATCGGCAATCGCCCGCAGGCCCAGCATCCATGCGGGTTGCGGGCCTTGTTCAGGGCCGACTAGGGAGCCCAGAGCAAGGGACTGTTAATCCGTAGGTCCCTGGTTCGAGCCCAGGTCGGGGAGCCACCGAAAAGCTAGTAATAGCAAGCCCTTAGCCCAGCCTTCACCGGCTGGGCTTTTTGCTTTCCAGGGACCCGAGTACTTGATTCGTACTGTGCACGGCCCAGCTCTCAGAGGCCACCGGGGTCAGCCTCTGCGGAGGCGGGGGCAGACGCTGCCTGAGGCGCCTCAGGATCTTCGATCTGCTGACTGGTCGCTGAGGCAGCATGTGCGTGCCAACCTGCAAGCATCCATGGGGGCAGTCGATCATGTCGAGTCACTGCTACCCTAGCGTTGGCATACGGCATCGATGGCAACAGCACAGTACGCACAAGCAGACTGTCGGCGTTGACCTGCAGCGGCGCCACCAGGTCCGGAGCCTCTGTAATGTTCTCCCGAGTCTGCAGGTAGAGAGGCACCAGCACACTCATCTTTCCGTAGTACCAGTACGGCAGTTCGAGGCCACGATTGAGGGACCATTGGATAGAGCCCGCGACGGCACACATCTGGGCGACCCGTGGCGTATCCGCCAAGTAGGGCACTCGCTCGGCGTTGTCACCGAGTATGTGGTCATGAAGCATCACGATCTCTGCGCCGCGCGGAATGACAGGTGCGCTCGGGATGTCAGGCGGCGTAGGTAGCGCAGGAGCAGCGATATCGGCCCCCACCCTGACCAGCGCGTAGGGCGATGTGCCCGGAACCCGGTTTCGCTCAAAGACAAGGTAGATCGGTGTCCCGTAACGGGTCTGCAGATGCCCCGCCGTGACATAGAACTGCCGGTCAGAGCACGTGAAGCGCCCTTGTTCAATGCTCCAAGGGACATGTACCGCTATGTACTTTTCCAATACATATCGCTGACGTCCCCACACCTCGGCTAACGCTTGCTCGGCCAATCGGTCTATCAACGCATCTGAGACATAGGCGAAGCGATGGAATCGCGGCACGACCTCCTTGGTGTATGGATCGCCAAGGGCCGTCAACAGCTCTTCTTGAGTGAACATAGGTGTTCGTGCTCTGCGGCGTCAACGAAACTGACTAAACGTCTTCAATAGCTTCATAGTCGAATCATAGTCCAGCTTATCCCCCTCAAATTCGCAGCGGTACAGCCCCTGGAGGTTTGATGGCAAGCTCACGCCGCGCTCCACTAGCAGGATTACCTTCTTGCCGTATAGCGCCATGGCAGCACCGATCTCGATGAGCACGTTGTCGTTGATCTTGGTGTGTTCTGTCCCCTCACGGTCCAAATACTTTCCTTCAGAACCGACATGGATGACACCAGCAGCGCAACCCCGCATATCCTCAAAGACCTTCTCCGGTACCGGAATTGCGGTTGACTCGCGCTCCACAGAAACAACCGGTTCAAAGCTGCCGAAGGTCAACAGTTCCTTGATCTGGTTGACGATTTCGCGCCGTTTGCCGTGAGTGATGAAGACTCGATTGCTAGCCACATCAGACTTGGCTTGCTTCACTGGCGCTGAAGGCGCAACTCCCAGTGGCACGTTTGTTTCCTCCGCCTCGGCGTCAACCGGAGCCGCCGCATCAACCTCGGTCGATTGGGGCGTAGCGACAGTCGGGCCGGGAACACCAGGGGAGTCGAGGTTGATGAACGGCCCGGTCCGGGTTTCCCGAATGACCCCAGCGTACTGACCATTGGCTTTCAAGATGCCCAGTGCGGTGTCCACCCGGTCTGCAGGGATGCCAAGGCTCTTTAGGACATTTGACGCGATCACGTCGCTCGGAAACTTTGCTCGCCGGTACCTCTCATAGAACTCCATTGCAATACGCGGCTTCATGATGGCCTCGCGCCGCGCTATCAGATCCTCACCTTCCTCCTCTGGCGCGACCAAGCGCTTTCCGAGCGCAAGCAGTTTGATGACAATAGCGTTGGGACCGCCCTCTGTCAGGCCATACGCTATGGCTGCCCCTGCCAGGTCTCGCCATGTGCTGCTGGTCGGACTTGCACCTATCGAAAGCGCTACATCAGGCGGGCTACCTTCCCGTCCACCAAAGTCATCCATCAGCGCTGCAGCGACCCGCTGAGCCTCTTGGAGAGAAAACAGGGGAAAGTCCGCCTGCTTGAAATAGACGCGCTTCTCGCTCGCACGCACTGGGGCCTTCGCGGCACCTGGCTTCTTACCCGTCTTCTTCGCGGTCGCAGGCATCTTCTTCGCTGGGAGCTGCGCCTTCTTTTTCGTCGGCATTGGCAATTTCCCTTTGTTGGTAGGCGGTTGCATCCTACCTGCATGAGCACAGTTTCAGGGCCCCGATTCCACTGGGATGCGCGGCAGATCCCAACTTAGCTCACTGAATCGCCCCGGGTTCAGCGGAGGCCAGCTTCAGGCCGGGGTAACGCAGGCACTGTGCCTGAAGTAGATCCGTAGGTCCCCAAGTGATAGTGCATCGATCTTCGAACGGCCTCGTTTCGTTTCGGACGATTTCGGGCCAGTTCGGCTAAGTTGTTGATATGATTGAAATTCCGGCGATGCCGCCCCTCACGGGGCCTTTGACGCCCCTGTTAGTCCGTAGGTCCCTGGTTCGAGCCCAGGTCGGGGAGCCAGACTGCCAAGCCCGTCGTGTCACCGCGACGGGCTTTTTCTTGGGGTTCGCCTCCCCAAGGCATCAGAGTGGCCCTGTCGCGGCGATCGGCCTAGCATCCCCCCACGCCACCGGGAGACCGCCATGCCCACCAAGAACGTGCAGATCGGCCAGCGCGCCGTGTCGCTGGATGCCCGCCCCGACCGCCTGGACCTGCGCGACCGGCCTTATCTGCCACCGCTGGGCAACCTGCCCACGCAGTGGCCCACCGACGCCGACGTGCGCGAACTGCTGCCGCGCTACGCGCCGCTGATCCTGGACCAGGGCCAGGAGGGCGCCTGCACGGGCTTCGGGCTGGCGGCGGCGATCAACTACCAGCTGTTCATTCGCGCCATGCAGGCTGGTGGCAGCGTCGAGCGCCAGGTCAGCCCGGCGATGCTGTACCAACTGGCTCGGCTGTACGACGAGTGGCCGGGCGAAGACTACGAAGGTTCCAGCTGCCGCGGTGCCCTCAAGGGCTGGCACCGACACGGCGTGTGCCGCGCCGCGCTGTGGCCGCACGGCACTGACAAGCAAGGCCGCCGCCGGCCCCCTGGGGAGGATGCCAGGCACCCCGACGACCCCGATCGCAACTGGGATGTGGACGCGCTGGCCTGCACGCTGGGCGTGTACTACCGGGTGGACGTGCGCTCGGTGGTCGACCTGCAGGCCGCGCTGCGCGAGAACGGCGTGGTCTATGTCTCGGCCACGGTGCATGAGGGCTGGGCCGTGCCCGCCCGCAAGATCCTCACCGGCCATGCCGATCTGGTGCGCATCCGCGCCCTGCCGCGCCCCAAGGACGCCGGCGGTCACGCCTTTGCGCTGATCGGCTACAACGCCGACGGCTTCGTGGTGCAGAACTCCTGGGGCCCGGACTGGGGCTCGCACGGTTTTGCGCTGCTGCCCTACGAGGACTGGGTCACCCATGCCACCGATGCCTGGGTGTTCACACTGGGCGTGCCGCGCCTGGGGCCGGCAGTGGCTGCCCCTGCGCCGCGCAAGGGCAGGACCGCTGCGGCGGGCACCGCACGCGCACGGCGCGCGCCCCGCTTCCTGGTGCCCGCCGGCACCGGCGCCACCGCAGCGGCCAACGAGCGCCCGGCCGGCCTGGTCGGCGCTGACGACGCCTTGACCCGCCGCTACCAGGGCCTGAAGAACCCGGCCCACCAGCCGCTGGATCCGGACCAGGCCTACCGCCACACGCTGGTGCTGGACCGCGGCTTTCCGGTGCGCAACGACATCACCGCCGACAGCGCCGCCAGCGCCCTGGAGGCCGCCACGCTGACCCGTCCGCTGGCCTGGCTGAAGGCCCAGGGCAGCGTCAAGCTGATGGTCTACGCCCACGGCGGCCTGAACAGCGAGGCCGACTCGATCACCCGCATCCGCGTGATGGCGCCCTACGCGCTGGCCAATGGCATCTACCCGCTGTTCATCAGCTGGCGCTCGGGGCCGATGGAAACCGTGTCGGACCTGGTCGAGGAGCAGATGGCCCGCTTCGGCCTGGGCAGCCGCGGGGGTGCTCCGGCCCGCGGCTGGCTGGACCGGCTGAGCGAGACCACCGACCGCATGCTCGAGCCCGCGCTGCGCGGGCCCGGCGGCGCGATGTGGGGCCAGATGAAGCTCAACGCCGAGCGCGCCAGCAGCGACGCCCAGGGCGGCGTGCGCCTGATGGTGGCGCAACTGAAGGCCCTGAAGGCGCAGATCCCGAAGCTGGAGATCCACCTGGTCGGCCACTCCGCCGGGTCGATCGTGCTGGGCGCCATGCTGGATCGCCTGCACGAGGCTGGCCTGGCCGCCGCCAGCCTGCGCCTGTTCGCACCGGCCTGCACGCTGCGTTTTGCGCTGGACCATTACCGCCCGGCGGTGCAGCGCGGCACGCTGCGCGGCGACCGGCTGGCCCTGCATGTGCTGTCGGACGCCAATGAGCTGAACGACAGCGTCGGCCCCTACCGCAAGTCGCTGCTGTACCTGGTCAGCCGGGCCTTCGAAGACGTGCACAAGATGCCTATCCTGGGCATGGCCAAGGCCTTCGACCCCAGCTCGCTGGCGGCCGACATCTGGTCGCAGGACCGCCGCCAGGAGGTGCTGGACTGGCAGGCCTTCTGGGGCGGCCTGGGCCAGGGCCAGCCGCAGGTGCTGAGCAAGCCCAGCGTGTCCAATGGCGTGAAGGGCATCCCGTCCTCGCATGGCTGCTTTGACAATGCGGTGGACCTCTACGCCCAGGCGCTGGGGGCGATCGTCTCGCCGCAGTCTCCCACGCCGGTCAAGGTCGAGCGGCTGGACTACTGAGCGCCCTGGCCCCTACCCGGATGGGGTAGGAGCGCCCACCCATCGTGGGAATAGACGCTGCACCCTGCTTGCGTCGAAATTGCCCCTGCCGCCAGCAAGGACTGGCGAACACGCATGCGCGCCGCCACCGGTCCCCCGGTGCAGGCGCCACAATGCCCACGACTGGAGACAAGCACATGAACTTCGACAAGGAATTCGACGCCTCGGGCCTGGCCTGCCCGCTGCCCATCGTCAAGACCAAGAAATCGCTGTCCGACATGGCCAGTGGTCAGGTCCTGCGCGTGGTGGCCACCGATCCGGGATCGGTCTGCGACATGGCCGCCTTCGCCGAGCAGACCGGCAACACCCTGCTCGAGCAGGGCAGCGAGGGCGGCAAGTTCGTCTTCTTCCTGCGCAAGGCCTGAGCCCGCCGCGCCTCACCCGAACCCGGAGTTCGCATGAGCAAGAAGATGGCGATCATCGCCACCAAGGGCACGCTCGACATGGCGTACCCGCCGCTGATCCTGGCCTCCACCGCCGCCGCTCTCGGCTGGGATGTGCAGATCTTCTTCACCTTCTACGGCCTGCAACTGCTGCGCAAGGACCTGAGCGGCGTGGCGATCAGCCCGCTGGCCAACCCGGCGATGCCGATGCCGGTGCCAATGCCGGTGCTGGTCTCGGCACTGCCGGGCATGGAGGCCATGGCCACCTCGATGATGAAGGCCAAGATCAAATCCAAGGGCGTGGCCTCGCTGGAGGAACTGCGTGACCTGTGCGTCGAGGCCGAGGTCAAGTTCATTGCCTGCCAGATGACCGTGGACCTGTTCGAGTTCAAGACCTCCGAGTTCATCGACGGCATCGAGTATGGTGGCGCCGCCACCTTCATGAAATTCGCCGGCGAGACCGACGTCTGCCTGTTCATCTGAACGGTGGCCCGGTGCCTGAGCGCACCGGCCCGATGAACTGACAACGCTGTAGGAGACATCGATGTCGATCGAGTCCACCGTGATCCTGGGTGGCTTTGCCACCGCCGTGGTGCTGGGCGCCGTGGCCCAGCGCAGCAACTTCTGCACGATGGGCGCGCTGTCCGACGTCGTCAACATGGGCCATTGGGGCCGCATGCGCATGTGGGTGTTGGCCATGGCCGTGGCCATTGCCGGCACCACCGCGCTGTCCCAGGCCGGGCTGATCGACCTGCCGCAGGCGGTGGCAATGCGCCCGCGCCTGCCCTGGCTGTCGCTGCTGCTGGGCGGCCTGCTGTTCGGTGTGGGCATGACCTATGCCGGCGGCTGCGCCAACAAGAACCTGCTGCGTGTGGGCGGCGGCAGCCTGCGATCGCTGGTGGTGCTGCTGGTGCTGGCGGTGTCGGCCAGCATGACGCTCAAGGGCCTGTTCGGCCAGTGGCGCGCCAGCTACCTCGATCCGGTGGCGATTGACCTGGCCGCGCTGGGCTGGAAGGACCAGGGCCTACCGACCTTGTTGCAGCAGGTCACTGGCCTGGCGCCGCAACAGGCTGCAATGGCTGCGGCCGGCGTGCTGGTGCTGGCGATGCTGGCCTGGGTCTTCGCCGACAAGCGCTTCCGTGGCAATGGCCTGCAGATGCTGGGCGGCGTGGTGATTGGCGGCTGCGTGGTGGTGGGCTGGTACATCAGCGGCCACCTGGGCTTCGGCGAGAACCCCGAGACCCTGGAGATGACCTATTTCGCCACCAACACCCGGGCAATGGAGTCGATGAGCTTTGTCGCGCCACTGGCCTTCGGGCTGGAGTTGCTGCAGCGCTGGACCGACCAGTCGCTGAAGATCAGCTTCGGCATCGCCACGGTGCTGGGCGTGATGCTGGGCGCGGGCGCGATGTCGCTGGCCACGAAGAGCTTCCGCTGGGAGGGCTTTGCGTCGGTGGACGACCTGCGCAACCAGGTGCTGGGCGCCACGCTGATGGGCTTTGGCGGCGTCACCGCGCTGGGCTGCACGGTGGGCCAGGGCCTGACCGGCATCTCCACGCTGGCGATTGGCTCCTTCCTGGCGCTGGCCGGCATCATCGGCGGCTCGGTGGCCACGCTGAAGTACATGCTCTGGCGCGCCGAGCAGGACTGACGCGGCGCGCTCAGCGCGGCGCCCAGCGGCGCCTGGGCTGCCAGGCCGCGATCGCCGGGACCAGGCGCTCCCAGGGCAGTTCGGCGAACGCCGTGTCGGCGCTGTGCAGCGCGGCGGTCAGCGCCGACACATCCTCGCGCCCCACTGCCCGTGGACCGGCCTCGGCGGCCAGCGCGGCCAAGCCGCCGCACTGCAGCCGCAGCGCCTGGGCGTGCAGCAGCGGCCGACCAGGCGGCGGCAGGCGCAACGCAAAGGTGGCGCGCTCGCGCGCCAGCGCCAGCAAGGTCTCGCAGTTGTAGCGTGCCGGCGGGTGGGCGCACAGCAGGGCCTCGCGCTCGCCGACCGGCTGGCGACGCAGGTGCGCGCAGCCGGCCGCGCGGGCCAGCAGGGCCTTGTCAAAGACGCAGGCGTCGTCGGGCCGCGCGCAGCAGGCCGAGCGTTCGTCGGCGCGCTCGGCGTTCATTCGTCGCCTGTGGGTCCGGCGGTGCGAATCTGACACAGCAGGTCTTCGGCCTGCAGCGCATCGTCGGCGAACATCACCTTGACCTGGCCGGCACCGCCGTCGGCGCGCGCGGCCTTGGCCTGGATGGAGGCCTGCTTGAAGCTGGGGTGGCTGCCCAATTGTTCGAGCTGGGCGAAGGGCAGCACGCGGTAGACGAAGTAAGGCATCGGTCGATTCAGGGGTAGTGGCGGGTCTCGCGGCGGCGGCCTGGACGGGCGCGCTGGATCACCACGCCGCGCACGGCCGCGAGGTCCGGCAGCAGCTGCGGCGGCCAGCGGGGATCCAGCGCCTCCAGACGCCAGGCGCCGGGCGCGCCTCGCAGCTGGCGCAGCGTCCATTCGCCGTTGACCCAGGCCAGCACGAAGCGGCCGTCACCCAGGCGACCGTCCGGCTCGATGACGACGATGTCGCCGTGCGTGAACTCCGGCGCCATGCTGTCGCCCAGCACGCGCAGCGCGAAGGACTCCGCACCCTCGCAGGCGCTGGTCGGCGCGGGCGTTGGCGCGCCGTTCACGGCAGCACCTGGGTGCGGCGCTGCGCCGCGGGCACCCCCATCGCGGCCAGTGCGCTGTCCACCACCTGCACGAAGACCTCGGGGCCGGCCACGTAGCAGTCGCAGTCGATCGCGAACAGATCGGCACGCAGCGACTCGACCACCTGGGCGGCGCCCGCCTGGACGTCGCGGTCGGTGATCGGCGTGTACTCGAAGGCGTCCAGCGCCTCCGACCAGGCGCGGCACTGGTTGGCCAACACCTGGCCATCCGGCCGCGTGGCCAGCCACAGCAAGGCCATGGCCGGTGCGGCCTCGAGTGCGAGCGCATGCTCGATCAGGCTCTTGATCGGCGCGAAGGCGGTGTCGCAGGCGATGAACAGCAGCGGCCGCAGGCCCTCGGCCAGCACGAAGTCGCCCATCGGACCGCGCACCGACACCGCCGTGCCGGGCTTCAGGCCGGCGCAGACCGCCGCGCCGAAGTCGCCGTCGTGTTCGCGCGTGACCAGAAAGTGCAGGTTGCGGTCGTCGCAGGGACAGCTGGCAATCGGCAGCGTGGCCTGCAGGTCACCGCTGGCTGCGGCCAGGCCCAGCGTGACCGACTGGCCGGCCAGGAAACGCAGGCGGTGGCTGCGCGGCGTCTGCAGGTGCAGCTGCGCCGTGTCGGCACCCAGCATGGTCACCGAGCGCAGTGTGGCCACCAGGTCCTGCGCCGGAATGTCCTGCGGCCCCGACGCCTCCAGCGTTTCCAGCGTCAGGTCGCTGCTGGCGGCGGTGTGGGCGCACATCAGCGTGTAGCCCTGGCGCTTCTCGGTCTCGGAGAGCACGTAGTCGAATGGCTGGGTGCGGCAGACCTCGCCCTGGATCACCCGCACCTTGCACATGCCGCAGCTGCCGTTGCCGCAGCCATAGGGCAGGCGCAGCCCGGCCTTCAACCCGGCCTGCAGCAGGGTGTCGTGGCCCATCACGCTGAACTCGTGGCCACTCGGGCGGATCGTGACCTGTGCGGACATCAGCTTGAGCATGTCGTCCATCGCTTCCAGGGGGTCGGCGGCCTCGCTGGCCAGAATCTGGCCGAGTGCGCGGTCGATGTCATCGGCCAGCTTCAGTGGTCCGGGCGGCGTGGTCGCGGCGCGCAAGCGGTCGCGCAGGTCCACCACCAGGCCGTGGTAGCGCTGCAGGTGGCGGCGCACCTCGGCCAGCTCGGTGCTTTGGTGAAACAGGCGCTGCGCCAGCACCTCCTGGCTGGGCAGGGTGCGCTCGCGCACACGGCGCGCAAAAGCCTCGTTGCGGATCGCCTGGGTGCGCTCAAGCATGCCGCTGTCCTCCAGATGGGCCTGCGGGTACAGCGCCAGCAGGTCGTCGCTGGACACCAGGCCGTCGTCCAGCGCCAGCCGGCCCTCGCGCACCAGCGCCTGCAGCTGGCCACGCGAGACGCCCAGCAACTGCGCGGCGCGCCAGACGGTCAGGCGGTGCGCCATGCCAGCTCGCGCGCATCGCTGCGGTCCAGGAAGCGGGCGCGGTACAGCAGGCGCGGCTGCGCCGGGTCGTCCTGGAAGGCGCTGCGGTCATGCAGCACGTTGTGACAGACCAGGCCCATGCCGGGCGCCAGCCGGGTGGCCAGCACATCGTGCAGGCCGCCCTCGAGCAGGCGCTCCAGCGCCGCCAGCGCGGCCTGGGTGGCACGGTCGTCCTTCCAGGCGATGCTGCGGGTGCGCGCGGTGTAGCGCATGTGCAGCGCGCCGCTGGCGGTGTCGACACTGAACACCGCGCCGCCCTGGGCGGCACGGGCCACGCCGTGCTCGTCTGTGCGCTCGGGAATCACCATCGCGTCGGGGGCCATCAGCGCGCGGACATGGGCCGGCGACTGGTCGCGCAGCGCGATGTAGACCAGCTCGTGGTCCAGCAGCGCGTTGTCACCGCCCTGGACCGCCGGGCGCACGCAGTGCAGCACCATGCCGCGGATGGCGCGCTCGGGCACCTGGTAGTAGCCGTCGGTGTGCCAGCGGATCGCGCGGTCGGTGTAGGGGATGAAGCCGCCGCGCTCGTCGCGCCGATCACTCACGCAGATGCTGGACACGCCGTCCTCGCCGGCCAGCCAATTGGCGTCCAGCCGGCGCATGCCGAGCTGGGCGGCCAGTGCCACCGGCAATGTGGGATCCGCGTCCAGGCAGGGGCTGTGGTAGAGCGCCATGTTGCAGCGGCTGAGGCGGTCCAGCAGCGCCAGGCGCTCGGGGGCCGTCAGCCGGCGCGGGTCGGCCACCTCCACCAGCAGGTGCGACACGCTGCGCGGCCGCGCCGCCAGCTTCATCGCCCGCCAGCGCCGGTAGGCGCCCTCGTCGTCCAGGTCAAAGGGGTTACCGATGAAGCGCCGTCGGCGCCCTGCGGCGGTCATCTCGTCGGTGAGCCAGGCCATGGCCTCAGTCCCCGGTGGCCGCGGTGGCCGGTCGGGCGCGCCGCGGGGTCTCGTCAAACACGCCCGCCAGGGTGCGGCGCAGCGCCTGCGCAGCCTCGGGCACCTCGATCGACATCACCTGGTCGATCACCCACACCCGGTCGGCGGCGGGCAGCAGCGGCTCCAGGCGCCACGCGAAATGGCGCACGAAAGCGATCTCGGGCTCACCACTGACGGCGTCGCTGTCGAAGTCGGCGTAGGTGGGGGCGACGGTGTTCCAGGCAGCCAGAAAGTCGTCGGCCCAGTCGGGGCCGTCGGCGCGGCGCGGCGGCAGCCACTCGGTGGCGCTCTCGGCGTAGGTGGCCGCCAGATGGCGCACCATGCCCACGGTGAACTCGTCGCGCTCCTCGGGCGATTGCCTGGCGTGCACCTGGCGGTCGGCCAGCAGGGCCAGGAAGATCGCCACTTCCTTCAGCACCTGGAAGTAGCCTGCGCCCACCTCGATGCCAAAGCCAGCGCGCTGCAGCCGCTTCACCATCTCGATGCCCAGGCGCCAGCTGGCCACGGCGGCCACACCGCCGCGCTCGGCCGCGCTGCGCTGCGGGCCCTCGCGGAACCAGCGCGATTTCAGGCGGATGGCCATGGGGGCCGCCGGCGCTCAGTAGCCGCCCTTGCCGAAGGGCTGCGGCAAGCCGGCCACCTTGGCGGCCTGCTTGGCGGGTCCCATCGGGAACAGCTCGTACAGCGCCTTGCTGTCGGCCTCGGGCCAGAAGGCATTGACGCCCTTGAGCATGTGGCGGAAGTTGGGCGTCTGACCGTGCTCGCGGTACTCGTCGCGCATGTAGCGGATCACTTCCCAGTGACGCTCGGTCAGGCTCAGGCCCTCAGCGGCGGCGATCACCTCGACCACCTCGTCGCTGTAGTCGGCCTCGATCAGGTAGCCCAGGTCGTCGGTCTCGAGTTCCTGGCCTTGGACGGTGTAGGGCATGTGTGTCTCCGTTGTCTTGTGGGAAGCAACCTCAGTGGCCGACGGCGGCGGCCGACTTGTGCGGCACGAACAGGCCGCAGCCCAGCCAGTGCCAGTCGCCCAGGCCCAGCGACTGGGCGCGCAGGGAATCGGCGGCTGACAAGCCGTGCAGCATCAGGCTGTGCCCGCCCAGCGTGCCTTGCGGGCCCATCAGCTCGTGGCGTCGGCCACAGACCAGCTCGCCGCGCAGGCCATGCTGCTGCATCCAGGCCTCGGCCAGGGCCAGCAGTCCGAGCTCGTCGGGGGCGTCACAGACCACGCTCTGCGACCACAGCGTGGGGTGGGCCAGCAGCGCCCGGGCCTGCGGCTCGGCCAGCTGCAGCTGGCCATCGCCAGCCTCCAGGCGGGCGCCAGCCAGGGCCTGGGCCTCGGCCAGGCGCGATTGCGGCACCCTCAGCAGCAGACGGGCCCGGCGAGGCACCAGCCCCCCCGGGGCCAGGCGCGGCGCGTGCAGGCCGCTGCCCGGGGCCTCGCCCAGCCAGGGCAGCCAGGCGCGCAGGGCCGTGCCCAGCTGCAGGCGCGTCAGCGAGGGTCGACCGGCGCCCTGCAGCGCAAAGGCCAGATCCAGCAAGCTGTCGTCCACCACGCGGGCGTCCATCAGGCGCGGGTCGCTGAGCCCGTTTCGGCGGCCATGCCCGGCTGCGACAGGGCCCAGCGCTGCATGGCCTCGGCCCAGGCCAGCGTGGTCACCGGATCCAGGTCAAAGATGGTGAAACGGTTGCGCTCGCGGATGCGCACCCGCAGCATGGCCATGCCGCCCGCCTCGAAGTCCACCTGCTGCAGCTCGATCTCCTGCCCACCCAGCGGCACATGCAGGCGATCCAGGGGGGTGATTTCGGTCATCGGGCGCAAGGGCACCTCTCGGTCAACGGGGCGGGAACTGCATTGAGCCCGCTGCGCCCCGGTGGCGTCCATACCCGGCTCGGGGCGCCCCCGCCTACGCCATACGGGTAGGTGCCTGCACCCGACCAGAGGAATGGCGCCGCGCTGCCGCAGTTCCCAGAATCCGCCCCATTCCCAGAAGCGGACGGCACGCACCGGACCGCCACCCTTGCAACACACACCGGTGCCCTCAGGCACCCACGGAGACAAGCCGATGGCCAAGAAGTTGCACGACACGCCCATGCTGGACGCGCTGGAGACCGGCCCCTGGCCCAGCTTTGTCACCGGCCTGAAGCGCCTGGCGAACGACAAGGACTACATGGTCGACCTGCTCGGCCAGCTGGAGACCTCCTACCGCACCCGCAAGGGCTACTGGAAGGGCGGCACGGTGGGCGTGGTGGGCTATGGCGGCGGCGTGATCCCGCGCTTCACCGAGCTGAAGGACGAGCAGGGCCAGCCCATCTTCAAGGATGCGGCCGAGTTCCACACCCTGCGTGTGCAGCCGCCGCCCGGCATGCACTACACCACCGAACTGCTGCGCAAGATGTGCGACATCTGGGAGGAGCACGGCTCGGGCCTGATCGCCTTCCACGGCCAGTCGGGCGACATCATGTTCCAGGGCGCCAAGACCGCCAATGTGCAGGCCGCCTTTGACGCCATCAACGAGATCGGCTTCGACCTGGGTGGTGCCGGTCCCGCGGTGCGCACCTCGATGAGCTGCGTCGGCGCTGCCCGCTGCGAGCAGAGCTGCTACGACGAGGCCCGCGCCCACCGCCAGGTGCTCAACACCTTCACCGACGACATCCACCGCCCCGCCCTGCCCTACAAGTTCAAGTTCAAGTTTTCGGGCTGCCCGAACGACTGCATGAACTCGATCCAGCGCTCGGACATGGCCATCATCGGCACCTGGCGCGACAACATGCGCACCGACGAGGCGCTGGCCCGCCAATGGCTGGCCGGCCACGGCATGGACGAGCTGGTCAACAACGTCGTCGCCCGCTGCCCCACCAAGGCCATCCAGATCAAGGACGTCTCGGCCGTGCGCAGCGCCGAGCACATCACCAGCGTCCCGGTCAGCGACGACAAGGCGCTGGAGATCGACAACAAGGACTGCGTGCGTTGCATGCACTGCATCAACGTGATGACCGGCGCCCTGGCCCGCGGCACCGACACCGGCGCCACCATCCTAGTGGGCGGCAAGCGCACGCTGAAGATCGGCGATCTGATGGGCACGGTCGTCGTGCCTTTCATGCCCCTGAAGACCGACGAGGACTACGAGGCCCTGGTCGAGCTGGGCCAGAAGATCATCGACTTCTTCGCCGAGAACGCACTGGAGCACGAGCGCACCGGCGAGATGATCGAGCGCATCGGCCTGGTCAACTTCCTCGAGGGCATCGAGCTGGAAATCGACCCGAACATGGTCGCTACGCCGCGCACCAACCCCTATGTGCGCACCGATGGTTGGGACGACGAGGTCGCCCGCATCCAGGCCAAGCGCGCCGCCGCCTGAACGCGCCGAGCCGGCGTTCGAAAACACCAGGAGACAAGCGACATGGCCACTGCACTGCGCCAGCCCATCGAGAGCGGCGTTCCCGACAACAAGCCGTACCTTCACCCCACGCTGGCGAAGAACTACGGCAACTGGAAGTACCACGACCGGCCGCGTCCCGGCGTGCTGCACCATGTCGCCCACAGTGGCGACCAGGTCTGGAGCGTGCGCGCCGGCACCCAGCGGCAGATGGATGTCTACACCATCCGCAAGCTCTGCGACATCGCCGACACCTTTGCCGAAGGCCATGTGCGCTTCACCATCCGCTCGAACATCGAGTTCATGGTCAGCGACCCCAACAAGGTGGCCCCGCTGATCGAGGCGCTGGAGAGCAACGGCTTCCCGGTCGGCGGCACCGGCAACTCGGTGTCGATGATCGCCCACACCCAGGGCTGGCTGCACTGCGACATCCCTGGCACCGACGCCTCCGGCGTGGTCAAGGCGCTGATGGACGAGCTCTACGACGAGTTCCGGCGCGAGGAGATGCCCAACCGCGTGCACCTGTCCACCAGCTGCTGCGAGATCAACTGCGGCGGCCAGGCCGACATCGCGATCATCGTGCAGCATACCAAGCCGCCGAAGATCAACCACGATCTGGTGGCCAATGTCTGCGAGCGCCCCGCGGTGGTGGCCCGCTGCCCGGTGGCCGCCATCCGCCCGGCGCTGGTCAACGGCAAGCCCAGCCTGGAGGTGGACGAGAAGAAGTGCATCTGCTGCGGCGCCTGCTACCCCCCGTGCCCGCCGATGCAGATCAACGATCCCGAGCACTCCAAGCTCGCGATCTGGGTGGGCGGCAAGAACTCCAACGCCCGCGGCAAGCCCACCTTCATGAAGATGGTGGCCTCGGGCCTGCCCAACAACGCGCCGCGCTGGCCCGAGGTGGCCGAGGTGGTCAAGCGCATCCTGCACGTCTACAAGGAAGACGCGCGGTCCTGGGAGCGTCTGGCCGACTGGATCGAGCGCATCGGCTGGCCGCGCTTCTTCGAGAAGGTCGACCTGCCCTTCACCAAGTACCTGATCGACGACTGGCGCGGTTCGCGCGCCAACCTCAACGCGTCGACCCACATCCGCTTCTGAGATGGCGTTCTGAGATGAAGTTCAGCCTGCTTGTCAGTGAAGGGCCCTACACCCACCAGGCCGCCGACACGGCCTGGCAGTTCGCCAACGCCGCCATTGCCGCCGGTCACGAGGTGATGCGCGTTTTCTTCTACCACGACGGCGTCTACAACGCGACCCGCCTGACCGAGCCGCCGCAGGATGACCGCCACATCGTCAACCGCTGGTCGGCGCTCAAGGAGCAGCATGGCGTGGACCTGGTGGTCTGCGTGGCGGCGGCGCTGCGCCGCGGCATCAAGGACGAGGTGCTGGCCCCGGGCTTTCGCATCTCGGGTCTGGGCCAGCTGGTCGACGGCGGCATCAAGGCCGACCGCTCGGTGACCTTCGGAGACTGAGATGAAGAAGTTCATGTTCGTCAACCGCAAGGCACCCTACGGCACGATCTATGCGCTGGAGAGCCTGGAAGTGGTGCTGATCACCGCCACCTTCGACCAGGACGTCAGCCTGGTCTTCCTGGACGACGGCGTCTACCAGCTGATGAAGGGCCAGGACACGGCCGGCATCGGCATCAAGAACCACTCCAAGACCTACCGGGCATTGGAGGGCTATGACGTCGAGAAGCTCTATGTCGAGCGCGCGTCACTCGAGGCCCGCGGCCTCAGCGAAGACGACCTGATCGTTGATGTCGAGCTGCTCTCCAGCGACGAGATGGCCGGCCTGATGGCCGAGCAGGACGTCATCTACTCCTTCTGAGGCCGCCATGCTGCACATCGTCAACAAGTCACCCGCGCAGGGCTCTGGCCTGGCCAGCTGCCTGCGCCTGGTCCGGCCCGGCCAGACCGTGCTGCTGATCGAAGACGCCGTCCTTGCCGCCACGCGCGGCAACGCGGCCGCCAGCGGCGTCGCGGCCGTCCAAGGCGCCGTGAAGATCGTCGCGCTGGCACCCGACCTGGCTGCCCGCGGCGCGGGCAGCCAGCTCGCCGAAGGCATCGCCACCGTCGACTACGCGGGCTTCGTCGCCCTCGTCGCCGAGCACCCCACCAACCAGTCCTGGCTCTGAACCAGGCCCCATCACCAACGGAGACACACCATGGGCATCGAAGTCAACGGCACCACGTTCGAGACCGACGAGGAGGGCTACCTGGTCAACCTGGCCGACTGGAATGAGGACATCGCGCTGGAGCTGGCCAAGGCCGAGAACGTCGAGATGACGCCCAGCCACTGGGAGGTGGTGAACTTCCTGCGCGGCTACTACGACGAGTTCCAGATCGCCCCCGCGGTGCGCGTGCTGACCAAGGCCATCGGCAAGCAGCTCGGCCCGGAGAAGGGCAACAGCAAGTACCTCTACGAGCTGTTCCCCTACGGACCGGCCAAGCAGGCCTGCAAGATCGCCGGCCTGCCCAAGCCCACCGGCTGCGTTTGACCGCCCGCGCCGCCGCCGCGGCGCGCTCCACCTCTCCAGAACAAGGCACCCGCCCGTGTCGATGCTGTCGCTCGCCTACGCGATCCTGTTCTATGGCGCCACGGTCATCCTGGTGCTTGGCCTGGCCCGCAAGATCCACGGCTACTGGCGCACGCCGGCGCCGCTGAAGATCGCCACCACGCCCGCCCCCTTGACGCCCGGCGGCGTGGCGATGCGACTGGCGCGCGAGACCGTGCTGTTCGAGAGCCTGTTCAAGTCCAGCAAGTGGACCTGGATCTTCGGCTGGAGCTTCCATGCGGCAATGCTGCTGGTGCTGCTGCGCCATGGCCGCTATTTTCAGCAGCCGGTGTGGGACCTGACCGCGCTGATCCAGCCCTTCGGCCTGTACGCCGGCTTCTTGATGGTGCTGGGCCTGGGCGGCCTGTGGGCGCGGCGCTGGCTGGTCGATCGGGTGCGCTACATCTCCACGCCATCGGATCACCTGATGCTGGCGCTGCTGCTGGGCATTGCGCTGACGGGTCTGCTGACGCGCTTCGTGGCCCGCACCGACATCGTTGCCGTCAAGGCCTACATGCTCGGTCTGATGCGGCTGGACATTCAACCGCTGCCCACCGAGCCGATCCTGCTGATCCATCTGGCGCTGGTGGCGCTGCTGATGATCATTTTCCCGATCAGCAAGCTGCTGCATGCCCCGGGCCTGTTCTTCAGCCCGACGCGCAACCAGACCGACGACCCGCGCGAGCGCCGCCACCTGGTGGCCTGGGCCGCCGCGCTGGACCGCAAGCACTGAAGAACGCACCGAGCCCGCCATGGCCACCGCCAAGTTCGATATTCCCGCGCTCAAGCCCTACCCGGTCATTCCGCTGGTGGCCGAGGGCGCGATGGCCCACAGCAAGCCCTTTGTGGCGAATGCCGCCATCCAGGGCGCCATCGGCTTTCCGGGTGAGCTGACCGAGGGTTGGGAGCAGCGCGCGATCACCCGCATGGGTGAGTTGCTGGACACCTACCGCTCGCTGCGTGTCTACATGGACGCCTGCGTCCACTGCGGCGCCTGCTCCGACAAGTGCCACTACTTCCTGGGCACCGGCGACCCGAAGAACATGCCGGTGGCGCGCCAGGACCTGATGCGCGCGGTCTACCGCCGCTACTTCACCTTTGCCGGCAAGCACTTTCCCAAGCTGGTGGGCGCAGTCGACCTGACCAAGGAGGTGCTGGACGACTGGTACAGCTACTACCACCAGTGTTCAGAGTGCCGCCGCTGCTCGGTCTTCTGCCCCTATGGCATCGACACTGCCGAAGTGACGATGGCCGCACGCGAGATCATGGACTCGGTGGGCCTGGGCCAGAAGTACGGCAACGAGATCATCGGCAAGGTCCACAAGATCGGCAACAACCTGGGCCTGCCCGGCCCGGCGCTGGAGGACACGCTGCTGGGCCTGGAAGAGGACGTGCTGGAAGAGACCGGCGTGGCCGTGCGCTACCCGATCGACCAGGCCGGCGCCGAAGTGCTGCTGGTCACGCCCTCGGCCGACTTCTTCGCCGAGCCGCATGTCGAGAGCCTGATCGGCTATGGCAAGGTCTTCCATGCCGCCGGCATCAGCTGGACGCTGTCCAGCAAGGCCAGCGAGGCCGGCAACTTCGGCATGTTCATCGGCAACTACGAGCAGCTCCGCAAGATTGCGCTGCGCATCCGCGAGGCGGCTCTGGAGCTGGGCGTCAAGCGCATCGTGGTGGGCGAATGCGGCCATGCCTGGCGCGTGGCCTACAGCTTCTGGAACACCCTGGTGGGCGTCGGCGCCGGGGCCAATGATCCGTTCGCGATCGAGCTGCAGAACCAGCTGGACCACCGCTACAAGCAGCCGATGCACATCTGCGAGCTGACCTGGGACCTGATCCAGCGTGGTGCGCTCAAGTTCGACAAGAGCCGCAACGACGACAAGATCATCACCTTCCACGACTCGTGCAACGTGGCGCGCGCCTCGCGCATGGGCGACATGCCCGGCGGCCAGTTCGTCATCCCGCGCGAGATCATCCGCGCCGTCGCGAACAACTTCCACGACATGGCGCCGGGCACGATCCACGAAGCCACCTTCTGCTGCGGCGGCGGTGGCGGCCTGCTGACCGACGACCTGATGGAGCTGCGCGTCAAGGGCGCCCTGCCACGCATGGAGGCGCTGAAGAACGTCGTCGATCAGCACCAGGTCAATTTCATGGCCACGATTTGCGCCATCTGCAAGGCCCAGTTCACCAAGGTGCTGCCGGCCTACGGCTTCGACATGGGCATGGTGGGCGGTGTCCACCAGCTCGTCAGCAAGGCCATCCTCCTGGGCGACCAGGACTGAGACAGAACACATCCAGGAGACACGCGATGTCCACGAACAACGCCCCAGCCCAGCCGCTGACCTTCCGGCGCTACAAGGATGGCGACCACCGACCCGGCCGCTGGCAGGACGAGATCTTCGACGCCGACCACTCGCACAAGTGCCCCACCTACATCCAGAGCACGCCGCCCTGCCAGGGCTCCTGCCCGGCGGGTGAGGACATCCGCGGCTACCTGAACATCGTGCGCGGCGTCGAGAAGCCGCCGGCCGGCATGCGCTGGCAGGAGTACGCCTGGCGCCGCCTGACCGAGGCCAACCCGCTGCCCGGCGTGATGGGCCGGGTCTGCCCGGCCCCCTGCGAGTCGGGCTGCAACCGCAACCAGGTCGAGGACTTCGTTGGCATCAACTCGGTCGAGCACTTCCTGGGCGACTGGGCGATCAAGGAGGGTCTGGCCTATCCCAGGCCCGAAGCGTCCACTGGCAAGACAGTGGCCGTCATCGGCGGCGGTCCAGCCGGCCTGTCGGCCGCCTACCAACTTGCGCGCAAGGGCCACGCGGTCACCATCTTCGACGACCACGAGCAGCTCGGCGGCATGATGCGCTACGGCATCCCGGGCTTCCGCACGCCGCGTGCGCTGCTGGATGCCGAGATCCAGCGCATCCTGGACCTGGGTGTGCAGGTGCGGCTGAACTGCCGCATCGGCACCGACATCACGATGGAGGAACTGCGCGCCTCCTTCCACGCGGTGTTCCTGGGCATGGGCGCGCAGTCGGGTCGCCCGCTGCCGGTGGAGGGCGCCGAGGCGCCCAATGTCGTCACCGCCACCGCCTTCCTGAAGGCCTTCAACGACGGTCGCATGCGCCATGTCGGCAAGCGCGTGGTGGTGGTGGGCGGGGGCGACACTTCGATCGACGTGGCCACCGTGGCGCGCCGCCTGGGCCACATCGACCAGATCCACGAGAGCGATCGCCCCGAGCGGGCGATTGCCGGCCATGTGGCGCACGACGTGGCCGAGGCTTCGGCGCGCCAGGGCGCCGAGGTCACGCTGACCTCGCTGTTCGACATCGCCAAGATGCAGGCCAGCAAGCACGAGGTCGAGCATGCGCTGGCCGAGGGCATCACGATCCGGGGTGGCATGGCGCCGATCGCCGTGCTGCGCGATGCCAGCGGCCGCGCCACCGCGCTGCGTATCCAGCGCTGTGAGGCCAAGCTGGTCGGCGGCAAGCTCGATGTCAAGATGATCGAGGGCACCGAGGAAGACGTCGAGGCCGACCTGATCGTCTCGGCCATCGGCCAGGCGGTGGACTTCACCGGCTACGAGTTCCTGAACAACGGCCGCGGCGCGGTCAACACCGACAAGAACTACCAGGTCGCCAACCAGCCGGGCCTGTTCGCGGGTGGCGATGTGATCCGACCGCACCTGCTGACCACCGCGATCGGTCACGGCGCCATCGCTGCCGAGGGCATCGACCGCTACCTGGCCGGCGAGGCCCTGGAGAAGCGCCCCAAGATCGACGTCCACGCCTTCGACCTGATGCGCAAGCTGGTCGAGAAGGGCATGGCGCCCGGCAAGGTGGATGAGCCGCTGCGCGGCACCGATGGCCACACCGGCGTGGTGCATAACTTCGACAACCGCTCGGACCGCTACGTCATCCCGCACACCGAGCTGTTCCTGGGCCACTTCGCCTACACCGAGCGCCACAAGCGCCATGTGGTGACGCTGGACGCCGAGCAGGCCCTGAACAACTTCGACGAGCGCCTGCAGGCCCTGACCGAGGCCCAGGCCCAGGCCGAGGCCAAGCGCTGCATGAGCTGCGGCCAGTGCTTCGAGTGCGACAACTGCGTCGTCTACTGCCCGCAGACCGCCGTCTTCCGTGTGCCCAAGTCCAAGGCCACCACCGGCCGCTATGTGGACACCGACTACAACAAGTGCGTGGGCTGCCACATCTGCCGCGATGTCTGCCCGACCGGCTACATCCAGATGGGCCTGGGAGAGTGAGGCGATGACGCGCCGATCGCCGCCCGACTGGCGCCGCCGGCTGGAGCGCGCCAGCGCCTGGCTGATGCTGGTGCTCGCCGCGGCCCTGTGGTGGACCGCCCCATCGCAGGCCCAGGTGCGCGAGACCGGTCGCACCCCGGTGCCCGCCGTCGCGCCAGCCGCCAGCGGAACCCAGTGCGTGGTCGAGCCGACGCTCATGCGCCGCACCCACATGGACCTGCTCAAGCACCAGCGCGACCGCACGGTGCGCGTCGGCGACCGCAGCTCGGTGCTGAGCCTGAAGGCCTGCGTGGATTGCCATGCCAGCCCGGCCACCCGCAGCGTGGCCGCTGCGCCCACCGATTTCTGCCAGAGCTGCCACAGCTACGCAGCCGTCAAGATCGACTGCTTCGAGTGCCACAGCAGCCACGCCAGCCAGCAGGCCGCCAGCCTCGTCCAACGACCATGAGCTGCCACGACACTTCCGAGAAGACACCGGCCGACCTGAAGCGTCGGGGCTTTCTGGCGGCTGCGCTGGGCGGCGGCGTGCTGCTGGCCCCAGGCATCACGCTGATCGAGGTGGCCCGTGCCGCCCCCCAGGCGTCGGCCAACGAGGCCGTGCGCTGGGGCATGCTGATCGACACCACGAAATGCGCTGACGGCTGCACCGACTGCGTCAGCGCCTGCCAGACCGAGAACGGCCTGCCCGCGGCGGTCAGCGCCACCTCGGCCCAGTGGATCCGCCTGGTCGAGATCAAGGACCACGCCAGTGGCCGCGAGCAGCGTGCACCGGTGATGTGCCAGCACTGCGCCGAGCCGCCCTGCGTCGATGTCTGTCCCACTGGCGCCTCGTTCAAGCGCGCCGACGGCATCGTGCTGGTCGATCGCCACGCCTGCATCGGCTGCCGCTACTGCATGATGGCCTGCCCCTACAAGGCACGCTCCTTCGTGCATGAGCCAACCACCGGCCAGAAGCCCGATGTGCCGCGCGGCCAGGGCTGCGTGGAAAGCTGCACGCTGTGCGTGCACCGTCTGGACCGCGGCGAGACCACCACCGCCTGCGCCGAGGCCTGCACCCGCGCGGGCCATGGCGCCATCGTCTTCGGCAACCTGAACGACCCCGACAGCGAGATCGCCCGCCGCATCCGCGCGGTGGCCAGCACCCCGCTGCGCGCCGACCTGCGTCTGGACCCGGGCGTGCGCTACGCCGGCCTCTGAGGACCCACCATGGCCGCCACCCTGCCTTCGATGCAACGCCTGTCGCCCGGCCTGTACACGCTGCGCGAACGCCTGTTCTACCTGCTGCTGGTGCTGGGCGGTACCGGCGTGGCGCTGGGCCTGCTGGCCGCTGCCACGCTGGAGCACCACGGCCATGTGATCAGCGGCATGGACAACCAGGTGGTCTGGGGTCTGCCGCATGTGTTCGCGATCTTCCTGATCGTCGCCGCGTCGGGGGCGCTGAACGTGGCCTCGATCGGCTCGGTCTTCGGCCGCAGCCTGTACAAGCGGCGTGCGCCGCTGTCGGGTCTGCTGACGCTGGCCATGCTGGCCGGCGGCCTGTTCGTGCTGATGCTCGACCTGGGCCGGCCCGACCGCGTGATCGTGGCCGCCACGCACTACAACTTCCGCTCGGTCTTCGCGTGGAACGTGTTCCTGTACTCGGGCATGTTCGCCATCGTCGCGGTCTACCTGTGGACGATGTTCGAGCGGCGCCTGCAACCGTGGTCACGCAGCGCGGGCATCGCTGCCCTGGCCTGGCGCTTCGTGCTGACCACCGGCACCGGCTCGATCTTCGGCTTCCTGGTGGCACGCCAGGCCTACCAGTCGGCGCTGCTGGCGCCACTGTTCATCGTGCTGAGCTTCGGATGGGGCTTGGCGGTGTTCCTGATCGTTCAGTCGGCCATGTACCGCTGGAACGAGCAGGTGCTGCCCGATGCCACACGCCAGCGCATGTCGCGCCTGCTGGGCCTGTTCCTGATCGCCTCGGCCTACCTGGTGGCGGTCTACCACGCCACCAACCTGTATTTCGCCCGGCAGTCGGACTTTGAGGCCTTCCTGCTGCTGGGTCGCGGCGGCGGCGAGCTGTATTCGATGCTGTTCTGGGGCGGTTGGGGCCTGGTCGGCACCCTGGTGCCGGTGGCCCTGCTGTATCTGCCCTGGATGGGGGGCCCGCGCAGCATGCTGCTGGCCGCGGTGCTGGTGGTGGCCGGCGGCTTCGCCTTCCTGCATGTGTTCATCATCGGCGGCCAGGCCTTTCCGCTCGAGATCTTTCCCGGCCATTCGGTGCGCTCCAGCTTTGGCGATGGCCAGGTCGCGCGCTATGTGCCCAGCCTGTGGGAAGCCCTGCTGGGCCTGGGCGGACTGGCGGTGGCCTTCGTGCTGACCACGGTGGGTGTGCGGGTGCTGGACTTCCTGCCCCAGGACGAACTCAGCGATACCCAGGAGGCCCACTGAATGGCCCCGTCCCTGCCCCTGATCGCCGCGACGGCGCCGATGTGGATGGTGTCGGCCGCGCACAAGTCCTCGGGCAAGACCACGCTCAGCATCGGCCTGGCGGCGGCCATGGCGCGGCGCGGCCTGCGGGTGCAGACCTTCAAGAAGGGCCCGGACTACATCGACCCGATGTGGCTGGCCCGCGCCAGTGGCCGCGACTGCATCAACCTCGACCCCTACCTGAGTGCCGAGGCCGACATCCGCGATGCGGTGCTGGCGCGCATGGCGGGCGCCGACGTCGGCTTCGTTGAGGGCAACAAGGGCCTGTATGACGGTCTGTCGCTGGATGGCAGCAACAGCAATGCCGCACTGGCCAAGCTGCTGGACCTGCCGGTGGTGCTGGTGATCGACGCCCGTGGCATGACGCGCGGCATCGCGCCGCTGCTGCTGGGCTACCAGGCCTTCGACCGCGACATGCGCTTTGCCGGCGTCATCCTCAACCAGCTGGGCGGCTCGCGCCACGAGTCCAAGCTGCGCGCGGTGATCGAGCACTACACCGACCTCACCGTGCTGGGTGCGGTGCAGCACGATCCCGCCATTGCGCTGGACGAGCGCCACCTGGGCCTGATGCCCGATGCCGAGGTGCACGACGCCCACGCCCGCATCGGCGCGCTGGCCCAGGCCGTGGACACCCAGGTCGACCTGAGCCGGCTGATCGAGCGCTGCGCACCGCGCCAGGCCCCGGCCGACACGCCCAGGCTGCGCTTCCCCGACGCGGCGGCTGCAGCGCCTGCCGCGCCCGCCGCCGACCCGGTGCGCATCGCCGTGGCCCGCGACGCCGCCTTCGGCTTCTACTACGCCGACGACCTGAGCGCCCTGCAGGCCGCCGGGGCCGAGCTGTGCTTCTTCGACACCCTGCTCGATGCCGCGCTGCCCGCAGGCGTTGACGGCCTGTTCATCGGCGGCGGTTTCCCCGAAATGTTCATCGGCCCGCTGTCGGCCAACCAGGGCATGCGCGCCTCGGTCCGCCAGGCCATCGACGCCGGCCTGCCCACCTATGCCGAGTGCGGCGGCCTGATGTACCTGTCGCGGCGCATCCATTTCGGCGGCAAGCAGGCCGAGATGGTGGGCGTGATCCCGGGTGAGGTGCGCATGCAGGCCCGCCCGGTGGGCCGCGGCTATGTGCATGTCGAGGCCACCGAGCACCACCCCTGGCTGGGCGCGCAGGTGGCGGCCGGCGCGCCGGTGCAGTGGCGCGGCCATGAGTTTCACCATTCACGCCTGGATGGCCTGCCCGACGGCACCCGCTTCGCCTGGCGGGTCAGCCGCGGCCACGGCATCGACGGCAGCCACGATGGTGTGCTGGTGCGCCAATGCCTGGCGTCCTATACGCACCTGCGGCACGCCGCCGGCACCTGCTGGCCCGAGCACTTCGTGGCCCAGGTACGCCGCTGGCGGGATGCCCACCGGCTGACAGCCTCCTTCCTCACGCCCGCTGTCCATTCCCTTGGAGACCGCTCCCATGCTGACGCTCAGTGACGCCGCCGTGTCCCAGATCCGCTGGTCGGCCGCCCAGTCCGGCTGCGAGGGCGCGGCGCTGCGCGTGGCCGCACGCCTGGGCGCCGATGGCAGCCTGGACTACGGCATGGGCTTCGACGACCCCGGCGACGACGACCTGAACCTGGAGTTTGACGGCCTGGTGGTGCTGGTGGCGCCGTCCAGCCAGCCGCTGCTGGACGGCACGACGCTGGACTTCGTCGAGTTGGAGCCCGGCCAGAGCGCCTTCATCTTCGTGCCCCCGCAGCACTGCGCCAACGACACCGAGAAAGCCGCCCGCGGCGGCTGTGGCAGCGGTGGCTGCGGCAACTGCCGCAGCGCCTGAGGAGCCCGCCGATGCATCACCGTCTCGATCCCGCCGCGGGCCATGTGGCCCTGGTCGGCGCCGGCCCCGGCGACCCCGAGTTGCTGACCCTGCGCGCGCTGCGCCTGATGAGCCAGTGCGAGGTGCTGGTCTATGACCACCTGGTCTCGCCCGAGGTGCTGGCCCTGGCCAACCCGGCCGCCGAGATGCGCTACGTGGGCAAGCAGATGGCCCGACACAGCCTGCCGCAGGAGGGCATCAACGAGCTGCTCGTGCGACTGGCGCGCGAGGGCCGGCGTGTGGTGCGGCTCAAGGGTGGTGATCCCTTCGTCTTCGGCCGCGGCGGCGAGGAAATCGAGGTGCTGGCGGCGCACGGCGTGTCTTTCGAGGTGGTGCCCGGCATCACCGCCGCCTGCGGTGTCTCCAGCTACGCCGGCATCCCGCTGACCCACCGCGACCATGCCCAGGCCTGCGTCTTCGTCACCGGCCACCTGAAGGACGGCAACGCCGAGCTGGACTGGGCTGGTCTGGCCCGACCGCGCCAGACCCTGGTGATCTACATGGGTCTGTCGGCGCTGCCCGACATCTGCCACCAACTGCAGCAGCACGGCCTGCCGGCCGACATGCCCGCCGCAGTGGTGCAGCAGGGCACGACAGCGCAGCAGCGCGCGGTCTGCGGCACGCTGACCGACCTGGCGCAACGGGTGATCGATGCGGGGCTGCAATCACCGGCGCTGATCATCGTTGGCACGGTGGTCAGCCTGCACCCGACGATGCAGTGGTTCGAGCCTGCCGCCCAGGTCGCAGCGGCCTGATGTCAGCGACGGCGGGCCGGGGGCTCGCCCAGCTCGCGCTGGCCGGTGCGGGCCTCGACCGCAAACACCGCCGCCTCCACGCGCGAGCTCAGGTGCAGCTTGGCCAGGATGTGGCGCACATGCAGCTTGACGGTGTCGTGGCTGATGTCCAGCGCCCGGCCGATGGTCTTGTTGCTCTCGCCCAGCGCCAGCCGCTCCAGGATCTGGCGCTCGCGCTCGGTCAGCGAGGCCAGCATCTCGTCGCGCTCATTGCCTTTGGGGCCGGACTGCAGCAGTTGCGCCAGCTTCAGCGTCATCGCCGGCGCCACCGTCAGCTCGCCGCGGGCTGCACGGGCGATGGACGAGATCACGTCCTCGGGCTCCATGTCCTTGAGCAGGTAGCCGCGCACACCGGCGCGCAGCGCAGCTGCCAGGTCGTCCTCGGCGTCACTCATGGTCAGGATCAGGGCCGGCGTCTGCACGCCCTCGGCACGCAGTTGGCGCAGCAGGGTCAGGCCGTCGGTGCTGGGCATGCGCAGGTCCAGCACCACCAGGTCGGGGTCGTGCTGCCGCAGCAGCGGGACCACCTGGGCCGGATCGCCGGTGGAGGCCATGACGTGCATGCCGCCGCGGTGGGTCAGCAGGTCGGTCAGGCCGTTGCGGCACAGCGCATGGTCGTCCACCAGGACGATGCGCACCGGGTGCTCTGCGGCGGGCGACGTGCTCATCGGCCGGCCGCCGAGGCAGGGAAGCCCAGGTGGACCCGGGTACCCCCCTCGGCGCGCGGACCGATGTCGAGGTGTCCGCCCAGCCGGCGGGCGCGCTCGCGCATGATCTGCAGGCCATGGTGGCCGACGTCGTCGGTGGGGCCGGGCACGTGGGACCAATCGGCGCCCAGGCCGTCGTCGTCGATCGTGAAGCCGATCTCGCCGTCGCGCACAGCCACGGTCAGCCAGGCATGGCGCGCCTGGGCATGGCGGGCCACATTGGCCAGGGCCTCCTGGACGATGTGGAAGGCCTGCGCCTCCTGATCGGCCGACAAGGTCAGCCGGGGGGCCTGGTTCTGGTAGCGCAGTGGCAGGCCGAAGCGCTCGGGGAAGTGATCGGCCAGGTCGGCCAGGGCCGGCAGCAGCCCGCGCTGCGGCACCGGCGCACGAAAATGCGCCAGCACCTCGCGCAGGCTGGCGTGGGCCTCGCTGGTGGCACGGCGCACGTCGTCAACGTAGGCAGCCGCGCGCGGCTGGTCGCAGACCTCGATCGCCTCTTGCAGCAGCGGCATGCGCATCTTGATGTAGGCCAGGCTCTGGGCCACCGCGTCGTGCACCTCGGCCGCCATGGCCTGGCGCTCCGCGACGATCATGGCCTGCAGGTTCTCGCGCTCCAGGCGGGCGTTGTCCATGGCCAGACCGAGCAGGTCGCCGATCGCGCGCAGCATGGTCTGCACCTCGGCCGAGGGCTCAACGCCCGGCCCGAAGAACAGGTTGTAGACCCCCAGCACCCGCTCGCGGCGCTGCAACGGCACCGCCAGCACGCGCCGGCAACCGCCACCGAAGAAACTGCCGTCGTCGTCGCCGCCGCAATGGGCGTTGCACGACTGCACATCCGCGCTCCAGGCGCTGCGGTGCTCCCAGGCAGCTTCACCGCAGACGCCACACTGGCTGTTGACCACCTGCTCATGCCCGGCCACCCGCTCGGGCAGGCCCACCTGGCCGATCAGGCGCAGCGCCAGGCCATCGTCGCTGAGCGCCCGCACGGCACCGGCCTGGGCACCGGCCAGGCGCACCACCGGCTCCAGGAAGCGCCGCAGCAAGTCGGCCAGGTCGTGGCCGGAGGCCAGATCGGCGGTGATCTCGGCCAGCAAACCGGCGCCGGGCACCGTGTGCAACGCGGCATCGGTGGCGGGCAGGTTGGATATTCGCATCCGCTTATTTAATACCGGCCGTCCAGGCTCCGGCATCGGGAACAACCATATACCCCGTGCGGCATCAACCCGACACCCTGGTGAAAACCCCCACTACCCGGATGGGGTAGCCGCGCTTCCCGTTCGCGGGAATAGACGCTGACCCTGGCCCTTGCGCCTAATGCCGCCCAGGAGACACACGCGCGACGCCGACCTGGCGCTCGCCGGCCATGACATGACAGCCACACCGCTGCACGACCCGACCGCGCCGCCCCTGCCCGGCGCCCGCACCGAGACCAAGGACACCACCTGCTACATGTGCGCCTGCCGCTGTGGCATCCGGGTGCACCTGCGCGACGGGGAGGTCCGCTACATCGAGGGCAACCCCGACCACCCGCTGAACCAGGGCGTGATCTGCGCCAAGGGCTCCTCGGGCATCATGAAGCAGTACTCGCCAGCCCGGCTGCTCAAGCCGTTGCGGCGCAAGCCCGGCACCGAGCGCGGCGCCAACCAGTACGAGGAAATCTCCTGGGACGAGGCCTTCGGCACGCTGGAAGAACGCCTGCGCCACCTGCGCGCCACCGATCCCAAGAAATTCGCCCTCTTCACCGGCCGCGACCAGATGCAAGCCCTGACCGGCCTGTTCGCGCGCCAGTTCGGCACGCCCAACTACGCGGCGCACGGCGGCTTCTGCTCGGTCAACATGGCCGCCGGCATGATCTACACGATCGGCGGCTCGTTCTGGGAGTTTGGCGGCCCCGACCTGGAGCGCAGCAAGCTGTTCATCATGATCGGCACGGCGGAGGACCACCACTCCAACCCGATGAAGATGCAGCTGGCGAAGTTCAAGCGCAACGGCGGCCGCTTCATCGCAGTCAACCCGGTGCGCACCGGCTACGCTGCGATCGCTGACGAGTGGGTGCCGATCAAGCCGGGCACCGACGGCGCGCTGCTGCTGGCCATCATCCACGAGATCATCGCGCTGGGCCTCTACGACCGCGACTTCATTGCCCGCTACACCAACGCCGGCCAGTTGGTGAACCAGGACAGCGCCAGCGCCGACTTCGGCCTGATGCTGCGCAATACCGAGGGTGACATCCGCAATCCGCTGCGCCCGCACAACTTCTTCTGGTGGGACCGACTGAGCCAGCAGGCCGTGGCCGAGCACACCGAGGGCGCGGATCCGGCGCTGCTGGGCCACTTCCAGCTGCCCGACGGCACGCCCGCCGTGCCGGCCTTCCAGTTGCTGGAAGAACGGGTCAAGGCCTACACACCGGAATGGGCCGCCGACATCACCGGCATCCCCGCCGCCACCATCCGACGCCTGGCCCACGAGATGGGCGTGACGGCGCGCGACCAGCGCATCGAATTGCCGATCGCCTGGACCGACTGCTGGGGCAAGACCCACGATTCGGTCACCGGCAACCCGGTGTCCTTCCATGCCATGCGCGGTCTGGCGGCGCACAGCAACGGTTTTCACACCATCCGCTCGCTGGCCATCCTGATGAGCCTGCTGGGCACGATCGACCGCCCCGGCGGCTTTCGTCACAAGGCACCCTACCCGCGCGCCGTGCCGCCCAATGCACGCCCGCCCAAGGGCCCCGAGGCCGTGCAGCCCAACACCCCGCTGAACGGCGCGCCGCTGGGCTGGGTCGAGAGCCCGCAGGACCTGTTTGTCGATGCCGCCGGCGAGCCGGTGCGCATCGACAAGGGCTTCTCCTGGGAGTACCCGCTGTCGGCCCACGGGCTGATGCACAACGTCATCACCAACGCCTGGCGTGGCGACCCGTACCGCATCGACACCTTGCTGATCTTCATGGCCAACATGGCCTGGAACTCGACGATGAACACGTCCGAGGTCCGTCAGATGCTCAACGACAAGGACGAGTCGGGCGAGTACAAGATCCCGTTCCTGGTGGTGTGCGACGCCTTCCAGAGCGAGATGACGGCTTTCGCCGACCTGATCCTGCCCGACACCACCTACCTCGAGCGGCACGACTGCATGTCGATGCTGGACCGGCCGATCTCCGAGTTCGACGGCCCGGTCGATTCAGTGCGCATCCCGGTGCTGCCGCCCACCGGCGAGTGCAAGCCCTTCCAGGACGTGCTGGTGGAGTTGGCCAGCCGGCTCAAGTTCCCGGCCTTCACGCACGCTGACGGCAGCCGCAAGTTCCGCGACTACCCTGACTTCGTCATTCACTACGAGACCGCGCCGGGCTCAGGCATCGGCTTTCTCACCGGCTGGCGCGGCAAGGGCGGCGAGAAGAGCATGCGCGGCGAACCCAACCCGCGCCAGTGGGAGATGTACGCGCAGAACAACTGCGTACACCATCTGGTGCTGCCGCCGTCGCTGCAGTACATGCGCAACTGGAACCAGGGCTACATGGACTGGGCCCAGCAGGCCGGCCTGCGCCGCGACCGCGACCCGGTGGTGATCCACCTGTACTCCGAGTTCCTGCAGCGCTTCCGCCTGGCCGCGCAGGGCAAGCAACCTGGCCGTCAGCCTCCGGACCGGCTGCGCCAGCGCGTCGACACCTTCTTCGACCCGCTGCCGTTCTACTACGCGCCACTGGAATCACAGGCCGTGGACACGCGCGCCTTTCCCCTCAACGCGGTGACCCAGCGGCCGATGGCGATGTACCACTCCTGGGACTCGCAGAACGCCTGGCTGCGCCAGATCCACACCCACAACCACCTGATGGTGAACACCCGCACCGCGCTGGCGGCGGGTATTGCCGACGGCGCCTGGATGTGGGTCGAGTCGCCCTGGGGCAAGGTGCGCTGCCTGTGCCAGCACACCGAGGCGGTCGAACCCGGCACCGTCTGGACCTGGAACGCGATTGGCAAGGCCAGCGGCGCCTGGAGCCTGGACGGCGACGCCAACGAGTCGCGCAAGGGCTTCCTGCTGAATCACCTGATCAAGGAAGAGCTGCCCACCGCCGGCGGCGGCAGCGTCTCCAACAGCGACCCGATCACCGGCCAGGCGGCCTGGTACGACGTGCGTGTGCGCATCCGCCCGGCCGACCCCGGCGAGCCCGGCGAAACCTGGCCCCGCTTTGACACGATGCAGCCGGTGCCCGGCATGCAGCCGGCGCCGAAGCAGCGCGGCTGGTGGGCCGGCCGCATGACCCGGGGAGACAAGGCATGACCCAGCTCGCCCTGGTCATCGACCTGAATGTGTGCGTGGGCTGCCATGCCTGCGTCACCAGCTGCAAGCAGTGGAACACCTCCGGCAGCGCCGGCCCGCTGACCGACGACAAACCCTATGGCGCCGACCCCAGCGGCACGTTCTTCAACCGGGTGCAGACCTTCGAGGTGGGTGAGTTCCCCAACACCCAGACCGTCCACTTCCCGAAGAGCTGCCTGCACTGCGAGGAACCGCCCTGCGTGCCGGTGTGCCCCACTGGCGCCAGCTACAAGCGGGCCGAGGACGGCATCGTGCTGGTCGACTACGACAAGTGCATCGGCTGCAAATACTGCTCCTGGGCCTGCCCCTACGGTGCCCGCGAGTTCGATGAGGACCGCAAGGTCATGACCAAGTGCACGCTGTGCGTGGACCGCGTCACCGACCAGAGCCTGCCCGAAGACCGTCGCAAGCCGGCCTGCGTGCTGGCCTGCCCGGCCAACGCCCGCCTCTTCGGCGACGTGCATGATCCCGAATCGGTGGTATCGGTGGCCATCCGTGAGCGCGGCGGCTACGCGCTGATGCCCGAGTGGAACACCCAGCCGTCCAACCACTACCTGCCGCGCCAGCGCACCGGCATGACGATCCGCCCGGACGACCTGGTGCGTGTAGACAACCCGCTCAAGATCGACGGGCAGCAGCCCGAACACCCGCAACTCGGCGCTCCGGGGTCTGAGGACTACGCGACATGAAGCCCGCCTTCTCGGTCATCTTCCTGACCACGCTGATCGGTGCCGCCCAGGGTCTTTTCCTGCTGCTGGTGGGCAGCCAGGCCCTGAACCTGGCCGATGGCGATTTCCTGGTCACCGGCGGCGTTGTGTGCCTGGCGCTGGCGGCGCTGGGCCTGTTCGCCTCGTTCTTCCACCTGGGTCACCCCGAGCGCGCCTGGCGCGCCGCCGCGATGTGGCGCACCTCCTGGTTGTCGCGCGAGGTCATTGCCCTGCCGGTGTTCATGGGCTGCGTGGTTCTGTGGTCGGTCTCGCTGCGGCAGAACTGGCCGGGCGTGGCGGTGTGGGCCGTGCTGGGTTCGCTGGCCTGCGGGGCGCTGTTCGTCTGCACCGCGATGATCTACGCCTCGCTGCGCTTCCTGCAGGAATGGGCCAGCAGCTACACGCTGCTCAACTATGTGCTGCTGGGTTGTGCGTCGGGCACCACGCTGGGCGCGGCATTGGCGACCTTCGGGCAGCCGCAGCTGGCGCCGCCTTATGCGCTGCTGGCGATCGGCCTGACGGTGGCGGGCGCGGTCAGCCGCAGCCTGTCGCTGCGGCGCAATGCCCGGCTGCGGCCACGCTCCACGCTGCACAGCGCGATCGGCATCCGCCACCCGCGCATCGTGCAGATCGCCACCGGTTTCCTGGGCGGCTCGTTCAACACCCGCGAGTTCTTCCATGGCCAGCCGCAGGCGGTGATGACGCTGGTGCGCAATGGCTTCCTGGTGCTGGCCTTTGTCGTGCCGCTGCTGCTGCTGGTGCTGTCGATCATCCTGCCGGGCCTGCTGGTCGTGGCCTTCACGGTCCAGTACCTGGGTCTGCTGCTGGAGCGCTGGTTCTTCTTCGCCCAGTCCAGCCACCCGCAGAACCTGTACTACCAGAGGGCGGCGTGAGACTCGCGCCGCTGCGTCGCCCTGCCGGTCTGTCGGCGGGCTGGCTGCCCTGGGCGGTCGCGGCGCTGGTGCTGCTGGGCGCGGGCGTGGCCTGGGCCGCGCCAGCCGCTGCCGGCGCTGACACCGCCTGGTGGTGGACGCCGCTGGAGCTGTTTCTGGCCTGCTTTCTGATGGGGCTGATCGCGGTGCCAGCGGGCATCGGGGGCGGCACACTGTTCGTGCCCATCATCGGCGGCTTCTTTCCATTCCACCTCGACTTTGTCCGCGGCGCCGGCCTGCTGGTGGCGCTGGCCAGCGCGCTGGCGGCCGCGCCCACGCTGCTGCGCGGCGGCCTGGGTCATCTGCGGCTGGCCATGCCACTGGCGCTGCTGGCCTCGCTGAGCTCGATCTTCGGTGCGCTGCTGGGCCTGGCATTGCCGGCCGCCGCTGTGCAGGTGGCGCTGGGCGGCACCGTGCTGGGCATCGTGGCGCTGATGCTGGTGGCTGGCAAATCAGAGCGGCCCCAGGTGCCAGCCAGCGACGCGCTGGGTCAGGCGCTGTCGCTGCATGGCGTGTTCATCGACGGCGCCACGCGCCAGCCGGTGGCCTGGCAGGTGCATCGCACGCCAGTGGGCCTGGCGCTGTTCCTGGTCATTGGCGTGATGGCCGGCATGTTCGGCATCGGCGCCGGCTGGGCCAATGTGCCGGCGCTGAACCTGCTGATGGGGGCGCCGCTGAAGGTGGCGGCCGGCACCTCGGGCCTGGTGCTGTCGCTGGTCGATTCGGCCGCGGCCTGGGTCTACATCAACAAGGGCGCGGTGCTGCCAATGATCGCCGTGCCCTCGGTGGCCGGCATGATGCTGGGGGCCCGCATGGGCGCGCGGCTGCTGGACGTGCTCAAGGGCTCGGTGATCCGCCGCATGGTGATCACGGTGCTGCTGTTCGCCGGTCTGCGGGCGCTGCTCAAGGGCCTGGGCGTATGGACCTGAGCCGCAACCCGAGACCTGCCCATGACCCCCTCCGCTGCACCTCCAACCCCGCCCCTCGATCCCGAACAGGCGGTCTATGCCCGCTGGCTGGCGCGCGGCAACCAGATCGCCCTGGCCGTGATGCTGGGCGGCTTCGCCGCCTACCTGGCCGGCCTGTGGTCGCCACTGGTGCATCGCCGCGACCTGGCCAGCCTGTGGCATCTGTCGGCACGCGAGTACCTGCAGCGCACCGGCGTGCCCACCGGCTGGGGCTGGTTCGGGCAGCTGGGCCATTCCGACATGACGGCGCTGCTGGGCATTGCGTTGCTGGCAGCCTGCTCGCTGCCGGCGCTGGTGGCGGTGGCCTGGCGCTACGGGCGCCGAGGCGAGCGTCTGGCCGCCGCTCTGGCGCTGCTGCAGATCGCGGTGCTGGTGCTGGCCGCGTCGGGCATCATCGGCGCTGGCCACTGACCCCCCGGGAGCCCCGCGATGAGCCATGTCTTTGAACGCCTGCTGCTGGCCACCGAGCACACCCCGCAGGACGCCGGTGCCGAGGTCCTGGCGATGGCCATGGCGCGCCGCTGCGCGCTGCCGCTGGACCTGGTGCTGCCACTGGTCAGCAATGCCGAGTACGAGGCGGTGGCGCCCGAGCTGGCCGAGCGCCACGAGGCCGTGGCCCGCGCCCACCTGGACGAGCTGCGGGCGCTGGCCGAGTCGCAAGGCGTCACGCTGCGCCCGCAGGTGCGCCACGGCAGCGAGCTGGATGCGGAGATCATCGCCCAGGCGGGCGAGAACCGGTCGGATCTGCTGGTCATCCGCCGCCGTGGCCGCCGTGGCCTGCTGGCACGGCTGATGTTCGGTGAAATGGTGGGCCGGGTGGTGGCCCGCGCGCCCTGCAGCGTGCTGGTGGCACCGCGGGACGCGCGGCTGTGGTCGCGCCGCGTGCTGCTGGCGGTGGACCCCGAGCACGCGGATCCGGGTCTGACCCAGGCCGCCCTGGCCGTGGCGGCCGAGTGCAGCCTGCCACTGCTGGCGGTGGCCGTGGGAGCCGCGCCCCAGGGGGCGCTGGACGCTGTGCTGGCCCTGGCCCGTGCCCGAGGCGTCGCCGCCGAGGCCCAGTCGGCCACCGGCCGGCCGGCCGAGACCATCCTGGCGCTGGCCCAGGCGCAGGGCGCCGACCTGATCGTCGTCGGGCGACGTGGCCCGGGCCCCAGCCACCGCGTCTGGATCGGTGGCACCACGCAGAAGATCATTGGCCTGGCCGAGTGCCCGGTCCTCGTCCATGTTCCCAACGCCCCCGTAACCACACCATGAGTGACGCCCTCGCCTACCTCGTCAAGGCCCGCCCCGACGCCGTCAGCCACTACTTCGCCTTTCTCAAGCAGTGCGGCACGCACCTGGACCCCAAGACCCGCAACCTGATCTCGGTGATCACCAAGGTCGATGCGCAGACCCCGCGCGGCTTTCGCCAGTACCTGAACCGCGCGCTGCGCGAGGGCTGCACGCCGATGGAGGTGCTCGACGCCCTGCTGATGGCCTTTCCCACGCTGGGTCTGGCCAAGATCGTCTGGGCCGTGGACCAGATCCTGGAGATGGGCATTCCCGAGTTCGATCCGGCCGCGCTGCATGGCCAGACCGAGTGGCGCGATGTGGGCGAGTTCAAGTCGCTGAAGGACGGCGAGGTGCGTCGAACCGAGGCCCACGGCCGCGGCCTGTTCCTGTACCGCCAGGGACGCACGGTCACGGTCTATGACAGCCGCTGCCCGCACCAGGGCACCGACATGCCTGAACTGGCCCTCAAGGGTCAGACCTTGACCTGCCCCAAACACGACTGGGCCTTCGACGCCCACACTGGTCAGTGCATCAAGACCGGCAACAGCCCGCTCAAGCGCCTGGCCAGCAAGGTGGTCAAGGGTCGGGTGTTGGCCCAGTGGTGACGCCGGGAAAACCCTGATTCATGGGCGGGTTTGATACCCCACCCCGTATCTGATAAGATACCTGCATGGGTATCTCAACAGCCTCCTCCCCGAGCCCGCAGCGCGCCGCGCTGCGGCCGCGTCTTTGGGCCTTCGTCGGCCTTTGCGTGTTGGCTGGCGTCGGTACAGCCGCAGCGGCCGCCACCGCGGTGCCGGTCCTGCAGGTTGGCGCTGCGCCAGCTGGCCGCGGCATTGAACTCACCGCCTCGATCGAGGCCTTGCGCCAGGCCACCGTGGCAGCACAGGCCTCGGGCAACGTGCTTGCATTGAACGTCAAGGCCGGTGACCGCGTCAAGGCGGGCCAGTTGCTGGCCCGGATTGACGACCGCGAGCCGGCCGCCGCGCTCAGTCGCAGCGAGGGCGGCGTGCTGCAGGCCGAGGCCGAGCTGCGCAACGCCCAGGTGAACGCCGAGCGCACCCGCGACCTGCGCAGCAAGGGCTTCGTGAGCCAGTCGGCCCTGGACATGGCCGAGACCCAGCTCAAGGCGGCTCAGGCCGGCCTGCAGGCGGCCCAGGGCGGCCGCCGCCAGGCCGCGCTGGCCCGCGACTTCGCGGCCGTCACCGCCCCGTTCGACGGCGTGGTGCTGGCCACCCACCTGGAAGCCGGTGACCTGGCGGCGCCCGGCCGGCCGATCCTGACGCTCTATGCGCCCGGCGCGCTGCGCGCCGTGGTGCAGGTGCCGGCCTCGCGCTCGGCCGCCGCGCGTCAGGCCAGTGCCCGCCAGGTGCAACTGCCCGATGGCCAATGGGCCACGCCGCTGCGCAGCACCGAGCTGCCCACCACCGACCCGGTGGCGCAAACCGTGGAATGGCGCCTGGACCTGCCCGCGGCCGCCCAGGCCACACCGGGCCAGAGCGTCACGGTGCGATTTGAGGGGACGCCGGCCGACAACGCCGCGCGCAGCCTCAGCGTTCCCGCCGCTGCCGTGCTGCAGCGGGGTGAACTGGAGGCCGTGTATGTGGTGCGCGAGCAGCGCTTCGTGCTGCGGGCGGTGCGCCTGGGCAGCCGCCAGGGCAGCCAGGTCGAGGTGCTGGCCGGTCTGAAGCCGGGCGAGCAGATCGCCACCGACGCCGTGCGCGCCGGTCTGGCCGACGCCCAGCCTGCGGCCCGCTGAGGACAGCCCCGATGTCCGATCCCGTGCATACCCCGGCCCCGGCCGACGCCCCGATGGGTGTCTCCGGCCGCCTGGCCGCCGCCTTCCAGTCCAACGCCATCACGCCGCTGCTGGCGCTGGTGGCCCTGCTGCTGGGCCTGTTCGCCGTGCTGGTCACACCGCGCGAGGAAGAGCCGCAGATCAACGTCACGATGGCCAATGTGCTGATCCCCTTCCCGGGAGCCAGCGCGGCCGACGTGCAGGCGATGGTGGCGCGCCCGGCCGAGCAGGCGCTGTCGCAGATCGCCGGCATCGAGCACACCTACTCGGTCGCCCGCCCCGGCGTGGCGGTGCTGACGGTGCAGTTCAAGGTGGGCGTGCCGCGCACCGAGGCGCTGGTGCGCCTGTACGACGTGCTCAACGCCAACCAGGATTGGCTGCCCGCGGGTCTGGGCACGATGACGCCCATCGTGCGGCCCAAGGGCATTGACGACGTGCCAGTGCTGGCCGTCACGCTGTGGGCCGCCGATGCCCGCCCGGCGCTGGAGCTGCAGCGAGTGGCCCACACGATGGAGGCCGAGCTCAAGCGGGTGCCCGGCAGCCGCGAGGTGCAAACCATCGGCAGCCCTGGCCGCGCGGTGGTGGTCGAGCTCGATCCGTCCCGCCTGCGCGAGCGCGGTGTCGATCTGCCGCGGCTGCGTGACACGCTGTCCGCTGCCAACCTGTCGATGCCGGCCGGCCAGGTCGCTCAGCCGGGTGAGGATCGGCTGCTGGCGGTGCAGACCGGCGAATTCCTGCGCTCGGCCGACGATGTCGCCGATGTCGTGGTCGGCACCCACGCCGGCAAACCGGTCTACCTGCGCGAGGTGGCCACGGTCCGCGACGGCGCGGCCCAGCCCGGCCACCTGGTCTGGCACCTGCCGGGCGCGGCCCAGGGCGCCTCGGCGCCGGGCGCCGGCCAGGCCTTGCCGGCCCTCACACTGACCGTGACCAAGAAGCCCGGCATGAACGCCGTCGACGTGGCCGCCGCAGCGCTGGCGCGCATCGAGGAGCTCAAGGGCAGCGTCATCCCGGACGGCATCCAGGTCAGCATCACCCGCAACTACGGTGAAACCGCCGCCGAGAAGGCCAACAAGCTGATCCAGAAGCTGGCCTTTGCCACGGCGTCGGTGATCCTGCTGGTGGGCGTGGCGCTGGGCCGGCGCGAGGCGGTGATCGTCGGCGCCGCGGTGATCCTCACGCTCACCGCCACGCTGTTTGCCTCCTGGGCCTGGGGCTTCACGCTCAACCGGGTGTCGCTGTTCGCGCTGATCTTCTCGATCGGCATCCTGGTCGATGACGCGATCGTGGTGGTGGAAAACATCCACCGCCACCAGCAACTCTATCCGGGCCGCAGCCTGCGCGAGATCATTCCCGGCGCGGTCGATGAGGTCGGCGGTCCGACCATCCTGGCCACGCTGACCGTGATCGCCGCGCTGCTGCCGATGGCCTTTGTCAGCGGCCTGATGGGGCCGTACATGAGCCCGATCCCCATCAACGCCAGCATGGGCATGGCGCTGTCGCTGGCGATCGCCTTCACCGTCACGCCCTGGCTGGCGCTGAAGCTGATGAAGGCGCACTCCGGGCATGGCGCCGGCCACGGCACCGCGCCGGCCGGCGTGGGCGCCCGCCTGGGCGGCCTGTTCGCCGCGCTGCTCGAGCCGCTGCTGGCCAGTGCCCGCAAGCGCTGGCTGCTGCTGGGCGGCATCCTGGGCGCGCTGCTGCTGTCGGTCGGCCTGACGGTGGTGCAGTGGGTGGTGCTGAAGATGCTGCCCTTCGACAACAAGTCGGAGTTCCAGGTGGTGGTGGAGATGCCTGCCGGCACCCCGCTGGAGGCCACCGCCGCCGCGCTGCAGGACATGGGCGCCTTCCTGGCCACGCAGCCCGAGGTCACCGACCTGCAGGCCTACGCCGGCACTGCCAGCCCGATCACCTTCAACGGCCTGGTGCGCCAGTACTACCTGCGCGCCGATGCCGAGCAGGGCGACCTGCAGGTCAACCTGGTCGACAAGCACCACCGCAGCGACAAGAGCCATGCCATCGCGCAACGTCTTCGCCCGCAGTTGGAGAAGATCGCCGCCGCGCACGGCGCGCGCATCCAGGTGGTCGAGGTCCCGCCGGGCCCGCCTGTGATGAGCCCGCTGGTGGCCGAGGTCTACGGCCCCGACGAGGCCGGCCGCCAGGCCCTGGCCGCCCGCGTGGCCCAGGCCTTCCGCGCCACGCCCGATATCGTCGGCATCGAGACCACGCTGGAAGAGAACGCGCCGCGTGCCTTCCTGCGCATCCGCCGCCAGCGCGCCGAGGCGCTGGGCATTCCGGTGGCCGTGGTGGCGCAGACGGTGCAGGCCGCGCTGTCCGGCGCTGACGCCGCCTGGCTGCACGAGGACGGTGCCAGCAAGTACCCGGTGCCGGTGCGCCTGCAGCTGCCGCGCAGCGCGCAGGTCGGGCTGGACGCGCTGCTGGCCCTGCCGCTGCGCGCCGGCAACGGGCAACTGGTGCCCTTGTCAGAACTGGTGCAGGTGCAGCGCGGCGTGATCGACAAGCCGCTGTTCACCAAGGACCTGCAGGGCGTGAGCTATGTCTTCGGTGACATGGCCGGCGCGCTCGACTCGCCGCTGTACGGTCTGTTCGGCATCCGCCCGCAGCTGGCCCAGGCCGCGCTGGAGGGCACCGGCGGCGTGGCCGAGTACTGGATCCGCCAGCCCTCCGATCCCTTCCGCGGCTACGCGATCAAGTGGGACGGCGAGTGGCAGGTCACCTACGAGACCTTCCGCGACATGGGCGCCGCCTATGGCGTGGGCCTGATCCTGATCTACCTGCTGGTGGTGGCGCAGTTCCGCAGCTACCTGACGCCGCTGATCATCATGGCGCCGATCCCGCTGACCATCATCGGCGTGATGCCCGGCCATGCGCTGCTGGGCGCGCAGTTCACCGCCACCAGCATGATCGGCATGATCGCGCTGGCCGGCATCATCGTGCGCAACTCGATCCTGCTGGTCGACTTCATCGAGCTGCAGGTGGCGCAAGGCGTGCCCTTCGCCCGCGCGGTGGCCGAGTCGGCCCGGGTGCGCGCGCAGCCGATCGCGCTGACCGCGCTGGCCGCGATGATCGGCGCCTTCTTCATCCTCGACGACCCGATCTTCAATGGTCTGGCCGTGTCGCTGATCTTCGGCATTCTGGTCTCGACGCTGCTGACGCTGGTCGTGATCCCGGTGCTCTATTTCGCGGTCTACGAAGGCCGCCATCCCCCCCAAGCCGCCACCTGAGCGGTCCCTTCACCACCACGGAGACACAGACACCATGGCCCACATCGTCATCATGGGCGCCGGCATCGGCGGCATGCCCGCCGCCTATGAGCTGCGCGAACTGCTGCCCAAGGAGCACCAGATCACCGTCGTCAGTGCGGTGAGCTACTTCCAGTTCGTGCCGTCCAATCCCTGGGTGGCGGTGGGCTGGCGCCAACGCGAGGACATCGTGCTCGAGGTCGGCCCCTTGCTGGCCAAGAAGGGCATCGCCTTCATCCCGCAGGCGGTCACCGCGATCGATGCGCCGGGCAACACGCTGTCGCTGGCCGACGGCCAGTCATTGGCCTATGACTACCTGGTGATCACCACCGGCCCGAAGCTCAGCTTCGACGAGGTGCCGGGCGCTGGCCCGCACGGGGGCCACACCCACTCGGTCTGCTCGGTCGACCACGCCCAGGCCTTCTGGCGCGACTATGAGCAGTTCCTGCAGAACCCCGGCCCGATCGTGGTGGGCGCCATGCCCATGGCCAGCTGCTTCGGCCCGGCCTACGAGTTCGCCTTCATCGTCGATGCCGACCTGCGCAAGCGCAAGCTGCGCCACAAGGTGCCGATGACCTATGTCACCAGCGAGCCCTACATCGGCCACCTGGGCCTGGGCGGCGTGGGCGACAGCAAGAGCATGCTCGAGAGCGAGCTGCGCAACCACGACATCAAGTGGATCTGCAACGCCAAGACCACCAAGGTCGAGGCCGGCAAGCTGTTCACCACCGAGGTCGACGGCCTGGGCAATGTCTACAAGGAGCACGAGGTGCCGTTCAAGCTGGCCATGATGCTGCCGGCCTTCAAGGGCGTGGACGCGGTGGCTGCGGTGCCCGAGCTGTGCAACCCGCGCGGCTTCGTCATCATCGACGAATTCCAGCGCAGCAAGAAGTACCGCAACATCTTCTCGGCCGGGGTGTGCGTGGCCATCCCGCCGGTGGAGGCCACCCCGGTGCCCACCGGCGCGCCCAAGACCGGCTACATGATCGAGACCATGGTCTCGGCCATCGCCCACAACATCGCCGACGAGCTGGCCGGCAAGGAAGCCACCGCCAAGGGCACCTGGAACGCCATCTGCCTGGCTGACATGGGCGACACCGGCGCCGCCTTCGTGGCCCTGCCGCAGATCCCGCCGCGCAATGTCAACTGGTTCAAGAAGGGCAAGTGGGTGCACCTGGCCAAGATTGCCTTCGAGAAGTACTTCCTGTCCAAGATGAAGTCCGGCAACTCCGAACCCGTCTACGAAAAGTACGTGCTCAAGGCCCTGGGCATCGTGCGGCTCACCGACCGCTGACCAGCTTTTTTCATTCTCCAAGGAGCTTTCCATGACCATCGAGCGCTGGATCCGCGTGATCGCCGGCACCTTCATCCTCCTGTCGCTGGCGCTGGGCGTTGAGGGCAGCCCGCTGTTCGTCAGCCGCTGGGCCCTGGCCTTCACCGCCTTCGTCGGGCTGAACCTGCTGCAGTTTGGCTTCACCAACGTCTGCCCGATGGTCTGGTTCCTGCGCAAGGCCGGCGTGCCCGAGTCCGTGGCCGCCTGTCCGCGCTGACGCTCAGCCTCCCCTTCGCCGACCCCCCTTTTCCGGAAGCGACGACAATGGCCCCTGTGACCACCTCCCAGGCTCCTCATCTGGAGCTGTGTGCCATGTCCCAGCTGACCGACGAAAAGAACCGCACTGATCTGCTCAACCGCCTCAAGCGCGCCGAAGGGCAGTTGCGCGGCATCCAGCGCATGATCGAGGAAGGCCAGCCCTGCCTGGACATCGCCAGCCAAATGGCCGCCGTGCGCAAGGCGCTGGACAGCACCTATGTGCGCATGACCGTGTGCTTCATGGAGCAGGAGCTGGGCAACCGCCTGGGCGACAACGCCAAGGGGCGCAAGCAGCTGACCGAGGTGCTGGAAGAAGTCCAGACCCTGCTGGGCAAGGTGCGCTGAGGCGTCCCGCCGTCCTCCCATGAGCGACAAGCAGGTCACCGTGGTGCTCAATCAGCACCGCGACTACCAGTTCGACATCGACGTGGGGGGTGGCGTGCCGCTGCTGCGCGGCGATGAGCCGCCGCCGCTGGGCCAGGGCCAGGGCCCGTCGCCGGTGCAACTGTTGGCGGCGGCCGTGGGCAATTGCCTGAGCGACTCGCTGCTGTTCGCGCTGCGCAAGTTCAAGCAGTCGCCCGAGCCCATCCACTGCGAGGTGACCGCCCAGATCGGCCGCAACGCCGAGCAGCGACTGCGGGTGACGGCGCTGCATGCCGAGCTGCGTCTGGGTGTGCCGGCCGACGCACTGGAGCACCTGGAGCGGGTGCTGCAGAGCTTCGAGGGCTACTGCACCGTCACGCAAAGCGTGGCGGCAGCGATTCCTGTGACGGTGAAGGTCTTCGACGCCCACGGCGCCGAATTGCGCTGAAGTCTGTTGCCGCCGCGCGCTCAGCGCACGCTGGGCGCCGGACGCAGGCGCTGGTCCGGATCGACGGCGCTGTCCGGATCCATCTCGCTGGCCACCTGGGTGCACACCGCGCGGCACAGCGTGGCCACGCGCTCGCTTTGCAGGCGGTAGTAGATCTGGGTGCTGTCGCGTCGCTTGCCCACCACGCCGGCGCGGTACAGCGTGGCCAGATGCTGCGACATGTTGGGCTGGGTGGTCTCGATCTCGTCGAGCAGCTGAGAGACGTTCTTCTCGCCGTTGCACAGCGCGCTGATGATCTTCAGCCGCACCGGCGTTGACAGCAGCGAGAACAGCTCCGCCACGGAGTCAAACACCGTGTCGGCGTGGAGGCTGGGGTCCTGTGACATGGCGGGATCGAGGGCTGTTCACCGCTATTGTATCGGTATGCACTGATGCGCGCATTCTGTCAGGCCCCAGACAGGATTCAGGACATTCCCTCAGCGACTGAAACGGTAGTGCCGCTTGTTCAGCACCGCGGCCACCGCGGTGACCTCCTCGGGGAACATCTGCAGCTTGAGCTGGGTATTGCAGCCCTCGACCATGCCGCGCAGGCCGCCGGCATCCTGGATGCGGCCCCGGGGGTTGTAGATGTCGTCCCCGCCGCTGCCACCCATGTGCCGGGTGTGGCACTCACTGCATTTGTGCTCGGCGATGAGCTTCTCTCCCAGCGCCAGGTCAGCGTCCTTGAAGATGGCAGGCACCGCAGGCTCGGCGGCGCGGACCAGCGACAGCATCACGCTGCTGCAGGCCAGCACGGCCAGCAGGCCCGGGACAGGCAGGTTCATGGGGTCTCCTTGCGGTGTGGTCAGGTGGTCCGGACAGGCGCCGCCCAGCGGGCGAGGCCCTGCACGTCGTCGTCGCTCATTTCGCCGGGAATCAGCTCGCGCACGAGGCCCGCGGCGTCCACCACGGCCGTGAAGGGCACGACACGCCGCGCGGTGACCAGGCTGCGCAGCGCCGCGCCCTGGGCGGTGGCGTCGAAGCCCAGGCCATGACGGCGCAGGTGGCCGCGCACGGCATCGGCGTCGTCCTGGGTCACGCCCAGCACCTGCAGGCCGTGTCCGCCCATGCGGCGTGCCAGCGTGTCCAGCCGCGCGTTGTGGCGCTGGCAGTAGGGGCAGTCCAGCGTGAAGAAGCTCAGCACCCAGGCCTGGCCGGCCCAGTCCTCGGGGCGCAGCCACCGGCCATTGAGCAAGGGCAACGGCGGCGGCACCAAGACCTCACCACGCTGCAGTGCACCGGCCGGCCGGCCCACCACCAACCCGGCACCGGCCAGCGCCTGCAGCAGGACGCGGCGATGGCGGTTCGGTGCGGTGCTCATCGCTGGGTGGCCTCCATCTGCAGGTAGGTGTTGTAGGCGTTCATGCGGTTGGCGGCCTGGAACAGCGGCAGCTTCTCGAAGCGGCTCCAGTCGGTGGCGCGGTAGGCCTCGTCGAACGGGTCCATGTTGCGCGCCGCCTCGCCCATGCGATCGCGCAGGTAGACCAGGTAGTCGCGGGTCAGCTGCATGTCGGCCAGCGGGTCGGTGGACAACGGGCCATGGCCCGGCACCACCACGCGCGGCCGCACGGCCAGCATGCCGTCCAGGGCCTTGATCCAGCCGGCGCTGTCGGCCTGACCGACGAAGGGAATGCGGCCCCGGAACAGCAGGTCGCCCGAGAACAGCACGCCGCGTTGCGGCACCGCGATCACCAGGTCCTCAGGCGTGTGCGAGGGACCGACCGGCCGCAGCACGAAGCGCGTGCCGCCGATCTCCAGGGTTTCCTCGCGCAACTGGCCGTCCAGGCCCAGCCAACGGTCGGCGGGCACCAGGCGGGTGCTCTCGTCGACCCAGGGAAACAACTCCTCGCGGCTGGCCTGCAGGCGCAGGCGAGCAGTGTCAGAGGACAGGTACTCCCGCGCCCGGGCCTGCGCAATGATGGTGGCGCCCGCGTCCTTGAAGACCTGCAGGCCATAGATGTGGTCGGCGTGGTAGTGGCTCACCAGCACGTGGCGCACCGGCAGCGGCGTGATTGCCCGGATCTGCGCCAGCAGGCGCTGAGCCAGCGGGGGCGAGCCCAGAGCATCGATGACCACCACGCTGTCGGCCGTGATCACGAAGCCGGCGTTCGAGATGAAGTTCTGGTTGGCCGACGAGCCCAAGGCCGATTCGCCCTGCACGTAGTAGACGCCGTCAGCCACGGCCTGGGGCTTCATCTCCACCGTGGCCGACGCCGCAGTCTGCGCACGCAACCCGCTCGGCAGCCAGCCGAGCGCCGCAGTGCAACCGCAGCCGGCCAGAAAGTAGCGCCGTGACGACTTCAGGGATAACACCACATTAGCAACCAATGATATTTCGGACACTATACGGCCGACCCGGCCTGGGCGCCAAGCCCCGCGGGTCGCGTCCTCGCATCACGGAGAACAAATCATGACCCCACGCCCCCTGCTGGCGTCCCTGCTGCTGGCGCTGGCCCTGCCCGCACTGGCCAAGGACCCCACCGCACTGCGCACCCGCTCCCTGGCGGCCACCTGCGCCCATTGCCACGGCACCGATGGCCACGCCGTCCAGGGTGAAGCCCTGATCAAGCTGGCCGGGCTGCCGCAGGACTACATCCTGAGCCAGTTGATGGCCTTCCGCAGCGGCCAACGGCCCGCCACGATCATGCACCAGATCACCAAGGGCTACTCCCAGGAGCAACTGGAGACCCTGGCCGTGTATTTCTCGAAGCAAAAGCCCTGAGGAGCCCGAGCATGATGCAACGCAGACAAGTTCTGGCCGGCCTGGTGGCCGGCAGCGCGCTGGGCATGGCGGGCTGCGCCTCGGTGGGCTCGGCCAACAAGGCCAAGGTGCTGGTGGTGGGCGGCGGCTATGGCGGCGCCACGGTCTCCAAGTACATCCGGCTGCTGTCCGACTACAGCATCGACGTGATGATGGTCGAGCCCAATGCCGCCTTCGTCTCCTGCCCGGTCTCCAACCTGGTGATCGCCGGCATGAAGACCATGGCCGACATCACCAATCCCTACACTGGCTTGTCCAGCAAGCATGGCGTGCGAGTGGTGCAGGACTCGGTGGCCTCGATCGATCCGGCCAAGAAGACCGCCGTGCTGGCCTCCGGCGGCACGGTGACCTATGACAAGCTGGTGCTGGCCCCCGGCATCGATTTCATGTGGGACCAGATCGAAGGCCTGCAGGCTGCCCACGCCGCCGGCGACGTGCTGCACGCCTGGAAGGCCGGTCCCGAGACCATGGCACTGCGCAAGCAGCTTGAGGCCATGCGCGACGGCGGCGTCTTCGCGATCAGCATCCCTGAGGCGCCCTACCGCTGCCCGCCTGGCCCCTATGAGCGCGCCAGCGTGGTGGCGGCCTACCTGAAGCAGCACAAGCCCAAGTCCAAGGTGCTGATTCTGGATGCCAACCAGGACGTCACCTCCAAGGGCCCGCTGTTCAAGAAGGCCTGGGCCGAGATCTACGGCCCGATGGTCGAGTACCGGCCACAGCACAAGGCGGTGGCGGTGGATGCGAAGACCCGGACCGTCAAGTTCGACGTGCAGGACGACGTCAAGGCCGACGTGCTGAACGTGCTGCCGGTCATGCGCGCTGGCGCCCTGGCCGTCAAGACCGGCCTGGCCAATGCCAACGGACGCTGGTGCCACACCAACTTCCTGAACTTCGAGTCCACCGCCGCCAAGGACATCCACGTCATCGGTGACGCGATCCAGGTGGCCCAGGGCATGCCCAAGTCGGGCCACATGGCCAACTCGCACGCCAAGGTCACGGCCGCGGCCATCGTGGCCGAGCTGCAGGGCATGGAGATCAACCCGCACCCGATGCTGACCAATGTCTGCATGAGCTATGTGGACGCCACCCACGTGATCCACGTGGCCAGCGTGCACGAGTACCAGGCGCCGAAGAAGAGCTTCTTCACGATCGGCGGCTCGGGCGGCGTCTCCGATGTGCGCTCCGACCTGGAGGGCCGCTACGCCGAGGCCTGGGCCAAGAACATCTGGGCCGACGTGCTCGGCTGAAGCCCGCTTTCGACCCGGGCCTGACCAAGGTCAAGGCCCGGGGCGGTCGGCGGGCCCATCATCGACGCATCAGTACGCACGGATGCGTTGCCGGACAAGCCCGCCATGTTCCTTGAATCCCTGATCGCCCAGGTCGGCGAGATGTGGGCCATCACCCTGGCTGGCGCCGCCATTGGCGTGCTGTTCGGCTTCTTTGCCCACCGCTCGCGCTTTTGCATGCGCTCGGCGGTGATCGAGTTCTCGCGCGGCACGCGCGAGGGCAAGCTGACGGTCTGGCTGTTCACCTTTTCCACCGCCGTGATCGCCACACAGGCCTTCATCCTGGCGGGCTGGCTGGACGTGAGTGATGCGCGCCAGTTGTCGGCCCGCGGCAGCTTGTCGGGTGCCATCATCGGCGGCGCCATGTTCGGCGCCGGCATGATCCTGGCGCGGGGCTGCTCCAGCCGACTGCTGGTGCTGGCCGCGCAGGGCAATCTGCGCGCGCTGCTGTCTGGCCTGGTGTTCGCCGTGACGGCGCAGTCGGCGCTGTCCGGATTGATGTCGCCGCTGCGGCTGGAAGTCGCCAGTTGGTGGACCATCGAAGGCGGCTCGGCCCGTGACTTGCTGGCCTGGCTGGGCTGGAACCACGCGATGGGCGTGATCTTCGGTGGCGTCTGGCTGCTGGCCGCGCTGGTCTGGGCCTGGCGCCAGCAGGTGCGCTTCTGGGGCTGGTTCGGTGCGATCGGCGTGGGCCTGATGGTGGCCCTGGCCTGGCTCACCACCTGGGCCCTGTCGCGCCAGGCCTTTGACCTGGTGATTCCGGTGCAGAGCCTGTCCTTCACCGGTCCGGCGGCCGACACGCTGATGTTGGTGCTCTCACCGCCTGGTCACGCGCTGAAGTTTGATCTGGGTCTGGTGCCCGGCGTGGCCCTGGGCTCGTTGCTGTCGGCGCTGCTGTGGCGCGAATGGACGCTCGAAGGCTTCAAGGACGGCCAGTCGATGCGGCGCTACATCGCCGGCGCGATGCTGATGGGCTTTGGCGGCATGCTGGCGGGCGGCTGCGCGGTGGGCGCAGGCGTGTCAGGTGCGGCCGTGTTCGCGCTGACCTCGTGGGTCACGCTGTGCAGCATCTGGGCCGCAGGCACCGCGGTCGACCACCTGCTCGACCGCCCGCACGACGTGCTGCCCACGCCCACCTTGGTGACCACCAGCGAAAGCTACCAGCGGCCCTGAGGCCAGGTGGGAGCAGGCGCTCAGGGCGCCGGCTTGCTCAGCGTGATCACACCACGGATCTGTCCCACCGCATAACCGGTGGCGCGGTCATGCGGGTAGAGCGCGGCCAGCTTGGCCTTGACGCCCGCATCCATCTGCGCGGTGTCACCGTGGCATTGCACGCACACCGGCCCCACCGCCAGCGCGCGCACATAGCGCAGCGTGGGCACACCGGCCACATCCACCCGCTCGGCCTTCTCCAGCGTCATCGGCACCTCGCCCGCGGCCACGCGGCGGTCAAAGTCCTCCAGCGCGGCCTGCTCCCAGGCGTCGGGCCGGGCCTTGGGATTGCGCTCGCGCAGGCTGACGCGGCGCACCGTCCAGCCGCTGGCCGCACTGGCCTGGCGGGCCATCTCGGGGGCCTGGATCTGGCAGGCGCCGATGGCCTGTACCGCCCCGCCCTGCTCGATCTCTCGGTTCAGCACCGCCAGCAACTTGGGCGGCACGCTGGTGGCCAACTGCCGGGCTTCGGCGACCCAGGCGTCCTCGGCCTGGGCGACGAACGATGCTGTGCCCAGGAGCACAGCCAGTCCGAGCTGACGCGGCCGGCTCATGCCACCATCCCCGGGTTGCCCTGCACACCGACCAGCGACGGCGTGTTGATCGCGCGCGGCTTGACGCGGCCCCCTTGCGACTTCAGCCAGGTTTCGACCACGTCCCACACCGGCTTGTTGCCCGGGGCCGTGCGCGCCTCCTCGGCCACCGGCGCCCAGCCGGCCACCTTGTACTTCTTGCCGGCGTCGATCGGCTTGCCCTTGAGCCGCATGTCAGTGATGCGGCTGCCCATGCCGGCGCCCGGCGTGCAGGTGTAGGTCAGCCCGCCCACGCGCACCATGTCGCCGCCCTGCTGGTAGTAGGGGTCGGGGTTGAACAGGTTGTCGCAGACGTCCTCGAGCACCGTCTTGATCATCTCGCCGCTCATCTCGGTGAGCGTGGCATAGGGGTAGGTGATGGCCAGCTGGTCCATCATCAGCTCGCGGGTGATGGTCTCACCGGGCAGCAGCGAGGTGCCCCAGCGGAAGCCGGGCGAGAAGGCCAGGTCGGCGCCCTGCACGTCGATCAGCGCATCGACGATCAACTGGTCCCAGCTGCCGTTGAAGTTGCCCCGGCGGTACAGCAGGCCTTCGGTGACGGCGAGCTTCTCATTCAGCTTGGCTTCGTAGGGATCGCGGATCTTCTTGATCAGTGCCGCCATTGCCGGATCGGCCTGCAGCTGGTTGGCGAAGACCGGCAACAGGCGGTAGCGGAAGTCCACCACCTTGCCGCCCTTGACGTCGAAGTCCATCAGGCCGAGGAACTTGCTGTTCGAGCCGGCGTTGGTCACCAGCGTGGTGCCGCCAGCGTTCTTCACCGGAATGGCCACTGGCACGCCGTCGTGGGTGTGGCCGCCAAAGATGGCATCAATGCCGCGCACGCGGCTGGCCATCTTGAGGTCGACATCCATGCCGTTGTGGCTGACCACCACCACCACCTGCGCACCCTTGCCGCGCGCCTCGTCAACCATGGCCTGCATGTTCTCGTCCTGGATGCCGAAGCTCCAGTCGGCCACCATGTAGCGCGGGTTGGCGATCGGCGTGTACGGGAAGGCCTGGCCGATGATGGCGCAGGGCACGCCGTTGATCTCGCGGATCACATAGGGCTTGAAAACCTGATCGCCGAAATCGGTGGTCTTGACGTTCTGCGCGACGAAGTCGACCTGGCCCTTGAAGTCCTTCTCGACGATCTCCTTGACGCGCTCCATGCCATAGGTGAACTCCCAGTGGCCGGTCATCACGTCCACGCCCAGCAGCTTGCAGGCGTCAACCATGTCCTGGGCGTTGGTCCACAGTGAGGTGGCCGAGCCCTGCCAGGTGTCGCCGCCATCCAGCAGCAGCGCCCCCGGACGGCTGGCCTTGAGCTGCTTGACCAGCGTGGCCAGGTGAGCAAAGCCGCCGACCTTGCCGTAGCGGCGCGAGGCCTTCTCGAAGTCGAGGTAGGTGAAGGCGTGCGACAGATCGGTTCCCGGCCGAGCGCCAACGGTCTTCAGCAGATGCTCGCCCACCAGGTGCGGCAGTTGGCCCTTCATCGCCCCGATGCCCAGGTTCACGCTGGGTTCGCGAAAGCGGATCGGCATCAGCTGCGCATGGCAGTCCGTCATGTGCAGGAAGGACACATTGCCGAACTTGGGGACGTCGTACAGGCCGTGCTGGGCCGTGGCCGCATCGGCCTCGGACCAGCGGCCCAGGCCCATGCCGGCCACCGAGGCGGCACTGAGCACCTGCATGAATTCGCGCTTACTGATATTCATCTGAGAAGCTTCCAAGAGAGAAGCCCGCGCACACCGGCGGTGATGCGCGGGCACAGGTTACGGTGCGGCTCGGTGCCTACTGCGCGTTGACCGGCGAGGCCGGGTCCAGCAGCAGCGCCATCACATGCTTGATCTGCTGCTCGTTCAGCAGCTTCTTGTGGCCGAAGCGCGGCATGTTGGAGCAGGCGTTGTACGCCCAGGCGTTGTTGATCTTGCCCCAGGTGTACTGCACCATGGCCTGCGCCTCAGGGGCGCTGGGGTTGCTCACACCGCGCAGCTTGCCAAACTGGTACAGGCTGGGGCCGATCGTGCCGTAGGAAATCTCGGCCTTGGTGATCTGGTGGCAGTTGTAGCAGTTGGCGCCATTGGCCGACGGGTCGGCCGACTTGTCGGTCCAGGTCATGCCACGGCCGTTTTGAGCCAGTTTCTCGCCTTCGCGCCAGTCGCCCAGGTACTTGCCATCGCTGGGCGGCTTGACGGTGGCCAGGGCCTCGGCCTCGATGACCTTGGCCTGCTCGGGACTGGGCGTCTGGCCGGTGGAACAGGCCGCCTGGCCGGCGTCCTGGTTCAGGCGGTCGATCGTGGCTATGCCCTGGTCACGAAACGAGGACTTCAGCATGGCCTGGAACTGCGCCTGCAGCTCGGCCGGGCTGGGTGCGCTGGCGCAACCAGCCAGAGCGACGACGGCGACGGCGGCCAGCAGGGGGGTGGTTTTCTTCATCACGGGTCTCCTGCTGGATCAGCGCTTGATCGCCGGTGCGATCGACTCGGCGCCCTTGGCATTGACGCCCATGTACACGCCCAGGGCGATCGTCACCTCGGAGGCGAAGCCCGGGTACGGAAAGCGCTGCTGGCGGTAGCAATCGTTCAGGCGGCGCTGCATGCTCCACATCTCGCCGCTGGAAACGCGGTAGGCGGGCCAGGCGGCAAAACCCACGCCGTCGCCCGGGTTGCCACGCAGATCGGGCAGATCCTGCAGGCGGATGCGCTTGCCGGCCTCACCGTGGCAGGTGGAGCAGGCAAAGTCCATCGGACCACCGCGGAAGAAGAAGGCCTTCTGGCCCATCGCGTACATGCGCTTTTCCTCGGCGTGGCCTTGCGGCAGATTCATCTTCATGCCACGCGACTCGGCCGAGATGTAGGCGGCCAGCGCCTCCATGTTGGCCTGCTCGCCCTTGCCGAACGGTGTGGCCGCGATGGCCTTGGCGTCCAGGCCTTGCAGGGTCTCCATGCAGGTCAGCAGGCGTGACTCCAGGTCTTGCACGCGGCCGGTGTCGGCGAACCAGCGCGGCATCTCCACCCAGGCGCCCTTGATGACACCGGGTCCCTTGCCCAGATCGCACTTCTCGAGCGAGGCGTTCTTCGGGCCGCGCGCCTTCTTCCAGAGGTCTTCCCCCTTGGCTTCAAACAGCTCGGCCGGGTTGCCGTCGGCCAGCATGGCACGGTACTCGGCGATGCCATCGGCAGCCGACTTCTGGGCCTGGGCGCCAGCGCCAAGCGCCAGCGCCGCGGCCGCAAGGCTCAAGCGGATCGTGTGGGACACGGTGTCTCCTGGGGGCATGATTGGAAGATGGCGCGTGTCTCTCAGGACACCGTCGCTTCGTCAGTGCGCTTGTCGCCCTTGCTGTCGGTCCAGGTCACGGCGACCTTGTCGCCGGCCTTGGCCCCCTTGACGGTGAACTGCAGGAACGGGTTCTTCGAGACGGACGGGCCCCACTGGGCGCTCAGCACCGGCTTGCCGTTCAGCGTGGCGCTGACTTCCTGGATGAACCAGGCCGGGATGACCTTGCCGGCGCTGTCCTTGCGCTGGCCGGTTTCCATTTCGTGGTTCATCAGCACGCGCACAGTGGTCTTGTCGCCAGCGGACTGGGCGCGGATGCGCATCGGATCTGCCATGGTGTGTTCTCCTGGATAGGTTGGATTCGGAACGGAAACGTCAGTCGATCAGCCGCCGCAGCCGCCGAGGGTGACCTTGATTTCCTTGGTCGAGTACAGGACCTTGCCGTCAGCCATCATGGCCACCGCATACACGTTGGACGATTGGCCCATCTTGACGCGGGTGGCGATGTTGGCCTCGATCGCGTCGCTGACCTCGAAGACCGCGGCCAGGGCCGACGGGTTCTTCTCGATCAGGATGGCCAGGCGCTTGACGCCCGGCAGAGCGGTCGAGGCGCCCACCGGCACCACGGCGCCGTTCTCGGCGATGTCCGGGCCAGTCAGCACGATGTCCTTGCTTTCAACCGGTGCCGCACCGCCAAGCGACTTGATGGCCTCGGCCATGGTCTTGGCATCGAAGGCGGGCTGATTCCAGGCGGCCTGGGCGGCGGTGGGGACGAGGCCGGCAGCAGCCAGCAGACCGGCGACGGTGGCGCTGTGGACCAGCATGTCACGACGATGGATCATGGAGTTCTCCTTGGGTGGAACGAATCGAGTCGGGGGCGGTTCCGGGCCGCAGCTCCCGATAGGGGTCAGGGTAGTCGACGGAACGATCGACTCACTTCTTGGCGCCGGCCGCCAACCATTGGGCGATGCTGTTCGCATCATCCTCCGACAGGGTCTGCGCAGGCATCGGGATCGCCCCCCATACCCCTGCGCCGCCCGAGCGGATCTTGCCGCTCAGGTAGGCCACGGCATCGGGCCGTGCACCATGTTTGGCCGCCACCTCGCGGAACGCAGGGCCGACGATTTTGTTGTCCACGCCGTGGCAGGCCACACAGCCATTCTTGCTGAGCAGCGCGATCGCCGGCGACGGCGCCGCAGCCGCAGCGGGTGCCGCTGTCGCCGCGGCCACGGTCGAGGCACGCGGTGCACCCGCCGGCTTGGTGGTGTCGGCACCCAGCTGCGCACCAACGATGCGCTGCTGCTCGGCCAGATTGCCGTGGGCGTTGCGGGCGAACTCGGGCAGCAGTGAGGCCACCTTGACCTCGGTCGCGCAGTTCTTCATGCACGACGACCCCTGCACATCCGGCTTGCCGTGGCCGATCTCCTTGCCCGGCCACATGCCATGGTTGGTCTGCATGCCGTTGCGATTGGGGATCAGCTTCTGGACCTCGGCCATGTTGCGGTCCGACAGCACATAGTCGTCGGGCAGCACGTACGACAGGTTCAGGATGTAGGCCACCACCGCATAGACCTCATCGGTCTTGAGGGACTTCGGCGCGTTCCAGGGCATCGCGCGGTTGATGAAGTCGAACAGCGTCGAGACCGAGCTGAGCTTCATCATCGCGGTGCGCTCGGGATAGGACTCGTCGAGCAGCCGCGCGACGCGACCGGTCTTCACATCGTCCTTGGTCGTGCCGCCGACGATCGGGCTGAAGAACTCGCGCGACTCGCCAAAGATGCCGTGGCAGGCGGCGCACTTGGACTCCCACACATCCTGGCCCTGGGCCACCGAGCCGGACCCCTTGGGCAGGCCCTGCAGATCGGGGCGCACGTCGATGTTCCAGGCGGCGATTTCCTTGTCAGTGGCCGGACGACCAATGCCGTTGTAGATGCCGCTGGACACCGGCGCCAGGCCGCCGTCAGGCTTGGGCGGCGCAGGCGTCTTGGCAGCATGGGCCACCGCAGCCAGGCCCAGCGTCAGGGCCAGTGCAGCGAGGCCGGAGCGCAGATCACGACAGCTGGACATTCTTCACCTCACCGTTTTCCTCGACCAGCCAGGTCTGGATGGCGTTGTTGTGGTAGATCGATCGGGTGCCGCGCACCGCGCGCAGCTGGCGGTAGGTCGCCTGCGTGTGGCCGGTTTCGTCGGTGGCCCGGCTCTGGATCAAGGCCGGCTTGCCGTCCCAGACCCAGTCGAGGTTGAAACGCGTCAGGCACTTCGACATCACCGGCGTCTCCAGGCGTGCCTCGCGCCATGAGCGGCCGCCATCCACCGACACGTCGACCCGCTTGATCTTGCCGCGGCCCGACCAGGCCAGACCGCTGATGTTGTAGAAGCCGTTGTCCAGCAGCACCTGGCCACCTGACGGCGTGGTGACCACGCTCTTGACCTCCATGAGGCTGCTGTACTGGCGGTGCGAGCCGTCGGGCATCAGGTCGGTGTAGCCCAGCACCTCGTCCTTGGAGCCGAAGGGCTGGTCGCCCACCTTGATGCGGCGCAGGTACTTGACCCAGCTGACGCCCTGCACGCCGGGCACCACCAGGCGCAGCGGGTAGCCCTGCTGAGGACGCAGCATCTCGCCGTTCTGGCCCCAGGCCAGCAGCACCTCGCCGCTCTCGATCAGCGACATCGGGATGGTGCGGGTCATGGCCGAGCCGTCACCGCCTTCGGCCAGCACGAAGCGGCCGCGCTGGGTGTCGGCGCCGCACATGTCCAGCACCAGCTTCAGCGGCACACCGGTGAACTCGCTGCACGACAGCATGCCGTGGGTGTACTGCGCGGTGGGCACCGCCACATTGCCCCATTCGATCGAGGTGTTGGCGCCGCACTCGATGAAGTGGAAGCGCGACACCGAGGGCAGGCGCATCAACTCATCCATCGTGAAGACGTGCGGCTTGCGGACCATCTTCTCGTCGGAACCATGCACCATCAGGCGGTGCTTGGACGGGTCGATGTCGTACCAGCCCTGGTGGTGGCGCTCGAAGTGCAGGCCGCTGGGCGTGACAATGCCGAACAAGGACTGCAACGGCGCGAAGGCCACCGAAGCCTGGGTGGTCTGCGACAGACCCGGGCTTTGCCGCCTCGCCACATTGGCCTCGAACTTGGACGGCAGGCCGTAGGGCTGGCTGGCCACGCCTTCGCCCAGCGTGGTGGCGTGGGTGGGCAGCGTCAGGATGTTGTCGTCGCCGCCGCTGGCGGGCACCGGGTTGGACGTGGCGCTGGCCACGCCCGCCGCACCGGCACCGGCCGCCGCCGCGAAGGCCGTGCGGATGAAGCTGCGGCGTCCCTGCTTGGCCTCGGCCCAGACGGTGCGGATGCCCTGCGGGTCGAGGAAGTTCTCGGGCGCCTTCAGGAGCCGCCCACCCGCCGGGAAGGGCTGCAGACTGACGCGATCGTCTTTGTTCACGGTTTCTCCTTGTGATCGCTGCCGTCGGCGCGCATGGCGCCTTGGGCCTCGAGCCACTGTGTCAGGGCCGCCAGGCGGTCGCCGGCGATCCGGTAGAGCATGTGCACGCCGTCACGCCGTCGGCTGAGCAGGCCGGAGCGGTACAGCGTGGCCAGATGCTGCGACAGATTGGGCTGGCTGGCGCCCACACTCTCGATCAACTGGCTCACCGTGCGTTCACCGCCCATCAGATCATGGACGATCCGCAGGCGCACGGGGGTCGACAGCAGGGCAAACAGCTCTGCTGCACGTTCGAACACCCGGTCCTCTTCGGAAGAATCCACGAATCTGCCTATTGCGATATAAGCACATGCAGATATTATGTGAATGATCCTGACGCGAAACTGGTGAAAACACTGAGACATGTCAAATTCAAGCCTTGACCCCGGCGCCGACCGCGCCCCCTTGCTGCTCGATGTTCGCTCGAACGCCGAGTTCGCCAGCAGCCACATCGACGGCGCCGTCCACCTGCCCCTGGACCAGCTCCAGCAGGCGGCGCCGCGCCTGCTGCCGGACACCGGTCAGCCGCTGATCGTCTACTGCGCCTCGGGCGCGCGCTCGGCCTTCGCCTGCGCCGTGCTGAACCAGATGGGCTATCGCCGGGCGACGAACGGTGGCGGCATGACCCTGCTCGCCATGAGCCTCGAGCGCCCGCTGCGCAGCGCCTGAACACCCCCAAGAGGTCGACGGGCTTGACATCAGGCAGGCCCGACCGGCTATCATTGCGATACCCCATTGGGTATCTTAACGCCGTTGAACTGATGAATCCGACTGCACGTCTCTCCGCCCCCGCCGCGGTGCGCCCGTTCTGGAACCCCCTGCTGGCCGGCCTGGCGCTGGGCCTGGTGCTGCTGGCCACCTTTGTGCTCACCGGCCACGGCCTGGGGGCCACCGGCGCGTCCACCCGTCTGAGCGCCTGGCTGGGCGGCTTGGCGGCGCCCCAGGCGGCAGCCGCGAACGGCTACCTCGGACCCTTGCTGGAAGGCGGCAACCCCCTGCCCTCCTGGATCACCTGGCAGGTGCTGGGTGTGGCACTGGGCGCCGGCCTGTCGGCCTGGGCCGCCGGGCGCTTTCGCCTGCAACTCGACGGTCTGCGCAGCATCGGTCTGAGCCGGCGCGCGCTGACGGCGCTGGCCGGTGGCGTGGTCTCGGGCTTCGGCGCCCGTGTGGCCGCCGGGTGCACCAGTGGCTTGGGGCTGTCCGGTGCCGCCACGCTGGCCGTGGCGGCCTTTGTGTTCCTGGCCACCTTCTTTGCCGCCGGGCTGCTTGCCAGCCGACTGGTGCGGGGGATCTGAGATGCTGCCGCTCAACGATGCCGGCCTGTGGTCCGGCCTGGCCTGTGGTGTGGCCTTTGGCGTGGTGCTGGAGCGTGCCGGCTTCGGCAGCCCTTGCAAGCTCACCGCGCAGTTCCGCCTCAACGATTGGTCGGTCTTCAAGGTGATGTTCACCGCCATCGTGGTGGCCGCGGCCGGCCTGTGGCTGCTGCGCGTCAGTGGTCTGTTGGCCGAGGACGCGCTGTACGTGCCCACCGCCTACCTGGGCGCGGCCGCCGTGGGCGGGGCGCTGGTCGGCATCGGATTCGCGGTGGGTGGCTACTGCCCGGGCACCTCGGTCGTGGGCCTGCTCTCCGGCCGCGCCGATGCCTTGCTCTTCATTGCCGGTCTGGTGCTGGGCACCTTCGGCTTCGCCGCCGCCTGGGGCCCATCGCTGGAGTCGCTGACCAGTTGGGGCGAACTGCCCAGCGGCGACACTTTTTCGGACGCCTTCGGGCTGCCCGATCTGGCCATGCTGGGCCTGCTGGCCGCCGCGCTGGTGGCCGTCTTCATCGTTGGCGGCCGCCTGGAGCGCCGTGGCCGCGGTCCGGTCAGCGCCGAACAGGCTGTGGCCGGTGCCGACGACGAACTCACCCGCACCTGAATGTCCCGTCCCCGTTGTTCACCCCCGCCAGGAGTGCCCATGTCCCGTCGCAAGACCCTCGCCCAATCCCTTCCCGCGCTGATGCTGGCCGCCGGCCTGGTGGCCCCTGCCGCCCGCGCCGCGGACGCCCCGGCCGCCCCGAAGGCCGCCGCCTCGGCCGCCGCCCCGGCCAAGGCAGCCAATCCCTGCGGCCCCAGCAACCCCTGCGGCCCGGCCAAGAAGCGCAAGAAAGGGGGCGACAACCCCTGCGGCCCGGCCAACCCCTGCGCCCCCAAGAAGGGCTGATCCGGCGCCACGCACCCGCTCCGTGATGCCCGACGACGCCACGGCCATCGACGCCGCCGCCGAACTGGTGGCCGTGCAGATGGCTTTGGCCCGTCGGGGTCTGGGTCTGGCGCAGGCTGCGCTGGCCGGCGCCCGGCGGATCGAGACCCTGCGCCACTACCCCCGTGGCGACGTGATCGACACCGACAACCGCTCGCAGTTCTACTACCACCTGCACCGCTCAAGCCGCTGCCCGCCCGAAGAGCATGGCCACTTCCATCTCTTCACGCGGCGGCCGGATGGCGGCTTCAGCCACCTGGCCGGCCTGTCGCTGGACGATCGTGGCTGGCCGATCCGCTGGTTCACCACCAACCGCTGGGTGACCGGCGAGACCTGGCTGGCGGCGCCCGCGCTGTGCGCCGACATCGACCGCTTCGCCCCACGCACCGCGGGTCGGCTGGCCCCGGTGGCCCGCTGGCTGGGGGCGATGGTGCGGCTGCACCGCGACAGCCTGAAGGCGCTGCTGCGCCGACGTGACGCCGTCGTCGCCCGGCAACTGCAGCGCCGCAAGGCCGAGGATTTCTTCGAGGACCGCCGCCACGACGTGCTCACCGAGCAGCGGATCGACCTCGCTCACACCCTTTCCCGACTCGCGGGGACACCCCCGCCCACCCCAGGAGACAACTGATGAAGCGCCTCACCCGCACCCTGGCCGCCGCCGCGCTGGCCCTGGGTCTTCAATGGGCCCAGGCCGGCGTGCTGCCCGGTCCGCTGGTCACCCCGGCCTGGCTGGCCGACAACCTCGACAAAGTCCAGGTGGTTGACGTTCGCTCCAACCCCAAGACCTACACCAGCGCGCCCGAGATCGAGACCGACAAGGCCGGCAAGAAGACCGTGGTCGAGGCCGGTGGCCACATTGCCGGTTCGCGCCTGATCGACATGAAGACCATGCGCACCGAGCGCCGCATCGGCGAGCAGAACGTCAAGTACATGATCCCCGAGAAGGACGTCTTCGAGAAGGCCGTGCAGGCTGCCGGCATCGACGCCGGCAAGCCGATCGTGCTGGTCCCTCTGGGCACCGAGGCGGCCGACGTCGATGACGCGCTGCGCGTGTACTGGCAGTTCAAGGTCTATGGCGAGGACCAGATCGCCGTGCTGGATGGCGGCATGGCCCAGTGGGCCCTGGATGGTCGCGCCCTGAGCACCGACGCCGCCGCAGCCCGCACCGGCAACTGGAAGGCCGTGGCCGACCGCAGCGCCCGCTACTTCGCCGGCTCGGACGAGGTGGCCAAGGCGATCGCCGGCAAGTCGGCCACCTTGGTCGATGCCCGCGATGCGCGCCAGTACCACGGCCTGGGCAAGCGCGATTATGTGTATGCCTACGGCCATCTGGAAGGCGCCCGCCTGTACAGCCCCGACCTGCTGCTGAAGTCCGCCAATGGCGTGGTCAGCTTCATGAGCCCCGCCACCTACAAGGGACTGATGAGCGCCCAGGGCATCGACCCGGCCGCGCCGGCCATCACCTATTGCAACAGCGGCCACCTCTCGTCGGGCCCCTGGTTCGTGCTGTCCGAACTGCTGGGCAACAGCCGCGCCAGCCTGTACGACGGCTCTCTGCACCAGTGGACGCTGGAAAAGCGCAGCCTGGTTGGCGCCGTGCCGCTGAACTGAGCCCGCCAGAGCGTTCACCACCGCCAAGGGGCCGCAGACCGCGGCCCCTTTGTTCATTCATCAGCCATCAGTGATATCGAGAACAGGTCAAACCCGCGCCCCGGGCAAATACCAGCACGGGTAAGGGTGTATGGGGGCCAATGTCGCGCTTGTCCAACCCACCCATGACCCCACTGGAGACTCGCCCGTCATGACCGCTCCTCGCTTTCGCAAGACACCGCTCGCTGCACTGATCCTGGCCCTGCCCCTGGGCGTCTGGGCCACCAATGGCATGAACCTCGAAGCCTATGGCGCCCGGGCTGGCGGCATGGGTGGCGCGTCCTACGCCTACGACAACGGCAACTCGGCCGTCATGAACAACCCGGCCACGCTGGGCCTGCGCCCGCAAGGCAGCAGCCTGGGACTGGGTGTGACGGTGTTGATGCCGGACGTCAGCACCCGCATGAACCACCCGCTGGCCGGGCCGCTGAGCGCCGACTCCAGCGCCGACCAGTTCCTGATGCCCTCGGTGTCGCTGATTCGCAAGACCGGCGGTCTGACCTATGGCGCCGCGATCACCGCCCAGGGTGGCATGGGCACCGATTACGGCACCCAGTCCTTCCTGTCCAACGGCACCGGCTTGCCGATGCGCTCCGAGGTCGGCTTCGGCCGCGTCATGCTGCCGCTGGCCTTCAACATCGACGAGCGGCTGACACTGGCCGCCCAGATCGACTACGTCTGGGCCGGCATGGATGTGCAGATGCTGATGCCCGATGGCTCCGGCCACGTCAGCGTCAGCAACAACAGCGACTACACCGGCCAGGCCAAGGGCCGGGGCTGGGCCTTCAAGCTGGGCGCGCATTACAAGCTCAGCGACAGCGTCTCGGTGGGCGCCACCTACCACAGCAAGACCGATATCTCCGATCTGGAGGGCAGCGGCACCTTCACCGCCTTCACCCCGGGCGGCCCCGTACCCATGCCCACGCGCTTTCGCATCGTCGATTTCCAGTGGCCCGAGACCTACGGCATCGGCGCGGCCTGGCAGGCCACGCCGCAGCTGATGCTGGCCGCCGACATCAAGCACATCGGCTGGTCCGACAGCATGAAGACCTTCCGCCTGGCGATGAACATGGGCGCCGGCTGGATGGAAGGCGCCATGCCGCAGAACTGGAAGGATCAGACCGTCCTGCTGGTGGGCGGCCAGTACATGGTGGCACCGAACGTGGCCCTGCGCGCCGGCTACAACCACGGCTCCAATCCGGTGCCGGCCTCCACGCTGAACCCGCTGTTCCCGGCCATCGTCACCCGTCATTACACGCTGGGCGCGGGCTGGAACATCGGCGGCGGCCACAGCATCGCCGGCTCTGTCGCCTTCTCGCCCAAGGACACCCAGACCAATCCGGCCATGTTCGGTGCCGGCCTGGCCGGCACCAACACGCACAGCCAGACCACCCTCCGGGTGAACTACAACTACAACTTCTGAGTGCCACGCCCCGGCGGCTTCGGATACCCTATTGGGCATGAACACCGAAGCCGCCGCCGTCGACCAACTGCCCCTGATCGACCAGGAACACACGCTGCTTGAATCGCTGGTGCCGCTGCCACCGGGCACCGGCCTGGTCGAGGCCGGTTGCGGCAACGCCCGCCTGCTGCGCCAGCTGATGCAGCAGCACCCGGGCCTGCGCTGCGCCGCGCTGGAGGTGGACCGCATCCAGCTGGCCCGCAATCTGACCGAGCCCGCGCCGCCCGGCCTGCAGTTCATCGAGGCCGGCGCCGCCGCCATGCCGCTGGCCGACGGCTGGGCCGATGGTGTGCTGATGCTCAAGTCGCTGCACCACGTGCCGCTGCACGAGCTGGATGCCGCGCTCGACGAGGTGGCCCGAGTGCTGCGACCGGGCGGCTGGTTCTATGTGTCCGAGCCGATCTACGACGGCGCCCTCAACGAGCTGATCCGTCTGTTCAACGACGAGGGCGTGGTGCGCGCCGAGGCCCAGGCCGCGCTCGACCGCGCACTCGCCCGGGGCCGCTTCTGCGCGGTCAGCGAACACCGCTTCGCTCAGGCGGTGGCCTACCCCGACTTCGACAGCTTCGAGCAGCGCATGATGCGCCCGAGCTTTGCCGACCATCGGCTGACGCCCGAACTGATCGCCGCGGTGCGCCAGCGCTTCGAGCCGCATTGCGGCCCCCAGGGCGCGCGGTTCGTGCGCCCGATGCATGTGCGGCTGCTGCGGCGCTGCTGAGGCGCCGCAGCGCCTCTTCAGGGCTTCAGGTAGGCCCAGCCCTGCATCTGCAGCTTGGTGATGCGCACCACGCCACTGGGCGTGAAGTCAGCCTCCTGGATGAACTGTTCCTTCTTCAGGTTGCGGTTCTTCAGGGTGATCTCGCAGATCTCGAACTTGACACCGCGGTTCTTCAGTCCGGCCACCAGCGGTTCGTACTGGACATCATTGCGGTCCTTGGCACCCTCCATCAGGAAGTCCACGCCGTTGGCGTGGGCGACCACGGTGATCTGCGCCGACGGGTCGGTGTCCAGGTGGTTGCGCACGTTGCGCAGGCCTGCAAGCGCCTGGCCGGCGGCATCGTTGATGTGATAGACCACCTTGTCCTGGGCGGCGGCCAGGCTGGCCAGGGTGGTCAGGGCAAGGGCCAGCACGGCAGCGCGAACAGATTTCATCAGCAACTCCTGATATTCAACGCGCCGCACGGTACGCGCTGGCATGACCGGCGTCAATCGGTGTCAACTCAGCAGCCAGAGCACGCCACTCAGGCTGAGGAAGGACGAGGCCGTGGCCAGCAGCAGGGCGGCAGCGCAGAAGCCCTCGTGGCCGTAGCGCTGCGCCAACATCGGGTAGATGCTGAGCATGGGCGCCGCCGCCGCGACGATGCCGGCCGCCCGCAGCGGATCACCGGCGGGCAGCATTGGCAGCATGCACAGCGCCACCGCCAGCGGATGCCCCACCAACTTGCCCACCGCCACCGCCAGCAGATCGGTGTCCAGGTGCCCCTTCTGCAGGCCGGCCAGTGCGCCGCCGATCACCACCAGCGCGGCACCCGCGGCGGCACGGCCCAGCAGGTCGATGGAGCGCGCTGCGGGTGCAGGCAGGCTCAGCCCCAGCGCTGACCACAGCAGGCCGGCCACGATGGCCAGCAGCATCGGCTGGCGCGCCAGCGGCGCCAGCGCGTCACGCAGGCGATGCCAGGCGCGCGAGCGGTTCGAGGCCGGCTCAGCCAGCACGAAGAGCAGCGGCAACACCAGCAGGTTCTCAACCAGGAACACCAGCGCCAGCGCTGGTGCGGCAGCCGCCCCCATCCAGCTCAGCAGCACCGGCGTGCCCACGAAACCGGTGTTGGAGCAGGCCATGCCCGCGCCCACCAGCGCGCGCATCGACGACTCGCGCCGTCGCGCCCACCACCAGCCCAGCGCGAAACTCAGCGCCGAGCCGCCGCCGTAGGCCAGCAGAAAACGCCACTGCAGCATGTCGGCCAGCGGCCGCGAGGTGATGATCTGGAACAGCAACGCCGGCAGCGCCACGCGGATCACGAACAGGCCCACCGCACGCATCACGCTGGCATCCAGCCAGCCACTGCGCACCGACAGGAAGCCCACCGCCATCAGCAGATAGATCGGGGCGGTGATGGTGAGGATCTGGGTCATGCGGGCATGATCGCCCGTTGCAGCCTTGCCGGCGATGCCGGTGTGCGAAGGCAGCTATGCAGACCACAACGCAAAACGCCACCGCAAGGGTGGCGTCGCGTGGACCGTGGTGGGCGGTGCAGGGTTCGAACCTGCGACCCCTGCCGTGTGAAGGCAGTGCTCTACCGCTGAGCTAACCGCCCGGGTCGGGCATGCAAGGCTTGGTGGGCGGTGCAGGGTTCGAACCTGCGACCCCTGCCGTGTGAAGGCAGTGCTCTACCGCTGAGCTAACCGCCCAAGCCGGGCATTTCTTGCGGTTTCCGGCGGTCTTCAGCGCTTTGGCAAAAGCTCTGAGACCCGGAAAAGCCCTTGATTATGCCACAAGCTGGCGCCAGATCGTCTTGCCGCCGCTGGCCTTGTCGAGTTCGGTCAGCACCGCCTCATGGGCACGGGCCTCGTCCTCATCGGGTTCCAGCGTCGGCAGACTCAGCGTGGACAGGTCGATCTGCGCCAGCGCCAGCGTGGCGCCACTGCTGCTGTCGCTGCCGGCATCGATGACCAGCGAGCCCTGCCCGCGGGTCATGTTGATGTAGACATCGGCCAGCAGCTCGGCGTCCAGCAGGGCGCCGTGGAAGGTGCGGCCGGAGTTGTCGACCTCCAGTCGCCGGCACAGCGCGTCCAGCGAGTTGGCCTTGCCGGGGAACATCTCGCGCGCCATCACCAGCGAGTCGGTGATCTGCGCCACCGCCTGGCGGAACACCGGGCGGCCCAGGCGGCGCAGCTCCTCGTCCAGGAAACCCAGGTCGAAGGGCGCGTTGTGGATGATCACCTCGGCGCCAGCCACGAAGGCCAGCAACTCGTCCACGGCCGACGCGAACAGGGGCTTGTCGGCCAGGAACGCATCGGTCAGGCCATGCACCCGGGTGGCTTCTTCGGGCACCGGGCGCTGGGGATTGAAATAGCAGTGCAGGTGGCGGCCGGTCAGGCGCCGGTTGTCCATCTCCACGCAGGCCAGCTCGACGATGCGGTCGCCGCTCTCGGGCGACAGGCCGGTGGTTTCAGTGTCCAGGAAGATCTGCCTCATGCCGCCGCCTCCGCCCGCGGCTGGCGCCCCGCCCAGACCCACAGCGCAAGCCCCACCGCCACCATAGGCAGGCTCAGCCACTGGCCCATGCTCAGGTTGAGCGCCAGCATGCCGAGGAAGTCATCGGGCTCGCGGAAGTACTCGGCGACGAAGCGCAGCACACCGTAGCCGATCAGGAAGGCCGCGGTCACCCGCCCGGCCGGGCGCTGGCGGCGGCCATACAGCCACAGCACGACGAACAGCAGCAGGCCCTCCAGCGCGAACTGGTAGAGCTGCGACGGGTGGCGGGCGATCTCCAGCCCCGACTGCGGAAACACCATCGCCCAGGGCAGACCGGGATCGGCGGCTCGGCCCCACAACTCCCCATTGATGAAATTGCCGATGCGCCCACTGGCCAGGCCGGTGGGCACGCAGGGCGCCACCAGGTCGGTCACGGCCAGGAAGCCCCGACCGCGCCGCCAGGCGAAGGCCGCCATCGCCACCGCCACGCCCAGCATGCCGCCGTGGAAGGCCATGCCGCCCTTCCAGATCGCGAACACCTCCAGCGGGTGCATGGCGTACCAGCCCGGCTTGTAGAACAGCACATAGCCCAGGCGCCCCCCCACCACCACGCCGACCACGCCAAAGAACAGCAGATCCTCAACGTCTCGGCGCGTCCAGCCCTCCTCGGCGAACCAGGGCAGCCGGGTGCGCAGCGTGGCCAGCCACAGGAACAGGCCAAAGGCCACGAGGTAAGTGATGCCATACCAGTGGACCTGCAGCGGCAGGCCCAGCCCGGTCAGGTCCAGGGCGATCGGGTTGAATTGCGGATGCGTCAGCATGGGCAGGGATCATATCGGCCCTGGCTGGGCGAAAATGGCGGGTTCCTGCATTCCAACCCTTCAAGGTTTCGCCGATGCCCGCCTACCGCTCCAAGACCTCCACCGCCGGCCGCAACATGGCGGGCGCCCGCTCGCTGTGGCGCGCCACGGGCATGCAGGACGAGGACTTCAGCAAGCCCATCATCGCCATCGCCAACAGCTTCACGCAGTTCGTGCCCGGCCATGTGCACCTGAAGGACCTGGGCCAGCTGGTGGCGCGCGAGATCGAGCGTGCCGGCGGCGTGGCCAAGGAATTCAACACCATTGCGGTGGACGACGGCATCGCCATGGGCCACGACGGCATGCTGTACTCGCTGCCCAGCCGCGACATCATCGCCGACTCGGTCGAGTACATGGTCAACGCGCACTGCGCCGACGCCATCGTCTGCATCAGCAACTGCGACAAGATCACGCCGGGCATGCTGATGGCCGCGATGCGCCTGAACATCCCGGTGGTCTTCGTCAGCGGCGGCCCGATGGAGGCCGGCAAGGTCAAGCTGGCCGTGCCCGGCACCTCGACCATCCAGATCAAGAAGCTCGACCTGATCGACGCCATGGTCATGGCCGCCGACAGCCAGGTCAGCGACGCCGAGGTGGCCGAGGTGGAACGCTCCGCCTGCCCCACCTGCGGCTCTTGCTCGGGCATGTTCACCGCCAACTCGATGAACTGCCTGACCGAGGCCCTGGGCCTGTCGCTGCCGGGCAATGGCACGGTGGTGGCCACCCATGCCGACCGCGAGCAGCTGTTCCTGCGCGCCGGCCGCCTGGCGGTGGAGCTGTGCCGGCGCTACTACGAGCAGGGTGACGAGTCCGTGCTGCCTCGCAGCATCGGCAAGAAGGCCTTCGAAAACGCGATGACGCTGGACATCGCCATGGGCGGCTCCACCAACACCATCCTGCACATCCTGGCCGCCGCCCAGGAGGCCGGCATCGCCTTCGACATGGCCGACATCGACCGCCTCTCGCGCGATGTACCGCAGCTGTGCAAGGTGGCGCCCAACACCAACAAGTACCACATCGAGGACGTGCACCGCGCCGGCGGCATCATGGCCATCCTGGGCGAGCTCGAGCGCGCCGGCAAGCTGCACACCGACGTGCCCACGGTGCACACGCCCACGCTGGGCCAGGCCCTGGCGCAGTGGGACATCCGCCGCACCCAGGACGAGGCCGTCAGGACCTTCTACCAGGCTGGCCCGGCCGGCATCCCCACGCAGGTGGCTTTCAGCCAGGCCACGCGCTGGCCCAGTCTGGACCTGGACCGCGCCGAAGGCTGCATCCGCTCCTATGAGCACGCCTTCAGCAAGGAAGGCGGCCTCGCGGTGCTGCGCGGCAACATCGCCCTGGACGGCTGCGTGGTCAAGACCGCCGGCGTCGACGACAGCCTGCTCGTCTTTGAAGGCCCGGCCCATGTGGTCGAGAGCCAGGACGAGGCGGTCGAGCACATTCTGGCCGATCAGGTCAAGGCCGGCGACGTGGTGGTGGTGCGCTACGAAGGCCCCAAGGGCGGCCCGGGCATGCAGGAAATGCTCTACCCCACCAGCTACATCAAGTCCAAGGGTCTGGGCAAGGCCTGCGCGTTGCTGACCGACGGCCGCTTCTCGGGCGGCACCTCGGGGCTGTCGATCGGCCACTGCTCGCCCGAGGCGGCGGCCGGCGGCACGATCGGCCTGGTGCGCAACGGCGACCGCATCCGCATCGACATCCCGAAGCGCTCGATCAGCCTGCTGGTGGACGATGCCGAACTGGCGCGCCGTCGTGCCGCGCAGGATGCGCTGGGCTGGAAGCCGGCGCAGCCGCGGCCGCGCAAGGTGTCGGCGGCGCTGAAGGCCTACGCCTTGCTGGCCACCTCGGCCGACAAGGGCGCGGTGCGCGATCTGTCCAAGCTGGAAGGCTGACCGGCCCGGCGGCGCTCAGCGCCGCCGAAAACTGCTGCTGCGCTGGTCCGGGCCCAGGCCCATGGCCTCAATGTGGCGCTTGCGCCGCTCTTTTTGCTTCTCGACCTCCCGGTCCATCTCGCGACGCTTGGTCAGGCCAGTGCCATCGGCCCAGGCCCACCAGGCCAGCGCCAGCAGGAAGGGCACCGAAAACTTGGCGAAGCCGGTCACACTGAGCGGGTCCCAGGCCGCCGTCGGCCCGAGGCCGGCAAAGTGCAGCAGCAGCATCAGGACGCCGATCACGATGAAGGCCATGGGGTAACTCCTGTGAAACACCGATGCGACAGCGCATGTCCGCCGTCAACCGAACTCCTTAGAATCCGTTGTGGCACTGTATCTTGTTTGTGTCCACCCCTCTTAGGAAGGAACCCATGAAAGCTCTGTTCGCCCTGATCGCCGCGGTGGCCGTGACCGCCCCCGCCTTCGCCAGCCAGGAACTGGCCCAGAAGAAGAACTGCCTGGCCTGCCACGCGGTCGACAAGAAGGTCGTTGGCCCGTCCTACAAGGAAGTGGCCGCCAAGTACGCCAGCGACAAGACCGCTGCCGCCAAGCTGGCCGAGAAGATCCAGAAGGGCGGCGTGGGCGTCTGGGGCCAGGTCCCGATGCCTCCCAACCAGGTCACGCCCGACGAGGCCAAGACCCTGGCCGCCTGGGTCCTGAGCCAGAAGTAAATCGGCGCGGCCCACGCCGCAGCCGACCGCAAGAGCCCCGCTGCGCGGGGCTTTTTCGTTGGCCGGATCAGCACACTGGGGTTATCGTCGGCCCTCATGAAAAGCGCCACACCCGGTGTCATCGATGTTGAAGCCTCGGGATTCGGCCGCGGCAGCTACCCGATCGAGGTGGGCTATGTGAGGCCCGATGGCCAGGGCTGGTGCTCGCTGGTCAAGCCGTCCGAGGACTGGCAGCACTGGGATGAGCAGGCGCAAAGCGTGCACGGCATCGCGCGCGAGTTGCTGGAGCGCCACGGACGCTCACCACTTGAGGTGGCCCGACAGCCCAACCAGGACCTCGAGGGCCTGACCGTCTACACCGATGCCTGGGGCAACGACATGCCCTGGCTGCACAAGCTGCACGACGAGGCCGGGGTGCCGCTGCGCTACCGGGTGGCCCCCGTGGCGCAACTGCTGGACGATCGCCGCCTGCCCGACCTGGGGACGCTGCGCCAACAGGCCTTCCAGACCCTGGGCATCACCCGCCACCGGGCCAGCAGCGATGCCCGGGCGCTGCAATGGGCCCTGGAGCAATTGCTGAACTGAGCGAACGGCCGCGCGGAATGAGAAAAGGGCGCCGACGCGCCCCTTGCCATTCGTTAGGAGGCGATCAGTTGTTCTCGCCCAACTGATCGAGGATGGCGGGGTTCTCCAGCGTGGAGGTGTCCTGGGTGATGGCTTCGCCCTTGGCCAGCGAGCGCAGCAGGCGGCGCATGATCTTGCCCGAGCGGGTCTTGGGCAGGTTGTCGCCGAAACGGATGTCCTTGGGCTTGGCGATCGGGCCGATCTCCTTGCCCACGTGGTCGCGCAGCTGCTTGGCGATCGCCTTGGCCTCGTCGCCGGTGGGGCGGGGGCGCTTGAGCACCACGAAGGCGCAGATCGCCTCGCCGGTGGTGTCATCCGGGCGACCCACCACGGCGGCTTCAGCCACCAGCTCGGTGCAGCTGACCAGCGCCGACTCGATTTCCATCGTGCCCATGCGGTGGCCCGACACGTTCAGCACGTCGTCGATGCGGCCGGTGATGGTGAAGTAGCCGGTCTTCTCGTCACGGATCGCGCCGTCGCCCGCCAGGTAGTACTTGCCCTTGAAGTCTTCCGGGTAGTAGGACTTCTTGAAGCGCTCCGGGTCGCCCCAGATGGTGCGGATCATCGACGGCCAGGGCTTCTTGCAGACCAGGATGCCGCCCTTGCCCCAGGGCAGGTCATTGCCGACCTCGTCGACCACCGCGAACTGGATGCCCGGGAAGGGCAGCGTGCACGAGCCCGGCACCAGCGGCGTGGCGCCCGGCAGCGGGGTGATCATGTGGCCGCCGGTCTCGGTCTGCCAGAAGGTGTCGACGATCGGGCAGCGGCCGCCGCCCACATGCTGGTGGTACCACTCCCAGGCGGCCGGGTTGATCGGCTCGCCCACCGAGCCCAGCAGACGCAGGCTGGACAGGTCGTAGCTCTTCGGATGCACGGCGTCATTGGCCTCGGCCGCCTTGATCAGCGAGCGGATGGCCGTGGGCGCGGTGTAGAAGATCGAGACCTTGTGGTCCTGAATCATCTTCCAGAAGCGGCCGGCGTCCGGGTAGGTGGGCACGCCTTCGAAGACGATCTCGGTGCCGCCCAGGGCCAGCGGGCCGTAGGTGATGTAGGTGTGGCCAGTGACCCAGCCGATGTCGGCCGTGCACCAGAAGACGTCATCGGCCTTGAGGTCGAAGGTCCACTTGGTGGTCAGCGCCGCATGCAGCAGATAGCCGCCGGTGCTGTGCTGCACGCCCTTGGGCTTGCCGGTGGAGCCGGAGGTGTAGAGCAGGAACAGCGGGTGCTCGGCCTCGACCCACTCGGGCTCGCAGGTGGTGGGCAGGCCAGACACCAGGTCGTCCATCCAGACATCGCGGCCGGCGGTCATGGCGTTCTTGGCGTCGCCGCGCTTGACCACCAGCACCTTCTGGATCGAGTCGCAGCCACCCAGGCCCAGGGCCTCGTCGACGATGGCCTTGAGCGGCAGCTGCTTGCCGCCGCGCACCTGGCAGTCGGCGGTGATGATGGCCTTGGCGCCGGTGTCCTCGATGCGGTCACGCAGCGACTGGGCCGAGAAGCCACCGAACACCACCGAGTGGGTGGCACCGATGCGCGCGCAGGCCTGCATGGCGGCCACGCCGTCGACCGACATGGCGATGTAGATCATCACCCGGTCGCCCTTCTTGATGCCCAGGCTGCGCAGGCCGTTGGCGATCTGGCAGGTCTTGGCCAGCAGCTCGCTGTAGGACACCTTGGTGACCTCGCCACCGTCAGCTTCGAAGATGATGGCGGTCTTGTCGCCCAGGCCGCGCTCGATGTTGCGGTCCAGGCAGTTGTAGGACACGTTCAGCGTGCCATCCTCGAACCACTTGAAGAAGGGGGCTTCGGCCTCGTTGAGCACCTTGGTGAAAGGCGTCTTCCAGGTGATCAGCTCCTTGGCCAGGCGGCCCCAGTAGCCCTCGTAGTCGGTCTCGGCTTCCTTGCACAGGGCCTCGTAGGCGGCCATGCCGTTGACGTGGGCCGCGGCGGCAAAGTCTGCCGGCGGTGCATAGACCTTGAGTTCTTCGCTCATCGAATGTCTCCTCGAAGCTCGGTTGGATTCGTAGCACACCATGTGCATCCTTGGCCGAATGGTCGTCCTGCCATCTGACGACCGCCTTACTCTGGTGCGCTCGCCGGACGCTGCGGCACGCTGCCGGCGCACAGCATGGGTGCAGGAGAAAGTCTAGTGCGCGCCTGGGGGCTGCGATACCCCGTCGAAGCCCGGGGGTGCTGTCCTAGAATCGCCGCTCCCTGCTCCACGGCCCGCACCATGGCATCCCACAACAACACCACCCGCCAGCGCCTGAACCCCCTCGCCAATCTGATCTTTGCCAGCCGCTGGCTGCAGTTGCCGCTGTACTTCGGACTGATCATTGCGCAGGGTGTCTACGTCTACAACTTCTGTCTCGAACTGACACACCTGGTGGAAGCCGCGTTTGGCAACCAGCATGCGCTGCAAATTCTGGTGGAAAGCCTGGGCTACAAGGCCAACCCGATCCTGTCGGCCGACGGCAAGCCCATTGGCTACGACTCGATCAAGGGCCTGAACGAAACCATCATCATGCTGGTGCTGCTGGGCATGATCGACGTGGTGATGATTTCCAACCTGCTGATCATGGTCATCGTCGGCGGCTACGACACCTTCGTCAGCCGCATGAAGCTCGAAGGTCACCCAGACGAGCCGGAATGGCTGAGCCACGTCAATGCCTCGGTACTGAAGGTCAAGCTGGGCATGGCGCTGATCGGTATCAGCTCCATCCACCTGCTCAAGACCTTCATCAACGCCGACAAGATCACCGACCGGGTGGTGCTGGCGCAGATCGCAATCCATATTTCCTTCCTGCTGTCGGCGCTGGCGCTGGCCTATGCCGACAAGCTGCTGCAGGGCGGCGCCCACCCGGGCGAGAAACACTGATCCCGTCCCGGACTGGCGCAAGCCTCGCGACAGTCCCATGACTACACTGCCCGCATCCCCGGTTCCTGAAGCATCGAGAGACGCCATGTCCACCACGATCAAGTACGCCGACCTCGTCGAGAGCGTCGCTGCCGCGCTGCAGTACATCAGCTACTACCACCCGGCCGACTACATCGCCCACCTGGCCCGCGCCTATGAACGCGAAGAATCGGCCGCGGCCAAGGACGCGATCGCCCAGATCCTGACCAACTCGAAGATGTGCGCCGAAGGGCGCCGCCCGATCTGCCAGGACACCGGCATCGTCAACGTCTTCCTGAAGATCGGCATGGACGTGCGCTGGGAGGGCTTCAGCGGCTCGATCCAGGACGCCGTGGACGAAGGCGTTCGCCGCGCCTACAACCACCCGGACAACCGCCTGCGCGCCTCGGTGCTCAGTGACCCCATCTTCGAGCGCAAGAACACCAAGGACAACACGCCGGCGGTGGTCTTCATGGAGGTGGTGCCCGGCAACACCGTGGATGTCATCGTCGCGGCCAAGGGCGGCGGCTCCGAGAACAAGTCCAAGGTCTACATGCTCAACCCCAGCGACAACATCGTCGACTGGGTGCTGAAGACCGTGCCCACGATGGGTGCCGGCTGGTGCCCGCCGGGCATCCTGGGCATCGGTGTCGGCGGCACGGCCGAGAAGGCGGCGCTCCTGGCCAAGGAGTCGCTGATGGATGACATCGACATGTACGAGCTGCTGGCGCGCGGCCCGCAGAACAAGCTCGAGGAACTGCGCGTCGAGCTCTACGAAAAGGTCAATGCGCTGGGCATCGGCGCCCAGGGCCTGGGCGGCCTGACCACGGTGCTGGACGTCAAGATCAAGACCTACCCCACCCACGCCGCCAGCAAGCCGATCGCGATGATCCCGAACTGCGCCGCCACCCGCCACGGCCACTTTGTGCTCGATGGCTCGGGCCCGGCCTACATGGAGCCGCCCAGTCTGGACCTGTGGCCGGATGTCGCCTGGGCGCCCGACTACAACAAGAGCAAGCGCGTCGACCTGAACACCCTGACCAAGGCCGAGGTGGCCAGCTGGAAGCCGGGCGACACGCTGCTGCTCAACGGCAAGATGCTGACCGGCCGCGACGCCGCCCACAAGCGCATCGCCGACATGTTGGCCAAGGGTGAACCGCTGCCGGTGGACTTCACCAACCGCGTCATCTACTACGTCGGCCCGGTGGATCCGGTGCGTGACGAGGTGGTCGGCCCGGCCGGCCCCACCACCGCCACGCGCATGGATGGCTTCACCCGCATGATGCTGGAGAAGACCGGCCTGATCGCGATGGTCGGCAAGGCCGAGCGCGGCCCGGTGGCCATCCAGGCCATCAAGGACAACCAGTCGGCCTACCTGATGGCCGTGGGCGGCAGCGCCTACCTGGTGTCCAAGGCGATCAAGGCCGCCAAGGTGGTGGGCTTTGCCGATCTGGGCATGGAAGCCATCTACGAGTTCGACGTGGTCGACATGCCGGTCACGGTGGCGGTGGACGCCGGCGGCACCAGCGCCCACATTGAAGGTCCGAAGACCTGGCAGGCCAAGATCGGCAAGATCCCGGTGGTCACCGCCTGAGGCCCTTCCCGGCCGTGCTGCGCCCCGCCTTGGCGGGGCGTTGTCGTTTCAGGCCTGGCGAATCACGCGCTGCGGGTACGGGATCTCCACGCCCAGGCGGCCCAGCAGCGCCAGGATCGCCAGGTTGACGCCCGAGCGGGCGCCGCCGGCACCGTTTTCCAGGTCGGTGATCCAGAAATTCACCGTGAGCTCCAGACCGTCGGCCGCGAAGGCCGACAGGTGGACCACCGGCGCCGGCTCGGCCAGCACCCGCGGCACCTGCGTCACCGCCGCCACGATCTGCGGGAACAGCGCGTCCAGATCCGTGCCGTAGGCCACCTGCACCGTGGTCTGCAGCAGCACCTGTGGGTCGGCCAGCGAGGAGTTCTCCACCCGCTGGGTGATCAGCATCTCGTTGGGAACAATGGCCTCGCGGCCGCCAGGTGAGCGGATCACGGTGTAGCGCATCGCGATATCGGTGATGCGGCCCTCGAAGTTGTCCACCCGCACGGTGTCGCCAATGCGCAGCGAACGCTCGGTCAGGATGACGAAGCCCGACACATAGTTGGCTGCCAGCTTCTGCAGGCCCAGGCCCACGCCCACGCCGATCGCGCCGCCCAGCACCGACAGCGCGGTCAGGTCGATCCCCACCGCGGTCAGCCCCACCAACAGGCCCACGAAGACCAGCAGCGCCCGCACGGTGTTGGCCGCCACCTTGCGCAGCGAGAGGTTCTCGCCACTGGCGCCGCTGAGCAGCCGCGCCTCGATCGCCGCCGAGATCCACAGCGCCACGATCAGCACCACACCGGCGCTGATCGTGCCTTCCACCAGCGTGCGCAGTGACACGTTGGAGCCGCCCATCTTCCAGTGGATCTCTTCCATGGCCGACAGCAACTCGGGCAGCAGGCCGGTGACCCAGCCCACCATGCCGGCCCAGACCAGCCACGAGATCGAGCGCTCGACCACCCGCACCAGGCGCGACGTGGGAAAGGCCGCTTCCAGCACCCGCACCGCCAGCCGGATCACGGCAAAGGCCACCAGCACCGGGATGACGATCTTGAAGACCGCCACATGCACGTCGGCCGCGATCAGCGCGCGTCGCGCTGCCAGCGCCAGGCCCAGGGCCAGCACCGGGAACAACAGGCCATCGACCAGCCGACGGCCGAACAGCACCGAGGGCGCCGCACTGGCCGCGGCGCCGCGCAGCAGGCGCACCAGGGCCCAGGCCAAGCCCAGGCAGCCGGCGATCACCGCCAGTTCGAGCGCTGCGCTCGGGTGGGTCAGCGCGTTGAGAAATTCCTGCAGGCTGGGGGCGGCATCCGTGGTCATCGCCGGATTGTCACCCGGCGACCCAGGTCACACGTCGGCCAGGGCCCGCAGATGCGCCGCCACGCTGCGCGCCAGCGAGCTCAGCGTGTAGCCGCCTTCCAGGCAGGACACGATGCGGCCCTGGCAGTGGCGCTGGGCCACATCCTTCAGGCGACGCGTGATCCACTCATAGTCGGCCTCGACCAGGCCCAGTTGGCCCAGGTCATCCTCACGATGGGCGTCGAAGCCGGCCGAGATGAAGATCATCTGTGGCTTGAAGGCCTCCAGCCGGGGCATCCAGTTGGCTTCGATGATCTCGCGGATCTCGCCGCCGCGGGTGTAGGCGGGGATCGGCACGTTGAGCATGTTCTCGCCCATCGGCACACCACCGCTGAACGGGTAGAGCTGATCCTGGAAGAAGCTCACCATCAGGATGCGATCGTCCCCCGCCACGATGTCCTCGGTGCCGTTGCCGTGGTGCACATCGAAATCGATGATCGCCACGCGCTCCAGGCCGCGCACATCCACCGCGTGGCGCGCCGCAATGGCAATGTTGTTGAAGAAGCAAAAGCCCATGCTCTGCGAACGCGTGGCATGGTGGCCGGGCGGGCGGATCGCGCAGAAGGCGTTCTCGGCGCGGCCATCCAGCACCGCATCGGTGGCCGCCACCGCCGCCCCGGCCGAGCGCAAGGCCGCCTGCCAGGTGTGCGGACACACCAGGGTGTCGGGGTCCAGCGCGCGGTGTTCACCCGTCTCGGTGGCCTGCTTCATGAACTCGTCGAGCTCCAGCAGGTAGCCCTCGGAGTGGGCCAGCATCAGGTCGGAGTGGCTGGCCAGCGGCGGATCCATGCGGGTGAGCGCAATGTCCAGACCGGTGGAGAGCAGGTGGTCCTCGATGGCGTCCAGACGCTGAGGGCACTCGGGGTGGCCAGCGCCCATGTCGTGGCGGCGGCAGTCAGGGTGGGTGAAAAAGGCCGTGGTCATGGCGTCATGCCCCCGCACAGGCGACGGCATTTGTCTTCCTCTGGTTGTGAGCTATCGTGCCTCCATGATGAGCGCACGCTGGACCGAACGATTGACCCAACTCAAGGGTCAGATTAGCACGATCGTCGTCGGCAAACCGACCCAGGTGGACGACTGCCTGGCCTGCCTGCTGGCCGGCGGCCACCTGCTGGTGGAGGACCTGCCCGGCGTGGGCAAGACCACCCTGGCGCATGCGCTGGCGATCTCGCTGGGCCTGCAGTTCTCGCGCGTGCAGTTCACCGCCGACCTGATGCCCAGCGACCTGATCGGCGTCAGCGTGTTCGAGCGCAGCAACGAGCGTTTCGTGTTCCATCCGGGGCCGGTGTTCGCCCAGGTGCTGCTGGCCGACGAGATCAACCGCGCCGGTCCGAAGACGCAGAGCGCGCTGCTCGAGGCCATGGAAGAGCACCAGGTCAGCGTCGATGGTGCCACCCGTGCCTTGCCCCGGCCTTTCTTCGTCATCGCCACCCAGAACCCCGGTGAGCAGCTGGGCACCTACCCGCTGCCGGAAAGCCAGCTGGACCGTTTCCTGATGTGCATCAGCCTGGGCTACCCCGACGCCCGGGCCGAGCGCGCCCTGCTGGCGGGCGAGGACCGGCGCGCGCTGCTGGCCCGCCTGAAGCCGGTGCTCGGCCCCGAGGAACTGCTGCAGGCCATGGCCGCGGTGGGCGAGGTCCATGTGTCCGAGCCGCTGCTGGACTACCTGCAGGCGCTGATCGCGGCCACCCGCTCAGGCCGCTGGTTCGTGGACGGCCTGTCGCCGCGCGCCGGCATCGGTGTGCTGCGCGTGGCGCGCGCCCGGGCCCTGCTGGTGGGCCGCGACCACGTCACCCCGGACGACCTGCAGGCGCTGCTGCCGCAGGCCATCGCCCACCGCCTGCAACCGGTCTCGGGCGCAGGCCGCGGCCGACGCGAGCAGGTGCGTGCCATGCTTCAGGCGGTGCCGCTGCCTTGATCGGGCTGAGGCAGCGCCTGCGACAGGCCTGGCACGCGCGGCACCGGGCCAGCGAGCGCCATGAGCTGAACCAGCGCAACATCTACATCGTGCCCACGCGCGCCGGGCTGGCCTTCATCGTGATGTTGCTGCTGCTGCTGATCGGCTCGATCAACTACCAACTGAACCTGGGCTACGCGCTGACCTTTTTGCTGGCCGGCGCGGCCTTGGCGTCGATGCACATCACCCATGCCAGCCTGCGCGGCCTGAGCCTGCACCTGCGACCGGTGGCAGCCTGCCATGCCGGGCAGACCACGGCGCTCGAGTTGCAGATTGCCAACCCCGGCCGCGAACGCCACGGCGTGGGCCTGGGCCTGCAACCCGACGAGGGCCCGGGCGCACTGGCCTGGGCCGAGATCGGCGCGCAGGGCCAGTCGGTGCTGACGCTGACGCTGGAATGCCCTCAGCGCGGCCTGCACCCGCTGCCGCTGCTGCGCATCGAGAGCCGCTTTCCCTTCGGCCTGTTCCGCGCCTGGTCGCTGTGGCGACCGGCCGGCCGGGCGTGTGTGTGGCCGGCCCCCGAGCGACCCGAGCCGCCGTTGCCCCTGGCCGCCGGTGCAGGCGACGACACCGGCGCGCGGCGCCACGCCGAGCAGGGCGAGTTCGACGGCGTTCGGCCCTGGCGCCGCGGCGACAGCCCGCGCCGCGTCGCCTGGAAAAAGCTGGCGCACAGCGGCGAATGGGTCAGCCGGGATGGCAGCGAGCCACAGTCGCCACCGCTGTGGCTGGATCTGGCCGACGCTTCCGGCACGGGCGTCGAGGCCCGGCTGTCGCGACTGACTGCCTGGGCCCTGGCCTGTGAGCGCACGCAGCGCCCCTGGGGCCTGCGTGCCGGCGGGCGCGAGTGCCCGGTTGGCGTGGGTCAGCCGCATCTGGAGCAGGGCCTGCGCGTACTGGCGGAGCACCGCGGATGACGCCGCTGCCGCGCGACACCCGCGACACCTGGCTGCTGCTGGGCCTGATCGGCTGGACCGTGCTGCCCCATTTGTGGCGCCAGCCGCCGTGGCTGGCCGCGCTGTGCGTGGGCGTGCTGCTCTGGCGCGGCTGGCTGGCGGCGCGCCAGGCGCCACTGCCCCGGCGCTGGGTGCTGCTGGCGCTGCTGCTGCTGCTGGGCGGACTGACCTGGCAAAGCCAGCGCACCCTGGTCAGCCGCGACGCCGGTGTGCTGCTGCTGGTCTCGCTGATGGCCCTGAAGACGCTGGAGATGCGCGCGCAGCGCGACGCCCTGCTGCTGTTCTTCCTGGGCTTTTTCGTCGTGCTGACCAATTTCCTGTATTCGCAGTCGCTGGCGCTGGCCGCCGCGATGGCGCTGGCGGTGTGGGGCTGGCTGACGGTGCTCACGCTGGCCCACATGCCTGCCGGCCGCCCCACGCTGGCCTCGGCCGCGGGCCTGGCCCTGCGCGCCACCGCCTGGGGCACGCCGGTGATGCTGGCGCTGTTCCTGCTGTTCCCGCGGCTGGCACCGCTGTGGTCGGTGCCTGGCGACGGCGCGATGACCGGGCTGTCCGACAGCATGCAGCCGGGCGAGGTGGCCGAGCTGGCGCTGGACGACAGCGTCGCGCTGCGCTTGCGCTTCGACGGCCCGCCGCCACCGGCGGCGGCGCTCTACCTGCGCGGGCCGGTGCTGGTGCGCCAGGACGGCCGGCGCTGGCGGACAGCCCCCGGTCTGGGCGAGCCGGGCCGCTCCTCCGCCGTGACGACGGATGGCCCCGGCCTGGGTTACGAGATCACGATCGAGCCCGGCCGCACCCGCTGGGTGCCGCTGCTCGAGCTGACGCCCAACGCCCCCGCCGGCCTGCCGCCTGAGCTGGCCAATGCGTTGCACCAGGAGGCGGGCCTGCAGTGGAGCCTGAGCGTGCCCACCAGCGCCCGCCTGCGCCTGCAGGCGCGCGCCTGGCCGCAGGGACGCCTGGGCGGCGAACTCGGGCGCGGCGAGCGCCGCACGCTGCTGGCGCTGCCGGCGGGCGCCCACCCGCGCATGCGGGCCTGGGCGCAGGCCCTGCTGGCGGACTCGCCCGGCCTGCAGCAGGCCGGGCCGGCGGCCTGGGCGCAGGCAGTGCTGCGCCATGTGCGCGAGCAGAACTACCGCTACACGCTGTCGCCCGGCCCCTACGAAGGCGACATGGTCGACGAGTTCTGGTTCGACCGCCGCGCCGGGTTTTGCGAGCACTACGCCTCGGCCTTCGTGGTCGCCATGCGCAGCCTGGGCGTGCCGGCGCGCATCGTCACCGGCTACCAGGGCAGCGATCCCCAGCCAGTGGACGGCTACCTGGTGGTTCGCCAAAGCAATGCCCACGCCTGGGCCGAGATCTGGGTCGAGGGCCAGGGCTGGCTGCGGGTCGACCCCACTGCCGCCGTCGCACCCGAGCGCATCGACCGCGGCCGCGCCCTGCCCGCTCCCAGAGGACTGATGGCCGGCACGCTGGACACCGTCAGTCCCGGGCTCAGCCTGGTGCTGCGGCAGTGGGCCGAAGCCCTGGACAACCGCTGGAACCAGTGGGTGCTGGGCTATGGCCGCAACGAGCAGTACCACCTGCTCGAGAAGCTGGGCTTCGAGACGCCGGACATGGCCACGCTGGGCCGCGCGCTGGCGGCACTGATGGCGCTGGCGGCCACGGCGGGCGCGGTGTGGGTGTGGCTGGATCGGCGCCGCCGCACGCCCTGGCAACGCCTGCAGGCCTGGCTGATCCGGGAGCTCGACCGCTTGGACGTGGTGGTCGACGAGACCATGAGCCCCGCTGCCCTCGCCCGCCAGCTGCATCGGCGCCATGGCGACGACGCGGCGCCGCTGGTGACCCAGCTCGACGCGCTGCAGGCCTGGCGCTACGCACCGGTCGTGGCGGCAGCGCCGCAGCCGCGTGCGTCCTGGCGCGATTGGCAGCGTCGGCTGCGCCAAGCCCGGCGCGCGCTGAACCTGCCCACCGGCCGCTCGGGATAATCGGCCCCATGTCCTGGTTCCCGCTCCTGTCCGCCGCCGCGCTGCTGTTTTCTCTGGCCGCCGCGGCGGCACCCCACCGTCAGCGCGGCGCGAAGTCGCCCGAGCCCGTCGCGGCCCCCTCTTACGCCAGCCGCGAAGACGCCCAGGCCCTGGCTCGCACCATCGCCGCCGCGCAGGGCCTGGACCCCGACTGGGTGCAGCGCGCCCTGGCCCAGGCGCGCTTCCAGGCCAGCGTGACGCGGCTGGTGATGCCACCGCCGGCAGGCATCGCCAAGAACTGGGCCGCCTACCGCGCCCGCATGGTCGACGCCGCGCGCGCCGCCGAGGGCCTGCGCTTCTGGCAGGCCCACGAGCGCTGGCTGAACCAGGCCGAATCCCGCTGGGGCGTGCCGCCCGAAATGGTGGTGGCCATCGTCGGCGTCGAAACCTACTACGGGCGCATCCGCGGCGGCTTTCGCGTGCTCGACGCGCTGGCCACGCTGAGCCTGGACTTTCCCAGCGGCCGCTCCGACCGCAGCGGCTTCTACCGTGACGAGCTGGCCGCCTTCCTGAGCTGGTGCCACGCCGAGCAGCGCGACCCCACCAGCGTCAAGGGCAGCTACGCCGGCGCGATCGGCCTGCCGCAGTTCATGCCCAGCAGCATCCGCCGCTATGCCATCGACGGCGACGGCGACGGCCACATCGACCTGGAGTACAACCCCGCCGATGTGATCAGCAGCGTCGCGCGCTACTTCGCCGAGTTCGGCTGGGAGCGCGGCCTGCCCACGCATTACGGCGTGCAGGTGCCCGCTGACACCAGCGCCCGCGCCACGCTGCTGGCGCCCGATATCCAGCCCAGCTTCAGCGCTCAGCGCATGAGCGAGCTGGGTGCGGTGCTGGACGAGGCCGGCCGCGCCCACGCCGGTCCGCTGGCCCTGGTCGAGCTGCAGAACGGTGACGCCGCCCCCAGCTATGTGGCCGGCACGCGCAACTTCTGGGTGGTGACGCGCTACAACTGGTCCAGCTACTACGCCATGGCCGTGATCGATCTGGCGCGCGAGATCAAACGCCTTCGGCCACCCCCGCCACCGTCCTCGGCATCGACCCCTCTACAATGACGGATCACGCCGATTCAGACAAGGTTCCACGGCCCATGTCCCGTCTGCCGGATCTCGCCGAGCGCATCGAGCGCCTCGTGCTGCGCCACGAGGAGCTGCAGCGCACGAACGAGCTGCTTGAGCAGCAGCTCAAGGCCACGACCAGTGAGCGTGACAGCCTCAAGTCCCGCCTCGCCGCCGCCCGCTCGCGCATCGACGCACTGCTGGAGCGCTTGCCCACCGACCCGACCCCGACCCCGACATCTGAGGGCGGCGAATGAAGCAGATCGAAGTCACCATCCTCGGCCAGAGCTACCTGCTGGGCTGCCCCGAAGGCGGCGAGGCACTGCTGCAGCAGGCCGTGGCCACCGTTGACCAGGAGATGAGCGCCATCCGTGATGCCGGCCGTGTCAAGGCGCGCGAGCGCATGGCCGTGCTGGCGGCACTGAACCTGGCCTACCGACTGGCCGAGAAGCCGGCCGCCCGCCCAGCCGCCGCGGCCCCGGCAGACGCCAGCGGGGCCTCGCTCGACGACACCGTGCTGCAGCGCCTGATCGACCGCATCGACGGCTCGCTCGGCCACGACGGACATTTGCTCTGAATTTGCACGGCTTCTCGGACCCGCAGCGCACCGCCAAGGCCTAGAATCAGGTTGTCCGTCACCTCCGCGTGGGTTTTATATTTCCTTGAACCGATGCTCTCGCGAGCCAGGGCTTGGAACATCGCTCGGCAGGTGTGATCGTCTCGCGTCAGATGAACCCGACGCCGTGCTGACCTCGCCCACCTGAATCCCCTGGGTTCAGGAATGCGGCCCACGGTTGGTGGCGGACACCCTTCACCCGCACCCCACCGCTTCATGGCGTCCTTCTGGCTGATGAAGATCGAGCCCGACGAGTGCTCGATCGACGACCTCGCGCGCCGCCCCGGCCAAACCGTGCCCTGGACCGGCGTGCGCAACTACCAGGCGCGCAACTTCATGCGCGACGCGATGCGACCGGGCGATGGCGTGCTGTACTACCACTCGTCCTGCGCCGAGCCGGGCATCGCCGGCCTGGCCGAGGTGGCCAGCGCGCCCTACCCCGACGCCACCCAGTTCGACCCCGCCAGCCCGTACTTTGACGCCAAGGCCACGCCCGAGGCGCCGCGCTGGGTGCATGTGGACGTGCGCTTCGTGCGCAAGACCCGGCTGCTGACGCTGGCCGAGCTGCGCGCCGAACCGCGCCTGGCCACGATGGAGCTGCTGCGCAAGGGCAGCCGGCTGTCGATCACCCCGGTCAGCGCCGCCGAGTGGGCGCTGGTGACGCAACTGCTGGACCGTTGATGGATCTGTCCCTGACCTTGATCGCCGAGCTGCTGGCCCTGGGCCTGGTGGCCGGCTTCCTGGCCGGCCTGCTGGGGGTGGGCGGCGGCATGATGATGGTGCCGTTCATGACCTTCATCCTGGGCCAGCGCGGCGTGCCGGCGGACGTGTCGGTGAAGATGGCGATCGCCACCTCGATGGCCACGATCATGTTCACCTCCATCTCCAGCGTGCGCGCCCACCACAAGAAGGGGTCGGTGCGCTGGGACCTGGTGCGCGGCATGGCACCGGGCATCGTGGCTGGCGGCCTGCTGGCCGGCGCCGGCGCGTTCGCGCTGATCAAGGGGCAGGCGCTGGCGCTGTGCTTCGCACTCTTCGTGGGCTTTTCGGCCACGCAGATGCTGCGCAACCGCCAGCCCAAGCCCAGCCGGCAGATGCCGGGGCCGCTGGGCCAGGGGGCGGCCGGCACCGGCATCGGCTTCCTGTCCGGTCTGGTGGGCGCGGGTGGTGCCTTCGTCAGCGTGCCCTTCATGACCTGGTGCAACGTGCCCATCCACCAGGCGGTGGGCACCAGCGCGGCGCTGGGCTTTCCGATCGCGCTGGCCAACACCGTGGGCTATGTGGTGGGCGGCTGGAACCTGCCGCCGGCGCTGCCCGGTGCGCTGGGCCACCTCTACCTGCCGGCCTTGCTGGTGATCGCCAGCGCCAGCGTGACGATGGCGCCGCTGGGCGCGCGCGCCAGCCACGCGATGAACGTGGCGCAGCTCAAGCGGGTCTTCGCGGTGCTGCTTTACGGCCTGGCCAGCTACATGCTCTGGAAGGGCCTGACGGCGTGAGTGCCGCGGTCGATGCGCTGGTCATCGGTGCCGGCGCCGCGGGCCTGTTCTGCGCTGCCCAGGCCGGCCAGCGCGGCCTGAAGGTGCTGCTGGTCGACCACGCGCCCAAGCTGGCCGAGAAGATCCGCATCTCCGGCGGCGGCCGCTGCAATTTCACCAACCGCGAGGCCGGGCCGGCCAACTACCTGTCCGAGAACCCGCACTTCTGCCGCTCGGCGCTGGCGCGCTACCCGGCGTCCGAGTTCATCGCCCTGGTGCAGCGCCACGGCATCGCCTTCCACGAGAAGCACAAGGGCCAGCTGTTCTGCGACCACTCGGCGCAGGACATCATCGAGCTGCTGCTGCACGAATGCGCGGCGGGAGGTGTCGAGCGCTGGCAGCCCTGCGCCGTGCACGAGGTGCAGCCCACCGAGGCTGGCTGGACCGCCCGCACCGACCGCGGCGAGGTGCTGGCCCGCCGCGTGGTGATTGCCACCGGCGGCCTGCCGGTGCCCAAGATCGGCGCCAGCGACTGGGGCCTGCGCCTGGCCGAGCGCCTGGGCCACCGCCTGGTGGCGCCGCGCGAGGCGCTGGTGCCCTTGACCTTCGACACCGCCCACTGGGCGCCCTTCGTGCCACTGGCGGGCATCGCGCGACCGGTGGCCATTTCCACCGCCGTGCCGGGCAAGGGCAAGCGCTCGAACACGGTGAGTTTTCTCGAAGACCTGCTGTTCACCCACCGCGGCCTCAGCGGCCCGGCGGTGCTGCAGATCTCCAGCTTCTGGCGGCCCGGTCAGACCATCGAGATCGACCTGCTGCCCGGCACCGACCTGTTCGAGACCCTGCAGCAGCTCAAGCGGCAGTCACGCCGCCAGCTGGGCAACGAACTGGCTGCGCTGCTGACCCAACGCCTGGCCGACACCTGGCTGGCGCTGCAGGGCATCGCCGCCGACACCCCGATGCCGCAGGTGCCCGACGCCACGCTGCGCCGCCTGGCCGACAGCCTGCAGCACTGGACCCTCACGCCCAGTGGCACCGAGGGCTGGGCCAAGGCCGAGGTGATGGCCGGCGGCGTCGATACCCGCGACCTCAGCTCGCAGACGATGGAAAGCCGCCTGCACCCCGGCCTGTACTTCATCGGCGAGGTGGTCGACGTGACCGGCTGGCTGGGCGGCTACAACTTCCAGTGGGCCTGGGCCAGCGCGGTGGCCTGCGCCGAGGCGATGGCCGCGGCGGCCTGATCAGGCCGGCATCAGGCGGCCGGCCTCGATGTGCAGCTGTCGCTCGCAGCGCGCTGCCAGCGCCCGGTCATGCGTCACCAGCACCAGCGTCGTGCCCGCCTCGCGGTTGAGCTCGAGCATCAGGTTCATCACCGACTCGCCGGTGGCGAAGTCCAGGCTGCCGGTGGGCTCGTCGGCCAGCAGCAGTTGCGGCCGCACCACGAAGGCCCGCGCCAGCGCCACGCGCTGCTGCTCGCCACCCGACAGCACCTTGGGGTAGTGGCGCAGGCGCTGCGACAGGCCCACGCGGTCCAGCATCTCGGCGGCCTGCTCGCGCGCCCGCGCCGCACCGGCCAGCTCCAGCGGCAGCATCACGTTTTCCAGCGCGGTGCGGTTGGCCAGCAGCTGAAAGCTCTGGAAGACAAAGCCCAGCGAGCGAGCGCGCACCTCGGCGCGGGCGTCCTCGTCCAGCGCGAAGAGGTCGGTGCCGGCCAGGCGCACCGTGCCCTCGGTGGGCACGTCCAGGCCGGCCATCAAGGCCAGCAGGGTGCTCTTGCCCGAGCCCGAGGCGCCGACGATGGCGGCCGATTCGCGCGGCTGCAGGGAGAAGTCGATGTCGTGGAGAATCGTCAGCGTGCCAGTGGCGTCGGTGACGCGCTTGCTGACATGCTCCACTGCAATGATGGGTTCGGACATGAGCTTGGTTTCAAGGGCGCGCCGCGCCGGGCTGCTGGCAGGCCTGATCGCCTGCATCGGCGCCGACTGTAGCGCGGCCACGGCCGCCCCCACGGCCGCGCCGGTCTTGCTGGTGGTGGGCGACAGCCTCTCGGCCGAGTACGGCCTGGCCCGCGGCAGCGGCTGGGTGGCGCTGCTGGCCGAGCGGCTGAAGGCGCAGAAGTCGCCACTGCAGGTGGTCAATGCCAGCATCAGCGGCGACACCACCGCCGGCGGCCGCAGCCGTCTGCCGGCGCTGCTGACGCAGCACAAGCCCGCGCTGGTGGTGATCGAGCTGGGCGGCAACGACGCACTGCGCGGCCTGCCAGTGACCAGCACGCGCGACAACCTGATGGCGATGACCAGCGCCGCCCAGCAGGCCGGTGCCAAGGTGCTGCTGGTGGGCATGCAGGTGCCGCCCAACTACGGCCGCGCCTACACCGAGGATTTCGCGCGCAGCTTCCAGCAGGTGGCGCGTGAGCGGCGTGCGGGCCTGGTGCCCTTTCTGCTGGCCGGCGTGGCCGACCGGCCCGATGCCGAGGCCTGGTTCCAGAGCGATCGCATCCACCCACTGGCCAAGGCGCATCCGCTGATGCTGGACAACGTCTGGCCGGTGCTGAAAACGCTGCTGCCCCGCTGAGCGGGGCAGCCTGGTCGGCGATCGACCGAGGGGTCAGCGCATGTCGTCCCGGCCGCGGCCGTTGCCGCGGCTGTCGGCATCGCGCTGCCGCGCCGGCCGCTCGGCTTGCGCACGCTCAGGCTGGGCGCGCTCAACCGGCGGGCGTTCCACCTGCGGACGCTCCATCGGCGCGGCCTGCGGACGCACCGGCGCCGGGCGCTCGGCAGGCAGCGTGCGGCTTGGCGGTGCCGCGACCGGGCGTTCCACCTCGGCCGGACGGGCGATCGGCGCGGCCGGCACGCGCGGCGCCTCCATCGGACGCGCCACGGGTTCGGCCGACGGCAGTGTGCGGCTGGGCGGCGTCACCACGGCCGGGCTGCTGCGCAGTGCGGGCGGCGCAGCCGCCGGCTCGGCGCGAACCGGCGCCTCGGC
>NZ_JAGQDE010000017.1 GCF_018069755.1 Ideonella aquatica | reverse complement strand
GCGAGAAGGCCGAGGGTCGTGCCGGACGCATCAGCGCCACGTTGATGCACATGGACCTGGTGATCCTGGACGAACTGGGCTACCTGCCGTTCAGCCAGGCCGGCGGCGCCTTGCTGTTCCACCTGCTGAGCAAGCTCTACGAGCGCACCAGCGTCATGATCACCACCAACCTGACCTTCGGTGAATGGGCCGCCGTCTTCGGCGACGCCAAGATGACCACCGCGCTGCTCGACCGCCTCACCCACCACTGCCACATCGTCGAGACAGGCAACGAGTCCTACCGCTTCCGGCACTCCACGGCCACTGCCAAGACCCGAATCCGGGCGCGCGAACAGGCTCGCCGCACGGCAACCACAGACCCTGACCAGGAGGGCGTCAACCCAGCCAGCGACTAGACTTATCCACAGATGGCTGTCCTCGCGACAGCCTCCCGCCCCTGGTCAAAGTTCAATCGGCACGGGTGGTCAAAATTCGGTCGGCGTCAACACCTATTTGACATAAACATTACTGACCTGTACCAACCAGCACTGCCATCTCCGTCAGGCAGCGCGACGGTTTCTGAACCAGTGTGACCGGCCCCGCTGGACTGTGCCGTGACTGTGACTGGATCAGCTTGGAATGCGGGTTGGCAAGCGCCGCAAGTGGTTGATTTAAAAGAAATTTAGGGTGCCGGTCTGCGGCTACGAACCAAGGGGTCGTGGGTTCGAATCCTGCCAGCCGCGCCAGAATTTGCGTTCTAGATCAACGGGTTAGATGCTTCGGCGTCTAGCCCGTTTGTCTTTGGGCTGGGGACTTCCTGGGGTGGACTGTTCCCCAGACCCCTCGCGTTGTCGCTGCTCGGGCTCGGCGCGATCAGGGCAGTCAGTTGCCTGCCATGCCGCTGCGGCTCTGCCGCGCATTGATCAGGCCCACCAACTCGATCACCGAGTGCACATCGAGCTTCGCGTAGATCTTGCGCACATGGTCTACCACGGTGGCCACTGACACGCCCAGCTGTTCGGCCGCTTCGGTCTGGGTGCGGCCGGCATGCAGCAGCAGGCACACCTCCTGCTGCGCGTGGGTCAGGTCGAACGAGGCCACGGCGCGGCGAGCGGCCACGATGTTGGGCTCGCGGTGGCTGATTGTCACGTGCAGCTGTGCGCCGCCATCGGGCTGGGTGCCCTTGAGGCCGCAGCCGTCAAAGACGAACTGTCCCCAGGCGTTCTGAACCTGCAGTGAGCAGGTCTGGAACGCATCGCGTTGCGCCAGCCATTGTCGGCACAGCGTGGCCAGCACGGGGAAGCTCTCCGCCGCCGGCGCTGCGGCAGCCCGCTCGGGCGTGACGTCGCCATGGGCCAGCAGCAGCAGGCGGTGCGCATTGGCCGACAGCTGCGTCACCTGGCCCTGCGTTCCCAGGCAGACGAATGCCAGGCCGGCGGGACTGGCGATGTAGGCCGGGGCACCGACCGTTGGTGTCGGCGCGCTCAGGCCGCGGGCGATGTAGGGCGCGATGCGCTCCAGCAGGCGCTCGTCGGCTGCTGTGAAGCGGCGGTCGCCCGGGCCACGGTACAGCACCAGGGAACCCAGCGGCGTGCCGCTGCTGGTGCGCACGATGGTCTCGATGCGCGTCTTCAGCCGCTGGGGTCGCCAGATCTCGTTGTACAGCGCTGACTCGTAGAACGCCGGCTGGTCCAGCTGTTCGGCGGTCTTGACCGAGGCGCGGCCCGTGATGGTGTCGCGAAAGGCCGGCATCACCTCCAGTTCACGTTGATTGTGGAACTCCTCGAAGTAGTGTTTGGCCACCTCGTGGTCGATCGGACCCTCGAAGAAGTAGCGCACCAGGCGGCCATCGGGCTCGGTCCAGTCGAACAGGTTGCGGTACGAGGGGATGACCCCGTGCAGAGCCTCGAGCACGGCGGCAATGAAGCCCTCCGGCGGCAGGCCGGCACTGGCCAGCGCCCGGATCTGGCTGACTTTGGACGTGTTTTTCACAGTGCTAGCTTCGCATCGGTTGGTGTGCGATTCGCCCCCTTGTCAGGGGGTGATTGTGAGACTGATCCCGTTCACAGTGCGTCCCCAGGATGGAGTTCGCGCGGGTGCCGCAGCCCGGCGGGTCCTCCTCAAGAAACAAGCAAGGAGAGGATCATGCTGCTGGACACCGGAAGGGATGCGCCGTCGGCGCTGGGTCATCCGCAAGCGGATGCGGGGGGCTCGGCGTTGATGAACGCCTTGATCAACCAGATTGAGTGTGGCCTGCTGGCCTGCGACCAGGACGGCTTGTTGCTGTTCGCCAACCGGGCGGCGCGGCGTGAGCTCGACGCGGGTCGAATTCTGACGCTGCACGAGCAACGTGTTCGTGCCGCGGCGGGCTCGGCCCCGGAGTGGGCCAGTGCGCTGGTCGACGCGGCCGAGCGGCGCCGTGCCAGGCTGCTGCAACTGGGCGAAGCGGACCACCGCACCATGGTGGCAGTCACCCCCATCTGGGAGCCCTGGCTGAACCAGCCTGTGGCCCTGGTGATGCTGGGGCGCCGTTTGCCCGGCTCGCCGCTGGCCTTGCAGATGCTGGCGCTGCGCCACGGCCTGACGCAGGCCGAGTCCCGGGTGCTGGGTGGGCTGCTGTCCAATATGCAGGCACGCGACATTGCCGAGGCCCATGGCGTGGGCCTGGCCACGATCCGGACCCAGATCCAGTCGGTGCGCAACAAGTTCGGCGTGAGCACCATCGACGCGCTGCTGCTGCAGGTGGCCGAGTTGCCGCCGATCACTGCGGCGGTGCACTGAGCGACGGGAAGGCGCTTCGACACGACAGGCGCATGAATGGGTGTCGGGCTGGTGCGTGGCGGTAGGGCTTCCTGAGCGGCCCTGGGCAGTCGGTCCCGGGTTCAGGCAAGCTGTCGCCCATGACGACGTCCGCAGACACACCTGTCTCTCTCGCCAACGCCTGCTGGCACGCCCGTTTTGCGGCGGCCGTGCCAGACATGGCCGTGGCCTGGACGCCCACCACAGTGCCGGCACCGAGCGCGTTGGCACTGAACGATGCGCTGGCGCTTGAGCTGGGCCTGGACCCGACCTCACTGGCCGGCTCCGAAGGCTTGGCGGTGTTGGCAGGCAACGCGGTGCCGGCGGCCGCTCGGCCGGTGGCCCAGGCCTATGCCGGACACCAGTTCGGCGGTTTCTCGCCGCGACTGGGTGATGGCCGGGCGCTGCTGATCGGCGAGCTGCGCGACCGGCACGGACGCTGGCGCGACGTGGCACTCAAGGGCAGTGGCCGCACGCCGTTCTCGCGCGGTGGCGATGGCAAGGCGGCGCTGGGGCCGGTGCTGCGCGAGTTCCTGGTGTCCGAGGCCATGCACGCGCTGGATATTCCCACCACCCGTTCGCTGGCCGCGGTGGCCACCGGCGAAACGGTCTGGCGCGAGCGCCCGCTGCCGGGTGCCGTGCTCACGCGCGTGGCGGCCAGCCACCTGCGCGTGGGCAGCTTCCAGTACGCCGCGGCCTGGGGCGAGGGCGAGTCCCTGCGCGCACTGGCCGACCACGCGATCGCGCTGCACCAACCCCAGGACATCGACCGTCCCGACCGCTACCACGCACTTCTGCAAGGCGTGGCCCAGCGCCAGGCGGCGTTGGTGGCGCGCTGGATGGGCGTGGGCTTCATCCACGGCGTGATGAACACCGACAACATGACGATCTCGGGCGAGACGATCGACTACGGCCCCTGCGCCTTCATGGAGGCCTACGGGCCGCGCACGGTGTTCAGCTCGATCGATGTGGCGGGCCGCTATGCCTACGCCAACCAGCCGCTGATCGCGCGCTGGAACCTGGCGCGGCTGGCCGAGTGCCTGCTACCGCTGCTGCACGCCGACGAGCAGCAGGCACTGCGCCTGGCCACCGGCGTGGTCGATGCCTTCCCGGCGTTCTACCGCGCTGCATGGCTGGGCGTGATGCGCGCCAAGCTGGGCCTGCCCGGAGCGGGTGATGATGACGCCGATGAGGCCCTGGCCCAGGCCTTCCTGGGCCTGCTGCAGCCGAGGCAGATCGACTTCACGTCGGCCTTCCGCGCTCTGAACAGCGCAGCGGTGGGCGACGAGTCACGCCTGCGCGCGCTCTTCGCGACCGAGGCCGACGAGGCACTGGACGCCTGGCTGGGCCGGTGGCATCAGCGCCGCCATGGCGCTGGCGAGGCGCAAGCCCAGGCCATGCGCCGCGCCAACCCGGCCTACATCGCCCGCAACCACCAGGTGGAAGCGGCGCTGGAGGCCGCGCAGGAGCGGCAGGATCTGGCGCCCTTCGAGCGCCTGCTGGCGGTGGTGCGTGCGCCCTTCGACGAGCGGCCGCAGGATGCCGCCTACACCGAGCCGGCGCCGCTGGCGGTGACCGCCGGCTACCAGACCTTCTGCGGCACCTGATCAGGTGCCGGCGGGCCGCGCCAGGGCCAGCGCGGCGCTCAGCACGCTGCGGTCGCCGATGTGGTTGGCCAGGATCAGCACCAGCTTGGCGTTCATCAGTTCGACCTGCTCGTCGTTCAGTTCACGCTGGCTGTTGATCAGTTCCTCGTAGAAGCCGTCCGGGTCGGCGATGCGGGGTTCGGTGTGGAGCGTGCTCATCGCGGGGTCCTCGGTCAGGCGGCCAGGCAGCGGCGCAGTGCGTTGGTGGCCTGCTCGGCGTCAAAGTGGCGCCAGCGGGCGGCCACATGCTGGTCGGGGCGGATCAGGTAGACGGTGCCGGGCTGGGCGTCGTAGCGCTGGGCCACCAGGCCGTCGGTGTCGTGCAGGTCACGGCCCACGTGCAGCACGCGGGTCAGCACGCCGTTGACCTCGATCGACTCAGCAGCCGCATCGCCAAAGGCCAGCAGCACGAAGCTGCCACCCAGGTGCTTGAGCAGCCAGCTGCGTTGGCCCTTGACCTCGACCGGTGCATCCGCGCAGTTGGTGCCCGGGCGCATCAGGCCGGCGAAGCGGTCGGTGTCGGGTGTGTTCAGGGGTGACTGCAGGTAGGGCGTCGGCGTGGACAGGCGGCCGCTGTTGACCAGCGGGCGTGCGAAGGCCTCGGTCTTGGCCAGTTCCAGCACTGCGTCGCGGTAGCGCAGGCTGCCGCGGCTCTTGGGCGTGATGAAGTCGGTCGAGCGGGTGGAGTTCTTCAGGTTGTCGTCGGCCGCATAGGCGCGCTCGGCGTGGTAGCTGTCGATCAGCGCCTCCGGGGCGCGGCCGTCCAGAACCAGTTTCAGCTTCCAGGTCAGGTTGTCCACATCCTGCACGCCGGTGTTGGCGCCGCGCGCGCCGAAGGGCGAAACCTGGTGCGCGGCGTCGCCGGTGAACAGCACGCGGCCGTAGCGGAAGCTGTCGATGCGCCGGCACGCGAACTGGTAGACCGAGACCCATTCCAGCTCGAATTCGGCCTCTGGGCCGAGCATCGCCTGGATGCGCGGGATCACGTTCTCGGGCTTCTTCTCCTCGTCGGGGTCGCTGTCCCAGCCCAGCTGGAAGTCGATGCGCCAGACGTTGTCGCTCTGCTTGTGCAGCAGCACGCTGGTGGGCTTGCCGGGGCGGCTGTAGAAGGGGGGGTCGAACCAGAACCAGCGCTCGGTCGGGAAATCCGCTTTCATGACCACGTCGGCGATCAGGAAGCGGTCCTGGAAGAACTGGCCGGTGAACTGGCCGTCGAGCATCTTGCGGGTGTCGCTGTTGGCGCCGTCGGCGGCGATCACCCAGGTGGCCTCCATCGTGAAGACGCCGTCGGGGGTCTGCACGGTCAGCACGGCATGGTCGTCATGTTGGGCGATGGCCAGCAGCTTGTGCTTCCAGCGCAGGTCCACCAGCGGCGAAGCGTCGCAGGCCTCGACCATGTACTCCTCGAGGTAGTACTGCTGCAGGTTGATCATCGCCGGCATCTTGTGCGCCGGCTCGGGCAGCAGGTCAAAGCTGTAGGCCAGGTCGTTCTTGAAAAAGACCTTGCCCACCTTCCAGCTCACGCCCTTCTCGACCATGCGCTCGCCCACGCCCAGGCGGTCCCAGATCTCCAGCGGCCGCTTGGCGTAACACACCGCGCGCGAGCCGATGCTGACCGTGTTGTTGTCGTCCAGCACCACCACCGGGATGCCATAGGCGGCGCAGTCCAGCGCCTGGGTCAGGCCGATCGGGCCGGCGCCGATCACCACCACGGGGTGGCGCTGGACGGTGCCGCTGCGTTGCTCGTCCGAGCAGCGGTAGGCGAACTCGGGGTAGGTGTAGGTCTTCTGCATGGCGGGGGCCGATCAGGTCAGTGCTTGAACTCGGACTCGTGCATCCAGGCAGCGTGCGTGGGCGCACGCTTGGTCTGGGCCCACTCGTTGAGCATGGCCCATTTCACCTCGTCCAGGTCCTTGGCCATCTTGGGTGTGGCGGTGTCGGCGGCCAGCTCCAGCCGGTGGCCATTGGGGTCGAAGAAATAGATCGACTTGAAAATGGTGTGGTCGGTCAGGCCCACCACCTCGATGCCGTCGGCCTGCAGCCGGGCCTTGATCTGCTCGAGCTCGTCCACGCTGCCCACCTTGAAGGCGATGTGCTGCACCCACTCCGGGGTGTTGCTGTCGCGGCCCATGGCGGGTGAGTTGGGCAGCTCGAAGAAGGCCAGCACATTGCCGGCGCCCGCATCCAGGAAGACGTGCATGTACGGGTCCGGGGCCTTGGTCGACGGCACCTGGTTCTCGGCGATCGCCAGGATGAAGTTCATGCCCAGGTACTTGCCGTACCACTCGACGGTCTGCTTGGCGTCCTTGCAGCGGTAGGCAACGTGGTGGATGCGTTCGATGGGCATGGCGGTCTCCGGCGGTGTGATGGGCCTTATAGTAACCAACGTTACTATTAAAGGTCAAGATCGAATCGTGCCTGCAGCATGTTTTCGGGGGAAATCCCTGATCCTCTCCTGTGCTTCATCGTCTGACTTGTTACTATCCTGCCCGCCATGAAGCTCGACGAGTTCTTCCCCTACCGCCTGGCCGTGCTGGCCGAGGCGGTCAGCCGCTCGATGGCGCAGGTCTATGCCGAGCGCTTCGACCTCAGCCGTGATGAGTGGCGGGTGCTGGCCGCGTTGGCCGAGCGCAGCCCGATGAAGACCACTGCGCTGATCGAGCACACCACGATGGACAAGATGCGAACCAGCCGCGCCGTCAACCGCATGCTGCAGGCTGGCTGGATTGCCCGCGAGGACGACCCTGACGACGGCCGCGGCTATCTGCTGAGCCTGCTGCCCGCCGGCTTGGCGCTGTACCGCAAGATCGTGCCCATGGTGCAGGCCCGCGAGGCCTACCTCTTCGAAGGACTCAGTGACGACGAGAAGGCGTTGCTGCAGCGCGCCCTGGACCAGGTGCTGGAGCGCGCGCGCCAGTTGGCGCGCCAGGGCTGATCAGCCGCCGGCCAGCGACAGCGAGGGCAGAGGCAGCGACTCGGTCTGACCCATCACCCGTCCGCGCAGCGTGTTGCGGCCACCGGCCTTGGCGGCGTAGAGCTGGCTGTCGGCCAGCGCCAGCAGGTCCTGGTAGCTGCCGTCGCGGGGGGCGAAGTCGGCTGGCTTGCAGGCCACGCCCACGCTCACTGTGGACGGGTGGTTGGGGTCCAGGTGGCCGCTGTCCTCGCGCACGCGCTCGACGATCATGCGGCCCAGCAGCATCACCGCCTCGGGCTCGCTGTCGGGCAGCACGCAGGCGAACTCCTCGCCGCCGTAGCGCGCCACCACGTCGCTGGTGCGGCGGATGCAGCGGCGCAGCACCTCGGCCACCTGGCGCAGGCGCTGGTCGCCCGACTGGTGGCCGAGCTGGTCATTAAAACGCTTGAAGTGGTCGATGTCGACCATCAGCAGGCTCAAGGGCGTGCGGTTGCGCAGCGCGCGACCCCACTCGGCGTCCAGCCGTTCGTCGAAGAAGCGGCGGTTGTGCACGCCGGTCAGGCCATCGACGAAGACCATCTGGCGCAGCAGGTCGCCCTGCAGCTTCAGTGTCAGGTGGGTACGCACGCGGGCGCGCACGATGGCCGGATGGATCGGCTTGACGATGAAGTCCACCGCACCGCAGGACAGGCCCTGGGTCTCGGCGTCGGCGTCGTCGCGGGCCGTGACAAAGATCACCGGGATGCCGCGGGTTTCCGGCTGCGACTGCAGGCGACGGCAGACCTCGAAGCCGTCGATGCCGGGCAGGCCGATGTCCAGCAGCACCAGGTCGGGCTGGCGGCGGGCGCACAGCGCCAGCGCTGATTCGCCGTCGGTGGCCACCAGCACCTGGCAGTCCTTGGCGAACACGGTGTAGAGCGCCTGCACATTCAGCGGTTCATCGTCCACCACCAGCAGGCAGGGGCGTTGAGCGCCCAGCAGCTCAGGGGGCAGGAAGTCGTGGGCGCCGATCATGGCGCGGCCTCCAGCAGCGTCGGCTCGCTGGCCGCGACCGCTGTGTCCAGCGCGCCGATGATCGCTTCGAGCGCACGACCGGCCTCGGCAAAGTCCAGCCGCGCCATGGCCTGGGCCAGTGGTGTGGCCAAGGCTGCCGGCATGGCGGGCGCCAGCGTCTGCAACTGCTGGTGCAATTCGGTGGCGGCCATGTCGTGTTCGGCCAGGTGCGCCTGCAGGCGTGCCAGCAGGGTTCGCAGCGCGGGTGCGTCCAGCGGCGGCCAGACGTCGTTCGCCGCGGCCTTGGGCTCGGCCCGGTCCAGTTGCTCGGCCAGGCTGCGCAGTGCCTGGGCGGCGGGGCCCAGGCGGGCCAGCACAGCGTCGGGTGCCTCGGGGGCACGGCCGTCCTGCTGGCGCTCGGCCGCGCCGGCGGCTTCGGCCAGTGGGGTGGCGCCCAGCATGCCGGCCAGACCCTTGAGCGAATGCAGTTCGCGCGCCAGGCCGGCGTGGTCCGCCGCCTGCCACAGGCTGGCCAGACGCTCGGCCAGGGCTGGCACGCCATCGGCAAACTGGCGCGCCATGCGGGCCCAGACCTCGGTGCGGTGCAGCACGCGCTCCAGGGCGCGCGCCAGATCGATCTCGGCGGCGCGGGCCTGCGCCAGCACGGCCGGGTCGATGGACGACGGCGGGTTGACCGTGGCCGTGTCGCCCTCGTCATCTTCCCAGCCGGTCCAGCGCTGCAGGCAGCGCACCAGCGCGTCCAGGTCGAAGGGCTTGCCGACATGGTCGTCCATGCCGGCATCCAGGGCCTCGGCGCGGTCGGCCTCGGAGACATTGGCCGACATGGCAATGATCGGGCGGTGGGCGTGCGCCGGACGCTGGCGCAAGGCGCGGGTGGCTTCCAGCCCGTCCATCACCGGCATGCGCACATCCATCAGCACCGCGTGGTAGTCGGCGCTGTCTGCGCGGTCCAGGGCCTGCTGGCCGTCCTCGGCGCAGTCGACCTGCGCGCCTTCGTCCTCCAGCAGCTCGCAGGCCACCTGACGGTTGTTGGCATTGTCCTCGACCAGCAGGATGCGCATGCCCCTCAGGCGGCGCGGGCCACCCGGGCGCACCGGGGCGGTCAGCGCGCTGTCGGTCAGCCTGCGCCAGGCGGCCTGGTCGCTGCCGGGCTCGGCGTGCGGCAGCACCAGCTCGAAATGGAAGCGGCTGCCTCGGCCGGGTGCGCTGTCCAGCCGCAGGGTGCCGCCCATCATCTGCACCAGCTGGCTGCTGATCGCCAGGCCCAGGCCGGTGCCGCCATAGCGGCGCGTGGTGGAGGTTTCGGCCTGGCCGAAGCTGCTGAAGATCGTGGCCTGGTGCTCGGGGGCGATGCCGATGCCGGTGTCGGTGACCTCAAAGGCCACACGCAGTCCGGCGGCTTCCTCGCCCACTGCGCGCATGCCCACCAGCACTTCGCCACGCTCGGTGAACTTGATTGCATTGCCGCCCAGGTTCATCAACACCTGCATCAGGCGCATCGCGTCGCCCAGCAGCCAGGGGGGCAGGCCGTCGGCGCCCTCCAGGCGCAATCGCACCGGTCGCTCGTCATGCAACTGCCCGTTGAGCAGCAGCGACAGGTCCTGCAGCAGGTGCACCGGCTGGAAGGGCTGAGGGTCGAGGACCATGCGGCCGGCCTCGATCTTGGAGGCGTCCAGGATGTCGTTCAGCAGGGCCAGCAGTGTGCGCGCCGCGCCTTCGGACTTGGCCACGTAGTCCAGCTGCCGCGTGTTCAGCGCGGTGCGGCGCAGCAGGCGCAGCATGCCCAGCACGGCGTTGAGCGGCGTGCGGACCTCGTGGCTCATGTTGGCCAGGAACTCGCCCTTGATGCGGCTGCCGGCCTCGGCGCGCTCGCGCGCCTCGACCAGCTCGGTGATGTCGATGCGAAAGCCCACGGTGTGGCCATCGGGCATGCGCCGCTCAATCACGCGCAGCCAGCGGCCGTCGTCGAGCTTCATGACGATCTCGTGGCCCGCCGAGCGGTGGGCGCGCATGCGTTCGGCCACCCACTCGTCCACGCGGCCGATGGCGGCGGCGTACTGGCCCCGCAGCGCACCGCCGCGGATGATCTCCTCGAAACTGGCGCCTTCGACGATCAGGTCGGCCGAAGTGCTGAACATGCGCCGGTAGGGCTCATTGCACAGCACCAGCCGGTCCTCGGGGTCGTAGAGCACGAAGCCCTCGTCCAGCGTGTCCATGGCGGTGCGCAGCAGCGCCTCGGCGCGCAGGACCTGGGCCTCGCGGTGCCGGCGTTCGGTGATGTCGGCATAGATCAGCACCAGCCCGCCGTCGGGCATCGGGGCGCTGGTGACCTCGTAGCTGAGGCCCTGGCGATGCAGCTCGAAGGTCTCGCGCCGGCGCTCCTGGTGGCGTCGGCAAGCCTGGGTCACACGGGCCTCGATGTGCTCGGCGGCGCTGCCGTCGCGCTGGCCGGCCTGGCGCACCACGTCTTCCAGCAGCCGCCCGGGCTGCTCCAGCCACAGCGGATCGGCCAGCACGGCATCGGCAAAGGCCTGGTTGTGGGTGCGCAGTTGGCGCTCGGCGTCAAACAACGCCAGGCCCAGCGGCAGATGTTCGATCAGGCCGCGCAGCACTTCGTGGCTGCGCCGCAGGCCATGCTGCAGTTCGCGCTGGCGGGTGACGTCCTGGACCGCGCCCACCCAGCGCCGGACCTGGCCGTCGTCGTCGGTCATGGCCTCACCGACGATGCGCAGCCAGCGCGCTTCGCGCAGGTTGTGCAGCGGCAGCTCCAGGTCCCAGCCGGCGCCGGTGTCCAGACCACGGCGCACGGCCTGCAGCAGCGCATAGCGCGCCCAGGGGGCGAGCCGGCGCAGCGCCTGGCGCAGGCTCACCGGCCGATCGGTGGGCAGGCCCGTCAGCGCACGCAGGCGCTCGGACAGCTCCAGTGCCAGGGGCTGCAGCGTCAGACTCCAGCCGCCCACGCCAGCCACGCGGCCGACCTGGTCGAGGAAGCGCCGGCTGTCGCGCAGCGACTGCTCCAGGCGCTTGGCGGCGGTGATGTCGGTGCGGATCGACACCATGCGCTCCAGGCGGCCATCGGCCCCTACGAAGGGTGCGACGATGCTGTCGACCCAGTACAGCGAGCCATCCTTGGCGCGGTTGCACACCTCGCCACGCCAGGGGCGCCCGGCATTCACCGTGGTCCACAGCCCGCGCCAGAAGGCCGGCGAATGGTGGCCGGCATTGAGCAGGCGGTGGCTTTGCCCCAGCAGTTCGTCGCGCTGGTAGCCGCTGATGCGGCAGAAGGCGTCGTTGACGTCGACCAGCCGACCCTCGGGGTCGCTGACCGAAACGATGGCGTGCTCGCGGATGGTATTGAGCAGGCCTTGGTGCTCGCGCATCGCCGCGGCCAATTGCCGGGCGCTGTCCTTCTGCGCGCTGAGATCCAGCGTGATCTCGACGAAGCCGTCGAGACGGCCATCACGCAGTGTCATCGGCATCAGCTCGGTGTGTACCCACACCAGCCGGCCGTCGCGGGTGCGGTTGACCAGTTCCACCTTGCAGGCCACATGGCGCGCATAGGCGTCTTCCAGCTGGGCCAGGGCCTCGGGCGTGCTGTGGCCGCTGCCCAGCAGCTCGGCCGGTGTGCGGCCCAGGGCCTCGGCAGCGCTGTGGCCGTAGAGTGTCGTGAAGGCTTCGTTGACCCAGCGGATGCGGCGCGCGTTGTCGGTCATCATGACCGCGTTGGTGGTGCGCTGCGCCACCATGGACAAGCGCGCGCGCTCACGCTGGCGCTGCTGTTGGGCAGCGCGGCGCATCACATGCATCTGGGTCAGCGCCGCACCGATCAGGGCCAGCGCAAGGCTGGCCAGGCCGCCGCGGATCGCCAACTGGCGAAGGCTGTGCTCGGCCTCTGGCGCCGGGCGGGCCTCAGCCTGCAGGTCCAGCTGGAAGGTCCGGCCTGCCAGATGGACGGTTCTGTGGGCGCGGCGCTGCTCGGTCTGCGTCCACGCCGGGCTGCCCCAGCGCAGGCCATCGCGGCCAGCCAGCACCTCGGTCATGGCGACATGCCGCTGGCCCGGATCGACCGCCTCCAGCAGGGCCCGGGGATCCATCAAGGCCAGGGCCCAGCCGACCACCTCGGCGCGGCGACGCTGGGGGTCGGCGCGTGCCTCGCCGCTGGCGTAGACGGGCAGGGTCAACCACCAGGCGCTGCGCTGCGGACCGGCTTGCCAGGTGGGGCCGAGCACGGCCTGGTCGGCGGCCGCGGCGCGGTCCAGGGCCTCGCGCTGGCTGGCGTCGGCGGCCAGGTCCTGGCCGATCAGCTCGCGCGCCGTGGCCCATCGGATCACCCACGGGCGACCGGGGCCCTCTGGCCGGGGCAGGTAGGCCAGACCTTGAACGCCGGCAGCCGCCTGGTCGAAGCCGCTGAGTGCGACGAAGCGATCGAATTCGACATGGCTGACGGCGTCGCTGCCTGCCACCAGGCCGCGCAGGGCCTGCAGAGCGGGCAGCGCCTGGTCCAGACGCTGACGCAGCTCCAGGGGCAGACGGTCGGCCTCGGCCTGGAAGGCGGTTTCGGCCTGTTGCGTCAATGCCTCGCTGCGCTGATGCACGACCACCTGCGTGACCCAGCCGCCGGCAGCCAGCAAGGCGCCGGCGACGGCCAGGGCGAGTGGTGACAGGAACTTCATGGGCGTGACAGCACGGCGCCTGGGCGGACCGTGGCGCCTGCACGATTGTTTCGACGGCCGGGTCTGCGCGCTGGGCTGAAAAGCTGCGCGAAACCGGGGTTTCTCGCGCGCCAGGGTCTTCCCGGGGAGCGTCGCCCAAGCGACATGGCCGGCTGCGGTGCGCCCGCCACAATCGCCGGCCATGGGAAGCCTTTACCTCGTGCGCCATGGGCAGGCCTCATTTGGCGCCGACGACTACGACCAGCTCAGCCCGCTGGGCGCGGTGCAGTGCCGCCTGCTGGGCGAGCACCTGGCGCGCCACGGCCTGGTCTTCGACCGGGTGCTGACCGGCCGGCTCAAGCGCCACCGCCAGAGCCTACAGGCCCTGATCGAGGGCTATGGCCAGGCGCTGCCCCCGGCCGAGGCCCTGGCCGGCCTGGACGAATACGACAGCGAGGCCGTGGTGCGGGCCGTCCATCCGGGCGAGCTGCCGCGGGCGCGCACACCGGAGCTGGCGCGCCAGCATTTCCGTCTGCTGCGCGAGGGTCTGCTGGCCTGGATGGCTGGCCAGACGCAGCCTCAGGGCCTGCCCAGCCACGCCGAGTTCCGCGCCGGCGTGGCCGATGCGCTGGCGCGCGCCCGCGAACACCACGCCGGCCGTGTGCTGGTGGTGTCCAGCGGCGGGCCGATCTCCACCGCCGTGGGCCTGGTGCTGCAGGCGCCGCCGGCCAGCGTGGTGGAGCTGAACATGCGGCTGCGCAACAGCGCGCTGTGCGAGATGGTGGCCTCGGCCAGCCGGCACAGCCTGCTGAGCTTCAACACGCTGCCGCACCTGGACCGACCCGAACTGGCCGACCACATCACCTACGCCTGAGCCCGGTGCGCCAGCGGCAGCGGTGCCGGGGCGCGGCTGGCGATGTATCCGCCGGTGTCCAGCGCCCAGCCCTCGGTGGCTCGGTCGGCGGGGTGCAGTTGCACCTGGACGCCGCCCAGGTCGAGGCCCAGGCCGGCAGCCACGGCGCGGGCCACCAGGGCTTCGGCCCGCTCGGCATCCAGGTGGCGGGCAAAGCGCTGCCAGCGGCGCAGCAGGGCGCCATCGCGCCAGGCATCTTCCAGGCGCTGGCGCAGGCGCAGCGGGTCGCGCTCGCGGCCCCCGTCCCAGGCGCGCGGCAGCAGGCTGTGGAAGACCAACTGGAAGTCGCGCCGCGCCTCGCCGGCCGGCAGCAGCTCGGCCAGGCGCCGGCTGGCGGTGGCGTAGCCGGGCTGCAGCAGCAACCGGGTGATCAGCGCCTGCAGGCCCTGGATCGGGTTGAGCAGGCGCAGCCGGTTGGGCGGCAGCACCAGCAGCGGCAGGCTGGCCGCGACCTCGTGCGGCAGCGGCGTGACAAAGCTCATCAGCACCGCCATGCGCGCCCATTCAGCGGCCGACAGGCCATCGGCGGTGCCCGCGGCGCGCTGCTCAGCCAGCACCGCCATCAGCCGCGCCTCGTCCCAGCGCAGATCGGCCTTGGCCTGGTTGGCGCGCAGGCTGATCACCGCCAGGTTGCCGGCGGCGTAGCCGGCGCCATTGTGGACGCGGTCGACCGAGGCGTCGGTGTCGGCGCCGCTGGCGTGGGTGAAGGGCTCCCGGGTGACCGGGCAGACCGCGCAGTCGATCTGCGCCAGGTAGTGGGGTGTGACCTGCACGCCCTCGAAGGCGCGGCCACGGCGCCAGGCCTGCACCCGCAGCTGCAGCCACTTGCGCACATGCCGATTGGGCCGCAGGGTGCGCTGGCCGCTGCTGGCGCGGCCGGCCTCCCAGCCCTGGCGCAGCGGGCAAGCGCCGCCCAGGTGCTCGGCCGGCGGCACCAGGCCGTGGCGGGCAAAGTCCCAGCCCAGCTCGAAGCCGGTGCGCTCGGGGCTGTCCGGCTCGGGCAGGGGCAGGGCGCTGCCGCGGGGCAGCTCGGGCTCGTCGTCGAAAGCGAGGGCAAGGGCAACCTGGGCCATGGTCAGACTCCGTGTGTCGGGTGGGGCACCTGGCGGCTGGCCGGGTGCATGGATCGCAGTCTGGGCGGCCACAGGCTCAAGGCGTGAGCCTGTGGATCAGCCCCACCCCCGGGGATGTGCGGTGTGGCGGTTATGCTTCAGGCTCACGTCATGAGCTTCAAACCTGGCACGGAGGCCCCCTGGACCGCACCGAACGCTTCTACCGCATCGAGCTGCTGATCAAGTCGCGTGGCGGCGTCAGCTTCGAAGACCTGCTCACCGAGCTGGAGGTTTCGCCTGCCACCCTCAAGCGCGATCTGCAGTACCTGCGCGAGCGCATGGACGCGCCGATCGTCTACGACCGCTTCGACAACCGCTACCGCTTTGAGGCGGGTGGCGGCACCAGTGCGCCGGCGCCGGCGCACCAACTGCCCGGCGTGTGGTTCAGCGAGGCCGAGATCCACGCGCTGCTGACCATGCACCAGCTGATCGAGGGCCTGGACGCCGGCGGCGTGCTGGGCCGCCACCTGCAGCCCTTGCTGGACAAGCTGCACGGCATGCTGGGTGCCAGCGAGGGCGAGGCGCGCGAGCTGATGCGCCGGGTGCGCATTGCCAGCCCGGCGCGCCGGCCGGTGCCCAGCCGCTGGTTCGAGCGCGTGGGCAGCGCGCTGCTCAAGCGCCAGCGCCTCGACATGCGCTACTTCACCCGCGGCAAGGGCAGCGAGTCGCAGCGGGTGGTGTCGCCGCAGCGCCTGATCCACTACCGCAACACCTGGTACCTCGACGCCTGGTGCCACCGCAGCGAGGGCCTGCGCCGCTTTGCGCTGGACGCGGTGCGCGAGCTGCATGTGCTGGAGGACCAGCGCGCCCGCGACGTGGCGATGAAGACGGTGGAGGCCGAACTGGACGGCGGCTACGGCATCTTCAGCGGCAAGGCCACGCAAACTGCCACGCTGCGCTTCGACGCCGAGGCTGCGCAGTGGGTGGCCCACGAGGAGTGGCACCCCGAGCAGCAACTCAAACCCCTGCCCGATGGCGGCCTGGAGATGCGCCTGCCCTACGCCGACGCCACCGAGCTGGCGATGGACATCCTGCGCCACGGTCCGCATGTGCGGGTGCTGGCGCCCGCCGCGCTGGCGCGCCAGGTGGCCGAGCAGCTGTGCGCCGCCGCGCAGCACTACCCATGACGGCCATGTCCCAGGTGCTGCCGAGGGTGGACGCGCTGCTGTCGCGCGGCGGCCGCCGGCTGCTGGGGCTGGCCGCGCCACCCGGCGCCGGCAAGTCGACACTGGCCGCGGCGGTGGCGGCGGCGCGTCCCGGCCAGGTGCAGGCGCTGCCGATGGACGGCTTCCACCTGGCACAGGCCGAGCTGCAGCGCCTGGGCCGCGCCGAGCGCAAGGGCGCGCCAGACACCTTCGATGTGGCCGGTTTCGTGGCGCTGCTGCAGCGCCTGCGCGTCCAGCGGCCCGGCGACGGCCCGGTGTGGGCCCCGGCCTTTCGCCGCGAGATCGAGGAACCGGTGGCCGGTGCGATCGCGGTGGAGGCCGCGACGCCGCTGCTGCTGGTCGAGGGTAACTACCTGCTGCACGAGCGCAATGGCTGGGCGGCGGTGGCGCCCCTGCTGGACGAGTGCGGCTACCTGCATGTGGACGACGCGCTTCGCGTGCCGCGCCTGGTGGCTCGCCACGTGGCCCAAGGCCGATCGCCCGAGGCTGCGCTGGCCTGGGTGATGCGCAGCGATGAAGCCAATGCCGCGCTGGTTCAGGCTGCGCGCCCGCGCGCCCACTGGGTGGTGGAGGGCGATTGATGGGCGAGGACCTGCTGAAGCTGCGTACCGAGTTCGCCCGCTTGCAGGCCTTGCTGGCGGAGCGCGGGCTGACCATGCGTCCGCCGCCGACCGAGCCCACCACCTGCTGTGGGCGTGGCTGCAACGGTTGTGTGTGGGAAGGCTTCTATGCCGCGGCGGCGTACTGGCTGGAGCAGGCGAGGGAGTGCCTGGATGCGGCGGACCCCGCCTAACATCGTCCGACACACCGATGGAAGCTGACGATGCGCCTGCTCACCCCCACCCTGATCCTGGCTGCCGCGCTGGCCGCGGGCTGCGCCAGCTACCACGCCGACGCCGCTGACGCGGAGCAGCGCACCGCCGACGATCTGCGCAACGCAGGCGCCGGCAGCACCACCGCCGCGCGAGATGCCCAGACCCGTGCCAACCGCCACCGACAGTCGGCGCAGTGCCAGGACGCGCTGGAGTGCACGCTGGATGTCCTCGGCCAGGTGGTCCTGGGCCTGCTGGGCGCCAAGGATTAGGCCGCCGTCGCCCGTGTTGCGTCGCGCTGCCGGCCGGCCAGGCGAGCGCGCAGGATCTCTCGAAAGCAGCATGCCTGTGTCGTTACGCCGCGACTGAGGTGTGCAGATAACGGGCTGATGACCTGTTGTACTGGACGCTTTCGGCATGGGTTGGCGGCGATCCTGTGGGTGGGGCTCACCTGGACATCGTCCGCTCAGGCGGACCAGCAGCGGTTCAGGGCACTCGAAGCACTGGGGTATGACGATCCCAAGCGGGCCGCGGTCGCGGCCAACCAGGAGGTGCTGGCCTCAGCCGGCGACGAGTCCCGCTTCTGGGCCCTGCTGGCCCGGGGGCGTGCCGAGGACCTGCTGGAGCTGGAGGCCGAGCCTGTGCAGTCGTATGCGCAGGCCGAGCAGATCCTCACGCGCTGGACGGGTGCCACGACAGCGCACCGTCTGTGGCTGGCCAGCAGCCGCCTGCTGACTGGCCGGCGTGTCGACACGCCTGAGGAGTCGCGCTCGCGCCTGGACAGCCTGAAGCGCCAGCTGGCTGGGGTGGACGACCCCTTGCTGGCCTGCGACGTCAAGGAATCCGAGCTGGACATCCTGATCGACATCGGCAGCCTCGATGAAGCCTGGCTGGTGGCCGAGGACTGGGAGCGCTGCGCGCGGGCGCTCAACGAGCCGTTCAAGGAAGCCTGGGCCATTTCGATGTTCGGCACCATCGCGAGCAAGGGCCACGGCCGCAGCCGGGTGGATCCCGACGAGTACTTCGCCAGGGCGCTGGCCGTGGTCGGTGAGCGGCCGGCCCGTACGCTGCGTAACGCCCTGTTGTACCAGCGCGCCGACGCGTTGCGGCTGGTCGGCCGCTGGGACGAGGCCGCCGACCATCTGCGAGCGTCGATCGCCCTGGGCCGGGAGGTCGGTGACGAGGCAGCGATCGCGGCCGGCAGCGCGGGTCTGGCGGAGATTCTTCTGGAGCAGAACAGGCCAGCCGAGGCCCTGCCGTGGATCCGTGAGGCGCGTGCCATTCTTGAGCCGCGCGACGGGGGCTTTCGCATGGTCAACGTCGCCACCTTGCTGGTCTGGGTCTACACCCAGCTCAAGCATCCGGAACTGCCGGCCGCCATGGCGCTGGCGCGGCGCTATGACACGGACACCTCGCCGGGGCCTCACCGTGCCTACCTGGCCCGGGTGCTGGCGGCGGCCCATGCGTCGACGGGCCGATTCAAGGAGGCCTACGCCGAATTGAAACGCGCCGAGGCGCTGGATGACCGACGCCGCCGCTTTGCCGCCGAGGTCCAGAACCTGCGCCTGCAGGCGCGCTACGCGGCTGCCCAGCGCGACGCCGAGAACGCCGACCTGCGCCACCAGAGCGAGACCGCCCGCCTGGCCCTGGTCGCGTAGCAGGCCACCCGGCGCATGCTGTGGGCGACGGTGGCCGCCCTCGTCGTGCTGTTGCTGGCCGCGGCCAGCTGGGCCTGGGCCGGAATCTCGCGGCGTCGCGCGCTGAGCGATCTTGCACTGCGCGACGACCTGACCGGCCAGCCGAACCGGCGCGCCGTGACCCGCTACGCGATGGCGCAGTTCGCGCAGGCCCAGAAACAGGGCACGCCCTTGACCCTGGCCCTGATCGACATCGACCACTTCAAGCGCGTGAACGACCTGCGTGGCCATGCCGGCGGCGATGCCGTGCTGCGCGCGCTGGCGGCGGCCAGCCAGGCGGTGCTGCGGACCGAGGACATGCTGGGTCGCTGGGGCGGCGAGGAATGGCTGCTGGTGCTGCCACGCCTGCAGGTTGATGAACTGCCGGCGGTGTTCGCCCGCCTGCGCAAGCAGTTTGCGCTCACGCCGGCCGAAGGGATCGAGGGCCCGCACGGCGTCAGCTTCTCGATGGGCGGTGCCGAGGTCGGACGGGACACGCCGACCCTGGATGCACTGATCGCGGTGTGCGACGCGCGGCTGTACCGGGCCAAGACCGGCGGCCGCGACCGCCTCTGCCATGGTGACGGCGCCGCCGACGACTCCGCGCCGACCGCGGGCACGGCCACGGTCGTCACCGACTGAAGCGTCAACCGGCGGCCTCGACCACCATCTGCACCCGCTGCTGGCCCTGGAACTCGTCCAGGCTGAGCCGATAGGCCAGGCGCACCGTCTCGTCCACCGGGTCGGCATGGCCGAACCAGATGGCGTCGCGCAACTGGCCGCCGTGGCGCACGCGCAGTTTCAGGTGCTTCTCGCCCACCAGGCGCTGGTTGACCACCTGCACCTGGTCGCAGAACAGCGGCGCCTCGAAGCCCTGGCCCCAGACGGCGGCGTCCAGGCGCTGCACCGTCTCGGCGTTGAAGTACTCCAGCGGCAGCGGGCCGTCGGTGGTGATGGTGCGGGTCAGTGCGTCGGCGGGCAGCCACTCGGCGGCGATGGCGCGCAGGGCGGCGTCGAAGCGGACCACCGCCGCTTCATCGGCCAGCGTGCAGCCGGCAGCCATGGCGTGGCCGCCAAAACGCAGCAGCAGGCCGGCCTCACGCTTGCTGACCAGGTCCAGCGCGTCGCGCAGGTGAAAGCCCGGGATCGAGCGCCCCGAGCCCTTGAGCGCGCCGTCCTGGCCGCGGGCGAAGACAAAGGTGGGGCGGTGCAGGCGGTCCTTCAGACGGCCCGCCACGATGCCGACCACACCTTCATGAAAGCCGGCGTCAAAGAGCACCATCGCCGCCGGCGGCGTGCCCTGGGGCATCCGTTCCTCGACCAGCCGCTCGGCCTGTTCGCGCATGCCGGACTCCACCTCGCGCCGCTCGCGGTTGATCGCGTCGAGCTGCTGCGCCAGCTCAGTGGCGCGGCCCGGGTCCTCGGTCAGCAGGCATTCAATGCCCAGCGTCATGTCGGACAGCCGACCGGCGGCGTTGATGCGGGGGCCCAGCGCGAAGCCGAAATCGAAAGCGCTGGCGCGATCGGGCCGGCGCGAGGCGGCGCTGAACAGCGCCGCCACCCCCGGCTGCATCTGGCCGCGGCGGATGCGTTTCAGGCCCTGGGCCACCAGGCGGCGGTTGTTGTCGTCCAGGCGCACCACATCGGCCACGGTGCCCAGGGCCACCAGGTCAAGCAGGCTGTCCAGGCGCGGCTGGTTGGCGGCATCAAAGGCACCGCGCGTGCGCCGCTCGGCCCGCAGCGCCAGCAGCACATAGAACATCACACCCACGCCGGCCAGCGCCTTGCTGGCAAAGCCGCAGCCGGGCTGGTTGGGATTGACCACGGCCTCGGCCGGCGGCACCACCGGCTGGCCGTCGACCACCGCGGGCAGGTGGTGGTCGGTCACCAGCACCTTCAGGCCGCGCGCCTGGGCATGGGCCACGCCGGTCAGGCTGGCAATGCCGTTGTCCACCGTCAGCAGCCAGTCGGGCTGGTGCTGCTCGATCGCCAGGTCGACGATGGCCGGGGTCAGGCCGTAGCCGTGCACGGCGCGGTCGGGCACCACGTAGCGCAGTTGTCCGGCCTGTGCGCCCAGCAGCGCCAGGCCGCGCAGCGCCACGGCGCAGGCGGTGGCGCCGTCGCAGTCGTAGTCGGCCACCACGCACAGGCGCTGGCCTTGCTCGATCGCGTCGGCCAGCAGGCGGGCGGCGTCGGTGGCGCCCTTCATCGTGGCGGGCGGCAGCAGCTGGGTCAGGGTGTCGTCCAGCGCGGCGGCGTCGCGGATGCCGCGGCCGGCGAACAGGCGCGCCAGCAGCGGGTGCTGGCCCTGCTGCTCCAGGGCCCAGGCGGCGCGCGGATCGACCTCGCGGGTGACGATGCGGGGGCCGTTCATCACAGCGCTCCCAGCAGCTCGGCCAGGTCCACCGGACCGGCCGGCCACAGGCGCCACCAGGGCCGTGGCGGCGCGGCGCTGCCATCCAGCTGCAGCGCGCAGCGCTCGCCGCACAGCCACAACTGCAGCGGCTCAGCGGCGCGCACACGGCGCTCGGCCTCGGCCAGCGGGCCGGCGTCCAGGGCCTGCCAGGCCTCGGCCCAGGCGGTCCAGTCCTCGGCCAGCGCGGGGCCGCGCAGGCGCTCGTCGACCTGAAGCAGCGCGGCATCGGCCAGCGCAGCGGCCGCACCGGTGCCGCTCAGCCAGAAGGAGTTGACCGGCAACTGCCGGCGCGCCTCGCGGGCCTCGTTCAGCGGGTGGCGGTGCAGCAGCATCTGCACCTCGGCCTGCAGGCGGCGCAGCGGGCGATTCAGCGGATGGGTGTTCAGCCACAGGTCGACGTTGCGTCCCACCACGCGGTCCAGCGAGGCGCTGGGCAGCTGGGCCAGGCTGGGGTGGGTCAGGTACCAGCGACTCGGGGCGCCCCACAGCAGGCGCCAGCCGTCGTCCTCGAACAGCGGACGCACGGCGTCGAACAGCGTGCGCGAGTCGGCCTCGTCCAGGCCCAGCTCGGCGGGGTCGGTCAGCGAGACCTGCTCGGTGCCCACATGCCAGTGCGTGGGGCTGAGCAGGGCCCAGCCGCTGCCGGTGTCGGCAGGCAGGCCATCGGCCCGCGCGCCGTGGGCGGCCAGGGGCAGCAGGCCATCGGCCACCGCGGGCCAGCCCAGGGCCTGGGCGATGGCGCGTTCATGCGGCGTATTCAGGCTCAGCTCGTCGCCGTCATGGCGCACGCGGCGGCAGCGCGACAACAGGGACTGCAGGTGGGGGAGGGTGAGGGCACCGGCCGCCTGACGGGCGGCGGGAGACAGCGAGGAGGCGAAGGGAAGCACGAGGTGCATCGCCGAATTATCCGGGCACCCAGGGTTACAAGGAAACGCCGGGCCGCCCCAAGTTTCCTTGACCCCCTCGGGGGGCGGGCTGGGCGCAGCCCGGCCCAGGGGGCCTTCACGGTAGCATGCACGGATGTTCTCGCCCGGGTCTGCCCCGTTCGAGTGGCAGGTCGGCTGGCGCTACACCCGCGCTGGACGGGCCGGCCGCCGCAACGGCTTCATCTCCTTCATCTCCTTCGTCTCGGTCGTCGGCATTGCGCTGGGCGTGGCGGCGCTGATCATCGTGCTGTCGGTGATGAACGGCTTCCAGACCGAGGTGCGCGACCGCATGCTGGCCGCGATCGCCCACATCGAGGTGCACTCGGCCGACGGCGCCGCGCTGCCCGACTGGCCCGCGCTGGCCGCGCAGGCCAAGGCCGAGCCCGGTGTGCGGGCCGCGGCGCCCTTCGTGGCGGTGCAGTCGCTGCTGGCGCGCGGTGAGCTGATGCGCGGCGCCGTGGTGCGCGGCGTGCTGCCCGAGCAGGAAGCGCAGATCACCGAGCTGGCCGCCGGCCTGGCGCGTGATGGCACGCTGGCCCAGTTGCAGCCGGGCGCCTGGCGCATCATGCTGGGCGGTGAGCTGGCGCGTGCGCTGGTCGTGCGCGTGGGCGATCCGGTCACGCTGATCGCGCCCGGTGGCCAGGTCACGCCGGCGGGCGTGACGCCGCGGCTGAAGCAGTTCACCGTGGCCGGCATCTTCAGCGTCGGACACTACGAGTACGACAGCGCGCTGGCCCTGATCCACCTGGACGATGCCGCGCGCCTGTACCGCACCGACGGCGCCACCGGCCTGCAACTGCGCCTGGACGACGTGCAGCAGGCGCGCCACATCGGCGCTGCGCTGACCGAGCGCCTGGGCCCCGGCGTGCTGGTGCGCGACTGGACCCGCACCAACGCCGCCTGGTACGACGCCGTGCAGATCGAGAAGCGCATGATGGGCATCATCCTGACGCTGATCGTGGCGGTGGCGGCCTTCAACCTGGTGTCCACGCTGGTGATGACGGTCACCGACAAGCGTGCCGACATCGCCATCCTGCGCACGCTGGGGGCCAGCCCGCGATCGATCATGGGCATCTTCGTCGTGCAGGGCGCCACGGCCGGCGTGATCGGCACACTCAGCGGCGTGCTGCTGGGGCTGCTGGTGGCCTTCAACGTGGGGGCGATCGTCGGCGCCATCGAGCGGCTGCTGGGTGTGGCCTTCCTGCCGGGCAGCATCTACGTCATCACCCGCATGCCCAGCCAGCCGCTGGCGGCGGACATCGTGCCGATCGCGCTGATCTCGCTGGCGCTGGCCTTCCTGGCCACGCTCTACCCCAGCTGGCGCGCCAGCCGCATCAACCCGGCCGAGGCGCTGCGCTATGAGTGAGCCGGTCCTGGAAGCCCGCGCGCTGGCCAAGCGCTTCACGGAGGGGCCGCTGGATGTCAGTGTGCTGCGACAGGTTGATCTGCGCCTGATGGCCGGTGAGACCGTGGCCATCGTCGGCGCCTCGGGTTCGGGCAAGAGCACGCTGCTGCACCTGCTGGGCGGGCTGGATGCGCCCAGCAGCGGCCAGGTGCGGCTGATGGGCCAGGACCTGACGGCGCTGTCCGGCGCCGCCCAGGGCGTCTGGCGCAATCGCCACCTGGGTTTCGTCTACCAGTTCCACCACCTGCTGCCGGAGTTCACGGCGCTGGAGAACGTGGCGATGCCGTTGCGCATCCGCCGCGAGCCGTCCGAGCAGGCCCTGGTCCGCGCCCGCGAGGCGCTGGCCGAGGTGGGGCTGGCCGAGCGCGTGGCGCACCGGCCATCCGAGCTGTCGGGCGGCGAGCGCCAGCGCGTGGCGCTGGCCCGCGCGCTGGTCAGTCAGCCGGCCTGCGTGCTGGCCGACGAGCCCACCGGCAACCTCGACCGCGACACTGCTGAGCGCGTCTTCACGCTGATGCTCGACCGCGCCCGCGAGCGCGGCATTGCCTTTGTGCTGGTCACGCATGACCCGGCGCTGGCGGCGCGCTGCCAGCGGCAGCTCCGGCTGCAGGATGGCGTGCTGGTCTGACCGGCATGTGGATCGACACCCACTGCCATCTGGACGCGCCGGAGTTCGACGCTGACCGCGCCGCGGTGGTGGCGCGGGCGCGGGCGGCTGGCGTGTCGATGCAGGTGCTGCCTGCGGTGGAAGTGGCGAACTTCGACACCGTGCGCCACCTGGCCCACGAGCATGGCCTGGCCTACGCGCTGGGCATCCACCCGCTGTATGTGGACCGCGCGGCGGACGAGGACCTGGACCGGCTGCAGCAGGCCCTGGCCATGCACCGCGACGACCCGCGCCTGGTGGCCGTAGGCGAGATCGGCCTGGACCACTTCGTACCCGGCCTGAACCGCGACCGCCAGCAGCGCTTCTACACCGCGCAGCTGAAGCTGGCGCGCGACGCTGGTCTGCCGGTGATCCTGCATGTGCGGCGCAGTGCCGATGCACTGCTGGCCGGATTGCGGCGCGTGGACGTGCCGGGCGGCATCGCCCATGCGTTCAACGGCAGCCGACAACAGGCCGAGGTCTTCGCCGGCCTGGGTTTTGCGTTGGGCTTTGGCGGGGCCATGAGCTTCGAGCGCGCACTCAATGTCCGCGCCCTCGCTGTGGCGGTGGACGCCAGCGTGCCGGTGCTGGAGACCGATGCGCCCGACATTGCGCCGCAGTGGCTGTACCGCACCGCTGCGCAGCGGGCCGCCGGCCAGACCAGCCGCAATGAGCCGGCCGAGTTGCCGCGCATGGCTGCCGTGCTGGCCGATCTGCGGGGCTGGACGCTCACTGAAACGGCCGAGCACTGCGCCAGCAATGCGCGCCGGGTGCTGCCGCGACTCGTCGGGCGCTGGTGATTCTCGGGATAGTACGAGCAGCCCGGCAGCGCGACACTCGGCCCACTCCACCCCCTGCGAGGACATCAGCATGTTGATCCGCTCGATCCTGGCCGCCGCCGCGGCCTGTGTGTTCGCCAGCACCGCTGCACTGGCCGGCCCTGGTGCGCTGCGCTATGAGTTGCGCGCCCAGCCGGTGGACGCCAGCATCACCGCGGCGGCCCGCGGTGGGGAGGTGATCACGGCCGAAGGCGCGCCCTGGGTGCGCCTGCTGTTCAAGCGGCTGGAGCTGCAACCTGGTGTGACGCTGCGCATCACCTCGCTGCAGGACGGTGCGCAGCAGAATCTGAACGCGCGCAGCGCGCGTGACTGGCGCCAGACCTCGGCGTACTTCAACGGCGCCTCGGTGCGGGTCGAATTGGTCGGCGCGCGGCCCGGTCAGCGCAACCGGGTCGAAATCGCCCAGTTGATGGTTGGTCAGGCCCAGCCCGAGAGTCAGTGCGGCCCCACCGATGACCGCGTGGCCTCCAACGTCGCCAACCGGGCCCGCCTGCTGGATGTGGGCTGTACCGCCAACTTGATGGCCAACGGCTGTTTCATCACGGCCGGTCATTGCCTGAGCACCGCTTCGCTGGTCGACGTGGTCGAGTTCAACGTGCCGCTGTCCAACAGCAATGGCTCGCTGAACCATCCCCCGCCGTCCGATCAGTATGTGCCCACCGCCAACCGCCAGTTCACCAATGGCGGCATCGGCAATGACTGGGGCGTCTTCACCGTCAGCCCCAACAGCGAGACCGGCCTGACCCCGCTGCAGGCCCAAGGTCCCGGTCTGTCGCTGGCCAGCACCGTGCCCGCGGTCGGACAGACCGTGGAGATCGTCGGCTATGGCGTGGACAGCGGCACGGCCAACCAGACGCAGCAGGTCCACAGTGGCGCGATCACCTCCGTCAGTACCTCGCTCAACCGGCTGCAGTACAAGGTGGACACCACCGGCGGCAACAGTGGCTCGGCGGTGCTGCAAAGTGGCGAGGTCGTCGCCATCCACACCCACGCCGGCTGCAACACCGATGGCTCCGGCGCCAACCAGGGCACGTTGTTCACTCACCCGGGCTTCCAAAGCGGCTACGCGGCGGTGTGCGGTGGCGCTACGCCCCCGACCTGCAACGATGTCATCAAGCTCAAGGCGAGTTGCACGGCAGGCAAGCTGGTGGCCACCTTGCTGCTGGCCGACGACAGCCACTCGGGCCAGACGGTCACCATGACCGTGGACGGCGCGTCCTTCGATGTCCCGATCTCGGGCAGCCGGGCCAAGCTGGTGCGCAAGAACCAGTCCACCGGCAGCCATGTCGTGCAGCTGACCGAGCCGGCCAGCTGCAACATCAGCAAGACCGTGTCGTGCCAATGACCGGCTGATGCCCTCCGGGCACCTGGCCCGCCGCGGCTGCGGCGAGAATGGCCAGGTGCTGGTCGGTCTGCCACCTGTCGTCTCGCCCGCCACCCGTTTTCTGCTGCTGGGCAGCTTTCCGGGGGCGGCGTCGTTGCGGGCGGGCCAGTACTACGCGCACCCGCGCAACCAGTTCTGGCCGCTGGTGGGGGCGCTGCTGGGTGAAGACCTGGTCGCACTGGACTACGCCCAGCGGCTGGAGCGGCTGCGCCAGCGTGGCCTGGGTCTGTGGGATGTCTACGCGGCCTGCGAGCGCGAAGGCAGCCTCGACAGTGCCATCCGCCAGCCCCAGCCCAACGACCTGGCCGCGCTGGTGGCCGGGTTGCCGCGCTTGCGCGGCATCGCCCACAACGGCGGCGAGTCGGCGCGCGCGATGCGCGTGACCCGTGCGCTGGGCCTGCCGGTCTTCCGCCTGCCCTCCACCAGCCCGGCCAACGCCAGCTGGTCCTTTGAACGCAAACGGGCGGCCTGGGCCGAGGCCTTCGCCGCCACTGGACTGATCCCATGACCCGCAAGAAGCCGCCCCAGGACCTGGTTGGTGCCACGATGTCCGAGAGCGATGGCGTGCGCTACCTGCACCTCGACTCGATCTGGATCCAGGGCGCGATGCGCATTGCCCGGCCCGACCACCTGGAGCTGGAGTACATCCAGCGCATGATGGCCTGGATGCTGTGGCGTCCCGAGGACGAGGTGACCGAGGGCCATGCCGTGCAACTGGGCCTGGGTGCCGCTGCGATCACGCGGTTTTGCCACCGTCGGCTGAAGATGCGGACCACGGCGGTGGAGCTCAATCCCAGTGTCATCCAGGCCTGCCGGCTGTGGTTTCGCCTGGGAGCCGATGACGAGTTGCTGAGTGTGGTGCAGACCGATGCCGGTGCCTGGGTGGCACAACCCGCGCAGCGTCACACGGCCCAGGTTCTGAGCGTCGACCTGTATGACCACGATGCCGCCGCGCCGGTGTTGGACGACGAGGCCTTCTACAGCGCCTGCCGCGATGTGCTGGACGAGGGCGGGCTGATGACCGTCAACCTCTTTGGCCGTGACAGCAGCTTTGCCCGCAGTGCCGGCCTGGTGGCCCAGGTCTTCGGCCTGGACCAGGTCTGGAGCCTGCGGCCCACGCGCGAGGGCAACACTGTGCTGGTGGCCGGCCGTGGCGTGCAGGTGCCCGATCGCGACACGCTGACGCGCCGTGCCGAGCGCATCGAGGAACGCTGGGGCCTGCCGGCGCGCAAATGGCTGCGCATGGTGCGGCCCTTGGACCCGGCCCAACTGCTAAGCTGAGGCCATGAGCACCGCGCCCCGCACCGCCCGTTCGCCCGCCTTCCATGGGCGCCTGGACCTGCGCCACCTGCTGCGCTGGTTGCGCGACGACGGTCTGCTGCCCGACGACGAGGCCGAGCGCCTGGCGCGGCGCTTTGGCTCCACCGACTCCAGCCTGCATCCACTGACCCGCCTGGCCGGTGCCGGCCTGGCCGACCGGCGCGACGGCCGCGCGCTGGACAGCGAGGCGCTGGCGCAGTGGTTGGCACGGCGCGCCGGCCTGCCCTTTCTGAAGATCGATCCGCTGCGGGTGGACGCTGGCCGGGTGACCGAGGTGATGTCGCAGGCTTACGCCGAAAGCCGTCGTGCCTTGCCGGTGGCCGTGAGTCCCGCTGAGGTGACCGTGGCGACCTGCGAGCCCTTTGACCGCGGCTGGGTGAGCGAAATCGAGGCCCACACCCGCCGCCGTTTGACGCTGGTGGTGTGCACGCCCGAAGACCTGTCGCGCTATACGAGCGAGTTCTACCGAGTGGCGCAGAACGTGCACGTGGCGCGCAAGAGCGGCGAGGGCGTGGGCGGCACCCACACCTTCGAGCAACTGGTCGACCTGAAGGCGCGTGACAACCTGGACGCCAACGACCAGGGCGTGATCCAGCTCGTCGACTGGCTGTGGCAGTACGCCTTCGAGCAGCGGGCCAGCGACATCCACCTCGAGCCGCGGCGCGACATCGGCGTGGTGCGCTTTCGCATTGACGGGGTGCTGCACCCGGTGCACCAGGTGCCGGCCGCGGTGATGGCGGCGATGACCGCGCGCATCAAGCTGCTGGGCCGCATGGACGTGATCGAGCGGCGCCGGCCGCAGGACGGCCGCATCAAGACGCGCCGGCCTGACGGCGCCGGTGGCGGCGAGGTGGAGATGCGCCTGTCCACACTGCCCACCGCCTTCGGCGAGAAGGTGGTGATGCGCATCTTCGATCCCGGCACAGTGGACAAGCCCTTTGATGCGCTGGGCTTCAGCGCCGACGAGGCGCGGCGCTGGAACGCGCTGATCGCGCGGCCGCACGGCATCGTGCTGGTCACCGGTCCCACCGGCTCGGGCAAGACCACCACGCTGTACTCCACGCTGAAGAAGCTGGCCACCGAGGAGGTCAACGTCTGCACGGTGGAGGACCCGATCGAGATGATCGAGCCCAGCTTCAACCAGACCCAGGTGCAGCCGGTGGTCGAGCTGGGCTTTGCCGAGGGCCTGCGCGCCCTGATGCGCCAGGACCCGGACATCATCATGGTGGGCGAGATCCGCGACCTGGAAACCGCCGAGATGGCCATCCAGGCCGCGCTGACCGGCCACCTGGTGTTCAGCACCCTGCACACCAACGATGCACCGTCGGCGATCACGCGGCTGGTCGACCTGGGCGTGCCGCCCTACCTGATCTCGGCCACGGTGATCGGCGTGCTGGCCCAGCGCCTGACCCGCTCGCTGTGCCGCGAATGCCGGCAGCCGGATCCCACGGTCAGCGCCGAGCTGGCCACCGAGTACGCCGCGCCCTGGCGGCCCCTGGCCGAGCCGCGGGCCTGGCGGCCGGTGGGTTGTCCAGCCTGTCGCCAGACTGGTTACCGTGGCCGCACCGCGCTGTATGAACTGATGGAGCTGTCCGAGTCCTTGCGCAGCACGATGCATCCGCAGCTCGACGAGCCCGCGCTGCGCCGCGCCGCCGTGCAGGCCGGTCTGCGGCCACTGCGCATGGTGGGCCTGGACAAGGTGGGACGCGGCGAGACCACGCTCGAAGAAGTCCTGAGAAGCACGCCGCGCTGGGAGGTCTGACCGGGTTTTCCCCAGGCGGAGCTACGTGTTGACCGCAGGTGGGCCCGGCAGGGCGCTTCCTAGAATGCTGGCAAACCCATCTTCGAGGAGAGTGTCCCCATGCATATCAAGAGCCAGAAAGATTTCTGGTCGGGGCTGATGTTCGTGGCCGTTGGCGTCGGTTTCGCCTGGGGTGCCACCGAATACAGCTTCGGCAGCTCGGCCCGCCCGGGTCCCGGCTACTTCCCGTTCGGTCTGGGCATTCTGCTGGCCATCCTGGGTGGCATGGTGCTGTTCAAGGCCCTGACCATCGAGACCCATGACGGCGAGCCCGTGGGCGCCTTCGCCTGGCGGCCGCTGTTCGTCATCCTGGGCTCGGTCGCCCTGTTCGGCGTGCTGCTGCCGCGCGTCGGCATGCTGATCGCGCTGCCGCTGCTGGTGGTGCTGTCCAGCCTGGCATCCGATGAGTTCACCTGGAAGGGTTCCCTCATCAATGCCGTGGTGCTGACCGCGCTGTCCTGGGTGGTCTTCATCAAGGGCCTGTCGCTGACCATTCCGCTGCTGCCGGGCGCCTGAGGACACACACCATGGATCTGCTCAACAACCTCAGCCTGGGCTTTGCCACGGCCTTCACCGTCACCAACCTGCTCTACGCCTTTGGCGGTGCGGTGCTCGGTACCCTGATCGGCGTGCTGCCCGGGCTGGGCCCGGTGGCCACGATCGCGATGCTGCTGCCCAGCATCTATGCGCTGGACGCCACGCCGGCGCTGATCATGCTGGCCGGCATCTACTACGGCGCGCAGTACGGTGGCTCGACCACCGCCATCCTGATCAACGTGCCCGGCGAGTCCAGCTCGGTGGTCACCGCCATCGACGGCTACCAGATGGCCCGCAAGGGCCGCGCCGGTGCCGCACTGGCGGCGGCCGGCCTGGGCTCGTTCTTCGCCGGCTGCGTGGGCACCATCATCATCGCCGCCTTCGCACCGCCGCTGACCGAGCTGGCGTTCCAGTTCGGCCCGGCCGAGTACTTCAGCCTGATGACCCTGGGCCTGATCGGCGCGGTGGTGCTGGCTTCGGGCTCGCTGGTCAAGGCCATCGCGATGATCCTGCTGGGCCTGCTGCTGGGCCAGATCAACACCGACGTCATCTCGGGCACGCCGCGCTACAGCTTCGATATCCCCGAGCTGACCGATGGCATCGGCTTCGTGACGATCGCGATGGGCGTGTTCGGCTTTGGCGAGATCATCGCCAACCTGGGCCGTCCGGCCGAGCACCGCGAGGTGTTCACCAAGCACGTCTCCGGCCTGTGGCCCACCAAGCAGGACTTCGCTGATGCCTTCCCGGCAGTGCTGCGCGGCACCTCGCTGGGATCGATCCTGGGCGTGCTGCCGGGCGGCGGCGCGCTGCTGGCCTCGTTCGCGGCCTACACGGTCGAGAAGAAGACCAAGGGGCGTCCGGGCGAAGTGCCCTTTGGCCAGGGCAACATCCGCGGCGTGGCGGGCCCCGAGTCGGCCAACAACGCCGGTGCGCAGACCAGCTTCATCCCGATGCTGACGCTGGGCATCCCGCCCAACGCGGTGATGGCGCTGATGGTGGGTGCGATGACCATCAAGGGCATCCAGCCCGGCCCGCAGGTGATGAGCAGCAACCCCGAGCTGTTCTGGGGCCTGATCGCCTCGATGTGGATCGGCAACCTGATGCTGGTGATCCTGAACCTGCCGCTGATCGGCATCTGGATCAAGCTGCTGACCGTGCCCTACAAGCTGCTGTTCCCGGCCATCCTGAGCTTTTGCTGCATCGGCCTGTACACGCTGAACAACAACAACTTCGACGTCTACATGGCCACGCTGTTCGGCATCGCCGGCTACGTGTTCTACAAGCTGGGTTGCGAGCCCGCGCCGCTGCTGCTGGGTTTCATCCTGGGTCCGATGATGGAAGAGAACCTGCGCCGCGCGCTGCTGCTGTCGCGCGGCGACTGGGCCACCTTCCTGACCCGGCCGCTGTCGGCGGGCCTGCTGGTCGCGGCAGCGCTGCTGATCGTGGTGGTGATGCTGCCGTCGATCCAGAGCAAGCGCGAGGAAGCGTTCCAGGAGGACTGAGCCCGGACCGAGGACGTCCCTGCGGACGTCCGAGTGCCTGGCGAAGCCGGGACGGCTTGCAAGCCGTCCCGGAGCCGGCGGACCAGGGCGGCAACCCGAGTGCCTGGCGAAGCCGGGACGGCTTGCAAGCCGTCCCGGAGCCGGCGGACCAGGGCGGCAACCCGAGTGCCTGGCGAAGCCGGGACGGCTTGCAAGCCGTCCCGGAGCCGGTTGAACAGGGCGCTGAGCTCCCATGACACTCGCCCCGCCTTGCGCGGGGCTTTTCGTTTCCAGGCGACACTGTCCGGCTGCCGATGAGTGACTCCAGCGCTTCCGCCCTGGCCCCCTTGCAGGGCCGCGTTTTCCGCATGCTGTGGCTGGCTTGGTTGGCCGCCAACATCACCATGTGGACGAACGACGCGGCGGCGGCCTGGCTGATGACCACGCTGACCGACAGCACCACGATGGTGGCGCTGGTGGCCGCGGCATCCACGCTGCCGGTGTTCATGCTGGGCCTGCCCAGCGGCGCGCTGGCCGATCTGCTGGACAGGCGCCTGTACTTTGCCAGCACCCAGCTGTGGGTGGCGGTGGTGGCCTGCGTGCTGGCGGCGGTCTCGCTCTCGGGGGCGATGACTGCGCCGCTGCTGCTGGGGCTGACCTTTGCCAATGGCATCGGGCTGGCGCTGCGCTGGCCCGTGTTCGCGGCCATCGTGCCCGACATCGTGCCCAAGGTGCACCTGTCGCAGGCGCTGGCGCTCAATGGCGTGGCGATGAACCTCTCGCGCATCGTCGGGCCGGTGCTGGCGGGGGTGGTGCTGGCCAGCGCAGGGCCGGGCTGGGTGTTCGTGCTCAACGCGCTGCTGTCGCTGGTGGCCTTCGTGATCATCCTGCGCTGGCGCTCGCAGCAGCGGCGCACCAGCGCCTTGCCGGGCGAGCGCTTCGTGGGCGCGATGCGGGTGGGCCTGCAGCATGTGCGGCAGTCGCCGCCGATGCGGCGGGTGCTGGCGCGTATCTTTCTGTTCTTCCTGCAGACCGCGGCGCTCACCGCGCTGTTGCCGTTGATCGCGCGCGGCCTGGCGGGGCCGCAGCAAGGCGCCCACCTGTTCACGCTGCTGCTGGCCTGCCAGGGCGCCGGCGCGGTGACCGCTGTGATGTTCTTCCCGCGCTGGCGCCAACGTTTCCGGCCCGGCTTCTTCGTCACCGTGGGGCCGCTGGTGCACTCCGCACTGACGCTGCTGATCGCCTTCGCCCCGCACCCCGCGGTGGCGGCGGTGGCGATGGTGCTGGCCGGCATGGCCTGGATCTCGGCGGCCAACACCCTGACCGTGTCGGCGCAGATGGTGCTGCCCGGCTGGGTGCGGGCGCGCGGCATGTCGATCTACCAGATGTGCCTGATGGGTGGCACGGCGGCCGGCGCGGCGCTGTGGGGCCAGGTGGCCGGGCACAGCAGCGTGCGGCATGCGCTGGTGGCCTCGGTGGCGGCGGGCGTGGCGGTGCAACTGCTGCTGCGCCGCTGGCCCCTGATCAGCGACAGCGCGCCCGACCCAAGCCCGGCCCAGCCCACTGGCGGCCTGCCGGAACCCGCGGCGCCGATCGATTCCGAGGCCGGGCCGGTGATGGTGACCGTGGAATACCAGATCGACCCCACCCGCGAGGCTGCGTTCAAGGCCGTGATGCAGCAGACCCGCCAAGCCCGGCTGCGCCAGGGCGCGCTGTCCTGGGGCCTGTTCCAGGATACCTCTGCGCCGGGCCGTTACATCGAGTACTTTGTGGACGAGAGCTGGGTCGAGCACCTGCGTCGCCACGAACGCTTCACCGCCGGCGACATCGGCCTGCGCGAGCAGCGCCTGGCCTTCCATCTGGGCGAAGAGCCGCCCCGCGTGCGCCGCTACATCGATGCCCAGGCCGAGCCCTGACCCTATGATGCCGCGCATGCATGGCACGCTTCGACCCCTCGCACTGATGGCGGTTGGTGCCGCCCTGGCCTCCTGCGGGGGTGGCGACGACGGGCTGGCCATCGGCTTCGCGGCCGAGGCCACGCAGTGGCAGCTGGGCTCGGCCGACTACAGCGACGACACCGCGCCCTCCGAACTGTCGCAGTCCGTGGTGAGCCTGTCTGCGCCGCTGACCGGTCAGGGCCTGCGCCTGGCCGGCCACAACCACAGCGATGACCTGTTCGTCTTCACCGCCCGCCGCATCGACGGCCTGCAGCCTGGGGCGCGCTACCGAGTGCGCTGGGCGCTGCGCATGGTGGCCACGGTGCCCGGTGGCTGCATCGGCGTGGGCGGCGCGCCCGGCGAGGGCGTCACCGTCAAGGCCGGCGCGGCCGGTCGTGCGCCGGCGCGTGTGCGCGAGGGCGCCGAGTGGCGCTTCAACCTGGACAAGGGCGATCAGACCCAGGGTGGCAGCGAATCCATCGTGCTGGGCAATCTCAGCAGCAGCGGCCGCGACTGCGTGGCCGTGCCGCCCGAACTCAAGCCCCTGTCCGGCGTGCAGCCCACCCCGCTGGTGGCCGCGGCCGATGGATCGGCCTGGGTGTGGGTGGGTTTCGACTCGGGCTACGAGGCCGCGTCCGAGCTGATCCTGGTCGATGGCCGACTGACCCTGGAGCCGCTGTGAACCATTCCTTCAACTACCACTGCCACTACCCCAGCGCGCGCCTGCCGGTGTTCGCACGCAACATGGTGGCCACCTCGCACCCGCTGGCCGCGCAGGCCGGCTTGCGCATGCTGGCCGAGGGCGGCAGTGCCGCGGATGCCGTGGTGGCTGCGGCCGCGGTCATGACCCTGGTCGAACCCTGCAGCAACGGCCTGGGCTCGGACGCCTTCGGCATCGTCTGGGACGGCCAGCGCCTGCAGGGCCTGAATGCCTCGGGGCGCGCACCGGCCGCCTGGACGCCGGCCTATTTCCGGCAGCGCCACGGCGAGGCGGTGGCGCCCCCAGCCCGTGGCTGGGACGCGGTGACCGTGCCCGGCATGGTGGCCGGCTGGATGGCGCTGCATCAGCGGCTGGGCCGGTTGCCGTTTGAGCGGCTGATGGCTCCGGCCATCGACATCGCCGAGCGCGGCTATGCGGTGCCGGTGGTGGTGCAGCAGAAATGGGCGGCGGCGGCGCAGGTCGAGTCGTTGGTGCGCCAGCCGGGCTTTGCCGACCTGTTCCTGCCCCGCGGACGCGCGCCGGACGTGGGCGAGCGCTTTGCGATGCCGGGCGCTGCGCGAACGCTGCGCGCGATCGCCCGCAGTGGTGGCGAGGCCTTCTACCGCGGCGAGGTGGCTGCCGCGCTGGCTGCCGCCTCGGCGGCGCAGGGCGGCTCGATGAGTACCGCCGACCTGGCCGGCATGGCGGCGCAGTGGGTCGAGCCGATCGCGGTCGACGCGCTGGGCCACCGCCTGCACGAGATCCCGCCCAACGGCCAGGGCATCACCGCGCTGATCGCGCTGGGCATCCTGCGCCGCTTTGACCTGGGCGCGCTGGACCCCGACGGCCCCGAGGCCGCGCACCTGCAGATCGAGGCGATCAAGCTGGCCTTTGCCGATGTCTACCGCTTCGTCGCCGAGCCCTCGGCCATGACGGTGGGTGTGCAGGACCTGCTGGACGAGGACTACCTGGCTGCGCGCGCGCGCCTGATCGACCCGCGCCGTGCGCAGGTCTTCCAGGCCGGCACGCCGGGCGACGTGCACCGCCGTGGCGGCACGATCTACCTCTGCGCGGCCGACGAGCAGGGCAGGATGGTCAGCTGGATCCAGAGCAACTACATGGGCTTCGGCTCGGGCGTGTGCCTGCCGGACTGGGGCATCAGCTTGCAGAACCGCGGCCATGGCTTCAGCCTGGTCGATGGCCATCCCAACCAGGTGGCGCCGGGCCACCGGCCCTTCCACACCATCATCCCCGGCTTCCTCACCGATGCCGATGGCGCGCCACGCATGGCCTTCGGCGTGATGGGCGCCAACATGCAGCCGCAGGGCCATGTGCAGACCCTGGTGCGCATGCTGGCGCACCGCCAGCAACCGCAGGCCGCCTGTGATGCGCCGCGCTGGCGCTTCAACCAGGGCCTGTCCATCAACACCGAGGCGCACTGGCCGGTGGCTACCGTGGCCGGCCTGGCCGAGCGCGGCCACCAGGTCGAGCCGATCAGCGACAGCTACCAGGACTTCGGCGCCGGCCAGTTCATCTGGCGCCTGGGCGATGCGGCGGTGGACGGCTACGTGGCGGCCAGCGACCCGCGACGCGACGGCGCCGCGGTGGGCTTCTGAATGAGCGGCAGCGCACGCATTTCGGCCTTTGCCTCGGCCCGCGGCGAGCAGCTGTGGCCGGGCATTGTGCTGGCGGCGGCGGGCGCGGTGGCCTTCTCGGGCAAGGCCATCCTGGCCAAGCTGATGTACCGCCATGGCGTGGATGCGGTGACCGTGGTGGCCTGGCGCATGGCGTTGGCGCTGCCGATGTTCCTGGCGCTGGCCTGGTGGGCCAGCCGGGGCCGCGCTGCGCTGACACGGCGTGATTGGGTGGCGGTGTGGGGCCTGGGCTTCTCGGGCTACTACGCCGCCAGCATGCTGGACTTCGCCGGTCTGCAGTACATCAGCGCCAGCCTGGAGCGGCTGATCCTGTACCTGGGCCCGACGATCGTGATGGTGATCTCGGTGCTGTGGTTCAAGCGGCATGTCAGCACGCGCCAGTGGCTGGCGGCCGCCATCAGCTACTCGGGCGCACTGGTGGTCTTCGGCCATGAGCTGACGCTGCAGGGTGGCGCGGTGGCGCTGGGTGCGGCGCTGGTCTTCGGCAGCGCGGTCAGCTACTCGGTCTACCTGGTGGCCAGCGGCGAGGTGGTGGGACGCCTGGGCTCGATGCGCCTGACCGGTCTGGCCAGCAGCGCCGCCTGCGTGCTGTGTCTGCTGCACTTCGCGCTGTTCAAGCCCTGGAGCGCCGCAGCGGTGCCCGCGCCGGTGATGGCCTTGTCGGCGCTGAACGCGGTGGCCTGCACCTTTGCGCCGGTGCTGATGGTGATGATGGCGATCGAGCGCATCGGCTCGGCCATGACCGCCCAGGTGGGCATGATCGGCCCGCTGTCGACGATCGCGATGGGCGTGCTGCTGCTGGACGAGCCCTTCACGCCCTGGCTGCTGGCCGGCACGGTGCTGGTGATGAGCGGGGTGTGGTTGCTCGCCCGTTGGCGATAGGAGAAACCGACATGGACATGGGACTTGCGGGCCGCTGGGCCCTGGTGTGTGCGGCCAGCAAGGGCCTGGGCAAGGGTTGCGCGCAGGCCCTGGCGGCTGAGGGTGTGCGTCTGGTGATCACCGCGCGTGGCACCCAGGCGCTGGAAGCCACCGCGGCCGAGCTGCGCGCCGCCCATCCGGCGATCGAGGTGCGCACGGTGGCCGGCGACATCACCACGCCGGAGGGCCGCGCCGCCGCGCTGGCCGCCTGCCCGCAGATCGACATCCTGGTCAACAACGCCGGCGGACCGCCGCCGGGCGATTTCCGCGACTGGGACCGCGCCGCCTGGATCGCCGCGCTGGACGCCAACATGCTCACGCCGATCGAGCTGATCAAGGCGGTGGTGGATGGCATGGCCGGGCGCGGCTTCGGGCGCATCGTCAACATCACCTCGGGTGCGGTGAAGGCGCCGATCGACATCCTGGGTCTGTCCAACGGCGCGCGCAGCGGCTTGACCGGCTTCGTCGCCGGCCTGTCGCGCCAGCCGCGTCTGGCCAGCCGCAACGTCACGATCAACAACCTGCTGCCCGGCGCCTTCGACACCGACCGCCTGCGCACCACGCTGCAAGGTGCGGCGGCCAAGACGGGGCAGCCGCTGGAGGTGGTGATGGCGCAGCGCAAGCAGGGCGCCCCGGCGCGGCGCTTTGGCACGCCCGAGGAGTTCGGGGCGCTGTGCGCCTTTGTCTGCAGCGCGCAGGCCGGTTTTCTCACCGGCCAGAACCTGCTGATCGACGGCGGCGCCTACCCGGGCAGCTTCTAGTCAAGGGGAGGCAGGCCATGCCGCGCCCGGGCGCGGCTGCAGGCCTCGTCGCCACGGCCCAGCGGTGCCAGCAGGCCGAACTCCCGGCAGGGCGAGGGGCGCCACTCGTAGATGCCGCAGTGGGCTTTCACGCCCACTGTGCCCACCAGGGCCGCGCAGCGCGGCTGGGCGTGGTCGGTGCCGCGCATGCGGCAGGTGCTGTCGGTGAGCTCGACCGTCAGGCCGTCGGGCACACGGCCAAAGCGGCTGTCCAGCTCCTCCACCGAGAAGTCCACCCGGAAGGCGGCGCAGCAGGCGCCGCAGCGGACGCAGGGGTTGTCGGCCTCGGCCACGTCTCAGAAGGGCACGTAGTCGTCGTCGGCCGGGGTCTCGGCGCGCACCACGGTGACGGTGCAGTCCGACTCGGCCACCACCTGCGAGGACACGCTGCCCAGGTAGCGCCGCAGTGCCGACTGGCCGCGCGCGCCCATGACGATGTGATCGACGTGGTTGCGCTTGGCGAAGTCGATGATGGCAGCGGCCGGGTCCGGCGCCTCGAGCACATGAAAGGTCAGCCGACCGTCGTCCAGGTTCAGCGACTTGCTGATCGGCCGCGCCCAGTGCTTGAGGTTGACCAGCTGCTTGACGTGCACGCTGTGGCCCTGCGCATCGACCAGCTCGTCCATGCCGATGCGCGCCGTCTTCATGACGCTGACGCAGGCCAGGCGCGCGCCGGGCTCGGTCAGCACGATGCGGCGCACGGTCTCGCGCAGTTGCTCCAGCAACTGGCTGGAGGCCGAGTCGATGTCGACCGCGGCCATGATGATCGGGCTCTTCTTGACCAGCTCGGCCGCGCTGACGGCGCGGTTGTCGGGCTCGCTGCCCAGCGCGAAGAACCAGCGCTTCATGCGCTTGAAGGCGCTGGACTGCTGCAGGCGCTCGGCGCGCCGCGTCAGCGCGATCTGCGTGGGATTTTGCAGGTCGAGTGAGAGCTGCGCGGCGCTCTGGTAGCGCTGCTCGGGCTTGACCTCCAGGCACTTCAGGATCAGCTCTTGCAGCCAGGGCGGGCAGTCGCTGCGCAGCGCGCGCGGCGGCACCGGGTCGATGTAGAGGCGCTTGCGCAGCCCACCCACGGACGTTGGCGCGCCGAAGGGCCGCTCGCCGGTGGTGAAGTGGTAGAGCATCACGCCCAGCGCGAAGATGTCGCTGCGCGGGTCATTGCGCACGAACTGCACCTGCTCGGGCGACATGTAGGGCCCGGTGCCCATCGGCAGCGTGAACTCCTCGTCCAGCAGGTCGGGCAGGTGGTCGTGGCGCGACAGGCCGAAGTCGACCAGCACCGCGGTGCCGTCCGGGCGGAACAGGATGTTGCTGGGCTTGATGTCCAGGTGCACCACGTTCTGCCGGTGCAGCTCGTGCAGCGCCTGCGCCACGCGCGAGCCGATCTCGACCACCTCGTCCAGCGCCAGCGGCGCCTGGTCCAGGCGCGGACGCAGGGTCTCGCCCGGGATGTGCTCCATGACGATGTGGGGCTGGCGCGTGAAGTCGCCCTTGGCGACGAACCTTGGCACGTGCGGGCCCGAGAGCATCGGCATGATCATGCGCTCGACCTCGAAGCCGACGATCGTGGCCGGGTCCTCGCCGCCCTTGATGCGTGGCACCTTCATGATCAGCGGCATCGGCGGGGTGTCGGCCAGCGGCCGGCCCTGGTCGTCGACGCGCTGCACGCGCCACAGCGTGGCCATGCCGCCCTGGTGCAGACGCTCTTCGAGGCGGAAGCCGTCGATCACCTCGCCCACCTGCAGCACCCGCTGGCCGGCATCCGGCGCCGGCCCCTTGCCGCCGGCAAAGCTGCTGCTACTGTCCATGGGCCAGGCGGTCGGCGAGTCGCTCGGGCAGGCCGGCGGCGCGGATCTTGGCGGCCGCCAGTTCGTGGTCGTAGGGCACGCGCTGGAAGCTCAGGGTCTGCTCGCGCAGATCGAACATCGCGTAGCAGGCGGCCGGGTTGCCATCACGCGGCTGGCCGGCCGAGCCGGGCACGATCAGCCATTGGCGGTGCGGCGGCACTGGAATCGGCACGCCGGGCGTGGGCACAAAATCGCCCGCCTTGCCGGTGCCCGACAGGTGGAACAGCTTGGGCTCGTGCATGTGGCCGCAGAAGGTGTAGTGGCAGGTCGTGGCGTGCAGGCTGCGCACCGCCTCGATCCGGCCCTGGATGTACTCCCACTCGGCCGGCGCAAAGGCGTTGGCGTGCACGAAGAGCATGTCGCCCTCGGTGTGCGACATCGGCCGCTCGGCCAGGAAGGCCAGCTGCTCGGGGTTCAGTTGCGCCCGCGTCCACTCCACCACCTGGCGTGCCTCGGGCCGCATGTTGGGCGAGATGTCCTGCACGCAGCCGGCATCGTGGTTGCCATTGACGGCGATCGCCCCGGCGGCCACGTACTCGCGCACGGTGTCGATCACCCAGCCGGGGTCGGCACCGTAGCCGACATAGTCACCGAGAAAGGCGTAGCGCTGCGCGCCCGCGGCCTTGGCATGGTCCAGCACCGCCTGCACCGCCTCTCGGTTGGCGTGCAGGTCGGTGATCAGGGCGAGTTTCATGGTCTTGTGACCCCTTGTTGTCTCCTGTCAAGCAGCTTGCGCCGGGCGCCTGACAGGACGCTGATCGGCAGCTTGTCTCAGGTCAAGGGTGGGCGACAGGCCTAGCCAATTCGGCCCAGCAAGAGGTACTCCATCAGCGCCTTCTGGACATGCATGCGATTTTGGCTACGGCTCACGTCCGCTGCGCGGACATGACCCTGCGCCGAAACAGGCTGCCGGCCCTGGCGGGCCGCCGGCCCGGCCTTCAGCCGATCCGGCCGAGCAGAAGGTACTCCATGAGTGCCTTCTGCACGTGCATCCTGTTCTCCGCTTCGTCCCAGACCACCGACTGCGGCCCGTCGATCACCTCGGCGGTGACCTCCTCGCCGCGGTGCGCCGGCAGGCAGTGCATGAACAGCGCGTCGGGCTGGGCCACGGCCATCATCTCGGCATCGACGCACCAGTCGGCAAAGGCCTTGATGCGGGCCTCGTTCTCCGCCTCGTAGCCCATGCTGGTCCAGACGTCGGTGGTCACCAGGTGGGCGCCGCGGCAGGCTTCGAGCGGGTTGTCGAAGACCTTGTAGCAGGCGCGGTCGCTGATGCCGGCCACGGCCGGATCCACCTCGTAGCCGCCGGGCGTGCTGACATGCACCGTGAAGCCCAGGATCTCGGCGGCCTGCAGCCAGGTGTTGGCCATGTTGTTGCCGTCACCCACCCAGGCCACCACCTTGCCCTGCAGGCAGCCCAGGTCGTAGCCGCGCGCGCCCACCGGGGCGCGGTGCTCCAGGTAGGTGAACAGGTCGGCCAGGATCTGGCAGGGGTGGAACTCGTTGGTCAGGCCGTTGATCACCGGCACCCGGCTGTGCGCGGCAAAGGTGTTGAGCTTGTCCTGGCCGAAGGTGCGGATCATCACGATGTCGACCATGCGGCTGATCACCCGTGCACTGTCCTCCACCGGCTCGGCGCGGCCCAGCTGGCTGTCGCCGGTGGTCAGGTGCACCACCGAGCCGCCCATCTGGTACATGCCGGCCTCGAAGCTGACGCGGGTGCGGGTGCTGGCCTTCTCGAAGATCATCGCCAGTGTGCGGTCGGCCAGCGGCTGGTATTTCTCGTAATTCTTGAAGCGGCTCTTGATGATGCGGGCGCGCTCGAACAGGTAGGCGTATTCCTCGGCCCGGAAATCCTTGAACTGCAGGTAGTGCTTCATCAGCGTGTCTCCGGGTTTCATGCGCTCTGCTCGGCCAGGAAGGTCTTGATCACCGGCACCAGCAGGCTGACGATCTCGTCGGCCTCGTCCTGCGTGAGGATCAGCGGCGGCACCAGGCGCACCACGGTGTCGGCGGTGACCGACAGCAGCAGGCCGGCTTCCATGGCACGGGTGAGGATCACACCGCAGGGGCGCGTCAGCTCGATGCCCAGCATCAGACCTTCACCGCGCACCTCCTTCACACCGGGCAGCCCGGACAGCTCGCGCTGCAGCGCGGCCTTCAGGTGGGCGCCCACGGCGGCGGCGTTGGCCATCACGCCGTCTTCTTCCATGATCTTCAGCGTGGCGATGCCGGCGCGCATCGACAGCGGGTTGCCGCCGAAGGTGGTGCCGTGGTTGCCGGGGCCGAAGACGTTCAGTGCCTTCGGGCCCACCACCACTGCGCCGATCGGCACGCCCGAGCCCAGGCCCTTGGCCAGCGGCATCACATCGGGGACGATGCCCGCCCACTGGTGGGCAAACCACTTGCCGGTGCGACCGATGCCGCACTGCACCTCGTCGAGCATCAGCAGCCAGCCATTGGCATCGCACAGCGCGCGCACCTCGCGCAGGTAGTCCCAGCGCGCCGGGTTGATGCCGCCCTCGCCCTGGATCGTCTCCAGGAAGACCGCGGTGATGTTGCGGTTGGCGCTGTGGGCGCGCAGCGCGGCGATGTCGTTGAAGGGCACGCGGATGAAACCCTCGACCAGCGGCCCGAAGCCTTCCTGCACCTTGGGGTTGCCGGTGGCGCTGAGGGTGGCGATCGAGCGGCCATGGAAGGCCTTCTCGAAGACGATCACCTCCGGGCGCTCGATGCCCTGGTCATGACCGAACTTGCGGGCGATCTTCAGCGCGGCCTCATTGGCTTCCAGGCCGGTGGAGCAGAAGAAAGCGGCCGACAGGCCCGAGAGCTCGGCCAGCTTGGCGCCCAGCGCCTCCTGCAGCGGGTTCTCGTAGTAGTTGCTGCAGTGGATGAGCTTGCCCATCTGGTCGGTCAGCTCGGCCAGCAGCTTGGGATGGGCATGGCCCAGGGTGTTGACGGCGATGCCGCCCAGGCCGTCCAGGTAGCGTCGGCCCTCGGTGTCCCAGACGCGGCAGCCTCGGCCGTGCGACAGCGCGATCGGCAGCCGGCCATAGGTGTTCATCACGTGGGGCATCGAGGCGGTCATTTCCGGGGGACTCCAGTCGATATGTGGGGGCACAAATAGAAAGGCCGGCAGCGCCTCATTTCACGCACCGGCCTGATGGGATTCTAAAGCCCGCACCTGAAACGGGCGACAAGGTCGAAAGACCGCACAGGAGTCGCCATGCATGCTGCGTTGCAACACGATCGGGGCACAATACGTGCTTCTCTTCCGCATCCTGAAAACAAACGGCACCTCGCGACAGCGCCGTGCCAGCTTGTTCCCGTACGCTCGCCGCTGCCGCCACATCCTGCGCCCATGTCCGTCACCAAGCCCCGCGAGTTCTTCATCCAAGGCATCACGCTGGAGGGCCGTACCTTCCGCCCCAGCGACTGGGCCGAGCGCCTGGCCGGCGCGATGTCCTGCTTCCGCCCCGGGGGCGGCGCGGGCGGCATTGGCGCCTTCATTGGCTACTCGCCCTACTGTGTGCCGCGGGTGATCAACGGCGTGAAGTGCGTGATCGTCAACGAGAAGCTGCGCGACCTTGAGCCCATGGCCTGGGACTTCGTGATGAACTTTGCCAAGGACAACCACCTGCAGGTGTCCGAGGCCTGCCTGCTGCCCGATCCCCCGTCCGCATGAGGCTTGCGCCGACAACGCCACATCCTGTGGCGTGGCCCGCCGTGGCGCGGACATGAAAAAGGCCCCGCAGTGCGGGGCCTTTTGTCTTCCACCTGGAGAGTGCTGTCAGGCAGCGAGCGCCTTGATCTTGGCGGACAGGCGGCTCTTGTGGCGAGCAGCCTTGTTCTTGTGGAAGATGCCCTTGTCGGCGATCGAGTCGATCACGCTCTGGGCAGTCTTGAACAGGTCGGTGGCCTGGCCCTTGTCACCAGCGGCGACGGCCTTGAGCACGTTCTTGATCGAGGTGCGGAACTTCGAACGCAGCGAGGTGTTGGCGGCGTTCAGGTTGACGTCCTGGCGGGCGCGCTTGCGGCCCGACGCGAGACGAACGGTCTTCTTCTTGGCTTTGGAGGAAGTGGCCATTGCTTGGAATTGGGTCCAGGTGGTAAAGACTGTCGAGTATAGCATTTTCGGAGTCAGCATGGCAAGCCAAAGCCGGGAGCCGTCCCTATAATCCCGCGGCTTTGCCCTGGCATGGCGGCCCGCACCCCGGGCGGCCCACCGCATGAACCTGCTCAAGGCGGCCACCACCGTCTCTCTCTGGACCCTGTTGTCGCGCGTCACCGGCCTGGTGCGCGAGCAACTGGTGGCGCACGCCTTCGGCGCCAGCGCCATGACCGACGCGTTCAACATCGCGTTTCGCATCCCCAATCTGCTGCGTCGGCTGTTTGCCGAGGGCGCGTTCTCGGCCGCCTTCGTGCCCATCCTGGCCGCCAGCCGCGAGACCGACGGCGACGAGGCCACGCGCCGCCTGATCGACGCCGTCGCCACCATGCTGGCCTGGGCGCTGCTGGCGACCTGCGTGATCGGTGTGGCCGGCGCGCCGCTGATTGTCTGGCTGTTCGGCGCCGGCCTCGAAGAGCTGGATCTGGCGGTCCTGATGACGCGCTGGATGTTCCCCTACATCGGCTTCATGTCGATGGTGGCGCTGGCGGCCGGCATCCTGAACACCTGGAAGCGCTTCGTCGTGCCGGCGGCCACGCCGGTGCTGCTGAACCTGTCGGTGATCGCTTGTGCCTGGGGCCTGACGCCACTGCTGGAGCGCCACGGCATCCGGCCGATCCATGCGCTGTCGGTGGGCGTGGTGCTGGGTGGCGTGCTGCAGCTGGCGGTGCAGGTGCCGGCGCTGGCGCGCATTGGCTGCCTGCCGCGCATCGGCCTGACGCCGGCGCGGCTGCGCAGCGCCTGGCACCACCCGGGCGTGCGCCGCGTGCTGTCGCAGATGGCGCCGGCGCTGCTGGGTGTGTCGGTGGCGCAGATCTCGCTGCTGATCAACAGCCAGATCGCCTCGCACCTGGGTGCGGGTGCGGTGTCCTGGCTGACCTACGCCGACCGGTTGATGGAGTTCCCCACGGCGCTGCTGGGTGTGGCGCTGGGCGTGGTGCTCACACCGGGCCTGTCGGCGCTGAAGGCGCGCGGCGACGCGCAGGGCTACTCGGGCCACCTCGACTGGGGCCTGCGGCTTGCGCTGATGCTGGCCTGGCCCTGTGCGCTGGCGATGCTGGTGTTCGGCCTGCCGCTGATGGCGGTGCTGTTCCACCACGGCGCCTTCGACGAGCGGGCGCTGCGCATGAGCACGCTGGCGGTGCAGGGCTACGGCGTGGGCCTGATCGGCCTGATCGGCGTCAAGGTGCTGGCGCCGGGCTTCTACGCCCAGCAGGACATCCGCACGCCGGTGCGCATCGCCATCGTGGTGCTGCTGGCCACCCAGGTCATGAACGCCGCCTTCGTGCCCTGGCTGGGCCATGCCGGCTTGGCGCTGGCGACGAGCCTGGGGGCCATGGTCAATGCCGGCTGGCTGCTGCGCGGTCTGCGCGAGCGCGGCATCTACATGCCCGAGCCCGGTTGGGGCGGCTTCATTGCGCGGGTGGTGGTGGCTTCGGCGGTGCTGGCCGGCTGGCTGGGCTGGGTGGCCTGGCGGCTGGATTGGGTCGCCTTGCAGGCCCAGTGGCTGCTGCGCGCCGGCCTGCTGTTCGGGGCACTGGCGGTGGCCGCGCTGCTGTACTTTGGTGTGCTGTGGGCGCTGGGCCTGAACCTGCGCCAGTTCGCGCGCCGGGGCTGAGCGGAATGGCCCAGACGCCGCGCTTCGCGCCGGCCCATCCGCTGGACTACTTCTCGTCGCTGGTGGCTGAGGGCAGCGAGATCGCGCTGCTTGAAGCCGCGATCCTGCTGGCCCAGGACGATCACCCGACGCTGGATGTGCAGGCCGTGCTCGACGAGATCGACCAGCTTGCCGACCGCCTGCGCCAGCGCCTGCCCGCCGATGCGCCGCCAGCCCACCGGCTGCGCATGCTCAACCGTTTCTTCTTCCGTGAGCTGGGCTTTGCCGGCAATGTCAACGACTACCACCATGCCGACAACAGCTACCTGCACCGGGTGCTGCAGACGAGGCGGGGCATCCCGATCTCGCTGGCGCTGCTGTACATCGAGATCGCCCAGCAGATCGGCCTGACCGCGCGCGGCATCTCGTTCCCGGGCCATTTCCTGGTCAAGCTGCGGCTGCCGGCCGGCGAGGTGGTGGTTGACCCTTTCACCGGCGAGTCGCTGTCGCGCGATCGCTTGGCGCAGCGTCTGGCGCCCTGGCGTCAGCAGCTGGGGCTGCCCGGCGACGACGAGCTGCCGCTGGGGCTGTTTCTGCAGACCGCCGAGCCGCGCGAGGTGCTGGCGCGCATGCTGCGCAACCTCAAGGCGGTGCATGAGCGCCAGGGCGACCTGGCGCGCCAGCTGGCGGTGCAGCAGCGTCTGGTGCGCCTGCTGCCGGGCGACTGGGACGAGCGCCGCGACCGCGGCCTGCTGCTGGCCGAACTGGGCAGCCCAGGGGAGGCCCTGGTCGACCTGCAGACCTGTCTGGACCAGCGCCCCGAGGGCCCGCAGGCCGAGCTGCTGCGCCAGCGCATGGCCGAGCTGCGCGGGCGGCCCCGGCCCTGATCGACATGGGCGCGCGCCGTACAATCGTGTTGCTTCCTGCCGGTCGCCCTGACTGGGCCACGCGGGCCACCGGCCCCGAGACCGTGACCCGCACAGCCCCGCCGCCGCCAGTGTCCCCGCCGGGACAGGCGTGCCGTCGATCCGTGTACCGATGAACCTATCCCCTGCCCAGAGACAGTCGCTGAGCTGGCTGCTGATCGCCGCAGTCGTGCTGGCGTTGCTGTGGCTGCTCGCGCCGGTGCTGACGCCTTTTCTGATCGCCGCGGTGCTGGCCTATGCGCTGCAGCCGCTGGCCGAGGCGCTGGTGCGGCGCGGCTGGCCGCGTTCGGTGGCGGCCACGCTGGCGGTGCTGCTGGCGGGTGTGTCGGTGCTGGCGATGGCGTTGCTGGTAGTGCCCATCATCGCCCGCGAACTGCCCATCTTGCGCGAGCAGATCCCGCGCGGCGCCGAATGGGCCAACCAGGTGCTGGCGCCGGCGCTGGCCAGGCTGGGCCTGGAGGTGCGTCTGGACGTGGCCGGCATCAAGGACATGGTGCTCAAGGGCCTGGGTGGCAACCTCGAGGACGGCCTGGCGGCGCTGCTCAGCTCGGCCCGCCTGGGCGGCAGCGTGGTGCTCACCGTGCTGGGCAACCTGGTGCTGGTGCCGCTGGTGCTGTTTTACCTGCTGCTGGACTGGCCGCAGATGATGGAGCGGCTGCGCCAGTTGGTGCCGCCGCGCATGCGCACCTCGGTCGACAGCTTTCTGGGCGAGTGCGACGAGCTGCTGGGCCAGTACCTGCGCGGCCAGTTGATGGTGATGTTGGTGCTGTCCGTCTGGTATGCCGGCGCGCTGGCGCTGGCGGGTTTCGAGCTGGCGCTGCCGGTGGGCGTGTTCACCGGCATGCTGGTCTTCATCCCCTATCTGGGCTTTGGCCTGGGCCTGGTGCTGGCGCTGCTGAGCGCGGTGCTGCAGTTCGGCAGCTGGTACGGGCTGGGCGCGGTGGCCGTGGTCTACGGCCTGGGCCAGTTGCTGGAGAGTTTCGTGCTGACGCCCCGCCTGGTGGGCGAGCGCATTGGCCTGAACCCGCTGGCGGTGATCTTCGCGCTGATGGCCTTTGGCCAGCTGTTCGGCTTCGTCGGCGTGCTGGCGGCGCTGCCGCTGTCGGCGGTGGCCCTGGTGGCGGCGCGGCGCGTGCTGGCTGCCTACCTGCAAAGCGAGCTGTACCGCGGATGAAGCAGATCCCGCTGGCCATCGGACTGGGTCCCGAGCCCGGCTTCGACAACTTCGTCACCGGCCCCAATGGCGTGGCCCTGCACGCGCTCACGCAGTGGCGCCAGCCGGGACCGCCGGTGTTCCTGCACGGGCGGGCCGGCACCGGCAAGTCGCACCTGCTGGCGGCCTGGGCGGCGCGGGTGCGGGGGCAGGGCGGTCAGGTGGCCTGGTTCCACGCCACGACACCGCTGCCCTGGCAGTTTGACGAGGCCTGGAGCCTGGTCATCATCGACGACGCCCAGGACCTGGACGAGGCGCGCCAGCATGCCGCCTTCACGCTCTTCGTCGAGGCGGCCACCCATGGCACGCAAATGGCTGCTGCCGCCCGCCTGCCGCCGGTGGACCTGCCGCTGCGCGAGGACCTGCGCACCCGCTTCGGCTGGGGCCCGGTGTTCGAGCTGCAGCCGCTGGACGAAGCCGCCACCCGCGCCGTGCTGCGCCGCGAGGCCGACGCGCGCGGCCTGATGCTGTCCGACGAGGTGATGGACTACCTGCTGACCCGCTTCGAGCGCGACCTGGGCTCGCTGAAAAGCCTGCTGCACCGGCTCGACCGCTTCTCGCTGGCCGAGCGCCGCGCCGTCACCGTGCCCCTGCTCAAGAAAATGCTCACCGAAGGCGAGGTGGCCGCATGAAGCTGGCCCTGTTCGACCTGGACGGCACCCTGCTGCCCACCGATTCCGACCACGCCTTTGGCGAGTTCATGTGCGCCATCGGCTGGACCGATGGCCAGGCCTGGCGCGCGCGCAACCAGCAGTTCTTCGAGCAGTACCAGGCCGGCACGCTGGTGCTGGCCGACTACGTGGACTTCGCCACCTCGGCCTGGCGCCATCGCCCGCTGGCCGACGCCGAGGCCGCGCGCGAGCGCTTCATGCAGGAGGTGATCAGCCCCGCGCTGCGCTTCGAGGCGATCGAGCTGGTGCGCGCCCACCAGCGGAGCGGCGACCAGGTGGCGGTGGTCACCGCCACCAACGAGTTCGTCACCCGGCCGATCGCCACCGCCTTTGGCGTCGAGACCCTGCTGGCGGTGGAGCTGGAGCGCGGCGCCGACGGCCGCGCCACCGGCGCCATCCGCGGCACCCCCACCTTCCGCGAAGGCAAGGTGGCGCGCGTCCAGGCCTGGCTGCACAGCCAGGGCCAGTCCTTCGCTGACTTTGACGACGTGCTGTTCTACAGCGACTCCACCAACGACCTTCCGCTGCTCGAGGCGGTGCCCACCCCGGTGGCCACCAACCCGACGCCAGCCCTGCGTCAGATCGCGCTCGAGCGCGGCTGGCGCGTCATCGACCTCTTCGACGCGACATGATCCGCAAATTCATCGACAAGCTGCTGGGCAAGCCCGCAGCGACACAGCCCGCCGCCGTTCCGCTGGGCAAGCGCCTGGAGATTCCGGCCGCCGAGCATGGCATCGACGCCTCTTTGCTGGATGAGCGCGCAGTGCGCGTGGTCACCACGCTGCAAGACGCCGGTTTCGAGGCCTACATCGTCGGCGGCGCGGTGCGCGACCTGCTGGTGGGCCGCCGGCCCAAGGATTTCGACGTCGCCACCAACGCCACGCCGGAGCAGGTCAAGGGCCTGTTCCGCCGTGCCTTCATCATCGGCCGGCGCTTTCGCATCGTCCACGTGATCCACGGCCGCGGCCGCGACCACGAGGTGATCGAGGTCTCCACCTTCCGGGCCTACATGGACGCCAGCGCCGCCGAGCAGGTGGCCGGCAACGAGAAGACCTCCAAGAAAGAGATCGAGAACAAGAGCCACGTGGTCGATGCCGACGGCCGCGTGCTGCGCGACAACGTCTGGGGCCCGCAGATCGAGGACGCTGCGCGCCGCGACTTCACGATCAACGCGATGTACTACGACCCGCGGCGCCAGCTGGTGGTGGACTACCACCATGGCTTCAAGGACGTGCGGGCGCAGACGCTGCGCATGATTGGCGATCCGGCCACCCGCTACCGCGAAGACCCGGTGCGCATCCTGCGCGTGGTGCGCTTTGCCGCCAAGCTGGGCTTCAAGATCGAGCCCAAGACGCACAAGGCGATCGCCGCCGCCATCCCGCTGCTCGCCAATGTGCCGGCCTCGCGCATGTTCGACGAGATGATCAAGCTGCTGCAGACCGGCCATGCGCTGGCCAGCCTGGAGCAGATCCAGGCCCAGGGCCTGGGCCGCGGCGTCTTCCCCATTCTCGACGCCGCGCTGCTCAACGCCCCGTCCGGCAGCGCGCGCCAGAAGTTCATCAAGCTGGCACTGGCTGACACCGATCGCCGCGTGGGCGAGGGCAAGGCGGTGGCGCCCAGCTTCATGCTGGCCTGCATGCTGTGGCACGACGTGCAGGCCGGTTGGGCCGAGCGCCGCGCCGCTGGCGAGCACCCGTCGCCCGCACTGCAGCAGGCGATCGACGCGGTCTTCGATGCCCGCATCGGCGACATCTCCGGCCGCGGCAAGCTGGCCGCCGACATGCGCGACATCTGGATGATGCAGCCGCGCTTCGAGCGCCGCACGCCCAATGGCGCCTTCGGCCTGGTCGAGCAGCCGCGCTTTCGCGCCGGCTTTGACTTCCTGCGCCTGCGCGCCGATGTGGGCGAGATCCCGGCGGAGCTGGCCGAGTGGTGGGAGGATTTCTCGCTGGGCAGCCCTGAGGACCGCGAGGCCCTGCTCGAGGCGGTGCGCGAAAGCCAGCACAAGCCGCGGCGTGCGCCCAAGCCGGCCCGGCCGGCGCCAGCGGCCACTGAGGCGCCCCGCGAGGCCGAGGCCGACGACGAGGGCGATGAGTCCGACCCGGCCGATGGGCCGCAGGAGGGCGCAGACGCCACCCCGGCCCGCAAGCGCCGCCGTCGCCGTCGTCGCAAGCCCTCGGGTGGTGGCGATGGCGCGCCGCCGGCCGCCGCCTGATCACCATGGCCGAGCTCGCCTACATCGGCCTGGGCGCCAACCTGGGCGACGCCCGGGACACGCTGCTGCAGTCCTGGCGGGCGCTGACGGGCAGGGCCGGTGTGCAGGCCGATGGCTTGTCCGGCCTGTGGCGCAGCGCCCCGGTCGATGCCGGCGGCCCCGACTACATCAACGCCGTCGGCCGCGTGCGCACCACATTGGGCGCCTACGAGCTGCTGGCCGTGCTGCAGGACATCGAGCTGCACCACGGCCGCGAGCGTCCCTACCGCAACGCGCCGCGCACGCTGGACCTGGACCTGCTGCTGTACGGCCAGCGGTCCCAGGACGACCCGGTGCTGACGCTGCCGCACCCGCGCATGCACCAGCGCGCCTTTGTGCTGCACCCATTGGCCCAGCTGGCGCCGACGCTGGTGCTGCCACAGGGCGACTGGCCCACGCTGCTGGCGGCCGTGGCCGACCAGCGTCTCGAACCCCTGTAAGGGCCCTGGCATGACCTGGCTGACCAGCCTGCCGCTGTGGGTGCAGACCTTTGGCCTGCTCACCCTGTCCAACCTGTTCATGACCATGGCCTGGTATGGCCACCTGCGCCACCAGTCCACCCAGGCCTGGTATGTGGCAGCCTTGGTCAGCTGGGGCATTGCGCTGTTCGAGTACCTGCTGCAGGTGCCCGCCAACCGCATCGGCTACGCCGGCGGTTACAGCCTGGCCCAGCTGAAGATCGCCCAGGAGGTGATCACCCTGGCGGTCTTCGTGCCCTTCGCGGTGTTCTACATGGGGCAGCCGCTGAAGCTGGATTACCTGTGGGCCGGCCTGTGCCTGTTGGGCGCGGTCTACTTCATCTTCCGGTCCTGACGGGCCGCTAGAATGCGCCCATGACAGGGCGATGACTGTTGTGTGACAGTCACCGCCCCTTTTTGCGCCCGTACCGGGCCGGAGGAGAACCGGATGTTTTTCGGCAAGCTGTTGCCCAAAGAGGGCAACTTTTTCGAACTCTTCAACGAGCACGGCAAGTACATCGCCGAAGGGGCCCGTTCCTTCACCTCGATGATCCAGTACTACAGCACGGCCGATCTGCGTGAAAAGTACGCCGCCGAGGTGGACAACGCCGAGCGCGCCGCCGACAAGGTCACCGCCGAGGTCAACCGCCTGCTGCACCGCAGCTTCATCACGCCGATCGACCGCGAACAGATCCACGGCCTGATCAATGCCATGGACGACATCCTGGACCTGCTGCAGGACTCCTCCGAGGTGATGGCGCTGTACAACGTGCAAAACGTCAACGAGGACGTGATCCGCCTGGGCGACATCTCGCTCAAATGCTGCGAGCGCGTGCAGCACGCGGTGTCGCTGCTGCCCAAGCTGTCGCAGCCCGAGGTGGCCGAGGCCGCGCTCAAGACCTGCGAGGAGATCGATCGTCTGGAAAGCGACGCCGACCGCGTGATGCGCAGCGCCATGTCCAAGCTCTTCCGAGACGACATCGACGTCAAGGAGCTGATCAAGCTGAAGGCCATCTACGAGCACATGGAGTCGATCTCCGACCGCTGTGAGGATGTGGCCAACCTGATCGAGGGCGTCGTCCTCGAAAATTCCTGAGCCGCTGCGGCCCCGACTTCTCATGGAAGCAGCCCAGATCGCGTTCTGGTTCGTCGTCCTGCTGGTGGCGCTGGCCCTGGCATTCGACTTCATGAACGGTTTCCACGACGCGGCCAACTCGATCGCCACCGTCGTCTCCACCGGCGTGCTCAAGCCGCAGCAGGCGGTGCTGTTCGCCGCCTTCTTCAATGTCATTGCCATCTCGGTCTTCCACCTCAGTGTGGCCAAGACGATTGGCAAGGGCATCGTCGAGCCCGGCGTGGTGGACCACCACGTGGTGTTCGGTGCGCTGATCGGCGCCATCACCTGGAACGTCATCACCTGGTGGTATGGCATTCCCTCGTCCAGCTCGCACGCGCTGATCGGCGGCATCATCGGCGCGGTGATCACCAAGGCCGGCCTGTCCAAGCTGATTGGTGCGGGCATCGCCAAGACGGTGGTCTTCATCTTCGTCTCGCCGTTCCTGGGCTTCGTGCTGGGCTCGCTGATGATGGTGGGTGTGTCCTGGGTGTTCAGGCGCACCGCGCCGATGCGGGTGGACCGCTGGTTCCGGCGCTTCCAGCTGGTCTCTGCCGGCCTGTACTCGCTGGGCCACGGCGGCAATGACGCGCAAAAGACCATCGGCATCATCTGGATGCTGCTGGTGGCCTCGGGCTATGTGGCGATCGATGCCAAGGCGCCGCCCGACTGGGTGATCTGGTCCTGCTACATGGCGATCGGCCTGGGCACCATGTTTGGCGGCTGGCGCATCGTCAAGACCATGGGTCAGCGCCTGACCAAGCTCAAGCCGGTGGGCGGCTTCTGTGCCGAAACCGGCGGCGCACTGACGCTGTTCCTGGCCACCTCGATGGGCATTCCGGTGTCCACCACCCACACCATCACCGGCGCCATCCTGGGCGTGGGCTCGGTGCGCAACCCGTCGGCGGTGCGCTGGGGCCTGGCCGGCAACATCGTCTGGGCCTGGATCTTCACGATCCCGGCGGCGGCCTTCGTGGCCGGGGTGTTCTACTGGATCAGCACGATGCTGTTCTGAGCACCGGCCAGCGCCACCCCGAAGGGCCCTGCGGGGCCCTTCGTCGTCTCAGTCGGTGGCGGGCAGGCTGTCCCCCACGCCCAGCGCGCGCTGCATCAGCACCACGTCCAGCCAGCGGCCGAACTTCCAGCCCGAGGCCTTGAGCACCCCGGTGTGCTCGAAACCCAGTCGCCGGTGCACGCCGATCGAGCCGGCATTGGCGCTGTCGCCGATCACCGCCAGCATCTGCCGCGCGCCACGGGCTTCGCACTGCCCGATCAGTTCAGCCAGCAGCGCGGTGCCGACACCGCGGCCCTGGGCCGCGGGCGCCAGGTAGATCGAGTCTTCCAGGCAGAAGCGGTAGGCCAGGCGCGGCCGGAAGTGGTTGGCGTAGGCATAGCCCAGCACCGCGCCGTCGCTGCCCTGCGCCACCAGCCAGGGCAGTTGCTTGCCCAGCACGTCGGCGCGGCGGCGGGCCATCTCGGCCAGGTCGGGCGGCTCCAGCTCGAAGGTGCCGGTGCCGTGCAGCACGGCCTGGCCGTAGATCGCGGTGATGGCCGGCAGGTCGGCGTCGGTGCTGGGGCGGATGAGCAACTCGGGCATCGCGGTTTGTCTGATTCGCTGCAGAGCCCCTATAATCCCACGTTTTCCAGCGTCGGCCTGACGGTGCGTGCCCAGCGTGGGCACCGAGCAGGCGTATCTACGGGGCTGGATCAGCGTTCAGGCCCGTGACTTCCATGACATGGGGCCTGGACAACCGGATCAGCCAATCCCGGCAGTGTCTCCCAGGCGCGGCGGTCCACACGAACTGAACTCAAGGAACGACAAATGGTCGTGATTCGTCTGGCCCGTGGTGGCTCCAAGAAGCGCCCCTTCTACAACATCGTCGTCGCCGATTCGCGCGAGCGCCGTGATGGCCGCTTCATCGAGAAGCTCGGCTTCTACAACCCGGTGGCCTCCGAGGGCGAAGAAGCCCTGCGCGTGGCCCAGGACCGCGTGACCTACTGGATCGGCGTCGGTGCCCAGCCGTCGGACACCGTCTCGCGCCTGATCGGCCAGGCCAAGGCCAAGGTCGCTCCGGCCGCCTGACCGGCCCGGCCGGCCCGCCCATCCGCGCATGACGTCGCCTGATGCGGTGAGCTGGCCCGAGGACGCGGTCGAAGTCGGCCGCATCCTCGACGCCTGGGGCATCAAGGGCGGATTCAAGGTCCAGCCTTTTTCCGCCGATCCCCAGGCCCTGTTTTCCTCCCGCCGCTGGTATCTCAAGCCGGCGGACGCGCTGCCCGGCAAAGGGGCAGCCGCAGTGCGTGCCGCCAAGCCGGCGCCGCTGCCACCGCTGCTGAAGATCACCAGCGCCAAGGAACACGGCGAGGTCGTGGTTGCGACCGCCCAGGACGTGGCCGACCGCACTGCCGCCGAGTCCCTCAAGGGCGCGCGCGTGTTCATCTCGCGCCAGAGCTTTCCCACCGCCGACCCCGACGAGTTCTACTGGGTCGATCTGATCGGCCTGAGCGTGTTCAACCGCGATGGCGCGCTGCTGGGCACGGTGACCGACCTGCTCGAGACGGGCGCTCACTGCGTGCTGCGGGTGCGCCGCCCGGATGCGGCGGCCGATGCCACGCCCGACGAGGCCGAACGCCTGATCCCCTTCGTGAACGCCTATGTCGACGAGGTCGACCTGCCAGGCAAGCGCCTGCTTGTCGACTGGGGCCTGGACTACTGACGACCGGGCCGCGCCATGCGCTTTGACGTCGTCACGCTGTTCCCTGAGCTGTTCACGCCCTTTCTGACCCAGGGCGTGACGCGCCGCGCCTTTGAATCCGGCCAGGTGGATGTGCGCTGCTGGCCGCTGCGCGACTTCGCCGACGACAACTACCGTCGTGTCGACGACCGCCCCTACGGCGGTGGCCCCGGCATGGTGATGCTGGCCGAGCCGCTGGAGCGCGCGCTGGCCGCGGTGCGCGCTGACCGCGCCGCCGCCGCACCCGTCATCCACTTCAGCCCCACAGGACAGCGCATCGACCAGGCCCTGTTGCGCGAGATGGCTGGCGGCCCGGGCGCTGTGCTGCTGTGCGGCCGCTACGAGGGGATTGATCAGCGCCTGCTGGATCGCCATGTGGACCTGGAGCTGAGCCTGGGCGACTTCGTGCTGTCCGGCGGCGAACTGCCGGCGCTGGCCTTGCTGGACGGCATTGCCCGGCTGCAGGACGGCGTGCTGGCCGATGCACGCTCGCACCAGCAGGACAGCTTCGAGGACGGCCTGCTTGACTGCCCGCACTTCAGCCGCCCCGAGCAGTGGACGCCAGCGCCGGGCGAGCCGGTGCAGCCGGTGCCGCCGGTGCTGCTGTCGGGCCACCACGCGCAGATTGAGCGCTGGCGCCGCGAACGCTCACTGGAACTCACGGCCCGCCGGCGCCCGGACCTGATCGCCGCCGCCCGCGCGGCGGGTCGCCTCAGCCCCGCCGACGAGCGCTTCCTGGCCGCGCTTGGCGCACAGGGCGACGCCGCGCTATAATCAGCGGCTTTTCGATCCTCTGCCGAGGGACGCATCCATGCACCGCCAGGGATGCACCATCTTTCAACCAGCCCCGGCACGATCACTTCGGAGAAGTCAGTGAACCTGATCCAGACCCTCGAGCAGGAAGAAATTGCTCGTCTTGGCAAGACCATTCCGGCCTTTGCCCCCGGCGACACCGTGATCGTCAGCGTCAACGTCGTTGAAGGCACCCGCAAGCGCGTGCAGGCCTACGAAGGCGTCGTGATCGCCAAGCGCAACCGCGGCCTGAACAGCAGCTTCATCGTGCGCAAGATCTCCAGCGGCGAAGGCGTCGAGCGGACCTTCCAGCTCTACAGCCCGCTGATCGCCTCGATCGAAGTCAAGCGCCGCGGTGACGTCCGCCGCGCCAAGCTGTACTACCTGCGCCAGCGCTCGGGCAAGTCGGCGCGCATCAAGGAAAAGCTGTCCTGATCGCCGGCCTCGCGCCTGCCCCCAAGAAAGCCGCCCCAACCGGGGCGGTTTTTTTTCGTCCCGGCCTGGCGCTGCTGGGCAGGGTTCTTGCTGAGTCCAGGGGGCAGTACAGAACAAGAGGACGTCGATGGCCACCCCTTTGCCAGCTCTGGTGCCGATCGCGCAGCTCAGCGCCGGCGACACCGCCTGGATGATCAGCGCCACCACACTGGTGCTGCTGATGAGCCTGCCTGGCCTGGCGCTGTTCTATGCCGGCATGGTGCGGCGCAAGAACGTGCTGGGCACACTGGCGCAGGTGCTGGCCATCGCCGCCCTGGTGAGCCTGCTGTGGTTCGCGATCGGCTATGGCCTGGCCTTCGGCCCCGGTGATGGCTGGATCGGCGACTGGCGCCACCCCTGGATGGCCGGCCTGCGCGTGGACAAGCCGCAGGGCCTGGCCAGCGTGCACCCGCTGATGCCCACGGTGCCCGAGGCGGTGTTCGCGATGTTCCAGCTCAGCTTCGCCATCATCACGCCCGCACTGATCGTGGGCGCGGTGGCCGAACGCATGCGCTTTGCCGCCCTGTTGTGGTTCAGCGCGCTGTGGTCGCTGGGCGTGTATGCGCCGCTGGCCCACTGGGTCTGGTCGCCCGAGGGCTGGCTGGCGCAGCGCGGCGCGCTCGACTTTGCCGGTGGCACCGTGGTGCATCTCAATGCCGGCGTGGCTGGCCTGGTGGCGGCCTGGTGGCTGGGTCCGCGCCAGGGCTGGGGTCGCGAGGCGCTGACCCCGTCGCACCTGGGTCACACGATGACTGGCGCGGCGCTGCTGTGGGTGGGCTGGATCGGCTTCAATGCCGGCTCGGCCGGGGCCGCCGATGCGCGCGCCGCGATGGCCATGCTGGCCACCCAGCTGGCTGGCGCTGCTGGCGCGCTGGGCTGGATGCTGGCCGAGTGGACGCTGCGCCGCACACCCACGCTGCTGGGCCTGTGCAGCGGCGTGGTGGCGGGGCTGGTGGCGGTGACGCCGGCTTCGGGCTTTGTGGGCCCCGGCAACGCGGTGCTGATCGGCGCCATTGCTGGCGTGGCGGGTCTGTGGGGCGCCACCGGCCTGAAGCGCCTGCTGGGCGTGGACGACTCGCTGGACGTGTTTGGTGTGCATGGCATTGGCGGTCTGGTGGGAGCGTTGCTGACCGGACTGCTGGCCGAGCCGCTGGTGGGCGGCGTCGCCGGCTCGCTGCCAGCCCAGGCCCTGGCTGCTGCTGCCACCGTGCTGTTCAGCGGTCTGGGCACGGCCTTGCTGCTGTGGCTGGTCGACGCGCTGGTGGGCCTGCGCCTCAGCCCGGATCAGGAGCGCCTGGGCCTGGACCTGGCGCAGCACGGTGAACGCATTGAGTGACCCAAGGAGCAAACCACCATGCTGGAGAGTGAGAAGCTGGCCCTGGCCGCGCATCTGCACGTGCTGCTGCGACGCCATGTCGGCCGCGTCACCGACGTCGAGTGGCTGATCAAGGATCCGGCCTACGCGCGCGAGATCATCGGCGTGGCACGCGCCAGCGGCCAGCGCGACTGCATCGCGCGCGCCGACCGGCTGGCCGAGGCGCTGTTCCCGGCACCGCCCGCGCCGCCGCCGGCCCTGGCACCGGCCTCGCCCGCCGCCACGCTGGGCTCGGCGATGCGGCGCTACGTGGGCAGCCTGCGCTGAGCGGGCGCGGCGCCTATCATGGCCGAGCATGAACGCGCCGCCACCCCGTCCCAGCCGCCTGATCCGCGATCCCCGCGCCATCCCGGTCATCGCCACCGACGCCCATCTGCCGGCGATTCCTGCCCAGGCGCTGCAGCCCGAGCGCATTCGCCGCCAACTGGCTGAGGCCCACGTCCGCACCGCCCCGATCGCCGGTGACGGCAACCGCCACGACCTGCACTTCGACCGCGAGCCCACGCCCGCCGCGGTGCTGGTGCCGCTGGTACAGCGGCCCGGCGGCCTGTCGGTGCTGCTGACCGAGCGCACCGCCCACCTGCACGACCACGCCGGCCAGATCAGCTTTCCTGGCGGCCGCACCGACCCCGAGGACGCCGACGCGGTGGCCACCGCGCTGCGCGAGGCCCACGAGGAAGTGGGCCTGGCCGCCGACCGCATCGAGGTCATCGCCCGCCTGCCCAGCTACACCACCGTCACCCGCTATGTCGTGACGCCGGTGGTCGGCCTGGTCGACCCGCAGCACACGCTGGCGCTGGACAGCTTCGAGGTGGCCGAGGCCTTCGAGGTGCCGCTGGCCTTTCTGATGGACCCGGCGCACCACCGGCGCCACCGCTTCGAGGCGGCGCCAGGCGTCTGGCGCGAGTTCCTCTCCATGCCCTGGTCACCCGACCCGGCGGGCCAGCCCGACCGCTTCTTCATCTGGGGCGCCACAGCCGCGATGCTGCGCAATCTCTACCACCTGCTGGCCGACGATTGAGCCGCCAACGCTGGGTATCATCACCAGCGTGAGTTTCTTCGCCGTCCTCTTCGCGCTGGTGCTTGAGCAGATCAAGCCGCTGCCGCGCGACAACTGGGTCCATGACACGCTGGCCGACTGGGTCGGCTGGACTGGCCGCAACTTTGACGCCGGCCAGCCCCAGCATGCGCGCATCGTCTGGGTGGTGACGGTCATCGTGCCGGCCCTGCTGGCCTGGGCGCTGCACTGGGTGCTGGCCACCTACATCAGCTTCTTCCTGGCGCTGGCCATCGATGTGCTGGTGATCTACCTGACCTTGGGTTTTCGCCAGTTCAGCCACTACTTCACCGACATCCGCGAGGCGCTGGAGAAAGGCGACGAGGACGGCGCCCGCCGCCTGCTGGCCGAGTGGCGCCACCTGGACGCGTCGGAGCTGCCGCGTACCGAGTTGCTGCGCCACGTGCTGGAACACGCGCTGCTGGCTGCACACCGCCATGTCTTCGGCGTCTTCTTCTGCTATGTGGTGCTGGCGGCGCTGGGCCTGGGCCCGGCCGGCGCGGTGCTCTACCGCATGGCCGAGTTCGCCAGCCGCTACTGGGCTTTCAAGAGCCACCACTTGGGCGTGCCGGTCAATGACAACCTGCGCGCGCTGTCACAGCGCGCTTTCAACCTGATTGACCACGTGCCTGCGCGCCTCACCGCCTTTGGCTTTGCGGTGGTGGGCAATTTCGAGGACGCGGTGGCCGGCTGGCGCCGCGATGCGGGTCTGTGGAAGCATGCCAACGAGGGCATCATCCTGGCCGCCGCCGCCGGCGCGGTGGGGGTGCAGCTGGGCGGCGCCGCCGCCCCGGGCGTGACGCCCGACCGCAGCCGCACCTTTGCCAGTGGCGACGCCGAGGCCACCGACGCCACCGGCTCCACCCCCGGCCTGCCCCCGGAGCTGGGCCATCTGGGCAGCGTGGTGGGCCTGGTCTGGCGCTCGGTGGTGCTGTGGATGCTGCTGCTGGCGCTGCTGAAGCTGGCCAACCTGCTGGGATGACCGCGCGGCAGGGCCCCCCCGGCTGAGCGTCACCGGACCACGCGTGGTGTCCACCCAGCCCGCCACGGCCATCGACTGGCACGCGCTGCCGCCTGGTGAGGCACTGCGCCGCCTGAACACTGATGCCCTGTGCGGCCTGCCGGCGGGCGAGGCCGCCCGTCGCCTGGCGCAGCACGGCCCCAACGCCTTGCCCGAGCCGCCCTCGCGGCCTCTGTGGTCGATCTTTCTGCACCAGTTGCGCAGCCCGCTGATTGCGATCCTGGGCGTGGCCGCCGGGCTGGCGCTGGCCATGGGGCACCTGGGCGACGCGGCGGTGATCGTCGTCGTGGTGCTGGTCAACGGGGTGCTGGGCAGCTTGCAGGAGGGCCGCGCCGAGCGGTCGATGGCGGCGCTGCGCCAGCTCTCGGCTGTGCAGGTGCGGGTCTGGCGCGATGGTGCCGAACAACGGGTGTCGGCCCACACGCTGGTCCCGGGCGACCTGCTGCTGCTGGCCGCCGGCGATGCGGTGGTTGCCGACGCCCGGCTGCTGGAAGCCGTGCGCCTGCAGGTGGCCGAGGCCGCGTTGACCGGCGAATCGGTGCCGGTGACCAAGACCGTGGCCGCGGTGCCCGAGGCCAGCGCGCTGGCCGACAGGCACTGCCTGCTGCACGCTGGCACCCTGGTCACCGCCGGCCGCGCGCGCGCGGTGGTGGTGGCCACCGGACGGCACACCGAGATCGGCCGCATCGCCGGCCTGACCGAACGCGCCCAGGAGCCGCCCACGCCGCTCGAACAGCGCCTGGAACGCTTCGGCCGCACGCTGACGCTGGCGGCGCTGGGTCTGTTCGCGCTGGTGATGGCGCTGGGCCTGTGGCGCGGCATGCCGCTGGCCGAGGTGCTGATGGTGGCGATCAGCCAGATGGTCTCGATGGTGCCCGAGGGTCTGCCGGTGGCCATGACCATTGCGCTGGCGGTGGGCATGCAGCGCATGGCGGCGCGCGGGGCCATCATCTGCCGGCTGGCAGCGGTGGAGACGCTGGGCTCGACCACCGTGATCTGCAGCGACAAGACCGGCACCTTGACGCGCAATGAGATGACGGTGGTGGCCCTGTGGCTGCCTGGCGACGGCGGTGGCCATCGCCTGGACGTGCAGGGCAGCGGCTACGCACCGCTGGGCGCACTGCAGCATGCCGATGGCCGCGCGGCGGCGCCCGACCTGGCGGGCCTGCAGGCGCTGGCCCGAGCCGCCGTGCTGTGCAACGACGCCCAGCTGCTGCCCCCCGCCGACGGCGGCGCCTGGCAGATGGTGGGCGATCCCACCGAGGGCGCGCTGCTGACGCTGGCGGCCAAGCTTGGCCTGGACCTGGACGCCACCCGCGCCGCGGCTCCCCGGCTGGCCGAACAGCCCTTTGATGCCGACACCCAGCGCATGGCCACGCTGCACCGCTGCGCGCACAGCCGTGCTCAGTGGTTGGTGAAGGGCTCGCCCGAGGCCGTGCTGCGTCTGTGCGGTGCCGAGCAGCCCGACACGCTGCAAGCCGCACGGTCGCAGGCCGAGGCACTGGCCGCGCAGGCGCTGCGGGTGCTGGCATTGGCGGTGGTGGACGGCGTCGATCCCGCGTCAGCGCCTGCCCCCGACGATCCGACGCTGGCCGCCCGCGGCCGCCTGCTGGGTCTGGTCGGTCAGATCGATCCGCCGCGCGAGGCGGCCGCTGCCGCGGTGGCCGCCTGCCAGGCCGCGGGTATCCGACCGGTGATGGTCACCGGCGACCACAAGCTCACCGGCCTGGCCATTGCCCGCCAACTGGGGATCGCCGGGGCCGACGACCGCGCGGTGGATGGCCCCGAGCTGGAGCGCATGGGCGAGGCTGAGCTGCTGGACGCCTTGCCCGGCATCGCCGTCTTTGCCCGCGTCCAGCCAGCGCAGAAACTGCGCATCGTCGAGGCGCTGCAATCGCGTGGCGAGGTGGTGGCGATGACCGGCGACGGTGTCAATGACGCGCCTGCACTGGCCCGCGCCGACGTTGGCGTGGCCATGGGCCGCAGCGGCACCGAGGTGGCCAAGAGCGCTGCGCGCATCGTCATCACCGACGACGACTTCGCCACGCTGGTGCATGCGGTGGAGCAGGGCCGCGTGGTCTATGCCAACCTGAAGAAGGTCATCCTCTACCTGTTCGCCACCTCGGTCGATGAGGTCATCCTGCTGCTGCTGTGCCTGCTGGCTGGCCTGCCGCTGCCGCTGCTGGCGGTGCAGATCCTGTGGATCAACATCGTCACCGAAGGCACGCTGACCGTGAACCTGGTGATGGACCCGGCCGATGGCGACGAGATGCGCCGCCAACCCACCGCGCGCAACGAGGCCCTGTTCGACCGAACGATGCTGCTGCGCGCCGCGCTGATGGCGCTCAGCGCCGCGGCCGTGGCCTTCGTCTGGTTCCAATGGCGCCTGCAATCGGGCGTGGCGCTGGACCAGGCCCGCACCGAGGTCTTCACGCTGGTGGCACTGACCCAGTGGTTCAACATGCTGAACTGCCGCAGCGCCACGACCAGCGTCTTTCAACGCCGCAGCCTGCGCAACCGCTGGCTGGTCGGGGGGCTGGTCGTCAGCGTGCTGCTGCAGGCGGCGGTGCTGTACTGGCCCGCCATGAACGCCTTGTTCCACACAGTCCCGCTGGACGGCCGCACGCTGCTGGTGCTGATGGCGCTGGCTGCGGTGGTGCTGGCGGTGGAAGAGCTGCGCAAGCATGGGATGCGCGCCTGACCATCCCGCGGGGGCGGCGTCGACAAGGGCATCGCCGCACCAGGGCGTCAGCGTGTCGACCCCGGTCGCCGCTGAGGCCAGCGAGTCCGCCACCGAGGGCATGCAGGCCAGCGCACCCGCCAGCCCGGTCACCGTGCGCACCGTGCGCACCGTGCGCTTGGACCTGCACGACTTCATGCACGCGCTGGTCCAGGCTGCGCGCAACGCCTATGCCGCCATGACCGCCAGCCGCCCGGCCGGCGACGACACGGCCGCGGCCGGTTCGCCCACGCCCGCTCCGGGCGCGGGCCTGGCGATCGGCCTGACGGTCTTCGCCTACCCCTTGCGCTGCCCCGCTTCCAACTCGTCCCACAGCCCGGCATACAGCCGGTAGCGGTTGGCCGAGATCTCGCCGCGCTCGGCGGCGTCGCGCACGCCGCAGCCCGGCTCGTGCCGGTGGGTGCAGTTGTAGAAACGGCACGCGCCCAGGTGCTGGCGCAGGTCGGGCATCAGCTCGGCCAGGCGCTGCGGCGTGAGGTGCATCAGGCCGAACTCCTGGAAGCCGGGCGAATCAAGGATGGCCCCGCGGCCGTCCAGGCCTGATGCGCTGTCGTCGAGCCAGTACCAGCGCGTGGTGGTGGTGGTGTGCTTGCCCGAGTTCAGCGCCTGCGAGACCTCCTGCGTCTCGGCCTGCGCGCTGGGCACCACCAGGTTGATCAGCGTGCTCTTGCCCATGCCGCTGGCGCCCAGCACCAGCGTGGCGCGGCCGGCCAGCAGTGGCGCCAGCGTGGCGCGGGCCTCGTCGGGGCGGGTCTTCAGCGCGGTCTCGTGCAGCGCGTAGCCCATCGCGGCATAGGGACGCAGGCGCTCGCGGGCAGCGGCAGCCTGCGGCACGTCCACCTTGTTGAGCAGCAGCGTGGCGGGGATGCCGGCGTCCTCGGTGGCGATCAGCGCGCGGGTGAGCTGGCTCTCGCTGAACATCGGCTCGCCGGCCAGCACCACCAGCAGCTGGTCGATGTTGGCGGCGAAGCTCTTGTGGCGCCACTCGTCCTGGCGCATCAGCAGGTTGCGGCGCGGCTCGATCGCCTCGATCACGCCCTCATCGCCGGCAATCTGCCAGCGCACCCGGTCGCCCACCACGCACTGGCTTTTCTTGCCGCGCGGATGGGCCAGCAGGCGCCGGCCCTCGGGCGTCTCGATCATCACGTGGCGGCCGTGGCTGCCCACCACCAACGCCAGGTCCAGCTCGGGCCGGGCCGCCATCAGGCCTGGGCTTTCATCGCGGCCAGGCGCTCGCTGGCGGGCGGGTGCGAGTAGTGGAAGCGCACGTACAGCGGATCGGGCGTCAGCGTGCTGGCGTTGTCCTGGTAGAGCTTGAGCAGCGCCGAAGACAGCTCGCGCGCGCTGGTCTGCCGACAGGCGTAGGCGTCGGCCTGGAACTCGGCGCCGCGCGAATGGACCGCCATCAGCGGCCCGATGAAGAAGCTGAAGCAGGGCGAGGCCAGCAGGAACAGCAGCAGCGCCAGCGCATCATTGGGCGCGGCCAGGTTGGGCTGCACGCCCAGGCCGACGTAGAACCCGGTCTGGCCGGCCAGCCAGCCCAGCAGCGCCAGCGCCATGAAGGACAGGCCGAACAGCATGAACATGCGCTGCTGGATGTGGCGGTGGTGGAAGTGTCCCAGCTCATGGGCCAGCACCGCCTCGATCTCGTCGGTGTTCAGGCGCGCCAGCAGCGTGTCATAAAAGACCACGCGCTTGGACTTGCCCAGGCCGCCGAAATAGGCGTTGCCATGCGCGCTGCGCCGGCTGCCGTCCATCACGAAAAAGCCCTTGCTCTGGAAGCCGCAGCGCTGCATCAGCGACTGCACGCGCTCGGCCAGGCCGGTGTCGTCCAGCGGCTTGAACTGGTTGAACAGCGGCGCGATCCAGATCGGGTAGATCACCTGCATCAGCAGCGCAAAGCCGGTCCACAGGCACCAGGCCCACAGCCACCACCAGCCGCCCGAGGCGCCCATCACCCACAGCACCGCAGCCAGCAGCGGGCCGCCGATCAGCACGCCCACCAGCACCCCCTTGGCCTGGTCGGCCAGCCACAGGCCCAGGCTGCTGCGGTTGAAGCCAAAGCGCTGCTCCAGCCGGAAGGTTCGCCACCAGGCCAGCGGCAGGTCCAGCAGGCCGCCGATCAGGCTGAAACCGGCGAACAGGGCCAACTGGTAGGCCAGGTCGCCCCAGCGCGGCTGCACCGCGTCGCGCACCAGGGTGTTCAAGGCGTCCAGCCCGCCCAGCAGCGTCCAGCCCAGCAGCACCACGCCGCCGAAGCCATCCACCAGCAGGCTGAAGCGGGCCTTGGCGATGGTGTAGTCGGCGGCCTTCTGGTGGGCCTCGGGCGTGATGCGCCCGGCAAAGGCCTCGGGCACGCGGTCGCGGTGCGTGGCCACGTGGCGGATCTGCCGCGTGGTCAGCCAGAAACCCACGCTGAGCGAGGCGAGCAGGAAGGCGCAGAACAGTGCGGTGACGGTGCCGGCGTGCAGAGACAGGGTCATCCCGGCAGTGTATGTTGTCGGACAATGACGGGCATCGTTGCCACGAGATGACCATGACCGACACCGCCGCCGTGCTTGCCAAGAGCGAGCAGAACCTGATCTGGATCGACCTGGAAATGACCGGCCTGAAGCCGGAATCCGACCGCATCATCGAGATCGCGGTGGTCGTCACCGACCCCAGCCTGAGCATCCGTGTCGAGGGCCCGGTGTTCGCCATCCACCAGAGCGATGCCGTGCTCGACGGCATGGACGCCTGGAACAAGGGCACCCACGGCAAGAGCGGCCTGATCGACCGCGTCAAGGCCAGCGAGGTCTCCGAGGCCGACGCCGAGGCCCGCGTGATCGAGTTCCTGGCCCAGTACGTGCCCGCCGGCAAGAGCCCGATGTGCGGCAACAGCATCTGCCAGGACCGCCGTTTCCTGGCCAAGGACATGAAGGGCCTGGAGGCCTACTTCCACTACCGCAACCTGGATGTCTCCACGCTCAAGGAGCTGGCCAAGCGCTGGAACCCGGCGGCGCTGGAGGGCCTGGTCAAGGCCAACAAGCACACCGCGCTGGCCGACATCCACGAATCCATCGACGAGCTGGCGCACTACCGCAGCACCTTCCTGAAGGTCTGAACAAGGGGGCAGCCCCTTGAAACCGCGCCGGGCTGCCACGATCTGCCGGGGTCTGCTGCTACCCGACCTTGCCATGAACCCTCGCTCGCTGGTGCCTCTGCTGACCGCCGGACTGCTGGCCCTGACCCCCGCCTGGGCCCGCGAGCCCGCCGCGCCGCGCGCCGTCAGCCCGCGCGGGCCGCTGCTGGCGCAGGAGCAGCAGGTGGTCAACCTGTTCGAGTCCACCGCGCCCTCGGTGGCCTACATCACCACCGAGGTGGTGCAGATGAACGGCTTCTTCCTGCGGCCCGAGGTCAGCCAGGGTGCGGGCAGCGGCTTCGTCTGGGACGCCAGCGGCCATGTGGTGACCAACAACCATGTGGTCGAGGATGCGCGCCGGGTCTTCGTGCAGCTGGATGCCGGCAACCCGATCGAGGCCACGCTGGTCGGCCGCTCGCCCGAGTACGACCTGGCGGTGGTCAAGCTCAGCCGCGTGCCCAAGGACCTGCGGCCGATCCCGCTGGGCAGCTCGCGCGAGTTGCGCCCGGGCCAGACGGTCTACGCGATCGGCAATCCCTTCGGCCTGCAGCGCACGCTGACGCAAGGCCTGATCAGCGCGCTCGACCGCGAACTGCCCACCACCGACTACCGCGAGGTGGCCGGCGTGATCCAGACCGATGCGGCCATCAACCCCGGCAACTCCGGCGGCCCGCTGCTCGACAGCGCCGGCCGGCTGATCGGCGTGAACACCGCGATCCGCTCGGCCTCGGGCTCGTCGGCGGGCATCGGCTTTGCCATCCCGGCCGACCTGGTCAACCGCGTGGTGCCGGCGCTGATCAGCCGCGGCCGCGCGCCGCTGCCCAGCATCGGCATCGCGCCGGTGCGGCCCGATCTGGTGGCGCGCGCCGGCCTGAGCGGGGTGGTGATCGCCGACGTGGTGCGCGGCAGTCCCGCGCACGAGGCTGGCCTCAAGGGGCTGGATCGCCGCACCGGCGAGGTGGGCGACATCATCGTCGCAGTCAACGGCAAGCGGATCACCTCGCTGTCAGGGTTTGTGGCAGAACTCGACAAGTCGGGCGTGGATAACATCGCTGAAATATCGGTGCTTCGCGGCGAACAAGAGCGCAAGCTCAAGGTCAAGGTGGTGGACGGCGTTCGGTGACTGGCTCACCCGCCGACTCGCCTGCCCGGTCGTCCAGCACCCCGTCGACCGCAATCAGGGGGAAATGTCATGTGGAGGATCACAAGCGCCTGCGCGCTGGGCTTGCTTGCGCTTGTCGTGGGCGGCTGTGGCGGCGGCGGTGGCGGCGGCACGCCCGACAATCCCCCCGATGGCGGCACCCAGAATGGCTACCCCGTTCTGGTCACCACGGCCGATTTCCAGCTGCCGGCGGCGGTGTCGCCGCCATCGCGCGCACCCATGGCCGGGCACCAAATGGGTCAGGTGCGCGCCAACGCGTCGGCCACGGTGGGCGCCGGTGTGCTGGTCGAGTTGCTGGACGCCCGCAATCCCGCCGCGCCGGTGGTGCTGGGCAGTGCCCGTACTGGGGCCGACGGCCGCTTCGATATCGCCGCTGACGGCTCGAGCGTGCCGGCCCCGTCGCGCTGGCTGCGCGCCCAGCTGAGCAGTGGCGATGTGATCCGGGCCTTCGCGGCGGGCTGGACCGACCTCACGCCGGCAAGCGAATCCGCGCTCAGCGAGGTGGCGCGCCTGCGTCTGGCCGGTGCCTTCACCGCGCACACCCTGACCCGCGATGAGCTGGGGGGCCTGCAGGACCAGGTCGGCCTGCTGTGGGAGTCGCGCTTCGGCAGTCTGGCGCCCGCGGCGGCCCGCAGCAGCCTGCTCAGCTTCCTGCGCTACCACGAGCCCTGGAACAGCCAGTTGGACAATCTGGCCTTGGCCAAGCCCGAGGCAGGCACCGGCGACATCAGCGGCCTGTTTCCGCGCAACCCGACCAACGGCCAGGCCACGGCCGTTCTGGACGGCCGCAACCTGGTCGGCCAGATCACCCATGATTGCCACGACCGCCTCCAGCCCGGAAGCAGGTCCTGTGGGGTGGGCAACACGGCCAATGCCGCGTTCAGCGATTCGCTGCAGCGCTACCAGGATGGTCTGCGGCTGACCAACGGGGAGGGCACTGACGATCCGATCGATGCACTCGTCACCCAGATAGGCGAGCTGCCCCTGGTGGACTTCCCGCTGACGGTGGGCACCAAGGTGCTGTTCGAAAACGCCAAGATCAACCTGACCACCCTGCCCCAGTACCATGCCAGTGCCAAGGTCACGCGGCGGGTCTATCCGTCGGCGGCGGTGACGGCACTGTCGAAGACGGTCCGGGCTGTCCAGGTCGACCTCGACTACGAACTGGCGGTCCTCGACACCAGCACGGGTGTGCAGACCGACGTGCTGGCCCGCGAGCGCCGCTGGTTTGCACCCAGCGGCGGGCGGGTGCGCAGCGAATTGCTGGGCCTCGTGCGCAGCGGCGGCAAGATCGTCCGCTCCGAGGGCTTTTTGCGCGCTGACAGCCTGAGCGGTGACATCTTCAAGCCCCAGGGGCTGCCCTTTGCTGGTGTGATCGACGTGGTGTCGCTGCCGCTGCGCCACCGCCATGCGGTGGGCTCGGCGGCGCGCAACCGCGTGTACGTGGCGGTGGACAGCGACGGCAACAAGCTGCTCGAGATGAACCCCGATTCGCTGGCGATCAGCCGGCAACTGGCGCTGGCGGCCGCCCCGACCCGGCTGGCCGTGAGCCAGGACGGCACGCGCCTGTATGCCGGCCTGGCCAATAGCACGCTGGTCGAGGTCAACCTCGGCACGATGACGGTGTTGCGCACGACCACGCTGATCCGGGATCGCAACAACGATGCCTACGAGGTCTACGACCTGGCCGTCGACCCCTTCGACAACGACCGGGTCCTGGTGCGGGCCGGTGATCCCACAAGCTTTGGTGCACCCGGCCCGGTGCTGATCTACCGCGCAGGGGTGCTGGAGATGCGCGACGGGCCGAACAATCCCACTTCCTTGCACTATGGCTGGGACGCCTACAGCACCGACCGGATCCTCTGGACCAGCACCCGGGATGAGTTCATGCTGAAGACCGCCACCTCACCCGAGAACATGTACCGGATGGGCCTGGGCGCCACGTCGGTCGTCGAGCGGGCGGCACTGGAGCGCGTGGATGACGTGGGCTTCGAGGAGCAGGATGGCCTGGTGCTGACCGATCGTGGCCGCCTCCTGAGCGCCGCCACGCTGGTGTCTCAGGGTCAGCTCGACATCAGCCCCTGGTCGCTGCAGGGCTGCCGGCGCCAGGGCAGCACCGGGGTGTTCTGCGAGCTGTTCTCCGGTCTGAGCTACGAGCCGCCGTATTACGTGCACCTGAACCTGACCGACGGCGCCTACCTGGGCGCCTACCGGCCGGTGATCAAACAGGCCGTCAATGGCTGCAGCGGCACAGACAGCGATGCACTCGGCCTGAATGACCTGCGCCTGGAGGCCATGGACCGCGCACGCAGCGTGGGCAGCGCGATCGCGACCAGCAGCGGCGGCTACTGCGCGCTGCACGTCTGGACGCTGCACGGCGTGGCTCGCTGATCGGGCCCACTTATCGGGCCCGCTGCGTCGCTCACCAGTCGTCGCAGGGCGGCCCCAGGACGACTTGACCCCCTCTGAGGGCGGGCAGGGCGCAGCCCGGCCCAGGGAGCCCTCAGACGCCCAGCAGCTGCACCTCGAAGACCAGCGTGGCGTTGGGCGGGATCACGCCGCCGGCGCCGCGCGGGCCATAGCCCAGGTGCGGCGGGATCACCAGCACGCGGGTGCCGCCCACCTTCATGCCCTGCACGCCGTCGTCCCAGCCGCGGATCACCCGGCCGCCGCCCAGCGGGAAGCGGAAGGGGTCGTTGCGGTCCTTGCTGGAGTCGAACTTGCGGCCGCGGTTGTCGGGAGCGCTTTCATCGAACAGCCAGCCGGTGTAGTGCACCGTGACCTGGCGGCCGGCGGTGGCCTCGGCGCCGTCGCCCACCGTCACGTCGATCATCTGCAGCGGTGCCAGCACCGGCTGCGGCAGCAGCTCCACCTCGAACACCAGCGTGGCGTTGGGCGGGATCACGCCGCCGGCGCCGCGCGCGCCGTAGCCCAGCTCGGGCGGGATCGTCAGGATGCGCTGGCCGCCCACCTTCATGCCCTGCACGCCTTCGTCCCAGCCGCGGATCACCATGCCGGCACCCAGGTCGAACTCGAAGGCCTCGTCGCGGTCCTTGCTGGAGTCGAACTTCTGGCCGCGCTTGTCGGGCGCGTTCTCGTCGTACAGCCAGCCGGTGTAGTGCACGGTGACGCTCTGGCCGGCGGTGGCCTCGGCGCCGTCGCCGATCTTGACGTCATCGATCTGCAGGCCGCTCGGGGTGGTGCTCATGGACATCCTTGGAATGGTTCAGGCAAAGGCAGTGATCATGCCACCGAAGCACGCCACGGCCAGGCGGCCACGGCGCTGGCCAGCCAGTCGGGCAGGGCGCTGCCGGGCAGCGGCGGCAGCCCCAGCACCGAGGCCGCCGCGCGCAGCGCCGCCAGCGGGTCGCTCAGGTCCAGCGGCGCGGCGCCGTTCTGCTTGCTGAGCTTGCAGCCATCGGCCGCCAGCACCAGCGGTGTGTGCAGGTAGGCGGGCGTGGGCACGCCCAGCGCGCGCTGCAGCAGGATCTGGCGCGGCGTGTTGTCGGCCAGGTCCTCGCCGCGCACGACGTGGGTTATGCCTTGGGCGGCATCGTCCACCACCACCGCCAGCTGGTAGGCCCACAGGCCGTCGGCGCGGCGCAGCACGACGTCGCCCACGGCACTGGCCACGTCCTGCTGCTGGGCGCCCAGGCGGCGGTCGGTCCAGTCGATGCGGGCCGCGTCCCCGGTATGCAGCCGCCAGGCGCGGCCAGGGCGACCGGCCAGGCCACCGCGCTCCGGGCGGCAGGTGCCGGGGTAGGGCAGCTCGGCATGGCGCTCGCGCAGCAGGCCGGCGGCGGCCTGCGCGGCCTCGATGTCCTTGCGGCTGCAGGCACAGGGGTAGGCGCGGCCGGCAGCGGCCAGCGCGTCCAGCGCCTGCTGGTAGTGGGCGGCGCGCGCCGATTGCCAGACCGGCGGCTCGTCAGCGTGCAGCCCACAGACAGCCAGCTGGCGCAGGATCTCGTGGTCGGCACCGGGCACGCAGCGGGGCGTGTCGACATCCTCGATGCGCAGCAGCCAGACGCCGCCATGGGCGCGCGCGTCCAGCCAGCTGGCCAGCGCCGCCACCAGCGAGCCGGCGTGCAGCACGCCGGTGGGCGAGGGGGCGAAGCGGCCGCGGTAGCTCAATCGACGTCGGAGGGCAGGCCGCAGTGGCGCTCCAGCAGAGCCCGGCGCGTGGCCGGACTCTCCAGCTGCTGCAGCCACCACTGCAGCGCCAGGCCCTGCGGCGCCTGGCGCCGGCTGCCCACCGCACCGGCGCGCCAGGCATAGCCCAGGCGCACCTGGCGGCGCTGGCGCTGCACCGTCTTGGCCACCAGGCGGCCGCCGCGCAGGTGGTCGCGCACCAGCGGCTCGGGCACGAAGCCGCAGCCCAGGCAGCGCAGCTGGGCCTCGATCTTGGCCTGCATGCTGGAGACGGTCAGCACGTCCTGGCCCGGCAGCAGGTTCACGGTGATCGGCGACAGGCGCTGCGCCGAGTCGGCCACCGCCACCGCGCGGTGGCGCAGGATGGCGTCATCGGGCAGCGGCTCGGGCAGGGCGGCCAGCGGGTGGTGCGGCGCCACCGCAAAGACGAAGGGCAGGTCGCCCAGCGGCGCGATCTCGATGCCTGGCGCGGCCGATTCCAGCGGCACGCCCAGCGCGAGGTCGGCCTGGCCCGAGACCAGCGCCTCCCAGGTGCCGGCCAGCACCTCGGTGCGCAGGCGCAGCCGCGTGCCGGGGCCCTGCTCGGCCTCGTCCGGGCGCAGCGCGTAGAAGGCCTCGCACAGCTCCAGCAGCGTGAGGCGCGAGAGCACGCCATCGGCCGCCACGGTCAGCTGGGTTTCCCAGCCGGTGGCCACGCGGCGCACGCGGTTGGCCACCGCGTCCATCTCGGCCAGCAGGCGCCGGCCCTCCGCCAGCAACTCCTCGCCGGCCGCGGTGGGCTTGGCCTGGCGCGAGCGGCGGTCAAAGAGCAGCACGTCCAGCGCGTCTTCCAGCTGGCGCACGCTGTAGGTCAGCGCCGAGGGCACCTTGCCCAGCTCGCGCGCCGCGGCGGCAAAGCTGCCGGTGCGGGCGATCGCGTCCATCATCAGCAGCGCGTCGGGGGTCAGGGCGGTGCGGCGGTCGGGCATGGGTTCATCTTATTTGAAAGATCCCTCCAACACGGCACACCCCGCCGCACGGCCCCGCGCCCTACAGTGGAGTCCACTGCACGAAAGGAGTCCCGAGATGATCACCCTGCGCCGCTCCGAAGACCGAGGCTACGCCGACCACGGCTGGCTCAAGAGCCACCACAGCTTCTCGTTTGCCGACTACCTGGACCCGGCCCACATGGGCGTGGGCAACCTGCGGGTGATCAACGAGGACCGCATCGCCGCGGGCACCGGCTTCGGCACCCATGGCCACCGCGACATGGAGATCGTCAGCGTGGTGCTTTCGGGCGAGCTGGCCCACCGCGACAGCATGGGCAACGAGAGCGCCATCCGCCCTGGCGAGATCCAGCGCATGACCGCCGGCACGGGGGTGCGCCACTCCGAGTTCAACCATGCCCAGGGCCAGACCACGCACTTCCTGCAGATCTGGCTGCTGCCCGAGGCCACCGGCCTGGCGCCCGGCTACGAGCAAAAGGCCTTCGACCCGGCCGAGCAGCGCGGCCGGCTGCAGCGCGTGGCCGCGCCCGATGCGCAGGACGGTGCGATCCGCCTGAACGCCGACGCCGCGCTGTCGCTGGGCCGCTTCGACGGCGCCGAGTCGGCCACCGTGGCGCTGAACCCGCGCCGGCTGGGCTATGTCTTCGTGGCCGAGGGCTCGGTGCAGGTCAATGGCCAGCGCCTGGCCCAAGGCGATGCCGCCACGCTGGACGGCGAGCCCGAGCTGCGCCTGGACGGCGGTGAGAACGCGCTGGTGCTGGTCTTCGACCTGGCCCGCTGATCCGCTCAAGCCGCGACAATCGGGCCGATGCGCATCTTCAGTGTCGACGCCCTGTCCCTGCTGCCGCTGGCCGACTGGCTGGCGCTGGCGCTGTTCTTCGTCGGCTGGGTCGGTTACGCCGCCTTCGCACGGCGGCGCGCCGCCACACGGCCGTCGATCCTGGGTCTGACCAACCGCGCCCGCCACGCCTGGATGCTGCGCGCCACCGCGCGCGACAACCGGGTGTTTGATGGCGTGGTCACGCAGAACCTGTCGTCCAGCCCGGCCTTCTTCGCCTCCACCACCATCCTGATCATCGGCGGCCTGCTGGCGGTGCTGGGCACCGCCGACAAGGCGGCCGAGCTGGCGCGCGAACTCCCGTTTGCCGCGCGCACCTCGGCGCTGGTCTTTGACCTCAAGGTGGTGCTGCTGACCGGCGTGTTCGTCTTCGCCTTTTTCCGCTTCACCTGGAGCATCCGCCAGTACAGCTTTGGCGCGCTGCTGCTGGCCGCCGCGCCGCAGCGCGACGAGGCCTGGACCGAGCCCGAGCGCCAGGCCTTTGCCGACCGCGCTGGCGGCGTCATGGGCCTGGCTGCCGAGAGCTTCAACGACGGCCTGCGCGCCTACTACATGGCCTTTGCCGCCGTGGCCTGGTTCATCGCGCCCTGGGCCTTCATGGCCGCCACGGCCGCGATCGTCGCGCTGCTCTACCGGCGCGAGTTCCACTCCGACGTGCTGCGGCTGCTCGCCCAGCCGTGAAAAACGCACTCCACATTCCGTGATGTGAGAGTGGGGCCGGGGGCGTCCGGCCGTCCTGTGGCGTTCGTCACCGAAGAGCAGGACAAATCCGGCCAGTTCTGGAAAACGCTTAACTCCATGCAGCCCCGAGCCGAAACCACGAGCGACGGGGACCCTCGGGCCGGGCTGCATGACCATTGTGCGCACCGATCCAGGGGTTCCAACCCAACACCCTGGAGTGCTCGATGGCCACCTACATCCCGAACCTGACGACGGCCCAGATTGCTGCCCTGTCGACCGCGACGATCGCGCGTCTGACCACTGAAGACTGGGCCGCCTTCTCGACCGCGCAGATCGTGGCGCTGACGACGGCGCAGATCGCGGCCATCCCGGCGGCCCGCCTGTCCGGCCTGTCGACCACCCAGATCGCGGCGATGGAAACCGCCGACGTGCGGGCCATCACCACCGCCGGCATCGCCGCGCTGACCACGGCGCAGCTCAATGCCATGACCGATGCCCAGATGGCTGCACTCAGCAATCTGCAATTGGGCAAGCTCAGCACCGCCCAGGTTGCCGCGCTGGACACCGGCAACCTCAACGCCCTGAGCACGGCGCAGTTTGCCGCGCTCAGCTCGGCCCAGATCGCCGCGCTGGGCACCGCCCAGGCCGCCGCGCTGCAGTCGGCTGACGCGGCCGCCATCGGCACGGCCGCGCTGCGCAGCCTGTCGACCGCTGCCCTGGCCGCGCTGTCGACCGATGCGATCCAGGCCATGACCACCGCGCAGTACCTGGCGCTGACCACCCGGCAGATCGCGGCCTTGGCCACCGACCAGATCGCCGCGATGCAGACCGCTGACCTGCGCACCCTGACCACCGCCCAGATGGCGGCGCTGGGCACCGCCGCCGTGGAAGCACTGACCACGGCCCAGGTGCAGGCCCTGAGCACGGCCCAGATCTATGCCCTGTCCACCGCCCAGGCACGTGCGCTGAGCACGGACCAGATGGCAGCCCTGGGCACCGCCCAGCTCAATGCCCTGAAGACCGCCGCGCTGGCCGCGCTGACCTCCGACCAGCTCGACGCGCTGACCAGCAGCCAATGGGCGGCGCTGAAGACCGCCAATCTGAATGCGCTGACCACCGCCCAGGTGGCGGCGCTCAGCACCGACGACCTGCGTGCGCTGAGCACCACCCAGTACGCTGCGATGAGCGCCAGCCGCATCACCGCCATGACCACCGCCCAGGTGGCGGCGCTGGAGACGGCTGACCTGCGCGCCATCACCACCCGCAACATGCTGTCCATGGGCAGCGCCCAGCTCAATGCGCTGACCACGGCCCAGGTCGCCGCACTGAGCACCGGCCAGGTCGCTGCACTGAGCACCGGCCAGTTCGCCAACCTCGGCAGCACCCAGCTGAACGCTCTGGGCTCGGCCCAGATCCAGGCGCTGACCACCGCCCAGGCCGCCGCGCTGACCACGGCCCAGGCTGCGGCCATGGAAACCGCCGACATCGCCGCACTGGGCACCGGCGCGCTGCGTGCCATCAGCACCGCGGCGATGGTGGCCATGGGCACCGAGGGCCTCAGCGCCCTGAGCACCGCCCAGCTGCGCCAGCTCACCACCGCCCAGACGGCGGCGCTGACCACCGACCAGGTGGCCGCCCTGTCGACCGCCCAGGTGGCCTCGCTGCAGACGGCCCAGGTCCGCGCCCTGGCCACCGACCGCATCGCCGCGCTGGAGACCGCCGACGTCGCAGCCCTGACCACCGCCCAGGTGCGCGCCCTGACCAACGCCCAGGTCGCCGCACTCACCAGCGACCAGGTGGCCGCCATGGAGGCCGCTGATGTGGCCGCCCTCAGCACCTCACAGGTGCTGGCCCTGGGCTCGGCCCAGCTCAATGCGCTGGGCACCGCCCAGCTGGTGGCCATGACCAGCGAGCAGGTGCAAAAGCTCAGCACCGCCCAGCTCTCGGCCCTGAGCACCGACAACCTGAACGCCCTGACCACCACCCAGTTCAGCTGGCTCAGCGCCACCCAGGCGGCGGCACTGACCACCGACCAGGTCGCGGCCCTGCAGACCGCCGACGTGGCTGCGCTGGCCACCGCCGCGTTTGCCGCCCTGACCACCGCCCAAATCGCCGCGCTGGGCACCGACCAATTGGCCGCGATCACCCTGGCCCAGGCCGCCGCCCTGACCACCGCCCAGGCCGCCGCGCTGGGCAGCGACCAGATGGCCGGCCTGCAGACCGCCGACCTGGCGCGCCTGAGCACCGCTGCCATCCGTGCGCTGGCCGCTGAGACCGTGGCCGCGCTCGATACCGCCCAGGTCGCGGCACTCGGCAGTGCCCAGGTGGCCGCGCTGGGCACCGCTCAGGTCGCCGCACTCACCACTGACCAGATCGCTGCCCTGGAGACCGCCGACCTGGTGGCCCTGGGCAGTGCCGCCATCCGCACACTCGACAGCAGCCAGATCGACGCCCTGACCACGGCCCAGGCCGCCGCGTTGACCACCGCCCAGATCGCCGCCTTGTCGACCGACCAGGTGGCGGCCTTGGCCACCGACGACCTGCAGGCCCTGGGCACCGCCCAATACGCCGCGCTCAGCACCGCCCAGGTGGCTGCGCTGGGCACCGAGCAGATCGCCGCGCTGCAGACCGCCGACCTGGTCAGCCTCAGCACCGCGCAGATTGCGGCGCTGGGCACCGACCAGCTCAATGCGCTCGACACCGCCCAGTGGCAGGCCCTGCGCACCGCGCAGATCGCCGCGCTGGGCACCGCCCAGGTGGCCGGTCTGTCGACCACTCAGGTCGAGGCCCTGACCACCGCCCAGGTGGCCGCGCTGCGTGCCAGCCAGGTGGCGGCGCTCGACACCGACCAGCTCGCCGCCCTGGAGACCGGCGACATCGCCCACCTCGGCACCGCCGCGATCGCCGGCCTGGGCACGGCCCAGGTGGCCGCGCTGGGCACCGACCAGCTCGCCGCCTTCACCACCGACCAGGCCCTGGCCCTGACCGCCACCCAGGCCGCTGCGCTGACCACCGACCAGGTGGCCGGCTTCGAGACCGCCGACTTGGCCGCGCTGAGCACCGCCGCCGTCGCCGCGCTGAGCACCGAGGTGGCCGCCGCCCTGGACACCGCGCAGATCGCCGGCCTGAGCAGCCTGCAGGTGGCCGCCCTGACCACCGCCCAGATCGCCGCGCTGACCACCGACCAGGTGGCCGCCATCCAGACCGCCGACCTGCGCGCCCTGGGCACCGCCCAGATGGCCGCGCTGGGCACCGACCAGGTCGCCGCACTGACCACCGACCAGGCCCTGGCGCTCAGCGTCACGCAGCTGCGCGCGCTGGACACCGACCAGATCGGTGCGCTGTCCACCGACAACCTGCGCGCCCTCAGCACCACCCAGATCGCCGGCCTGTCGACCACCCAGATCGCCGCGCTGGGCACCGAGCAGGTGGCCGCGCTGGAAACCGCTGACCTCGCCGCGCTGGCCACCACCCAGGTGGTGGCGCTGGGCAGCGACCAGCTCAATGCCCTGGGCAGCGCCCAGGTGGCCGCGCTGTCCACCGTGCAGGTGGCCGCGCTCACCACCGCGCAGATCGCCGGCCTGAGCAGCGACACCCTCAACGCCCTGGGCACCGAGCAGGTGGCCACCCTCAGCGCCACCCAGGCCGCGGCACTCACCACCGACCAGATCGCTGCCCTCGAAACCGCCGACGTCGCCGCGCTGAAGGTGGCCACGCTGCGAGCGCTGGACACCGACCAGATCGCTGCGCTGTCGACCGACGCCATCCAGGCCCTGACCACCGCCCAGGCCGCCCAGCTCACCACCGCCCAGGTGGCCGCGCTGACCACCGAGCAAGTGGCCGCGCTGGAAACCGCCGACCTGGCGGTGCTCAGCACCCAGCAGATCGTGCGCCTGGGCAGCGACCAGCTCAATGCCCTGGACAGCGCCCAGCTGGCCGCGCTCAGCACCGTGCAAACCGCCGCGCTGACCACCGCCCAGCTGGCCGCCATGGACACCGCGCAGATCAATGCGCTGACCACCACCCAGTTCGCCGCGCTGAGCGCGCTGCAGGCCGCCGCCCTCACCACCGACCAGATCGCCGCCCTGGAAACCGCTGACGTCGCTGCGCTGGGCACCGCCGCGCTGCGCCAGCTCAGCACCGCCCAGATCGCCGCGCTGACCACCGACGCCATCGCCGTCCTGACCAATGGCCAGGCCGCCGCGCTGTCGGCCACGCAGTCGGCGGCGCTGAGCAGCGACCAGGTGGCCGCGCTGACCACCGCCGCCGCCTCCCGCCTGAGCACGGCCGCGCTGGCCGCGCTGCAGACCGAGGCCCTGGCCGCCCTGGGCACCGCCCAGGTGGCCGCGCTGGGCTCGGCCCAGGTGGCTTCGCTGACCAGCGCCCAGATCGCCGGCCTGACCACCGACCAGATCCAGGCCCTTGAAACCGCCGACCTGCTGGCCCTGGGCAATGCCGCCATCGGCGCACTGACCACCGACCAGATCGCCGCCCTGGGTGACGCCCAGGTCAGCGCGCTGGCCACGCAGCAACTGGCCCACCTGTCCACCGACCAGATCCAGGCCCTGGGCACCAGCCACATCGTCGCCCTGGGCACCGCCCAGGCCCTGGCTTTGACCACCGCCCAGCTGGCCGCGCTGACCACCGACCAGGTGGCCGCGCTGGAAACCGCCGACCTGCGCGCCATCGGCCGCACCGGCCTGGTGGCGCTGGACACCGACCAGATCAACGCGCTGTCCACCGACCAGATCGCTGCACTGACGACGGCCCAGGTGGCCGGCCTGACCACCGCGCAGATCGCCGCGCTGGACACCAGCCTGCTCAACGCCCTGACCACCGCCCAGGTGGGCGCGCTGGGCTCGGCCCAGGTGGCTGCGATGGGCACCGACCAGGTGGCCGCCTTTGAGACCGAAGACCTGGCCCTGCTGAGCACCACGGCCCTGCGCGGCCTGGACGCCAGCCAGGTGGCCGCCCTCACCACCGAGCAGGTGGCGGCCCTCACCACCGCCCATGCCGCCGCCCTGACCACTGCCCAGGCCGCCGCCCTGACCAGCGACCAGGTCGCCGGTCTGGAAACCGCTGACCTGGTGCAACTGGGCACGGCGCAGGTCGCCGCGCTGGAAACCGCTGCGCTGGCCGCCTTGGGCACCGACCAGGTGGCCGCCCTCACCACCGCCCAGGCCGCTGCGCTGACCACCGCCCAGGTGGCCGCACTGGGCACCGACCAGGTCCAGGCGCTGGAAACCGCCGACCTGCGGGCCCTGGGCAGTGCCGCGCTGCAAAGCCTGTCGACCGACCAGGTGAGCGCGCTGGGCACCGACCAGGTGGCCGCGCTCAGCACCGCCCAACTGCGCTTCCTGGGCACCGACCAGGTGGCCGCGCTGGGCACCGACCAGATCGCCGCCCTGACCACCGCACAGGCCGCCGCCCTGACCACCGCGCAGATCGCCGCGCTGGGCACCGAGCAGGCCGCCGCGCTGGAAACCGCCGACCTGGTGGCGCTGACCACCACCCAGGTGGCGGCGCTGGGCACCGCCCAGCTCAACGCCCTGGCCACCGACCAGATGGCCGCGCTGCTGGCCAGCCAGGTCGCCGCCATGGGCACCGCACAGATCGCCGGCCTGAGCACCGACAACCTGGTGGCCCTGGGCACCGCCCAGTTCGCCGCCCTGGGCAGCGCCCAGGTGGCCGCGCTGGGCACCGACCACGCCGCCGCGCTGGAGACCGCTGACCTGGCCGCGCTGACCACCGCCGCCCTGCGTGGCCTGGGCACCGCCCAGCTGGCTGCGCTGGGCACCGACCAGATCGCTGCCCTCACCACCGCCCAGGTGGCCGCCCTGGCCACGGCCCAGGCCGCCGCACTGGCCAGCGACCAGATGGCCGGGCTGAGCACCGCCCAGGTGGCCGCGCTGGGCACCGCCCAGGTGGCGGCCCTGGCCACCGACGCCCTGGCCGCGCTGGACACCGCCCAGGTGGCCGCGCTGGGCACCGCCCAGGTGGCGGCCCTGACCACCGACCAGGTCGCCGCCCTGACGACCGACCAGGTCGCCGCGCTGGAAACCGCCGACCTGCGCGCCCTGGGCACCGCCGCGCTGCAGGCCCTGAGCACCGACCAGGTGGTCGAGCTCACCGCCGCGCAGGTGGAAGCCCTCACCACCACCCAGGTGGCCGCGCTCACCACCGACCAGGCCACCGCGCTGACCAGCGACCAGATCGTGGCGCTGACCACCGCCCAGGCCGCGGTGCTGACCTCGGCCCAGGCCGCCGCGCTGACCAGCGACCAGCTCGCTGCGTTCGAGACCGCTGACCTGGTCCATCTGGGTACCGCCCAGGTGGCCGCACTGGCCACCGACGCGCTCAACGCGCTGGGCTCTGACCAGATCGCCGTGCTCACCGCCGCCCAAGTGCGCGCGCTGGGCACCGACCAGGTGGCTGCGCTGGGCACCGATGCGCTCAATGCGCTGACCACCGCCCAGTTCGCCCAGATCAGCTCGGCCCAGCTGGCCGCGCTGGACACCGACCAGGTGAGTGCGCTGGAAGCCGCCGATGTGGCGGCACTGAGCACCGCCGCGCTGCGCGGCCTGGGCACCGACCAGGTGGCCGCCCTGTCCACCGACGCCATGGCCGCGTTGACCTCGGCCCAGGCCGCGTCGCTGAGCGCCACGCAGTCGGCCGCCCTCGGCAGCACCCAGATCGACAGCCTGAGCACCGGCGCCCTGGCCGCACTGACCACCGCCGCCCTGGCCGCACTGACCACCGACACGCTGGCCGCGCTGACCACCGCCCAGGTGGCGGCCTTGGGCGCCGCTCAGGTCGCCGCCCTGACCACCGCGCAGGTGGCTGCGCTCACCACCGACCAGATCCAGGCGTTGGAAACCGCCGACCTGCGCCAACTGGGCTCGGCCGCGCTGGCCGCGCTGGGCACCGACCAGGTCGCTGCCCTGACCACGCTGCAAGCCGCTGCGCTGTCCACCGCGCAACTGGTGCGCCTGTCCACCGACCAGGTGGCCGCGCTCAGCACCGACGCCATCGCTGCCCTGGGCTCGGCCCAGGTGATGGCCCTGGGCACCGCCCAGGTGGCCGCGCTGACCAGCGACCAACTGCCCGCCCTGGAGACCGATGACCTGCGCGCCATGAGCAATGTGCAGATCAACGCCCTGGGCACCGACCAGCTCAATGCCCTGGGCACCGAGCAGATCGCCGCGCTGACCGTGACCCAGGTGGCCGCGCTGACCACCGCCCAGGTGGCCGGCCTGGACACCACCCAGCTCAATGCGCTGGGCACCGCCCAGTTCGCCGCGCTGACCACCGCCCAGGCTGCCGCGCTCAGCACCACCCAGCTGGCCGCGCTGGAGACCGCCGATGTGGCGGCCCTCAGCACCGCCGCCGTGCGTGGCCTGGGCACCGACCAGGTGGCCGCCCTGAGCACCGACCACGTGGTGGCCCTGACCACCGCCCAGGCCGGCGCGCTGAGCGCCACCCAGGTGGCCGCGCTGACCACCGACCAGGTGGCCGCGCTGGAAACCGCCGACCTGCAGCGCCTGGGCGCCACCCAGATCGCTGCCATGGGCAGCGAGCAGCTCAACGCGCTGGGCACCGCCCAGGTCGCGGCGCTGACCACCACCCAGTCGGCCGCCCTGACCACCGCGCAGATCGCCGCCCTCAGCACCGACGTGCTGACCGCGCTGACCACCGCGCACTACGCGCTGCTCAGCTCGGCGCAGGCCGCCGCCCTGGGCTCTGACCAGGCCGCCGCGCTGGAGACCGCCGACCTGGCCGCGCTCAGCACGCTGGCGCTGCGCAGCCTGGTCACCGATGCGGTGGCCGCGCTGACCTCCGACCAGATCATCGCGCTGACCACCGCCCAGGCCGCCGCGCTGTCGACCGACCAGCTCGCCGCGCTCAGCACCGACCAGGTGGCGGCGCTGGAAACCGCCGACCTGCGCGCGCTGAGCGTGGCCTCGCTGCGCACGCTGTCCACCGACCAGCTCAACGCCCTGGGCAGCGCCCAGGTGGCCGCGCTGACCACCACCCAGGTGGCCGGCCTGACCACGGCCCAGATGGCCGGTCTGGACACCGCCCAGCTGGCCGCGCTGACCACCGCGCAGTTTGCCGCGCTGACCAGCAGCCAGGCCGCAGCGCTGGACACCGCGCAAGCGGCGGCCCTGGAGGCTGCTGACGTGGCCGCGCTCAGCAGCGCCACGCTCAACGCGCTGGGCACCGCCAACCTGGCCGCGCTGTCCACCGATGCGATCGCTGCCATGGGCACCTCGCAGTGGCTGACGCTGACCACCACCAACCTGGCCGCGCTGGGCTCGGACCAGGTGGCCGCGATCGAGACCGCCGACCTGCGCGCCTTGTCGGTCACCTCGCTGCGAGCGCTGGGCACCGACCAGCTCAACGCGCTGACCACCGACCAGTGGGCTGCACTCAGCACCACCCAGGTCGCCGGCCTGGGCACCGCCCAGATCGCCGCGCTGGCCACCGACGCCCTGAACGCGCTGACCACCACCCAGTTCGCCGCGCTGACCGCCGCCCAGGTGGGGGCGCTCGACTCAGCCCAGGCCGCCGCGCTGGACACCGCTGACCTGGCGTCCATCGGCAGCACCGCGCTGCGCTCGCTGGGCACAGCGGCCTTTGCTGCGCTGACCACCGAGCAGATCACCGCGCTGACCAGCGACCAGGCCTCGGCCCTGACCAGCGCCCAACTGGCCGCGCTGACCAGCGACCAGGTGGCCGGCCTGGAGACCGCTGACCTGGCGCTGATCGCCACCGCCTCGCTGGCCGCGCTGGGCACCGAGGCCCTGGCCGAGCTGTCCACCGCCCAGGTGGTGGCGCTCACCACGGCCCAGGTGGCCGGCCTGACAACGTCGCAGACCGCTGCGCTGACCACCACCCAGATCCAGGCCCTGCAAACGGCAGACCTGCGCTCGATGACCACCGCGCAGATCAGCACCCTGGGCACCGACCAGGTTGAGGCGCTGACCACCACCCAGGTGGCCGCGCTCAGCACCGCGCAGCTGCGCAGCCTGACCACCGGCCAGATCGCCGCCATGGACACTGACGACGTGGTGGCCCTGTCCACCGCCCACGTCGCCGCGCTGACCACCGCCCAGGTGGCCGCGCTGACCACCACGCAAATGGCGGTCATCGAGACCGTGGACCTGGCCGCGCTCAGCACCAGCCAGTGGCAGGCCCTGGGCACCGACCAGCTCAACGCCATGGGCACCGCCCAGCTGGCTGCGGTGAGCACCGCGCAGGCCGCGGCCATGAGCACAGCCCAGCTGTCGGCGCTGACCACCGACCTGCTCAATGCCCTCGGCACGGCCGCCTTTGCCAGCCTCAGCGCCACCCAGGCCGCCGCCCTGACCACCGACCAGGTGGCGGCGCTGGAGACCGCCGACCTGCACGCCCTGGGCAGCACCGCGCTGCGGGCCCTGACCACCGACCAGATCGGCGCGCTCAGCACCGAACAGGTCGCTGCCCTGGGCACCGCCCAGGTGGCCGCGCTGACCACCACCCAGGTGGCCGCGCTGGACACCGACCAGTGGGTGGCCCTGGGCTCGGCCCAGGTGGCCGCGCTGACCTCGGCCCAGGCCGCGGCGCTGACCACCGAGCAGATCGCCGCCTTTGACACCGCTGATCTGCCGTCGCTGGCCACCGCCTCGCTGCGCGCCCTCAGCACCACCCAGCTGGCCGCCCTCGCCACCGAGGCCGTGCAGGCGCTGACCACCGCCCAGGTGGCCGCGCTCAGCACCGCCCAGGTGGCCGGTCTGGACACCGCCCAGATCGCCGCGCTGGAAACCGCCGACATGGCCGCGCTGGGCACCGTCAACCTGCGCGCCCTGACCACCGACCAGGTGGCGGCCCTGACCACCGCCCAGGTCGATGCGCTGAGCGCCACCCAGGTGGGTGCGCTGACCACCGCCCAGGTGGACGCGCTGACCACCGAGCAGATCGTGGCCCTGGGCACCGCCGACATCGTGGCCCTGGCCACCGCCGGCCTGCGTGCCCTGGACACCGCGGCCATCGAGGCCCTGGAGACCCAGGACATCGTGGCGCTGACCGCTGTCCAGGCGGCTGCCCTCACGGCCACCCAGGCCGCCGCCCTCACCACCGCCCAGGTGGCGGTGATGGAGTCGGCTGACCTGCGCGCCCTGAGCAGTGCCGCCCTGCAGGCCCTGGGCACCGCGCAGATCGAGGCGCTGACCACCACCCAGTTCGCCGAGCTGGGCACCCAGCAACTGGCCCGCCTGACCACCGACCAGATCGCCGCCATCGCCACCGAGGACCTGCAGGCCATCGGCGCCAGCCAGTTCTCGGCGCTGACCACCGCCCAGGTGGCTGCGCTGAGCACCACGCAGTTCGCCGCCCTGTCCACCGCCGAGGTGGTGGCTCTGACGACGGCCCAGGTGCGGGCACTGACCACCGACCAGGTGGCGGCCTTCACCACCGACCAGATCGTTGCGCTGCAGACCGCCGACATCGCCGCGATGACCTCCGACCAGGTCGGCGCCTTCGAGGCCGAGGACGTGGCCGTGATGAGCGCCGAGCAACTGGACGCGCTCTACCTGGTCACCCCGATGGTGCTGGACCTGGACGGCAACGGCATCCAGACCGTGTCTGCGGCCCAGGGCGTGAACTTCGACCTGGCCGGCACCGGCACCACCCACCAGGTGGGCTGGGTGGGCGGCAACGACGGCCTGCTGGTGATGGACCGCAACGGTGACGGCCGCATCAACGACGGCACCGAGCTGTTCGGCACCGGCACCCGCGACGCCAACGGCCACCACGTGGGCAACGGCTACCAGGCCATGGCCCTGGAAGACAGCAACCACGACGGCGTGCTGAACGCGGCCGATGCGCACTGGAGCAAGCTGCAGGTCTGGGTGGACGGCAACCACGACGGCGTCACCGACGCCGGCGAGCTGCGCAGCCTGGACAGCCTGGGCATCGCCAGCCTGGACCTGGCCGCGCAGAAGGGCAGCGACGTCGACAACGGCAACCTGCTGGGCCTGGTGTCGAGCTACACCAGCACCGACGGCCAGACCCACGCCATGGCCGACGTCTGGTTCGCCAAGCAGCAGCCCGCGGCTGACAGCACCCCGCCCAGCCTGGGCGAGCTGCTGGTGGCGCCCAGCCAGGCCCTGCCGGCGGCGCTGACCGAGCACGCCGCGGCCACCGCGTCGCAGCCGGCCCTGCTGGCCGCCGTCTTCCGCCCGGAGAACGACGACCTGCAGCGCCACACGCCGCTGCTCTGATCCGGCGCTGAACCGGAGAGGGCCCGCTGGCGGACAGAAGTCCGCCAGCGGGCCCTTTTTCATGGCTTCAGCCGCGCCGGGCGCTGCCTAGACTGCCCGGATGAAAGTCCACGTTCTGTGCCCGGCCTCCTCGGTCACCGGCGGCCCCGAGGCGCTGCATCAACTGGTCTACGCCGGGCAGCGCCTGGGCTACGACATGGCCATGCTCTACCTGCCCGAGGACGACCCGGACCCCACGCCGGCCGTCTTTCGCATGTACCAGCCGCGCGTGGTCAAGGAGATCGTCGACAGCCCCGACAGCGTGGTGGTGGTGCCCGAGACCGGCACCCTGCAGCTGCTGGAGCTGAAGCACGCCACCCGCGCGCTGTGGTGGCTGAGCGTGGAGCACTACTTTTCGCGCGCCGAAGCCCTGCGACGCGGCGCCGCGCGCAGCCCGCTGGACTTCGTCTTCGACCCCCGCTTCGAGATCGTCCACCTGGCGCAAAGCGAATACGCCCGCCAGTGGGTGGCCGCCCGCGGCCCCAGCGCGCTGATGCTGACTGACTTCATCCGCGACGAGATCCTGGACCGCAGCCGCGCGCTGCGCGGCGGTGCGCGCCAGAACATCGTGGCCTACAACCCCAAGAAGGGCCTGGCCTTCACCCAGCAGCTGATGGCGGCCTCACCGCCCGAGGTGCAGTGGGTGGCGATTGAAAACATGAGCCCCGCCGAGGTGGCCCAGTTGCTGGGCCGCGCCAAGGTGTATGTGGACTTCGGCCCCCACCCCGGCCGCGACCGCATCCCGCGCGAGGCCGCGCTGTGCGGCTGCGTGGTCATCACCAACACCCAGGGCAGCGCCGGCAACGCGGTGGACGTGCCCCTGCCCGAAGGCTACAAGTTCGACGAGCGCCACCCGCTGACCGTGCCGCTGGTGATGCAGCGAATCGCCGAAGCCATGGCCGACCACGCCACCCACGCCCAGCGCCTGGCGCCCTACGTGCAGTGGATCGAGGACCAGCGCCGCCTGTTCACCGAGGAGGTGTTCACCTTCCTGGCCACGGTGGAGGCCCGCCAGCGCGCGCGCCTGCGCGACGGTCTTCCTGCCTGAGCGAGGCCCGAGCATGAGCCAAGACACCACCCCCGCCGTCCACCTGTGCGTGACCGCCCCCGCCGGCGCCTGGGCCGGCCTGCACGACCTGGAACTGGCCCTGGCCCTGCGCGACGACCTGCGCGCCCTGGGCCTGGCACCCACGCTGGCCCGCCGCCGCCTGCAGCCCGGCGCCATCAACTACGTGATCGGCGTGGAACACGGCTTTGATGCCGCTGCCGCGCAAGGCCACGCCTGCGTGCTGGTGCGCGGCACCGGCGAGGCCAGCGCCCTGTCCACCCAGGCCCGCCGCCTGCTCAAGCGCTGGCCCGTGCTGGACGCCGACCCCGCCGCCGTGACCGCCTACCGCGCCGACGCGCCCGAGGCGCCGCCCTACGCGCTGTGGCAGCCCGCCCCCGACCCCGCCACCCCCTTTCAGCCCACCCCCCAACGCCCGCTGGGCCTGGTGGTCGAAGGCCCGCTGAACGACCGCCAGCACGCCGTGCTGGCCGGCCTGCAACGCCTGGGCCTGCCCGTGCACCGCATCGACGTCCCCCTGGCCGGCCCCGAGCGCCGCGCCCTGCTCAGCCAGGCCCAGGCCTGGCTGGCCCTGCTGCCGCGCGACGACGCCACGCCCGACCTGATGGCCCTGCGCCTGGCCCAGCGCCACGGCGTGCCCGTGCTGGCTGAGGTCAGCAACCGTGTCGCACTGCCCAACGATGCCGCCCACGCGCACATCCGCTGGTTCGAGGCGCGGGCGGATGACCTGTTGCGTGCCTTGGCCGACGGCCTGGGCGGGCCGGAGTTCGCCGGCATCGCCGAGCGCGACTGGCGCAGCCGCTTGTCCGACGACCGGCTGGACGGTGCACGCGCCGCGTGGCAACTGGGCCAACAGGTGCGGGCGGCTGCACAGCAGGCCGGCAGCGCGCCACCGTTGCCCGATCGACTGCACCTGGACGACGGCCGCTCAGGCTACCGGCCGGGCTGGTTCAACGTGGGGGAGGGCGGTGATGCTGTCGGCCCTCTGGATACCGCTGCGCTGCCGCGAGGCGATGGGCAGTGGACCGTGATCGATGTGGGCGAGCGCCGGCTGGATGATCCTGCCACCGCGCCGCTGCTGGACAGCGCGCTGCGGCTGCTGGCGCCGGAGGGGCGCTTGGTGATGCAACTGGGCGCGGGCGATGCGCCCAACTGGGCCGAACGGCTGGCACCGTGGGTGGAGCGATTCTGGGAGCGCGGGACGCTGCAGCAGCGGTTGGCGCTGGAGCATGCTGGGGAGTTGGATGACGGCGGGATGCCTGGTGCCCTCGCCGGATTAGGCCGCGTACGATTAGTGTTCTCTCGGGCAGATACGTCTCTTGCCGAGCGAAGCCTTACGAGGGTCATGCTGGACGGCTTTGGCATTGACCGATAAGCGCGTCCCAGAAAATCGCAAGATTGCAGACTGAATGCAACTGATAAAGGACGCAGAGCCCAAGGCTGCCGTCACTTAGTGGTCATCGGAAAACCATCGACTGGTGCAACTTGACCATACGATTGAGATCTCTCCTCCCGTCAGTTGTCTCCACACTTTAGAATTTTCCCAAGACTTACCAGTCTATCGCGCTCTGATGAGACCTGCGACCTTGCGTTCGCTAAATCTGCTTTAACTTCATCGAGCAAAGATATTGAGGCATGATCTTGTGCACTAGCATTTTTCTTGCTATCGCCCTGATTTCGTAGAATATTGTCTCGACGCCATTCTAGTTCAGAAATCCTTCTTTCAAGAGCCTCCAACCTTAGTCTGGATTCTCTTATAGAGCGATTGGTTTCGTTTCTATCTTCCTCTTTGATCTCATTGCCCTTGTCCACTTTTTTCTTTAGGGTGGCAATCTCGACTTCCCTTATTTCTAGTTCTCTGTCTTTCCTCGCGCCGTCATCCTTCATTTGTATGAACTGCGTCACGTTCAAAATTAAGGAGCTAATGAGGGCAATACCCGCACCTAGAGTCTTATAGTCAAATTTGGAAAAAAATCCTATTAAATCTTGTGCTTTCATTTGAGCCAATTTCCTGAATTGCAATCGACCCTCGTATCTTCTGCCAGACCCAACGGTACGATTAGGGAAGGTCTGCACAACACACCGAGCGGCGTGCTGATGCGCTGAACTGATCGGCATGTGATGCTGCCGGTCCCGAATTCACCCGCTCTCGCAGGCCATCAGCCCCGAATGAAGCACCGGCATGGCTGTCTTCGCGAACTGCGGACGCACTCATGCCATCGCTCCGAGGAGTTTGCGACGCACCAGCCACAGGTTGGCCAACGCGAACAGCGTGTGCAGTTGCGCCGTGTTCTTGGCCAGGCCGCGGTAGCGCACCCTGGCATGTCCGAACTGGCGTTTGACCACCCGGAAGGGATGTTCAACCCGAGCCCGGATTCCGGCCTTGACCCGCTCCAGTTGCTCGACCAGACGATCCATCGGATAGCTGAGGTCCAGCGTCTTGCGCAAGCCCGGCCGCATAGCGATGTGCCAGGTCACGTCGTCGCGGGCGTCGTGCCGTTTGCCTGCGCCTTGGTATCCAGCGTCTGCAAAGACTTCGTGGTCGCTGCTGCGCACCAGGCTGTTGGCCTCGATCACATCGTTGACCGCGCCGCTGGTGCCCTTGACTGTGTGGACCAAGCCCGACTCGATGTCCACGCCGATGTGGCACTTCATGCCGAAGTACCACTGCTGGCCCTTGCGGCTTTGCTTCATCTCCGGGTCGCGCTCACCGCTGCTGTTCTTGGTCGAGCTGGGTGCAGCGATCAAGGTGGCGTCCACCACGGTGCCGCTCTTGAGCATCACGCCCTTGACGCTGAGCAGGTCGTTGACGGTCTGCAGGATCTGGGCAGCCAGCTTATGCTTCTCCAGCACATGCCGGAAGCGCAGGATTGTGCTCTCGTCGGGCAGCCGCTCGTCCCAGCCTTCCAGGCCTGCGAACTCGCGAAACACCGGCATGTCGTGCAGCGCTTCTTCCATCGCCGGGTCGCTCAGCGCGAACCACTGCTGCATGAAGTGAATACGCAGCATGGTCTCGGGCGAGAACGGCGGACGGCCGCGCTTGCCCTCCGGCAGGTACGGCGACACCAATGCCACCAGATCAGCCCAGGGCACGACCTTCTCCATCTCGTCCAGGAACTCCCGGTGCCGCGTTAGCTTGGCCGTCTGTCCCAGGCCCAGGCTGTGCTGCTTCATGGACCCTACCCTATCGTCTCAGGGCTTCACGTTGCCGCCAAGCATTGCATAGCGCGACTTATGCAAACCTTCCTTGACGGACTTTCATCCGACGCCCGGTACGACGTCTCTTGATATTTTGAAAAGAATCAATCAATCGATAAAATAACCAAAGCCGTCTAAACGGGGAAATGTCGACATAGCCTATCATTTTAATTAGATCAAAGCACTCATTCAAAAGAATAGTCAAGTCAAAGTCCTTTATCTGGGGCTCCTCCCTTTTTACATTTGCTATGATTTTCAGGATCACATCCTGAAAGGTGTTGTACCTAGACAAATACTTGTCTGGCTTAGAAATGCGATCTGCAGAAGAGGTGCGAGATGTCCACGCTTGCTCCCACTTCCATACTCTGTCCGGCATAAATTCCATTTGAGACTTTGCAGGATCTAGCATACGAATAGCGAGGTTCAGTCTAAGTCTTGTAATATCATAAAACGCGGGCCAGTTGCCAAACCTCGCGGAATCAATGAACTTAATTTGTGCCCCGCCCCCTGATGGGCAAACCATAATATTTCTGGCGTGGAAGTCGCCATGCTGTTCATATGCGGCTACACCCTCCGGAAAACACGTGTCGCAAAAATCACTCCAATTTCTTAAGGCGGTGCAGAGTTCCTCAAGTTTGCCCTGGGATATCTCGCCCACCAATGGAGAGTGTCCGACATGCTTAACGAAAACCTTATGGAGGCCATGGAGGTCCGCTGCGTTCGAGCAGCATCTTTCAACTTGCTCTTCTGATACACCTAGAATGCGGCTTGCTGGTAGTCGTCTGGAATCTCTTATGCCGGATCTGGATATTCGGTTGAGCATAAGATTTAGTTCGGCTAACGATGTCTTGAAATCGTTGTCTGACGCATCGAGGAAGGAGTGTTCAAGAGTGGTGCCCTTTAAATATATCTGATGCATTCCATAAACCGTTCTGCCTCCTAATGGCAATCGGTATGGTCCCTTGATGGACTGAAAGGCGTAGTCGAACTTTCCGGCAGCGTTAATGGCCTCAGCAGCGGCGGAAGCCTCCTTCTCGAGCGCAGAACGCGACTCCGAAAGCTTGAGTGCGATCTCCCGCACTCCCTTATCTGTGCTAAAGAAGATCAGAAGTACAGCCGCTCCTGAAAATCCTCCATTTGAAATAAAAATATGTGGAGGCTGATTGGCTTCAAACTTCTCACTTATGTAACTTGCAATCTCGTCAATTGCATGCATACCGAAGCGGGCACGAAACACCGTCAGACTAATGTTGTCCGAATCAACTGGAGCGCACGGTAGGAGTGGTAGTGTAGACTTTCTTCCCGTGCGTCGACTCCAGCTTTGGCAGGCCGAACGTATTGATGTCCAAAACCTATGAGAACCGTAGGGTCCTTCCTCCTTGGGGTCAATATCAGTGAGATCTCTCTTTGCTAGAAGCCCATCAACCTTGTCCTCAAGCTTGTCGGTGGCGGCGTCTGCTGAATTGGATACCACGAGAATAACGTATTGGTCCAGAAAATCGACGCTCTTTCGAATCTCCTCTATCCCAAGTAAAGGATTACCCTCTTCATTCAGCGCTAGATCGAGTATGAGCACCGTCATGAATGCTGTAGGGTCCCATCCTTTCTGCTGGAGCTCCGCAAGGGTATGCATTACATTCATCCAACGCGCATTGCGAAGGGTAGTTATTTGCGAGCCATCTGGCCAAATATTATCGTGCTCTACCCCTCCGTGGATAAGGTAGTTTCGATACTTGTGGATAACGGCAACCTCATCCTCAAGAATTATGAATCTGACTGTCTTCATCTGCTTCTCCGTTTGGCGATGGAAATCATTTCCTTGCGGCTATGCGCATCGGCGTAGGGTGCTGCGATTGGCATAGGCTATAGATTTTCATTTGGGCTGCTTTATAGGCTGAGAAATTCCGTAACGACCGATACAGGTAGATAACATTTGGTTCGCTTGAAGTCATTGTCTATAGAAAAATTTTCTAGGCGAGTTGCTATCATTATGAACGCGCCCGAAAGAAAACCAAAGCTCCCATGCGTAAGGCTGATTTTCTAGTGATGAGATATATAATTTGGGATCGCTGCCTGTTTAAGGTTGGCAAATAGAATAGAAACTGAAAAATAATCAATCTTGAAGTTCTGGTTTCGCAAGCTCTCAGGTGCTCTTGTTCCACCAACAAGGGTCCAGCACATCTGTCATCTGAGTACAAGCGGTTATGTTCTGTACGAGGAGGGGACGAGACTGCGCATTTCATCCGGGCTCAGGACCACTGTGGCAAGTTCGACTCGAACTGATGAAAGGTGGGGCATGAAGTTCGCCGATGTATTGCGCATACGTCCAAAATTGGCTGACATTAGACACCTAAGGAAGGTTTTCACAACACACCAAAGAGCGTGCTGATGCCCTGATCTGATCGGAGTGCGACGCTGCCGATCCCGAATTCACCCGCTATCGCAGGTCATCAGCCCCGAATGAAGCATCGGCTTGGCTCCTTTCGCGAAAAGCGGAAGCACACATGCAATCGCCCCGATGAGATTGCGCCGAGCCAGCCACAGATTGGCCAGGACGAACAGCGTGTGCAGTTGCGCCGTGTTCTTGATCAGACTTCAGCAGCGTTCCTTGGCTTCGCCGAAATAGCGTTTGACCCACCCGGAGCGGGTGTTCCACCCGAGCCCAGATCGTGGCTCTGAGCCGCTTCAGTTGCTCGACCAGTCGATCCATCGGATCGCTGGGGTCCAGCGTCGTGTGTAAGTCCAGTCGCACGGGGATGTGCCAGGTTGCGACGTCGCGGGCGTCCGCCCGTTTGCCGGCCGTTGGTATCCCGCGACTTAGAAGACTTCGCCGTCGCTGCTGCGCACTGTTGGCCGCAATCATGTCGTTGACCGAGCCATTGGTACCCTTTACCGTGTGGACCAGATCCGGCCCGATGTCCAACCCGATGTGGCACTTCATGCCTAAGTACCACTGCTGGAATTTGCAGCTTTGCTTCATCTCCGGGTCGAGCTCACCGCTGCTGTTCTTGGTCGAGCTGGGCGCAGCGATCAGGGTGGCGTCCACGACCGTGCCGCCCCTGAGCATCAGGCGCTCGGCTTTCAGCGGGTCGTTGACGGTCTGAAGGATCTTGGCGGCCAGCTGGTGGATCTTCAGCTCATGCTGGAAGCGCAGGATCGCGCGCTCGTCAGGCAGTGGCTCGTCACAGCCTTGCAAGCCTACGAACTGTCGAAACACTGGCATATCGTTCAACGCATCTTCCACCGCCGGGCCTCTCAGCGCGAAACACTGTCGCATAAAATCGACGCACAGTATGGCCTCGGGCGAGAACAGCAGGCGACCGCACTAGGCTTCAGGGAGGTACGGCGACAGCAACGCCAACAGATAGGCCAACGCCAAAACGTTCTCCACCTCCACCAGAATTTACCCACACCACGCTCGCTTGGCCTTCACACCCAGGCCCAGGCTCCGCTGCTACATGGTCCCTATCGCCCCAGGGACTATTGATCCGGCATTGAAATGTTGAACTTTTCCGGACGCGTAGAGTCTGACCCTGCATGGACAAGATCGACTCTCGAACGCTGCCGCTGGAGGCCCTCAACGAGCGCAGGCGCCGGGCGGTGAAGAT
>NZ_JAGQDE010000016.1 GCF_018069755.1 Ideonella aquatica | reverse complement strand
GGGGCTCGTCGCGCCAGGCCGGGGCGGCGTCGCGCGGCGGGCGCGGATTGGGCGGGCGGCCTGGGCGGTCGCCGGTGCGCTCATCACGGCGTTCATCGCGGCGGGGCGGACGCGCGTCGGCGCGGGGGCCGTCGCGGCGCTCAGGTCGCGGGCCGTCGCGCCGGTCATCGCGACGATCGTCCCGCGGCGCGGCCCGCCGGTCATCCGGCCGCGGTGGCCGGTCATCGCGCCGCGGAGGCCGCCGATCATCGAAGCGCGGCGGCGCCTCGCTGCGCGGGGCATAGCTGACCTTGACGGCCGCATTGACCACCACGGTCGGCTCGGCGGGGGCGGGGGCATCAGGGGAGGGCGCCGGGCTGGCGGCAGCGCGGCGGGGCTTGCGCTGGATGTCGCGTTCGGAACGCATCGGGAACTTTCGTCAGGGCGGGGCCGCAGCGGGCCCAATCCGCTATTGTCTCAGCGCCCGCGCAGGAACAGGGCGTCGAGCTCTTTCATCGACACCTGGCGCCAGGTCGGTCGGCCGTGGTTGCACTGGTCGGCGCGCTCAGTGGCCTCCATCTGGCGCAGCAGGGCGTTCATCTCCTCGAGCGTCAGGCGGCGGTTGGCGCGCACCGCGCCATGGCAGGCCATGGTGGCCAGCAGCTCGTCGCGGGCGCGGGTGAGCAGGTGGCCGGCATCCGCCTCGGCCAGTTCGGTGAGTTCGCGCAGCACCGAGCGGGCCAGCTCGACCGGGTCGGCGTCCGGCAGCGCGGCCGGTCGGCTGCGCACCGCCAGTCGGCCCGGGCCCAGGGCGCTGAGGTCCAGGCCCAGGGCCTGCAGCTCGTCGGCCCGCGCCTCGGCGGTGGCCACCTCGGTGGGCGTGGCGGCAAAGGTGGCCGGGATCAGCAGCGGTTGCGCGGCCAGCGCGGCCTGGTCGGCAGCCGCCTTCAGGCGCTCGTAGACGACGCGCTCGTGCGCCGCGTGCATGTCGACCACCACCAGCCCCTGGGCGTTCTCGGCCAGGATGTAGACGCCGGCCAGTTGGCCCAGCGCACGGCCCAGCGGCCAGTCGGGCTCGGCCACCGCCACCGGCGGCTCGGCGGCCAGCAGGCGGTTGGGGGGCGCCTGCATGGGCAGCGTCGCCCGCGGCTCGGTCGCGTAGAGCGTGCCCAGGTCGGCCAGCGTGAGGCGCGACTGCTGCGCGGTGGGCGGCAGGCCGGCGAAGCGAAAGCCGCTGCCCGCCGCCGGGCTCTCGGGCGCGGCGATCGGCACCGGCGTGGCCACGATGGGGGCCGCGCCCCCGGGCGCCGCCAGGGCCTGCGTCACCGCACGGCGCACTGCAGCATAGACCTCGCCCGAGTCCCGGAAACGCACCTCGATCTTGGTGGGGTGCACGTTGACATCCACCCGGGTCGGGTCGATGTCGATGAACAGCACGTAGACCGGTTGGCGCTGGCCGTGCAGCACGTCCTCGTAGGCGCTGCGCAGCGCGTGCTGGACCAGCTTGTCTTTCACGAAGCGGCCATTGACGTAGCAGAACTGCTGGTCGGCACGGGCGCGGGCGGCCTCAGGCAGGCCGATGCGGCCGATCAGGCGCATCGGGCCGGCGGTCACGTCCAGCGCGCGGCTCTGGGCCAGGAAGTCCTCGCCCAGGATGTCGGCAAAGCGCTGCTCGTGGCTGCCGCGCTTCCACTGCTCGACCAGCTTGCCCTCGTGCCAGACCGCAAAGCCCACGTCGGGCCGCGCCAGGGCGTGGCGGCGCACCGCCTCCACCGCATGGGCCAGCTCGGTGGACTCGCTCTTCAGGAACTTGCGCCGCGCGGGCGTGCTGAAGAACAGCTCGCGCACCTCGATGCTGGTGCCCTGGGCGCGCGCGGCCGGCGCCAGCTCGCCGCTGCGGGCGTCCAGGCGCTGGGCATGGGCGGCGTCGGCCGGGCGGCTGACGATGGCGGTGTCCGAGACCGAGGCGATCGCCGCCAGCGCCTCGCCGCGAAAACCCATCGTCGACACGCCTTCCAGCTCTTCGAGCGTGCGGATCTTGCTGGTGGCGTGGCGGCGCAGCGCCAGCGGCAGTTCCTCGGGCGGGATGCCGCAGCCGTCGTCCTCCACCACGATGGCGCGGATGCCGCCGGCCACCAGGCGCACCGTGACCTGGCTGGCACCGGCGTCCAGCGCGTTGTCCACCAGCTCGCGCACCACCGAGGCGGGCCGCTCCACCACCTCGCCGGCAGCGATCTGGCTGACGAGCTCGTCGGGCAGTTCGCGGATCGGTCGGCGGGGCGGGGCGGCGGTGTCGGTCATCGCCGGATTGTAGGAAGCGCTCTCAGCGCAGGAACTTCCCCTGGGCATTGACCTGCACCAGCTCGACGAAGCGCGAGCCGGTGGCGTCGTCGCTGAAGTCCAGGTCCAGCCCGCCAATGCGGCCCTTGAAGCCGCGCATCACCGCATGCAGGCCGGCGCGGGTGGGCTCCTTGCCGCAGCGGCGCAGCGCTTCCAGCAGCACCAGGCCATTCAGGTAGCCCTCGTAGCTGGTGTAGCTGACGGGGGTCTTGGCGGCTTCGCACAGCTGCTGGAACTGGCGCGCCGTGGGGTCGGCACCGCTCCAGGGATAAGGCACGGTCTGGCAGATCGCCAGGCCGCGCAGTCTGGCGCCCAGCGCGGCAGCCACCTTCTCGCCGGCCACCGTGGACAGACCGTAGAAGCTGGGGCTGCGGCCCTTGGTCCACAGCCCCTCCATCAGCTGGGCCACCGGCGGGCCCGACAGGAACATCACCACCGCCTGCGGGTCCAGCGCGGCCAGCGTGTCGACGGCCTGGGTCAGCTTGCTGCCGTCATTGCCCACCGCCACGCCGCCCAGCAGGTCCTTGCCGCCGCGCTTCTTCAGCGCCTGCTGCAGCAGGGCCAGCACCTCGACGCCACCCGGGTTGTCCAGGTGGGCCACGGCCAGGCGCTCGACGCCCAGCGTGCTGAGATGCTGCACCAGTTTCTCGGCCTCGCGCCCGTAGCCAGCGCGCACGAAGTAGGCCGCGCCGCGGGCCTTCTGGCGCACGCCGTCGGCCACCGCGAAATTGCCCACCAGCGGCACGCCGGTCTCGCGCAGCAGCGGCGTGACCGCGGCGATGGTGCCCGAACCCACGCCACCGAAGAAGGCGAACACGCCGGGGTCCTGCAGCAGCGCGCGGTAGTTGCGCTGGGCCAGCTCGGGCTTGAGCTCATCGTCCAGCGAGACCAGCCGCACCTGCCGCCCGCCCACGCCACCGCGTGCATTGGCATCGGCCAGGGCCAGCGCGGCACCGGCATTGAACATCTGCAGCGACAGGCCCAGCGGACCGCTGAGCACGGCGCTCTGGCCGATCAGGATCTCGCGATCACTCACGCCGGCCTCGCCAGCCCGGCTCCAGGCGGGCCAGGCCGCCGCCAACGCGGCCAGGGCCGCCTCCCGTCGTCGCCACATGCGCGGTGTTCCTTGGTGGGTGCGCGCCAGGACAGTGGCGTGCCGCGGCAGTGTCGGTAACGGCAGCCGTTTGAGGCATCAGGGTTCGTACGGGGTCCCTGGCGATAATGCGCCGCATGGATCTGCTTGCCCTGCTGTTCGACTTCATCCTGCATGTCGACGTTCACCTCGCCAACTTTGTCGCCCAGTACGGCGCCTGGGTGTATGCGCTGCTGTTCCTGATCATCTTTGTCGAGACCGGCGTGGTGGTGATGCCCTTTCTGCCGGGCGATTCGCTGCTGTTCGTGGTGGGTGCGCTGTGCGGCGTGGGCCTGATGCAGTACCAGTGGGCGGTGCCGCTGATGCTGGTGGCGGCGGTGGCCGGCAACCAGAGCAACTACACGATCGGGCGGGCGCTGGGGCCCAAGGTCTTCCAATGGGAGAACTCGCGCTTCTTCAACCGCCGCGCCTTCGACCAGGCCCATGCGTTCTACGAGCGCTATGGCGGCATCACGATCGTGATCGCCCGCTTCATGCCCTTCTTGCGCACCTTCGCGCCTTTCGTGGCCGGCGTGGCGCAGATGACGCGCAGCCGCTTCACCTTTTACGATGTCACCGGCGGCACGCTGTGGGTGGTGGGCGTGACCAGCGCGGGCTACTTCTTTGGCCACCTGCCCTGGGTGAAGGAGAACCTGGACAAGATCATCTGGGCGATGATCTTCATCCCCGGCGGCCTGGCCCTGCTGGGCGCCTGGCGGGCCCGCCGCACGGCGTGACAGTCTGTCCCCGCGGCGGGTCAGGCCCCAGGCGGCCCGGCCTGGCCAGCCGGGGCTCCGGCGGTGGGTGTGCGCCGGGCGTGGAAGGCCACTGCGGGAGATCCCTGTGGCCATGGGAACACCCTTTGCTTACAAGCGTGGCATGACCGCGCCCGCCCACCCCGCCATGCCCCGCCTCGTCAGCGTCGACGCACCCGGGCGCCTGCACCTGGGCTTCCTCGATCCATCCGCCACGCTGGGCCGCCGATTCGGCAGCCTGGGTCTGGTGCTGGACGACTGGGTGACGCGGGTGGAGCTGCGCGCCGCACCCGGCGCCACCGATGTCTTCAGTGCCGACACCCCCGAGGCGCAGGCCGAGCTGCCGCGCGCCGAGGCGCACCTGGCCGCGCTGAAGCTGCGCACCGGCCAGCCGGCGCCGCTGCACCTGCACCTGGCCCGCGTGTTGCCCGCCCACGCCGGTTTCGGCTCAGGCACCCAGCTGGCGCTGGCGGTGGGCCGGGCATTTGCGCGCTGGCACCAACTGAGCTTGTCCACCGCCACACTGGCCCATGGCCTGGGTCGCGGGCTGCGCTCGGGCATCGGCATCGGTGGCTTCGACCAGGGTGGCCTGCTGCTCGACGGCGGCCCCGGCGCCGATGGCCAGCCGGCCCCCGTGCTGGCGCGCGTGGCGCTGCCACCGCAGTGGCGTGTGCTGCTGGCGATTGAGCCCGGCGCGCGCGGCCTGTCCGGGGCCGAGGAGCGCGCCGCGCTGGCCCGCCTGGCGCCGCTGCCCACCACCGCGGCCGCCGAGATCTGCCACCAGACGCTGATGCGCGTGCTGCCCGGCGCCACCCAGGGTGACTTCCTGGCCTTTGCAATGGGCGTGGGTCGCATCCAGCAGATCGTTGGCGATCATTTCGCGCCGGCCCAGGATGGCGAGGCCTACACCCGCCCGGCGATCGGCCGCCTGATGCGCTGGCTTGACGCCCATGCCCCGGCCTTCACCAGCGAGCCGGTGGGCGTGGGCCAGAGCTCCTGGGGCCCCACGTCCTTTGCCTTCGTGAGCCGTCCTGAGCACGGCCAGGCCTTGATCGCTGCCGCCCGCGCCGCCGGGGCCCTGGCGCAGGGACTGCAATTGGTGATGGTGCGGCCGCGCGACCACGGGGCCCGGGTCACCGACAGCACCGAGGCTGCCCAGCGCGCGCCCAGCCGCCCCAGCGCCGAGAGCCTGTGGCGCTGGCAACAGACCGAGCAGGCGCCCTGGCGCCTGCACTGACCCGATTGTCCTGACTACCCTGGCGCCCGCGAGCGCCCTGTCCTGCCATGGAACGTCCCTACATCCTGCACATGTTCACCCCGGGCCGCCAGATGAGCCCCTTTGACGTCAACATGGCCGCCGATGCCGGCTACCAGGTGCTGGCGCCGTACACCGATGTCACGCTCGATGCGGTGCGCGGCCTGACCCAGGACGCGATCTTCTCGCGCAGCCCCAAGGGGCTGGCGCGCACCGGCATCTTCATCGGTGGCCGCGACGCCGTGCTGGCCGCCGACATGCTGGACCGGGCCAAGAAGGCCATGGTGCCGCCCTTTGCCGTGTCCTTGATGGCCGATCCCAGTGGTGCCTACACCACCGCTGCGGCCATGGTCGCCTCGGTCGAGGCCGAACTGGTGGCCATGGGTGCCGGTGGCCTGAGCGGCCAGCGCGTGGTGGTGCTGGGTGGCACCGGCCCTGTGGGCCGCATCGCGGGGGTGATGGCAGCCATGGCTGGAGCCCACGTGGCGCTGTCCAGCCGCAACGGCATCGACGTGGCCGAGGAGGCCGCGCAGCAAACCGGCCAGCGCTTTGGCGTGACGCTGCACGGCATCTCGGGCGGCGATCGCGACGCGGTGCGTCGCTCGATCGCCGACGCCGATGTGATCCTGGCCACCGCTGCGGCCGGCGTGCAGGTGGTCTCGGCCGAGGACCTTGCCGTGGCCACGCGGCTGAAGGTGGCGGCCGACGTCAACGCCGTGCCGCCCGAGGGCATTGCCGGCGTGGGCGTGATGGACAAGGGCACGCCGGTGGCGGGCACCGCCGCGCGCGGCCTGGGCGCCTTGGCCATTGGCAACGTCAAGTACCAGACCCAGCAGCGGCTGTTGCGCTCGATGAACGAGGCCACCGAGCCGCTGGTGCTGGGCTACGCCGAGGCCTTCGAGGCTGCTCGGGCCCTGTTGCGCCAGGCATGACGGTGCGCGGTCCGCTGGCCCTGGCGGGCCTGTCGGTGCGGGCCGCGGCGCAGGCGGCCCGGCGCGACGGCCTGCGCGTGCTGGCGCTGGACCTGTTCGGTGACGCCGACACCTGCGAGGCCGCCGAAGCCTGGCGCCCGCTGGGTGACCCGGCGCGGCCGCAGATCGACGGCGAGCGTCTGCTGGGCCTGCTGGCACGGCGCCGCGATGAACTGGCCGGCTGGTGGCCCGGCAGCGGCTTCGAGGACCGCGCCGACCTGCTGGAGGCCGGCAGCGCGCTGTGCCCGCTGCTGGGCACGCCGGCCGAGGGTTGGCGCCGACTGGCCGATCCGCGGACGTTTTTCGAGCGCCTGGACGCCTGGGGCATCGCCCACCCGGCGGTGGCCTTCGAGCGCCCCGATACCGCCCTGGGCTGGCTGCGCAAGCGCGGTGGCAGCCGCGGCGGTGAACATGTGCAGCCGGCCGAGTCGGCGGCCGCCGACGAGGCGCCCGCGCCCTGGTACTGGCAGCGCTGGCAGGATGGGGCGCCGATGTCGATGACCCTGCTGTGCGCCGCGCCTGGCCGGGCCTGCGTGCTGGGCCTGAACCGCCAGTGGCACCAGCCGCAGGCGGGCCAGCCCTTCGCCTATGGCGGCGTCCTCGGGCCGGTGGGCCTGCCTGGCCGCGCTGGCAGCCTGCTGCAAGGCGTGGCCGAGCGCCTGGCGGCGGCCTTCGACCTGCGCGGCGTGGTGGGCGTCGACTTCATCTGGGACGAGGAGAACGCCTGGATCCTCGAGGTCAACCCCCGCTGGCCGGCCAGTGCCGGCCTGTATGCGGCGCAGGGCGGCCTGGTGCGTGCCCACCTGCAGGCCTGCCTGCATGGCCGCCTGCCTGAGCCGGCCCAGGTGGCCGCCTGGCGACCGCCACGCCTGCGCGGGCTGCAGCTGCTGCGCCGGCCGCATGCGGTGCAGCTGGACCTTGCCACGGTGGCGCTGTGGGCGCGCCAGAGCGATGTCCATGACCGCCCGTCGGCCGCGATGCGCTTGCCGGCCGGCGCCCCCCTGTGTACCGTCAGTGCCGAGGCCGACGACGAGACGGCGTTGCGCCGCCGGCTCGACGCCCGCTGCGCCGCACTGGCCTCGACCCTGGAGATCCCCGCATGAATGTCACGCCCAGTCACCGTGCCTGGCCCAGCCCCAATGATCTGGCCCAACCTCTGGTGGCCCAGTTGCTGCAGGACGCCGAGCGCCTGGGCGTGTGCTGGACCCGCGACGAGCGCGGCACCTGCCTTGTCGACGCCGGCATCGATGCGCCCGGCAGCATCGCCGCCGGGCTGCTGATCGGCCGCATCTGCATGGGCGGCCTGGGCGAGGTCTCGCTGCTCACCGACGGGCGCCATGGCTGGGCCAACTGGCTGCAGGTCAGCAGCCCGCAGCCGGTGCTGGCCTGCCTGGGCAGCCAGTACGCCGGCTGGAGCCTGGCCGCCAGCAAGGAGGAGACCGGTGGCAAGAAGTTCTTCGCCCTGGGCTCCGGCCCGGCACGCGCGCTGGCGGCCAAGGAAAAGCTGTTCGACGAGCTGGGTTGGCGCGACGCCGCCGGCAGCGGCGTGCTGGTGCTGGAGGTCGATCGGGCGCCGCCGCGCGTGGTGATCGACAAGGTGCTGCGCGACACCGGCCTGGCGCCCGAGGCGCTGACCATCGTGCTCACCCCCACCAGCAGCCGCGCCGGCACCACCCAGGTGGTGGCCCGCGTGCTGGAGGTGGCGCTGCACAAGGCGCATGAGCTGGGCTTTGCGCTGGGCGACGTGGTGGATGGCGCGGCCAGCGCGCCACTGCCGTCGCCCACCGCCGATGGTGCCCAGGCCATGGGCCGCACCAACGACGCCATCCTCTACGGCGGCCTGGTGACGCTGTCGGTCAACGGTGAGGTCGAGGCCGCGCGCTCGCTGGCGCAGCGCCTGCCCTCGGGCACCTCGCGCGACTACGGCAAGCCCTTTGCCGACATCTTCTCGGCCGCCGGCTTTGATTTCTACAAGATCGACCCTGCGCTGTTCGCGCCCGCCGCGGTGGTGGTGCAGCACCTGCCCAGCGGCCGCAGCTTCGAGGCCGGCCGGCTGGACATGCCGGTGCTGCTGCAGGGCTGGCGCGAGGCCGCCTGAGCATGAGCCTGCGCGTCGCCATCATGACCGACGAGATCGGCTGGCACACCCGCCAGCTGCAGGCGGCGCTGCGCGCACGCGGCGCCCAGGGCCGCTGCCTGGACCTGGCGGACTGCGGCATCGACACCAGCCGCGCGCGCCATGGTCTGCGCCTGCCCGGCTTCGAGCGCGCACTGCCCGATGCCGTCATCGTGCGCGGCATCGCCGGCGGCAGCTTTGAGCAGGTCACCCAGCGCCTGGGCGTGCTGCATGCGCTGCGCGAGCTGGGCGTGCCGGTCTACAACGACGCGCGGGCGATCGAGCGCACGGTGGACAAGGCCATGACCACGCTGCTGCTGCACGCGGCGGGCCTGCCGACGCCGCCCACCTGGACCTCGGAAAGCGAGGCCGTGGCCCGTCGCACCGTGGCCCGAGAGGCGGCGGCCGGGCAGGCGCTGGTCCTCAAGCCGCTGTTCGGTTCGCAGGGGCGGGGCCTGGTGCGGGTGGGGCAGGTCAATGGCCGCTTCGAGCCACTGCCGGCGCTGGCCGGGCCACCGTACAACGGTCTGGCCTACCTGCAGCGCTGGGTGCCGCCGCTGTCCGAGCCCGGCTTTGACTGGCGCGTGCTGGTGATCGGCGGCCAGGCGCGGGCGGCCATGCAGCGCGTCAGTGGCCACTGGATCCACAACATCAAGCAGGGCGCGCGGCCGGTGGCGGCGGCCTTGACGCCCGAGCTGGCCACGCTGGCCGAGCGCGCCTCGGCGGCGCTGGGCCTGGACTATGCCGGTGTCGACATCCTGCCCACCCAGCGCGGCCTGACCGTGCTCGAAGTCAACGGCATCGCCGCCTGGCAGGGCCTGCAGCGGGTGACCGGCTTTTCCATCGCCCAGGCGCTGGTGGACGACCTGCTGGAGCGGCGCTGCGCCGAGCGCTGCGCGGCGCGCCGCGCATGACATCCAGCGCCCGGATCGAGGCGGCCTGGCGCCGGGCCTGCGCCTGGGACGTGGCCGCCACCAAGCCCGGCAACGTCAGCCATGCCAGCGCCGGCCACCGCATGACGGCCACGCAGTTCCTGGACAGCGCCGACGCGGCGGCACCCGCCATCGCCCACCTGGCCGGGGTGGTGGGCGAGGGCATCGAAGCCGCGGTGGCCGCCACCTGGGTCCGCGTGGGCTGCAATACCAACCTGGGCATTGTGCTCTTGTGCGTGCCGCTGGCCGCGGCGCGCTGGCGTCTGGGCTTGACGCCGGTCGACCGCACCGCCCTGCAACTGGCCCTGGGCGCGGTGCTGGCCGATCTGACCCCGCAGGACAGCGCCGCTGCCTACCGCGCCATCCGCCAGGCCAACCCGGGCGGCCTGGGCCGCGCTGACGACGAGGACGTGCACCAGGAGCCCACGCTGGACCTGCGCGCCGCGATGAGCCTGGCCGCCGGGCGCGACCGCATCGCCCGCCAGTACCGCGACGGCTTTGCCGAGCTGTTCAGTGTGGGCCTGGGCGCGCTGGGCACGGCGGCCCTGGGTCCCTGGGCGCCCCAGGGCCCGCGCGAGGACGCTGCCGCCGAGGCCGTGCAACGTGTCTTCCTGGCCTGGCTGGCCTCGGCGCCCGATGCACATATTGTCCGCAAGCACGGTGCGGCCGTGGCACAGAGTGTCATGAACGACGCCGCCCATTGGCTGCAGCGCCCCATCTCAGGGCACGCCCTGGACGCCGATCCGGCCTGGCGCGCCTGGGATGCGACGCTCAAGCAGCAGGGCATCAACCCCGGCACCAGCGCCGATCTCACCGTGGCCACGCTGTTTCTGGACGGCCTGATCGAGCGCCGAGAGGCACCCTAGGGATAGCCCCGACAGCCCCCCGTGCCGAAGTGGCATGGAACGTGATTCTCTGTTGCGAGCGCCGGCGGATGAGCCCCGGCGTCGTCAACACAGGTACTGCACAGGAGACTGACAATATGGCCAAGATCGATCGCATGCTGGTGGGTGAATCGCTCGTGGGCGATGGCAATGAGGTGGCTCACATCGACCTCATCATCGGCCCGCGTGGCAGCGCTGCCGAAACCGCGTTCGCCAACTGCCTGACCAACAACAAGGACGGCTTCACCTCGCTGCTGGCGGTGGTGGCTCCGAACCTGCTGTGCAAGCCGGCAACCGTGATGTTCAACAAGGTCACCATCAAGGGCGCCAAGCAGGCCGTCCAGATGTTCGGCCCGGCCCAGCGCGGCGTCGCCATGGCGGTGGCCGACTGCGTCGAGGACGGCACCATCCCCGCCGACGAAGCCGACAACCTGTTCATCTCGGTCGGCGTCTTCATCCACTGGCTGGCCGAAGACGACAAGAAGATCCAGGACTACAACTACGCTGCGGTCAAGGAATCGATCAAGCGTGCCGTTGCCGGCACCCCGACCGCCGCTGAAGTGGTGGCCAAGAAGGGTGGCGCTGCCCACCCGTTCGCCGCCAACTGAGCACGACCGGGCCGCCGCCCTGGTGGCGCGGCTTGGTCACCGAGCACGCAAGGGGGCCTTGCGAGCGCCCGGGGGTCATCCGGGTTGCATGACCGGTCAGCGCCGCTGACCGGTTCTTTTTTGCGTCCTGCGCGCCGGGGCTGCCCACGAAAAAGGGCCCCGCATCAGCAGGGCCCTCAGAGGCGCCAGGGTGAGCCGTTCAGGACTTGGCAGGGACCATGCCCGAGCCGATCCAGCGCAGCACCTGGGCGCTGCGGCCACCGGCAGCGCGCGGCAAGGCAGCACCGGCGCGCCGCTCGATCTGCACGCCCACCGCGTCGAGGTCCTCGAACTTGTTGGGCTTGACCACCTTGACCCGCACCCACTGGGCGCCGAAGTCCTGGATCAGCATCTGCGCAATCTGTTCCGCCAGCGCCTCGAGCAGCGTGACACCGTGATGAAGCATCAAGCCATGCAACCGCTCGCGCACCACGCTGTAGTCGATGGTGTCGGCGATGTGGTCGCTGTCGCAGGCGTCGGCATGCGGCACGCCGGCATGAAGGTCGATCACCAGCGGCTGCGGACGGTGCAGCTCGCTGTCGTGGATGCCGATCACGGTCTGCACGCGCAGACCTTCAATGAAGATCAGGTCCAGGGCCTGGGTGTCGGGCGTGGCGTGGGGCTGGGGCAGGGCGGCAAGCATGTCGGGGGAGGTCTCCGGTCGGGTTCCTGGGTCCAGGGTTCGGCGGCTGTGAGGCAATTTCCAAGCCACCGGCGGCACCGGTGCTTATCGGCCGATCGGGCCTTGATGTCAGTCCATCCACATCGGGGGTTTCACCGGCAAGGGCGTTACCGCAGCGGCGCCACAATCCGGGGTGGCGCCCGAACTGTCGGGAGCCTGTCCTCGTGAAACAGGGAGATTTTCCCATGAGCCTCGTCCTGCCTCGTTCTGACGGCCACGCCGACCATGTGTTCGATGTGGTGCGCAGTGGCCAGCACGACGACCCGAACGACATCGTCGCGCGGTCCTGGAGCCGCTGCCTCAACGAATACCGCCTGCACCCGGATCGCCCGCGCGAGCTGCCGGTGCTGCCGGCCAAGACGCTGGAAGAGCGCCTGTCGCGCATGGCCGACGTGATCGACTGCGCCCGCTACGAGATGACCTCGCTGTACCAGCAGCTGTCAGACGGCGAGACCGCGGTGGTGCTGACCGACACCGAAGGCGTGATCCTGCACATGGTCACGTCGGCCGATTTCGCCTCGCAGGTCGAGCCGATGGGTCTGCGCGTGGGGGCGGTGTGGAGCGAGACCACGGCGGGCACGAATGGCATGGGCACCTGCCTGGCCTCGGGCGCGCCGGTGTCGGTGCGCCGCGAAGACCACTTCTTCACCGCCTACACCGGCCTGACCTGCTCGGCGGTGCCGGTCTATGACCCGGCGGGTGAGCTGTGTGCGGTGCTGGATGTCTCCAGCCGCAGCTCGATGATGCAGCAGCACCTGCTGGTGCTGCTGGGCATGACGGCCCGCATGATCGAGAACCGGCTGATCGACCGGCGCTTTCGCAGCGCGCATCCGGTGCACTTCCACAGCCGGCCCGAGTTCGTCTACACGCTGCATGAAGGCCGCCTGGCGGTCTCCGAGGACGGCCATATCCTGGCCGCCAACCGCAGTGCGCTGTTTCAGCTGGGCATGACCTCGGTGGCCGAGATCCGCTCGCGCCGGGTTGAGGACCTGTTCCAGTCCAGCCTGAATGACATGGTGCAGCGCAGCGTGTCCTCGTCCTTCCACCCGATCGTCACCTACCGCGCCAATGCCGCGCACCGCTTCTTTGCGGTGGCGCGCCGGCCGGCCGAGGACGCCCGCGCCGGTGGCGCGATGACGATGATGCCGGCCCCCACCCCCGGCGTGCGTCCGGCGCCAGCGGCGCGTGCCGCGCTGCCGCGTCCGGGCAGCGGCGGCGTGTCCACCTTCGCCGATCCGCGCCTGGCCCAGCAGCTGGGCACCGCCCGGCGCGTGATCGGTCGCCAGACGCCGATCCTGCTGTGTGGTGAAACCGGCTCCGGCAAGGAGGTTTTCGCCCGCGCCGTCCATGAGGCCAGCCCGCACAGCGGCGGCGCCTTCGTGGCCATCAACTGCGCCAGCCTGCCCGAGAGCCTGATCGAGGCCGAGCTGTTCGGCTACCGCGCCGGCGCCTTCACCGGCGCGCAGCGCACCGGCCGGCGCGGCAAGATCCTGCAGGCCGACGGCGGCACGCTGTTCCTGGACGAGATCGGCGACATGCCGCTTGATCTGCAGGCGCGTCTGCTGCGGGTGCTGGAAGAGCGCCAGGTCACGCCGCTGGGCACCGAGGAGGTCCACGACGTCAACTTCCAGCTGATCAGCGCCAGCCACCGCAACCTGCTGGCCCTGGTCGATGAAGGCCTGTTCCGCGAGGACCTGTACTACCGCCTGGCCGGCGTCGAGCTCGACCTGCCGCCGCTGCGCGAGCGCAGCGACAAGCGCGAGCTGATCCGCAACCTGCTGCAGGCCGAGGGCGGCACCGAGTGCACGCTCAGCCCCGAGGCCGAGCGCCTGTTGCTGAACCACCCCTGGCCGGGCAATGTGCGCCAGCTGCGCCATGTGCTGCGCTCGGCCGTGGCGCTGGCCGATGCCCAGCAGATCGGGCCCGAGCACCTGCCCAGCCTGCGCGGCAACCGCGGCGTGCCGCCGGCCGAGACCGTCGCCCAGCCAGCCGTGCCGGTGGTCCCCACCGAGGAGGCTGCGGAAGAACTGCCCCGCCTCAACCCGATCCAGGCCAACGAACGCCAGGTGCTGCTGCAGCTGCTGGAGCATCATCGCTGGAACGTCAGCAACGTCGCCAAGGCGCTCGATGTCAGCCGCAACACCCTCTACCGCAAGCTCCACAAGCTCCACATCCGCATCTCCCACCCCGGCTGAGGAGGGGCGCGAGCGCATCGACGCCGTCGACGACGCGGCCAGCCTGGAGGGGGCTCCCAAGCGCTCGCGCTTCGCCTGGTGCGTCACGGGCTCGGGTCACTTCCTTGAGGAGTCGATGGCCGTGGCCGCCCGGCTGCCGCAGTGCGACCTGTTTCTCTCGGCCGCTGCTGAAGAGGTGCTGCCGATCTACGGCTACGCGCTCGAGGGTCTGCGCCAGCGCCACAAGCTGTTCCGCGACAAGACCGCCAGTGCGGTGCCGGTGGGCGCGCTCTACACCGACGTCTACCACACGGTGATCGTCGCACCGGCCACCAGCAACACCGTGGCCAAGTGCGCCCTCGGCCTGAGCGACACGCTGCCCACCAACATGTTCGCCCAGGCCGGCAAACTGGGCATCCCCGGCATCGTGTTTGCTTGCGACACCGAGCCGGTGGTGGTCACCAAGGCGCCCCATGACTGGGTCACGCTGCGGCCGCGGCGCATCGAGCTGGACAATGTCGAGCGCCTGCGCGGCATCGACCACGCGCAGGTGGTCTGCTCACCGGATGAACTGGAACAGGCCCTGACCCGGCGACTGGCTGAACTGCATCTCGCGTGGAACACATCGTCTTCCTGACCGGACACCTGGCCGAGGCCTCGCTGCAGCGGGTGCTGCAGTCGCTGGACAGCACCGCGGGCGAGCAGCCCTTCACTTGGCAGACGCACGACGTGGGCGTGCAGGTGGCCGCGTTGATGACCGCCGACATGATCCGCCGCCGCGTGCCCGCACCGCTGCCCGGTGCCGACCGCATCCTGGTGCCGGGGCGCTGCCGCGGCGATGTCGAGGGCCTGTCGGCGCACTTCGGCGTGCCGGTGCAGCGCGGCCCCGATGAGCTGAAGGACCTGCCGCAGCACTTCAGGCGCGCCGCCCAGGCGGTGGACCTGTCGCAGCACCGCACCCGCATCTTTGCCGAGATCACCGACGCGCCGCGCCTGAGCGTGGCCGAGATCGTCGAGCGCGCCCGCGCCCTGGTGGCCGACGGCGCCGACGTGATCGACCTGGGCGGCCTGCCCGCCACGCCATTCGGGCACCTGGCTGAGTCGGTGCAGGCCTTGAAGGCCGAGGGCTGGCAGGTCAGTGTCGACAGCCAGGACACCAACGAGCTGCTCACCGGCGGCCGCGCCGGCGCCGACTACCTGCTGAGCCTGAGGGCCGACACGCTGTGGGTGGCCGACGAGGTGGCGTCCACGCCCATCCTGATCCCGCGCGAGCCCGCCGACGTGGCCAGCCTGGACGCGGCGATCGCCGGCATGCGCGCGCGCGGCCGGCCCTTCCTGGCCGATCCGATCCTCGACCCCATTCCCTACGGCTTCACCTCGTCCATCGTGCGCTACCACGCGCTGCGCCAGCGCCACCCCGATGTGGCCATCATGATGGGCACCGGCAACCTCAGCGAGCTGACCGAAGCCGACACCAGCGGCCTGCACGCGCTGCTGCTGGGCATCTGCGCCGAGCTGGACGTGGCCGCGGTGCTGACCACCCAGGTCAGCCTGCACGCCCGGCGCGCGGTGCGTGAGGTGGATGCCGCGCGGCGCATCATGCACGCCGCCGCCACGTTGCCGGCGCTGCCCAAGGGACTGAGCCCGCTGCTGGCCACGGTGCATGAGCGCCACCCCTGGCCCGACACCCCCGAGGAGATCGCCGCCACGGCGGCCCAGGTGCGCGACCCGAACTTCCGCATCCAGGTCAGCCAGCGCGGCCTGCACGTCTACAACCGTGACGGCCTGCGCGAGTCCACCGAGGCCTTCGCGCTGTGGCCGCAGCTGGGCCTGCAGGGCGACGGCGGCCATGCCTTCTACATGGGCGTGGAGCTGGCGCGCGCCGAAATCGCCTTCCAGCTGGGCAAGCGCTATGTGCAGGACCGGCCGCTGGACTGGGGCGTGGCCTGGCAGCCCACCGTTGACAATGAGCAATGCGCCCCCGGCCCGACCCGGGTGAAGCGCGACACCGATGTCTGAACTGATCTACGAGTGCGTCGTCAGCACCACCGACACCGCCGGCCGCCCGCACCTGGCGCCGATGGGCGTGCGCTACCGCGCCGATGACCGCGTGCTGCTGATGCCCTTCAAGCCCTCCACCACGCTGGACAACATCCTGGCCACCGGCGTGGCCGGGCTCAACATCCTCACCGACACGCGCGTCTTCGCCGGCTGCGTCACCGGCCGGCGCGAATGGCCGCTGCTGCCGATGCAGCGCCTGGCCGGTCTGCGTCTGCAGGCGGCGCTGCGCCACCAGGAGCTGCAGCTGGAGTCGGTCAGCGAGGACCCCCAGCGCCCGGTGCTGACCCTGCACGCGGTGCACAGCGCCAACCACGCGCCCTTCCTGGGCCTGAACCGCGCCCAGGCGGCGGTGCTGGAGGGCGCGGTGCTGGTCAGCCGCCTGCGCCTGTTGCCGCCCGAGAAGATCGACACCGAGATGGCCTATCTGCAAATCGCGATCGACAAGACCGCGGCACCCGAGGAACTGGAGGCCTGGGGCTGGCTGCGCGAGGCGATTGCCGCGCACCGCGCTGGCAGCCCGGCATGACGCGCGTGCTGGTCAGCGTGCGCGATGCCGCCGAGGCGCAGTTGGCGGCCGCTGCCGGCGTGCCCTTCATTGACCTGAAAGAGCCGTCTCGCGGCGCGCTGGGCGGTCTGGATCCGGGGCTGATCGCGCCCATCGTGGCGCAGCTGCGCGCCAGTGCGCCGCAGGCGGTGATCAGCGCCACGATCGGCGACTGGCCGGCCGAGGCCGCCGACCAGGTGGCGGCCCGCTGCCGCGCGGTGGCCGCCACGGGCGTCGACCATGTCAAGGCGGGTGTCGTGCCGGGGCCGGCGGCGCGGGCGCTGCTGCGGCAGCTGGATGCACTGCGCCGCACCGAGGGCCTGCCGATCGTGCCGGTGCTGGTGGCCGATGATGGCGTGCCCTGGCCGCTGGTGGATGCGGCCCTGGCCGACGGCTTCGGGCTGCTGATGCTGGACACCGTGGACAAGCGCGGCGGCAGCCTGCTGCAGCGCTGCGCGCTGGACGCGCTGCAGCGCTTTGTCACCGCCAGCCGCGCGGTGCAGGCGCGGCCCGGCCTGGCCGGCGCGCTGCGTGCCGAGGACTGGCCGCAGCTGGCCGCGCTGGCGCCGGATTTCGTGGGCTTTCGCTCGGCGGTGTGCGCGGGCGACCGTGCTGGCACGCTCAGTGCCGAGCGGCTGTCCACCCTGATGGCGCAGCGCGATCAGGCCTGACCCAGCAGCAGCCCGCGCGCCTGGGGCCATTGGCCCACGTTGAGCACGTCGATCGGAAAGGCCACCGGCCCCAGCCGGTCCATGAAGCCCTCGTCGATCACCTCGCGGCGGTGCAGGCTGGCCAGGTCCTGGCCGTCGATGTCGCAGCTCTTGACCAGCAGCAGCCGCTCGGCGTTCAGGCGCAGCGCCAGGTCCAGCGCGATGCTGTCGCCGGTGACCGCCCAGTTGGTGTTGGCGTCGGGCGCCTGGCGCACCAGCTCCAGTGGGGACCACACGACGGTGCGCGCCTGGCGCAGCGTGCGCACGATGTCGGCCTCGCGATCGACCAGTTGCAGCGCGGGCTGCAGGCCACACATCAGCCAGGCGTTTTGCGCCATGGCCAGCACGGCCATGTTGTGCGCTGGCAGGTCGTCGAACTGCCAGTGCGACTGCAGCCGGCGCACCTCATCGGCCAGACCGCCGCCGCCCGGCACGATGATCACCCGGCCGCCGCCCAGCAGCGCCAGGCCATCCAGCCAGTCGCGCAGACCCGCGCTTGCGTTGAGACTGCCTCCGAGCTTGACCACCCACATGGTGCTTCTCCCGTCTCAGGTCTGGGCCAGCAGGGCAGCCACGGCCACACTCGGCGCGCACACCGTGGCCCAGCCGGCCAGCGGGCCGGCGCGCGCCACGTCGCGCCCGTGATCGATCAGCGCGATGCCCGCTGCGGCATCGCCATACACCTGGTGCATCAGCGCAGGTGCCAGGAAGGCGCCCGCGCCGGCCACCACCACGCGCTCGGGCCGCTGCGGCTGCACCTGCTGCCAGGCGTCGGCCAGCCGGGCCAGTTGCGCCGCACGCCATTGGCCGGCCAGCTGCCGCCACGCCTCGGCCGTGGCGTCGCGCCGGTCACAGCCGACCATGCGGGCCAGCCGAGCCTGGCTGCCGGCCTCGTCCTTGGGGCCGTTGTCGGCGCTGGGCTGCTGGTCGTGGGCGGGGTCGAGCTCGCCGGTCAGGCGGTAGACATCGGCGGTGGTGGCGAACCACTCGTTCATCACGCCCAGGCGCTGACCCTGCAACTGCACCTGCGTGGCCAGCGCGCACAGCGGGGTGCGCACCACGCCCTGGTAGACCAACTCGCCGCTGGCCAGGCGGTCGCGGTCGCTGCGGCTGCGGGTGTCAGGGCGGCCATCGGCCAGGCGGATGATGTCGGTGGTGGTGCTGCCGATGTCCAGCAGCACGCCGCGGCCGACGATGGCGGCCGCATGCTGCGCCGTGGCCAGCCAGTTGGCCGAGGCCACGCGGGCCCAGTGGGCGGCGGCCTGGGTGCTGTCCAGCCACAGCACGGCCGGCTCCGGGGCGTCCTGCGGGCCGGCATAGACCCGCACCGGCGCCTGCAGGCCGTCAGACATCGCGGTGGCCAGTCGGGCCACGCCGTCGGCGCGGTCCTCGAACAGGTCGGTCATCTCGGCCGTCATCGTCAGCGCATGGCGCGCCTGGCGCAGGTCGGGCCAGCGGGCCCAGGCCAGCGCCATTGCGGCCTCCAGCTGCGGCAGGCCCTGCCACACCGGGCAAGGCCATTGCGCCACGTCCTGCACCTGGGCGCCGGCCCAGCGGCAGGCCTTGAGGTGGGCGCCGCCCAGGTCCCAGCCGATCACCAGCTCAGACATGAGCCTGCTCCGGCAGCGTGGGTGACCACCAGGGCGACAACAGCTCGGCCGCCAGCGGCCGGCCCAGGCGCTCGGGCAGGCCGATGAAGGCGCAGGTCAGGCGGGCGTTGACCTCGATGCACACCGGGCCCAGCTGCGGATGCCAGACCAGGTCGACGCCGACATAGCCGCGCAGGCCAGGAATGGCTGCCCACACCGATTGCGCCACCGCCTCCAGCCAGCTCCAGCGCGGATCGCTCGGGCTCAGCGCGGCCGCCTCGACGCCCAGGAAACGCAGCTCGCCGTTGTCCGGCGTGTGCAGCTGCTGGCGGTTCACGGCCAGCAGCCGGCAGCCCTCGGGCCGGCAGGCCAATGACAGGCTCAGCGCCTCGCCCGGGATCCAGGGCTGGCACAGCACCGATTCACCGCGGGCCCGGCGCGCCGCCAGCATGCGCAGGGCCTGCGCTTCGGTGGACAGGCGCCAGCAGCCTTCGGCACCCGCCCCCTGGTCGGGCTTGACAACCCAGTGCGCGGGTTGGACCTCGGCACCGATGCTGACGGGCGTGCGCAGCCCGGCCCGCGCCAAGGCCGCCAGCGTGCGCTGTTTGTGGCTGGTCACCTCCAGTGCCGCTGCGCTGCTGCCCACCCAGCGCTGTGCGCCGACCAAGCGCTTGCAACGCAGCAGCCAGTTGTCGGATTCGGGCGCGATGACCCAGACCAGCTCATGGGTCACGGCCAGGCGCCGCACAAAGGCCTCGGCCGCTTCGCCCGGGTGGGCGCGCACCGCACGGCCATGGTGGGCTGGCGCCGCCGGGCTGTCGGCCACGCTCAGCGCCAGGCCCGGCAGCTCGGACAGCGCCTGGGCCAGCGCGTCGCGCATCGCCGTGCCCTGGTCCAGCAGGCGCGATTCGGCGGGGCCCAGCGGCAGCGCGGCAGCACTCAGCAGTTCGTACACCACAATGCGGGTCATGCCGACCCCTCAAGCACGCGCATGGAACTGATTCCGGTGTTGGACCTGCGCGCCGGCCAGGTGGTGCATGCGCGGCGTGGTGAGCGCGGGCGGTACGCGCCGATCAACTCGGCCTTGTGTTCGGGTGCCGATCCGCTGGATCTGGCCCATGCGCTGCAGGCACTCACCGGCGCCCGCACGCTGTACCTGGCCGACCTGGACGGCGTGCTGGACGGCCGCCCACAGACTGCCGTGTTGCAGCGCCTGGTGCAGGCGCTGCCGCAGCTGAGCTGGTGGATCGACGCCGGCTGGCAGCGCCGCGAGGACGCCTGGCGCCTGCGCGATGCACTGGGATCTGCCGGCGACACTCTGGTGCCGGTGTACGGCACCGAAAGCCTGGCCGACCGGGCCGCGCTGGAGGCGCTGCAGGACGATCCACGTGCTGTGCTGTCGCTGGACCGGCGCGGTGAGCGCCCGATGGACCCCGCCGGCCTGTGGGACTGCCCGGCACTGTGGCTGCCCACCACGATCGTGATGACGCTTGAGCGCGTGGGCAGCGGCGCCGGCCCCGATCTGGCGACCCTGCCGGCGCTGCGCCGCCGGGCGCCGCAGGTGCAGCGCTGGGTGGGCTCGGGCGGCGTGCGCGATCCGGCCGACCTGTCGGCGGGCGCGGCGGCCGGGGCCGACGCCTGGCTGGTGGCCAGTGCCTTGCACACCGGCGGCTGGCCGGTCAGGCGGGTGTCGGGGAAGGAGCAGACAAGGGGCACGGGGGAGCGGCATTCATGAATCGTGCCACCGCACCGGCCCGCCCCACCCGAGCCGAGCCGATCACGAAACGGAACAGTGTGTGCCGGCCTTGGGCCCGGGCGTGCGCCGTCGCCCCACCCGTCGCCCCACCCGGCGGCCCGGTTGTCGCTGCCGCTGCGGCCACGCGTCCCGTCGGTAGCAACCCTGGTCGCCGTCCGGGCCGCTGGCAGGTGGCACGGTGATTGCGGTACTCGACGCCATGGCTTCCTTCGAAACGGCCATGCCCTCGGCGGCATGGACCTGTCCCTTCTGCCCCCTGATGTGCGAGGCCGAGGCCGGCGAGACCCTGGCCTGTTCCCGGCTGGAGGCCCGCCGCGCCGCCTTGTCGGCCCAGTCCCCGGTGTCCGACGAGGCGCTGGACCAGGCCCTGACCCAAGCCGCCGCCTGGCTGCGCGCCAGCCGTCAGCCGGTGATCGGTGGTCTGGGCACCGACGTGGCCGGCGCGCGTGCGCTGCAGGCCTTGGCCGACCACTGCAGCGCGGTGGTCGATGGCGGCGTGGCCATGGCCCAGCCGCTGCGCGCCCAGCAGGACCGCGGCAGCTTCACGGTCACGCTGGCCGAGGCCCGCGAACGCGCCGATCTGGTGGTGCTGGTGGGCTCATGGCCGATGCAGCGTGCGCCGCGCCTGCGTGAGCGCCTGAGTGGCGGACCCTTTGGCGATCCGGCCTGGGTCGCGCTGGGCGCGCCATCGGCCGGCGCGGTCGACGGCATCGAGCGCATTGAGGCCCCCGATCTGTTCCGTGCGCTGAACACACTGGCGGCGCTGCTGGACCAGCGCCGCCTGCCGGCCGGCGTGCCCGAGGCCTGGCACACGCTGGCCCAGCGCCTGCGCGCCGCCCGCTACGCCGTGCTGGTGTTTGAGCCCGTCCCGCTGGGCCCGCAGGCCGGTCTGCTGATCGAGCGCATCAACACCCTGGTCACGCTGCTCAACCGGCAAGGCCGTGCGGCGTCGCTGTCGATCGGCGCGGGCCAGGGCCTGGCCACGGTGCAGCAGGTGCTGGCCTGGCGCACCGGCCTGCCGCTGCAAAGCCGCCGCGGCCCGCTGGGCCGCGAGCACGACCCGCTGACGCTGGACGGCCTGCGCCAGGTCCGCGAAGGCAGCGCCGACCTGCTGCTGTGGGTCTCGGCCTTTGGTGAGCACCCTCCGCCGGCGCGCCCCGGACTGCGCCGCATCGTGCTGGGCACCGCCGACCAGGCCCACCTGTCATTGGAGTCAGACACCATTTTCTTGCCGGTGGGCACGCCGGGCCTGGACCACGGGGGTCACCTGCACCGCACGGACGGCGTGGTGGTGCTGCCGCTGTTCGCTGCCCGCAGCGGTCGTGCCCCCAGTGTCGCGAGCGTGCTCACCGCCTTGCTGGAGAAGTTGAACCCATGAGCCGCCTGACCTGTCTGCGCGGCGGCCTGGTCGTCGATCCCACCCAGCCCGGTGGCCCGACCGTGCGCGATGTCTTCTTCCGCGACGGCCGCATCGTCACCCCCGCGCCCGGCGAGCCAGCCGATGAGGTGATCGATTGCACGGGGCGCACCGTGATGGCCGGCGGCGTCGACCTGCACAGCCACATCGGCGGCGGCAAGGTCAACCTGGCGCGCCTGCTGCTGCCCGAGCTGCAGCGCGACGGCGCCAACCCGCTGCGCTGCACGCCGCATGAATCGGATCCGTGCAGCCTGGTGACCCCGGGCACGCTGGCCACCGGCCTGCGCTATGCGCAGATGGGCTACACCGCGGCCTTCGAGCCGGCGATGCTGCCGGCCAACGCGCGCCACGCCCACCTGGAGATGGGCGACACCCCCATCCTGGACCACGGCGCCTACGTGATGCTGGGCAGCGACGAGCTGCTGCTGCGCTGGATGCATGCCGGCGTGCCGTTCGAGCAGATCCGCGACTATGTCGGCTGGACCATCCACGCCAGCAAGGCGCTGGGCGTGAAGGTGGTCAACCCGGGTGGCATCTCGGCCTTCAAGTTCAACCAGCGCAAGCTGGACGTGGACGAAGCCCACACCCACTGGGGCGTGACGCCGCGCCAGATCGTGCACACGCTGGCGCGCGCGCTGCGCGAGCTGCAGGTGCCGCACCCGCTGCACATCCACGGTAGCAACCTGGGCGTGGCGGGCAACATCACCTCCACGCTGGAGACCATCGCGGCGCTGGAAGGCCTGCCGGCGCACCTCACCCATGTGCAGTTCCACGCCTATGGCACCGAGGGCCCGAAGAAGTTCTCGTCGGCCGCGCTGCAACTGGCCGAGGCGGTCAACGCCCACCCCAACATCTCGATCGACGTGGGCCAGATCATCTTCGGCCAGACGGTCACCGCCAGCGGCGACACCATGCGCCAGCATGCCAACGCCGGCCTGGCCCACCCGCGCAAGTGGATCGGCGCCGACATCGAATGCGACGCCGGCTGCGGCGTGGTGCCCTTCCGCTACCGCGAGCAGAGCTTTGTCAACGCACTGCAGTGGGTGATCGGCCTGGAGCTGTTCCTGCAGGTCAAGGACCCCTGGCGCGTGGTGCTCACCACCGACCATCCCAATGGCGGCCCGTTCACCAGCTACCCGCACCTGATCCGCCTGCTGATGGACCGCTCGTTCCGGCTGGAGCAACTGGCGAAGCTGCACCCCGAGGTGGCCACGAACTGCGCACTGAAGGACATGAGCCGCGAGCTGACGCTGGAGGAGATCGCCATCATGACCCGCGCCGGCCCCGCCCGCCTGCTGGGCCTGGCCGACCGCGGCCACCTGCGCCCGGGTGCGGCGGCCGACATCGCCGTCTACCGCCAGGACGGCGACGCCGAACAGCAGTTCACCAACCCGCCGCTGGTCTTCAAGGACGGCCTGCTGGTCTCGCGCGCCGGCCAGATCGTGGCGCAGCCGGTGGGCGCCACGCACATCGTCGAGCCCAGCTACGACACCGCGATTGCCAAGCGCATCCACGCTGAGGCGCAGGCCCATGGCGGCACGCCGCCGCAGCCAATCAGCCACGACGAGCTGTGCAGCTGCTGCCGGGGCGGTCGCATCCTGCCAGTGGAGTGCCTGGCAGCGGAGGAGGGCGCATGACGGTCGTGATCAACGGCACCGTCATCGACGACGGCTTTGCCGAAGCCTTCCCGATGAAGGCCACCCGCATCGTCATCACCGCGCACAACGCCACCTGGGCGCGCCATGCCGCGGTGGCCGCCAGCGGCTTTGCCACCAGCGTGATCGCCTGCGGCTGCGAGGCCGGCATCGAGCGCGAACTGGCCCCCGACGAGACCCCCGACGGCCGACCCGGCGTGGCCGTGCTGCTGTTCGCGATGAGCGGCAAGGAGCTGGTCAAGCAGCTCGAGCGCCGCGTGGGCCAGTGCGTGCTGACCTGCCCCACCACCGCGGTCTTCGCAGGCCTGGATGAAGGCGAGGCGGTGGCCTTGGGCAAGAACCTGCGCTTCTTCGGCGACGGCTGGCAGATCGGCAAGCTGATCGGCGGCAAGCGCTACTGGCGCGTGCCGGTGATGGACGGCGAATTCGTCGCCGAGGAAACCACGGCGGTGGTCAAGGGCGTGGGCGGTGGCAACCTGCTGCTGCTGGCGCGCGACACCGCCAGTGCGCTGGCCGCCGCCGAAGCGGCCGTTGCGGCGATGCGCGCGGTGCCCGACGTGATCATGCCCTTCCCCGGCGGCGTGGTGCGCTCGGGCTCGAAGGTGGGCAGCAAGTACCCGGCGCTGGGCGCCTCCACCAACGACGCCTTCTGCCCGGCACTCACCGGCCTGGCCCGCAAGACCGACCTGGACGAGCGCGTGGGCAGCGTGATGGAGATCGTCATCGACGGACTGACCGAGGCCGCGGTCGGCCAGGCCATGCGCGTGGGCATCGGCGCTGCCACCGCGCTGGGCGAGCCCGGCGGGCTGCTGCGCATTGCCGCCGGCAACTACGGCGGCAAACTGGGCCCGTTCCACTTTCATCTGCACAAGCTGCTGCCGGAAGGGGGCAGCCGATGAACCGCTGGCACCTGCACCTGCGACATGCGCCTGAGGCGCGCCTGGACCTGCGCAGCATCGGCTCGCACCTGCGCCTGGCGCCCGATGCCGACACCCTGGCCGCACTGCCGCTGGCCTGCGGCCGCGACCAGCTGCCGCTGGGCACGCTGTTCGACATCGCCCCGCTGACCGAGGGCGACGCCGACCTGCGCCTCTCGGGCGACCTGTCCCGCGCCGACCGCATCGGCTGGCAGTGGAGCGAGGGCGTGCTGGAGGTGATCGGCGGCGCTGGCCACCACCTGGGCACCGCGATGAGCGGCGGCACGGTCCGCATCAGCGGCGATGCGGGCGACGGCGCCGGCATCGAGATGCGCGGCGGCGAGCTGCGCATTGGCGGCCATGCCGGTGACTACCTGGCCAGCACGCTGCCCGGCAGCATGGACGGCATGCGCGGCGGCCTGATCGTGGTGGACGGCTCGGTGGGCGCGCGCTGCGCCGACCGCATGCGCCGCGGCACCGTCATCGTGCGCGGCGACGCGGGCGATTTCCTGTGTTCGCGCCTGGTGGCCGGCACCGTGCTGCTGGGCGGCCGCTGCGGCGCCCACCCGGCCTGGGGCATGCGTCGCGGCACGCTGCTGCTGGCGGGCCCGGCGCCGGCCGATCTGGGCGATGGCTTCGTGCCCGACCACGCCGACCATGGCGTCTTCCTGGCGCTGCTGACGCGCGACCTGGCTCGCCACGGCGGGGTGGCCGCGGCGCTGGTCGGGCGGCCCGCGCGCTTCCTGCGCGGCGACCTGGCGGTCGACGGGCGCGGCGAAGTGCTGCTCTTCGCCTGATACTCTTCCGCCAAACCTGTTGTTTCACTCTTTCGGAGTTGTCCGATGACCCAGCCCTACACCTTCCACGCGGGCGAAGCCACCGTGCTCGCCGCCGACGGCCAGTTCACCGACGCCATGCCCGAGATCCTGATCGGCCGCGTCGACGGCCCGGTCGGCCAGGCCTTTGCCAACATGATGGCCCAGACCAAGGGCCACACCGCGATGTTCGCGATCCGCGCCTGCAACCAGCTGGTGCGCCCGGCCACGATCACCGTGCCCAAGGTCACGCTCAAGGACATGGCCAACATCGACCTCTTCGGCGGCGTGGTGCAAAGCGCCACCGCCGACGCGGTGATCGACTGCGTGATCGAGGGCATCATCCCCAAGGACGTGGCCAACGACCTGTGCATCATCAGCCTGGTGTGGATCGACCCGCGCTGCGCCACCCACGCCGAGCTGGACAAGAAGGACATGTACCGCACCAACTACGAGGCGACCAAGCTGGCCATCAAGCGGGCGCTGAACAACGAGCCGTCCATCGACGAGCTGATCGCCAACCGTCACACGATCAAGCACGACATGGATGACTGGAGCTGATCCAGACACCGGCGCCGTCGTCGCGCTGCTGGACGACGGCCAGCCAGGTGCGCTGAGCCGGCTCTACAGCGGCTTCTCACACGAGCGCCGCTGCACCGACCCGGCCGCGCTGGACGCCTGTTGGGCGGCGGTGGCCGCCGACCAGGCGCGCGGCCTGCACGCGGTGCTGCTGGCCGACTACGAATGGGGCGCGCGTCTGCTGCGCGCCGGGCTGCCGGCGGATCCCGGCGCCTCGCTGCGCGTGCTGCTGTTCCGCCAGCTGCGCCAGCTGGACGAGGCCGGTGTCCAGGCCTGGCTGCAGGACCAGGACGGCGGCGCCGAGCAGCCCACGCCCGCCGGTGCGATGGACCTGCAAGCCAGCGTCGACGAGGCAGGTTTCACGCAGGCGATCGACGCCGTGCAGGCCGCCATCCGCGACGGCGAAACCTACCAGGTCAACTACACCTACCGCCTGCACGGCCGCGCCCATGGCCACCCGGCCGCGCTGTACCGCCGCCTGCGTGCGCGCCAGTCGGTCAGCTTCGGCGCCTACATCGTGCTGCCGCCGGACGAGCGCCCGGACACGCCCACCCACATCCTGTCGCGCTCGCCCGAGCTGTTCCTGCGCCTGGCGCAGGGCCTGGTGACCGCCCGGCCGATGAAGGGCACGGCCGCGCGCCTGCGTGTGCCCGAGAGTGACAGCGAAGCCGCCCGCCTGCTGCAGCAGGACGTCAAGAACCGGGCCGAGAACCTGATGATCGTCGACCTGCTGCGCAACGACCTGGGCCGCATCGCCCAGGTGGGCAGCGTGCAGGTGCCCTCGCTGTTCGCAGTGGAGCCCTACGCCACGGTGTTCCAGATGACCAGCACCGTGCAGGCCCGGCTGCGCCCGGGCATCGACATGCCGGCGCTGCTGCGCGCCACCTTCCCCTGCGGATCGATCACCGGTGCGCCCAAGCTGCACACGATGGACCTGATCCGCCGCTTCGAGAGCACGCCGCGCGGCCTGTACTGCGGCGCCATCGGCTGGGTGGATGCGCCGCAACCCGGCGCCGCCTACTCGTCGATCGGCGACTTCTGCCTGTCGGTGGCGATCCGCACCCTCACGCTGGGTACGCCCGATGCGCAGGGCGCGCGACCGTTGCGCCTGGGCGTGGGCGCCGGCATCGTGCAGGACAGCGTGGCGGCCGACGAGTTCGAGGAATGTCGGCTCAAGGCCCGCTTCCTGACCGCGCTGGACCCCGGCTTCGAGCTGTTCGAGACGATGCGTGTGGCGCCCGGTCAGACGCCCCGGGTGTGTGAACTGCCGCGTCACCTGGCCCGGCTCCAGCGCAGCGCGCAGGCCCTGGGCTTTGCCTTCGACGCCGCCGCGGTGACCGCGGTGCTACAGGCCACGCTGGCCGAGATCACCGCGTCGACAGCCCCGGCGCCGCTGGGCTGGCGCCTGCGCCTGGCGCTGCGCAGCGAGGGTCAACTGCTGGTGCGCCATGCACCGTTGTCGCCCCTGACGACCCATGCCGATGGCCATGTGCGGGTCGGCTGGGCCGAGGCGCCGCTGCTGCCCGATGCGCTGTCCGCACACAAGACCACCCAACGCGCCCACTATGACGCCGCGGTGGCCCGGGCGGAGTCGAATGGTCAGTTCGACCAGCTGTTTTGCACGCCGGATGGCCATGTCATCGAGGGCGGTCGCTCCAGCGTGTTCGCCTTGATCGACAACGTCTGGGTGACCCCGCCGCTGGACGATGGTGCCTTGCCAGGCGTGTGCCGCGGCCAACTGCTGGCTGAAGGCTTCGAGGGCCGGCCGGTGCGCGAGGCTCGGCTGACCCGCGAGGCCCTGGCTGACGCACCGGCCGTGATGGTCGGCAATGCGCTGCGGGGACCGCTGCGGGCGCTCTTGGTCTGAGCGCATTCGCCTCGGGGCCACGAAAAAAGACCCGCGCCAGCCTGAGCGGCCGGGGCGGGTCTGCGGTGCGGCCGGCCTCAGCCAGGCCAGCGGTCCGGCCTCAGCGGGACATATCCTTCGCGTTCGAACCACGCACCACCACCGCGTTGGCGTCGGCCTGGCGGGCGAAGTTGGCGGTGTACTTGAAGTTGTCCAGGGACACGACGCCATAGGTGCCCAGGCCGGCGCCGGTGGTGAAGCTGGAGCCGTAGTCGTGGGTGTAGGTCTGGGTGCCCGACGGGCTCTTGATGGTCAGCGTGGCCACCGTGCCCAGCAGCGAGACCGTCATCTTGGCGGGGCTGGCCATCGGCGAGGTCAGCGCGAAGAAGCTGCCACTGCCGTTGTTGCCCGTGTAGAACGCGGCGTGGTCGAACATGCCGCCGCCATCCTGCGACTGGACCTTGACGAAGATGTTGTTGCCGGTGGCCACGTCACCGATGGCGACGGCGCCGTACTGCAGGCTGGTGCCGTTCAGGATGACCGAGACCGAGGCCGTGTCGGCTGCCACGGCCTTCTTGTGGTAGCCAATCGCCAGGTCCGTGCCGACCAGCTGGTTGGCGCTGATGCTGAGCGTCGGGGCGACCACCACCCACTTATTACCCAGGGCGGTACGGTCAAACAGGTCCTTGCCGGCGAAGGCGGGAACGCTGGCCACGATGGCCATCAGGCCGGCAACAATGAACTTGGCTTGCATGGGGTCACTCCTCGTTGGATCAGGGCATCCAGTGTCGAAGCAGCCTGCGCGACGCGCCACCCCTAGGATGGGCGGCATCGCGATGAGCTTTTTGGGCGCCATGTCTGAATCAGCCGGCGCTTGCCGGTGCTTCTCGGCGTTTCGCGCACCAGGTGGGCCGGCGCAGAATCAGGCACTGCTCGACGACCAGGAGCGACCATGGAGCGATTCACGCGTCTGGCGGTATCGCTGGTGCTGGCTCTGCTCAGCACCAGCGTTGCCCAGGGGGCCGAATGCCCGCGGCTGGTGCTGTCGGCCAACCCGGACTACCCGCCCTACCACTGGGCCGAGGGCGACCGCATCGTCGGTGCCAGCATCGCACTGACCGGCCGCATCCTGGACGAGCTGGGCGTGCCGTGGGAGGCCCGTCACGTGGGCCCCTGGCCGCGTGTGCTGAAGTCGGCCGAGTTCGGCCAGATCGACCTGATCGTCAGCCTCAAGCCCACGCCCGAGCGCGAGGCCTACCTGGCCTTCACACGCTCCCCGGCCTTTCCCAACCCGATGGCGGTGTTCACCACCAAGGCGCGGCCGCTGAAGTTCGAGACGCCCCAGGACCTGGTGGGCAAGCGCGGCGGGCGCACGGCAGGTGACCGTTTCGGCGACGCCTTTGACCGGGCGGCCCAGACCCTCCTGACGCTGGAAGACGTGGACAGCCTGGCGGTCAATTTTCAGAAGCTGGCCGCCGGACGGGTCGACTATGTGGTGACCGGCCTGTACACCGGCCGCGCCCAGCTGGCCCAGATGGGCCTGACCGATCGCATCGCGCCGCTGCCGACGCCGGTGAACCAGGGCACCATCCACCATGGCTTCTCGCGCCGCAGTCCGTGCATCGCGCTGCTGGGTCAGGTCGATGCCCGCCTGGCCGAGGCCAACCGCCGCGGCCTGCCGACGCGTCTGCTGGAAGAAGCGCTGCTGCAATGGCGGCAGCGTGGCGAGCAGGGTGGGCCCCGATGACCGTTCGCCCGATCCTGCGCCGACTGGCCGTTCGGCAAGCCCTGCTGGCCGCACTGCTGGGCCTGCTGCTGGGCGCGGTGTTCAGTCTGCTGCAGGTGCGGCAGGATTACGACCGCTCGCTGGAGGAGGAGCGCCAGGACATCCTCCAGATGCTGGCGGTGATGCGCGAGCCGGCCGCGCAGGCCTGTTACAACCTCAACCCGCAGGCTGCGGCGGTGATCGTGCAGGGCGCGCTGTCCTATCTGCCGGTGCAGCAGGCGCGGCTGTTGAATGACTTCGGCGAAGTCCTGGCCCTGGGTCGCAACGCCCAGCTGGAAACCGCAGGCACGGCCTGGTGGGCACGCTTTGTGCCTGCCACGCAGGACTACAGCCTGTCGCTGGAGTACGGACCGGCGCGTCAACGCGTGGGACAGCTGAGCGTGGTCACCGCCCAGGCACCGCGGATCGAGCGTTTCCTGGCCCGTGCCTGGCGCGATGCCGGGCTCACCGTGCTGCGCAGCGTCAGCGTGGCACTGGCGCTGGGCGCGGTGTCCTTCTTGACGCTGACCCGGCCGCTGAGCTCGATCGCGCGGCGCATCGTCCAGGGCCCGCCCACACGCGGCGACGCCGCCATCCCGGAGGCGCAGCGCGTCGACGAAATCGGCGAGATCGCCGCCGCCTTCGAGCGCCACGAACGCGAGGCCGAGGCGCGGGCACAGGGGCTGGAGGCCTCGGCCCGTGCGCTGGCCGCCAGCGAGGCGCGCTACCGCCGCGTGGTTGAGACCGCCAGCGAAGGCGTCTGGAAGCTCGATCCGCAGGGCCGCACCGTGCTGGCCAACGGCGCCCTGGCGCGGATGATGGGCAGCACCGTCGAGCTGATGATGGGGCGCTCGGTGTACGACTTCTTCGACGATGCCGATCGGCCGCTGGCCGAGGCGCTGATGGCGCGACAGCAGGGCCAGAGCACGCTGCGGCGCGAGGTGCGCCTGCGCCGCGCCGACGGCCAGGTGCTGTGGGCCGATGTCTCGACCTGCTCGATCGCCGACGAGGACGGCCCGGCCGCCGGCACGCTGGCCATGGTCACCGATGCCACCGAGCGGCGTCGGCGCGACGACGAACTGCGGGCTGGCCATGCCCGCCTGGTGGCGATGGTCGGCGACCTTGAGCGCCACAACACCGACATGACGCAGATCGCCGAGCTGAACCAGTTGCTGCAGTCGGCGCGCAGTGAGACCGAGGCCCATGAGGTGATCCGAGCCGCCGCCGAACGGCTGTTCGGCGGCGGCTCGGGCGGCTTTGCGCTGCCGGGCGCAGGCGAGGACATGCAGGTGCACGGTCGCTGGGGCCGCGCCGTTGTGCTGCCCGACAGCTACCCGCGCGACGCTTGCTGGGCCATCCGCCGCGGGCGCCTGCACCGGCACGAGCAGGGCCAGGGCGTGCGCTGCGCCCACCAGGCCGAGGCGCAGCCGCCGGACATGCTGTGCCTGCCGCTGTATGTCGAGGGTGAGCTGCTGGGCGTGCTGCACCTGTGCGGCGACGCCGCCAGCCCGGACAAGGCGCTGCAGCAGCGGGGCGAGATCTTCGGCGAAGTGGTCAAGCTCGGCCTGTCCAACCTGAGGCTGCGCCTGAGCCTGCGCGAGCAGGCACTGCGCGACGCCCTGACCGGCCTGCCCAACCGCCGACTGTTCGACGAGACCCTGCCGCGTGAACTGGCCCGCTGTCAGCGTGCTGGTGAACCATTGACGCTGGCGGTGGTGGATGTCGACCACTTCAAGCGCTTCAATGACCGCTACGGCCACGAGGCCGGTGACCGCGTGCTGTGTGCGGTGGCGCAGGCGCTGCTGGCCAGCATCCGGGCCAGCGACCTGGCGGCCCGCTATGGCGGTGACGAGTTCATGTGCCTGCTGCCCGGCATGTCGGCGGACGATGCCCGGCGGCGTTTCGAGGCGGCTCTGGCGCGCGTGTCGGGCGAGCGCAGCATGCTGCCGGATCCCGCTGACGCCGTGACCTTCACCGTGGGCCTGGCCAGCGCGCCTGCGCACGGCATCGACGCGCTGGCGCTGATGCACGCCGCCGATGCGGCGCTCTACCGCGCCAAGGAGCGTGGGCGCAATGGCGTGGAGGTGGCGGCGGGGTCGGTCAGCGCCTGAGTGCGGCACGAGACGCCGGCGTGAGAGCTCAGCCGCCGCTGAGCGCCAGCACCACGGCGACGAAGTCGTCCGGCGCCAGTGCGGTGTCCAGGTCGCGCACCGACACGCCGTTGACGAAGACCCGCATGTGGCGCCGCAGTTGCCGCTGCTCGTCCACCACGCGAAAGCGCAGCCCGGGGTAGCGCTGCTCCAGGTCGGCGAACAGGGCGTGCAGCGTCTCCCCCTGGGCCTCCACCTGGTTGGCGCCGGTGTACGAGTGCAAGGCGCCCGGCAGCAGCACCTTCATGCCAGCAAGGCCGCCTCGACGGCATAAATCTCGGGCAGATGGCGAGCGATCGGGGTCCAGTGCGCGCCGCCCTCGTGGCCGATCCACAGCTCGCCGCTGGTGGTGCCCAGGTACAGCGCGGGCTGCGCCAGGGTGTCGATGGTCATGGCCTGGCGCTTGATCGTCCACCAGGCCTGCTCGGTGGGCAGGCCCTGGTCCTGGCGCTGCCAGGAGGCGCCGGCGTCGCGGGTGACGTAGGCCGCCGGGCGGCCGGCCGGGGCGGTGCGCGGCCAGACATCGGTGCCGTCCATCGGGAAGACCCAGGCGGTGTCGGCGTCATGCGGGTGCACCACCATCGGAAAGCCGATGTCGCCCACCTCAGGGGGCGTCGCCCGGCCGATGCGCTCCCAGCGGGCGCCGGGGCGGTCCAGGCGGTAGATGCCGCAGTGGTTCTGCTGGTACAGGCGCTCGGGTCGGCTGGGGCACTGGCGGATGCAGTGCGGGTCGTGGAAGGCCGCGTTGGTGGGGTCGAAGCCGCCCACCACCTCCATGCCGTCGATCAGGGTGTGCCAGGTCTGGCCGCTGTCGTGCGACTCATGCACGCCGCCACCGGACATGCCGAACAGCAGGTGCGCCGGGTCCCGGCTGTCGACGATGATGGAGTGCAGCTTGGGGCCGTCGGGCGTGCCGTCCTGCACCGTGCCCATCCATTCGCGAAAGACTGGGCTGTCATTGATCGAGGCCAGCGGGGCCCAGGTGTCGCCTCCGTCGTCGCTGCGGAACAGGCCTTGCGGCGAGGTGCCGGCATACCAACGGCCGGGCTGACTGGCGTGGCCGGGGGTGAGCCAGAACGTGTGGTCCACGCTGCGCGCGGCCAGCGCGTTGCTGGGCGCGGCGAAAGCCGGGGGGCGGCTGGCCTCCTGCCAGGTGGCGCCCAGGTCGGTGGAGCGGAAGATCGTGGGGCCCAGGTGGCCGGTGCGGGCGGCGGCCAGCAGGGTGCGGCCGTCGCACGGGTCCAGCCGCAGGTGGCTGATGGTGTGGCCCAGGAAGTGCGGGCCGTCAACGCGCCAGGTCTGGCGCAGCGGGTCGCCGTGGTAGAGCCAGGCGCCTTTGCGCGTGGCGACCATCAGCAGCAGGCGGGTGGGGGAAGCGGTCATCGGGTCACTCCTGGCGGCATGGGCGCCGCTTGTGTGGACGACGAAGGGCGGGCGCGATTTTCGACACCGGGCCTACACGCTCAGCCAGCCCCGGAAACCGCGTGCCGCGTAGTACGCATCGGCACCATTGTGGTAGGTGAAAACCTGACCGTAACGGCGGTCGCAAAACAAGGCGCCGCCCAGGCCGCGCACGCCGGACGGGGTGAGGATCCAGCTCGAGGTCTTGCGGTCGAACTCGCCCAGGGTCTGCAGGTGGCGATACTGCGCCTCGTCCAGCAACCGGATGCCCAGCGCGGCGGCCTCGCCCAGCGCGCTGCCGCGCGGCTTGTTCTCCTTGCGGGCGGCCAGCGCGGCACCGTCGTAGCACAGACTGCGGCGGCCGCTGGGGCTCTCCGGCGCGCAGTCGACAAAGACCACGGCACCGCCCGGCGCGGGGGTGCCCACCACATCGGGCTCGCCGCCGCTGGCCTCCATCGCGGCCAGGGCGGCCAGCGCCGCAGGAGCAGCCTGCAGGCGGGCCAGCACCACCGACCAGTCCAGGCCGGGGTGGCGCTGCGGGTGGCAGGCAAAGCGCTGGGCCAGGCTGTCCAGCAAGGCGCTGTTGGCGGCGTTCATGGCGGCGTGTTCAATGGCAGCAAAAACCAGAACTCGCTGCCCTGGCCCAGGGTGCTGTGAAAGCCGATGCGGCCCCCCAGGGCCTCAACGATGCCCTTGGACACCGCCAGGCCCATGCCCGAACTGGGCCCCTGGTAAGCCGTGCCGCTGCTGGACTGGTAGAAGGCGCTGAAGATGGGCGCCTGCTCGTGCTCGGCGATGCCGGCGCCGGTGTCCTGCACGCTCACCCGCAGCGCCAGCTGGCCATCCAGGTCAGCGGGCGCTATGCGCAGCGCCACATGGCCCTGGCGGGTGAACTTCATGGCGTTGGACAGGAAATTGCCGATCACCTGGCGCAGGCGCTGACCGTCGGAATGGATCTGGGCCGGCACGGCGGCGTCAATCAGCAGGCGCAGTTCCACCTGCCCGCGGCTGTTCTGCACGCGCATCAGCTCGATCAGGTGGTCGGCCAGCTGGCGCAGGTCCACCGGCTCGTGGTGCAGGCGCAGTTGGCCATGCTCAAGCTGGCCCAGATCCATGATGTCGTTGACCATGCCCAGCAAGGACTCGGCCGAGGCCTTGGTCAGCGTGGCCAGGCGGCGTTGGCGCTCGTCCAGGTTCGAGGCCAGCAGGATCGAGGTCAGGCCCATCACGCCGCTGATGGGGTTGCGCATGTCGTGGCTGACCCGGGCCAAGTCAAAGGCGCGCGCCGTGGGGCGTGTGGCCGCTGGAGGCGCGGGCGCGGCCAGCGCGGCCATGCGCTCGGCGTGGCGGGCCAGCAGGCGTTCGACCACGGCCAGCGCGCCCCAGCGCAGGCCGCTGCGCCAGGCCTGGCTGAACCAGTGCTGGGCGCCCTCGCGCTGGCCGGCGTCGGCCAGGGCCTCGCTGCAGGCCTGCTCGATCAGCAGCTGGTCACGCAGGAAACCGCCGGCCTGGGCCTGGTCGCGGGCGCGCTCGAACAGCGGCAGCGCCTGCGCCAGGCGGCCCGAACGTGCGGTCAGGACGGCATCGACCAGGTCCAGCTTGTGCTGCAGGTTGGCCGGCGCCACGTCGGCCCAGGCGGCCAGGCGGTCGCGGAACGCCGTGGCCTCGAAGGGCGGGGCGCTCAGTGCGGCCAGCACCTGCAGGTCGACCGACAGCACGGTGCCCGTGCCATTGGCCGACACCGGCAGGGCCTGCTGGCAGGCCAGCCAGCAGGCCTCGGGCTCGCCGCGGTACCAGGCCAGCGCGGCGCGCAGCGTGTGGGCGGTGAACAGTGAGAAGCCGTTCTGCGCGGCCTGCAGGTGGGCGAGGTCCTCGTCAGAGCGGAAGGCCGGGCCATCCAGTTGCAGCGGCGTGGTGGCGGCGTCGCCGCGCAGCGCCATCAGGCCTTGCTGCCACACCCGGCAGTGGTGGTGCGAGAAGTCGTGGCCGAACTGCTGGACGGTGGTGGTGCGCAGCGTGTGTCCGGCCAGCAGCTCGTCCAGCGGCTGCACGCCCCAGGCCTTGTCGCAGAAGAGAAAGGCGGCGTAGCCCAGGTACTCCTGGTCGCCACTGACCTGGCAGTCTTCGTAGGCCTGCAGCAGCGGCGTCAGCTGGGCCGCCAGCGGCAGGCGCCAGTGGCGCAGGAAGCCCAGGCAGAGCACGCGGACCTTGCAGCGCAGCGCGGCATCCTGGATGCGGCCCAGCATCGACAGCGCCAGCTCGCTGGCCTCGAAGGCCTCGGTGCGCCGCTCCATGCCGCACAGCGTGAGGCCGTAATTGGTCCAGGCCAGGGGGGTCCAGGCCGACGCCGGCCACTGCACCGCCAGCTCGATCATCGAGCGGATCACCCGCGCGTACATCTCGAACGAGGTGATGAAGGCGCAGGGCGTGAGCGCAACCAGCAGGCGCTGCGCGCTGTCCACCACCGCCGGGCTGGGCTGCGACAACTCCAGCGTGCCGGGCGCGGGCACGCGCGGCCAGGTGCCGGGGTCGCCCAGCGGCAGCAAGGGCATGCCCAGCTGGTTCAGCGTCGCCTGGCCCAGCGCCAGGGCCTCGGGCAGGCGGTTGCGGGCCAGCAGCAGCAGCACGCGCAACTCGGCGATGCGGGCCGAGTCGGCCGGTGTGGCCGGCAGCGCGCTGGCGCGGGTGAGGAGTTCGTTGGCGACGTCAAAGCGCGCGGCAGCGCAGGCGGCCTCGGCCGCGCGGCAGTGCAGGGCCAGGGTCTGGCTGGCGGCAGGGGCCTCGTCGGCCAAGGCGCTGGCGCGGGCGGCGCGCAGGAAGTACTCCAGTGCCGGGGCACTGGCGCCCTGGGCGCTGGCGAGTTGGCCGGCGCGCTCGTTGAGCAGTGCCGAGGTGGCCGCATCCAGGCCGCCCACGGGGGTCTCCTCGACGCCATTGAACTGCTGCACGATGGCGAACAGGAACTGGTCGAGATGGCCCTGGTCGCGCGCATGGCGCAGCAGGCCGGTGCCCAGGCGCACACGCAGGGCGTCGCGCTGGGCCGGGGCCACCTGTTCGTAGGCGGCCTGTTGCACCACGTCGTGCAGAAAGCGCAGCGTCAGCGCCTGTGGCACGGCGCGGTCGTCGTCGATCACCACCACCAGTCCGGTGGACAGCGCCGGCGCCAGGTCGCGGCAGGCCTGCAGCGGCGTGGTGCCGCGGGCGCCGGCCAGCGCCTCGATCGACCACTCGGCGCCCAGGTGCGCGGCGTCGCTGAGCGCGGCCTGGGTGGCTTCGGGCAGGCCGCGCAGGCGCGACTGCACCAGGCTGACCACGCTGCGCCCGTCCAGCACGCCCTGCAGGCGCGTCAGGTCGATCTGCCAGCCGGCACCGCCGGGGTCGGCGGTGATGGCGCGTTCATGCTCGGCGGCACGCAGCAACTGCAAAGTGGCGAAGGGGTTGCCATCGCTGTGCCTGGCCAGCGCCTGGGCGGTGTGGATCAGCGCCTCGCCAGGCTGCACGCCCGACACCTGCAGCAGTTCGGCGATGTCGTCGGCACGCCAGGCCTGCACCTGGATGCGCTGCAGGCGCACCGACGGCTGGGCGGCCAGCCGCTCCAGCCAGCCAGGCAGCGGATGGCCATCCCCGACGGTCTCGCTGCGGTAGGCGCCGATCAGCAGCAGGCGACCCAGGCGCGGCTCGGCGAGCAGGCCGCCCAGCAGCTCCAGCGTGCGCGGATCGGCCCATTGCAGGTCATCGACGAACAGCACCAGCGGTGCCGGTCCCGCCGACAACGCCACCACCAGGCGCCGCAGGGCCAGCTCGAAACGGGTGCGGCTGGCTTCAGCACCCAGTTCGGGTGCAGGGGGCTGCGGTCCGATCAGTTGTTCCAGCCAGGGCAGCGTTGGGGTCAGCACGCCGGCCATGGCGCCCAACTCATCGCGCAAGGGTTTGACCAGCGCCGACAGGTCGGCCGGGGCCTGGCCGGCGAGGTCGGACAGTGCGTCGTCCAGGGCATCCATCAGCGCGGCCACGGGCGACTGGCTGCCGTACTGGTTGAACTTGCCGGCGGCGACCCGTGCGCCGTCGCTGGCCATGCTGCGGCACGCGGCCTCGATCACCGAGGTCTTGCCGATGCCGGAGCGGCCATCCACCACCACCAGCGCCGAGGCCGGTGTGGCGGCGGCCTGGGCCACCTCGGCGCAGGCGCGGCGCATCTGCGCGTGTTCCGTGGCGCGGCCGATGCGCTCCATTGGCAACCGCCAGGCCGGCGGCCGCCCCAGGCCGGCGGGGCGTGGTCGCAGGGTGCCGGCCACCAGGTCCTCGCACAGCGCGCGGGCGCTGCGGTAGCCTGCGGCGTCGCCCGTTTGCAGCAGGTCGCGCAGCACGCCTTTCAGGAAGGCATCGAGCGGCCAGCGGTCCAGGCTGTCCAAATCGGGGGGCGAGGGGTCCAGCCAGCGCGCATCGGCACTGGCGCGCCAGGCCAGCAGCCGACCCAGGCTCACCAGGTCGCTGCTGCAGCGGTGGCGGCTGGGGCTGCGCGGGTCCTCGGGGGCGTGGATGAAGCGGCCGAGGTCGAAATCCGTGAGCCAGGCTTGGGCGCTGGCAGGCTGCCAGCGCACTGTGTCGGGGCTCAGGCGGCCGTGTTCGATGCCCTGGCGCTCCAGCGCCTGCAGCACCCGGCCCAGGGCCAGGCCCAGGGCCTGCACGCTGGCGGCGCTGTCCGGTCCGGGGGGCAGCTCAGACAGGCGGGGCGGCCAGCCGTCGCTGTCGAGCACCTCGTCGTAATGCAGGCCTTGCGCATCGGCCAGCCAGCGCACCGGGTGCGGCACCGAGGGCGATTGCAGCACGGTGCACAGCACAGCATGGCGGCGCAGGCCTTGACGCCCGGTCCGCTCGATGACGCTCCAGCCCAGCGTGCAACTCTGCTGCGGTGAGGCACCGCCGTCGACGGGGAGCCACGGCAACTGGGGGCCGAAGGAGGCGGGCATGGCGGGGGCTGAGGCCACGAAAGGGCGTCGGATCACTATGCCACAGCACGATGGACGCGGTCATAGGGCCTGCCCAGTGCCCTGAGGGCGAGCTGGCGCCTGTTCGCCTATTCCTCCAGCCGCAGGATCTCCAACTGCTCCGGCACGGTCTCGAAGGTGCCGGCGCCGGCGGGCATCTGCATCAGCGGCTTGCCGTCGGCCGACAGCACCCACACGCAGGGGTAGACCAGCAGACGCGCGCGCTGATCGCCGATGGCACGCTGGAAGTCGGCATACAGGCCCTGGTGGGCCTCCGTGCGCAGGTGCAGGCGCTTGGCGTCGACCGCCAGCTGCGCGGTCATGGTGGCCACCATCCAGCGCTGGTTGAAGTGCGGCACCAGGGCCTGGGCGTTGGCGGCCAGAAAGGCCTCGTAGCGGTGGCAGTAGTGGCAGTCGGTGGCGGTGAGGACGAGGTAGATGTCCTTCTTCAACTGGCGCGCACGGGCCTGGGCAGGGCGCAGATCGAACTGCCAGGGGCCGGCGTCGCCTTGCGGCTTGGCGGGCTCGATCACCATCGGCGCATAGGCGGCGGGGATGGCAGCGCGGGCGGGCGCGGTCCAGGGCAGCAGCCCCAGGCCGGTGGCCTGCAGCCAGTGCCGGCGCTGCTGGTTCATGCGATCGCTCCGGTGGCCAGGTCCAGCCCGCCGCGGAAGCGCTGCTCCTTGCTGTCCTCGACCTCGGCCTCCAGGCGGCCGCCGCCGTCGGCGCGGGGCTGGAACAGGAAGCGCCAGCTGGGGTTCTCGCTGACCGAGAAGTCACAGTCCAGGTCGAACAGCAGGCGGCCGTCGTAGCGGGCGCGGATGCTGCGCACGAAGTGGGGCGGGATGTACATCACCGTCACCTGGTTGAGCTCAAAGCCGGTGTCGTTGGGGTGGATCACCGTGACCTCGGCCGGCGTGGGCTGGCCGGCGGGTTTCAGGCCCTCGGGCAGTTTGAAGCGGGTCTGACCGATCAGCTGCGGCGCGTCGCGGTTGGGTGGCGCGCTGCAGCCGCCCGAGACCTTCACGTAGCGCGACGACAGATGCAGCGAGCCGTCGTCGAGCTCGGCGATGACGCGCATGTGGCCGTACTCGTCCACGCGCAGCCGGGTTTCGAACTCGGCGCGGGCGATGGCCGGGCCGATGGTGAGCGTGGCTGCCACCGGCGACGGGTTCTTGTCCACCAGCAGCGTGTAGCGCCGCACCGCGCGGCCGGGGGCCTGGTCGCCCAGGCGCGGCACGATCTTCACCGGCACCGAGGCCCCGTAGGCCGCGCGCAGGGGCACCACCAGCTGCACCTGGCTGTCGGCGCCGGTGGCGATCGGCCGGTCGCCGAAGAGCTTGGCGCGCAGACGGTCCCACTCGGGCGAGCCGCCGTCGTGGTCGATCACCGCGGGCAGGCCGCCTGGCGCGGCCGAGGCTGCCAGCGGCAGGCCGGCCAGGGCCAGCAGGGCGTGTCGTCGGAGAAGGCTCATGGGGCGGTCCTTGGTCAGCGCAGCAGCAGGGCGCGCTCCTGGCGCAGGAAGACGATGGAGGCGTTGCGGCGGTGGATGGTGTCGGCCTGGTCCCAGTCGGCGAATTCGGGCAGCGTGGCGGCTTCGGCCACATCCGACAAGGGGGTGCCGCGGGCCAGCAGGGCGGCAATGCGCTCGTCGAGCTGGTCCAGGTAGCGGCGCGTCTGCGCTATCAGGGCGGGCGCGGCCAGCGGGCCGTGGCCGGGCACGATGCGCGCGAGCGGCAGCGCCTGCAGCGCGTCCAGCGCAGCGCGCCAGCCCTCGGGGCGGGCGTCCTGCACGTCGGGGATGCTGCGGGCGTCCATCAGACCACCGGCGAACAGCGTGCCGCTGGCCTCGTCCAGGACGGCCAGGTCGCCCGGGCCGCTGCTGTGGCCATCCTCGCCATGCACCAGCAGGCGCACGCGCCGGCCGGTGAGGGCGGCCAGGTCGGACTCGGCGGCGGCCAGGTCGCTGAGCAGGCGGTCCGGGCGGACCACGCGGCTGCCGGCCATCGCCTCGTCGCCCAGCACCCGCTTGAGGGTCTTGAGGCAGTTGTCGCAGCGCGCGGCCATCAGGCGCGCAGCGGCGGGATGCATCCACACCGGCACGCCCGCAGCCTGGAAGGTGCTGGCGCCGAAGACGAACTCCTGGCGCACATGGGTCAGCAGCAGCGCCCGCACCGGCAGCGCGGTGGTGCGGCGGATCTCGGCCAGCAGGGCCTGGCCATGGCGCGCCGACACGCCGCTGTCGATGACGAGCACGCCCGCTGGGCCGACGATGAAGCCGGCGTTGCCGATGCGGCCGAGGTTGGCCGGATCGACCTCGCCGCCGGTGCCCGGCAGCATGTAGACACCTGGCGCCACGGACAGGGCCACGCCTGGCACGGCCATCGGTGCGGTGGCGCAGCCAACCAGCGGCGACAGGCTGGTCCAGGCGGCCCACTGCAGCAGGCGGCGGCGCTGGAATCGGCCCGGGGTGCTCATGCGCAGGCGCCTACTTGCCCTCGACCAGCTTCTTCAGGTTGGCCAGGCCGCTCTGGTAGACGCCGGTGACAGCCGCGACCGCGGCTTCGTCGTTCTGGTCCGGCGGCGGGTTGTTGTTGGGGTAGCCGCGGTAGAAGGCGCCGCGCCACTCCACCGTGGCCTTGCCGGCGTCCTCGGTGACACGGATGGTGGAGGTGTAGTTGGTCACCGGCAGTGCGCCGCCATCCTTGGCGCGGTAGGTGTACTTCATGCCGGCGTCGTCCCAGGCTTCCAGCGTTTCGGTCAGCGCGCCGCCGCCCTTGAGCGTGAGCTGGCGGACCGAGCCGATCTCGTTGCCCTTGTCGGCGGGGCTGGCCTGGACCGCGGGGTGCCAGGCCTGCAGCGCGGAAAAGTCCTTGATCCGGGCCCAGACCGCGGCGGCGGGGGCGTTGATGGCGATGGTCTCGGTCACCTTCTGGCGCGTCGGGCCGTGGGCGGTGGCCGCGCCGGACACGGCGGCCAGGGCCAGGCCGATCAGGCACAGGCGGCGCGTCGGCGAGGGGGGATGGGTCATCAGGGGGTCTCCTTGCGAGCGAGGGATAGATCGGGAGGCGTGCCGATGAAGGCGCCAAATCCGCGCGGATTGCGCCCCAGCGCGATGCGGGTGATCAGGCGCCCGCTGGCAGCGTCGAGGACGCTCAGGTCGTCGTCCATCCAGTTCACGACCAGCACCTGCGCGCCCTGGGCGGCAATGCCTTCGGGGTAGCCGAAGCCGTGCAGCGTGGCCAGCGGGGCCAGGCTGTCGGCGTCGAAGACGCTGACGCTGTCGTCGTGCTGGTTGGTCACGTACAGGCGCCGCGCGTCGTCGGCCAGCGCCGCGCCATAGGGTGCCTTGCCCACCTTCAGCGTGGCCACCACCTGGCGCTGGCGGGTGTCGATGACGCTGATGTCGTCGCTCAGCACGTTCAGCGCGAACAGGCGCTGGCGCGGCGTGTCCAGCAGCAGCGCGAACGGGTGCTGGCCCACCGGCACGCGGGCGATGACCTCGGCGCGCGCCACGTCGACCAGGGCCACGCGGTTGTCGTCGCGCTCGGCCACCCAGGCCTGGGCGCCATCGGGCAGCGCCGCCACGCCGGCCGGCGCGCGGCCCAGCGGCACATCGGCGATCAGGCGCCGGGCCGGCAGGTCGAAGACCTTCAGGCGCTGGCGGTACCAGTCGGCGGCAAAGACACGGCCGCCGTCGGCGCTGGCGTCCAAGCCCACGACGCCTGGGCCCACCGGCAGGCGGGCCAGCTCGCGCGGGGGCTGCATGGCCAGCACGGTCAGGGCCTCGTCGTCGGCATTGCTGACCACCACTTCGCCGCGCGCGGGCACGGCCACCACGCCCGCCGGCGAGCGGCCCACCGGTACCGTGGCCACCACGCGGCGGGTGGCGAGATCGACCACCGAGACGGTGTGGCTGCCCTGGTTGGTGATCCAGGCCAGCGGCGCGCCCACCGCGGCAGCAGCGGCACACAGGGCGACGCTGGCGGTGGCCAGGGCCCGGGTGAGCCGGCCGTGTGTCATGCGCCGCCCGTCAGCGTGGACAGCGCGGCCTCGGCGGTGAATCGGCGCGCGCGCGTGTCGGTGACCTCGGCGCGCAGCGGCGCATCACCCTGCGGCACGAAGCGCAGCCGCAGGCTGGGGTTCTCGCTGAGCGCGAAATCCAGGTCGGCGCTGAGCAGCAGGCGCTCGCCCTGCCACAGGCGCAGCGAGCGGATGTACTCGGCCGGCGTGAACTGGCGCGTGTACTGGTCCATCGCCAGGCCGGAGTGGTTGGGGTGCAGCACCTGCCACTGCAGCGTCCAGGGCTGACCGGCGGCCGGGCGCGGGCCGTCGGCGCGGAAGAGCATGCGGCCCAGCGAGGCCCGCTGGGCGGCCTCGTCGCCACCGGGCGGGGCCGAGCAGCCGCCACTGGCCTTGACATAGCGCAGCGCCATCAGGCGTTGGCCATCGGCGCGCTCGGCCACGGCCCGCACAAAGCTGTACTCGTCCACCCGCACGCGGGTTTCCAGGTCGGGCAGCGCGCCGCCCTCGGGCAGCTCGAAGATGGCGGCCAGCGGCGAGGGGTTCTGGTCGATGATCAGCCACAGGCGGCGGATCGCTGCCGCGCCTTCCGAGGGCAGCGATCGCTTGGTGGCCAGCGGCACGAAGGCCGGGTCGCCGGCCCGCTTGGGGGCCGACAGGCTGAGCGCCTCGGGTGCGGCGATCGCCGGCGTGCGGTCATCGAAGTACTGCGCACGCAGCTTGCGCCAGATCGGCGAGTCGTCGGGGTGGCTGTCCTCGGCCGGCGGCGCGGCCCAGGCCACCCCGGGAAGGGCGGCCAGTCCCGACAGACCCAGCAGGCAACGGCGTCGCTGGTGCAAGAGGGCCAGGCGGGTGGACATGGTGGACCTCAGCGGATCACGAAGCAGGCCTTCTTGACCTCGGTCTGCAGCTTGCGGTAGCGGCGTACGGCGGTCTGGACGCCTTCGTTCTCGCGCAGGTAGGCGCCGCGCTCGCCGCCGATGGTGGTGGCGTTGGCTTCGGTGGAGAGGGTCTCGTACTCGTCGAAGCTGATCTGCTCGGCCAGCTTGTCCAGGGCGCAGGCGCACTTATTGACCATCTCAAAGTGGGCGCCGGGGTGGTCGCGCATGCACTCGTGCACGTAGAGCACGCGGGCCACCGTGGGGAAGTCGTTGGCGGCGTGGGCGGGCAGGGCGCCCAGCAGCGTCGCGCAGGCGGCGGCGGCAGCGGTCAGCGGGCGAAACAGCGTCATTGGGCGTTCCTGATGGCGATGGGCGTGAAGGGCTGCAGCGCCGGCACCGACGCGCCGGCCAGGGTGAGCTGGTCGTCAGTCAGTGGTGTGGAATCGGGCCTGGGGCCGGGCGTCAGGGTCTGCAGCGACAGCACCTGGCCGGGCACGGCCTCGGACAGCACAAAGCGGTAGCTGCGCTGCACATAGAGCGGAAAGCGCGCTTCGTTGGGATCGTTGACGAAAGGCGTCAGGATGATCTCGCGCGCGGCCACCGGCTTGCCCTGGTAGCTGGCCTGCACATCACGCACCGTGCCCGCCTCGTAGAGCGCCATGCGGATGCGCTTGCGAAAATAGTTGACCGAGCCCTTGGTGATCTTGTTCATCTGGCGGATGTCGCGCTCCAGGAAGTACAGCAGCACCGGGTTGCCCACCGGTTTCTGCACTTCCGGCAACTGCAGCTTGCGCGCACCGCTGAGAAAGTCACCGCTGGCCGAGCAGCAGCTGCCATCCGGGCGCTTGGCCAGCCGCACCCGGGCGCTGTCCTCAAAAGGATCGTCTCCCTCGCCCTTGTGCAGGTACCGGTAGGTCAGCGTGGTCCCCGCCTTCAGGCCCTTGAGCTGGTCGGACATCAGCAACAGGCGCTCGGAGGGCGAGAAGTCTTTCTTGCCTTCAGTGGACGCGGGCGCAGAGGCCTCGGCTGCGGCAGGCACCTGGGCCTGGGCGGTCGGCCAGGCCAGCAGGCTGAGCAGGGTCAGGGTGGCGACGGTGTGACGGAGGGGCATCGGGGGGAGCAGTCGGGTCTCAGCGGGAAGGGGCCGGTGCGTCGTCCAGCAGCGGCACGTTGTACGACTGCAGGATGGCGCGGATGTCGGAGCGGTGGGCGTCGATCACGGCCTCGATCTGGTCCTTCCAGGCCTTTTCGCCGTAGCGCACACCCATCGCCATCTGGTAATCGAACCGCACGCCGGGCTCGGAGGCCATCGGGATCACCACCAGTTGTGGCTGCTTCACGCGCTGCGCGAAGAAGCCCGCCAACGGACCCCAGACTATCGCGGCGTCGATGCGGCCGTGGGCCAGTTCGTCCTCGATGATCTGGCCGGGGTAGCGGGCCGGATCGGCGTCGAGCATCTTGTAGGGCACGCCCTGGTCAGTCAGGTCGTGTCGCGCCAGCCAGTCGGAGGCGGGCGAGCGGTCGAACACGCCGATGCGCAGCTTGGCCAGGCGGTCCTTGCCGAGGGCCAGGAAGTCGGCGCTGGACTTCACGCCGTCCAGGCCCTTGCCGGCCGGGATCACCAGCGCGTAGGTCGAGCGGTAATAGGGCTTGGTCACCGACACCTGGTCGAAGCCCACGGGCACGCCCATCATCAGGTCGCAGCGGTAATCTTCACCGGGCAGCTTGAAGCGCAGCGTGTTGCGCACAAAGGCCATGCGCTGCGGAAACTCGTAGTACTGCACCGGCAGGCCCAGGGCCTTGCCGAAGAGTTCGGCCAGCTTGTTCTCGATGCCGTCACCGGCCGTGTTCGAGAAGGGCAGGTTGTTCGGGTCTTGGCAGACCTTGAGCGCCTTGCGCGGCGCGTCGTCCTGGGCCAGGGCCAGGCTGGGCAGCGCCGCGGCCAGCGCCGCCGCGGCCAGCGCCCCCGCGATGCGTGCCGGGCTCATTTGATCTCTTCCACCTTGGCGCGGGTGATGGCGCCGTCGGAGCGGCCCTTGAGGTAGGCGTAGAGGTGGTCGATGTTCTCCATCACGGTCGGGTTGGTGCCGAAGCTCTGCATGCCCTTGTCGAGGCGCCCGTTGGTGACGGTCTTGACGAATTCTTCCTTGGACAGGGTCTTCAGGCTGTTGACCAGCGACGGGCCGACCATGCCTTCCTGGTTGGCGCCATGGCAGCGGTCGCAGGCAGCGGCACGCCAGGTGCGAAAGCCCTTCATGGTGTTGGCGTCCACCTTGTAGCCCTCCTGCACGGTGTAGAGCGGCTTGTCCTGGGCCTGCGCACCAGCGGCGCCGAACACGAGGACAAAGGGCAGGGCCAGGGCGGCGAGTTGCTTCACTTGCATGGTCTCCAGGTCGTGGTGAGGACGGGCCGGGTAGGCCACCCGGCCAGGGAACACGGGAAAGAGAAAGGGCCGGCGTTGTTCACCTGTCAACGCCGGCCCCGGTTGCTCAGACCCTGGGGCTTACCCGGGGGTCTGTCTCCACTCAGTTGGGCAGCGTGAAGACGGTCAGCGAGCCACCGAGTTCGGTGTACTGGCTCAGTTCACGGTAGCCACCGACGGCGCCCAGGCCATCCTGGTCCTTCTCGAGGCCCGCGGCCATGCCGATGCCGGCCCAGCCACCAATGCCCGAGAACACGCCGATGTACTGCTTGCCCTTGTGCTCATAGGAGAACACGTTGCCGATGATGCCCGACGGCGTCTTGAACTTGAAGAGCTCCTTGTTGATGTCCTTCTTGTCCACGCACTTCAGGTAACCCTCGAGGGTGCCGTAGCAGCTGATACCACCTGCGGTATTGAGCGCGCCGGACCAGACCGAGAACTTCTCGGGCTTGGACTGCACGATCTTGCCGTTGCCAGCGTCCCAGGTGATGTAGTTGCCCATGCCGCCATGGCTGCCCGGGGCCGGGAACATCGACAGGGTGGCACCGACGTACGGCTGACCCGCGGTGTACTCGACCTTGAACGGCTCGTAGTCCATGCAGACGTGGTTGGTCGGCACGTAGAACAGGCCGGTCTCGGGGTCGAAGGCCGCCGGCTGCTGGTCCTTGGAGCCCAGAGCCGCCGGGCAGATGCCCTTGGTGTTGACGTCAGGACCGTTCTGGGCGGTGGAGTACTGCTTCACCACCTGCGGACGACCGGTCTTCATGTCGACGTGCGTGGCCCAGTTCACCTTCGGGTCGTACTTCTCGGCGACCAGCAGGGCGCCGTTGGTGCGGTCCAGGGTGTAGGCGAAGCCGTTGCGGTCGAAGTGCACCAGCGCCTTGGTCTGCTTGCCCTTCACAGGGATGTCAGCCAGGATCATCTCGTTGATGCCGTCGAAGTCCCACTCGTCGAACGGGGTCATCTGGTAGACCCAGTTGACCTTGCCGGTATCAACGTCACGCGACCAGATGGACATCGACCACTTGTTGTCGCCAGGACGCTGCGACGGGTTCCAGGTCGACGGGTTGCCGGTGCCGTAGAACACGGCGTTCAGGCCCTTGTCGTAGCTGTACCAGCCCCAGGTGGTGCCGCCGCCGATCTTCCACTGATCGCCCTGCCAGGTCTTCAGCGAGGAGTTCGGGCCGACCGGCTTGACGGCGCCGTCCATCCAGGTGGTGGTCTTGTTCGGGTCGATCAGCATCTCGGCGTCGGGGCCGGTGGAGTAGCCCTTCCAGACCTGCTTGCCGGTGTTGATGTCGTAGGCGGCCAGGTAGCCGCGCACGCCCCACTCACCACCCGAGATGCCGGTGATGACCTTGTCCTTGAAGACGTGCGGCGCGTTGGTGTTGACCGCGCCCAGCTTCGGGTCGCCGTTCTTGACGTCCCAGACCTTCTTGCCGGTCTTGGCGTCCAGCGCCACCAGCATCGAGTCGGCCTGCTGCAGGAAGACCTTGCCTTCGGCATAGGCCAGACCGCGGTTGACGGTGTCGCAGCACATCTGCGGGATCACGGCCGGATCCTGCTTGGGCTCGTACTTCCACTTGATCTTCTGCGTGTCGAGGTCGATCGCGAAGACCTTGTTGGGGAAGGGCGAATGCAGGTACATCGTGCCGTCGATGACCAGCGGCGAGCCTTCGTGGCCGCGCAGCACGCCGGTCGAGAAGGTCCAGGCGACCTGCATCTTGCCGACGTTGCCCTTGTTGATCTGGTTGAGCTTGCTGTAGCGCTGGTTGTACATGTCACCAGCTTGCATGGCCCAGTTCTTGGGGTTGGCCGTGTTTTTCTCGACGTCGGCATTGGCCATGGCGAGCGCCGGCAAGGCCAGCAACGCCAATCCGATGCGTTGGCTGAGCTGCCGGGTCTTCATCCCGTGGAATCGCATGTGTGTCTCCTCGCTCGTGGGGTGGCTAGACAGATGGACGTCGGCCCCACCCGGAACCGACGCAACCGCTACGGATAGCAGGTGGCTTTCCGCAACTAGCGTGCCTGTCCCCTGAAGCCTGGACAGCCGGTGCAGGCTCCGTGCCTGCGGGTTGGTGTCTGGCTGCAGAGGCGCTACAGAGGGAAAACTTCCCTGCCGGCCGTTCTCATCGTCCCGGCGAACCCGGCTGTTGATCAGGGAAAGTCCGCAGGCTGGTTGGGGCGCGATGTCGGTGTTTCGGTCGTGCTGCATTGCAGCATCCGCCCTGTCCCTGCGGAGGGGGACACAGATATGACGCACTGTGTGCCAGTCGCCCTGCAGTCGTCTGGTGACACTGCCCTGAGGGCGTGTCACTCAGGTGCTGCGTTGGCGTGACAGCGCCGGATTGCGGGCGAAGTAACGGCGGATGCCGCTGTACAGCGCCTCGACCAGGCGGGCCTGGTAGTCGGGGTCGCGCAGGCGGGATTCTTCCTGCGGGTTGGAGATGAAGGCGGTCTCGACCAGGATGGACGGGATGTCGGGTGCCTTGAGCACCGCAAAGCCGGCCTGCTCAACCTGGCGCTTGTGCAGGCGGCCGACGCCGCCGATGCGCGACAACACCTCCTGACCCACCTTCAGGCTGTCCTTGATCTGGGCGGCGGTGCTCATGTCGAGCAGGGTGCGCAGCACCTGGGCATCCTTGGCAGCGATGTTGACGCCGCCCACCACGTCGGCCGCGTTCTCCTTGTTGGCCATCCAGCGCGCGGCGGCACTGGTGGCACCGCCGTGGCTGAGCGCGAAGACGCTGGCGCCGCGCGCCTCGGGCGTGAAGAAGGCGTCGGCGTGGATCGAGACGAACAGGTCCGCCTGCACCCGGCGCGCCTTGTTCACGCGCTCATGCAGCGGCACGAAGAAGTCGTCGTCGCGGGTCAGCATGGCCCGCATGGTGGGATGGGCATTGATGCGGTCGCGCAGCTGCAGCGCAATCTGCAACACCACGTCCTTTTCCTTCAGCCCGCTGGGGCCGATCGCGCCGGGATCTTCACCGCCATGGCCGGGATCGATGGCGATCACGGTCAGGCGGTTGATGCGCTCGCGCTGAGCGGCGCTGACCTCGGGCGCAGGCGTGGTCTGGCGCGGCCGGGCTGGCGCGCTGGCGGCGGGCGCCTGGGCCAGCACCGGACCGCTGGGCAGCGGGCGCTCGAGCTGTCCGATGAACTCGCCCAGTGCATCCTGAATGGCCTGGCCGGCGGCGCGCTCGGCCTGGTCGCGCTCCAGGATCATGGCCGCCAGCGGGTCGACCGCTTCGGTCGGATAGAGGTCGAACACCAGGCGATGCTGGTAGGCCGCCACCGGCGGCAGTGCGAACTGCTGCGGCTTGACGGCCTGCTTCAGGTCGATCACCAGGCGCACCACGCGCGGCTGGTTCTGGCCCACGCGCACCCCGGCAATGAAGGGGTCGTCCGGGCGCACCTTGCCCACCAGCTCGCGCAGCGCCGGGCTGAGCTCGAGGTTTTCGATGTCCACCACCAGGCGCTGCGGGCCCTCGGTGAGAAAGTGCGCGGCCTGCAGGGCCTTGTCGGACTCGATGGTGAGTCGGGTGTAGTCGCTGGCCGGCCACACCCGCACCGCGACAATGCTGGCCCCGAAAGCCAGCTCGGCCGGGCCCAGCGCCAGCACCACCGTGCCCAGGGTCTGCAGGGCCTGGCGGCGCTTCATGCGCGTGCTCCGGCCGCCAGCAGGGCCTGCCCAAGCGCACTGCCGGCCAGGGCGGTGACACGGCGGCTGTCGTCGTCCTGGGGCTCGATGGCCAGGCGCAGGTCGGGGGGCGGCAGCACGGCGCGGGCCTTGTCGGCCCATTCGCTGAGCCTCAGGCCAGGCGCGGCGAACAGCTCGCGAAAGCCGGCATCCTCCCACTCGCGGGGGTCGTTGAAGCGGTAAAAGTCAAAGTGGGAGACGGCCAGGCCGTTGACCTGGTAGGGCTCGACCACGGTGTAGGTGGGGCTCTTGATGCGGCCGCTGACGCCCAGCGCGCGCAGCAGGTGCCGCACGAAGGTGGTCTTGCCGGCGCCCAGCGGCCCGTCGAGTTCGATGCCGGCGCGGCGCAGCGCGGGCTCGGCGGCCAGCGCGGCGGCGAAGCGTTCACAGGCCGCTTCGTCGGGCCAGGAGAAGGTGCGGCTTTCTAGAATCGGCGGATGGATCAAGACGGGCGTCAGCGACAGGGGCAGGTGGAGCCACGGGCCCAGGCACTTGCGCAGCAGGTGGCGCAGGCATTGCCGGCGTGGGCCGCTGAGCTCGGATTTTCCCAGATCGGCGTCGCCGATGTGGATTTGCGCACCGCCGAGCCGGGTCTGCTGGCCTGGTTGTCGGCTGGCTGCCACGGCGAGATGGGCTACATGGCCCGCCATGGCCTGCTGCGCGCCCGGCCGGCCGAGCTGGTGCCGGGCACGCTGCGGGTGATCACCGCCCGCATGGACTACCTGCCGCGCGCCACACCCCCCACCTGGTGCCAGGACGAGCAGGCCCGGCTGGACCAGCCCGGCGAGGTGGTGGTGTCGCTCTATGCCCGCGGTCGGGACTACCACAAGGTGCTGCGCCAGCGCCTGCAACAGCTGGCCACGCGCATCGAGGCGCTGGTGGGCCCCTTCGGCCACCGCGTCTTCACCGACTCGGCGCCGGTGCTGGAGGTGGAACTGGCCAGCCGCAGTGGCCTGGGCTGGCGCGGCAAGCACACGCTGGCGCTGTCGCGCCAGGGCGGCTCGATGGCCTTCCTGGGGGAGCTCTTTGTGGACTTGCCGCTGCCGCTGACCGCGTCCGACAGCGCCCACTGCGGGGACTGCACGGCCTGCCTGTCGTCCTGTCCGACTGGCGCGATCGTGGCGCCGTACCGGCTGGATGCGCGGCGTTGCATCTCCTACCTGACGATCGAGCATGCCGGGCCGATCGACCCGGCGCTGCGGCCGCTGATCGGCAACCGGCTCTATGGCTGCGACGACTGTCAGCTGGCCTGCCCCTGGAACAAGTACGCCCAGCGAGCCATGCTGCCCGATTTCGACGCCCGCGCGCCCTGGTCGGCGCCGGGACTGCTGCCGCTGTGGGCCTGGGACGAAGCAGCCTTTCTGCGCCACACCGAGGGCAGCCCGATCCGCCGCATCGGCTGGGCGCGCTGGCGGCGCAACCTGGCGGTGGTCAGCGGCAATGCGCTGGCCGCCGGCCTGCCCGCAGACGAGGCCTTGGCACTGCGCGCAGCGCTGGCCCAGGCTCTGGAGACGGCCGAGCCGCAGGTGGGCGAGCACATCGCCTGGGCGCTGGACTGCGGTTGATCAGGCGGCCTGGGCCCAGCCCAGCGCGGCCAGCGCCAGCGGCAGACCCAGCATCGCGATCAGCGTGGACAGGCTGACCAGACCGGCCACGAAACCGCCATGGCCGCCCATGCGCGTGGCCAGCACGTAAGCGCTGGAAGCGGTGGGCAGGGCGGCGAAGGCCACCACCACGCTTTGCTGTGCGGACGGCAGACCGGCTGTGATCACCAGCGTGATGGCCCACAGGGGCAGCAGCAGATGGCGGATGCCCAGGAAGGCTGCCGCCAGCCGCGGTGCGTCGCGCAGCGCCCCCATCTGCAAGCCGGCACCCACGGCCATCAAGCCCAGCGGCAGCGCCGCGCTGCCCACCCGCGTCAGGGTGATGTTCAGCGGCTCGGGCAGGCGCAGTCCAGCGAGGTTGCACAGCAGCCCGGCCACGGTGGCGACGATCAGCGGATTGCGCGCCAGTTCGCGACCGAAGTGCTGGCCCGAGCGCCGCGCCAGCGGCCACACCGCGGCCACGTTGCACACCGGCACGCACAGCGCGATCAGCAGCGCGATCCAGGCCACGGCCTGCACGCCGCCCAGGCGCTCGGCCATCGCCAGGCCGACATAGGAATTGAAGCGGAACGCGGTCTGGGCGCCCGAGGCGTGGGTCAAGGCGTCCACCCCCTGCAGGTGACCCAGCGCATAGGCCAGCGCGATGCCCAGGCCGACCACCGCCAGGCCGCAGCCGGCAAAGCTCAGCATCTCGCCGGCCTGCAGCGGCTGACGCAGGATGGCCACGAACAGCAGCACCGGAAACAGCAGCCAATAGACCAGGCGCTCCACGCCGTCCCACACCGGCCGGTCCAGGGCGGTGTGGCGGCAGACGAGGTAGCCCGCAACAATCAGCAGGAAATCGGGCAGCAGCAGCAGGACCTGGGACATTCCCCGAGTGTGCCAGCGCCCGCCGTACGCAGTTTCCACAGCCCGGCCAGGGCCGGATGCGCTTCATCATGGCCCGGCGCTGCCTGGCGCGGTCACAATCAGTCATTGCCCCTTCTTGCGGAGACCTCCCGATGCGTTCACGCCCCCGTCTCGTCGTCCTGGCCGCGCTGTTCGGCCTGCCGCTGTGGAGCCCATCGCTGTGGGCCCAGTCCTACCCGTCCAAGCCGGTGAAGCTGGTGGTGCCGTTCGCCCCCGGTGGCACCACCGACATCATTGCCCGCGTGGTGGCCGAGAAGATCTCGCCGGCGCTGGGGCAGACGCTGGTGGTCGAGAACAAGGCGGGCGGCGGCGGCTCGGTCGGCGCCAACGAGACATCCAAGGCCACACCTGACGGCTACGCGCTGGGCATGGCCACGGTGTCGACCACCGCGGCCAACCCCGCGATCAACGCCAAGATCCCGTACAACCCGCTGACCGACTTCACGCCGATCATCAACATCGCCGCCACGCCCAATGTGATCGCGGTGCACCCGTCGTTCCCGGCCAAGGACTACAAGACCTTCCTCGAGGTGGTGCGCAAGAACCCCGGCAAGTACAGCTTCGCGTCCTCGGGCACCGGCGGCATCGGCCACCTGCAGATGGAGCTCTACAAGAGCCTGGCGGGCGTGTTCATCACGCACATCCCCTACCGGGGCGCCGGTCCGGCGCTGAACGACACCGTGGCTGGTCAGGTGCCGATCATCTTCGACAACCTGCCGTCGGCGCTGCCCTTCATCAAGGACGGCCGGCTGGTGCCGATCGTCGTGGCTGCGCCGCAGCGCCTGACGGTGCTGCCGAATGTGCCTACCTTCAAGGAAGTCGGCCTGGAGCCGGTGAACCGCATGGCCTACTACGGCGTCTACGGCCCCAAGGGCCTGCCCAAGGAGGTGGTGGACAAGGTCCATGACGCGGTCAAGCGCACAGCCGAGTTGCCTGAGGTGAAGAAGCGCATCGAGGACACCGGCTCGCTGCTGGTGCTGAACACGCCGGACCAGTTCCGCGAGCAGATCCGCGCCGAGTTTGACGTCTACAAGCAGGTGGTGGCGCGCCAGAAGCTCACGCTGGAGTGAGCACCTCGGGCGGCGACGCCGCCGTGGTTCGCCGCTTCAGCGACGCGCTGTGGCTGGAGGACGGGCTGTCGGCCAACACCCTGGCTGCCTACCGTCGCGACCTGGTGGCGCTGTCCGACTGGCTGGTCGGACAGCGCCAGACCAGCCTGCTCACGGCATCCGAATCTGATCTGCGTGCCTACACCGCGGCTCGGCACGCTGGCACGCGCGCCACCACGGCCAATCGGCGGCTGTCGGCCTTCCGCCGCTTCTACCGCTGGGCGCTGCGCGAGCGCCTGCTGGATGCCGATCCGACACTGCGGCTGGATGCTGCGCGCCAGCCGATGCGTGTGCCGCACACCCTCAGCGAGGCGCAGGTCGAGGCCCTGCTGAACGCCCCCGACACCGACACCCCGCTGGGCCAGCGCGACCGCTGCATGCTGGAGTTGATGTATGCCAGCGGACTGCGCGTGAGCGAGCTGGTGGGCTTGCAGAGCCTGCATGTCGGCCTGGCCGAAGGCGTGCTGCGGGTGACCGGCAAGGGCAACAAGGAGCGCCTGGTGCCCTTTGGTGAGCAGGCCCAGGTGTGGATCGAGCGCTACCTGGCCGAGGCCCGCGGTGCGCTGCTGGGCGCGCGCGCCTCATCGGCGCTGTTTGTCACCGTGCGCGGCGGGCCGATGACGCGCCAGATGTTCTGGCGACTGGTCAAGCAGTACGCGTTGCGGGCGGGCATCCGCGCGCCACTGTCGCCGCACACCCTGCGCCATGCCTTTGCGACCCACCTGCTCAACCACGGCGCCGATCTGCGCGTGGTGCAGCTGCTGCTGGGGCATGCCGACATCTCGACGACAACGATCTACACGCATGTGGCACGCGAGCGGCTCCAGCAGCTGCATGCGCGGCACCACCCGCGCGCCTGATTGCCGTTGTGGCGCAGCCATGAAAAAGGCCACCCGAAGGTGGCCTCGTGATGCGCTGGAGCACCCCTTTGCGGGGCGCCGCAGGATCAGAAGTTGTGGCGAACGCCCAGAGCCAGCGAGCTGACGTCGGCACCGGCGCCAGTCGAGTAGTAGGCGGCGGCGGCCTCGTTGTTGACCTTGGTGTAGAAGCCGTACACCTTGGTGCGCTTGCTCAGGTTGTAGTTCACGCCCAGGGTGACCTGGGTGGCGTCGGTGTTGGCCACGCCGCCGATTTCGCCGGCCTTGCCGTAGTTCAGGTGCAGCTCGGTGGCACCCATGGTGTACATGCCCGACAGGCGCCACGAGGTGCGATCGGCACCGGCCACGCCGCCGATGTCGCTGTTGCGGATGTAGTACGCGCCCAGGGTGGCGGCGCCGATGTCATAGGCGCCACGGACGCCCAGTTCACGGTGATCGCCGTCCTTTTCGTAGGAAGCGCCCAGGTGCAGCGGGCCACCTTCGTAGTTGCCGGTCAGCACCACGGTGCGGCCCAGGTCGCCCACGCGCTTTTCGGCGACTTGGGCGTCGATGGTCAAGCCACCCAGCGAGGGCGAGGTGTAGGCCACCATGTTGCTGCCACGACCCGGGTACAGGTAGAAGGCGTCCGACGAGATGCCGGTGTCGTGGTTGTGGTTGCTGATGTAGTCAGCCAGGGTGAAGTAGGCCATGTTCGGGCCCATGTTGCCCAGGCGCAGCTTGCCGAAGCTGCCCGACAGCCACACATTGCTTTCGCGGCCCCAGAAGGTGCCAGCGGCTTGACCGCTGGCGGCGTTGAAGCCGTGCTCGATCAGGAAACCAGCCTTCAGGCCGCCACCCAGGTCCTCGACGCCCTTGAAGCCGATGCGCGAGGAGTTGTCGTAAACGCCCTTGTCGGTGGTGTTGCCGGTCTTGCGGCTTTCGACGGTGACGTTCAGGCGGCCATAGACGGTGACCGAGCTCTGAGCGAAGGCGGGCGCCACGGTGGCGGCGGCCAGGGCGGTCAGGATGAGAGTCTTCTTCATAAGTACCTTGTACGGAAGAGAGTTGAAAACCACGCCGGTGCGGGTCTCGCCGGGCGGCGCAGGCGCTCTGAAGGCGTCGTGTCAAGATTTTAAGGGGCGGACCCGGGCCCGGTGCGTCACCACCCCCCCAAGGCCCCGCTGGCGCACTCAGACCGTGGCGTCGGCGCAACTGATCAAGGCAATCCAGGCGGTCGGCCGGCTGGGCACAATCACGCCATGGACCATACCTTTGCCTCGGCCCTGGTGCTGCTGCTGCTTGTGCTCGACCCTTTTGGCAGCCTGCCGATCTTCATTGCCGTGATGCGGGGCGTGGCGCCTGAGCGACGGCGCCTGGTGGCGCTGCGTGAGGCGGGCATCGCGTTCGCGGTGCTGCTGGCCTTCATGGTGTCGGGGCAGGGCTTCCTGAGCATCATGCACCTGTCCGAGCGATCGCTGGAAGTGGCGGGCGGTGTGATCCTGCTGATCATTGCCATGCGCATGATCTTCGCGTCGGGGGGGGAGATCTACGCCACCGACGGCGCCCGTGAGCCCATGATCTTTCCGCTGGCCGTGCCCCTGCTGGCCGGCCCGTCGGCCATGGCCACGGTGCTGCTGCTGGCCTCGCGCCAGCCGGAGAAGCTGTGGTCCTGGGTGGGCGCGCTGACGCTGGCCATGGTGGTCAGCACGGTGGTGCTGATGTCGGCCGAGCGCATCCGCAAGCTGATCGGCACGCCGATGGTCTCGGCGCTGGAAAAGCTGATGGGTCTGGTGCTGACGGCCATCGCCACCGAGATGGTGCTGGCCGGGCTGAAGCGCTATTTCTTCGACAGCCCCTGAGGCGAGCCCAGCTCAGCGGCCGCGCAAATGGTCCGGCGCCTCCAGGCGCGTGGCCAGCGTTGACAGGATCAGCGTCAGGACCAGGTACATCGCCGAGATGGCCAGGTAGGGCTCCCAGTAGCGCGAATAGGCGCCCGCCACCGTGCGCGCGGCCAGGGCCAGCTCGGCCAGGCCGATCGCCGACACCAGCGACGAGTCCTTGATGAGGGTGACGCCCTCGTTGACCAGGGCCGGCACCATGCGGCGGAAGGCCTGCGGCAGGATCACGAAGCGCATCGCCTGACTGTGGGTCAGGCCCAGGCTCCAGGCGGCCTGGGTCTGGCCGCGGTGGATGCTTTCAATGCCGGCGCGGAAGATCTCGGAGATGTAGGCGCCGGCGTTCAGCGACAGGGCCACGGCGCCCGAGAAGAAGGCGCCGTACTCCTGGCGGAACTCGCGGGCGGTGTCGCCCGCCAACAGCAGACCGCTGTCAGGGTGCACCAGGGCCGGCATCACCGCGAAGTGCACCAGCAGGATCTGCACGAACAGCGGTGTGCCGCGGAAAAAGGTGACGTAGGCCAGCGTGACGCCGCGCAGCGCCCGCAGACCCCAATCCAGCGCCATCGACTTGGGGCGAGGCGCATCGCGCGAGCTGCTGACCAGCCCGAACAGCGCGCCCAGCACCAGGCCTGCGGCGATGGCCACCACGGTGATCTTGACCGTGGTGATCAGGCCGTCCATGAACAGCGGCCAGTAGCCGCTCAGGATGTCCCAGCGCAAGTCCATGGACGGCGTCTCCCCGCGACGATCAGTTCGACGCGGCGGAGGCCGGGGCGGCCGGGGCGGCTGCCGGCGGCTCGGTGCCGAAGGTCTTCTTGTAGATCGCGGCGTAGGTGCCGTCGGCCTTCACCGCGGCCAGGCCCTTGTTGACCATGGCCAGCAGTTCGGCGTTGCCCTTCTTGACGGCGATGCCGTATTGCTCCGGCGCGAAGGACTTGGTGTCGGCCACGGTCTTGAACTTGGCACCCGGGTTGTTGGCCACATAGTGGATGACCACGCCGTTGTCGGCGACCACGGCGTCGACGCCACCGGCCTCCAGCTCCTTCAGGGCCAGCGGGGTGGACTCGAAGCGCTTGGTGGTGCTGGCGGTCTTGCCTTGCAGCTTGGTCACGACCTCGTCACCGGTGGTGCCGGTCTGCACGCCGACCTTGGCCTTCTTCAGGTCATCGAACTTGGCGACCTTGGAGCTTTCCTTCACGGCGATCAGCTGGATCGCGTCGAAGTAGGGGTCGGAGAAGTCCATGCTCTGCTTGCGCTCGTCGGTGATGGTGATCGACGAGATCAGCAGGTCGCGGTCGCCCTGGCCCAGCGCGTTGAAGATGCCTTCCCAGGGGGTGTTCTGGAACTTGACCTGGAAGCCGCCCTTCTCGGCCACGGCGGTCAGCAGGTCGACCGAGAAGCCGACGATCTCGCCCTTCTCGTTCTGGAACTCGAAGGGGGCGTAGGCGGCATCGGTGCCCACCACGTACACCTTGGGCGCCGGGGCGGCGGCGGACGCGGGGGCGGCGGCCGATGCGGCCGGAGCCGGCGGCGCCTCCTGCTTGCCGCAGGCGGCCAGCACCAGGGTGGCCAGCAGGGTGCCGGCGGCCTTCAGGAAGCGACGGGTGTCGTGTTGGGCCATGAGTTCCTCGTTTGCCGTGGGTTCGGCGTAGTGGTGAAACGGTCAGTTTACGGCGCCTGCCACCGAATGGCATGCGGTTTGTCCCGCGGAAGGCTTGCAAGCCTCATGCCTTGCTGTCGGCCTCCAGGCGCACCAACTCGGCGTCGCTGAAGCCGGCGCGGCGGCGGGCTTCCAGGTTCAGCGGTGCGCGCAGGCGCGGGGCCTGGTAGCGCTGCGCCAACTCGGGGTACAGCGCCAGCGCGTCCAGACCGCGCTGCTGGCACAGCCACAGGTACCAGTGGTTGCCGATGGCGACATGGCCCACCTCGTCGCGCAGGATGATGTCCAGGATGGCCACGGCGGCATGGTCGCCGGCCTTGGCCAGGCGCGCCTGGATCGGGGGCGTGGCGTCCAGGCCGCGCGCCTCCAGGGTGCGCGGCACCAAGGCCATGCGGGCGACGATGTCGCTGGCGGTGGCCGCGGTCATGCGCCACAGGCCGTCGTGGGCGTCGAAGTCGCCGTAGGCGTGGCCCAGCGTGGCCAGGTGGTCGCGCAGCAGCCGGAAGTGCAGCGCCTCTTCGGCGGCCACCTGCAGCCAGTCGCGGTAGAAGTCGGGCGGCATGCCGGCGAAGCGCCACACCGCGTCCAGCGCCAGGTTGATGGCGTTGAACTCGATGTGGCAGATCGCGTGCAGCAGCGCCGCACGGCCCGCCACGGTGTGGACCGAGCGCTGCGCCACCTGGGTGGCTGCCACCAGCCGTGGCCGCTGCGGACGGCCGGGCAGGGCGGCGTCATCGGCGCTCATCGTCGCCTGCGGGTCGGCGGCCGCACCTTGCTGCACCGCCTGGAAAAGGGCGGTGACCGCGACACACTTGGCCTCGGGATCGGTCAGTTGCAAGACCCTCAGTGCTTCGGCGCGGACGTCCATCCGTAGAATTATCCCCATCGCGCCCCTGGAAAACCGCCCCGGGCGCCCCACCTGAGCATCCGGCCGCCGCTGCCCCTTGTCGCAGCCGGCGGCTTTTTCCATGAGCGAACTCCACACATTCATCTTCGAAGGCCTGCCGGTGCGCGGCATGCTGGTGCGACTGACCGACAGCTGGCGCGAGGTGCTGACCCGCCGCGAGGAAGCCGGCGCCTTCCCGCCTGAGGTGCGCCAGTTGTTGGGCGAAATGGCCGCTGCCGCCACGCTGATGCAGGCCAACATCAAGTTCAACGGCGCGCTGATCCTGCAGGTGCTGGGCGACGGCCCGGTCAAGCTGGCGGTGGCCGAGGCCAACAGCGAGCTGGGTTTTCGGGCCACCGCCAAGGTGGTGGGCGAGGTGCCGGCGGGCGCCCAGCTGGAGGCCCTGCTGAACGTGCATGGGAAGGGTCGCTGCGCGATCACGCTGGACCCCAAGGACCGCCTGCCCGGGCAGCAACCCTACCAAGGCGTGGTGCCGCTGCATGGTGACCAGCGCGAGCCGCTGCAGCAGCTCTCGCAGGTGCTGGAGCACTACATGCTGCAGTCCGAGCAACTCGACACCCGCCTGGTGCTGGCTGCCAACGACGAGATCGCCGCCGGGCTGCTGATCCAGCGCTTGCCGGTGGAGGGCGAGGGCAACCTGGGGGGCCGGTACGGCGCCGGGCCGTCCCAAGCCGGACCGAGCCCCCGCGGGGGGCAGCCGGCGCAGCCGGCGTGGGGGCAGTCATGGGGCAACGAGGACGAGATCGGGCTGTCCGAGGCCTTCAACCGCATCGCCCACCTCAGCGCCACGCTCACGCGCGATGAACTGCTGACGCTGGACGCCGACACCATCCTGCGCCGGCTGTTCTGGGAAGAGACGGTGCGTCGCTTTGAGCCGCGGGCACCGCGCTTTGCCTGCAGCTGCTCGGCCGAGCGGGTGCGCGGCATGCTCAGCTCGCTGGGCCGCGACGAGGCCGACAGCATCCTTGCCGAGCGCGGCGAGATCGAGGTGGGCTGCGACTTCTGCGGCCGCCACTACCGCTTCGATGCGGTGGATGTGGGCGAGCTGTTCACGCCCGGGGCGCACCCGGGCGACGAGGGCGCGACCCGCCACTGATCAACGTTGCGCCAACTGGCGCAGCGCGTGTTCGCAGCCCGGGTCGTCGCAATGGTCGCAGCGCCACGGCCGGCCCGCCGGGCCGCTGTCACGCTCGTCCAGTCGGCTGAAGAGGCCACGGCCCGGGGTGCGCCGGGCGCGCAGCAGCGGGGCCACCGCGTCCACGGCCGATTCCAGCCGGTCCCGGCCGCTTCCGCGCACGACCGAGAACGGCAGGCCGGCGCCGACCAGCAGGCGACGCAGGCGCGCATCCACCGGCGCGCGCACCTGCGGGCCATCCCGCTGCAGCCCGTCGGCCTGCCAGGGCAGGTCCAGCGCGGTCAGCAGCGTCAGCGCGCAGTGCTTCTGCCAGGCCTGGGCGGGGGCGTCCAGGCTGTCGTCGCCAAACACCTGGTGGTGGTAGACCGCGGTCATCAGCGGCGTGGTGTCGGCCACCACCACCGCATGGGTGGCGCAGGCCTCGGCCAGGTGGCGCGCCTGCTCGGCGGCGATGCCGTCCTGCTCGTGCTGGCGCGGCGTGCGGCCCTGGCGGTCGCACCATGCGCGCAGCACCTCGGGCACAGCAGTGCAGGCCAGGCCGGTGTCGTCCACCAGGCGCTGTGCCAGAGCGGCGGCCAGCGTGCTTTTGCCGGTGCTTTCGGCGCCGACGATGGCCAGCAGCAGCGCGCCGTGCGGCGGTTCAGGCCAGCGCATCGCGGCGCTCCAGCTGCAGCCAGGCGCGCCAGCCGGCCATGGCCATCAGCGCAAACAGGCCGTACAGCGCCGTGGTCAACCACAGCGCCTTGCTGGCGAACAGCACCACGCTGATGAGGTTCACCGCCACCCACACCGGCCAGTTCTCCAGCGCCTTGCGGCCCAGCAGCAGCGTGCCGGCGATGCTGCCCACGGTGGGCAGGGCGTCCAGCCACGGTGTGGTGCTGTCGGTGGCGCTGATCAGCAGGCCGGCCAGTGCCGGCCAGGCCAGCAGGGTGGCCGCGGCGATGCGCCAGCGCTGGGCGGCGCTGAGCCGGTGCACGCGCAGTGGCGTGCCATCCTGACCGGTGCCGCGCAGCCAGCACCACCAGCCCCAGGCGGCCATCCCCACGAAGAACAGCTGCAGCGCCGCCTCACCGTACAGCTTCGAGCTGGCAAACAGCAAGGCATAGAGCAGCGAGCTGGCAATCGCCAGCGGCCAGGCCGCCGGGTGTACCCGCATGTTCAACACCACCATGGCCAGCGCCAGCAGCGTGCCCAGCAGCTCGGCGCGGCTGACCGGTGTGCCGACCAGCGTGAACACCGGCGCGAGCAGCGGCGCAGCGGCCTGCAGCAGGTCCACGGGGGCGCAGGGTCAGCGGCGCGCGCCGGAGACGACCACCAGGGTCTCGTCGGGGCGCACCATGCCCAGCTCGCGCCGGGCCTTTTCCTCGACCATCTCCAGGCCCTCCTTGAGGTCGGCGACCTCGGCCTGGGTGCGCTCGTTGCGCCCGCGCAGCACGTCGTTGGCCGCGAGCTGGGCGCTCAGCTCGGACTGCAGCGCCATCACATGCGGCACGCCGCCCTTGCCGAACCACAGCTCCGCCTGCACCAGCACCAGCAGCGCGGCCAGGACGAAGGGGACGAGTCGCATGGGCAGGGATTGTGCCGCTTACTTCAGGTTGTAGAACGCCGCACGGCCCGGGTAGACCGCGACATCACCCAGGTCTTCCTCGATGCGCAGCAACTGGTTGTACTTGGCCATGCGGTCCGAGCGCGACAGCGAGCCGGTCTTGATCTGGCCGGCGTTCAGGCCCACCGCGATGTCGGCGATGGTGGAATCCTCGGTCTCGCCCGAGCGGTGCGACACCACGGCGGTGTAGCCGGCGCGTTTGGCCATCTCGATCGCGGCGAAGGTTTCGCTGAGCGTGCCGATCTGGTTGATCTTGATGAGGATCGAGTTGGCGATGCCCTGGTCGATGCCCTGCTTCAGGATCTTGGTGTTGGTGACGAACAGGTCGTCGCCGACCAGCTGGACCTTCTTGCCCAGGCGCTCGGTCAGGTGCTTCCAGCCGTCCCAGTCGCCTTCGTGCATGCCGTCCTCGATCGAGACGATCGGGTACTTGTCGCACCAGGTGGCCAGGATGTCGGTCCACTCGGGCGCGGTCAGCTGCAGACCTTCGCCGTCCAGGTGGTACTTGCCGTCCTTGTAGAACTCGCTGGCGGCGCAGTCCAGGCCGATGGCGATCTGGGTGCCGGCGGTGAAGCCGGCCTTGTCGATGGCCTCCAGGATCAGCTGGATCGCGGCCTCGTGGCTGGGCAGGCTGGGGGCGAAGCCGCCCTCGTCACCCACGGTGGTGCTCATGCCCTTGGCGTCGATGATCTTCTTGAGCGCATGGAAGACCTCGGCGCCGTAGCGCAGCGACTCGCGGAAGCTCGGCGCACCCACCGGGATGATCATGAACTCCTGCAGGTCCAGGCTGTTGTTGGCGTGGGCACCGCCGTTGATGACGTTCATCATCGGCACCGGCAGCTGCACCGCGCCCATGCCGCCGAAGTAGCGGTACAGCGGCAGGCCGCTTTCTTCAGCGGCGGCGCGGGCCACGGCCATCGAGACCGCCAGCATCGCGTTGGCGCCCAGGCGGCTCTTGTTCTCGGTGCCGTCCAGGTCGATCAGGGTCTTGTCCAGGAAGGACTGTTCGGTGGCGTCCAGGCCCAGCACGGCCTCACTGATCTCGGTGTTGATGTGGTTGACGGCCTTGAGCACGCCCTTGCCCAGGTAGCGGCTCTTGTCGCCGTCGCGCAGCTCGATGGCCTCGCGCGAGCCGGTGGACGCGCCCGAGGGCACGGCGGCGCGGCCCAGCGTGCCGCTTTCCAGCAGCACGTCGCACTCGACGGTGGGGTTGCCGCGGCTGTCCAGGATCTCGCGGCCGACGATGTCAACGATGGCACTCATGTTTCAACACTCCATTAGGCTAAGAATTCGGTGGGGGCGGTGCGCAGCATGCCGGCTGGCGGTTACCTGCGCAGATCATTCGGTGGGCAGGCTCACTCGGGACCGTCGACGACGATCATGCGCATCACGCCGGCGCCTTCTCGCACCTGGCGGGCCTGCGTGTAGGTCTGGCTGTCATAGAAGGCCTGCGCTGCGGCGCGGCCGGCGGCAAACTTCAGCACCACGATGCGGGTGGGGGCCCAGTCGCCCTCCATCACCGCGGGGGCACCGCCACGCACGACGATCTCGGCGCCATGCTCGGCCATGGCGCGGCTGCTCCATTGGCGGTACTCGGCCATCTTCTGTTCGTCGGTGACGGTGACGTCGGCGATGACGTAGGCGGCAGGCATGGTGATCAGGCGCTGAAATCCGTTTCCAGCAGCGGCTGGCTCTTGACCACGCGGTCCAGTGCCACCAACTGCGCCAGCAGTGCGCGCATGTGCTTGAGCGGCACGGCGTTCGGGCCGTCGCTCCAGGCCTTGGCGGGCTCGGGGTGGGTTTCCATGAACAGACCGGCCACACCGGCGGCCACGCCGGCGCGGGCCAGCACCGGCACCATCTCGCGGGCGCCGCCGCTGGAGCCGCCCAGCCCGCCGGGCTTTTGCACCGAGTGGGTGACGTCAAAGACCACTGGCGCGCCGGACTGGCGCATCGCGGCCAGGCTGGTCATGTCGGCGACCAGGTTGTTGTAGCCAAAGCTCACACCGCGTTCGCAGGCCAGAAAGCGGTCTTCGCTGAGGCCGGCTTCGCGCGCGGCGGCGCGGGCCTTGTCGATGACGTTCACCATGTCCCAGGGCGCCAGGAACTGCCCCTTCTTGATGTTCACCGGCTTGCCGGACTTGGCCACGGCGCGGATGAAATCGGTCTGGCGGCACAGGAAGGCCGGCGTCTGCAGAACATCGACCACGCTGGCCACCTCGGCCACCTGCGACTCATCGTGCACATCGGTCAGCACCGGCAGACCGGTCTGGCGGCGCACCTCATCAAGGATCTGCAGGCCCTTGTCCAGGCCCAGGCCGCGCGCGGTGGTGCCGGACGATCGGTTGGCCTTGTCGAACGAGCCCTTGTAGATCAGCGGGATGCCCAGCGCCGTGCAGGCTTCCTTGAGCTGGCCGGCCACGTCCAGCGACAGCTGCAGCCCTTCGATCGAGCAGGTGCCGGCGATCAGGAAGAAGGGCCGCGTGAGGCCGACCTCGAATCCGCACAGCTGCATGGCTCAGCCCTTCTTCGCGCGGGCCGCCTGGTGGTCCAGCGCGGCCTTGATGTAGCTCTTGAACAGCGGGTGGCTGCCCCAGGGCGTGGACTTGAACTCGGGGTGGAACTGCACGCCGACGAACCAGGGGTGCACCTCGCGCGGCAGCTCGACCATCTCGGTGAGCTTCTCGCGCTGGGTGATGGCCGAGATCACCAGGCCGGCCTTCTGCAGCGCATCCAGGTAATGCTCGTTGGCCTCGTAGCGGTGGCGGTGGCGCTCGGTGACGACCGGGCCGTAGATCTCGTGGGCCAGCGTGCCGGGCTTGACGTCGGAGCTTTGCGCACCCAGGCGCATCGTGCCGCCCAGGTCGGAGTGGGCATCGCGCTTCTGGATCGAGCCGTCGGCGTCCTGCCACTCGTCGATCAGGGCGATCACCTTGTGCGGCGCGTCGGGGTCGAACTCGGTGGAGTTGGCGCCGGCCAGGCCGGCCATGTGGCGGGCGTACTCGATGGTGGCGACCTGCATGCCCAGGCAGATGCCCAGATAGGGCAGCTTGTGCTCGCGGGCAGCGCGGGCGGCCGAGATCTTGCCCTCCACGCCGCGCTTGCCGAAGCCGCCGGGCACCAGCACGGCGTCGTACTTGCCCAACTCAGCGGCGGCGTTGTCGTCGGTGAGGGTTTCCGAGTCGACGTACTCGATCGTCACCTTCACATGGTGCTGCAGGCCGGCGTGGCGCAGTGCCTCGTTGAGCGACTTGTAGGAGTCCGACAGGTCGGTGTACTTGCCGCACATGGCGATGGTGACCTCGCCGCGGGGCTGCTCGACCTCGCTGACCAGGCGGTCCCAGGTCTTCAGGTCGGCCGGGCGGGTCAGCAGCTGCAGCTTCATGCAGATCAGCTCGTCCAGGCCCTGCTCGTGCAGCATGCGCGGCACCTTGTAGATGGTGTCGGCGTCCCAGACCGAGATCACGCCATGCGGCGGCACATTGGTGAACAGCGAGATCTTCTCGCGCTCCTCGGCCGGCACTTCCACATCGGCGCGGCACAGCAGCGCGTCGGGCTGGATACCGATCTCGCGCAGCTTCTGAACGGTGTGCTGGGTGGGCTTGGTCTTCAGTTCACCCGCGGCCTTGATGTAGGGCACGTAGGTCAGGTGCACGAAGGCGGTGTTGCCGGCGCCCATCTTCAGGCTCAGCTGACGCACGGCTTCCAGGAAGGGCAGTGATTCGATGTCGCCCACCGTGCCGCCGATCTCGCAGATCGCCACATCCACCGCATCCGGCGTGCCGAAGCCGGCGCCGCGCTTGACGTACTCCTGAATCTCGTTGGTGACATGCGGGATGACCTGCACCGTCTTGCCGAGATAGTCGCCGCGGCGCTCTTTCTCGAGCACGCTCTTGTAGATCTGGCCGCTGGTGAAGTTGTTGGCCTTGCGCATGCGCGTCGTGATGAAGCGCTCGTAGTGGCCCAGGTCGAGGTCGGTCTCGGCGCCGTCGTCGGTGACGAAGACCTCGCCATGCTGCATCGGCGACATGGTGCCCGGATCAACGTTGAGGTACGGATCCAGCTTGATGAGGGTGACCTTGAGGCCGCGCGATTCGAGGATCGCAGCCAGCGAAGCCGACGCGATGCCCTTGCCCAGCGAGGACACCACACCGCCGGTGACGAAGACGAACTTGGTCATGTCATGGGGCATCCGGCGACCCGCTGAGCAGCGGCCGGAGACGAATGCCGTGGTGGTAAAGCCTGATTATACCGACCGACGGCAACCGTCTCCCTCCAACGGGGGAGGGCTCAGGGCACGGTGCAGGGACAGGGCTGGCGCCAGTCGATGCCGGAGTCGGACGTCAGCGTCCAGTCCGTGTAGACCTGTCCGGTCCAATAGTCGCGCAGCTCGACCACGCCGTCCCACAGCAGCCCGCTGGCCGGCGTGCTGGTCCGGGCGGAGCCCGGCGCGCCCATCGCCGCCGCCCCGGCGCTGGCGGTGAGCGTGGCGGCCAGCCAGAACGGGGCGTCGTTCATCACCAACAGGCTCACGCTGGCCGTGTCGTTCACTGGCAGGAACACGTCCAGGTTGCCGATCTCGGAGCGGATGCCCCAGCTGCCGCCGCCCACATAGGCACCATCGGCGAAGACGCCGGCGCTCAGCCTGGAGGACCCGGACCAGCCATGGGCTTCCAGCTCACCCTGCACCTTCAGCCGCACGGTCAGGAGCAGGGCCGCACGCGTGTCGACACCGGACACCGAGATGGTCCAACGATCGGCGAAACCGGTCAGGCTGCGGTCGGCCTCGTCGGACACCGTGCTGCTGATGGCCAGCACGGCGCCCTTGCCGGCCAGGGATTTGGCCTTGCCCCTCGAGCTGCCGCCGCTGATGCCGTTGTAGTGGCTCGCCGCCTTGCTGGTCAGCGCCGGCGCCACGCTGGACTCCTTGCACTTGTACTGGCCAGCGACAAAGCCGTCTTGCAGGTGGATGCCGTTGTAGGCATGGCCGTTGCCGCGGCCGGAGCAGCTGTAGGCGAAGTTGCCCGACTGCTGCAGTGAGGGCGTGGCATAGGCGGCCTGCAGGCCCAGGGACAGCACGACAGTGGCGCCGATGTGGAGAAGACGGGGCATGGCATGTCCTTTGACGCGCGGCCCCGGCGTCTTCACACGGCAGGGGCCTCAGGGTGGGCAGTGGGGAAGGGGTGGGGCGCTCAGGGCGCCAGGCTGCTCGAAATCGCGGAACAGCCTCAGGACCAGGTCGGCGGTGGCCTCGGGGCGCTCCATCGGAAACAGGTGGGTGCCCTCGAGGCGCACGAAACGCGGGCCGGCGAGGCGGCGTGATGCGGCATCGCCGCCCTGACGCATCTCGGCCGACTGCGTGCCGGCGATGAAACCCACTGGACAGCGCAGCGGATGGCGGCGCAGCAGCGGGCCCAGGTGATGCGGCAGGCTGTTGTAGATGCGGGTCTCGACCTCGCGCTCGAAATGCAAGCGGACCTCGCCGCTGGCGGTACCGGCCATGCCGGTGTCGACGTAGTCGCGCAGCACGCGCGGGTCCCAGCGGGCAAAGGCCGGCTTGGACTGGAAGTGGGCCAGCGCCGCGTCGCGGTCCGGCCAGGCCTGGCGGCGGCGGTTCGAGACCTGTCCCGGGCCCAGGCGCTGCACCAGCCCGGCGCGCTTGATGACATGCAGCACTTGCGCCCGCCAGCCGGTGATGAGCGGCGAGTCCAGCAGCACCACGCCGGCACACAGCGCGGGGCGGTGGCTGGCGGCCAGCATGCTGAGCAGACCGCCGAGCGAGTGACCGACCAGCAACACCGGCGCCTGGCTGGCGCCGGCGATGAAGTCGAGCAGTTCATCGCGCAGGCCGCTCCAGCGCGGGCCCACCGGGTAGCGCGGGTCGTGGCCGAAACGCTCGGGCGCGTGGACGGTGTAGCCGGCGGCGCGCCAGCGCTCGAACAGCACCCGGTAGGTCCCGGCCGGAAAGCCGTTGGCGTGGGCGAAGACGATGGTGCGCGAAGGCGCAGCGGGGCGCGGGTCCAAGCGGATTCCTGGGCAGATGGGGCGCCCGATGTTGCCATGGGCGGCGGGCGAGGCGGAGGGCGCACAGTCTAGGTCCGGTGGTCGGCGGGTGAACCCACTGTCGCCCAACGGTGGCCGACCCGCACCAACGGATGACCAACGGTTGCTGCGCTTGAACCCTTGGATCCAGGGGGGGCAGGGACTTCGTCAGGCGGGAAGCTCAGGGGCGCCCGCGGCCCGGCCCAGTGCCTGGGTCTCCTGGCCGGGGCCCACGCCCAACGCGCTGGCCAGTGCGTCGCAGCAGCGCCGGTAGGCGCGCAGCGCCTCGGCGCGCTCGCCATGCACCAGCAGCGCGCGCATCAGCGCCCGGTGCAAGGGCTCGGCCAGCGAGTCGACCCCCACCGCCTGGCGGTACAGCGCCAGTGCGCCGGCCCAGTCGCCGCGCGCCTCCAGTGCCTGGCCCCAGGCTTCGATCGACTGCAGATAGGTCAGTGACAGGCGCTCGCGCGCCAGGCGCATCGGGCCGGTGAGGGTGTCGGTGCCCAGCAGGCGGCCCCGGTACAGACCGAACAGACGCCGGGCGTCGTGGGCCAGTGCGTCCAACGGCGCGTGGCCGGCCGCCAGGCGCTCGCGCAGGCGGGCCGAGAGCTGCTCAAAAGCCGCCGCGTCGCACCACACCAGCGCCGGGTCCAGCGCCACCGTGCCCTGACTGACCAGCACAGCCTCGGGACATTCCAGCAGCTTGCGCAGGCGCGAGATCGCCATCTCCAGCGAGGCCTTGGGGGCATCGGCCTCCAGCGACGGCCACAGCGCATCGATCACCTGGTCGGTGCCCAGCGGGCCGCCGCCATGCGCGGCCAGCAGCGCCAGCAGCTCCAGCGGCTTGCGCTGCGACTTGCCGCCCGAGGCCACGGGCGTGCCCTGCCGGCTGAGCACCAGCGGCCCCAGCACCTGCACCGCCACCGGCCGCGGCCAGTCGCTGCGGGTGGGATCGGGGGCGGTCAGGTGGCGGTCGCGGATCGTCGCCTGCACGAACTCGGGCTCGATGCCGGCGTCCAGTGCCAGTTGGCACAGGCGCGCGCTGAGCTGCGGCGCGGTCATCAGGAAACGGGTGTAGCCCAGCCGGGCGGCGTCGGCCAGTGCGCTGCCCAGGCGGTCCAGGGCCACGTCGGGCTGGGTGTCCAGGCGGGCCAGCACCTCGACGAAGGCGATCATGGTCTCAAGGATCTCGGCCTGGCTGCCGGTCTGGCTGGCGCGCAGGCCGGCCAGCTCGGCCAGCGCCTGGTCAAAGCGGCCCAGGGCGGCCAGGATGTTGGCGCGCAGGCCGTGGTAGGCGCCCTGGTCGCGCTCGGGCACCTCCAGGTCGCCGCACAGGGCCAGCAGGCGATCGGTCAGGGCCAGGGCCACTGCGTTCTCGCCGCGGAAGGCGCGGTAGCTGGCCTGGGCGCGCAGGCCCTGCACCAGGAAGCCGGCACGCAACTCGGGCATCAGGGCATCGAGCTCGCGGTCGATGCGGGCGGCCCGCTCCAGCTGGCCGCCGTGCAGGGCCAGCGACATCTCGCTGCACAGCTCGGCCACGCGGTAGGTCTCCAGGCCGTGCGTGCGGATCAGCGTCTCCAACCGCTGGCGGGCCTGTTGCGCCGCGGCCAGCTCGCCGAAATACTCGGCGTGTCCCAGTACCAGCAGCCACCACTGGGCCTGCTCGGCGGGTGACAAGGGATCCAGCTTCAGCCGCTCTTGCTGCACCGCCTGCACCCGGCTGACGGCCGTGGTGTCGAGCTGCATCGAGAAGTGATCGAGCAGCACCTTGGCCAGCACCAGACGCTGCGAGGGCAGCAGGGTGTCGCTGGCGTGCAGGCCGCGCAGCAGCGCCTGGGCGACCTGGTTCAGCCAGGCTGTCGGCAGCAGTGCGGGGTCGTCGTCGATGTAGGGCAGCACCAGGGCGGCGCCACAGCGGCGCATGGCCGGGGGCTCGCCCGCGGCGGCCTGGGCCAGCAAGGGCGCCCCAGCGGTGGTGTCCAGCCGCTCACGCAGGTGACGGCACCAGCGCTGGCGGCCGCGAAAGTCGACATAGTTCAGGCCGATGCCCAGCAGGATGCCGACGCAGGCCTCGTCGGCCAGCGCGGTGTTGCCGCTGCGGGTGGCCTGCGTGAACAGGGCTTCCAGCGCGCTCCGGGCCCGCAGCTCGTCATCGACCAGCAGGGCCAGGGCGGCGGGGAGGTCCATCACGCCGGCCCGCTCAGACGATCTTGTCCTCGGGTCGGGCGATCTTGCGCATGGGCTCGTAGCGACCGGTGTCGGTCATCAGCGGGTGGTTGGCGGCGCCGCCGTCCCACTGCGGGTCGTCGATGCCCTCGAAGACCTCGCGCAGGCGCTGGCCCCAGGTCTCGTGGATCATGCGGAAGTAGGGGTTCTCGTTGTCGATGCAGACGATGCGGTCGCTCTTCAACTGCCCCTCTTCGTAGACCAGCAGGTCCAGCGGCAGGCCCACCGACAGGTTGGATTTGAGGGTGGAGTCCATTGACACCAAGGCGCACTTGGCGGCCTCGTCCAGCGGCGTGGTGGGCGTGAGCACGCGGTCGAGGATGGGCTTGCCGTACTTGCTTTCACCCACCTGGAAGAAGCAGGTCTCGCGCGTGGCCTCGATGAAGTTGCCGGCCGAATAAACCAGGAACAGGCGCATGGCCTCGCCCTTGATCTGGCCGCCGAAGATCATCGAGCAGTTGAAGTCGATGCCGGCGGCCTTCAGCGCCGGGCCATCCTGCTCGTAGACCCGGCGCACCGCGCTGCCCAGCACGCGGGCGGCGTCGAACATGCTGGTGGCGTTCCAGATGGTGATCGGCTCATCGTCGCCATTGGGCAGGCGCTCGACCTGCAGGATCTCGCGCACCGACTGGCTGATGCTGAGGTTGCCGGCCGACAGCAGGGTCATGAAGCGCTCGCCCGGCTTCTCGTAAACGATCATCTTGCGGAAAGTGCTGATCGCGTCCAGGCCCGCGTTGGTGCGCGAGTCGCTGAGGAAGACGAGGCCGGCGTTGAGCCGGATGCCGACGCAGTAGGTCATGGCTTCACTGGGATTGGAGTTTCTTCAGCCGGTACAGCGCATCCAGCGCCTCCCGGGGGGTGAGGGTATCCGGATCGATGGCGGCCAGGGCCTCCTCGACCTCTGAACAGGTGACAGGCTGTGCGGCGGGTGGGGCAGCGAACAGGTCGACCTGCGACTCGCCGCTGCGCGACTGCGCCTCCAGCGCCTCGAGTGTGGTGCGCGCCTGGCGCACGAGTGCCGGTGGCATGCCGGCCAGGCGGGCCACCTGCACGCCGTAGCTGCGGCTGGCGGGGCCGGGCTCGATGGCGTGCAGGAAGACGATGTCCTCGCCGCTCTCGGCCGCGCTGACATGCCAGTTCTGCGCCCGCTCATGGCGGCGCGGGAACTCGGTCAGCTCGAAATAGTGGGTGGCGAACAGCGTGAAGGCCTTGTTGCGGTCGTGCAGGTGGCTGGCGATCGCCGAGGCCAGCGCCAGGCCGTCAAAGGTGGAGGTGCCGCGGCCGATCTCGTCCATCAGCACCAGCGACTGCTCGGTGGCGCCGTGGATGATCTGCGCCGCCTCGGTCATCTCCAGCATGAAGGTGGACTGGGCGTTGGCCAGGTCATCGGCGGCGCCGATGCGGGTGTGGATGGCGTCCATTGGTCCCAGTCGGCAGCGCCGCGCGGGCACGCAGGAGCCCATGGCGGCCAGCAGCGCGATCAGCGCCACCTGGCGCATAAAGGTGCTCTTGCCGCCCATGTTGGGGCCGGTGACGATCAGCATGCGGGTGCGGGCGTCCAGGCGGCAGTCGTTGGCGATGAACTCGCCACCGCCGGTCTCGGCCAGCCGAGCTTCGACCACCGGGTGGCGACCGGCCTCGATCTCGATCGCCGGGTGGCGCACGAACTCGGGCGTGCACCAGCCCAGCGTGGCGGCGCGTTCGGCCAGCGCGGCCAGCGCGTCCAAGGTGGCCAGCGCGTGGGCCAGGGCGCTCAGCGGGCGCAGGTGGGCCTGCAGCTGGTCGAGCAACTGCTCAAAGAGGAACTTCTCGCGCGCCAGCGCCCGGTCCTGGGCCGACAGCGCCTTGTCCTCGAAGGTCTTCAGTTCGGGCGTGATGAAGCGCTCGGCGTTCTTCAGGGTCTGGCGGCGCTGGTAGTCGGCGGGCACGCGGTCCAGGCCGGAACTGGTGACCTCGATGTAGAAGCCGTGCACCTTGTTGAACTGCACCCGCAGGTTGGCAATGCCGGTGCGCGCGCGCTCACGGGTCTCCAGGTCCAGCAGGAAGGCGTCGCAGTTCTGGCCGATGGCACGCAGTTCATCCAGCTCGGCATCGAAGCCGGTGGCGATCACGCCGCCGTCGCGCAGCAGCACGGCCGGCTCCTCGGCCACGGCGCGCAGCAGCAACTCGGCGATGGCGGGCTCGGGCGACAGGTCGGCCAGGCTCTGGTCGAGCAGCGCGGTGCCGAAAGGCACGACCGCGCGCAGCGCCGGCAGCGAGGCCAGCGTGTGGCGCAGGCCGGAGAGCTCGCGCGGGCGCACCTGGCGCAGCGCGATGCGCGCGGTGATGCGCTCGACATCGCTGACCTGGCGCAGGGCTTCGCGCAGGGCCTCGAAGCCGGCCTCCTGCAGCGTGCCGATCGCCGCCAGCCGCGCGCTGGCGGTGCTGCGATCGCGCTGCGGGTGGGTCAGCCAGTGGCGCAGCGCGCGGCTGCCCATGCCGGTGCGGCAGGTGTCGAGCAGCGACAGCAGTGTCGGCGCGCGTTCGCCGCGCAGCGTCTCGGTCAGTTCCAGGTTGCGCAGCGTGGCGGGGGGCAGCTCGATCAGGTCGGAGCTGCGCTCCACCGTCAGCGTCTGCACATGGGCCAGCGCCCGGCCCTGGGTGTGCTCGGCATAGGACAGCAGCGCGGCGGCGGCGGCGTGGCCGGCGCCCATCTCCTGGGCATTGAAGCCGGCCAGCGTGGCCACGCGCAGCTGTTCGCACAGCTTGCGCAGGCCCAGGCCGGCGTCGAACTGCCAGGCGGGGCGCATCGTGCGCGCGGCTTGGCATTGCCGCACGGCCGGCGGCAGGTCCTCGCGGTCGACCAGGATCTCGGCCGGCGCCAGGCGGGCCAGCCAGCCGGCCAGTTCACGCTCGCCGCACTCGGCCAGGCCCAGCTGCCCGCTGGCCAGGCCCAGCCAGGCCAGGCCGAAGGTGGCCTTGTGGCGCGACAGCGCCAGCAACAGGGTCTCGCTGCGTTCGTCCAGCAGCTCGGCATCGGTGACGGTGCCGGGGGTGACCACGCGCACCACCTTGCGCTCGACCGGCCCCTTGGCCGTCGCCACGTCGCCCACCTGCTCGGCCACGGCCACGGCCTCACCCAGCTTCAGCAGCCGCGCGAGGTAGTTCTCGACCGAATGCACCGGCACGCCGGCCATGACCACCGGCTCGCCATTGCTCTGGCCGCGGGTGGTGAGCGTGATGTCGAGCAGCCGGTGCGCCTTGCGGGCGTCGTCGAAGAACAGCTCGTAGAAGTCGCCCATCCGGTAGAAGAGCAGGGTCTCGGGGAACCCGGCCTTCAGGCGGAAATACTGGGCCATCATTGGCGTGTGGCCCGCGAACTCGTCGGCGCCTGGCGGCGCGTCGGCTGCCCTGCTCACGCTGCTGGCGGGCCGATCAGAACGGGGCGTCGTCGCCCGGGGCGGGCTCGGCGGCCTTCTTGCGCAGCCGGATGGGCTTGCGCTCGACCGGCGCGGCGTCGGCGGCCGGTGCCGGCGGCGGGGCGGGTTCTTCGTCGCTGATCACGCGGGTGAACGGGGTCAGCAATTGCACCAGCTGCGCATAGACCTTGGGGTTGCCGGCCACCACCTCGCGCTGGTGCAGGAAGTCGGCCTCGCCGGTGAAGTTGCCGATCAGGCCACCGGCCTCGGTGATGATCAGCGAGCCGGCGGCGATGTCCCAGGGTGACAGGCCGGTCTCGAAGAAGCCGTCGGTGTAGCCGGCGGCCACGTAGCACAGGTCCAGCGCGGCCGAGCCCGGGCGGCGCACACCGGCGCAGTGCGGCAGCACCGCCTCGAACATCTTCAGGTAGCGCTGGACGTTGTCGCCCTTGCGGAACGGAAAGCCGGTGCCGACCAGCGAATCGGCCAGGCGGGTGCGGCGCGAGACGCGCAGGCGCTTGTCATTGAGGTAGGCGCCACGGCCCTTGGAGGCGATGAAGAGGTCGTTGCGGGTGGGGTCGTAGACGACAGCCTGCTCGATCTTGCCGCGGAAGGACAGCGCGATCGACACGCAGTAGACCGGGAAGCCGTGGATGAAATTGGTGGTGCCGTCCAGCGGGTCGATGATCCAGACGAAGTCGCTGTGCTTGGCGCCGTGGGTGCGGCCGGACTCTTCCGCCAGGATGCCGTGGCCGGGGTAGGCGGTCAGCAGGGTCTCGATGATGGCCTGCTCGGCGGCCTGGTCGACCTCGGTGACGAAGTCATTGGGCGCCTTGGTGTTGACCTTCAGCGAATCCACGTCCAGTGAGGCCCGGTTGATGATCGAGCCGGCCGCGCGGGCCGCCTTGATGGCAATGTTGAGCATCGGGTGGAGGGATTGCGACATGGGACTTCAGGCGGCAAGGGAGCCGGCGCCCAGAGGCGCTGGCGGGACGTGGCGACGAGGATCAAAGAGCACGGGCCCGCGCGTCCGTTCAGCGACAGGCGCGACAATGCCCAGGGCAAACCCGCATTCTAGCCGCAGCCATGTCCGACCCGACCGTTGATTCCTCACAAGCGACCGCGCCGTCGGCCGCCCGCTTCGTGCTGGTGGGCACCAGCCATGCCGGCAATGTGGGCGCGGCGGCGCGCGCGATGAAGGTCATGGGCTTTCATGATCTGGTGCTGGTGGCGCCGCGCTGGCCCGATGTGCTGACGCGCGACGAAACCCTGGCCCTGGCCAGCGGCGCCGACGACGTGCTGCGCGCTGCGCGCGTGGTGGACACGCTGGTGGAAGCGCTGGATGGCATCACCTGGGCCTGCGCCACCGCGATGACCCCGCGCGATTTCGGCCCGCCCACCGAGGCGCCGCGGCCGCACCTCGCCGCGCTGGCGGATGGCGATCACCGCGTGGCCTTTGTCTTCGGCAGCGAGCGCTTCGGCCTGGGCAATGACGATGTCTACCGCTGCCACGCCTGCCTGAGCATCCCCACCGCGCCGGACTTTGGCTCGCTGAACCTGGCGCAGGCGGTGCAACTGATCGCCTACGAGTGGCGAGAGGCGCTGGGCAGTTTCCCGGTGCAGCCGCGGACCGCCCCGGTGCGCCAGGCCGACGCGACCATGGTGCAAGGCCTGCTGGCCCACTGGCGCGAGATGCTGGTGCAGATCGGCTTTCTGGACCCGGCCGCGCCCAAGAAGCTGATGCCGCGCCTGAACCAGTTGGCCAACCGCCTGCAGCCCACCGAGGAGGAGGTGCACATCCTGCGCGGCATCGCGCGCACCATGCAGCAGCGTGATGGTGGCGGGCGTCAGCGCTGACAGCAGGTTTTCCGGGCGCGGGCTACACTGGTCCTGACATTGTCGTCCCCACTGCCATGTTCCACCGCCTGCGCGAAGACATCGCCTGCATCCTTGAGCGTGACCCGGCTGCCCGCAGCACCTGGGAGGTGCTGACCTGTTATCCGGGCCTGCACGCGCTGGTGCTGCACCGCCGGGCGAACTGGTGCTGGCGGCATGGCTTCAAGTGGCTGGGCCGTTTCATCTCGCATGTCTCGCGCTGGGCCACCGGTATCGAGATCCACCCGGGCGCCACGATCGGCCACCGGGTCTTCATCGACCACGGCATGGGCGTGGTGATCGGCGAGATGGCCGAGATCGGCGACGGCTGCACGATTTACCAGGGTGTGACGCTGGGCGGCACCTCGCTGGTCAAGGGCGCCAAGCGCCACCCCACGCTGGAGGCCGGCGTGATCGTCGGTGCCAACGCGGCGGTGCTGGGTGGCTTCACCGTGGGCGCAGGGGCCCGCGTGGGCTCGGGCGCAGTGGTGACCAAGCCGGTGCCGGCGGGCGCCACGGCGGTGGGCAACCCGGCGCGCATCATCCAGGCTGACAAGGACCAGGAGCGCGAGGCCGCGGCTGCGCGCATGGGCTTCTCGGCCTACGGTGTGACAGCGGGCGATGATCCGGTGGCGCAGGCGATGAAAGGCCTGATCGACAACGCCTCGACCCACGAGCACCAGATCGCGCTGCTGTGGCAGGCGATCGAGAAGCTCTCGGCCCAGGCGCGCGAGCTGCCGGCCGCCGAATGCGTGCCGCAAGACGCCCACACCACCGAGCAGTTCGACGCCGAGCGCCTGAACCGCCTGGTCAAGTGATGCAGTACCCGGCGCCGCCGGGCCACCGTCACAGTGCGAACAGCAGCGGCAGCAGCAGGCCCCAGGCGCCGCTCCAGTCGCGCGGCAGCTCGATCTTCTGCGTGCTGCTCCAGGGCGTGGTGAAGCCGTCGGGCTCGACCGTGCGGTAGCGGAAGTAGTAGGTGCCGGGCTGATCGGGCTTGGCCAGTTGCCAGCGCGGCTCGGCCAGGTTGGCCTCGGCCACGCGGGTGGCGAAGTCCGGCTCGCGCGAGAGCTGCACCTGCTGCTTGTCCTCGGGGCGGCCGCTCCAGGCCAGCGTCAAGGCGTGGCCGTCCAGCGCCAGGCTGGGCGGCGTGGGCAGCGCGCGCAGCTCGAAGGGCTGGGCGTCGCCCCAGGGGCCGGCGCTGCCATCGGCGCGCACACTGGCCAGGCGCCAGTAGACGATGCCGGGCTCGGCCAGCGTGAGCGTGGTGCGCGCGCCGGCCAGATCATCCAGCCGCTGCACACCGGTGGCGAAGGCTGGGTCGCGGGAGAGTTCGATGCGGTAGCGCGCGGCCTCGGTGTTCTCGGCCCAGTTCAGCGCGACTTCACCCACGCTGAGCTTGCCGCGGTGGACCGGCGACACCGCCGCGGGCGGCTCGGGGCGGGCGTGCAGCCGCACCTTCAGCTGGGCGTTGCGGCCCTCCAGGCCCTGCTCGTTGCTGCGGCGTACGCGCAGGTGCCAATCGCCGTCGGGCAGGCCGGTCAGGCGCACCTCGGCGCCTGCAGCGAAACGCTCGTCGCGCAGGATGCGGCTGAAGCCGGCGTCGGGCGCCACCTGCACACGCAGCGGCTGCTCTCCCGGCAGCTGGAAACGCAGCACCGGCCGCTCGAACAGCGTGGGCACCGGCGACAGGTCGGGCGCCGACGGCAGCGCCACCGGCGTGGCCGTGCGGCCGGGCTGCAGCGTGCTGCCGAAACCGGCGTCCAGCAGCACGCTGCTGGCGCCCACATCGGCTTGCACGCGGCCCTCCAGCACTTCGGCTGCGGAGCGATCGTCCTCGTGCCGCACCCGGTACTCGGTGCCGCGCACGCCGATCACCGCGGTGGGTGTGGTCACCTCCAGGGGCTTGGCGCGTTGCAGCTGGGTGGCCAGCACCTCCAGCGTGCCGCGCAGCAGGCGCATCGTGCCGGCGAACAGGCCCTCGTCCTCGGGCTGCCCGGGGCGCAGCAGGTAGCGCCGGCTTTCACTCAGCTCGCCCAGGCTCAGCGGCGCCAGCTGCAGGCGGCTGCCATCGGCCAGGATCAGCACGGCCGAGCTGTTGGCCGCCACGTCCAGGGCCTGGCCGGGCTGCACGGTGTCGCCCACCTGGGCGTCGCGGCCAGCCAGGCGCACGCGGCCTTCGATCGCGTCGATGCGGGCCGGGACCTGGGCCGAGCGCAGCAGGCGCAGCGGCATCTGCAGCACCTGACCGATCAGGATGCGGTTCGGGTCGGGCAGTCGGTTCAGGCGGGCCACCTCGGGCCAGGCCTGCGGGTTGATCAGGACATCGCGGCCCAGGCCGATCAAGGTGTCCTGCGGCTGCACGGTGTAGGGCAGCACCGCCTCGGCGGCCGACGCCGTCGTGCTGACGGCCAGCAGCAGCGCCGCCAGCGCGCCGGAGAAGCGGCGGCGGTTGGCGCTCATGCCCGCGGCGGCCGCTGGGCCGACTTGGGTCGGAAGGCCACGATCACCTCGGGATCGGTCTCGATGTAGGGGCCGCCAATCAGGTCGATGCAGTAGGGCACGGCGGCGAAGATGCCGGGCGCGGGCGGCTCGGCCCGGGGCAGGCCTTCCAGTGTCTCGGCGATGCTCTTGGGCTGGCCGGGCAGGTTGATGATCAGGCTGCGGCCGCGGATCACCGCCACCTGGCGCGACAGGATGGCCGTGGGCACGAAGCGCAGGCTGATGGCCCGCATCTGCTCGCCAAAGCCGGGCATCAGCCTGTCGGCCACGTCCATGGTGGCCTCGGGCGTGACGTCGCGCGGCGCCGGGCCGGTGCCGCCAGTGGTCAGCACCAGGTGGCAGCCGGCCTGGTCGACCAGTTCGGTCAGCGTGGCAGCGATCAGCGCACGCTCGTCGGGGATCAGGCGGGTTTCCCAGTCGATCGGGTTGGTCAGTGCGCGGCTGAGCCAGTCGCGCAGCGCCGGGATGCCCTTGTCCTCATAGGTGCCGCTGCTGGCCCGGTCGCTGATCGACACCAGGCCGACGCGCAGGCGGTCGGGCTCATTCATCGTCGCTCTCCTCGCTGTGCTCGGGGTCATCGGTGCCCGCATCGGTCTGGGCCAGGGCTTGCTTGATCAGCTGGAACAGCTCGCGGTAGGCGCGGCCGTGGCGCACGGCGCCGGTGGCGGTGTCGGGCTGCGCATCCTTGCGCGCGGCGCGCACCAGGCTGCGCAGCTGCTGGATGTCGGTGTCCGGGTGCTCGGCCAGCCAGCGCGGGAGGGCCTCGTCGTCGGCCAGCAACTGCTCGCGCCATCGCTCGGCGGTGTGCAGCGCCAGCGACTGGCGGGCACTGCCCAGGCGAAACTCGTCCACTGCGGCCTGCAGCGGCGCTGGATCGATTTGGCGCATCAGCTTGCCGATGTACTGCAGCTGGCGGCGCAGGCCTTCGTGCGAGCGGATGCGGCGGTAGTCGGCGATCGCGCCGGCCAGGGACTCGGGCAGGGCCAAGGCCTCCAGGCGCGAGGCGGGCAGTTCGCTCAGCGCGCGGCCCAGGGCCTGCAGGTCATGGCTCTGCCGCTTGAGTGCCGACTTGCTGGGGCGGGCGCTGAAGTCGTCGTCGGGGAGCTTGGGGTGGGCGGGCGCGGAGCGCATCAGGGAAGCCGACGGTCGGGCAATGTGGGTATGGCTATGATTGTCCCCGCAATTCTGACCGGGCGGCGTACCGTCCACGAGACCGAGCACCCCGATGACCGCCACCGCCTCCCAGGGCTTTGCCTTTGACCGTGAACAATTCCAGCAGATCGTGGAGGATGTGCTGACGATGGCGCGCCACCTGGGCGCCAGCGACGCCGGGGTGGAGGTGTCCGAAGGCGCCGGGCTGTCGGTGTCGGTGCGCCGCGGCGAGGTGGAGCATGTCGAGCGCAACCGCGACAAGTCGGTGGGCGTGTCGGTTTACCTGGGCCAGCGACGCGGCAATGCCAGCAGTTCCGACTTTTCGCGCCAGGCGCTGGAGCAGACGGTGCGCGCCGCCTACGACATCGCCCGCTTCACCGCCGAGGACCCGGCCGCCGGCCTGCCTGACGAGGCCGACATGGTCAGCCCCGACGAGGCCGCCCGCGATCTGGACCTGTTCCATCCCTGGGCGGTGGACGCCGAGGGCGCGGCGCGCCTGGCCCGGCGGGCCGAGGACGCGGCCTTTGCCGTCGACAAGCGCATCACCAACAGCGAAGGCGCGTCGGTGTCGGCGCAGCAGTCGCATTTCTGGGCGGGCAACAGCCGCGGTTTTCGTGGTGGCTATGCCAGCTCGCGCCACTCGCTGTCGGTGTCACCGATCGCCGGGAGGGGCGCCGGCATGGAGCGCGACTACTGGTACAGCTCCGAGCGCGACGCGCTGCAGCTGGCCTCGCCCGAGGCGGTGGGCCGCTACGCCGCCGAGCGCACGCTGGCGCGGCTGAAGGCGCGCAAGATCGCCACCTGCGAGGTGCCGGTGCTGTTCGAGAACACCGCGGCCGCCGGCCTGCTGGGCTCCTTTGTGCAGGCCGTCAGCGGCGGCGCGCTCTACCGCAAGGCCAGCTTCCTGGTCGACAGCCTGGGTCAGCCGGTCTGGGCCGACCACATCGACATCCACGAGGACCCGCTGCAGCCGCGCGGCAAGGCCAGCGCGCCCTTCGACGACGAAGGCGTGCGCACGCGGGCCCGGCGCGTGGTCGAGGCCGGCGTGGTGCAGGGCTATTTCCTGTCCAGCTATTCGGCCCGCAAGCTGGGCATGAAGACCACCGGCCATGCCGGCGGCTCGCAGAACCTGCGCCTGTCCAGCCGCCTCACCCAGGCCGGTGATCACCTCGACGAGATGCTGCGCAAGCTGGGCCGCGGCCTGTTCGTGACCGACCTGATGGGCCAGGGTGTGAATCCGGTGACCGGCGACTATTCGCGCGGCGCGGCCGGCTACTGGGTCGAGGGTGGGCGCATCGTCCACCCGGTGCACGAGATCACCATCGCCGGCAACCTGCGGCAGATGCTGCGGGACGTGGTGGCGGTGGGCGCCGATGCCTTCACGCTGGGCGGCAAGACCATCGGTTCGGTGCTGCTGCAACGCATGAAAGTGGCAGGTAGCTGAGCGCTGTTCCGGCCGGTCCGGAAATTTCTTCCTGTCGGGCCGACGCGGCTCGGGGGAAACCCGCCGCAGGGCGGTGAGGACCCACTCCTAGAATCCTTCGACCGACCCTCTTTCCGCGGTCGCTCACTTCTGAGGAGTTCACCTACATGGAACGTCGTTCCTTTGTCCGTGGTGCCGGCCTGGCTGGCGTGCTCGCGGCGGGTACCGCCCCCGCGATCGTCCACGCGCAGGCCCAGATCCGCTGGCGCCTGGCCTCGAGCTTTCCCAAGTCGCTCGACACCATCTTTGGCGCCGCCGACGTGTTCGCCAAGAAGGTCTCCGAGATGTCTGGCGGCAAGTTCCAGATCTCGGTGCACGCCGGTGGTGAGCTGATGCCGGCCTTTGGCGTCGTCGATGGCGTGCAGAACGGCACCGTCGAGATGGCCCACACCGCGCCGTACTACTTCTTCGGCAAGGACGAGACCTTCGCCCTGGGCTGCGCCATTCCCTTCGGCCTGAACAGCCGTCAGATGACCGCGTGGATGGTTGAGGGCAACGGCCTGAAGCTGATGCGCGAGTTCTACAAGGGCTTCAACATCGTCAACTTCCCCGGTGGCAACACCGGTGCCCAGATGGGCGGCTGGTACCGCAAGCCGGTCGCCTCGCTGGCCGACATGAAGGGCCTGAAGTTCCGCGTCGGCGGCTTCGCCGGCAAGGTGGTGGAGCGTCTGGGTGGCGTGCCGCAGAACATCCCCGGTGGCGAGATCTACCAGTCGCTGGAAAAGGGCACGATCGACGCCGCCGAGTGGGTCGGTCCGTACGACGACCAGAAGCTGGGCTTCAACAAGGTGGCCCCGAACTACGCCTACCCGGGCTGGTGGGAAGGTGGTCCGCAGCTGGACTTCTTCGTCAACAACAAGGCCTATGATGCCCTGAGCGCCGAGTACAAGGCCATCATCGAGTGCGCTGCTGCCAATGCGCATGTCGACATGCAGGCCAAGTACGACGCCCGCAACCCGGCCGCCCTGCGCCAGCTGGTGGCCGGTGGCACCAAGCTGTTCCGCTTCCCGAAGGACGTGATGGAAGCGGCCTTCAAGGAGTCGATGGCGCTCTACAGCGACATTTCTGCCAAGAACCCGAACTGGAAGAAGGTCTACGACGACTACGCCAAGTTCCGCGCCGAGCAGAACCTGTGGTTCCGCTTCGCGGAAGCCGGCTTCGACGACTTCATGCAGCAGCAAAAGCTCTGAGTCCGGTCGCCGCCGAGCGGCGGCGCTCCAGCCCGAAGGGCCCTGTGCGATGCACGGGGCCTTTTTTCTTGTTCGCACCGTGCCTGGTGCGAAGCCGCGATAGGCATGAAAAAAGCCCGCGACGCCATGGCGCTCGCGGGCCCCGAGGGCGCCGGCCGGTGCAGCACCGGCCGGTGCGCCTGGATCACTTCTTGAAGGCGTCCATCGGATCGGGCTCCTTGCCGCCCTGCGGGGCGCTGGCCGGCGTGCCGAACAAGGCGTTCATGTCGACCTCCTTGTCGTTGCCGTTGTCCGCCGGCTGCGCCTCGATGACCACGTTGCTGGTGTCCAGATCCGCCTTCTTGTCCAGGCCGCCCGACACCAGGTTGGGGAAGGCGATGATCAGGCCGACCATGATGATCTGGATGATCACGAAAGGCACCGAACCCCAGTAGATCTGGCCGGTGGTGACCGGGGCGATCTCGGCATTCGTGACCTTGTCCTTGTACTTGTCGATCGGCGCCACGCTGCGCAGGTAGAACAGCGCGAAGCCGAAGGGCGGGTGCATGAACGAGGTCTGCATGTTCACCGCCAGCAGCACGCCGAACCAGACCAGGTCGATGCCCAGCTTCTCGGCCACCGGGCCCAGCAGCGGCACCACGATGAAGGACAGCTCGAAGAAGTCCAGGAAGAAGGCCAGCACGAAGATCAGGATGTTCACCACGATCAGGAAGCCGATCTGGCCGCCCGGCAAGCTGGTCAACAGGTGCTCCACCCAGATCGGGCCGTCCACAGCCTGGAAGCTCAGGCTGAAGACCGTGGAGCCCAGCAGGATGAACAGCACGAAGCACGACAGCTTCATCGTCGAGTCCATTGCCTGCTTCATCAGGTGCATCGACAGCCGGCGACGCGAGATCGCCATCACCAGCGCGCCGACGGCGCCCATCGCTCCGCCTTCGGTCGGGGTGGCAATGCCCAGGAAGATCGTGCCCAGCACCAGGAAGATCAGGGCCAGCGGCGGGATCAACACGAAGGTGACGCGTTCGGCCATCTTCGACAGCAGGTTCATGCCGGTCAGCTTGTTGATCACCGCCAGCGTGAACGCCACCGCGACGCCCACACACATCGACAGGACGATCAGCTCGTCGGTGGGCATGGTGTCAGGGCGGGTCTTGGCGAAGGCCACCGCGGCGGCCACTGACAGACCGGTCACCACGCCCAGCGAGCGCAGGCCGGAGCTGCCATCCGCTTCGCGGATCGTGCGGGCCTCCGGGGGCAGGGCAGGCGTCCAGTGGGGACGGAACAGTGCCACCAGGACAATGAACCCGACGTACAGGCCGGTCAGCACGAAGCCAGGCAGGAAGGCGCCCTTGTAGAGGTCACCGACCGAGCGGCCAAGCTGGTCGGCCATGATGATCAGCACCAGCGAGGGAGGGATGATCTGCGCCAGCGTGCCCGAGGCGGCGATGACGCCCGAGGCGATGCGCCGGTCGTAGCCGTAGCGCAGCATGATGGGCAGCGAGATCAGGCCCATCGAGATCACCGAGGCCGCCACCACGCCGGTGGTGGCCGCCAGCATCGCGCCGACGAAGATCACCGCAAAGGCCAGGCCGCCGCGGATCGGGCCGAACAGCTGGCCGATGGTGTCCAGCAGGTCCTCGGCCATCCCGGATCGCTCCAGGATCAGGCCCATGAAGGTGAAGAACGGGATCGCCAGCAGCGTGTCGTTCTGCATGATGCCGAACACCCGCAGCGGCAGCGCCTGCATCAGCGAGGCGGGCAGGATGCCCAGCTCGATGCCGATCAGCCCGAAGAACAGGCCGGCCGCGGCGAGCGAGAACGCCACCGAGAAGCCCATCAGCAGGAAGACGATCAGGCCCGCGAACATCACGGGCGCCATGTTGTGCGTCAGGAACTCGATCACTTCGCGGCTCCTTCTTCACGGGCACGGATGACTTCAGCCAGTTCTTCCTCGGCCGACTTCTGCTGGTGGCGCTTGGTCGGGTCGTCGATCAGGCCTTGCAGGAAGGCAAAGCGCTTGATCAGCTCGGACACGCCCTGCAGGCCCAGCAGCGTGAAGCCGATCGGCACCAGCGCATACACCGGCCAGCGCACCAGGCCGCCGGCGTTGCTCGACATCTCGCCAGTGACATAGGCCTTGATGACCAGCGGCGTCACCAGCGTGATGACCGCGATCACGAAGGGGAACAGGAAGACGATGATGCCGAAGATCTCGACCTTGATCTGAGTGCGCTTGGAGAACTTGCCCAGGATGACGTCGATCTTGACGTGCTCCTGGCGCATCATGGTGTAGCCCGCCGCCAGCAGGAAGACGGCGGCGAACAGGTACCACTGGATCTCGAGAAAGGCGTTCGAGCCGATGCTGAAGGCCTTGCGGACCACGGCGTTGCCGGCGCTGATCAGCACCGCGGCCAGAACCAGCCAGGAGGTCCAGCGGCCGACGCGCTCGCTGAGCGCGTCGATCAGCTTGGAGAGCTTGAGAAGTGCCGTCACGGTGACTCCATCGTTGGGCATGACAAACAAAGCGCCGCGCCGACTTTTGGCCGGCGTGGCGCGGGTGGCGAGACTGTAGCGGCTCGGCCCCGATCAGAGCGCACCGTGCCGGTGCCGATCAGGGGAAACGCTGAGCTTTTGGGGCTGAAAAGTTTTCAGCTGCGACCGGAAAAAAATGTCACGCGCAGACGCTCACAGGCTGATCGCCTGTTGGTACAGCCGGGTCGAGCGTGCACCCGAGCGGCAAAAGCACAGCAGCGGTCGCGGCAGCTCCGCCAGCAGCGCGGCGAAGGCGGCGATCTCTTCGGGCGACTGGTAGCCCCCAGCCACCGGCAGGTGGCGGTAGACCAGACCGGCCGCCTCAGCCGCCGCCTGGACCGCGGCGCTGGTGGGTTGGTCGGGGCCATGCTCGAAGTCGGGGCGGTTGTTGACCACCGCCTTGAAGCCCAGGCGGGCGGCCTCGGCCATGGCCTCGGGGCTGAGTTGCGGGGCGACGCAGACGTCGGCGGCGATCTGTTGCAGCGGCAGGTTCACGGCAGCTTCCTCACTTCGACAGCGCGGCCTTGACGGCGGCCGAGACCAGACCCATGTCGGCCTTGCCGGCCAGCTGCGCCTTCACGGCGCCCATCACCTTGCCCATGTCGCCTGGGCCGGCGGCGCCGACCTCGGCCACGATGCGCGCCACCTCGGCGGTGATCTCGTCGGCCGTCAGGCGCACCGGCAGGTAGGCTTCCAGCACGGTGATCTCGGCGGCTTCCTTGGCGGCCAGGTCCTCGCGGGCGGCCTGCTGGTAGGCGGCCACCGAGTCCTTGCGCTGCTTGATCAGCTTGTCGACCAGGCCGATCACCATGGCGTCGTCCAGTGTCACGCGCTCGTCGACTTCCTTCTGCTTGCAGGCGGCCAGCAGCATGCGGATGGTGGACAGGCGCTCGGCCTCCTTGGCCCGCATGGCGGCCTTCATGTCCTCGGTGATGCGGTCTTTCAGACTCATGGTGGGGGATGGGTTGGCTGCGAAACCCGCGGATTGTCGCAAACCCCGCCGATCAGGTGGCTTCCAGGGCCAGCAGCTCGTCCACGGTCTGGCGGCGGCGGATCAGCCGCACGGTGTCGCCATCGACCAGCACCTCGGCGGCCAGCGGACGGCTGTTGTAGTTGCTGGACATGGAGGCGCCGTAGGCGCCGGCATCGTGCAGCACCAGCAGGTCGCCCACGCGGGCCTCGGGCAGCGCGCGTTTGAGCACCATACCGCCTTCGCCCTGGGTAAAGACATCGCCCGATTCGCACAGCGGGCCGGCCACCACGGTGTCGATCGTGGCGCGTGGCGTACCGTCCAGGGCGATCAGGCTCATGCCGTGGAAGGCGCCGTACATGGACGGGCGCATCAGGTCGGAGAAGCCGGCATCGACCAGGGTGAAGCGGTTGGCGCCCATGGGTTTGCAGGCGCGCACCTCGCTGAGCAGCACGCCGCTTTCGGCCACCAGGTAGCGACCGGGCTCGATCTCGAGGTGCACCGCGTGGCCCAGGTGGGCGGCCACGGCCTGGCGGGCGGCGTCCCACAGGCTGAAGTAGTGGGCGGTGTCGATGCGCGCATCGCCATCGCGGTAGGGGATGGACAGGCCGCCGCCAGCCGAGATGGCCTGCAGGTCGCAGCCCGCGCGCCGGACCAGGTCGACCATCGCCTGGCAGACCTGCTGCAGATGACCGTAATCCACACCCGAGCCGATGTGCATGTGCAGGCCCACCAACTGCAGGCCATGCTGGCGCACCGCGGCCAGCGCGGCGTCCAGCTCGGCATGCCAGATGCCGTGCTTGCTGTGCTCGCCGCCGGTGTTGGTCTTCTGGCTGTGGCCGTGGCCGAAGCCGGGGTTGATGCGCAGCCACACGCGGTGGCCGGGCGACGCGGCGCCCAGTTGGTGCAGCATGTCGATCGAGCCCGCGTTCACCGGCACGCGGTGTTCCACCACCGTGGCCAGCGTGGCCGGGTCGAACAGGTCGGCGGTGAAGACGATGCCGCTGGCGCCGCAGGGCGCGTCGGCGGCGGTATAGCCGGCGGCCAGGGCGCGCAGGATCTCGCCGCGTGACACCGCATCGACCACCACACCCTGCTCGCGCATCAGGCGCAGCAGGTGGGTGTTGGAGTTGGCCTTCTGGGCGAAGCGGATGGTGTCGAAGGCGCGCAGGTCGGCGATGCGCTGGCGGATGGTGGCGGCGTCGTAGACCCACAGCGGGGTGCCGTGCTGGCGCGCGAGGGCGCGCAGCGTGTCGTCGGTGAACGGGTTCATGGGGCGGGATCGTGCCGGAAACAATTCATATTGCAAAATACTGATTCGTCATCCAGCCATTCATTGCTGATATGCATTTGACCCACCGCCAGGTCGAGGTCTTCCGCGCCGTCATGGGCACCGGCCATGTCACCCGCGCGGCCGAGCTGCTGCACACCTCGCAGCCCACGGTCAGCCGCGAGCTGGCGCGGCTGGAGCAGGTGCTGGGCTATGCGCTGTTCGACCGCGTGCGCGGCCGCCTGCACCCCACGCCGCGGGCGCTGGCGCTGCTGGACGAGGTGACCACGTCCTACGTGGGCCTGGAGCGGATTGCCGCCACCGCCGAGGCGCTGAAGCACTTTGCCCAGGGCCGGCTGCAGCTGGCCAGCCTGCCGGCGCTGGCCCATGCGCTGGTGCCTGAGGCGCTGGCGGACTTTGCGGCCGGGCAGCCCCAGGCGCGGGTGAGCCTGGAGAGCCTGGAGTCGCCGCTGCTGGAGTCGGCGCTGGCCGAGCAGCGCTACGACCTGGGCCTGGTCGAGCGCCGCGAGGCGCCGGCCGCCTGCACCTTGCAGACCCTGCTGGTGGCCGACGAGGTGGCGGTGCTGCCGGCCGGGCACCCGCTGGCGGCTCGGGCGCGGCTGGCACCGGCCGATTTCGCGGACCAGGCCTTCGTCAGCCTGGCCCCGACCGACCCGTACCGCCAACAGGTCGATGCACTGTTCGCCCAGGCCGGCATCGCCCGCGAACTGCGCCTGGACACGCCCAGCGCAGTCTCGGTCTGCGCGCTGGTGCGCCAGGGCCTGGGGGTGGGCATCGTCAACCCGCTGACGGCGCTGGCAATGGCGGGCCCGGCGCTGGTGGTGCGGCCGCTCGCCGTGTCGATCCCCTTCCACGTGGCGATGGTGCGGCCCGACTGGCGGGCCGTGCATCCGCTGCGGGCCGCGCTGGAAGCCTCCCTGATCGCTGCGGCCGAGCGGCTGCAGCGGCGCCTGGCCTGAGCCCGTCTGGTGGTGCGGGGCCGATGGGGTCGGTGAAGATCCGATCCGTTCAACCGGGCACCCTTGGCAGGCAGACACAAAAAAACCCGCAGCGGCGTCCCGCGGCGGGTTTTTCAGGGGAGGCGACTGACGATCAGTACAGCTTCTTGGGCAGCTGCATGCTGCGCACGCGCTTGTAGTGGCGCTTGACGGCGGCGGCCTTCTTGCGCTTGCGCTCCGACGTGGGCTTCTCGTAGAACTCGCGGGCGCGCAGTTCGGTCAGCAGGCCGAGCTTTTCGATGGTGCGCTTGAAACGGCGCAGGGCGACGTCGAAAGGCTCGTTTTCCTTGACACGGATGGTGGTCATTGAGGGAGGTTTCCTAGGGGTTTTGCGCTCGGTGTCCGGCGCCGGCCGGTGAAGACTCCTCTTGAGGAGCCCGCACATGTTCCGGAACGTTGGCCGGGGCTGGATCGACACGCGTTTGCCAGCAAAGACTGCGATTCTATGCCATTTTGAACTGGCTGGGCAAATCGCCGTGATGTCAGCCGCCTGACATCCGGCGCTGGGTAGACTGCGTCATCCGCAATCTTCTCCCCGTCCAGGCGGGGCACAGACCATGAGCATTCAGACAGTGGGCGTCGTCGGCGCCGGCACCATGGGCAACGGCATCGCGCAGGCCTGCGCGGTGGTGGGCATCGACGTGGTGATGGTGGACATCAGCGAGCAGGCCGTGGCCAAGGGCCTGGCCACCGTGGCCGGCAGCCTGGACCGCCTGATCAAGAAGGACAAGATGACCGAGGCCGAGAAGGCCGCGGCGCTGGCCCGCATCCAGGGCAGCACCGACTACGCCGCGCTGACCCGCGCGCAGCTGGTGATCGAGGCCGCCACCGAGAACGAGGCGCTGAAGGTCAAGATCCTGCAGCAGCTCGATGGCCTGCTGCCGGCCGAGACCCTGGTGGCCACCAACACCAGCTCGATCAGCATCACCAAGCTGGCCGCCGCCACGCAGCGCGCCGACCGCTTCATCGGCATGCACTTCTTCACCCCGGTGCCGATGATGGCGCTGGTGGAGATCATCCGCGGTCTGCAGACCAGCGATGCCACCCATGACGCGGTCAAGGCCATGGCGCTGCGCCTGGGCAAGCAGCCGATCACGGTGAAGAACGCGCCCGGCTTCGTGGTCAACCGCATCCTGGTGCCGATGATCAACGAGGCCTTCTTCGTGCTGGCCGAGGGCCTGGCCACGCCTGAGGAGATCGACGCCGGCATGAAGCTGGGCTGCAACCACCCGATCGGCCCGCTGGCGTTGGCCGACATGGTGGGCCTGGACGTGTGCCTGGCGGTGATGAACGTGTACTTCGAGGAGTTCGCCGACTCCAAGTACCGTCCTTGCCCGCTGCTCAAGGAGATGGTGGCCGCCGGTTGGCTGGGCCGCAAGACGGGCCGCGGCGTCTACACCTACTGAGGCCTACAGCCGGCCGACGCAGCCGGGCGCGCCGCAGCGGCAGGTCAGCCGGCCCTCGTGGTGCGTCTCGCCGTAGTTGACGGTGATTTCCTCGCCGGGGGTGATGTCGCGCAGCGCGTAGAACTCGATGCGGCCGTCGCGGATCGTCAGCCGGCCATTGGGCTGGCAGCTGTGGTTGGTGAAGCGCATGGGGTCGGTGGACGAGGCCAGATCGACCGCCGATTTGTGGCTGACCTCGACAATCATGATGCGCGCCAGCGTGGCGGCACGGCGGCGTGCCTCAGCCACGCTGATCGACTCGCCGCGCACCTCGCCGATCTTGTGGCCGCGCCGCGCCGGCTCAAGTGCGAAGACGCCGTAGCCGTCGATCGGGCTGCGGCGCACCGCCACATCCACCTTCTGGTAGGGCTGGCGAACGAAGAGGGCGCCCATGGCCGTGCGCCGGGTCAGAGTCCGGTGGCGGTCGGCAGGTGTGGTGCCGGAATGATCGTGTCGCCCTTCCAGCCCTTCTTGCGGTGCTCGGCCACCACATTGGTGTAGATGCCGCCGCGCACGTACCAGCGCGCGGTGATGCGGGCATAGCGCGGTTTCGTGGTGGCGACGATGGTCGACAGGATGTCGTTGGTCACCTTCTCGTGGAAAGCGCCCTCGTGGCGGAAGCTCCACATGTACATCTTCAGGCTCTTGAGCTCCACGCAGAGCTGGTCGGCGACCATGTCGATCGTGAAATGCGCGAAATCGGGCTGACCGGTCAGCGGGCAGTGGCAGGTGAACTCGGGCACCTGGAACTGGATCACATAGTCGCGCTCGGGCGCCGGGTTGGGGAAGACGTGCAGTTCCTTGCTGGGCGCGCTGGGCGGGTTCGGCGGCAGCGGACGCTGCTGCGGCGCATCGGTCTGGGCGCTGCGGGCGGGCTTCTTCGGGGCGGCGGAGGTGCGGGCCATGGTGGGCTGTCGTGCTCGGTCAGGGAAAGGGCGGATGCTACCATCGCCGCTCACCATGTGCAGGCCAGCGTTTGTTGATTAGTCCAAATAAATCAACAACTTAGCTTGATTTTGGGGTGTCGCGGCGGCTGGTGACCGAGGTCGTCCGGGTGCTTTGCAATACTTGACCTGGCGCCGGGTCAACCGCGATGCCCGCTGCGCCGTGAGAGACGTCGGAGGAATGCCCAGATGGCCACCAACTTTGCCGCTTACATTGCCGCCTTCCGCTTCGGCCTGGGCGAGGCCTCGCTGGAGGTCGTCGGCGCCGACCCGCGGGCCTGGCTGCTGTCCCAGGTCGGACCGGCCGACCCGCCGGCTGGCACCGTGCGCAACGCCGAGGATGTGCTGGCCGACCGCAAGCGCATCCACAAGCTGGCGCGCGAGCTCAAGCGCAGCAGCAAGGACGCCCCCAGCCGGATGGCGCCCGACCAGCCCGACGGCGAGATGGCGCCGGCCAAGGCGCCCAAGAAGGTGGTGCGCGCCTCGGAAGCCGGCAAGGGCAGCGTCGACCTGAACCGGGCCACCCGCGAGGACCGCCATGTCCGCGTGCGCACGGCGCTGGCCACCGGCCGGCCCTTTGCCGAGCATCTGGTGTGGTTCTGGGCCAATCACTTCACTGTCTCGGCAGCCAAGGGCAAGGCGCGGGGCCTGGTGGGCAGCTTCGAGCGCGACGCCATCCGTCCTCACATCGCCGGCACCTTTGAGGCCATGCTGCGTGCCAGCACCGTCCATCCGGCGATGCTGCAGTACCTGGACAACCAGCGGTCGGCCGGCCCCAACTCGCCGCAGGTCAAGCGCGCCCGGGCCGGCCTGGGCGACGACAAGGCCGGCAACAGGCTGCTGGGTCTGAACGAGAACCTCGCGCGCGAGGTGATGGAGCTGCACACCCTGGGCGTGGCGCGCACTGACGGCAGCGCGGCCTACACCCAGGCCGACGTCACCGCGATGGCCGCCGTGCTCACGGGCTGGCGACCGCCGCTGGAGGCCACCGGCCGGCGCGCCCACCCGATCTTCGACGCCGGCTGGCACGAGCCCGGCAGCAAGCAGGTGATGGGCCGCACGCTGCCCGAAGGCCCCGGCGCACTGGACGAGGCGCTGCACCTGCTGGCCACCCACCCGTCCACGGCGCGCCATGTCTGCGCCCGCATGGCCAGGCACTTCGTGGCCGATGAGCCGCCGCCGGCCCTGGTCGAGCGCATGGTCAGCGCCTGGCAGCGCAGTGGCGGCCAGCTGGCCCAGGTCACCCAGGCCATGGTCACCGCGCCCGAGGCCTGGGTGGCCACGGCCGCCAAGCTGCGCACGCCGGAAGAATTCGCGGTCTGCAGCCTGCGCATGCTGGGCCAGAACAGCGAGTCGGTGGCCGTGTCGGCCGATGCCGGCATCGTGGGCATGGGCCAGGAGATCCAGTCGGCGCCGTCGCCGGCCGGCTGGCCCGAGCGCTCCGAGGAGTGGCTGGGCCCCGAGGCGATGTGGACCCGCGTGGAATGGGCCCAGCAGCTGGCCCGCCGCGTCGGTGGCCAGCAGGATGCGCGCAGCATCGCCCGCCAGGCGCTGGGCGACGGCCTGTCCGAGCGCACGGCCCGCCAGCTGAGCCAGGCAGCCGATGGCGAACAGGCCCTGACCATGCTGTTGCTGGCCCCCGAGATCCAGCGCCGCTGAGGAGCACGACGATGAACCACGACGACTTGCCGCTGAACAGCCTGTCCCGCCGCCGCTGGCTGGGGGGCGTGGCCGCCCTGGCCTCCACGATGGCCTGCCCCAGCCTGGTGATGGCCGGTGCAGCGGGGCCCGATGATCCGCGCATGGTGCTGGTCATCCTGCGTGGCGGGATGGACGGCCTGGCCGCGGTGCCTGCGCTGGGCGACCCCGACTTCCAATCGGCCCGCGGGCCGATGGCCCAGTTCGGCCGCCCGACGCTGCCGCTGGACCAGGGCTTTGCGCTGCACCCCGAGCTGGCCAAGCTGCACGAGGCCTACCGGGCCGGCGAGCTGACCGTGGTCCACGCGGTGGCCCAGGCCTACCGCGAGCGCTCGCACTTCGACGGCCAGCAACTGCTGGAGTCTGGCGGCCTGCAGCCCTACACGCTGCGTGACGGCTGGCTCGGCCGCGCGCTGAAGGTGGGTGGCCTGCGCAAGGGCCTGGCGATCGGCAATGCCGTGCCATTGGTGCTGCGCGGTGCCGCCGGCGTGGACACCTGGGCGCCGTCGGCCTTGCCCGACCCGCCCACCGAACTGCTTGAGCGGCTGCGCATGCTCTATGCCGACGACAAGGAGCTGCTCGCGGCGCTGACGCGCGCGCAATCGCTGCGCGACGACGCTGCTGGCGGCATGGCCTCGGTCGATGCGCGCAAGGGCGGGCACGACGCCTTCCGCACGCTGGCCAAGCGCGCCGCCGAGTTCCTGTCGCAGCCCAACGGCCCGCAGATCGCGGTGCTGGAGCTGGGTGGCTGGGATTCGCACACCAATGCGGTGTCGCCCACCGGTCGCCTGGCGCACAACTTCAGTGTGCTCGACGCCGGTTTGGGACAGTTGCGCGAGACCCTGCAGGCCTCGTCGGCCTGGCGCCGCACGGTGGTGGTCGCGGCCACCGAGTTCGGCCGCACCGTGGCCACCAATGGCACGCAGGGCACCGACCACGGCACTGCCAGCGCAGCCTTCGTGCTGGGTGGCGCCGTGAAGGGCGGGCGCGTGCTGACCGACTGGCCCGGCCTGGCCGCGGCGCAGCTGCACGAGCGGCGCGACCTGCGCCCGACCACCGACCTGCGCGCCGTCTTCAAGGGCGTGCTGGCCGACCACCTGCGCGTGCCCAGCCAGGCGCTGTCGCAGCAGGTGTTCCCGGACAGCGCGGCGATCGCGCCGCTGCGCTTGATCGCCTGATGCCCGGGCCTGCGCCTGGGCCCGCACGCCGCCTGGCGCGGCGGGCCGCGGTGGTATCATCCGGGCCTTCCGGGCCACCCCGCGGTGGTTGAATTGTCTAAATAAATCAATGACTTAGAGCGACGGCTCGGTCGCTGCCAGGGCTTGCATGGCGAGGCCGGCCGGCCTGCCGTTCACGTCTTGTTTCATGCGGCTCAACCAGATCAAGCTCTCCGGCTTCAAGTCGTTCGCCGAGCCCACCACCTTCCAGCTGCCAGGCCAGCGCGTCGGCGTGGTGGGCCCCAATGGCTGCGGCAAGTCCAACATCATGGACGCGGTGCGCTGGGTGCTGGGCGAGAGCAAGGCCAGCGAGCTGCGTGGCGAGTCCATGCAGGACGTCATCTTCAATGGCTCCGGCAACCGCAAGCCGGCCAGCCGCGCCAGCGTGGAGCTGGTCTTCAGCAACGAGGATGGCCGCGCGGGCGGCAGCTGGAACCAGTACAGCGAGATCGCCGTCAAGCGCGTGCTCACGCGCGACGGCGCCAGCAGCTACTACATCAACAACCAGCCGGTGCGCCGGCGTGACGTGCAGGACGTGTTCCTGGGCACCGGCCTGGGCCCGCGCGCCTACGCCATCATCGGCCAGGGCACGATCAGCCGCATCATCGAGTCAAAACCCGAGGAACTGCGCTTGTTCCTCGAAGAGGCTGCCGGCGTCTCCAAGTACAAGGAGCGCCGCCGCGAGACCGAGAACCGGCTGAAGGACACGCGCGAGAACCTCACCCGCGTGGAAGACATCCTGCGCGAGCTGGGCAGCAACCTCGACAAGCTTGAGCGCCAGGCCGAGGTGGCCGCGCAGTACCGCGGCCTGCAGGAGCAGGGCACGCTGAAGCTGCACCAGCTGTGGTTCCTGAAGCACCGCGACGCGGCGGCCGAGGAAGAGCGCGTCAAGCTGGCCGCGCTGGAAGCCACCAACGCGCTGGAGTCGCGCCTGGCCGAGCTGCGGCATGTCGAAGCCGATCTGGAAACCATCCGCCAGGCCCACTACGCCGCCAGTGACGCGCTGCACGCGCGCCAGGGCGACCTGGCGCAGGCGCAGCTGGAGGTGAGCCGGCTGGAGGAGCGCATCCGCTATGTCGTGGAAGGTCGCCAGCGCGCCCAGGCCCGGCTGGCCGAGCTGGTGGCGCAGAACGCCCAGTGGACTGAGCGCCGCGCCGAGGCCGAGGCCGAGCTCGAATCCATCGCCGAGCAGATCGCCGCCGCCGAGGAACAGGCCGAGGTGCTGGCTGCGCAGGCCGAGGAAGAAGCCCTGAACGCGCCGACCCATGAGGACGCGGTGCGCGCCGCCCAGGCCCGCGCCAATGAGCAGCGCCAGCAGGTGGCCCAGGTCCAGCAGCAGATCCAGCTGCTGGCCGCCGAGAGCCGCAACATCGACGAGCAGATGAAGGGCCTGCGCGGCCGCCGCGAGCGCCTGGCCACCGAGCGCCAGGGCCTGGCCACGCCCGACCTGGACAAGCTGGCCGCATTGCGCGAGGACAGCGCCGCCGCCGACGAGCTGCAGGCCGAGGCCGAGGCCCGCGCCCAGTCGCTGGGCGATGAAGTGCCGCAGCTCGATGAGCGCCGTCGCGCCCAGCAGGACCTGGTCAACCGCGAGTCGGCCCGCCAGGCGGACCTGAGCGCCCGTCTGGAGGCGCTGCGTGCGCTGCAGGAGAAGGTGCAGACCGAGGGCAAACTCAAGCCCTGGCTGGCCAAGCACGGGCTGCAGGACCTGCCGGGCCTGTGGACCAAGATCCACATCGAGGCCGGCTGGGAAGTGGCGCTCGAATCCGCGTTGCGTGAGCGCATGAATGCGCTGGCGGTGGGACGGCTCGACATCGTGCGCGCCTTCGCGGCCGATGCGCCGCCAGCCAAGCTGGCCTTCTATTCGCCGCCGGCCGCGGGCATCCAGAACACCCACCAAACGCTGCCGCGCCTGTCCGAATTGCTGCGCCTGAACGACGCCGGCCTGTCGGCGCTGCTGGGCGACTGGCTCGAGGGCGTCTACACCGCCGACAGCCTGGACACCGCACTGGCGCAGCGCGGGCAGCTGACCCACGGCGAGGTCATCATGACCCGCGAGGGCCATGCGGTCTCGCCGTTTGCGGTGGGCTTCTACGCCCCCGATTCCGAGCAGGCCGGCCTGCTGGCGCGGGCGCAGGAGATCGAGAACCTGGAGCGCGAGTCGCGTGCCCAGCATCTGCTGGCCGATGAGGCCCGCACCGGGCTGGTCCGTGTCGAGGCCGCGTTCACCGAGGCTTCGTCGCGCCTGGCCCAGGCCCGGCGCGAGGCCACTGAGGCGCAAACCCGCGCCCACCAGTTGCAGGTTGAGCTGCTGCGCTTGTCGCAGCAGGCCGAGGCCTCGTCGGCGCGCCGCGGCCAGCTCGATGAGGAACTGGCCGAAGTCGACGCCCAGTTGGACGAGCTGGCCGAGCGCCGCGCCACCGGCGAGGGCCGCTTCGAGGCGCTGGACCTGCAACTGGCCGACACCCAGGAGCGCCATGCGCAACTGGACGAAGGCGTGATCGAGGCTGAGCGCCGCCTGGCTGGTGCGCGCGAGCAACTGCGCTCGCTGGAGCGCCAGGCGCAGGAGGCGCAGTTCCAGGCCCGTGCGCTGTCGGCCCGGCGTGGCGAGCTGCAGCGCCAGGTCGAGACCGCCGCCCAGCAGGTGCGCACCAACGAACAAGCCGGTGAACAGCTGCAGCTGGAGCTGGGTGCCTTTGACGACCAGGCCGCTCAGGCTGGCCTGCAGGACGCGCTGGCGCTGCAGGCCGAGAAGGCCGAGATCCTGGGCGCCGCCCGCAGCGAGTACGACGACCTCAGCGCCAAGCTGCGCGCTGCCGATGAGCAGCGCCTGCAGTTCGAGCGCAGCCTGGACCCGCTGCGCGAACAGATCACCAAGCTGCAGCTGGAACAGCAGGCCGCCAGCCTGGGCGGTGCCCAGTACCTGGAGCAGCTCACCGCCGCCGAGGTGGACCTGGCCGCCTTGGCCCAGAACATCGCCGACCACCACGTCAAGCTGTGGGGCCTGCAAGGCGAGATCGACCGCATCAACCGTGAGATTGCGGCGCTGGGTGCGGTCAACCTGGCGGCGCTGGATGAGCTGACGGCGGCGCGCGAGCGCAAGACCTTCCTGGACGCGCAGAACGCCGACCTGATCGACGCCATCACCACGCTGGAAGACGCGATCCACAAGATCGACCTGGAAACCCGCGACCTGCTGATGACCACCTTCAACCAGGTCAACGAGGGCTTCGGGCGCATGTTCCCCAGCCTGTTCGGCGGCGGCCAGGCCAAGCTGATCATGACCGGCGACGAGGTGCTCGACGCGGGCGTGCAGGTGATGGCGCAGCCGCCGGGCAAGAAGAACAGCACCATCCATCTGCTGTCGGGCGGCGAGAAGGCGCTCACCGCGATCGCCCTGGTGTTCGCGATCTTCCTGCTCAACCCGGCGCCGTTCTGCCTGCTCGACGAGGTGGACGCGCCGCTGGATGACGCCAACACCGAGCGCTACGCGCGGTTGGTCAGCGAGATGTCCCAGGGCACGCAGTTCCTGTTCATCTCGCACAACAAGATCGCGATGGAGATGGCCGAGCAACTGATCGGCGTGACGATGCAGGAGCAGGGCGTGTCGCGCATCGTGGCGGTGGACATGGAAGCCGCCGTCGGCATGGTCGAGGGATGACAGGAAGAGGCGGGCAATGAATCTGACCGTGGCACTGGCCATCCTGGCCGGCGTGGTGTTGCTGGGCGTGGTGGTGCATGGCGCCTGGACGACGCGCCGTGCCGGCCCGCGCCAGGCGCAGGCCGTGGACACCGCTGAGCCTGCCCACCGGCTGGAGCCCACGCTGGGCGGCGTCGACGGTGCGCCAGTGTCACTCGGCGGCGAGCCGGTGGTCGGCCTGCCTGATCCATTGCGCACCGCGGTGGCCGCACGCCGCGCCGCACGCATCGATGCCTTGATCGACGCCATCGCCACCGTCGCGCCTGACGCTCCGGTCAGCGGCGAGATGGCACTGCAGCACCTGCCCACCACCCGCCGCGCCGGCTCCAAGCCCTTCCACATCGAGGGCCTGGACAGCGAAACCGGTGACTGGGAACAGCCGCAGGCCGGCCACCGCTACACCGAGTTCCAGGCCGCGGTGCAACTGGCCAACCGCCACGGCGCGCTCAACGAGATCGAGTACTCCGAGTTCGTTCAGAAGGTGCAGGCCTTCGCCGACGCGGTGGGCGCGATGCCCGACTTTCCCGACATGCTCGATGCCGTGGCGCGCGCCCGCGAGCTGGACACCTTCTCCAGCGCCCACGATGCCCAGCTGACCGCGGTGCTGCGTGCCAATTCGGTGGCCTGGAGCGTGGGCTACCTGCAGCAGTGCGCCGGCCGCCATGGTTTCGTGCCGGGCGTGGTGCCGGGCCGGCTGGTCCTGCCCTCCACCGAGGAAGGGGCGCCGCCGGTGCTGGTCCTGGCCTTCGACCACCAGGCCGCGCTGGCCGAGGACCCGGGCGAGGCCGCGCTGCGCGAGGTCACGCTGAGCCTGGACGTGCCGCAGACGCCCGAGGGCGCCGAGCCCTTTGCCGCCTGGCAGGAGCAGGCCCGCCGTCTGGCCGATGACCTGGACGCCACGCTGGTGGATGACCAGGGCCAGCCGATCACGCTGCACGCCTTTGCAGCGATCGGCGCTGAGCTGCTGCGCCTGTACCGCGCGCTGGAATCGCGCGACCTGGCTGCTGGCAGCCTGGCGGCGCGACGCCTGTTCAGTTGACGCCGCGCAGACCGGCGGCATGAGGCCGGCCGGTGATGGCGGGCGTCTCTGTATCATCTCGTATCTACACTGCCTGCCCGTACGGAGGCCCACATGCATCGTTGGGACATGCGCGCGCTGCGGCGACGCGCCCTGGGTCTGTTTGCCTGCCTGAGCGTCAGCGCGGCGTTGGCGCAGACCGCCGCGCCCGACGCCAAGGCCCTGGAGCGAGGGGCCAGGCTGATCGGCTTTTGCGCCAACTGCCACGGCGCCAACGGCAACTCCACCGCGCCCGAGATTCCCAACCTGGCGGGGCAGAACCCGGCCTACCTGGAAGAGCAGATGCGGCGCTTCGTCGATGGCCGCCGCAAGGACCCGTTCATGAGCGGCCTGATCAAGGCGATGAGCCCCGCCGAGCGCGCCGATGCCGTGGCCTACCTCGCGGCCCAGACCATGCAGCCCAGCGCGCCCCCGGCGCCAGCAGCCCAGATTGCCGAAGGCCGCAGCTACTACGCCAAGGTGTGCTTTCGCTGCCATGGTGAGCAGGCCCGGGGAGATGCCACCGTGCCGCGCCTGGCCGGCCAGCAGCCCGGCTACGTCGTCAAGAGCCTGAAGCGCTACCGCGACGGCACCGGCGAGCGGCTGGAGCCGGTGATGGCGGCCAACACGAAGATGATGAGCGACGCGCAGATCCAGGCCGTCGCCGCCTACGTGGCGAGCCTGCGATGAGGCGATCGGCTGCGTACACTCGCAGCCATGTCCCAGACGCCTGATCTTTTCGGCCCCAGCCCCGCCGAGCAGGCGGCTGCGCTGCGCGCGCAGCTGCACCACCACGCCCACCGCTACTACGTGCTGGATGCGCCGGAGATTCCCGACGCCGAATACGACCGTCTGTTTCAGGCGCTGCAGGCGCTGGAGGCCCAGCATCCCGAGCTGCTGACGCCCGACTCGCCCACGCAGCGCGTGATCGGCCGGGTGCTCGATGGCTTCGCGCCGGTGCGCCACGCGGTGCCGATGCTCAGCATCCGCACCGAGACCGACACCACGCCCGCCGGCGCCGAGGCCTTTGACGCCCGCGTGCGGCGCGAGCTGGCACTGCCTGAGGACGCGGTGGCCATCAGGTACGCCGCCGAGCTGAAGTTCGACGGCCTGGCGATCAACCTGCGCTACGAGCGCGGCGTGCTGGTCCAGGCAGCCACCCGCGGTGACGGCGAAACCGGCGAAGACGTCACGCAGAACATCCGCACCGTCAACCAGATTCCCCTGCGCCTGCGCGGCACCGAGCCCCCAGTGCTGGAAGTGCGCGGCGAGGTCTACATGCGCCGTGACGATTTCGAGGCGCTCAACGAGCGCCAGCGCGGCCTGATGGCGGCCGGCGCGAAAAACGAGAAGACCTTTGTCAACCCGCGCAATGCCGCGGCCGGCGCGGTGCGGCAGCTCGATCCGGCGATCGCCGCGAAGCGCCCCTTGAGCTTCTTTGCCTACGGCCTGGGCGAGGTGCAGGGCTGGGAGGTGCCCGCCACCCACCACGGCCTGCTGGACGCCCTGGCGGCGCTGGGCCTGCCGGTGTGTGAGCACCGCGCCGTGGTCGAGGGCGCGGCCGGGTTGTCGGCTTTCCACCAGCGCATCGGCGCGCTGCGAGACAGCCTGCCGTTTGATATCGACGGCGTGGTCTACAAGGTGGACGACCGCGCGCTGCAGGAACGACTGGGCTTCGTCACGCGCGAGCCGCGCTGGGCGGTGGCGCACAAGTACCCGGCCCAGGAGCAGATGACGCGCCTGCTGGACATCGACATCCAGGTCGGCCGCACCGGCAAGCTCACGCCGGTGGCCAAGCTGGAGCCGGTGTTCGTGGGCGGCACCACCGTCAGCAATGCCACGCTGCACAACGAGGACGAGGCCCGGCGCAAGGACGTGCGGGTGGGCGACACCGTGATCGTGCGCCGTGCCGGCGACGTGATCCCCGAGGTGGTGGGCGTGGTGCTGGAGCGCCGCCCGGCCGACGTGGGCGAGCCCTTCGACCTGTACCAGCGCCTGCAGGGCCGCTGCCCGGTGTGCGCCAGCCCGATCGAGCGCGAGGAGGGCAGCGCCGACTGGCGCTGCACCGGCGGCCTGACCTGCCCGGCGCAGCGCAAGCAGGCGCTGCTGCACTTCGCCGGCCGCCGGGCGATGGACATCGAGGGCCTGGGCGACAAGTTGGTCGACCAGCTCGTGGATGCCGGCATCGTCCAGGCCGTGCCCGACCTCTACAAGCTGGGTTTCACCGCGCTGGCCGCGATGGAGCGCATGGGCGAGAAATCGGCGCAGAACCTGCTGGCCGGCATCGAGAAGAGCAAGTCCACCACGCTGGGCCGCTTCCTGTTCGCGCTGGGCATCCGCCAGGTGGGCGAGGCCACGGCCAAGGATCTGGCGCGCCACTTCGGCACGATCGATCGGCTGATGGACGCACGGGTGGAGGAACTGCTGGAGGTCAACGACGTCGGACCGATCGTGGCCGAGAGCATCCGCCATTTCTTCGACCAGCCGCTGCACCGCGAGGTGGTCGAGCAGTTGCGCGCCGCCGGTGTCCACTGGCCCGACGAGCAAGGCACCGCCAGCGACGCGCCGCGACCGCTGCTGGGCAAGGTGCTGGTGCTGACCGGCACGCTGCCCACGCTGGGCCGCGACGAAGCCAAGGACCTGATCGAGGCCGCGGGCGGCAAGGTCAGCGGCTCGGTGTCGAAGAAGACGACCTGGGTGGTGGCCGGCGAGGAGGCCGGCTCCAAGCTGGACAAGGCGCGCGATCTGGGCGTGCCGGTGATCGATGAGGCCGGCCTGCGCGCGCTGCTGGCCGGTGATGGGCAGGAGACCTGACGATGGCCGTGCGAGAGATCCTGAGAATGGGCGACCCGCGTCTGCTGCGTGTGGCGCAGCCGGTGACCGCCTTTGACACGCCCGAGCTGCATGCGCTGGTGGCCGACATGGAAGAGACCATGGCGGCCGCCCGCGGCGCCGGGCTGGCCGCGCCGCAGATCGGCGTGGACCTGCAGCTGGTGATCTTTGGCGTCGAGCGCAGCGAGCGCTACCCGGATGCGCCCGCCGTGCCACGCACCGTGCTGCTCAACCCGGTGATCACGCCGCTGCCCGGGCCTGGTGGCGCGCCGGACGAGGAGGAGGGCTGGGAAGGCTGCCTCAGTGTGCCCGGCCTGCGCGGCGTGGTGCCGCGCCACCGCCGCATCCGCTACCGCGGGGTCGACCTGGCCGGTCGGCCGATCGAGCGCGAGGCCGAGGGCTTCCACGCCCGCGTGGTGCAGCACGAATGCGACCACCTGATCGGCCGCCTGTACCCCACGCGGATGCGCGATCTGACGAAGCTGGGCTTCACCAGCGTGCTGTTTCCGGGCCTGGACGACGCCGACGACTGAATGTGACCGGGCGCAACGCTGTCAGCCGCGTTGCCGCTGGGGGCGTTGATGTCCCTGGAGGCTTGATGACCATGTCCATGCAACTGATTGTTCGCACCCGTGCCGGCCGCTGGCTGGCGGTGGGTGTTCTGGCCCTGACCGGCCTGGCCGCCCAGGCCATGGACGACCCGCCCGGGCGCGTTGGCCGGGTGGCTGACGTGCAGGGCCGCGCCTGGCTGCAGGAGGCCGGGCAGGGCGAATGGATCGATGGCCTGCGCAACCGCCCGCTGACCAGCGGCGACCGCCTGTCCACCGACCGCGATGGCCGCCTGGACCTGCAGATCGGCTCCACCGCGCTGCAACTGGGTGCCGGCAGCGAGCTGCAGGTGCTGCGCCTGGACGACGACCGCATCGAGCTGATGCTGGTGGCCGGCAGCCTGGGCCTGCGCGTGCAGGAGCCCGAGGTGGCGCGCGAGATCGAGCTGCGTGCCGGCGACTACCGCTTCCTGCCGGTGGCACCCGGTGCCTACCGCATTGATCAGGACAGCCGCAGCAGCCATGGTGGCGTTGGGTCGGCGGGCGAACTGGCCTTTGAGTCGCGCGACGCGCAACTGAACCTGCGCGCCGGACAGCGCGCCGAGTTCTGGCATGACCCAGCCGACGGTCGTACGCATTACAGCTGGTCCACGCTGCCGGCCGATGGCTTGGCCGCCTGGCTGCAGCAACCGGTGTGGGCGCCGGAGCGCCGTGCCGAGTCGCGCTATGTGTCGCCCGAGATGACCGGTGCCGACGATCTGGACCGCTACGGCCGCTGGGCCGAACACCCTGAATACGGCGCGCTGTGGACGCCGTCCACCGTGGTGGCCGGCTGGGCGCCGTACCGCTACGGCCGCTGGGCCTGGGTCTCGCCCTGGGGCTGGACTTGGGTGGATGACGCGCCCTGGGGCTTTGCGCCCTTCCACTACGGCCGCTGGGTCTTCTGGGGCGGCCGCTGGGCCTGGGCGCCGGGCCGCTACGTGCGCCGCCCGGCCTATGCGCCGGCGATGGTGGCCTGGGTGGGCAGTCCGGGGGTGAGCGTCAGCGTGCACATCGGTCCGCAGGTGGGCTGGGTGCCCCTGGCGCCGCGCGAGGTGTATTACCCGGCCTATCGCTACTCGCCGCGCTACCTGGAGCACGTCAACCAGCCCTATGTCCACGGTCGTCCGCTGCCGCCGCAGCCGCCACGTGAGCCCGTCATGTACACCAACCGCGGCGTGCCCGGTGGCGTGACGATGGTGCCGTCCAACGCGCTGCAGCAGCGCCAGACGGTGGCCGTGATGCAGCACCGCCTGGACGATCACCAGGTGCAGCGAGTGGTGCAGAGCCAGCCCACCCGTGCCCTGCCGGCCGTGGCGCCGCCGGCGCCCCAGGGCGCGGTCCAGGCACCCCGCGTGCTGCCCACGGCCTCGCCAGCGCTGGCCCAGCCGCGCTCGCCGGCCCAGCGCACGCTGCCGGGTGCGGCGGTGCGGCCCGAGATCGAGCCCGACGGCAACAGCCGCCGCGACCTTCCCCCGCGCATGGCCGTGCCGCAGGCGCCGGCGCGGGCCGAGGCGCCG
>NZ_JAGQDE010000015.1 GCF_018069755.1 Ideonella aquatica | reverse complement strand
GCGCAGACCCTGGCCCGCCTGGGCGAGCCCGGTGCCGACACCGGCCTGCGCGCCGCCACCGAGGCGCTGCAGGCCTGGGTGGCCGAGCACCGCCGCGACGCGCCCGCCTGGGACGCGCTGGCGGCCTCGGCACAGCCGCTGGGCCAGCAGGTGCGTGCCCTGGGCGCGCTGGCCGAGGCGCGCTGGGCGCGTGGCGATGTCACCGGCGCCGTCGACCGCTTCCGCGCCGCCCAGCAGGCGGCGCGCGGCACCGGCGCGCAGGGCTACCAGGACGCCGCCATCATCGAGTCGCGCCTGCGCGAAGCCGAGGCCGAGCGCCGCCGGCTGTGGATCGAGCAGCACGGCGAGCGCGTCCCCGATCCGGGCTGAGCCTCACTCGCGCTGGAACAGGCGCTCCACCGCGATGTCGATGATCACGCCGCACAGGCTGTAGATCACCGAGCCGATCAGCGCTGCCGCGAAGCCGGTCACCGCGAAGCCGTCCAGCAAGGACGCGGCCGACCAGAACATCAGCGCATTGATCACGAACAGGAACAGGCCCAGCGTGAGCAGCGTCACCGGCAGCGTCAGCAGCACCAGCAGCGGCCGCACCAGCGTGTTGAGCAGGCCCAGCACGCCGGCGGCGATCAGGGCGGCGCCGAAGCCGGCCACGCTGACGCCGGAATACAGGTGGGCCACCAGCAGCAGGGCGGCTGCCAGCAGCAGCCATCGGACGATGAGTTTCATGGAACGTCGTGCGGTGAAGCAAGCAGAGCGACGCTGTCGATTCTGAGGCCTGGACCGCATCCCAACATACCAGTGACGGTATAAGGCCCTGCCGGCCTGACGTGTCGAGGAGACAAAAAAGAGGCCGCGGGGCCTTTCCTGGGCTGTTTTACGAGGGAAAACAGCTTCTCAGCCGGGTATCCGCGCAGTACCATTGGCCCCGCTGCGGTGCCGTTGAGAACTTGGGTTCACGCGACCCTCGCCCGGTCCCGGCACATCAACAGTTCACTTGATGGAGAGAATCGACATGGCAACTGCGAAGAAGGCTCCGGCCAAGAAGGCCGCTCCGGCGAAAAAGGCCGCTCCGGCCAAGAAGGCGGCCCCCGCCAAGAAGGCCGCTCCGGCGAAGAAGGCCGCTCCGGCCAAGAAGGCGGCGCCGGCCAAGAAGGCCGCTCCCGCGAAGAAGGCCGCTCCGGCCAAGAAGCGCACGCCCAACGCCGCCTTCATGAAGGCGATGACCCCCAGCGCCCACCTGGCCGCCGTGATCGGCGACAAGGCCCTGCCGCGCACCGAAGTGACCAAGAAGGTCTGGGAGTACATCAAGAAGAACGGTCTGCAGGACAAGGTCCAGAAGACCATGATCAACGCCGACGCCAAGCTGAAGGAAATCTTCAAGAAGGCCCAGGTCTCGATGTTCGAGATGACCAAGCTGATCAACAGCCACCTGAGCTGATCGATGCCCGACGGCGGCCTGGCCGCCTGTCAGCACCCAGCCGGCCATGGGCCGGCTTTTTCATGCCCGGACGGTGCCGTGCTCAGGCGCCGTCGATCGCCCGGCCCACGGCGTCGAGCAGGTGGTTCAGGTCGATCGGCTTGGTCCAGTAGTCGTCAAAGCCGGCCGATCGCGCGGCCTGCACCTGCTCGCTCATCGCGTCGGCCGACAGCGCCACGCAGCGCAGCGTGCGCGTGCGTTCATCGGCGCGCAGGCGGCGCAGCACCTCCAGACCGTTGATGTCGGGCAGGTTCATGTCGATCAAGGCCAGATCGGGCTGCCAGGACTGGGCCAGCGCCAGGCCTTCCTCGCCGTCGCGTGCCACGCGCAGCGCCCACTCGGGCCGGGCCTTGAACACCTCCTGCATCAGCAGCACGTTCAGCGGCTCGTCCTCGATATACAGCACGCGCCGCGCCGGCTGGGCCTGCGCCAGCGGCGACGCCGCCCCTTCGGGCGCCGGCAGCTCGACGGTGAAGCAACTGCCCACGCCCGCCGTGCTGGTGGCATCGACCTGGCCGCGCATCGCGCCCACCAGCTCGCGCACCAGCACCAGGCCCAGGCCGCTGCCCGGCACGCGCCGCCGCTCGGCGCCCGCGCGCTGGAAGGGCTGGAACAGCTGCTGCAGCTCGGCCGGCTCCAGGCCCATGCCGGTGTCCTCCACCGTCAGGCGCACCCAGGCGCCCTGGCGGCTGGCCGCCAGGCGGACCCGGCCGCCGGCGCGGTTGTACTTGATCGCGTTGGACAGCAGGTGACCCAGGACCTGGCCGATCGCGGTCTCGTCGCCCTGCACCTGCAGCGCGGCATCGATGTCGACCTGCACCGACACCTGCGCCGTCTGGGCCATCTCGCGCAACGGCTGCGTGGCCCGCTCGGCCAGCGGCGCCAGCGCCAGTGGCACCGAGGCCAGCTGGCGCCCGCCCTGGCCCAGGCGCACCACCTCCAGCACGTCGTCGACCAGCTCCAGCAGGTGCTGGCCAGCGCGGCGCACGCCGTCCAGGCGCTGCGCCTGCGGTGGTGCCAGCGGATGCTGGGCGTCCATCGCCATCAGCTGGGTGAAGCCGAGGATGGCGTTGAGCGGCGTGCGCAGCTCATGGCTGACCCGCGACAAAAAGGCGCTGCGGCTGCGGTGCACCGCCTCCAGGGCCACGCGGTCGCGCCAGAGCTTGTCGCGCTCGACGCGGCCGGTGATGTCGCGCGCCGAGCCGCGGTAGCCCCGAAACCGCCCCTGCAGGTCGAACACCGGCTGCGCGCTGCGCGACACCAGCAGTCGCCCGCGCGGACAGTCCATGGCGCTGACCACGCGCGAGAAGGGCTGCCGACGCTCCAGTACCTGCAGCAGGTGGCCGCCCTGGGCCAGCTCCTGGCCGCCGCCATCGACCAGCGGCTCGGCGCGCATCGGGCGGCCCAGCAGCTCGGCCGGGTCGATGCCGGTGATGCGCAGCAGGTCGCCGTCCAGCCAGATCAGGCGGTCCTGCTCGTCGCTCTCCCAGGCCCAGTCGCCAGCGGCGCGCACCAGATCGACCAGGCGCTCGGCCTGGCTCTCAAGCAGGCGGTGGCGGTGCTGCAGGTCCAGCCACTGCGCGGCGGCATCGGCCAGGCACATCAGCGTGGCGCGCGCCTGCACCGGCAGCGGGCCGGGCTCGTGGTCGAGCACGCACAGCGTGCCCAGCGCATGGCCGTCCACCCGCAGCTGGGCGGCAGCGTAGTGGCGCAGGCCCTGGGCGGTGTCGACCAGTGGATGCTGGGCGAAGCGTGTGTCGGTGCGCAGGTCGGAGACCTCGAAAAAGTCGTCGCTGCGGATGGCCAGGCTGCAAAAGGCCAGGGCCTTGGGGGTGCTCAGCGTGTCCAGACCATCACGCGAGACATGGTGGGCGGCCTGGTCATCGACCAAACTGACCAGCGCCATGCGCCGACCGGTGGCGGCACGGGCGGCCTGCACCAGCGCATCCAGGGTGGAGACGGGTTGACCGTCCAGCAGGTCCAGCATGCGCAGCACCTTGAGCCGTTCGGATTCGGCGGCCGGTGTCCATGCCTGCGCGGGGTCAGACTGCATCTCCCTCTCCTGCCGGCGCTGCATGGCAGCCGGCCTTGTTGGCGTGTCGGCAGCGTGTTGGGCCGCCCGGTGGCGCGTGAGCATCCATCGTGTGGTGTGCCTCAGACGCCGAACTGGAGTATTTTGCAGAAAAACGGGAATCTTGTGTCTGCTTCTACGCTGCCAGACCGCGGCCGGGCCGACGACAATCAGCCCACGTCAAAACGCCGCACCATGTTGGGAGTGCCGACGTTGAACCACTACACCGAGAGCATCGAGCTGAGTGCCGAGTGGCTGCGCAAGGCCCTGCCCTTGATGTCGCGCCAGGCCGCCGCTTTGCACCCCGTCAGCTACGCGGTCTGGTACGGCTATGTGGCTCAGCGCGACCCGGCGCTGCGCGCGGCGGTCGATGAGGCCCTGGCCCGTGACGGCCGCCTGGACGAGGCCACCACGCTGGCGCTGTACCAGCGCTTCGTGGCCGGCTTCGACGCCGAGGCCGCGCGCCGCGTGGCCGACGGCATGCAACACCTGCTGGCCGGCATGGCCGACACCGCGCAGGCCGCTGGCGACTCCACCGCGCGCTACGGCGATTCGCTGGCGCGGCTCAGCCAGGCCCTGTCCACCGAATCCGACCGCGCTGGCGACGCCGTCAGCGCCGTCATGGCCGACACCCAGCAGATGCGCCAGGCCCTGCAGTCGCTGCAGGACCGCCTGGCGGCCAACCAGCGCGAGATCGACCAGCTGCGCGACGAGGTCCACCGCGCCCGCCGCGACGCCGTGGTGGACCCGCTGACCGGCCTGGCCAACCGCCGCGGCTTCGACGAGGCGCTGGACCAGTGCCTGTCGATTCCCGTCGACCCCGCGCCGGACATCTGGCTGCTGGCGCTGGACATCGACCACTTCAAGCAGGTCAACGACACCTGGGGCCACGGCTTTGGCGACCAGGTGCTGCGCGCCGTGGCGCAATTGGTGCGCGCGCTGGCGCCGCCCGAGGCCACGGTGGCCCGCATCGGCGGCGAGGAGTTCGCGGTGCTGCTGCCCGCCGCCACCCAGCCGCAGGCGCTGGCGCTGGCCGAGCAGGTGCGTCAGCGCGTCAGCGCCGCGCGCATCAAGCGCCACGACAGCGGCGAGACGCTGGCGCGCGTGACGCTGTCGGTGGGCCTGAGCCGCTGGCGCGCTGGTGAATCGGCGCAGGCGCTGGTGGAGCGCGCCGACCAGGCGCTCTACGCGTCCAAGCAGGGCGGGCGCGACCGCGTCACCGAGCTGCCTGGCGGCTGATCAGCCCTCGGCCAGCAGCGGCGCCAGGAAGCGCCCGGTGTGGCTGGCCGGCGTGGCGGCCACGGTCTCGGGCGTGCCCTCGGCCACCACCGTGCCGCCACCGGCGCCGCCCTCGGGGCCCATGTCGATCAGCCAGTCGGCGGTCTTGATCACGTCCAGGTTGTGCTCGATGACGACGATGGTGTTGCCGGCGTCGCGCAGCTGGTGCAGCACCTTCAGCAGCAGCTCGATGTCGGCAAAGTGCAGGCCGGTGGTGGGCTCGTCCAGGATGTAGAGCGTGCGGCCGGTGTCGCGCTTGCTCAGCTCCAGCGCCAGTTTGACCCGCTGCGCCTCGCCGCCGCTCAGCGTGGTGGCGCTCTGGCCCAGCGTGATGTAGCCCAGGCCCACGTCCAGCAGCGTCTGCAGCTTGCGGGCAATCGCCGGCACGGCGCTGAAGAAGCCGTGCGCCTCCTCCACCGTCATCGCCAGCACGCCAGCGATGTGGCGGCCCTTGTAGAGGATCTCCAGCGTCTCGCGGTTGTAACGCTGGCCGTGGCAGATGTCGCAGGGCACGTACACGTCGGGCAGGAAGTGCATCTCCACCTTGATCACGCCGTCGCCCTGGCAGGCCTCGCAGCGCCCGCCGCTGACATTGAAGCTGAAGCGCCCGGCGCCGTAGCCGCGCTCGCGCGCCGCCGGCACCTCGGCAAACAGTTCGCGGATCGGCGTGAACAGCCCGGTGTAGGTGGCCGGGTTGGAGCGCGGCGTGCGGCCGATCGGGCTCTGGTCGACGTTGATCACCTTGTCAAAGGCCTCCAGGCCCTCGATCGCGTCGTGCGCCTCGGGCTCGGCATGGCTGCCATAGAGCTTGCGCGCCACCGCCGCGTAGAGCGTGTCATTGACCAGCGTGCTCTTGCCCGAGCCCGACACGCCGGTGACGCAGGTCAGCAGGCCCACCGGGATCTCCACCGTCACGCCCTGGAGGTTGTTGCCGCGCGCGTTCACCACGCGCAGCGCCGGCACTGGCAGCTGCTCGTCGCGCGGCCGGCGCTGGCGCGGTGTGGCGATCTTCAGCACCCGGCCCAGGTAGCGGCCGGTGAGTGAGTCGGGGTGCGCGGCCAGCTGATCGGGCGTGCCGCTGGCGATGATGCGCCCGCCATGCACACCGGCGCCGGGGCCGATGTCCACGCACCAGTCGGCGGCGCGGATCATGTCCTCGTCGTGTTCCACCACCAGCACGCTGTTGCCCAGGTCGCGCAGGTGCTTGAGGGTGCCGATCAGGCGCTCGTTGTCGCGCTGGTGCAATCCGATGCTGGGCTCGTCCAGCACATACATCACGCCGGTCAGGCCCGAGCCGATCTGGCTGGCCAGGCGGATGCGCTGGGCCTCGCCGCCGCTGAGGGTGTCGGCGCTGCGGTCCAGGCTCAGGTAGTTCAGGCCCACGTCGTTGAGGAACTTCAGCCGCGAGCGGATCTCGCGCACCACCTTGTCGGCGATCTCGGCCTTGGCGCCCTCCAGGCGCAGCGCACCGAACCACTGCAGCGCCTCGGACAGCGTCAGGTGCTCGACCTCGTAGATCGGCCGGCCGCGCTCGGCGGCGCTGCCGGGCAGGAAGACATGCCGCGCCTCGCGCTTCAGGCGCGTGCCGCCGCAATGGGTGCAGGGCTTGGCGGCCTGGTAGCGCGCCAGGTCCTCGCGCACCGCGACCGAATCGGTCTCGCGGTAGCGGCGCTCGAAGTTCGGGATCACGCCCTCAAAGGGGTGCGAGCGCTTGACGCTGCGCGTCTTGCCGTTCTTGCCCTCGGCCTCGTAGGTGAAGCTGATCTCTTCCTCGCCCGAGCCGTACAGGATGACCTGGCGCAGCGCCTCGGGCAGGGCCTCGAAGGGCTGGTCGATGTCCGCCCGGTAATGCGCGGCCACGCTCTCCAGCAGCGAGAAGGTGTAGCCGTTGCGGCGGTCCCAGCCCTTGATCGCGCCCGAGCCCAGGCTCAGCGACGGAAACGCCACCACCCGCTCGGGGTCGAATACGGTCTGCACGCCCAGGCCGTCGCAGTGCGGGCAGGCGCCGGCCGGCGCGTTGAAGGAGAACAGCCGCGGCTCCAGCTCGGGCAACGAGTAGCTGCACACCGGGCAGCCGTATTTGGATGAAAACAGATGCTCCTGGCCGGAGTCCATTTCCAGCCCGATCGCCCGCCCATCGGCAATGCGCAGTGCGGCCTCGAAGCTCTCGGCCAGGCGCTGCTTCATGCCCTCGCCCGACTTCAGCCGGTCGATGACGACGTCGATGTCGTGCTTCTCGTTCTTCTTCAGCGCCGGCACATCCGCCGCGTCCAGCACCTGGCCATTCACCCGGAAGCGCACATAGCCCTGGGCCTGCATGTCCTGGAACAGCTCGACGAACTCGCCCTTGCGGTCGCGCACCACCGGCGCCAGCACCATCAGCCGGGTGCCCTCGGGCAGGGCCAGCACCGCGTCGACCATCTGGCTCACGCTCTGCGCCTGCAGCGCCAGGCCGTGGTCGGGGCAGAAGGGCGTGCCGGCGCGGGCGTAGAGCAGGCGCAGGTAGTCGTGGATCTCGGTCACCGTGCCCACGGTGGAGCGCGGGTTGTGGCTGGTGGCCTTCTGCTCGATGCTGATGGCGGGCGACAGGCCCTCGATCACGTCGACATCGGGCTTGTCCATCAGCTGCAGGAACTGCCGCGCGTAGGCCGACAGGCTCTCCACATAGCGGCGCTGGCCCTCGGCGTACAGGGTGTCGAAGGCCAGGCTGGACTTGCCCGAGCCCGACAGCCCGGTGATCACCACCAACGCGTGCTTGGGCAGGTCGAGGTCGACGTTCTTCAGGTTGTGGGTGCGGGCGCCGCGCACCGAGATCAGGGCGCGGGCAGGGGCGGGGGCGTGGTCGGGCATGGCAGCGGCGAAGGCAACCGGTCATGATAGTCCGCCCGCCCGCTGCGGTCACGGTGGACCGAGCGCGCGGCGGCTTGTCATCCGGAGCGCGGCGTGCCGCGTTGCATCCCCAAGGCAGCCTCGCAAGCGCTGTCAGACAGGACCCACAGATGCAAAAGTCAGCACACACTCACAAACCGGTTGCCCGGCCGCCGTTGGGGCGTTTTGATGCCGGCGCCGACAAAGGGCAAAAGTTCGAGCCCTTCTGGACCTCGGTGGGCCACAGCGACAGCCGCACCCGCGCCCGCACCCAAAAGGCCGACCAAAAGCGCTGACAAGCATCTCGGCGCAAGTGTGTAAACACTAACTCGATATCCCCCGATGGGGCTGTCCGACAGGACAGCAGGGCCTGCCGCCCAGGAGGCGCTGAGCCCGGCATACTGGCTGGATGAGCTCCGCCAACGTGATCCCGCTCAAGCACGCGCTGTTCAACCCGCAGGCGCAGGTCTGCGCCGATTGTGGTGTGCGGCGTTTCGCGCTGTTCGGCGTGCTGGACCATGCGGCCCTGGACAACATCCACGTCCACATCGCCGACATCAAGCTGCAGCCCGGCCAGAGCCTGTACGCCGCCCAGGCCGTGGGCAGCGCCGCCTACACCGTGCGCGAGGGCATCGTGCGCCTGGAGCGCACCAGCGAGCGCGGCGAGCGCCGCATCCTGCGCCTGGCCGGCCGCTCCGACATGCTGGGCCTGGAGGCCATGCTGGGCCAGACCTACGCCGCCGATGCCGTGGCCTGCACCGAGGTCAGCGTCTGCCGCGTGCCGCGCACCCTGGTCGACGACCTCTCGCGCGACCGCCCCGAGATCCTGGTCGACCTGATGAAGCGCTGGCAGCGCGCACTGGACGATGCCGACGAGTGGCTCACCGAGCTGTGCTCGGGCCCGGCGCGCCACCGCATGCTGCGCCTGCTGCTCAAGCTCAGCGAATTCGCTGACGGCGGCCAGGTCTGGCTGCCGGCGCGCCTGGAGATGAGCGCCATGCTGGACATGACGATCGAGACCGCCAGCCGCCTGATCTCGCAACTCAAGCGTGAGGGCGTGCTCGACGCCCCCGACCAGCGCCACGCCGTGATTCACATGGACGCGCTGCTGAAGGCCCTGCGCGAGGACAGCGCGCTGTCCTGAGACCGTCACCGCCGCGGCGCACAATCGGCGCCATGGACCGTGCCGCCGACACCATCGAGAACCTCACCTTTGACGAGCTGCGCCTGGGCCAGCGGGCCCAGCTGGTGCGCACGCTGACCATGGCCGACATCCAGGCCTTTGCGCTGGTGTCGGGCGACCTCAACCCCGCCCACCTCGACCCCGAGTACGCCGAAGGCACGCGCTTTCATGGCGTGATCGCCCACGGCATGTGGGCCGGCGCACTGATCTCCAGCGTGCTGGGCACCGAGTTTCCCGGCCCGGGCACGATCTATGTCGCCCAGGACCTGCAATTCCACGGCCCGGTGCATGTGGGCGACACGCTGACCGTCACCGTCACCGTCACCGCCAAGCACGAGGCCACGCGCGGCGTGACCCTGGACTGCGAGGTGCGCAACCAGCGCGGCGAGCAGGTGGTGACCGGCCGCGCCGAGGTGCGCGCGCCCGTCCACAAGGTGGTGCGGCCGCGCCCGGCGCTGCCGCAACTGCACCTGTTCGACCCCGGCGCGCGCCTGCGCGAGTGGCTGAACTCGCTGGCCGGTGCCGCGGCCGTGCGCTGCGCGGTGGTCCACCCCTGCGACGAGCCCTCGCTGCGCGGTGCCTTGGACGCGGCCACCCAGGGCCTGATCACGCCGGTGCTGGTCGGGCCGGTGGTGCGCCTGCAGGCGCTGGCCAAGAGCCTGGGACTGGACCTGTCGGGCTGCCAGCTGGTGGACGTGCCGCACAGCCACGCCGCCGCCGCCCAGGCTGCGGCCCTGGCCGCCAGCGGCGAGGTGGCGATGCTGATGAAGGGCAGCCTGCACACCGACGAGCTGATGCAGGCCGTGCTGGCCGAGCCGCGGCTGCGCACCGGCCGGCGCATGTCGCATGTCTTTCGCTTCGACGTGCCGGCCTACCCCAAGCCGCTGCTGGTGACCGACGCGGCCATCAACATCGTGCCCACGCTGGAGGTCAAGGCCGACATCATCCGCAACGCCATCACGCTGGCGCAGGCGCTGGGCGTGGCGCGGCCGCGCGTGGCCATCCTGTCGGCGGTGGAGACGGTGACGCCGCGCATCGCCTCCACGCTGGACGCCGCCGCGCTGTGCAAGATGGCCGACCGCGGCCAGATCAGCGGCGCCGTGCTCGACGGCCCGCTGGCCTTTGACAACGCGATCTCGGCCGAGGCGGCGCGCATCAAGGGCATCGACTCGCCGGTCTCGGGTCAGGCCGACATCCTGATCGTGCCCGACCTGGAGGCCGGCAACATGCTGGCCAAGCAGCTGGAGTACCTGGCCGGCGCGTCCAGCTGCGGCGTGGTGCTGGGTGCGCGCGTGCCGATCGCGCTGACCAGCCGTGCCGACCCGCCCGATGCGCGCGTGGCCTCGGCCGCGCTGGCGGCGCTGCTGGCGCGCCAGGCGGCGCCGGAGGCTGCCGCGTGACCGACGCTGTGCTGGCCGTCAACGCCGGCTCCTCGTCGCTGAAGTTCGGCCTCTACCCGCGCCAGGGCGCAGCGCTGTGGACCGGCCAGATCGAGGGCCTGGAGGCCGCTGGCGACACCGCCTTCGACAACGCCCTGCAGCGCCTGCTGCACGACTGCACCCAGCGTGGCGCCCGCCTGGTGGCGGTGGCCCACCGCATCGTGCATGGCGGCGATGACTTCGTCGCCCCCTGCCGGCTGGATGCCGCAGCGCTCAGGCGCCTGCGCCGCCTGGAGCCGCTGGCGCCGCTGCACCAGCCGCACAACCTGGACGGCGTGGCGGCCTTCCTGCAGGCCCGGCCGCAGTTGCCACAGATCGGCTGCTTCGACACCGCCTTCCACGCCACGCTGCCGGCGCTCGAGCGCCTGCTGCCCATCGAGCGCACGCTGGCCGCCCAGGGCCTGCGCCGCTACGGCTTTCATGGCCTGTCCTACCACTACCTGGCGCAGACCCTGCCGCAGCACAGCGCGCGCGCCGGTGGCCGGGTGCTGCTGGCCCACCTGGGCAATGGCGCCAGCCTGTGCGCGCTGCAGGGCGGCCGCTCGGTGGCCACCACCATGGGCTTTTCGGCGCTCGAGGGCCTGATGATGGGCACCCGCAGCGGCAGCCTCGACCCCGGCGTGCTGCTGCACCTGCTGCGCCAGGGCTGGAGCGCCGACGCGCTGGAAGACCTGCTCTACCGCCGCAGCGGCCTCAAGGGCGTGTCGGGCCTGAGCGCCGACATGCGCACGCTGCGGGCCAGCGCCGAGCCCGCCGCTGCCCAGGCCATCGCGCTGTTCACCCACCGCGTGTTGCGCGAAGCCGGTGCACTCGCCGCCCTGTTGGGCGGGCTGGACGCGATCGCCTTCACCGGCGGCATCGGCGAACACGACGCGCGCCTGCGCGCCGATGTGCTGACCGGCCTGGCCCACCTGGGCGTGCGCCATGACGCCGCCGCCAACCACGCCGCCACCGGCGACGCCGTGCGCCCGCTGCACACCGCCGACAGCGCCGTCGAGGTGTGGGTGGTGCCCACCGACGAAGGCCGTGTGGCCGCGCAGTCGGCCTTTGACCTGCTGGAGCCCCGATGAAGACCCTGGAAGACAGCAACCCCGGCCGCCAGCCCCATGTGCGCGAGCTGATCAACGCCTCTCGCCGCCAGACCCTGCAAGCCGGCGCTGCGCTGCTGGCCGCCGCCTGGTCCGCACCGGGTCGGGCGGTCGACGCACCGCTGCTGGGCTTCAAGCCGGTGCCCATCTCGCGCGCCGACACCGTCACCGTGCCCGAGGGCTACACCACGCAGGTCATCGCGCCCTGGGGTGACCCGGTGGGCCTGGCCGGCGCGATGCCGGCCTTCCGCTGGGACGCCGGCAACAGCGCCGACGAGCAGGCCGCGCAACTGGGCATGCACCACGACGGCCTGCACTTCTTCAGCCTGGATGGCAGCCGCAGTGGCCTGCTGGTGATGAACCACGAGTACGTCGACCCCGACCTGCTGTTCCCCGACGGCCGCGCCGGCTGGAACGCCGAGAAGGGCCGCAAGTCGCAGGCCGCGCACGGCGTGTCGGTGATCGAGGTGCGCGAGCAGGGTGGGCGCTGGGAGGTGGTGCGGCCCTCGCGCCACGCCCGGCGCATCACCGCCAGCACGCCGATGGCGGTAGGCGGCCCGGCGGCGGGCCACCCGCTGCTGCGCACCGCCGCCGACCCGGCGGGCCAGCGCATCCTGGGCACGTTCAACAACTGCGCCAGCGGCATCACGCCCTGGGGCACCTACCTGACCTGCGAAGAAAACTTCATCGGCTACTTCCAGCCCCCGGCCGAACCCGACGCCCACCAGCGCCGCTGGGGCCTGCGCGCCGGCGAGCAGGCCTGGCTGCGCTGGCACCTGCATGACGAGCGCTTCGACGCCGGCCGCCACCCGAACGAGCCCAACCGCTTTGGCTGGGTGGTCGAGATCGACCCCTTCGATCCCGCCAGCACGCCCATCAAGCGCACCGCGCTGGGCCGCGCTGCCCACGAGGGCGCCACCACCGTGCTCACGCGCGACGGCCGCGCCGTGGTCTACATGGGCGAGGACGCCGCCAACGAATACCTCTACCGCTTCGTCAGCCGCGACAAGGTCCAGCCCGGCGGCGCCCGGGCCAATGCCACGCTGCTGGACCAGGGCACGCTCAGCGTGGCCCGCTTCGATGCCGACGGCCGTGGCCGCTGGCTGCCGCTGGTGCATGGCCAGGGGCCCCTCACCGCAGCCAACGGCTTCGCCGATCAAGGCGAGGTGCTGGTCAAGGCGCGCCAGGCCAGTGACCTGCTGGGCGCCACCCGCATGGACCGCCCCGAGTGGACCGCGGTGGATCGCCAGGGCTGGGCCTACTGCGCGCTGACCAACCACAGCCGCCGCGGAACGAGCGGCCAGCCGGGCGTGGACGCCGCCAACCCGCGCGCCAACAACACCATGGGCCAGATCATCCGCTGGAAGGAGGACGGCGACCACGACGGCGCCGTCTTCTCCTGGAACCACTTCGCGCTGGCCGGCGACCCGGCGGCCGAGCGCCCCGAGGCCCGCGGCACCATCCGCGGCGACGCCTTCGGCTGCCCCGACGGCCTGTGGGTGGATGGTCGCGGCGTGCTGTGGATCCAGACCGACATGAGCAGCAGCGTCATGGGCCGCGGCGAGCACGCCGGCCTGGGCAACAACGCGATGCTGGCCGCCGACCCCGCCACCGGCGAGGTGCGGCGCTTCCTGGTCGGCCCTGCGGGCTGCGAGATCACCGGCGCCACCGCCACGCCCGATGGCCGCACGATGTTCATCAACATCCAGCACCCCGGCGAAGGGCCCGGTGACCGCAACGACCCGGCCCAGCCGCGCCGCTACTCCAACTGGCCCGACCAGCGCCCCGACGGCCGGCCGCGCTCGGCCACCGTGGTGATCCGGCGCGCCGGCGGCGGCCTGATCGGCAGCTGATCTCGGTCAAGCAACCCAGTCGCCAGCGCGAACCGCGGCGGCCCGGCGCGCTCCAATCATGACCATGGACCAGCCCACCCTCTCGCCCGATCCCGACCAGGCCGCGCGCGACGCCGCCCAGGCCTTTGACAGCCGCTTCCACGCCGCGATGGCGCCGCTGTGGGGCGGCCTGTCGCCGATCTCGCTGGCGCTGGCCACTACCGACTGGGCGCTGCACCTGGCCACCCAGCCGGCCCAGGCCGCGCTGCTGGCTGCGCGCGCCCAGCAGGGCGTCTGGCAGTGGTGGGGCGACACACTGGGCCAGACGCCGCCCGACAGCCCCGACCCGCGCTTTCGCCACCCGGGCTGGCGCGCCTGGCCCTGGGCGCCGGTGGTCCAAGCCTGGCACGCCGCCGAGCGCTGGTGGGACCAGGCCACCGCGCTGCGCGGCATGAGCGCCCACCACCAGGAGATGGCGCGCTTCTTTGCCCGCCAATGGCTGGACATGCTCTCGCCGGCCAATGCCGGCTTGGCCAACCCCGAGGTGCTGCAGCGCACCGCCCAGCGCCTGGGCGGCAACCTGCTGGACGGCGCCGCCCACGCGCTGGACGACTGGCGCGTCGCGCAGGGTCTGGCGCCGCTGCAGCCGCCGACGGCGCAGTACCGGCCCGGCATCGAGGTGGCCGTCACCCCTGGCCGGGTGGTGCACCGCAACCACCTGACCGAGCTGATCCAGTTCCTGCCGCTCACCGCCAGCGTGCAGGCCGAGCCGGTCTTCATCGTCCCGTCGTGGATCATGAAGTACTACATCCTCGACCTGTCGCCGCACAACTCCATGGTGCGCTGGCTCACCGAGCAGGGCCACACCGTCTACATCCTCAGCTGGCGCAATCCCGACGAGTCGGACGCGCTGCTGGATCTGCACGACTACCTGGAACAGGGTGTGCTGGACAACCTGGCCGCGATCGGCCGGCTGTGCGGCGGCCAGCCGGTGCATGCCGCCGGCTACTGCCTGGGCGGCACGCTGCTGTCCATCGCCGCGGCGGCACTGGCACGGCCTGGCGGCGTGGATGGCGGCGCCGCGCTGCCGCCGCTGGCCAGCGTGTCGCTGCTGGCCGCCGAGACCGACTTTGCCGAGCCTGGCGAGATGGGCGTGCTGATCGACGAATCGCAAGTGGCGCTGATCGAAGACATGATGGCCCAGCGCGGCTTCCTCAGCGGCCGCCAGATGGCCGGCAGCTTCGCCTACCTGCACTCGCGCGAGCTGATCTGGTCGCACCGCATGCGCGCGCTGTGGCTGGGCGAGCCCGACCAGCCCAATGACCTGATGGCCTGGAACGCCGACACCACCCGCATGCCCGCGGTGATGCACAGCGAGTACCTGCGCCGCTGCTACCTGCGCAACGAGCTGGCCGAGGGGCGTTTCCCGGTGCAGGGCCGGCCTGTGTCGCTGGGCGACATCCGCCAGCCAATCTTCGTGGTGGGCACCGAGCAGGACCATGTCTCGCCCTGGAAGTCGGTCTACAAGATCCACCGCCTGACCGATGGCGAGCTGAGCTTTGTGCTGACCAACGCCGGCCACAACGCCGGCATCGTCAGCGAGCCGGGCCATCCGCGGCGGCGCCATGCGCTGCGCCTGCGCCGCCCGGGCGACGCCTGGGTCGACCCCGAGCACTGGGCCGACGGCGCCGAGCGCCGCGAGGGCTCGTGGTGGCCCACCTGGCACGCCTGGCTGACGGCGCACGGCAGCGGCCACCGCGTCAAGGCACGCACACCGCCGGCCCAGGCTGTGCTGGCCGACGCACCGGGCACCTACGTGCACCAGTGCCACGCCGATTGAGCGGCCAAGGCGCGCATTTTCGGCCTTACGGCGGGCCGGCGGGGCTTTCACAATGGGCGGCTCCATGGATGCCGCCCGTCCCGCCCTTGGCCCCCTGGCCCGCTGCACCAGTGCCCTGGCGCTGGCCCTGCTGCTGGCCCCCGGCGCGCGCGCCGGCCAGGACTGGCGGTCCGTGGCCGACCCGATCATCCAGCGCATCCCGAACGAGGCCGGCCAGCCCAACACCCTGGGCCCCACCGCCATCACCCAGGACAGCGACGGCCTGCTGTGGATCGGCACCCAGAACGGCCTGGTGCGCTGGGACGGCCAGCGCATGACCGCCTACCGCGCCGCCCCCGGCCGGCCCGGCGCCCTGCCCGACGCCTTCATCCAGCAGCTGCATGTGGACCGCCAGGGACGCTTGTGGGCCGGCACGATGTCGGCTGGCCTGGTGCGCTACCGACCCGACAGCGACGACTTCGAGCACTTTCCCGCCGCCCCGGACGGGCTGCCCCACCCCAGCGTGACCGCCCTGGCTGACGCGCCCGACGGCGGCCTGTGGACCGGCGGTGACGGCGGTCTGGCCCGTCTGGACCCCACCACGCGCCGGGCCGAACGCATCAAGCTCGAGCCTGACCGCAGCGCGCCCACCCGCATCACCGCGCTGGTCACCTCACGCGATGGCCGCCTGTGGGTGGGCAGCGAGCACGGCCTGTGGCGCTCGGACCCGGCGCAGCGCCGCTTCGAGCGCGTGAGCGGCGTGCCGGCCGCCACGGTGCGCAGCCTGTTCGAAGACCGCGACGGCCGCCTGTGGGTGGGCGCGCGCGCCGGCGCCAGCGTGTGGGACCCGGTGCACGAGCGCCTGCAGCCCGTGCGCGACCACCAGACCGAGGGCGTTCGCCCGCTGCGCCATGAGATCGTGGCCATCACCCAGGCGCGAACCGGCGATGTCTGGCTGGCCACCAAGACGCGCGGTCTGCTGCGGGTGGATGCGCGGAGCCTGGTCGGCCAGCCGGTGCGCCAGGATCCGCTGCGGCCGCATGCGCTGGACAGCGACGCCCTGTGGCTGGTGCGCGCCGACCGCGACGGCCTGCTGTGGTTGGGCAGTGACCGTAGCCTGCTGCGCCACGACCCGGTGGCCGCGCGCCAGGTGGCCACCTTGTTTGGCCAACCCGGCCGCGGCCGGGGCCTGTCGAACGACAGTGCCGACGCGGTGCTGACCTTCCAGGATGGCCGGGTCTGGGTGGGCAGCCCCCAGGGCATCGAGGAGCTGCGCCCCGGCCAGGGCCGCGTGCGCCAGCTGCGTGCCCATTCGGCACCCTCGCCCGCTCAGCTGCCCGAGGGCGCGATCTACGCCCTGCTGCGCCATGCCGGTCAGGTCTTCATCGCCAACGAGCACGGGCTGTACCGCACCGACGAAGCACTCACCACGGTCGAGCGGGTGCGCATCGCCGGCCGCGCCCCCACCGCCACCACCTGGGCGCTGCTGGGCACCGCCGAGACGCTCTGGGTGGCCGGCCCTGACGGCCTGTGGCACCTGGACGAGGACGGCCGCAGCGGCCCGGTACACACCGACCTGCTGGACCAGCGGATCGAGCTGATCGCGGCGGCCGACGCGGGCCGGCTGTGGCTGGGCACGCGCTCGGGCCTGGCGCTGCTGGACACCGCGAGTGGCCGGCATCAAGACCTGCCGATGCTGCGCGCGCAGGGCAAGGCGCTGCAGGGTCTGATCGTCAACGCCCTGTTGACCGACGCCCGCGGCCGGCTGTGGCTGGGCACCGGCGGGGCCGGCATCTACGTGGTGGAGCATCCGCTGGCGCCCGAGGCCCGGGTGCAGGTCATCGCCGAGGCGCAGGGCCTGCCCGACCTCAACATCAGCCAGTTGCTGTCCGACGAGCAGGGACGCGTCTGGGCCAGCACCGACGACGGCCTGGCCTGGATCGATCCCGAGCGCCTGCAGGCCACGCCGCTGCGCCTGGCCGACGGCGTGGGCGTGGCCACCTACTGGGCCAAGTCCGGCGCCCGCGGTGCCGACGGCACGCTGTACTTTGGCGGTGTCGGCGGCCTCACCGCGGTTGACCCCAGCCAGTGGCAGGCCTGGCGCCAGGACCCGGCGGTGGTGATCAGCGAGCTGCGGGTGGACGGCAAGCCCTGGCCGCGCGCCCAGTGGGCGGCCGCGGTGCGCCAGGGCCGGTTGACCCTGCCGGTGGGCACGCGGGGTCTGGCGGTGGAGTTTGCCGCGCTGGACTATTCGGCGCCCGAGCTGCTGCAGTACGGCCACCGCCTGGACGGCGTGGACAACGACTGGGTGGCCACCCAGTCGCGCCACCGCTGGGCCACCTACACCAACCTGTCGCCGGGCACCCATGCGCTGCAGATCCGCGCCAGCAACCGCGCTGGCCACTGGGGCAGCCAGCCGCTGCGCCTGGATGTGGTGATTCCCGCGGCCTGGCACCAGACGCCGGCCTTGCGCGCGCTGCTGGGCCTGCTGGGTCTGGGCGCGCTGTTCGCGCTGGTGCAGGGCCGCACCGCCTGGCTGCGCCGCCGCCAGGCCGAGCTGGAGCAGGTGGTGGCCGAGCGCACCGCCGCGCTGCGCGCCAGCCAGGCCCAGCTGGAGCAAATGGCCTTCACCGATGCGCTGACCGGCCTGCCCAACCGCCGCCTGTTCAGCGAGCGCTTCGAGCAGCTGGAGCGCCTGGCGCGCCGCCAGGGCCAGGGTTTTGCGCTGCTGGTGATCGACCTGGACCGCTTCAAGCTGATCAATGACCAGCTGGGCCACGCGGCTGGCGATGCGTTGCTGGTGGCGGTAGCGCGCCGCCTGCAGTCACGCCTGCGCGAGAGCGACAGCGTGGCGCGCATGGGCGGCGACGAGTTCGCCGTGCTGCTGCCCTTCCCGGCCGACGCCGCGCAGGTGCAGGCCAGCTGCGAGCGCATCCTGGCCGCCTTTGAAGACCCGGTGATGTACGAGGGCCAGCCGCTGAACAGCAGCCCCAGCATCGGCGCCGCGCTGTATCCGCAGCACGGCCAGACGCAGGACGCGCTGAGCGCCGCCGCCGACGCTGCGCTCTATGAGGCCAAGGCCGCCGGGCGCAACACCTGGCGCCTCAGCGCCGGCTGAGCGGCGGCGGCACCGGCCGGGAGGGCGGTGCCCTCCGCGGCGCGCCGTCAGATCACGCGCACCTGCACCAGGGTCTGGTTCAGCAACTGGTAGGCGATCTCGCCAAACGTGACCGGACCTTCAACGCCGCCGATGGCCTTGCCTTCCAGCTCGCCGAAGACGAAGTTCAGGATGCAGTTGCAGGCCATCACGGCACCGCTGCTGTCCTGCGCGGCCAGACGCTCGCGGAACGCGCCCGCGTAATCGGCCACCGGCTTGGCAAAGTGGTAATCCACGCCTTCAAACACCGGCGCATACAGCACCGCGCTGCGCTCGCCCACGCTTTGCAGCGAGGCGTTGATGTGGGCGCCAGCAAAGTCGCCCACCAGCGGCAGGCGGCCGTGTTCCAGGCCGCGGTGACGCACGTACTCGGCAAAGTTGGTGGTCTCGCCGTTGACCGTGCAGGTCTCGACGTTGAAGCCGGTGGCCGGGAAGCGCAGCGTGTCGCCGCCATCGGGCTCGAACAGGTTGACGATCTCCACCGCCGCCATCTTGTCGGCCGGCAGCGCCACGTAGGCCACCACCGCACGGTCCTCGTGCTTGGTGCCGGTGCGGCCGTCATAGACCTTGGGCGTGACCTGGCCCAGCTCGCTCAGGTGCACGCCCGAGATCCAGCCCACCGTCGGCTTCAGGAAGGCGCCGTCATAGTTGGCCGCATCGGCGGCGAAACGCTGGTGCGATTGGCTGCCGGCCGGGATGATGGTCAGCGAGAAGCCGTTGTCCGGCGCGTTGGCCACGATGCCCGCCAGCTCGTCGGGGCCGTAGCTGGCCACGCTGATCTGGCCGACGCCGCTGAGGTCGGTGACGAAGACCTGATCGGCCCGCACCACCGTGCCGCCCTGGGCGACCATGAAGTAGGGAATGGTGCCGCCGATCCACTGGCCGGCAGGCAGCTGGTCCAGGGCCGATTCGGGGCCGGCAATGCTCAGCGGGGCGCCGGTGCGGATCAGCTCGGAAGCAGCCTGCACGGAAATGAGTTGATTCATGGGGTCACCTGTCTCAAATGAGGTTGATCTGGGCCAGCTCGGGCGCCAGCGCGCGCTCCCACCGGGCAAAAAAGGCATGGATCTCCGCCGCCTTGGCGGTGACGGAATCGTTGCTGCGCTCCAGGCGCTTGGTCATCAGCTGGGTGCCCAGGTGCTGGGTCTTCAGCCGGGCGAGGCCACCGGTGGCCAGGCGCTGCCAGCAGGGGTGGGTGGGGGCGGGGACGGACATCGACGGGTTCTCCAGGGGTGAGTGGCCGCCGGCCGAGTCGACCTCGGCGGCAGGTACCTGGTTTATCGACCCCGTCGGTCATGAGTTGAGCGCGACTGGTTGACCTAGCGCAACGACACAAGCACCGCCGCCGCGTGGCAGGCGCAGCCGGCCAGCACGCACACATGCCAGGCCAGGTGGCCCCAGCGCCAGCGCTTGTCCAGCAGGTAGAACACCGTGCCCACCGAGTAGGCCAGCGCACCGCCCACCACCAGGCTCAGCGGCCACGCCGGCAGCGTGGCCAGCACCGGCCGCAGCGCAGCCACCACCACCCAGCCAAAACCCACGTAGAGCGCGGTGCTCAGCAGCTTGCCGCGCAGCCGGTCCAGCATCTTGGCGGCCATGCCCAGCGTGGCCAGCACCCATACCGCGCCAAACACCAGCCAGCCGTCGCCGCCGGGCACGTCGCGCAGCGCGAACGGCGTGTAGCTGCCGGCCATGAACAGGTAGATCCCCGCATGGTCGGCGCGGCGCAGCGCGCGCCGCCAGGGACCGTCGGCGCAGGCATGGAACAGCGCCGACGCGGCAAAGCACAGCCCCATCGTCACGCCAAACACCCACAGCCCGATGCGCTGGTGCGCGCGCGCCAGCGCCAACAGCGGCGCCGCCAGGTCGCTGGCCAGCATGGCCAGCACCAGCACGGCCGCCAGCAGCCCCAGCGCATGGCTGGCGGCGTTGGCGTGTTCTTCACGGGCGGTGTGCGGGCGGGGCAGCGGCGGCATGTCGGGCTCCGGTGCGACGGTGGATGAGCCGGTATCGGCAGCATCGCGCGCGGAATTCAGCCCCGCATCCCTGCAATTGAGGGCGCAATCCCTCACGCCCGTGGGGAGCGCAGCCAGGCCTCTACGCGTCGAAACCCGTCAGCGCGCGACATCGCAGGCAAGGCGGCACCCCACTGCCCGATGACGGGCGCTCGACCATTCGTCTGACTGCCTGGAGCCTCCCTCACGGAGGGAGGCTGGAGGGTGCAGTCTGACGAGCTGGAGCCCCTTCTTGGAGGGGGCTCGGGGGAGCTCAACAGACAGCCGCCGGCCAGGCACCTGGGCGGCAGGAGCCCCCCAGGTGCCTAGCCGGCGTCCAGCACCCGCAGAATCTGCCGCCCGTAGGCCTCCAGCTTCTTGGCGCCCACGCCGCTGATGCCCGCCAGGTCGTCCAGCGTGCCGGGGTGTTCGGCGGCCATCTGCGCCAGCGTGGCGTCGTTGAAGACGATGTAGGCGGGCAGGTTGTGCTCCTTGGCCACCTCGGCGCGCCAGGCCTTCAGCGCGGCGAAGCGGGCCTGGCCGTCCACGTCCAGCGAGGCCGCCATCGACGGCAGCTTGCGCGGGCTGGCGGTGCTGCCCTTGCCGCGGCTGCGGCTGCGCGGTGTGGGTTCGCGCGGTTCGCGCAGCTCGATCGCCACCTCGCCGCGCAGCACCGCGCGGGCCGAATCGGCCAAGGCCAGCGTGTGGTACTCGCCCTCGGTGGTGACATGGCCCAGCGCGATCAGCTGGCGGATCACGCCGCGCCACTGCGGCTCAGACAGATCGCGGCCGATGCCCCAGGTGGACAGGCCCTCGTGGCCGCGGGCGCGGGTTTTATCGGTGGACTGGCCGCGCAGCACGTCGATCAGGTGGCCCGAGCCGAAGCCGAAGCCCGAGTGCTGGTGGCAGCGGTAGATGCACGACAGCGCCTTGCGCGCGGCCTCGGTGGCGTCCCAGCGGGCGGGCGGCTGCAGGCAGTTGTCGCAGTTCATGCAGCGCCAGCCGGCGGGGCGCTCCTCGCCAAAGTACTGCAGCAGGCGCACGCGGCGGCAGTCCAGGCTTTCGCACAGCGCCAGCAGCGCATCCAGTTTGCCGCGCTGCAGGTGCTTGAACTCGTCGCCCGCGGTGCTCTCGTCGATCATGCGGCGCTGGTTGACCACGTCGGCCAGGCCGTAGGCCATCCAGGCGTCGGCGGGCTCGCCATCGCGCCCGCCGCGGCCGGTCTCCTGGTAGTAGCCCTCGATGTTCTTGGGCAGGTCCAGGTGGGCCACGAAGCGCACGTCGGGCTTGTCGATGCCCATGCCGAAGGCCACCGTGGCCACCATCACCAGGCCTTCTTCACGCAGGAAGCGGTCCTGGTGGCGGCGGCGCATCTCGGCCTCCAGGCCGGCGTGGTAGGGCAGCGCGGGAATGCCCTCGGTGCTCAGCCACTCGGCGGTTTCCTCCACTTTCTTGCGGCTCTGGCAGTAGACGATGCCGGCGTCGCCCACGTGCTCGTCGCGCAGCCAGCGCAGCAGCTGCAGGCGGGCGTTGTCCTTCTCGACGATGGTGTAGCGGATATTGGGCCGGTCAAAGCTGCTGACAAAGGCCTGCGCGTGCTGCAGCGACAGGCGCTCGACGATGTCGGCCCGCGTGTGCGTGTCAGCGGTGGCGGTGAGCGCCAGCCGCGGCACGCCGGCAAAGCGCTCGGCCAGCACGCCCAGCTGCAGGTACTCCTCGCGGAAATCATGGCCCCACTGGCTGACGCAGTGTGCCTCGTCGATCGCGAACAGGCCCAGCTGGCCGCGTTCGTGCAGCGAATCCAGCATCGCCAGAAAGCGCGGGTGGGTGATGCGCTCGGGCGCGGCGTAGAGCAGCACCAGCCGGCCTGAGAGCAGCTCGCGCTCCACGTGCTGCACGCCGGCCGAATCCAGCGAGCTGTTCAGGAAGGCGGCGTGCACGCCGGCCTCTTCCAGCGCGCCCACCTGGTCGTGCATCAGCGCGATCAGCGGGCTGACCACCACGGTCACGCCCTGGCCGGCGCGGTGGCGGGCGATGGCCGGCACCTGGTAGCACAGGCTCTTGCCGCCGCCGGTGGGCATCAGCACCAGCGCGTCGCCGCCGGCAATCACATGGTCGACGATCTCGGCCTGGTGGCCGCGGAAGGCGCTGTAGCCGAAGACCTCGTGCAGGATCGACAGGGCAGGGGAAGTTGTGGCGTTCGGCATCAAGGGGGAGATGGTAGCCGGCACGCCGGCTCGCTATGCTGGTGCACCCCCCATCAGGAGGATCCATGACCGACAACGCCCAACGCCTGCGCCAGGCGCTGATCCGCAACATCGACGAGGCGCTGGCCGACCCCGCACAGGCCGAATCCTTCGAGCGCCCGCCGCTGTACGCCGGCCGCGGCGCCGTGCTGGCCCGCGGCACCGCGGCGCGCCAGCTGGGCTGCTCGGTGGACGTGGTGCCGCCCGGCCAGCAGATCTGCCCCTACCACCTGCACCATGCGCAGGAGGAAATGTTCATCGTGCTGGAAGGCAGCGGCACGCTGCGCGTGGCCGGTGAGCGGCTGGCCATCAAGGCGGGCGACGTGATGTTCCTGCCCGCCGGCCCCGAGTACCCGCACCACATCCTCAACACCTCGGACGCGCCGCTCAAGTACCTGTCGATCAGCACCCGCCAATACCCCGAGCTGTGCGAGTACCCCGACTCCGGCAAGACCATGGCCTGGACGCCCACCACCCGGGTGGTGCAGCGCCAGGGTGAGGCGCTGGACTACTGGGACGGCGAGCCCTGATCAGTACACCGCGCGCCCCGCCACATCAGCACGCGGCACGCAGCGCCCCGCCACGCACTGCGCGCCCGGGTCCATCAGCGCCCGGCAGTCGGACACCAGGCCGCGCTGCTCCACCTGGGCGCGCATGGCTTCGCGCTGGGCCTGCGCCAGCACCAGGATGCGCGCCTGCTGGCCGCCCAGCAGCGAATACGCCCGGTACGACGACGGCCCGCCGCAGGCCCGGTGGCCCAGCGGCACGGTGCGGCAATCGGAATCGGCGCGACAGGCCGCGTCGCCAATCGCCTGGTCCAGCGCCTGGCCCAGGCCCGGCAGATCGGCCGGTACATTCGCCGCCGGCGGGGTGGCGGGCGGCGTGCCCGCCTGGCAGGCGCCCAGCGCCAGCGTCAGGCTCAGCAGCCAGGGGGTGAGCAGACGGTTCATCGGGGCCTCCGGTGGGGGCGCACCGGCACCCCCTTGCTGGGGAATGGTACGCCCGGGGCCTTGCGGCACAATCAAGGGCCCACCGCCAACGGCGCACGCCGGCCTGGCCCACCGTCTTCCCTGGAGCGCCCCATGGCCTCGATCAACAAAGTCATCCTCATCGGCAACCTGGGCCGTGACCCAGAAGTGCGCTACACCCCCAGCGGCGCCGCCGTCTGCAACCTGCGTCTGGCCACCACCCGCAACTGGAAGAGCCGCGACACCGGCGAGCGCCAGGAAGAGACCGAATGGCACTCGGTGGTGCTGTATGACCGCCAGGCCGAAGTGGCCGGCGAATACCTGAAGAAGGGCCGCCCCGTCTACATCGAAGGCCGCCTGAAGACCCGCAAGTGGCAGGACAAGGACGGCAACGACCGCTACACCACCGAAATCGTCGCCGAGACCATGCAACTGCTGGGCGGCCGTGAAGGCGGTGGCGGCGGTGGTGGTGGCGACGACGAAGGCGGCGGCTACAGCCGCGAACCGGCCGCCCGCCCGGCCCCCGCCCCCCGCTCGGCCCCGGCACCGCGCCCGGCGCCCAAGTCGAGCACGGGGTTTGATGACATGGATGACGATATTCCGTTCTGAGGTCTCTTCTCAGAACTGGCCCAAGGAGGCCCCAAGTGCTTGGCGCTTGGGGCTTTTTTGTTGGCTGAGGGCTGTTCGTGCATGCTGCAGTCGGTGAATTGATGACTCCAATTGGCAGCGATCGACCCGTTGCTGACTTTGAACGCAAGAGGACGCAGTCATCTGGAGGGGTTGGATCGCAGCTTGATCAGAACGAACTCGCAATCGACCTGCAGGCTATTTTGCGAGCCTCCAACATCACCTCAGGGCAACTGACGAACTGTCGACAGCACAGCGCCTCGCAGTCGAACAGGGCCTGGCGTCGTGTCTTGCGTCCCTGGACGCTCAGGTCGCGCGCAGTCGTCAGGACACCGCGCGCGAAAGCCCATGGGCTCCGGCGTGGTAGATCATGCAGCCGGTCTGATCGCCCTGATCGTTGAATCGCAATGGGGGATCTGGCCGACCACTTCCCCTTAGCCATCGGTAGCGAGTGGCGAAAATCCATCGCAACGGCGACGCCTGTGTCGCTGCGACCGACGTTCGAGGGCGACACGGCCAACCCTAGGCAGACGCGCTCAACTTGAAGCGGGCGATGACATCGGTCATGTTCTTGGCTTGTCGCCGCAGGCTTTCAGCGGCGGCGGCCGTTTCCTCGACCAGCGCGGCATTGGCCTGCGTCACCTGATCGAGTTGCTGCACGGCATCGCCGACCTGGCTGATGCCCTGGGCTTGCTCCTTTGAAGATCCGGAGATCTCGCTGATCATTCCGCTGACTCGTTGAACCTGATCCACGATCGCCAGCATGGCCTGTCCGGCCGCGTCGACCTGTCTGGTGCCCGCATCCACCTTCTCCACACTGGCAGTGATGAGTTGCTTGATCTCGCGGGCTGCCTCCGCCGATCGACCGGCCAGCGTGCGGACCTCGCCGGCCACGACAGCAAACCCGCGCCCCTGTTCACCGGCACGTGCCGATTCGACCGCCGCGTTGAGGGCCAGGATGTTGGTCTGAAATGCAATGCCGTCGATGACACCGATGATCTCGGCAATCTTTCTCGATGACGCGGAGATGTCCTGCATGGTGCTGACCACCTGACCGACCATCTCACCGCCCCTGAGGGCGGCCTCGCGCGCATGACCGGCAAGGACGTTGGCCGACTCGGTCGCTTTCACGCTCGAATGCACCGTGCCACTGAGTTGTTCCATCGAGGCAGCGGTTTGCTGGAGGTTGCTGGCCTGCTCTTCGGTTCGCTGACTCAGATCGAAGTTTCCAGAGGCGATCTGCTCGGACCCCGTCTCGATGCTTTCGCTGCTGGATCGCACCTCGGTCACGATCGCTGCAAGGGACCGTTGCATATCCCAAAGGGCTGCCATGACTGTGGTGGAGTCACCCAAGCGTGCGGGCACCGGCGTGGCCAGATCTCCCTGCGCGATGCGAATAGCGACCGAGCGCGCCTCCGCGGGCTCTCCCCCCAGTTCGTGCATCACGGAACGGGCGATGCCTCGGACGGCAATGAGCCCCGCGATGAAGGCCACGCCCATGGCGGCCAGGGTGAGGCGATGGGCGCGAATGCGATTCTCGTTGACGTTCTGGCGGGTTCGTTCGATCGCCGCGTCCTGCAGATCGGCGATCTTTTCTAACAGATCGGTCGATGCGCGATCCAGGCCCTTGACCGCCTTATCGCCAGCGCTCGGTTCGAACCCCGAGGCCTTGAACACCTCGAAGGCCATTCGGTAGCTCCGCCCCATCGCGGCATGAGCGTCGATGAACTTCACGACAGAGTCTCTGATCTCTCCAGGCGGCTCCATCGACAGCAACTGGCGAGCCTTCTCCTGCACCTTGGCTTCATGCTTCTGAAAAGCGGACCAGTATTTGTCGAGCGCCTGAGGTTCTTTGCCCCGCAGAAGCGTGTTCTTCCACTCCTGGACCTGTGTCTTGAACTCGATGAGCGTATCCATGACAAGGTTCTCTCGAGCCCCTTCGTTTTCGATGAGGCTGGCGTAGCTCAGTGCCGAGTCGTTCATGCGTTCGACACCAAACAGCCCCGCGCCAATCAGGACCAGCAGTACCGCGGACGTCATCAAGATGAGTCGGGCGAACAGAGGCAGGTTCTTCAACTTCATCGCGCGCCGATGCCTTTCGTGATGTGATCGTTTCGCTTGGCACAGTGAGTCGGTTGTGGCCTAGCGTCGTAGGACCTTCTTGACTTCGGCTTCTGGGCGCACAAACTGAGTGCACGACGGATCAGAGGGGCCACCCACTTCGGCGTACTCAGTGAAATCCGTCACAGTGGATGCTGCAGTTCTCGCGCGACGTGCAGGCATTCAACGCGCTCGCACTTGATAGCCGCCGACCGCGCTATCCGCCTTCACCACACCTTGACTCCATGATTCCGAAGAGTGGTACTTGAGACTGTCATGCCGCAGATGTCGGCTTTCTGGTCCGCGTTGCGAATGTCGGTAGATGGCCGATAGCCGCCTCCAAGCACGGCAAAGGCACCGCCCTCACGCCGGTCACCGCCGCAGCGAGATCTTCTCCGTCGCCTTCACTTCGCCCTGCACTTTCCTCAGCGCGCCGATGGAGATCGAATGCAGGTTCGTCTTGGTGGCTTTCCGGCCCTTGATCTGTTCACGCACGATCGATCCCGGGCCGTTGAAGATTTCCTCGAGGCGTCCGTCAGGGTGGATCTTCACGGCCAGGTAGTAGTCGGGGGTGTGGTCCACCGGAAACGTCACGTTGGCCTTCATCGTGGCCTTGATTTGGACGTGCTTGCCGTCGGGCGTCTTCGCGTCGTAGTGCTTCTGCAGACCCTCCAGCAGCGTCAGGTCGTACATCTGCTCCACCAGGACCTCGCCCAGGTCGCCGACCAGCCGGCCGTCCAGGGTGAAGGCCTTGTGTGGAAAGGCCCTGTGCAGTCGCTGGACGATGCCGAGCAGTTGTTTCACGGCTTCTGGAATGGTGATCGGGTCGGACGACAGGCTCATCATGGGCCTCAGCCTACTGGAATCGGGCCTGATCCCGCCGACCATCCGTCCGCCGCCTGCAGCGGATGCCGCGTGACGGTCATTGGCGCTGCGCGGGCTCTGGCCGTTGGCCCGTGTCTGCTGGCATCGTCAGTCCTTGCCGAACTCGCCGCTCAGAATCCCCGCCAAGTCCTGCCGCTCGCCCAGCAGCCGGACCACGTCCAGATGGTCGGCCCGCTCAAAGTAGCACCAGAGCAGCGGGAACCTTTGCACCCGCCACGTCCGAAGCCCCGGAATGCCAAGGGCCTTGCCCAGCGTGGGTGAGCCGATGCCGGGCTCCAGCTCCATCTGGTCGAGTGCGGCCTCGGTGGCCTTGGCCACCTTCACCGCCACACGGCTGCCGGCCTGTAGGCGGTAGTACCTGACCTCGTCCTGCTGGTCGCGCAGCGCCTGCGGGCGCAGAACCGCGGGCTTCAATCGATGTCGCCGCGTGCGATGGCCAGCAGTGCCTGCGCGTCGGCCTTGGTGCGGCGCCGGCCAGGGCCGGAGGCCAGGCCTTCTTCGATCAGGTCGCGCAGCCGCTGTCGGGCCTGGGCTTCCTGGTCCCGGCGGACCAGGTCGCGGATGTACTCGCTGGTGTTGCCATAGTGGCCGGTCGCGACCCGTTGGTCGATGTACTCGCGCATCGATTCGGGCAGGGCGAAGCTCATGGTGGCGCGGCTCATGCGGGCATCTTGTGGGCGTTGACAACTATTGTCAAGTTGGCCGATGCAAGGATGGATCGACGCCGACTGCACGGGTCACGCAGCCCGCCACCCCCACCGCCGACCTCACCGCACTCTCCAACAACGGCACCCCCGCCTCCGCATACGACCCACACCACCACACCCGCCGCCCCGGCTGCCCATGCAGCCGCTGCAAGGCCGCCAGCGCGGCCGTGTTGCCGGTGTCCACCAAGGGCCGCTCAAACCGCGCCCGGCCGATCACGCGGTCCTCGCGCGGGGCGCGCTGGGGCATCACGGTCTGGAAGATCGGATCAGCGTCGCGCAGCGCGGGCTGCACGCGGTTGATCCAGATGGTGCTTTCGGGCTGCGGGTGCTCGGCGCACACGCGGGCGTTGACGGGCGACCAGTCGGCGCGGCGGGTGGGCATCAGCGAGGGGTCGCGGTGCATCACCACCTCCAGCGCGCGGTAGCGGAAGGCTGAGAGGGTGGCGGTTTCGTCGGGGGTGGCGTCGGCCAGCAGGGCCAGGGCCTGGTTGGCCTGGGTGGCGAAGACGACGTGGTCGAAGGCCTCGTCGCCGCGGGCGTGCTGCACCTGCACGCTGCCACTGCCGTCACCGTGCGGGCTGCGCCGCACGGCCTGCACGCCGGCCTGGCAGTGCACTTGGTGGATGCCGGCCAGCAGCCGGGCGGCCACGGCATCGGCGCCGTCGCAGGCGCGGCGCACGCTGTGGCGGGCCAGGCCGGCGGCGGCGTAGGTGGCCACCACCGGGGCGGGGTAGGCGCGGGCGTCCTCGGTGTGGCAGGTGCCGATGGTGGCGATGGCGGGCAGCAGCAGGCCGTCGACGAACTCGGGGGCGATGCGCTCGTCGGCCACGAACTCGCCGATGCTGGCGCCGTTCAGCGCGCCAGCGGCCAGCGCGGCGCGGGCGCGGCGCTGGAAGCGCAGGGCGCCCGCGGCGATGCGCCGCGCCCGCGGGTGGGCCAGGTCCTGCGGCCACACATAGGGCACCGACCAGCCGCCCCAGCGCGCATTGCGCCAGCGGAAGTACAGGCCGCCATCGGCGCCGCTGAAGCTGGTGGCGTAGTCCACCGGCTCGGTGGCCACGCCCAGTTCGGCGTACAGGCGGGTCAGCGTGGGGTAGTAGCCGGGGTAGAACACGCGCAGCGGCACGTCCACGCGCAGGCCGGCCAGATCACCGTCCAGCGTGACCGAACTGGCCACGAAGCCGGGCACGGCGTGGCGCTCGAACAGCGTCACCTGGTGCTGCCGCGACAGCTGCCAGGCGGCGGTGAGCCCGGCGATGCCGCCCCCGATCACGGCGATCCTCATGGGCACAGCCTACTGCAGCAGCGGTGGCGGCGGTACTGGGCGTGCTGCGGGGGTGCGGTGCGGGGGGGCCGGTGCGGGTGTTCAGGCGGCCTCGGCCAGGCAGACGCGGTTCTTGCCGCTGGTCTTGGCGCGGTACATGGCGTCGTCGGCACGGCGGATCAGGGCGTCGAAGCTGTCGCCGGGGCGCAGCGGGGCCACGCCGATCGACACAGTGCAACGCAAGGACTGGCCGGCGGCCACGATGGGTGTGCTGGCCACGGCCTGGCGCAGGCGCTCGACGATGCCGGCCGCGTCCTCGCGCCCGGCGCCGGGCAGCACCAGCGCAAACTCTTCGCCGCCCCAGCGCGCCGACAGGTCGCTGCGCCGCAGCGACACGGTCAGCACGTGGCCCAGCGTCTGCAGCACGGCGTCGCCGGCGGCGTGGCCGTGGCGGTCGTTGACCTGCTTGAAGTCGTCCACGTCCAGCAGCACGGCGGTGACGGCCTCGCCCTGCTGCAACCCGCGCTCCAGCGCCTGCTGGCCCAGCTCGGTGAAGCGGCGGCGGTTCAGCAGGCCGGTCAGCTCGTCGTGCCAGGCCAGGTGCTGCACGCGGCGGTGGGCGCCATCCACCTCGCGCAGCAGGTGCACGATGAAGCCGCCGATCGGGCCCGACACCAGCATCGGTGCGATCGTGGCCACCATCAGCGAGCGGCGGAAACTGGGCGGGTAGCCCAGGCCCATCAGTTCGGTCAGCAGAAACAGCGCGCCCACCGACGCGGCCACGCTGAAGGCCATGAGCACCGGAATGCTCAACCACAGCGGGCGGGTCAGGAAGAACTGGCGGACGGCTCGACGCATGTCGTGGCTATCGGCCGATGCCGCCCGGACCTGAGGGCGTCGCAGGGAGATCCACCATTCAGAAACGCCCCGCGCAGGAGGCCTGCGCGGGGCGTGGGTGGTCAGCGGGCCGGCCACGCAGGCCGGCGCGGGATCACCGGCCGTTGGCCGCCACGGCAGGCGGGGCCACCTTGGCGCTGCGGGCGCCGGTGCTGTTCATGTAGGCCAGGTTGTCGAACGGGTTGAACTCGCCCGAGCGGCGGGCGGCGTCCAGCTCGGCGCGCACCTGCTCGCGGGTCAGGCCACTGGTCTGGGTGGCGGCCACGGCCTGGGCGCCTTCACGCACCTTGGCCAGGATCGGGGCCACGGGGTTGCCCACGCGCTCCTGCTTCAGGTAGGCCAGGTTGTCGAAGGTATCCATCTGGCCATTGGCGCGGGCGGCGGCCAGCTCGGCCTGCACCTGGGCGCGGGTGTTGACGTAGGTGTTGACTGACATGTCCTCGTTGGCCCAGCTGGTGGGGATGTTGCGGCTGGACTGGGCGAAGCTGGCGCCGGCGGCGATGGCGAGGGCGGCGGCGAAAACGGTCTTGACGGTGCGGTTCATGGTGAAGTCCTGTTCAAACGGAGGTGGTTGGTTCGTACACGGGGCACGGCGATTCAAAGTCAGCGCTTGCTTTCCTGGATCGTCTTGTCCCACCTCGGTGAGTCGCTCTGTTGTTGGGTTCGGCTCATCGATGGGGTGAACTGTACGGATTGACGCTGAAGGAATAAACTGCCCAGCCATAGATTCACCATTCCATTAACAGGAACAGTCAGATGGACACGCTGCGCGCCATGAAGGTCTTCGCCCGGGTGGTGGACGAAGGCAGCCTGGCCGGCGCCGCCCGCGCGCTGGACCTGGCGCCGGCGGTGGTGACGCGCCTGGTGGCCGAGTTGGAGGCGCACCTGGGCGCGCGGCTGCTGAACCGCACCACCCGCAAGCTGGCACTGACCGATGTGGGCGAGGCCTACCTGGACAGCGCCCGGCGCATCCTGGCCGAGGTGGAGGAGGCAGAAGCCTTGGCCGGCGCCGCGGTGTCCGAGGCGCGCGGCCACCTGCGCGTGCTGGCGCCGCCAGCGGTGGCGGTGCACCAGCTGGCCAAGCACCTGCCCGAGTTCCACCGCCGCCACCCGCAGGTGACGATCGAGCTCCATGCGCCCGGCCCGGTGGAGGCGGTGGACGAGAACTTCGACATCACGCTGATGGCCGGCCGTGACGCCCCCGATGGCGGCTTCGTCGCCCGCCTGCTGGCGCTGACCGAGGTGATCACCTGCGCCGCGCCCGAGTACCTGGATGCGCGCGGCCGCCCGATCCACCCGGCCGAGATGGCGCAGCACGACGTGCTGATCCCGCCGCTGTCCGAGATCCAGCGCGGCGTGCGCTTCGTGCACGGCGCCAGCGGCGAGGCCTTCATCGCCACGCCCGACCGGCGCTGCGTGCTCAGCACCACCCACACTGACACCAACTACGCGGCCGCGCTGGCCGGGCTGGGCATTGCGGCGCTGCCGTCCTTTGTGATCGACGACGCGCTGCGCGAGGGCGCGCTCGAGCGCGTGCTGCCGGGCTGGCGCTTGTTCAGCAGCCAGCTGTGGATCGGCATGCCCTCGCGCCGCTACGTGCCGGCGCGCACGCGGGCGCTGTGGGACTACCTGCTGGAGGTGTTCGGCGGCGAGGCGCGCGACCCCTGGCTGGCCGCGGCCGGCTGCGAAACCCTGGCCGGGCCGCCGGGCGCGGCCTGTTCCTGAGGCGCCGCGGGCGCGGCAACGCTCAGAAGGTGTAGCCCACCGCCACCTTGGCGTCCTGCATCGGCTCGATCAGCGGCAGCAGGGGCTTGAGCGGCGCGTAGCGCATCGCCACCTTGGTGGCGTAGGCAAAAAAGCGCGGCAGGTCGGCGCTGTAGGCGGGCTTGCCGTCGCGGTGCTTCAGGCGGCAGAAGATGCCCAGCACCTTCAGGTGGCGCTGCAGGCCCATCCACTCGACCTGGCGCCAGTACTCGCCGAAGTCCTCGTTGACCGGCAGGCCGGCGCGGCGGGCGCGCTCCCAGTAGCGCACGGTCCAGTCGATCTCGCGCTCCTCGTCCCAGGAGATGAAGGCGTCGCGCAGCATCGAGGCCACGTCGTAGGTCACCGGGCCGCGCACCGCGTCCTGGAAGTCCAGGATGCCGGGGTTGGGCTCGCTGAGCATCAGGTTGCGCGGCATCCAGTCGCGGTGCACGGCCACCGTGGGCTGGGCCAGCGCGCTGGCCACCAGCGCATCGCACACCCGCGTCCACAGGCCCTGCTGGGCCTCGGTCCAGGTGATGCCGAACTCGCGCTGCACGCACCACTCTGGAAACAGCGCCAGCTCGCGGCGCAGCAGCGCGTCGTCGTAGGCCGGCAGGCCGGCGGGGTCGACCTGGGCCTGGAACTGCACCAGGGCCTTGAAGGCGTCGCGCATCAGGGTGTCGGCCTGGGCGGTGCTGGCCTCGCGCAGTGCGGCCAGGTAGGGCGTGCGGCCCAGGTCAGCCAGCAGCACAAAGCCCTGCGCCTCGTCGGCCGCCAGCACCGCCGGCGCGTGCAGGCCGGCGCGGGCAATGCGGCCGGCGATGTCGATGAAGGGGCGCACATCCTCCTGCGGCGGCGGCGCATCCATCACGATGCGCGAGCCGCCGTCCTGCGTGGACAGGCGGAAGTAGCGGCGAAAGCTGGCATCGGCCGAGGCCGGCGCCAGCGTGTCCAGGCGCAGGCCCTGCTGGGCGGCCAGCGGCGTGATCCAGGCCAGGAACGCGCTGTGTCGGGCCGCGTCGGGCCACTCGATCTGATCGGGGGAAACGGTCATGGGGTGGCTGGGGGAGATAATCGAATTTTACGTGGGCCGTGCCCGCCATCGTCCCGCCGTGCTCCGCCCACGCCCGTCCACCGCCGCCCTTCGCCTGCCCCGCGCGTGCCTGCCGAGGCTGGCGCCGGTCGCCGCCGCGGTGGCCCTGGGCCTGGGCGCGGCGCCGGTGGCGGCCATGCGGATCGACACCGCCGACACCATCACGCTGGAAGCCGACCGCATCGAGACCCAGCTCGACGACCTCAGTGTGGCCCGCGGCAGTGTCGACCTGCGCCAGGGCAGCCTGCGTCTGACCACCGACCTGCTGGAGTTCTCCACCCGCCAGCGCCGTGCCTGGGCGCGCGCGCCGGTGCGCATTGAGCAGCAGGGCAACCTGCTGGAGGGCCGCAGCGCCAGCGTGCAGATCGACAGCCGCGAGGGCCAGATCGATGCCGCGCGCTACCGCATCGCCCGCACCGGCGGCGGCGGCGCGGCGCGCCAGCTCAGCTTCGTGGGCACCGAGCGCCTGGCCGCCGAGCAGGCCAGCTACACCAGCTGCCGCGCCGATGACCCCGACACCGCCGACTGGGTGCTCAAGGCCGACAAGCTCTCGCTGGACTTCGAGCACAACGACGGCCGCGCCGAGGGCGCCTCGCTGCGCTTCCTGGGCGTGCCCATCCTGGCGCTGCCGGTGCTGAGCTTCCCGGCCACCGGCGAGCGCAAGTCGGGCTGGCTGCCGCCCACCATTTATCCGTTCGACAGCCGCAACGGCTTCGAGCTGGAAACGCCGTATTACTTCAACCTGGCCCCCGACCACGACCTGACGCTGACGCCCGGCCTGCTCACCCGCCGCGGCCTGTCGCTGACCGGCGAGTACCGCTACCTGTGGACGCAGGACGAGGGCCGGCTGAAGGCGCATTGGCTGCCCAACGACCGCACCACCGGGCGCAGCCGCGGCGGCGCCGACATCGACCTGCAGGGCGAGCGCGCCAGCGGCCTGCACTACCAGCTCGACCTGCAACACGCCAGCGACGACAACTACTGGAAGGACTTCTCGCGCGTCCTGCCCAGCCTGACCCCGCGGCTGCTGGCGCAAGACGTGCGCGCCACCCAGCCGCTCCAGTCCTGGCTGGGCGTGCCGCTGCAGGCCTATGCGCGGGTGCTGGGCTGGCGCACGCTGCAGGTGCTTGAGGCGCCCATCCTGCCGCCCTACCAGCGCCTGCCGCAGCTGGGCCTGATGGGCCAGGGCGAGACCCTGGGCGGGCTGAACTGGTCCACGCAGATGGAGGTCAACCACTTCCTGCTGCGCAACCGCGCCAGCGGCGACACCCGCACCGATGGCGAGCGCGCCCACCTGCTGGGCGCGCTGTGGTGGCCGCAGGACCTGGCCTGGGGCTGGTTCACGCCGCGCATGGCGATCAACGCCGCCAGCTACCGCACCGAGCAGGCGATGAGCGACGGCCGCACCCGCGCCCACCGCGCCATCCCCACGCTGAGCCTGGACGCCGGCCTGCGCTTTGAGCGCGCCACCGCGCTGTTTGGCCGCGCACTGCAGCAGACGCTGGAGCCGCGTCTGCACTATGTGCGCACGCCCTGGCGCAACCAGGACGCGCTGCCCAACTTCGACAGCTCGGTGAACGACTTCAACGAGGTCTCGATTTACCAGGACAACGGCTTCTCGGGCGTGGACTTCGTCACCGATGTCCACCAGGTCACGCTGGGCGCCGGCAGCCGCTGGTTTGACCCGGTGGGCGGCGGCGAGCTGCTGCGCCTGGGCCTGGCCCAGCGCTACCTGTTCAAGGACCAGCGCATCACCCCCGAGCGCCTGGGCGCCTCGGGCCTGAGCGCCGAGACCGGCGTGGCGGCTTCGCGCTTCTCTGACGTGCTGCTGTTCGGCTCCAGCACCGTGGTGCCGCAGTGGCGCTTCGACGTCAACCTGCAGTACAACACCGACCGCCAGCGCACCACCCGCTCGATCCTGGCGGCACGCTGGAACCCCGGCGACTTCAAGACCCTGTCGGCCACCTACCGCTTTGCGCGCGAGCTGTCCGAGCAGGTGGAACTCGGCTGGCAATGGCCGATCTACCAGCGTGAAGCCCCGCGTGCCGACGGCAGCGCCTGCGGCGGCACGCTCTACGGCGTGGGCCGCATCAATTTCAGCCGGCGCGATGCCCGCGTCACCGAAGGCCTGGCCGGCCTGGAGTACGACGCCGGCTGCTGGATCGGCCGTGTCGTCGCCGAGCGGGTGTCCACCGGCACCAGCGAGGCCACCACGCGGCTGATGGTGCAGCTCGAGCTGATCGGCCTGTCCCGCCTGGGCCCCAGCCCCCTCAAGGTCCTGAAGGACAATATCCCCGGCTACCGAATGCTGCGCGACGACGGCGCGGCCAGCACCACCTCCCCATGAGCAAGCACACCACCCTGCTGTCCTGCCTGACCCTGGGCCTGGCCCTGGCCTTCGGCGCCGCGCATGGCCAGAGCACCCGCACCCCTGCGCGCTCGGCCGACTACATCGTGGCGGTGGTCAACAACGAGCTGGTCACCCAGATCGAGGTGGACCAGCGCCTGCAGCGCCTGAAGGACGATCTGCGCCGCGCCAACACCGCCGCGCCGCCCGAGGACGAGCTGCGTCGCCAGGCCCTGCGCGACCTGATCGACGAGCGCGTCCAGGTGACCTGGGCGCGCGAAAGCGGCCTGAAGGCCGACGACCTCGAGGTGGACCGCGCGGTGGCCAACATCGCCTCGGCCAACAAGATGACGGTCGAGCAGTTCCGCGCCCGGCTGCGCGATGAGGGCATGGACTACCAGCGTCTGCGCGCCAACCTGCGCGACCAGCTGCTGGCCGAGCGCGCCCGCGAGCGCGAGGTGCCCGGCCGCATCAAGATCAGCGACAGCGAGGTCGAGAACTTCATCGAGGCCAAGCGCGGCCAGGCCGGCGCCACCCAGACCCTCAACATCGCCCAGATCCTGGTCAGCGTGCCCGATGGCGCTGCGGCCGACCTGGTCGCGCAGCGCCAGGCGCGCGCCGACGAGGCCCTGCGCCGCCTGCGCGCCGGTGAGTCGTTCGCCGCGGTGGCGCGCGAAATGTCCGACGACAGCGCCGGCCGTGAACGCGGCGGCGAGCTGGGCAGCCGCCCGGTCGATCGCCTGCCCGACCTGTTCGTCGAGGCCGTCAAGCCGCTGGCCGTGGGCGCGGTGGTGACGGCCCCGGTGCGCAGCGGCGCCGGCTTCCATGTGCTCAAGCTGCTCGAGCGCAGCGAGGCCATCGCCACCGCCACCCAGACGCGGGCCTCGCACATCCTGCTGCGCCCGGGCGCCAGCCTCAGCGCGGATGCCGCAGCGCGCCGGCTGGGCGAGCTGCGCGAGCAGATCGCCGCCGGCAAGCGCCGTTTCGACGAGGTGGCGCGCAGCGTCTCCGAGGACGGCAGCGCCGCCCAGGGCGGCGACCTGGGCTGGGCCAACCCGGGCGCTTTCGTGCCCGAGTTCGAGGAGGTCATGAACCGCCTGCCGGTGGGCAGCCTGTCCGAGCCCTTCCAGTCGCGCTTTGGCGTGCACCTGCTGCAGGTCACCGACCGCCGCCAGGTGCCGGTGGACATCCGCCAGCTGCGCGAGCAGGCCCGCAACGCGCTGCGCGAGCAGAAGTACGAGTCGGCCTACACCGAGTGGATCGACGAGCTGCGCGCCCGCGCCTACATCGAGATGCGCGAGCCGCCGCAGTGAAGCACCTGGCGCGCAAGCGCTTTGGCCAGCACTTCCTGACCGACAGCGCCATCATCGCCGGCATCGTGCGGGCGATTGATCCGCGGCCTGGCCAGGCCCTGGTCGAGATCGGCCCCGGCCTGGCGGCGCTGACGCAGCCGCTGGTCGAGCGCAGCGGCCACCTCACCGTGATTGAGCTCGACCGTGACCTGGCCGCCCGGCTGCGCCAGCGACCGGACCTGGACGTGGTCGAGTCCGACGTGCTGCAGGTCGACTGGCGCGCGCTGGCCGCCCGCCTGGGTGCACCGCGGCTGCGGGTGGTGGGCAACCTGCCCTACAACATCTCCTCGCCCATCCTGTTCCACCTGCTGCCGGTGGCCGACATCGTCGAGGACCAGCACTTCATGCTGCAGAAGGAAGTGGTCGACCGCATGGCCGCCGCGCCCGGCAGCAAGGCCTATGGGCGCCTGAGCGTGATGCTGCAGTGGCGCTACGACATCGAATCGCTGTTCGACGTGCCGCCCGAGAGCTTCGACCCGCCGCCGGCGGTGGACTCGGCCATCGTGCGCATGCTGCCCTGGCCGCAGCCGCCGGTGCTGGACGCCGCGCGGCTGGAGGAGATGGTGCAGGTGGCCTTCTCGCAGCGCCGCAAGCTGCTGCGCCACACGCTGGGCCGCTGGCTGGACGAACAGGGCTTCAGCGGCTCGTTCGACCTGCAGCGCCGCGCCGAGGAAGTGCCGGTGGCCGAGTACGTGGGGCTGGCGCAGGCGCTCTGATCACGCGACGTGCCGCAGGCCATCGACGATGTCGATGCGCGCCATGCGCCAGGTGGGCCAGGCGGCGGCCACCAGGCCCACCACCAGCGCGGCCAACGCCTGCAATGCCACGGTGGTGCCTGACACCTCGAACACCGGCAGGAAGCTGCTCAGGCCCTGGCCGATGCCGGCCACCATCGGAAAGGTCAGCGCGATCGCCAGGCCACCGCCCAGCGCCGCGATCAGCAGGCTCTCGCCCAGCAGCAGCCGCGCCACAAAGCCGGGCCCGAAGCCCAGCGCCTTGAGCGTGGCGTACTCCGACAGCCGCTCGCGCGCGGTCATCGCCATGGTGTTGGCCATCACCACCATGATGATCACCACCACGATCAGGCTGACCGCCTCGATCGCCGCCAGCAGCGCGTCGCTCATCGAGACGAAGCTCAGCTGGAAAGCGGCCTCGGTCTCGGTCAGGGTCTCGGCCAGCGAGTTGCGGAACTCGGCGTCGATCGCCTGCGAGACCACCGCCGCGTTCGCCGGCTGGTCGATGCCGACGATGAAGGCGCCGGTGTTGTCGCCGCGGCCGGGGAAGCGCTTCTTGATGCTCTCGTTGATCAGCGCGTAGTGAAACAGCATCTGGTTCTCGTCGGTGCGGGTCTGTGCGCCGTCGTAGATGCCGCGGATCGTGAAGCTCCAGGTGCCGGGGTAGATCGTGCCCTTGATCGGCACGGTGTCGCCCAGCTTCCAGCCGTACTTCTGCGCCAGCTTGCGGCCGACCACCGCGCCCTGGCGGTCTTTCAGAAAGGCCAGCCGCTCCTCGTCGCTCAGCAGGTACTCGGGGTACAGGCGCAGATAGGTGTCGGGCTCCACCGCGAACTGCGGGAAGAAGTTGCGCTCGTCGATGTAGATGCCGCCAAACCAGTTGGCCCAGGACACCGCGGTGACGCCCGGCACCGCCTTCATGCGCTGCGCATACGACAGCGGCAGCGCAAAGGTCAGCGACACCGCGTGGCGCGTCACCAGGCGCGTGCTGGAGCTGGCCTCCACGCCCGCGTACCAGGCGTCCACCAGCGTGCGCAGCAGGCCGAAGGCGCCGATCGCCACCACCAGGCCGACGATGGTCAGCGCGGTGCGCAGCCGGTGCCGAAAGGCGTTGCGCAGCAGCAGGCGGGTGAGGAACACGGCGGCGCCTGCTCAGTGGTCGGGCAGCTCGTCGACCAGCACGCCCTTTTCCAGGTGCACCAGGCGCTGCGCGCGCGCGGCGGCCTTGGGGTCGTGGGTGACCATGACGATGGTCTTGCCCAGGTCGCGCACCAGCGCGTCCATCAGGCGCAGCACCTCTTCGCCGGTGGCGCGGTCGAGGTCGCCGGTGGGCTCGTCGGCGACGATCAGCGAGGGGTCGGTGACCAGCGCGCGGGCGATCGCCACGCGCTGCTGCTGGCCGCCGGAGAGTTCATTGGGGTAGTGGTCGGCGCGGTCGCTCAGGCCCACCAGCGCCAGCACCTGGTCCACGCGTTCGGTGCGTTGACGGCCCGACAGGTCGGTCAGCAGCAGCGGCAGCTCGACGTTCTCGTGCGCGCTGAGCACCGGCAGCAGGTTGTAGAACTGAAAGATGAAGCCCACGTGCGCGGCGCGCCAGTCGGCCAGCTCGCCCTCGTCCAGCGTGGCGATGTCGACGCCGCCGATCTCGATCGTGCCGCTGCTGGGCTGGTCAATGCCGGCCAGCAGGTTCAGCAGCGTGCTCTTGCCCGAGCCGCTGGGGCCCATCAGCGCGATGAACTCGCCGCAGCGCACCTCCAGGTCGATGCCCTGCAGCACCGGGATCTGCTGGTCACCGCGCTGGTAGCTCTTGGCCAGCTGGCGCACCCGGATCAGCGGCGCCGCGGCGCCGGGCGTGCTCATCGGCCGGCACCCGAGGCGGCCACGCTGACCGCGGTGCCCGCCTGCAGCGAGGCGGCGGGCGACAGCACCACCCGGTCGCCGGCCTTCAGGCCATCGGCGCTGACCTCGACCAGCTCGCCCAGCGTGCGGCCGCGGCGCACCGGCACGGCTTCCAGCACGTCGCCGGCGCCCAGGCGCCAGAGCTGCGGCTGGCCGTCGCGCTCCACCAGCGCCTGTGGCGAGACGGCCAGCAGCGGCTTGAAATCGGCATCGGTGACGGCCTGGCTGAGGAAGCCCACCTTGGCGCTCATCTCGGGCAGGATGCGCGGGTCGAGCTTCTCGAAGCGCACCTTGGTCATCACCGTGGCCTTGGCGCGGTCCACCGTGGGCACGATGCGCGCCACATTGCCGCGGAAGCGCTCGCCGGGCAGGGCGTCCAGCGTGATCTCCACCGGCTGCTCCAGCTTGAGCTTGCCCACATTGGACTCGCTGACATCGGCCTCCACCTCCAGTGTGGCCATGTCGGCCAGCGTGACCACCGCGCCCGAGGTGCCGCTGGCGTTGGAGAAGGGCGTGATCAGGTCGCCCACGTTGGCGTTCTTCAGCAGCACCACGCCGTCGAACGGGGCGCGGATCTCAGTGGAATCACGGCCCACCTGCTGCACCCGCACCTGCGCCCGCGCCACGCCGATCGCGGCCTGCGCGGTGCCCAGCGCGGCCTGCGCCGCGGCGGTGCTGCTGCGGGCGGTGGCGGCGCGCGTTTCCGCGGCGTCCACCGCCTGCGGCGAGACGAACTGCTGCGCCGCCAGGCCGCGGGTGCGCTTGAGGTCTTCCTCGGCCTGGGCCTGCTGGGCGCGGGCCTGGGCCAGGCCGGCCTCGGCCTGCTTCAGCGCGGCCTCGGCCTGGCGCACGCCGGCCTCGGAGGCGGCCAGCGCGGCGCCCACGTCAGAGGCGTCCAGGCGGGCAATCAGCTCGCCGGCCTTGACCGTGCTGCCCTCGCGCACGCGCAGCTCCAACAGGCGCCCGGTGGCCTTGGACGACACCGCCGCGCGCCGCTGCGCCACCACATAGCCCGAGGCCGCCAGCTGCACATACTGCTGCGCGCCATGCGAGGCCTGCACCGTGCCCACCTGCACCGTGGGCCGGCGCGGCATCAGCAGCGCCGCGGCCACGCCCAGCAGCAGCACACCGCCGACGATCCAGGGCCAGCGCCTGCGGCGCCGCGAGCGGCCGGGGCCGTCACGCTGGATGCGCAGCGCGGAAAGTCCTGACGCGGCGGTGGCAGAGGAGGGGGCAGCGGAGGAAGCGGGCTCGACCATGGGGTGCGAGCATGCCATGAAACGGCCGCTGGTCCTGCCCGCGCCAGGCGATGGCCCGGGGTCGACGCTTGGCTGAAGCCCTGCTGAAGCCCGGCCAGACACCCCATGGGGTTTAAGCGGCGGCTCATCCAGGCGCCAAACAATGGGTCATGCCTTCACGGGAGACCCACCCCATGTTCAACACCCCAGTCTGGCGCGGCCTGGCGGCCGCGGCCCTGTGCGCCTTGCTCACCGCCTGTGGCGGCGGTGGCGGCGGCGACGGCGGCACCGACAGCGCCCAGGACAGCGGCCAAGGCACCAGCGGCGGCACCGCCACGCTGCTCAGCCAGCCCGCCAACACCACCGGACGCCTGCTGGCGTCCAACTGCTTCCAGTGCCACGGCACCGGCGGCCAGGGCGGCTTCGAGTCGCTTCGCGGCGAGGCCGACGAGGTGCAGAAGTACCGCAACCTGGCCAGCCGCCCGGCGCGCAGCGACATCATGGCCGCGCACGCCCAGGGCTACACCGACGCGCAGATCGCCGCCGTGATCCGCTACCTGCAGCAATGAACCCGGGAGACCGCATGAACTCGCCTCGAACCCTCGGCCGCCGCCAGTGGCTGGCCTTCGGCCTGGCCTCGCTGTGCGGCACGCTGCTCAGCGGCGCCGCCCGCTCCGACAGCGACGGCGGCAGCCGCAACGTGGTCTACCGCCTGGTGCCCAGCGGCCCCAGCGCACAGGTGGTGGTGGTGGGCGGCGGCATGGCCGGCACCACCGTCGCCAAGTACCTGCGGCTGTGGGGCGGCGCCAAGCTGCAGGTAACGCTGGTGGACCCGGACGGCAGCTACACCTCGAACATCCTCAGCAACGAGGTGCTCACCGGCGCCCGCACGCTGGCCAGCCTGGCCTACGGCCGCCAGGCCGTGGCCGACCGTTATGGCGTGCTGCTGCGCCAGGCGCGGGTGCAGTCGCTGGACACCACCGCGCGCCGGCTGACGCTGGACGATGGCAGCACGCTGGACTACGACCGCCTGGTCCTGGCCCCCGGTCTCGCCTTCGACGAGGCCTACGGCCTGAGCGCCGCCGACTATGAGCAGCGCACGCCGCACGCCTGGCGCGCCGGTCCCCAGACCGAGCGACTGCGCCAGCAGATCGCCGCGATGCCGGCCGGCGGCACCTTCGTGATGAGCATCCCCGCCGCGCCCTACCGCTGCCCGCCCGGCCCCTACGAGCGCGCCTGCCTGGTGGCCGATGCACTCAAGGCCCGCGGCCCCGGCGCCCGGGTGATCGTGCTGGACCACAACCCGGCCATCCAGGCCGAGGTCGAGACCTTCACCCGCGCCTTCAGCGTGGTGCACGGCGGCGTCATCGACTACCAGGCCGGCATCAGCGGTCTGCAGATCGATGCCGCCTCCCGCCAGGTGCAGTGGACCGACGCCCTGGGCGCGCCGCAGCGCGTGCAGGCCGACGTGGTCAACCCGATCCCGCCGCAGCGCGCCGCCGGCAGCGAAGCGGGCGGCTGGCTGGCCGCCGCCGGCCTGGCCAACGGCACCGGTGGCCGCTGGGCGGCGGTGGATGTGCTGAGCTACGAATCCACCGCGGTGGCCGGCGTGCACGTGATCGGCGACGCCGCCCAGTGCGGCCTGCCCAAGGCCGGCCACGTGGCCAACCAGGAGGCCAAGATCTGCGCCGACGCGGTGGTGCGCCTGCTCTCCGGCCAGCAGCCCGATGCGGCGCCGGTGGCCAACTCGGCCTGCTACTCGCCCATCACCGCCGGCACCGCGTCGTGGCTGACCGCGGTCTACCAGTACGACCCGGCCACCCGCAGCATGAAGCTGGCGGCCAACAACGGCAGCACCGTCGGCGCCAAGGCCACCGAGGCCGCCAGCATCAGCAGCGGCCACTACCGCCAGATGCAGACCTGGTTCAGCACGCTGATGGGCGACAGCTTCGCCTGAGGGGGCTGTGGCAGCATGGCGACCCCATGCTGATCCGTCCCGAATCCGCCGCCGACACTGACGCGATCCACGCCATCACCGAACACGCGTTTCGCGGCCATCCGTTCTCCGACGGCTCCGAGCCCCGGATCGTGCGCGGCCTGCGCGCGGCCGGGGCCTTGAGCGTGTCGCTGGTGGCCGAGGAGGACGGCGTGGTCGTCGGCCATGTGGCCGTGTCGCCGGTCAGCATCAGCGACGGCTCGCCAGGCTGGTTCGGCCTGGGGCCGATCTCGGTCCTGCCGGCCCGGCAGCGCCAGGGCGTCGGCTCGGCGTTGATGCATGCCGCGCTGGAGCGCCTGCGCTCACAAGGCGCCGCCGGTTGCGTGCTGCTGGGCGACCCCGCCTACTACGGCCGCTTCGGGTTCGCGGCGCGCCCCGGCCTGGTCTACCCCGGCCCACCCGTCGACCACTTCATGGCGCTGCCGCTGGGCGGGGCACTGCCGCAAGGCGTGGTCCGCTACCACGCGGCCTTCAGGTAGGCAGACCGCACGCCGCATCGGGTCTGCGCGACACCGACTCCACCGAATACGCCCCACCCCGTTGAATGCCGCCCAGCTGCGCGCGGTGGACATACGCTATTCAGATGATGCATTCCTGGGCGACATGCCTTTCACTGGCGTCTCCGACTCGTCGCGAGGTAAGGACCATGAATACCCGAAGCATGTGGCGAACTTGCAGCGCCGGCGCAACCTTGATTGCAGCTGTCTTCTGCCTGCCAGCGAACGCGCAGGTGTACGGCCCCGGACAGTTCTCGATGGACGGAGTGCCAGTCTCCTGCGGCGGTATGCCAACGGTGGTGACGGCCGGCATTCCCGACATGGCGATGAATGATGGCCAGGCCATCTTGCTCAATCCGATGTCCATGGGGGGGCTGCCGACTGTGCTCAAACTGTTCGTCTATGCGCACGAATGTGGGCACAGCATGGTCGGCCCGAATGAGGTCGCAGCGGACTGCTGGGCGATTCGAACGGGCCGGAACCAGGGGTGGTTCCCTCCGCAGGCTTTCCAGCTGTTGATGACCTTCTTCCAGGGTAACCCAGGCAGCTTCCGGCATCCTCCGGGCCCTGATCGAGTTCGAAACATGATGATTTGCTACCAGAGCTGAGCTTCACATGAGAAGTCGTGGCTTTCACCTGGCAGATCCACGTGACCGTCGCGGTTCGGAGTCCCTTCTGATTCTCATCAAGATGCTGGACGAGCGACTCGACGCGTTGGAAAGGCAAGATCGAGGGTCGATGCTGAAACGCCTGACGGAGAACGCTGGAGCGGTGGCCTTGGCCTTGGGACTGATCCTGACCTGCGCCTCACTGTATGACGTCTTCGTCAGGAAACCGGAGGCCGACCGCATCAGCACACTCGCCCAGTTCAATCAGGCAGTCAACTCTGCAGTCAAGACGCGACAGGAGTTGGTCCAGCAATCGCAAGCAGGCGATCCAACCACGCGAATGACTTTGGCCAGTCTTGCAACGCCACGAATTCTGAATGATCTTTCAACGGCCAAGGCGGTGCTTCCGGAACTGGACGACAAGGATGTTGGCGTTCCACAGCTACTGACGCTGATCTCCGAGTCCATGACCGCAGGTGATCTCGCAACCACTGGCTATTTCGTGCAGCGCGCCGTTCGGAAGACCGATGTATCGCCTCTCATGCAGTCAGAAGCCAGGCGATATGAGGGGAAATACCTGCATTCGATCGGGCAACATGAGGCGGGACGACAGGCGTATGAGCGTGCGATTGCATTGATCGGCGACGCACCCGCTGCTGCCGGCGCCAGGGCATACGCGTTAGCTGACATGTTGACGATGGACTTTGCCTATGGGAGCTGCCAGAAGGTCGACGACGACATTCAACACCTGCATACGTTGCTCAGGGCCCAGATGATCCCGGGTGATATGCGCATGCAGATCAGTGCCAGCGTTATCAGCTCCATTCAGCAGTTTCAGGGCAAGCTGTGTCCCATACCTACGAAGATCGGACTGATGCAACCTGGATGAGGCTATCCGGATGATTTAACTGCTTGATGGCCCAGCGGGCTGAACCTTGGTGCTACCGCCGCGCTGATACGCCCCTGCGCATCGCGCGTGAAGGTGCTGCGCGCCACGTGGTGCGGGTGCGCCAGGGCCTCTTCCAGCCCCAGCACCGGCGCGAAGCACACATCGGTGCCTTCGAGCAGCGCGCACCAGTGGGCGCGCGGCTGGCTGGCGAACAGGGCGGTGAAGCGGGCCTTCAGGGCGGGCCAGGTGGTGGTGTCGTACTGGGTGGCCGGGTCCACGTCGTCCAGACCCAGGGTCTTCAGCAGCAGCGCGTGGAAGGGCGGCTCCAGCGCGCCCAGCGTGATCACGCCGCCATCAGCGCAGGCGTAGGTGTCGTAGAAGGGCGAGTCGTGGAAGGGGCTGGGCGCGCCCGTGGCGATCTGGCCGCCGCCGTGGATCCAGTGCACCAGGCCGCCGAGCATGGCCACCACGTCGGTGATCGCCGCATCGACCACGCGGCCCTGGCCGCTGGCGCGCGCGGCCAGCACGCCGGCGGTGATGCCGAAGGCCAGGCCCAGCGCGCCGGCCGCATCGCCCAGTACCGTGGGCGGCACCTGCGGCAACTGGCCGGGGCGCGCGGCAAGGCCCATCAGGCCGCTCAGCGCCACGTAGTTAAGGTCGTGGCCGGCGGCAGCGGCCAGCGGGCCGCTCTGGCCCCAGCCGGTCATGCGGCCGTAGACCAGGCGCGGGTTCAGCGCGGCGCAATCCGCCGGGCCCAGGCCCAGGCGCTCCATCACGCCGGGGCGGTTGCCTTCGATCAGCGCGTCGGCGCGGGCGATCAGCTCACGCGCGCGGGCCAGGCCCTCGGGGGTTTTCAGGTTGACCGGCTCGATGCGCTTGCCTTCGCGCAGCGGGCTGGGGCCGGAGCCGCCCAGCTGGTCGGCCACGGCGGCGGGGCCGGGGCGCACCAGCGCGATCACGGAGGCGCCATGCTGGGCCAGCCAGCGGCCGGCCAGCGGGCCCGGGCCCAGGCTTTCGAATTCGACGATGGTCAGGCCCTGCAGGACCGGGGCGAGGGGAGTGTTCATCACAGCGTGCGGGCGATCAGGTCCTTCATGATCTCATTGGCGCCGCCGTAGATCTTCTGCACCCGCGCATCGGCAAACAGCCGCGCGATCGGCGTCTCGGCCATGTAGCCGTAGCCGCCGAAGAGCTGCAGGCAGCGGTCGGTGACCTGGCACTGCTGCTCGGTGGTCCACCACTTGGCCATGAAGGCGGCGCTGTCGTCCAGCGTGCCGTCCTCCAGGCGCTGGATGCAGTCGTTGACGAAGCTGCGCACCACATGCGCCTGCGTGGCCACCTCGGCCAGCGTGAAGCGCACCGTCTGCAGGTCCCACAGCGTGCCGCCGAAGGCCTGGCGCTGCTTCACATGGTCCAGCGTCAATGCCACCGCCAGATCGATCGCCGCGGCCGCGCCCACGGCCAGCAGCGTGCGCTCATAGGGCAGCTGGCTCATCAGCTGGGCAAAGCCCTGGCCTTCGACGCCGCCCAGCAGGTTGGCCGCCGGCACGCGCATGCTGTCAAAGAACAGCTCGCAGGTGTCGCTGGCGTGCATGCCGATCTTCTCGAGGATGCGCGCCTGAAAGCCCGGCAGGCCCTCGGTCTCGGCCACCAGCAGCGACACGCCCTTGGACCCTTCGCCCCCGGTGCGCACCACCAGCACCAGCAGGTTGGCGCTGTGGCCGTTGGTGATGAAGACCTTGCTGCCGTCGACCACGTAGTCGTCGCCGTCGCGCCGCGCGCGGGTGCGCACCGCCTTCAGGTCGGAGCCGGCGCCGGGCTCGGTCATCGCGATGCCGGCCAGCAGCTCGCCGCTGGCCAGGCGCGGCAGCCAGCGGGCCTGCTGCTCGGGCGTGCCGTAATCCAGGATGTAGTGCGCGGCGATGGTGTGCACGGCCACGGTGCCGCTGACCTCGGCGCGGGCCAGCTCGTCCGTCACCACCATCTGATAGGCCAGCGGGGCCCCGGCGCCACCCCATGCCTCAGGCAGCTCGGGCAGCAGAAAGCCCATCGCGCCAAAGCCGCGCCAGACCTCGCGCGGCACGCAGCCCTGGCGGCGCCAGTCGGCCACGTGGGGCGCGATCTCGGCGTCCACGTAGCGGCGCACGGCGTCGCGGAAGGCGGCGATGTCGGCGTCCATCCAGGCGTGCTGGTGCAGGCGCGGCATCATGCGGCGGCGCCTTCCACGGCTTCGTACAGCGTGACCACGCAGGCGCCGCCCAGGCCCAGGTTGTGCTGCAGCGCCAGCCGCGCGCCCGGTACCTGGCGCGCGCCGGCCTGGCCGCGCAGCTGCTGGACCAGCTCGGTGCATTGCGCCAGCCCGGTGGCGCCCAGCGGGTGGCCCTTGCTGAGCAGGCCGCCCGAGGGGTTGGTCACTACCCGGCCGCCATAGGTGTTGTCGCCATCGGCCACGAACTGCGCGGCGCCGCCCTCGGGGCACAGGCCCAGCGCCTCGTAGCTCAGCAGCTCGTTGTGGGCGAAGCAGTCATGCAGCTCGACCAGCTGCACGTCCTGCGGGCCGATGCCGGCCTGCTCAAACACCTGGCGCGCGGCAGCGCGGGCCATGCTGTAGCCCACCACCTCGCGCATGTCGCCGGCCTCGAACGTGGCGGGGCCATCGGTGGTCATCGCCTGGGCGCGGATGCGCACGTCGCGGCGCAGGCCGTGGCGGCGGGCGAAGTCGTCCGAGCAGACGATGGCGGCCGCGGCGCCGCAGGTGGGCGGGCAGGCCATCAGCCGCGTCATCACGCCGGGCCAGACCACCGGCGCGGCCATCACGTCCTCGGTGCTGAGCGGCTTGCGCAGCAGCGCCAGCGGGTTGTTGGCCGCATGCCGGCTGGCCTTGGCGCGGATGGCCGCAAAGGTCTCCAGCGGCGTGCCGTACTGGCGCATGTGGGCCAGGCCGGCGCCACCGAAGTAGCGCAGCGCCAGCGGGATCTCGGCGTGGCCGACCAGCGCCTCGGTGGCGGCATCGAAGCGGTCGAAGGGCGTGGGCCGGTCGTCAAACACTGCGCCCAGCGCGCCGGGCTTCATCTGCTCGAAACCCAGCGCCAGCACGCAATCGGCCGCGCCGTGCGCCACCGCCTGGCGCGCCAGCCACAGCGCGGTGGAGCCGGTCGAGCAGTTGTTGTTGACGTTGAGGATCGGAATGCCGCTCAAGCCCACCTCGTAGAGCGCGCGCTGGCCGGCGGTGGAGTCGCCATAGACATAGCCCACGTAGGCCTGCTGCACGTCGGCGTAGTCCAGGCCGGCGTCGGCCAGCGCCAGGCGCGTGGCCTCGGCGGCCATCTGCGGGTAGGGCGCGCTGGCGCCGGGCTTGGCAAAGGGGATCATGCCGACCCCGGCCACCAGAACATGCTGCTGCTGCATCGCTGTCTCCATGCCGCCTGCCCGCGGGGCAAGGGCTCAGCCCAGGTCGGCCTTCAGGTAGTGGGCGCCCGGGATCGGGTTGTAGTAGTAGGGCGGCACTTCCTCGAAGCCCAGGCTGGCGTAGAGCTCGCGCGCCGCTTCCATGTCGTCCAGCGTGTCGAGCAGCATGGCCGAGTAGCCGGCTTGCAGCGCGGTGTCCATCAGCGCCTGCGCCAACTGCCGGCCCAGGCCGAAGCGGCGGAAGGCGCGGCGCACGTACAGGCGCTTCATCTCGCAGGCGTTGGCGTAGTCCGAGTCGGTGAGCGGGCGGAAGGCGCCGCAGCCGGCCAGCTCGCCGTCCACCCAGGCCAGAAGCAGGCCGCCGGTGGGGGCGGCGTAGTCGCCGGGCAGCGCGGCCAGCTCGGCCTCGAAGCCCTGGAAGCACAGGTCCACGCCCAGCGCGCTGGCGTACTCGCGGAAGATGGTCCGCGTGGCCTCAAGCGCCTCGGGTGTGTCGGGGGTGAGCAGCTGGATCTGCGGGGTGTCCATCGCCTGCGCAAGGTGGCCGGGGAGCGGCAGTCTACCCAAGCTCGTCAGAACGACGCCGCCACCTCGCCCAGCGAAAACACCCAGCCCATCAGCGCCACGCAGGCCGCGAACAGCGCCAGCGCCAGCAGGCGTTGCCCCCAGCCGTCGGCGCTGGGCGGCGTGTCAGCGGGCAGGTCCTTGTCGCCATGCAGCATCGGCCGCACCAGGTTCTGGCCCTTTTTCTTCAGGTAGAAGACGATGGCGCTGATGTGCAGCACCACCAGCACGATCAGCAGCAGCTTGCCCAGCTCGGTGTGCCAGCCGGTGGCCAGGCTGGCCTGCGCGCTGCTGACAAATCGGTTGAGTGGGCCGGTGGTGGCGATCTCGTCGTCGGCCACCAGGCCGGTGGCCACCTGCAGCGCCAGCAGGCCCAGCAGCGCCAGCACGCTGAGCGCGCCCAGCGGGTTGTGGCCCACGTCCAGGTGTTCGTCGGGGCGGGCCTCGCCCTTGAGGTAGCGCAGGATGGTGCCCGGCATCTTCACGAAGCTGGCAAAGCGCGACCAGCGCCCGCCCACCAGGCCCCACAGCACGCGAAAGATCAGCAGCGCACCGACCACCATGCCCAGGCGCAGGTGCCACTCGATCAGGTTGCCGCCGATCTGGCCGGTGACGACCAGGCCGATCACGCACAGCACCAGGGACCAATGGAAGAGGCGGGTGGGCAGGTCCCAGACGCGGACGGTGGTGCGCACGGGGGTGGGGGAGTTCATCGCGGTGGCTTGTCAGCAGTGTCCTGCCGCGACCATACCGCGATCCGGCCCGGTCGGGGAATCCCCCGGGCCTTGGCCCCAGCACGGAATACTTCGGTGCGCTCGTGCGTACACTCGCCACGACCCGCATGCTGTGCGGTCCGTGCCTCTCTCACCCGACCATCTCACACCGGAGGATCTGCATGAAACGTCTTGCCCTGGCCCTGACCTGCGCCACCCTGTTCGCTGCGCTGCCGGCCCACGCCCAGTTCCAGAAGCCCGAGGACGCGATCAAGTACCGCAAGGGCGCCTTCACCGTGATGGCCAGCCACTTCGGCCGCATCGGTGCGATGGCCAGTGGCAAGGCGCCGTTCGACGCGGGCGCCGCCCAGGCCAATGCCGAGATCGTCAACACCCTGGCCCGCCTGCCCTTCACGGCCTTTGCTGAAGGCACCGGCAGCGGTGACACCCGCGCCAAGCCCGAAATCTGGACTGACGCCGCCAAGTTCAAGGACGGCAGCCAGGCCATGATCGACGCGGTGGGCAAGCTCAACGCCGCCGCCAAGACCGGCAACCTCGACCAGATCAAGGCTGCCTTCGGCGACGCCGGCAAGACCTGCAAGGCCTGCCACGACAACTTCCGCAAAGAGTGAACTGGGGCCCCCGGGCTGACGGGTACGTCAGCCCACCCCCCTGGGGGGTGCGCAGGCCGCTTCGGGCAAGACCGGACGTGCTGACGCCCTGAGGACGTCAGCTCGCCTGTCGCGCCGGGCGAGCTCCGCGAGCCCGTGGACGCGGCCGTGCGCTGGCCTGCGCTCAGCCCTGTTTGACCGAGCTCAGGCCTTGAGCTCGGTCGCGGCGATGGTGTAGCGGAAGGCGTCGGGCGCCAGGTCGTCGAAGCGGCCTTCGGCGTTCTCGCCCTGCGGGTACATGAAGAAGGGCAGCGTGCCCTGCTCGGCGCGGCCGGGCAGGTGCAGGTCATGGGCGGTGTTGTAGCCCACCCAGTTGCCTTCCCAGTTGCCGAACAGGCCGGCCATCACCGGCGCGGCCACGGCGTGCGCCGGGTCCTTGATCCACTCAGGCGTTTCCTGGCGCATCACCTTGAGCACGTCGGCCGGGTCCATCGCCACCCAGCCGTGGCCGGCCAGGAAGACCTCGGCGCGGCAGTGCTGCGCGCCCTTGAGCGACGCCGAGTTGGCGCCCAGCTCCTTGTAGCCGAAGGCCGAGGGCGCCACGCGCAAGCCATAGACATCGCGCGCTGGCACGCCGCTGGCGCGGCACAGGCCCACGAAGATCGCGTTCAGGTCGGCGCACTTGCCGCCCAGGTTGCCGCTCTCCAGCATGCTCTTGATGTCGCCGGTGCCGCAGCCGCGGGTCTTGGGCTCGCGGTGGGCGTGGGCCACCACCCACTGGTAGATGCCGCGCGCCTTCTCCAGGTCGGTGCGCGCGCCCTTCGTGGCGGCCTGCGCGGTGGTCTTGACGATGCCGTCGAGCGGCAGCAGTTCGGTGGCCGCGAGTGCGCTGCGCAGCACGGCCGGGTCTTCCTTCACCGCACTGCGGACCGACCAGTCGACCGTGCGGTTGCGCGTCTGCACGCGCGAGCTCACGCTGATGCGCGGCCGTTCCACCGACGGCGCGAACTCGGCGTACAGCATGCGCGTGCCACGCCCGGCATCGGCCACCAGGCGGGCCTGGCTGGCGTTGCCGCTCCAGCGGTGGCCGTCGGTCTGCTGCCAGGCAGTGTCCAGGTCGGGCAGCGGCAGCCACAGCCGGGTGGTGCCCTTGGACACCGGCACCTCGATGTCCAGCGTCAGGTCGAAGCGGCGCCAGTCGCCCGGCTGCGGGGCGAAGCGGCGCTCGGCGGTCTGCGCGCCGGCCAGGCAGGGCGTGGCGGCCGCGGCGGCCAGAAGGGTGCGGCGGGTGAGCAGGGTCATGACAGTCTCCTGAAGGGAAGAATCAGCGTTTGAGCAGCGCAACAAAGCGCTCGCGCGCGGCCGGCGCGGTCCAGTCGACCTCGCCGGTCCAGGTGCTCACCGGCCGGCCATCGCGACCGATCAGCACCGTGCTGGGGAACACCCGGGCCGCCCAGGCGCGGGCGGCGGCGCCATCGGCGTCGCGGGCGATCGGCAGGTCCACCGGCAGCAGGGCCAGGAAGCGGTCGATCGCCGCCGGGGTTTCGCGGAAATTGATCAGCCAGACGCGCAGGCCATCGGCCTCGTGGCGGGCGGCCAGCAGCTCCAGCGAGGGCATCTCGCTGCGGCAGGGCTCGCACCAGCTGGCCCAGAAGTTCAGCAGCACCGGCTGGCCGCGCAGCGCCGCGAGGTCCAGTGCCGGGCCGCCGTGGCCGGGCAGCTTCAGCGGTGCGGGCACCGGGCGGTGGGCGGCCCAGGGCTGGGGCAGCGGGTCGTCGGTGGCGCGCGCCAGTGCCGGCAGCGCGCAGCCCAGCGCCGCCAGGCAATCGCGGCGGCTGAGCTGGCGGGGGTTGGGCAGCGGCATCGGGCCGCGAGCATAGCCGCAGTCGGGCGACAGACTGTCGCACCGGGTCTTGCGCTGCTGCGGGTCAGAGCGTGCCCTTGATCTCCGGGTCGCGGGTGGGGACCAGGCCCAGCACCTGATCGCCGCGGTGACGCACAAACAGCAGGATCACCCCCCGCGTGCTGCCCGGCGCCACCGGCATCACCACGCGGGGCCGACCGCCCAGCTCGCTGGCCAGGAAGGTGTTGGGCAGGCCCTTGGACGAGGACAGCGTCTTGGCCACAGCGGCGAACAGCGTGGCCTCGTGGTCGTAGCGCCCCTCGCCCAGCACGCCGTCGGGCACATCCCGGGCGCGCGGCTGCTCCAGGCAGACGAAGTCCGAGCCATAGGCGCTGGCCAGGTCCTGCGGTGCCACCGGCTGCCATTTCTGCGCCTGCACGTGGAAGTAGGCGCAGCGCTGCATCACCGCGTCGTCCGGCGTGACCAGCGGGACCACGCTGTAGGTGATGGTGCGGAACGAGCCGTCGGGGGTGTCGCTGTGCTGCGGGTGGGTCATGGCATCTCCAGGTCAGGGGGGCGGGGGAAAACGCTGGGCTTGGTAGCCGCCGGCCTGCAGGCGCTGCAGGTCGGCCTCGGCGATGGGGCGGCCCTGGGCGCAGGCCTGGGCCTGCAGCCAGGCCTGCAGCACCAGGCCGGCCTGACCGCTCTCGACCGCCGGCTGCAGGCGCGGGGTGATGGCGCTGCAGGTCGCGACGCTGCGGTCGGCGCGCAGTCGGCGCCACTGCACCTGGGCCAGGGTGTCGGTCCATTGCCACTTCAGCGGCTGGCGCGCCAGCAAGGGCGCCAGCTGCGACTCGGCCTGGTCGAGCAGGCGCTGGGCCTCGGCGCTGTCGCGCTGCTCCAGCGCACTGTCGGCCTGCAGCAGCGCGCGCCGTGCGTGCAGGGCCTGGACCAGGGGCTCGTCCGCAGCCAGCGCGGGCCAGTCCGCCAGCAGGGCCTGGCGGGCAGCGCGGGTGCTGGCATCGGGCGGCGCCTGCAGCAACTGCTGGGTGTCGCCCCACAGGGCCTCCAGGCGCCAGCGCGCGGCGCTGGGCGACGCGGCCAGCACCTGCTGCGACCAGCGGCGCGCCTCGGTGGCGCTGCGGCGGGCTTCGTCATGGCGGCCCAGGTCGGCCAGGCGGGCGGCGCGGGCCTGCTCCACCCGCGCCAGGTCGGCCAGCCACGCGGCCTGGCCGGTCTGCCGGCGCTGCAGCGCGTCCAGCAGCGCGCGAGCCTCGTCCAGGCGCGCCAGACTGTCGCGCTCCTGGCCCTGCACATGCAGCACGTCGGCCAGCTGCAGCAGGCCGTTGGCCACGGCCACGGTGGCGGCGGCGTCGGTGGGGGCCTTGGCCAGGCGCTGGCGCTTGTCGGCCAGCACGGCTTCAAAGGACTGCCGGGCCGCAGCCCACTGGCCGCGCTGCAGCTGCACCGCCGCCAGGCTGGCGTGGGCGTAGGCCAGCTCCTGCGCGGCGGTGGTCGACGCGGGCTGTTGCGCCAGCCAGCGCTGGGACAGCGCACGGTAGCGCTCCAGCTGCGCCGCTGCGGGCACCAGCTCACCCTGGTCGAAGGCGATCTGGCCACGCCAGAAATGCACCGCGCCCAGCGTGGCGAACCAGTCGTCGGCGGGCACACCGGCCACGCCGTCGAGCGGCCGCAGCACCTCTTCGGCGGCCTGCAGCGCGGCCTGGGCGGTGGCGGTCTGGCCGCGGCCGCGGCTGCTGTCGACCTCGCCCAGCACCAGCAGCGCCTGCGCGCGGTGCAGGCGATCGAGCGGGGCCTCAGCGGCGCCGGGTTGCTCGGCCAGCACGGCCAGGCTGCGCTCGCCCAGACCGGCCAGGATGTCCAGCCGGCCCAGTGGGCGCAGGCGGTCAGCCAGCTCGCCCAGCATGTAGCTGCTGAGCTGCTGGCTTTGCGCCTCACGGGCGCGGGCCACCGCGGCGGCCCGCTCGGCGCGCTGCCACTGCCACAGGCTCAGGCCCAGGCCCAGCGCCAGCGACAGGCCGACCGCTGCGATGCTGCCCGCCAGCAGCGCATGGCGGCGCAGCCACAGGCCGCTGCGGTGGCGCCAGTGGCCGCGGCGTGCGCTGACCGGGCGGTGCGCGGCCCAGTGGTTCAGGTCGTCGATCAGCGAGCGCACGCCGGTGTAGCGCTCGGCGGGGTCCTTGCGCAGCGCCTTGTCGATCACCGCGGCCAGGTCGCCATCGGCCCGCCAGGCATCGGGTGCGGCGCCCGGGCCTTCGGGGTCGGCGGTCACGCCGCCCAGGCGGTGCGGCGGGTCTTCCAGCACCGCCATTTCCATCATCGGGCGCGGCTGGCGGCGCTGGCTGAAGGGCAGGGCGCCGGTGACCAGCTCGAACAGGATCACGCCCAGCGAGAAGACGTCTGCCGCCACCCCCACCGGCAGGCCGATGATCTGCTCGGGCGCGGCGTAGCCCACGGTCAGGCCGCGGCCGGTGCTGCGTGTGAGCTCGCCCGGCTCGGCGGGGTCGTCCAGCAGGGCGGCGATGCCGAAGTCCAGCAGCTTGGGCTGGCCGTCGTCGGTGATCATCACGTTGCCGGGCTTGAGGTCGCGGTGCACGATCAGCTGCGCATGGGCGGCCTCCACCGCCTCGGCAATGCGCAGCAGCAGGGCCACGCGCTCAGCCAGCGGCGGGCGGTGCTGGCGCACCAACTCGCTGAGCGTGCGGCCAGGCACCAGCTCCAGCACCAGGTAGACCTGGCCCTGGGCCTCGCCGGCATCCAGCAGCCGGGCGATGGCTGGGTGGTTCAGGCGCGCCAGCGCGGTGCGTTCACGCGCGAAGCGGGCGCTCAGGCCAGGGCTGCTGCGGTCGCTGCGCAGCAGCTTGATCGCCGCCGCGCCCTGGTACAGGCCGTCCACCCGGGTGGCGCGCCAGACCTGGCCCATGCCGCCTTCGCCGATCTTCTCGTCCAGCCGCCAGGGACCCAATGTGGCGCCGGCTTGGGTCAGCGTCGCCAGCTCGGGCGGCGTCGCTGGCTCGGACAGCGCGGGCGCCAGCCACTGCTGGAAAGCCGCGGCGGGGGTCGAATCGGGCTCGGTGCGCAGGCCCTCGATGAGGCTGCGCAGCGCATCGGCCAGCCCCGGCTCGCGCGCGCAGACAGCGTTCAGCCAGGCGGTGCGCTGGTCCTCGGACAGGTCCAAGGCCTCATCAAGCAGGGCCGACAGGCGCTGCCAGTGGGGGGGATCGATCATCGACGCGCAATGCCGGAGAAGGCCATGGCCAGAGGACGTACCAGAAGACAGACGACATTCGCCGCGTCCGAGCGACAGCCCGCGCAGCATAGCCGCCCACCCGCCGACCAGCCGTCAGGGGCTGTGCGGGCTGGTGATACATCCAGTATGCTGGCGCCTTGATGTCGGCCTGTGCCCCCACGCTCAACCCTGCCCAGCAAGCCGCCGTGGACCATGGCGACGCGCCCTTGCTGGTGATCGCCGGCGCCGGCTCGGGCAAGACCATGACGCTGGCCGCGCGCCTGGCGCGGCTGGTGCAGCACGGGGCCGATCCGCAGCGCATTCTGCTGCTGAGCTTCTCGCGCCGCGCCGCGCACGAGCTGGCGCGCCGCGCCGGCCGCCTGCTGCACCAGGCGCTGGGCCTGCCGCCCACCGCGCGCGCGCCACTGCTGCCCTGGGCCGGCACCTTCCACGGCATCGGCGCACGGCTGCTGCGCGAGCACGCCGAGGCGATCGGTCTGCCGCCCAACTTCAGCATCATCGACCGCGCCGACGCCGAGGACCTGATGGGCCAGTGCCGCCAGCAGACCGGCGTGGCCGACAGCAGCACCGAACGCTTTCCGCTGAAGGCCACCTGCCTGGCGATTTACTCGCGCGCCGTCAACAGCCGCGAGCCGCTGGACGCGCTGCTGCGCGAGCACTGGCCCTGGTGCGTCGCCCATGAGGCCGCGCTGCGCCGCCTCTTTGGTGCCTATGTCGCCGCCAAGCAGGACCAGCAGACGCTGGACTACGACGACCTGCTGCTGTGGTGGCTGGAGATGCTGCAGGCCAGTCCCGAGATCGCCGCCGCGCTGGACGCGCGCTTCAGCCATGTGCTGGTCGACGAGTACCAGGACACCAACCGCCTGCAGGAGGCCATCCTGCGCGCCCTCAAGCCGCAGGGCCAGGGCCTGACGGTGGTGGGCGACGACGCGCAGGCGATCTACGGCTTCCGCGCCGCCGAGCTGCGCAACATCCTGGACTTCCCCGCCCGATTCACGCCGCCCGCGCAGGTGGTGACGCTGGAGGAGAACTACCGCAGCACCCAGCCCTTGCTGGACGCCAGCAACGCGGTGATCGCGCTCGCCCCCGAGCGCTTTGCCAAGACCCTGTTCAGCCGGCGCGAGAGCAGCGAGAAGCCGCTGCTGGTGGCGGTGGACGACGAGGCCGCCCAGGCCCGCTGGGTGGCCGACGAGGTGCTGCGCCTGCGCGAGGGCGGCCTGAAGCTCAAGCGCCAGGCGGTGCTGTTTCGCACCGGCAGCCACAGTGCCGCGCTGGAGCTGGAGCTGGCGCGCCGGCGCATTCCCTTCGTCAAGTTCGGCGGCCTGAAGTTTCTGGAAGCTGCGCACGTCAAGGACCTGCTGGCGCTGCTGCGCTGGGCCGACAACCCGCGCAGCCGCTTGGCAGGGTTTCGTCTCTTGAACCTGCTGCCCGGCATCGGCCCCGGCCGCGCCACCGCCCTGCTCGATGCGATGGACGCCTCGCCCGAGCCCTGGGCCGCGCTGGCCGCCGCCCGCGTGCCCACGGCGGCGCGCGCCGACCTGGCCGCCTTTGCCGCGCTGTGCGACACGCTGCGCCGCGGCGATCACGGCTGGCCCGACGAGCTGGCGCTGGCCATCGACTGGTACACGCCGCAGCTGCAGCGCCTGCATGAAGAAGACGCCGCCGTGCGCCTGCTCGACCTGCAGCAGCTGCAGCAACTGGCCGCCGGCCACGGCAGCCGCGAGCGCTTCCTTACCGAGCTGACGCTGGACCCGCCGGAGGCCACCAGTGACGAGAGCGGCCCGCCGCTGAAGGACGAGGACTACCTGATCCTGTCCACGCTGCACTCGGCCAAGGGCCAGGAGTGGCAGGCGGTGTACCTGCTGAACCTGGTCGACGGCTGCCTGCCCTCCGACCTGTCCACCGGCAGCGCCCAGCAGCTCGAGGAAGAGCGTCGCCTGCTCTACGTGGGCATGACGCGCGCCAAGCGCCACCTGCAGCTGATCGTGCCGCAGCGTTTTTACGTCACGCAGCAGCGCGCGCTGGGTGAGCGCCACCTGTACGGCGGCCGCAGCCGCTTCATCCCCGACGCCCTGCTACCGCTCTTTGAGGCCGACTCGCCCGCCCGCCGCGCCCGTGTGGCGGCGGCAGCCGACGAAGCCGCCAAGGGCCCGCCCACCAAGCCGCCGCTGGACCTGCGCGCGCGCCTGCGCTCAGCGTGGTGAATGCGCGGCGGGCGGCAGCGGCGTAGCATGTCGGCATGCGCCGCATGCTGACCCCTGTCCTGCTGTCCGTCGCCCTGGCCCTGGCGGGTTGCGCCACGCCCGCCCGCTTCGCGCCCGGCGAGCCGCTGAGCTCGGTGCTGGCGCGCCTGGGCCCGCCCACCGGCGAGTGGGACACCCCCGGCGTGGGCCCGGTGCTGGAGTACGCCACCGGCCCCTTCGGCAAGACCACCTGGATGCTGCAGTTCGACATGCAGCAGCGCCTGATGCGTGCCGAGCAGGTGCTGAACGAAAACAACTTCGGCGCCATCGTCGCCGGCATGAGCGCCGACGAGGTGCGCCGCCGCATCGGCCCGCCGGCCAAGCGCTTCCGCGTGGCGCGGCCGCCGCAGACCGTCTGGGCCTACCGCTACGACCCGCCGTTTTGCCAGTGGTTCATGGTGGGCATGGGCGACGATGGCCAGGTGATGGACACCGCCTACGGGCCTGACCCCGCCTGCGAGGTCAATGGCGACCTGATGTCGTTGGGTGGCCGCCGGCGCTGACTGGGGCATCGCCCTACACTGGCGCGATGATGCAGATCGACTTCGTCTCCGACATCGTGTGCCCCTGGTGCGCGATCGGCCTGGCCTCGCTGGAGCAGGCACTCGCCCAGGTGGGCCCCGAGATCGGCGCGGTGTCGCTGCGCTTCCAGCCCTTCGAGCTGAACCCGCAGATGCCGCCCGAGGGCGAGGAGATCACCCAGCACCTGTCGCGCAAGTACGGCCGCAGCCGCGAGGAGCTGGCGGGCGCCGCGCAGATGATCCAGCAACGCGCTGAGGGCCTGGGCTTCCCGATGCGAACGGCCAACCGCACCCGCATCTGGAACACCTTCGACGGCCACCGCCTGCTGCACTGGGCCGGCACCGTGGGGGAGGCCGAGCAGAAGGCACTGAAGCAGGCGCTGCTGCTGGCCTACCACCGCGACGGCCTGAACCCGGCCGACCCGGCGGTGCTGCGCGCCGCCGCGGCCGAGGCCGGGCTGGACGCCGCCGAGGCCGCTGCAGTGATCGACGATCCGCAGCGCTACGCCGCCGAGGTGCGCCAGGAGCAGGCCCTGTGGCAGCAGGCCGGCATCCACTCGGTGCCGGCGGTGGTGATCAACCGCCAATACCTGGTCAGCGGCGGTCAGCCGCCGGAGGTGTTTGCGCAGGCGCTGCGGCAGGCGGCCGGGGCCGCCGCGGCCTGAACCCGGCACCAACAGGAGGCACCTCGTGACACGATGGTTGAGCGCCGTGATGGCCGGGTCCCTGTCCGCCGCCGTGTGGGCCCAGGAGCCGTCGGACCTGGCCCGCCGGGCCCTGAGCGAAGCCGTCATCGCCCACACTGCGACGGTGGACCACATCGCCACCATCGGCGGCTACGAGTACGAGGTCTATGTCGACCGCAGCGTGGTGCCGCCGGTGGCGGTGGCCACGATCACGTCGGAATCCATGGACCGCCTGCTGGCCACGCCGCAGAAGGGCATGGGTGAGCGCATGACGGCGCAGCATGCCAAGGTGTCGCGCTACCTGGCGAAGCTGACGGGTCGACCCGAGGTCAAGCGCTGAGGCTCGGTCCGCCGCGTCCTTGCGCACGCCGGTCATCCATGGCCTCCGGTATGCCCACCTCCCCGGGGGCGAGAGGTATTCAGGCTTCAGAGAGCTGTTTGTCAGCGGTTCCAGACCAGGGGATTCATCCGCATCGGGTGGTTCGGATTCAGCCATGAAACACACCATGACAGGCAAGTGGTTCCTCGCGGCGTCAGCCGTTTTCAGCGCGGGTGCGGGCGCCACCTTGCTCCCGGCCGTTCAGATCGACACATTGGTCAGATCGGCGGATGTCATCGTGGTGGGGACCTTGTCTGCGGGTGACACATGGCAGGCGTCGCCGCAGCGAGGAACGGTGCGTGTCAGGTCGGTGATCAAAGGATCGCCCTCCCTGTTGGCCACGCCGATCGAGGTGAGTTGGACCGTGCCAGCGGAACTGGTTCGGCAGCGAGCGACGGGGTTGTGGTTCCTGACCGCTGACAAGGACCGCGTCAGCTACCGCGCCACAGGTCAGACCGCGCTGCCTGCCGTGATCGTTGTTCCCGGCACGGGGGTGGAGCGTCCGCCAACGGTGGAGCGCCGACTGGCCGCGATCCTGGCGGGCACCGTGGCCGCGGACGATCAATCCTTGTGCGACGCGGCTGGCGCACCTGGCACGGCCGTGGCATGTGCCGCCCCGCGGCGACAGGATGCATGGGCTGAGTTGCGCAGGCTTCCCGCAGCGGTGGCGTCCGAGCAGTTGCTCCTGTTGGCCAAGCATCCCAGCACTGAAGTGTGCTTGTTGGCTGTGGCAGGACTGGTGGATCTGGGCTCGACCGACCAGGTGCATCGGGTCTTTGATCGATTGCTCCACCCCGACGAGCGAGAAGCGGTGGCCGCCCGCGTGCTGGCCGCCGCGCTGGCCAGAATCTCAAGCGGAGTGATCTCAGCCCAGGATTTCAGAAGGATGTATGGATCGTCAGATCCGTACATCCGGCAAAGTGCATTGGATGGGCTGAGATCAGCTGCCTCGACAGACGATCTCCCCTTCCTGGTGAGATTGCTCGACGACAATGATGTCCGTACGCGATTCATGGCGGCCAACACCATCCTCAGAATCTCTGGCGGGCATCCAGTGAGCGATGCGATCTATCGCCAGCAAGAGGACTCCCTGCGGACGAAGCTCAAGGCATGGGCGGCAGCCCAGCGATCGTGACCTGGCAGGCCGGGCGTCCTGGGACCGTTCGCTGACCGCGGCGCCCTGACTCCCGCCGCAGCGTTCAGCCCGCCACGTCCTTGCGCATCGACCCCGCCACCAGATCAAAGCGGAACATCCGGCACTCGATCGGCCCGTTCCACATCGGCACGCGGCGGCTCTCCTTCAGGCGCATCAGGCTGGGGGTCTTGGCCTCCGGGGTGAGGACCCAGGCGGTCCAGCCGGGGTAGGCCTTCTTCCAGTGGGCGGCCAGACGGGCGTAGAACTCGCCGGCGTCGGCGGCGCCTTCAAAGCGCTCGCCCATCACCTCGCCGCGCACGCCGCCGGTGCCCTGGCCGCTGCCCTTGGGCGCAATGCGCTCGCCATAGGGCGGGTTCATCACGATGGTGCCGGCCTCGGCCGGCGCGGGGCGCTGCAAGGCGTCGGCGGTCTTGAACTCGATGGCGTGGGCCACCCCGGCACGCTCGGCGTTGCGGGCGGCGAAATCGGTCATCCGAAAGCTCACATCGCCCGCGTAGATCTTCACCGCGGGGGCGTGGACGGCGGCCTCGGCGGCGCGCTTCATCTGGCCCCAGGTGCCCAGCAGCGGCTTGAAGGGCAGCAGCTTCTCGAAGGCAAAGCGGCGCTGCCCGCCGGGGGCGATGCCGCAGGCGATCTGCGCAGCCTCGATGGCGATGGTGCCGGCGCCGCAGCAGGGGTCGAGCAGCGGGCCGTCCTGTTCGCGGCCCTGCCAGCCGGCGGCGGCCAGCATGGCGGCGGCGAGCGTCTCCTTGAGCGGGGCTTCGCCCTTGGCCTCGCGCCAGCCGCGCTTGAACAGGGCTTCGCCCGACAAGTCCACACTCAGCTGCGCGTGCTCGGGGCCCAGGTGCAGCACCAGCGACAGGTCGGGGAAGCGGGTGTCGACGCTGGGGCGCTCGCCGGTGGCGTCGCGCAGCGCATCGCACACCGCGTCCTTGATCTTCAGACCCGCGAAGTTCAGGCTGTGCAGCGGGCTGCGCCAGGCGCTGGTGTCCACGCGCAGCGTCTGCGCGGGCGTGATCCAGCGCGTCCAGTCGACCCGGCGGGCCAGGTCGTACAGATCGCGCTCGTCGCGGTAGACGCCGCCGGCCACCTGCCACAGCACGCGCTGGGCCAGGCGGCTGCCCAGGTTCAGGCGCAGTGCGTCCTCGGGCGTGCCGTCGACAAAGACCCCGCCGCGGCTGGCTTCGACGTTGGTGCCCGCAGGCAGCAGGCGCAGGCATTCCTCGGCCAGCAGCGGCTCCACCCCGGCGGCGCAGGGCAGGAACATCACGCCGGGGCCCAGGGCTTCGACCGGTGCCTCGCTGCGGGTGACGCGGCGCGGGCTGTTCACATCGCCTTCCGCAGGTTGGCCGGCGCAATCTTCAGCGCCTCGCGGTACTTGGCCACGGTGCGGCGCGCCACCTGGATGCCCTGCTCTTCCAGCATGTCGGCGATCTGGCTGTCGGACAGCGGCTTCTTGGTGTCCTCGGCGGCGACGAACTGCTTGATCAGCGCGCGCACCGCGGTGGAGCTGGCGTTGCCGCCGGCATCCGTGTTCAGGCTGGAGCCGAAGAAGTACTTCAGCTCGAAGGTGCCAAACGGCGTGGCCATGTACTTGGCGGTGGTCACGCGGGAGATGGTGGATTCGTGCAGGCCCAGTTCATCAGCGATCTCGCGCAGCACCAGCGGCTTCATCGCGATCTCGCCATGGGTGAAGAAGGCCTTCTGGCGCTCGACGATGGCCTGGCTGACGCGCTGGATGGTGTCGAAGCGCTGCTGGATGTTGCGGATGAACCAGCGCGCCTCCTGCAGCCGCGCCGACAGGTTGCCGCCGCCGCGCTGGCCGCGGATGGCCTGGGCATACAGCTCACTCACGCGCAGCTTGGGCATCACGTCGGGGTTGAGCGTGACCTTCCAGTTGCGGCCGCTCTTCACGACGATCACGTCGGGCACCACGATCAGGCTCTCGGCCGGCGCGAAGGGGCGGCCGGGCTTGGGCTCGCAGGCCACGATCAGCGCCTGCGCGGCCTTGACGGTGGCCTCATCGGCGTGGGTGGCGGCGGCCAGTTTCTTCAGGTCGCGCCGCGCCAGCAGCTCCAGGTGGCCGCGGGCAATCGCCATCGCGCAGTCGCGCGCGGGGCCGGCGGGGCGGTGGCGCAGCTGCAGGCACAGGCAGTCGCCCAGGTTGGCGGCGCCCACGCCCGAAGGCTCCATGCTTTGCAGCCAGGCTAGGCCGCAGCGCAGCTGGTCCAGCAGCTCGTCGCGGTCGTCCAGGTCGCCCAGGCCCAGGCTGTCGGCCACGCGCTCGGCGATGTCCTCCAGCGTGCCATCGAGGTAGCCGTCTTCGTCGATCGACTCGATCAGCACATGCACCGCGGCCGCGTCCTGGGCCGACAGGCGCATGCCCAGCAGCTGCTGGCGCAGGTGCTCCTGCAGCGTGGGGCCGCTGACGCTGCGCTCCTGCGGCTCGAAGTCGTCGTCGTTGCCCTGGCCGCTGCCGGTGCCGGGGGTCTCGCGGATGCCGTCGAAGTCGTCGCGCTCGGTGCCGTTTTCCCAGTCGTCGCGCTCGGTGGTGCCGAAGTCGGCGCTGTCCATGCCCGAGGGCTCGTCGCCACCTTCGCCGACCGAGGCGCCGGCGCTGTCGGCCTCTTCGCGCTGGCTGGTGCTGCTGGCGCGGTCCACCGAGGTGAATTCGAAGCCGGGCCCTTCGTCCTCGGTTTCGAGGAAGGGGTTCTGGTCGAGCATCTGCTCGACCTCCTGGTGCAGCTCCAGCGTGGACAGCTGCAGCAGGCGGATGGATTGCTGCAGCTGGGGCGTCAGCGCCAGGTGTTGCGAGAGGCGAACCTGCAGGGTCGGTTTCATCGCGCTCGCCGCTCAGCCGGGATGACGGTCAGGGAATACAGCAGGGCCGTCATGGTCACATTCTGAAGTGCTCGCCAAGGTAGACCCGGCGCACGTCCGGGTTCTCGACGATGTGGGCGGGCGTGCCCTCGGCCAGCACGGTGCCGGCGCTGATGATGTAGGCGCGGTCGCAGATGCCCAGGGTCTCGCGGACGTTGTGGTCGGTGATCAGCACGCCGATGCCACGGGCCTTGAGGAACTGGATGATGCGCTGGATCTCGATCACCGCGATCGGATCGACCCCGGCGAAGGGCTCGTCCAGCAGGATGAAGCGCGGCTGCGTGGCCAGCGCGCGGGCGATCTCCACGCGGCGGCGCTCGCCGCCCGACAGCGCCGGGGCCGGCGAGTCGCGCAGGCTGGTCAGGCTCAGGTCGTTCAGCAGGCCGTCCAGCCGAGTCTGGATCTCGGTGGCCGACAGCGGCTTGCCGTCGGCGCCGTACTGCAGCTCCAGCACGGCGCGGATGTTCTCGTCCACCGTCAGCTTGCGGAAGATCGAGGCCTCCTGCGGCAGGTAGGACAGGCCCATGCGCGAGCGCTGGTGGATCGGCTTGCGGTGCACCGGCTCGCCGTCGATGTGGATCTCGCCGGCGTCGCAGCGCAGCAGGCCGACCACCATGTAGAAGGTGGTGGTCTTGCCGGCGCCGTTGGGGCCGAGCAGGCCGATCACCTCGCCAGCGCCCACCGACAGGTGCACGTCCTTGACCACCACGCGCGCGCCATAGGCCTTGCGCAGACCGGTGGCGTCCAGGCGGCTGGCCGGGCGGGCGGCGGCCGCGGTGTCCACGGCGAGGGCGGTCAACGTGGCGCCTCGGTGCTCTCGGCGCGCGGCACGAAGACCAGACGCGGCCGGCTGGCCGCCGCGCTGCTGCCCGGGCTGCCGCCTTCGAAGGTGAGGGTGTCGCCGGGCTGGTCGTAGACGATCACCGCGGCGGTGGCTTCATCGGCCGGCTGGCCGGCGCGCAGGATGCGCATGCGGGCCTCGCCCACCAGGCGGATGCGGTCGGCGCCGCCGTCGTACTCGATGCGCAGCGCCTGGGCCTCGATGACCTCGTCCACCCGGTCACGCTTCTGGCGGAAGGTGGCGGGCTGGGCGGCGCTGCCCAGCGCGGTGGCGCTGAAGCGGCCGGGCGCGTCCTCGCGCACGTCCACCTTGTCGGCCTTGATCTGCAGCGTGCCCTGGGTGATGACGACGTTACCGACGACCGTGGTGGTGCGCTTGCTCAGGTCCACCGAGGCGGCCTTCTTGCCGTCACTCTCCACCACCAGCGGCTTGGTCCGGTCGGCGCGTTCGGCCTGGACCGGGACGCAGGCCAGCAGCGCCAGCACGGCGATCAGGCAGGAGGAAGGGCGGCGGGACATGGCTGCGGCACGGAAATTGCAGACCATTCTACGGCCCCGACACCCGAGCGCCAGCCCGTTGGCACGAAAAAGACAGCGGTGAACGCTGTCGGTGCGCCGGCTGGGGGCTTAGCCCTCCGCCCAGGCGACGCGCTCGGCAGCGGCGCCACCCCGGCGGGTTCAGGCCTTCGTTCTACGGGCCTGGGCAATCAGGTAGTCGGCCACGGCCAGCGCCTTCTCGTGGGTGCCGGCGGTGGAACCCGAGGTGGTCCAGCGGCCCTGGATGGCCAGCATCGGCACGCCATCGACGCGGTAGGCCTCCATGGCCTGCTTGGCGGCGCGCACCTTGCCGGCCACGGCGAAGGACTTCATGGTGTCCAGCAGCTTGGCGCCATCCAGGCCGTTGGCAGTGCTCCAGGCGGCCACGTCCTCGTCCTTGAGCAGCATCTTGTGCTCGACGTGAATGGTGGTGAAGGCCTTGATGTGCAGCGTCTCGAGCTGGTTCAGCGCCTCCAGCGCGTAGTACAGGCGCTGGTGGATCTCCAGGTTGGGGCGGAAGGCCACCGGTACTCGGCGGAAGCTGACGTCGGCGGGCAGCTTCTTGACCCAGGCGTCCAGTGCCGGATCGAACTGGAAGCAGTGCGGGCAGCTGTACATGAAGAACTCCAGCACCTCCACCTTGCCCGGCACGGACACCGGCACCGGGCTGGCCAGACGCATGTAGTGCGTGCCCTCAACCGGGCCGCCCTGGGCCTGGGTCGCGCCGGTGGTGGCCACGCCGCCCATGGCCACCAGGGCCCCTGTGAAATCGCGCCGGTTCAGCATGTCGTTCGTCCTGTCTCTACTGCGGTGGGAAGTGAGGTGTCAACGCGGGGTGCGACCGCGGCGATGACCGGAAGTTCAATATCGGCCGGGTGCGGCGGTCAATGCGTGCGCTCCAGGCGCACCAGCACGGCCTCGGCGCCGCTGGCCTTCAGGCGGTCTTGCAGGCCCTCGGCCTCGGCGCGGGTCTCATAGGGGCCCAGGCGCACGCGGTGCACGGTGCGACCGCCCTGCTCGCGCTCGGTGACCTTGGCGGTCATGCCCTGCATCGCCAGGCGGGCGCGCTGCTGCTCGGCATCGTCGGCGTTGGAATAGGCGCCGGCCTGCACGAAGTAGATGAAGGGATCCTTCGACACCGCGGCATCCGGGCTGCCGGAGCCCTGGCCGGACAGGATCGCCGCCGGGTCGCGCCCGGGCTTGCCCGGCTCGGTGGCGGGCGCGGCCGGCGCGGGCGCCGACGCCGCGGCGCGTTTCTCGGGCACGACCACCGGCGCGGTGGGCGGCGCGGCCGGGGCGCTGGCCGAGGGCAGCGGCGCCGCCGCCTCATTCACCGGGCGGCTGCCCTGCTTGCCGGCCAGCGGCGCGTTGGGGTCCCAGTTGCGGTTGCGCTCGGCCTCGGCCGCGTCCTGCTCGGGCGTGCGGTGCGGCACCTTCTCGACGAAGGGCACCGGAACCTTGGCGATGTACAGCGCCACCAGCAGCGCCAGGCCCAGGCCGATCAACAGGCCAATGATGATGCCGACGAAGGTGCCGCCGCGCTGGGCGGCGGCCGAGGGGTTGCGGTTCATGCGGTCTCCGGCGCGGCGTCGCGCGACATCTGGTCAGGGGCGCTCACGCCCAGCAGCGCCAGCGCATTGCGCAGCACCTGGCGGGTGGCGGCCAGCAGGGCCAGGCGGGCGCGGGCCAGGGCCGCGTCGTCCACCAGGAAGCGCTCGGCGGCGTAGTAGCTGTGGAAGGCGGCGGCCAGGTCGCGCAGGTAGAAGGCCACGTCGTGCGGAGCCAGGTCGCGCGCGGCGCTGGTCAGCATGCCGGGGTAGTCGGCCAGCTTGAGCATCAGCGCCAGCTCGGTGGGGGCGCTCAGCAGCGACAGCTCGGCGCCGTCGGGCGACAGGCCCTTGTCGGCGGCCTGGGCCAGCACCGAGCAGATCCGCGCATGGGCGTACTGCACGTAGAACACCGGGTTCTCGTCGTTCTGCTTCAGCGCCAGGTCGACATCAAACGTGAACTCGGTGTCGGCCTTGCGGCTGATCAGGAAGAAGCGCACCGCGTCCTTGCTGGTCCAGTCGATCAGGTCGCGCAGCGTGACATAGCTGCCGGCGCGCTTGCTGATCTTGACCTCGGCGCCATCGCGCACCACCCGCACCATGGTGTTGAGCACGTAATCGGGGTAGCCCTTGGGAATGCCGGCGCCCACGCCCTGCAGGCCGGCGCGCACGCGGGCGATGGTGCCGTGGTGGTCGGTGCCCTGGCAGTTGATGACCTTGCTGAAGCCGCGCTCCCACTTGTTGACGTGGTAGGCCACGTCGGGCACGAAGTAGGTGTACGAGCCGTCGGACTTGCGCATCACGCGGTCCTTGTCGTCACCGTCGTCGGTGGTGCGCAGCCACAGCGCGCCGCCCTCTTCAAAGGTCTTGCCGGCCTCCACCAGGCGCTGCACCGTCTGCTCAACCCGGCCGCTGCTGTAGAGGCTGCTTTCCAGGAAGTAGCTGTCGAACTGCACGCCAAAGGCCTGCAGGTCCAGGTCCTGCTCGTGGCGCAGGTAGGCCACGGCGAACTGGCGGATGCCGTCCAGATCCGCCGGGTCGCCCGAGGCGGTGAAGGCGCGGTCGTCGGCCGTCACCGTCTTCTTTGCCAGGAAGTCGGCGGCGATGTCGGCGATGTAGTCGCCGTTGTAGGCGCTCTCGGGCCAGCCGGCGTCACCGGGCTTGAGGCCCTGGATGCGGCACTGGGTGGAGGTGGCCAGCGTGGCGATCTGCACGCCGGCGTCGTTGTAGTAGAACTCGCGGGTGACGTCCCAGCCCTGGGTCTGGAACAGGTGGCACAGGCTGTCGCCCAGCGCGCCCTGGCGGGCGTGGCCCACGTGCAGCGGGCCGGTGGGGTTGGCCGAGACGAACTCGACCATCAGCTTGCGGCCGTTGGCCGGCTGGCGGCCGAAGGCGCTGCCGGCGGCCAGCACCTCGCTGACCACGCTTTGCTTGGCGCTGTCCTTCAGACGCAGGTTGATGAAGCCCGGGCCGGCGATCTCCAGCGCCGCCACCCAGCGCTCGAACGCGGGCTGGGCCTTCAGCGCGGCGATCAGCTGCTCGGCCAGCGCCCGCGGGTTGGCCTTCAGCGGCTTGGCCAGCTGCATCGCGGCGGTGATCGCCAGGTCGCCGTGGGCGGCCTGCTTGGGCGACTCGAAAACGGGGGTGAGGGCGGCGTCGGGGGCCAGCTGCGCGACGGCGGCGGCCAGCGCGGCCTGGAGCTCTGCCTTGGCTTGGATCATGGGGCCCGATTCTACGGTTGGGGGTGGCCGCCCGAACTGGCCGGTGGGCGTGGGGCTGTTCGCCGCTTCTGCGCGCGGCGCTGCGGGCACCATGGCAGTTCCGCCCGCCGTCTGCCGCCGTGTCCGACCTCTCCGACCTCTCCCGCCATCTGGACTCCACCGTGCCCCAGGCCCGGGAGGGGGCGCTGCGGATGATCGGCAAGTACAAGGTGATCAAGAAGCTGGGCGAGGGCGCCACCAGCGAGGTGTTCCTGGCCTGGGACGAGTTCCACCAGCGCGAGGTGGCCATCAAGCGCACGCTGGCGCTGGCCGGCCGCAGCGCCGCCGAGCAGCATTTCGCGGCGCACTTCTTCGCCGCCGAGGCCGCGCTGGTTGGCCGTCTGAACCATCCCAACGTGGTGCAGCTGTACGACGCGGTGGAGGACGCCGACGGCCGTGCCTACCTGGTGATGGAGTATGTGGCCGGCGACACGCTGCGCGGTCACTGCGCCCCCGACCGCCTGCTGCCGCTGGAGCAGGTGGTGGAAATCGGCTTCAAATGCGCGATGGCGCTGGACTATGTGTGGCGCCAGGGCCTGATCCACCGCGACGTCAAGCCGGCCAACATCCTGACCGTCGAGGAGGCCGGTGAGCTGACCGACGTCAAGCTCACCGACTTCGGCAGCGCGCTGAACCTGACCAGTGACCGCACCCAGGTCCACCGCGTGGGCTCGCTGGCCTACATGTCGCCCGAGCAGCTGGACGGCGCCACGCTGGACTGTCGCGCCGACATCTACTCGCTGGGCGCGGTGCTCTACCACCTGGTGGCGGGCCGGCCGCCCTTCGAGGCTGAATCGCAAGGTGCGCTGCTCAACCTGATCTGCCATGCCTCGCCCGAGCCGCTGACCGGCTGCCGCGCCGGTGTGGGCGAGGAGCTCTCGCAGGTGATCTGCGGCGCGCTGGCCAAGTCGCGCGAGGACCGGCCGGCCAACTGGCAGATCTTTGCGCAGCAACTCTCGGCGCTGATCGTCAACCACCAGGTGCCGCGCGGCCGGCTGCAGCAGGTGATGGACTCGGAGCGCTTCAACCTGCTGCGCGGGCTGGAGTTCTTTGCGGATTTTGGCGACGTGCAGCTGTGGGAGGTGGTGCGGCGCGCGCGCTGGCAGCGCTTCCACTACGGCCACCGCATCTACAAGCGCGGCCAGCAGGGCCGGCAGTTCTACATCATCGCCCAGGGCGAGGTCGAGGTCTTCCGCGAAGGCCAGCGCGTGGCACGCCTGGGCGCCGGCACCTCGGTGGGCGAGATGGCCTACCTGGCGCCCAGCCCCGAGCTGCGCCGCCACGCCGCCGACGTGATCGTCAGCGAACCCTGCACGACGATCTCGTTCACACCGGATACGCTGGCCGAGCTGAGCACCGAGACCCGCCACCGCTTTGATGGCGCCTTCATCAAGGTGCTGGTGCGCCGGCTGCACGCCGCGCACGAGGCGATGGCGCATCCGCGCCGCATCCTGTAGCCCGGCACCGACACGCGGGCGGCGCATTCAACGCATCCCCCTGTCGGGGGCTTGTGTTGTCCACCAAGCAGGCGCAACCTGCGTTGTGAACCCAGGTACCCCGGCCCCTGTGGCTGCGGACCGGTTCACCACCCACGCTCCCGCACATCCTGCTAGGAAGGACCCCATGAAGCATTTGTTCACCGCCATCGCGCTGGCCGCCTGCGCCTTCACCGCGGCCGCCCAGACCGCCGCCCCGGCCGCCCCCGCCTCCGGCCCGTCGGCCGCGCAGACCGCGCAGCGCAACAAGATGAGCCAGTGCCACCAGCAAGCCGGCGACAAGAAGGGCGACGAGCGCAAGGCCTTCCTGGCCGAATGCCTGAAGGCCCGCAAGGACGGCCGCGCCGCCCAGCAAGAGAAGATGAAGACCTGCAACGCCGACGCCAAGACCAAGGCGCTCAAGGGCGATGAGCGCAAGGCCTTCATGAAGGAGTGCCTGGGTAAATAAGGCCCCCACGCTCCCTGCCGGTCGCTGCCCCCCAAGGGGGCTCATGCAGCGGACCGGCAAAGCCGGATCCGCGCATGGACCTGGATTGGGGTCCTGCCTGGATCTATCGAAGCCCGGTCTCTGGCCGGGCTTTGTCGTTTCTGTTGGGTGATGTCGGGGGTCAGGTGGTGAGCAGGCCGCGGGCCAGCAGCACGGCGAGCAGGGGGATCAGCAGCATCGCGTGCGAGGCGCGCATCACCTGGCGGCGCACGCGGGTCACCTCGTCGGCGCTGGGCAGGGTGGTGGTGGTGGCCCAACGGGTGTAGGCGCGGTGCGGGGCCACGGCGGCCCAGGCCAGCAAGGCCAGGCCCAGCAGCTTGGCCCACAGCAGCGGTTGCGCGCCGTACCAGGCCAGGCCCTTGATGCCCAGCGTCATGCGCAGCAGCCCGCTCAGCAGCAGGGCGGCCAGGCAGCCCAGGTAGATGCGATCCACCACCCGCAGGCGCTGCAGCACCGCGGCATTGAGCCATTCAGGGCGCAGCAGTGCGGCCTGGCTGGTGGAGAACACCACCATGGCCAGCACCGCGGCCAGGTGGACATAGGCGATCAGGGCCTCGGTGAACATGGCGCGATTGTCGCCGCCATGAAAAACGCCCGGCAGCACGGGGCCGCCAGGCGAAGAAGCGAATCCAACGGGTGCGGGCGCGCGGGATCAGCCGGTGATCACCCAGGCCGAGGTGCCGTAGTTGCGGCCGTTGGTGCACTCCTTGTCGGTGGGCTTGAACTTCTTGCTCCACAGCGGCAGGCTCCACTGGCCGTCGGCCTCGCGGTACGAGTAGTAGAACTGGATGTTGCTCAGGTCGTGGCCCAGCCGGCCTTCCACCACCGAGCCCAGGTCATCGCCCAGCGTGGTGCAGGTGTTGCCGTGCTGGCAGGTGATGTCGATCACGTCCTCGGTGTTGTTGCTGGCGGCGGTGGTGTCGCGGTACTTGACCTTCTTGATCTTGATCTCGTCACCCGTGTAGTGGTCGTTCTTGACGGTGAAGGTGATGTCCTGGCAGACGCCGGCCAGGCTGGGGCCGGCGATGCCCAGCGCCAGAGCGGCGGCAATGAGACGGGCGGTGAGGCTGCGCGAAACGGTCATGATGAAGCTCCTGAAGTGTGGTGGGGTACGGCGTCGGAGAACAATCGACTCCCGACACTTCAGAAGACGGGCTGGCGGGCTCCAATCCGGACGCCCTGCCTCCCCCCAAGCCTAGGGGGCCTCAGCGCAGCGCGTCAGCCAGGAACAGCCGGGCCTGCTGCCAGTCGCGGCGCACGGTGCGCTCGTTGACGTCCAGCGCGGCGGCGATCTCGGGCTCGGTCAGGCCACCGAAATAGCGCATTTCCACCACCCGGGCCATGCGCGGGTCGAGCTTGGACAGCTCGTCCAGCGCCTCATTGACGCGCAGGATCTGCTCCTCGCCGCTGGCCGCCGGCAGGTTCTCGCCCAACTGGGTGGACAGCGTGACCTGGGCCAGGTCCCCGCCGCGGCGCTCGGCCTGGCGCTCGCGCACCAGGTCGATGATGACCGAGCGCATCACGCGGCCGGCATAGGCCATGAAGCGGGCGCGGTCCGGGAAGCCTGCGTCCTTGCCGGCCAGGCGCAGGTAGGACTCGTGGACCAGCGCCGTGGTGTCGAGCATGCGCGACGGGCCGGCCCCGTGCAGCCGGGCGCGCGCCATGCGGCGCAGGTCCTGGTAAGCGGTTTCGAACAGCTCGTCCACGCCGCGCGCCCCCTCAGGCCCGTTGGTCGGCGCGGCGTTCGGTGTGGAATCGTTCATGCGGTTTCCGAACTGGCGACGGCGCATTGAACGCTGTAATGGGCACGCTGTCCATTCCCGTGAACACGGGACAGTCAGCAGCCTCAGCGGCTCCAGTAACCGGGGTCGCCGTAGCTGTGCTTGATGAAGTCGATCCACAGCCGCACCCGCAGCGGCAGGTGGCGGGCGCTGGCGAACACCGCGTAGATGCCGTTGGGCGGCGCGGCGAAGTCGTCCAGCACGCTGAGCAGGCGACCGGCGTCGATGTCGGCCTGCACCTCCCAGGTGCTGCGCCAGGCGATGCCCAGGCCCTGCAGGCACCAGGCGTGCAGCACCTGGCCGTCGCTGCAATCGAGCCGGCCGCCGGGGCGCAGGTGGGTGACGGTGCCATCCACCTGGAAGGCCCAGCCGCGGGTCTGGCTGGCGTCGGAGCTGAGCGTCAGGCACTGGTGGCGGCCCAGCTCGGACGGATGCTGCGGCGTGCCGGCCACGCGCAGGTACTCGGGCGTGGCCACGCACAGGCGGCGGTTGTCGGCCAGGCGCACGCCCACCAGGCTGGAGTCGGGCAGATCGCCCACCCGCACCGCGCAGTCGAAGCCCTCGTTGACGATGTCCACCACCCGGTCCGACAGGTTCAGCGACAGGCTCACCTCGGGGTGCTGGGCCAGGAAGGCCGGCACCAGCGGCGCCACGTGGCGGCGCCCGAAACCGGCCGGCGCGGTCACTCGTAAGTGACCACTGGCTTTCACGCCACCCGCGGATACGCTGGCCTCGGCATTGTTGAAGTCCACCACCAGGCGCTGGCAATCTTCCAGAAAGGCGCTGCCCTCGTGGGTGAGCGTGACACGCCGCGTGGTGCGCAGCAGCAGCTTCACGCCCAAGCGCTCTTCCAGCGCGTCCATGCGCCGGCCGATCACCGCCGGGGCCACGCCCTCGGCCAGCGCGGCGGCCGTCAGGCTGCCCTTGGTGGCCACGGCGACGAAGGTTTCGATCTGCTTGAGGCGGGGCATGGGTGGGCTGACTTTTGCGTTCAAGTCATGAATCCATGACTTTTCAGGGTATTAATCGCTGGCCAAGTATCGAATAAATTGCGAGCATGGAGAAGAGGCCCCCGCCCCGCGCCGTGCTGTTCGACGCCTACGGCACGCTGTTCGATGTCTACAGCGTGGCGCTGGAGGCTGGCCAGCTCTTCCCCGGCCGCGGCGACGCGCTGGCCCAGCTGTGGCGCGACAAGCAGATCGAATACACCCGCCTGGTGTCGATGAGCGGCCCGCAGCACTACCGCCCGTTCTGGGAGATCACCCGCGAGGCCCTGCTGTTCTCGGCCGAGAAGCTGGGCCTGATGCTGTCGCCCGAGGCCGAGCTGCGCCTGCTCAATGCCTACCGCCACCTGTCGGTCTTCCCCGAGAACCACGGCGTGCTGCAGGCCCTGAAGGCGCGCGGAATCCCCACCGGCATCCTCAGCAACGGCGACCCCGAGATGCTGGCCGTCACCGTCAAGGGCGCCGGCCTGGGCGGCCTGCTCGACCATGTGCTGAGCGTGCACCCCACGCGCCGCTACAAGACCGACCCCGCCGCCTACCAGGTGGGCGTGGACGCGCTGGGCGGGCCGGCGCGCGAGCTGCTGTTCGTCTCCAGCAATGGCTGGGACGCGATCGGCGCCACCTGGTTCGGCTTCACCACGCTGTGGGTCAACCGCAGCGGTGCGCCGCTGGAGCGTCTGGGCACCGCCCCCCACCACACGGGCAGCACGCTGCGCGATGTGCTGACCCTGTTTCCCTGATTCGCCACTTTTCTTCTCCGACGAGGTTTGACATGACCGCACGCACCACCGTCCACGGCCTGCAAGTGGCCACCGAGCTGCACCGCTTCATCGAGGAGCAGGTGCTCCCCGGCACCGGCGTCGACGCCGCCGCCTTCTGGCAGGGCTTCGACCAGATCGTCGCCGACCTGGCGCCGAAGAACGCCGCCCTGCTGGCCGAGCGCGACCGCCTGCAGGCCGAGCTGGACGCCTGGCACACCAAGCACCCCGGCCCGATCAAGAACATGGGCAAGTACCGCGCCTTCCTGGAGAAGATCGGCTACCTGGTGCCGGTGCCCGCCAAGGTCAAGGCCACCACCAGGAACGTCGACGCCGAGCTGGCCCTGCAGGCCGGCCCGCAGCTGGTGGTGCCCATCACCAACGCCCGCTACGCGCTGAACGCCGCCAACGCCCGCTGGGGCAGCCTGTACGACGCGCTGTACGGCACCGACGCGCTGCCCGAGACCGACGGTGCGACCAAGGGCCCCGGCTACAACCCGGTGCGCGGCGCCAAGGTCATCGAATACGCCCGCCACGTGCTGGACCGCTGCGTGCCGCTGAAGAAGGGCTCGCACCTCGAGTCCACCGCCTACCGCGTGGTCGACAACCAGCTGGCCGTGACCCTGAAGAACGGCAGCACCGTCGGCCTGAAGAACCCGGCCCAGTTCGTCGGCTTCCAGGGCGAGATGGGCGAGCCCAGCGCCGTGCTGCTGAGCCACCACGGCCTGCACATGGACCTGCGCATCGACCGCAGCACCACCATTGGCGCCAGCGACGCGGCCGGTGTCTGCGACCTGGTGCTGGAGTCGGCGCTGTCGACGATCCTGGACCTGGAAGACTCGGTGGCCGTGGTCGACGCGCAGGACAAGGTGCTGGCCTACGGCAACTGGCTGGGCATCTTGAAGGGCACGCTGACCGAGGAAGTCAGCAAGGGCGGCAAGACCTTCACCCGCGGCCTGAACCCCGACCGCCTCTACACCGGCCCGCGCGGCGAGGACGTGGCCCTGCACGGCCGCAGCCTGCTGTTCGTGCGCAATGTGGGTCACCTGATGACCAACCCGGCCATCCTGTGGGGCGACGGCGCCAAGGAGATCCCCGAGGGCATCATGGACGCGGTCATCACCACGACCATCGCGCTGCATGACCTGAAGGGCAACGCCACCGCCGGTATCCGCAACAGCCGCAAGGGCTCGGTCTACATCGTCAAGCCCAAGATGCACGGCCCGGCCGAAGTGGCCTTTGCCTGCGAGCTGTTCACCCGCGTGGAGCAGCTGCTGGGCCTGCCCAAGGCCACCGTCAAGCTGGGCATCATGGACGAGGAGCGCCGCACCAGCGTCAACCTCAAGGCCTGCATTGCCGCCGCCGCCGACCGCGTGGCCTTCATCAACACCGGCTTCCTGGACCGCACCGGCGACGAGATGCACACCGCCATGCGCGCCGGAGCGATGATGCGCAAGGGCGACATGAAGACCAGCGCCTGGATCCAGGCCTATGAGCGCTCCAACGTGCTGGTGGGCCTGGAGTGCGGCCTGCGCGGCAAGGCGCAGATCGGCAAGGGCATGTGGGCCATGCCCGACCTGATGGCCGCGATGCTGCAGCAGAAGATCGGCCACCCCAAGGCCGGCGCCAACACCGCCTGGGTGCCCAGCCCCACCGCCGCCACACTGCACGCGCTGCACTACCACCAGGTGGACGTGTTCAAGGTGCAGAAGGAGCTGGAAAAGACCGATGTCGATGCGGTGCGCGAAGAGATCCTCACCGGCCTGCTGACCATCCCCGTGGTGAAGAAGGCCAAGTGGAGCGATGCCGAGAAGCAGCAGGAGCTGGACAACAACGCCCAGGGCATCCTGGGCTACGTGGTGCGCTGGGTGGACCAGGGCGTGGGCTGCTCCAAGGTGCCCGACATCCACAACGTGGGCCTGATGGAAGACCGCGCCACGCTGCGCATCTCCAGCCAGCACATGGCCAACTGGCTGCTGCACGGCGTGGTCACCAAGGACCAGGTCAAGGCCACGCTCAAGCGCATGGCCAAGGTGGTGGACCAGCAGAACAAGGGCGACAGCGCCTACACGCCGATGGCCAAGAACGCCAAGGGCGCCGCCTACCAGGCCGCCTGCGACCTGGTCTTCAAGGGCGTGGCCCAGCCCAGCGGCTACACCGAGCCGCTGCTGCACGCCTGGCGCCTGAAGGTGAAGGCCGGCGCCTGATCACGGCGGCGACCTGAGCACGACAACGGCGCCCTGCGGGGCGCCGTTGTGCTTGGGCGATGGCCCAGGCCGTCAGGGGGCGACCGAGCAGGTCGAGCCCAGCACGCCCTGGCCCTCGCCACCGTCCAGCACCACGCTGGCGATGCGCTCGGTGGCGGGCGGCACCAGGATCACGTCGAAGACGTTCTCGTTGTTGACCAGCTCGCTGCTCAGCGTCTGGCCGGCATCGTTGAGCGCGCGCACCCGCACCACCTCGGTGGGCGACAGCAGCAGGCGCATCCGCACCCGCATGCCGGCCACATGCGACTCGGGCATCGTGATCACCAGCCCGCGCGGGTCGAAGCTGAAGCCATGCAGCACCTGGCCGTTGACGGCCGTGAGGTCGCGCACCGTCGGGGCGACGCCGCCGCTGCGGTCCTTGAAGCGAAAGCCCTTGATCCTGAACTTGTCGGGCATCACGGTGCCAGCGTCGACGGCGTCCACGTTGGCGCAGCGGGTGGCGGCCTGGGCAGGCGCCAGCGCGGACAGGGCCAGCAGCGTGGCGGCGAGCAGGGCGGGGCGGATCATCGGCATCTCCTCATGCGTGGGTGGGTGATACCTCAGAGAACGTGATCCGAGCGCCGATCCGGACACGCGGCGGCCAGCGCCACAGCCCGAAAAGACACAGGCGCCCCGCAGGGCGCCTGGGCGGGGGGCAGCCGGGCTCAGCGCATGGCGCAGACGCCGTTGACCACGCCCTCGTTGGCGCCGCCCTTGACCTGCACCATCGTGATCGGCGCGGACACGGCGCTCAGCGTCACCGTGTGCATGATGTCGTCGCTGGGCAGGATCAACACGTCCTGCACGCCGCCCGCGGCGTCCAGCGCCTCGATCTGCAGACCCGCGCCGGCAAACGCGCCGATGCGCAGCTCCACGGCCAGCGACGGACCGGGCAGCGTGATGCGCAGACCGCGCGGGTCAAACTGCATGCCGTGCACCGGCTGGCCGATCAGGTCGCTGAACACGTTGACGAAAGGCGCGAAGCCGCCGCTGCGATCCTGGAACTTGAACTTGTTGAGCTTGAACTTCTCCATCAGCGGGAAGTTGTCGGGGAAGGCGAGGAAGTCGGTGCAGCGCACCGCCGCCTGGGCGGTGGGCAGCGCAGCCAGGGCGAGCAGGGCGGCGGCGATCAGGGTGCGGCGGGACATGGCGGACTCCTCAAGAAGTGGGTGGATACCTCAGAGAACGCGATGGGAGCGCGGATCCGGACATGGGGCCAGCGGGGTGATCCACCGTGCCCCCAAATTTGCAGGTGCCATTGGGGGCGATGGCGCTACCGCGTGGGCGGAGCCGTCTGGCGCGGCGGTCAAGCTTAGGACTCGAGAGAGAGCCAGGCGATTGGGGGCGATCGCGATGTCTTTTGGCAGGCTGGCTCCTCGCGATGCGAAGACGTCATTCATGGATCGCCACCCCTTGGCAAGAGCCGCTTAGCGCCGCCACAATCAGCTGCAACAGACATCCGGTTTTCCGGGAAGAATGAACTGCATGGGGATGCAGTTCGCGAGGAAAGAGTCATGTGCGACAACGGCCGCTCGACGGATGACCGCTAAGTGATAAAACGGAAGCGATCAGCGATCGCAGGATGCTGCGCCCTATGACAAGACGTTTTGCCCCTTTCGGCGGGACGCGCCGCTAAACTTGCCGAGTCATGTCCGATTCTCACCGTGTGATTGAAGGCGAACGGTTTGACTCACCACTGATGCTGCGTGGTGCGATCGATGCCGAACCAGAGCGCTACATCGCCGAGAAGCCCTACGAACTAACGAAGTTCGAATTCGCCGTGCTTCGTCGACGTACGTCCTCTGAATTTTGGTTCACCCTGTGCGCCGGCGCGACTGCGGGTGTTGTCATATCGATCGCGGGCAAGGCTCTTTCGGCGCTTCTTGACAAGAAGGCTCCCACGATTGAATCGTGGGAACTCTGGGCAATTGCAGCCGGCGTGCTTGCCTCGCTCGTTATTAAGTTCGTCCACTCGCAGGAAGATAGTGATCGGTTCAAACTCGAAGAAGTTATCGACGGCCACTTCACAATTAATAAGCTTCGCCGGGTACACCTCACTGCGAACCCGGATTTACAATGACGCCCCTCGACCTGCCATCGCAATACGAGCCGTTCACTAGGGTGCGCATCGGCTCGAACATGCTTGAGAACGTGAAGGCGCTCGCCACGGTGGGCGGCAACGTCCCTTTGCTCATCGGCAACGGGGCTACTCCACGTGTCTGGCTTTCCATACCAGCAGACAGAACGGGTTCGCGCTGGTATCCACTAGTTAAGGACAACTTCTCATCGCATCCTGACGTCAAGGTTGAGGCATTCCCAAAGAGAATCGTTGTCCGCACACCGCAGGGAGTTGTGCTTAGCGCCCTACGCGGAAACGAAACGGTACTCAATGTGCAGAAATTGGATCTTCGACCCTTCGGATTGAACATTTACTCCGACGAGAGTGCACTCTACGTCATGGGGAACACATTGGCGAAGAATCAATTCCGCAATGTGTCTGTTGTCATCGGTGTCGAAACAGGGGCATGACACCTCAGTCGAGGCGAAGAATTTCAGCAAGCTGCAATTTGCACGTCACCTCGAACGTCAGGCCCAAAATTAGAAGTGGCGCTCCATCTCAAAATACTCACACCACAAACCATGAAAATATTTATCTCTTGGTCGGGCGAAAAAAGCAGACAAATTGGCGAGGCATTCAGAAATTGGTTGCCAGAAGTAATTCAGTCGGTGCGACCATACTTCACCCCTGATGATGTGGCAAAAGGCCAACGCTGGGCAACAGAGATTGCGGAGAATCTGCACAATAGCCAGTTTGGTCTATTCTGCCTTACTGCCGAAAATCTCACGGCGCCTTGGCTGTTATTTGAGGCGGGTGCAGTATCGAAGGATAGTCGAAATGGAAAGGTCTGCCCTCTGCTCTTCGGGGTAGATTCAGCGCAATTGGCTGGGCCATTGCTGCAATTCCAAGCCACGCCATACTCAAGAGACGAGGTGTTCAAGTTTATGAAGGTGGTGAACGCTGAGACTGCCACTCCATTAACCGAGGTGCAATTGGAGAGAGCCTTTGATCGATGCTGGAACGAGCTCGACGATAACATTCAAAGCATCCTTAGCTCAAAATCACCGGACCTAACTCCGGCCCCTCGAAGCCTCCAGGATATGGTCGAGGAAACATTGAGCATCGTTCGATCCATATCCTTTAACCCCGCCCCTCCAGTAGATGACGGGTCGGTCAATCACTGGCTTGTATTGCTACAGAATGCAATAGATTATGGCTACAATACACTGAGGGTAACTGAAAAAGCAGAGCAGGCTGTAGTATTGGATCAACTCAACTGTTTACAGGCGTACTTGAGGCTAACAGCGAACCTAATAACTCCAAAAATCAAACCTGCAAAGACATTTCCAAAATACTCGGCTCAAATGACCAAATTAATGGCAAGTCTTGATGAGCGCATAAAGAGTCTGACGATTGCGCTAGATATTCCCTTTTAGGAAGGTTTTGAGGGTGTGCCATCAAGGCCTGACAGGCCGTTCAACGCGGAGGCCAATATGGTCCATGCTTCCGGACGGACCAAAGTTACTCCGAAGGAACTGCCTGAAGTGCTGGGTGGTCTGATGCGTAACACGACATCATCTTGTGCTCACGGCGCGACCACCCTCCCCATCTGCCTGACCACCAAGCCCAGCACCCCCACCGTCAGCACGTTACACATCAGCGCCGGGGCATCAGCACTTCCACCGCGTCCATGACCTCGGCGCCCAGCACGCGGCCCAACAGCGTGCTCTGAGCCTCACTGGCAGCAACAGCTGGCAGGCCAGTTCGCCGAGGGTGCTGAGCAGCTGCAGCAGCGGGATCAGCGACACGGCCAGCACCATCAGGCTGGCGCCGGCCTGGGCCTCCTTGACGCCGCGGCCGTGGATTGCCAGGGCCATCATCACGGCGGCCGGCAGGCCCGCCAGCGGCAGCAGCAGGGTCAGGAAGGCGGCAGCAGCAGCCCGCTCAGCCGTAGGTCGGAAACGGCGCCACGATATCCCGCACGGCGGCGCGCACCCGCGACTCGGTCGCTGCCTGGTCGTCGGATCGGCTGCGCAGGCCCTCCAGCACCTCGGCGATCAGGTCGCCGACCTGCTCGACCTGCGCCTGCCCCAGGCCCCGCGTGGTCGCGCCCGACAGGCCGAAGCGCAGCCCCGACATCACCTTCAGATCGGCCGCGTCCGAGGGGATGGGGTTCATGTTGGCGATGATGCCGGCGCGCTCCAGGCTCTGGGCGGCGGGTGCGCCGGTCAGGCCCTGGGCGCGCAGGTCCACCAGCATCAGCGGCGTGTCGGTGCCGCCGCCCACCAGATCGAAGCCGTGCTGCTGCAGCCGCCGCGCCAGCGCGCGCGCATTCGCCAGCACGGCCTGGGCGTAGTGGGCGAATGAGGGCTGCAGCGCCTCGCCCAGCGCCACCGCCTTGCCGGCGACGATGTGCAGCGAGGGCGTGCCCTGCAGGCCGGGGAACACCGCGTTGTTGATCGGCTTGCGCAGGGCCTCGTCGTTCCACAGGATGATCGCCCCGCGTGGACCGCGCAGCGACTTGTAGGTGGTGGTCGTGACGATGTCGGCGTGGGGGAAGGGACTCTCGTGCGCGCCGCCCGCCACCAGGCCCGCGAAGTGCGCCATGTCCACCAGCAGCTTGGCCCCACCGGCGTCGGCGGCGCGCCGCAGCGCCGCGAAATCCAGCGCCCGCGGGTAGGCCGAGCCCCCGGCGATCAGCAGCCTGGGCCGGTGCTGGCGCGCCAGCGCGATGACCTCGTCGTAGTCGATCAGGCCGTCGTTGGCGCGCACGCCATAACTGACGATGCGGAACCACTGGCTGCTGGCGTTCGCGTCGGCGCCGTGGCTGAGGTGGCCGCCGGCGTTCAGGTTCATCGACAGGATGGTCTCGCCGGGCCGGGCCACGGCATGCAGCACCGCATGGTTGGCCTGGCTGCCCGAATGCGGCTGCACATTGGCAAAGCGACAGCCGAAGAGCTGGCAGGCGCGGTCGATGGCCGCCTGCTCGATGACGTCGACGTTCACGCCGCCCGCGTGGTAGCGCTTGCCGGGATAGCCCTCGACGGTCTTGTTGGTCAGGATCGAGCCCTGCACCTCCAGCACCGCCCGGCTGACGATGTTCTCCGAGGCGATCAGCTCGATCACATCGCGGGTGCGGGTCTTCTCGCGGGCGATGGCCTGGGCGATCAGCGGATCGGTCTGCTCGACCCCGGCGCTGAAGTAGCCGTCGGGCAGGAGGGCGGGCGGCATGGCGGGGTGCTCCGGGGGATGGGCCTCAGGCGCCGAAAGCGCGGCCCTTCAAGCCCAGCAGGGCGTCCTTCAGGCCCGCATCGGCCGGCGCCTGGCCCAGCCAGATGCTCATCAGCACGTTGAAGAACTCGGGCTCCTTGATCGGCTCGATCTCGGGCTTGCCGTTGACCACCACCACCGTGCCCTGGCCGGGCAGGAAGTCGACGCTGAAGGAATCGCCGGCCGCCAGCTTCTTCTTGCGGGCGAACAGCTCGGCCAGCTTCAGCGTGCCCGGGATGGACTTGGCGAACTCCTGGCGCGAGGCGTTCTTCTCCATGCCCTGGGTGAAGAGCTTGCCCAGCTCGTTGGCGTCGATCTCGCGCAGCATCACGATGTGCAGGCGGCGCGGGCCGGGCGTGGTGTAGACCGCCTCTGGCGTGGTGGCCGGCCGGCCCAGGTACAGGCCGGCGGTGTAGACCTTGAAGATGGCCTTGTAGCGGATGCCCGCGCCGTTGAGCTGCAGCCGGCTGCCGGCCACGGTCTCGAAGGCGTCGTAGCGCACGCCGGCGAGCTCCACCGGCGGCGGATCGGCCGCGCGGACGCTCCAGGGGGACAGGGCCAGCGCCGCCGCCAGGGCGGGCAGCATCGAACGACGTCTCATGGTGGGCACTCCTCGGGTACTGCCGGTGCTCTGTGGTGGCCGCGGGCCCGGTCGGCCTGCAGCGGGCGCGAGTGTCGCCAATGCCGGGCGGCCTGTAAACCGGGGGAACGCAAGAGACCCTGGGAGTCGCTGCGCTACACTCGGGCGCATGTTCACCTCGCGCACATGGATGGCGTCGTCGATCGACCGGGGAGCCTGGCCCTGGCGTCGCTGGCTGGCCTGATCCTTTGCCGCCTGCCTGAGCGCCCGTGACCGGGCCCGCCAGCGCGCCGGTTTCCTGCCGCGGCCCCGCACGCCGCCGCCCCCGACACCTCTGCCCGAGCCGTTACCTGCTGCCGCCTGCGCAGCCGGCCGGGCCCCGTCAAGGACCCGACCCGTGATCACCGAACTCGAATTCAAGAGCCTGGCCGACGAGGGCTACAACCGCATCGCGCTGATCGCCGAGGCCTTTGCCGACCTCGAAACCCCGCTGTCGCTGTACCTGAAACTGGCCGGCGGCCACAAGCACAGCTTCCTGCTCGAATCCGTCGTGGGCGGCGAGCGCTTCGGCCGCTACAGCTTCATCGGCCTGCCGGCCCGCACCCTGCTGCGCGCCACCGACGGCGTGACCGAGGTGGTCACCGACGGCGCCGTGGTCGAGCGCCATGAGGGCAACCCGCTGGACTTCGTGGCCCAGTACCAGCAGCGCTTCAAGCCGGCGCTGCGCCCGGGACTGCCGCGCTTTTGCGGCGGCCTGGCCGGCTACTTCGGCTACGAGACCGTGCGCTACATCGAGAAGAAGCTGGCCGGCGTGAAGAAGCCCGGCGGCATCGGCACGCCCGACATCCTGCTGCTGCAGACCGAGGAGCTGGCGGTCATCGACAACCTCTCGGGCCGGCTGTACCTGATCGTCTGGGCCGATCCGTCGCAGCCCGAGGCCTACTTCAAGGGCAAGAAGCGCCTGGCCGAGCTGAGCGACAAGCTGCGCTACAGCGTCACCGCACCCCAGGTGAAACGCGGCGCCAGCCACGCGGTGGAGCGCGAGTTCGCCAAGGCCGATTTCGAGCGCGCGGTGCTCAAGGCCAAGGAGTACATCGCCGCGGGTGACTGCATGCAAATCGTCATCGGCCAGCGCCTGAAGAAGCGCTACACCGAGAGCCCGCTGTCGCTGTACCGCGCGCTGCGCTCGCTGAACCCCAGCCCCTACATGTACTACTACGACATGGGCGACTTCCAGATCGTCGGCGCCAGCCCCGAGATCCTGGTGCGGCAGGAAGCGCGGCCCGAAGGCCAGGTGGTCACCATTCGTCCGATCGCCGGCACCCGCCCGCGCGGCGCCACGCCCGAGCAGGACCGCCAGCTCGAGGCTGATCTGCTGGCCGACATGAAGGAGCGCGCCGAGCATGTGATGCTGATCGACCTGGCGCGCAACGACGTGGGCCGCATCGCCCAGACCGGCAGCGTCAAGGTCACCGAGGCCTTCGGCATCGAGCGCTATTCGCACGTGATGCACATCGTCAGCAACGTCGAAGGCCTGCTGCAGCCGGGCCTGAGCGCGCTGGATGTGCTCAAGGCCAGCTTCCCGGCCGGCACGCTCAGCGGCGCACCGAAGATCCATGCGATGGAGATCATCGACGAGCTGGAGATCTCGCAGCGCGGCATCTACGGCGGTGCCTGCGGCTACCTCAGCTTTGCCGGCGACATGGACGTGGCCATCGCCATCCGCACCGGCATCGTCAAGGACAACACGCTGTACGTGCAGGCCGGCGCCGGCGTGGTGGCCGACTCGGTGCCCGAGCTGGAATGGAAGGAAACCGAGGCCAAGGCGCGCGCGGTGATCCGCGCGGCGGAGCTGGTCGAAGAAGGCTTCTGATTGCCGGGCGCGGTGGTGCGCTCAGCGCCACCACCAGGCGCGCAGGTGCGACAGCCCGGCGGCGCCCAGGCAGGCCGCCACCACCAGCGGCGCGGCACCGGCTTCGTGCAGTCGCCAGGCCAGCACCAGACCGGCGCCGGCCAGCACCGAGCGCAGGCGCTGAGGCGGCGCGGGTGAGCGCCACAGCAGCCACGCGGCCTCAGCGGCCATCAGCACCAGGATGAGGTTGAGCAGCCAGGGCAGCCAGAGCGCGGGCAGGGCGGGCATCACGGGCCGAACGGCGGATTCAGATCCACCACCGCGCGGTTGAGGGTGGCGGCAAAAGCCACCCAGGCCAGGTAGGGCAGCAGCAGCAGCGCCGCCCGGCGCGAGCGCGGCCAGCTGATCACCACCAGCAGCGCGATCGAGGCCCACAGCCAGCCCACCTCGGCCAGCGCCCAGTCGGGCCGGCGCAGGCGGAAGAACAGCAGGCTCCACCCCACGTTCAGGCAGGCGTTCAGGCTCCAGGCCAGCAGCAGGTTCAGGCGCTGCGCGCGGGTGCTGCTGGCTTGCCAGACCTCGGCGGCAGACAGCGCGCACAGCGCGTAGATCAGCGTCCAGACCGGGCCGAACCAGGCGTCGGGCGGCTGCCAGGGCGGGCGCTGCAGGCTGGCGTACCAGGGGCCGATGTCGGTGGACAGCCCGCCCAGCGCGGCCACAGCCAGCGCAGCGGCGGCGGCGGCCAGCCGCGCGCGGGTGACAGGACTCATACGCGCGCCAGACCCAGCAGGTGCGCCACGTCCTTGGCAAAGATGCGCAGATGCGCCATGGGCTTGGCGCGCACCAGGCGCTTGTTCATGTAGGCGTCAAAGGTGAGTTGCTGCACGTCGCGGTCGCGGCAGATGCTGACGAAGCGCTCGCGCAGGCGGTCGTTGCGGTACCAGAACCACTGCATCGCCCCCAGCACCCAGAACACCCGGCCGTGCTCGCGCAGGAAGCGCGCGCGCGCCTGGCGCAGGTCGCGCACGTCGCCACTGGCCAGGAAGGCCAGCGCCGCCTCGGCCGCCAGGCGCCCGCCCAGCATCGCGTAGTAGATGCCCTCGCCTGAGGCTGGCGCCACCACGCCAGCGGCGTCGCCGGCCAGCAGCACGTCCTGGCCGTCGTCCCAGCGCGGCAGCGGCTTGAGCGGCAGCGGCGCGCCCTCGCGGCGCAGGGTGGCGGCCGCGGCCAGGCCGCTGGCCTCGCGCAGCCGGCCCACCGCAGCGCGCAGCGAGAAACCCTGCTCGGCACTGCCGGTGCCCACGCTCATCGTGCGGCCGTGCGGGAAGATCCAGGCGTAGAAATCGGGCGACAGGCTGCCGCGGTAGATCACGTCACAGCGCTCGGGGTCGACGCCCGGCGGCGTGTCGATGATCTCGTGGTACGCGAAGACGAAGCGACCGCGGTCCCAGCCCGGCACCGTGCCGCGCGCCACCGCCGAGTTGGCGCCGTCGGCACCGATCACGCAGCGGGTGCGAAAACGCAGGTCGGCGCCACTGGCACTGCGCGCGTGCACCACGCGCACGCCGTCGCCGTCGCGGCCCAGGCTCTCGAAGCGGGCGGTGCAGCGCTCGGCACCCGCGGCCTCGGCGCGCTGGCGAAGCCATTCGTCGAAGTGCTCGCGGTCGACCAGGCCCACATAGCCGTTCTCGATCGGGATGTCGACATGCTGGTTCGAGGGGGCCACCATGCGCGCGCAGCGCGCCTTGGCCACCAGCAGCGATTCGGGGATGTCGAAGTCGCGCATCAGGCGCGGCGGGATCGCGCCGCCGCAGGGCTTGATGCGGCCGGCGCGGTCGATGAGCAGCACGCGCTTTCCGGCGCGCGCGGCCTCATGGGCCGCGGTGGCACCGGCCGGGCCGCCGCCCACCACCACCAGATCCAGCGGGCGCGGCGCGTTCATCGCGGCACCTGCGCGGTGGTGGCGCCGGGCAAGGCCGTTGGCGCGGGCGCGGCACGGGCGCGGCGCCGTCCGGCAGCGATGCCGGCGGCGGCCACGAACATCGCCGCCTCCAGCGCGAAGACGCTGGCGTAGGCGCTGCCCGGCTGCCCGAAGACCCAGCGCGCCAGGTCGCTGGCGCCGGTGCCGACCAGACCGCCCAGGCCGAAGGCGATGCCCTGCGCGGCACCGAACAGGCCCATGCGCACGCCCTCGCGGCCGCCGCCCTGGGCGCCCGCCAGGTGCATCATCGAGCCGATCGCGGCGATCGAGAACGCCCCATTGGCCGCCCCCAGCAGCCACACATTCAGGCGGAACGGCCACTCGGGCCCGACCAGCGCCGCCATCACCAGGCCGGCCATGGCCAGGGCCGAGGCGATGCAGCCACCCACCGTCCAGCCGCGCAGGCTGCCCAGGCGCAGGCCGCGCCACTGGCTGCCGGCGAAGGCCGCGGCCAGCATGCCCACCAGCACGCCGCCGTGCTGCAGGCCCGCCAGGCTGGTGGTCTGGCCCGGCGTGTAGCCCAGCACCTGGCCGGCAAAGGGCTCCAGCACCAGGTCTTGCGCCGCATACGCCAGCATCGACAGGAAGACGAAGACCGAGAAGCGGCGCGCGTCGTCGTCGGCCCAGACCTCACGCAGCGCGTTGCGAAAGGCCTGCGCGTCGGGCTGGGCCGCGTCGGGTTCGGTGCGGGGCGCGGCGTGGCCCTCCAGGCCCCACAGCGCCAGCACCGTGATCAACACCGCCAGCAGCGCCACGCCGCTGGTCACCTGCACCAGGCGTGCGGGGCTGTAGGGGTCGAGCAGCCGGCCGGTGACGCCGGCCGTGACGGCAAAGCCGACGATCATCATCAGCCAGACCACGGTGGCCGCGCCGGCACGGCGCGCCGGCGCCACCCGCTTGGCCAGCAAGGTCAGCAAGGCGGTGCCGCACGCGCTGACGCCCAGGCCGATCAGCACAAAGCCCAGCGCCGCCAGCGCCGCGCCCGGCCCGGGCTCGGTGCCCATCCAGGCCGTGGCCAGCGCGGCCAGCACGCCACCCAGCGCCAGCACCAGCATGCCGCCGATGATCCAGGGCGTGCGGCGCCCGCCCACATCGCTGCCATGGCCCATGCGCGGGCGGGTGATCTGCACCGCGTGGTGCAGCGCCACCAGCAGGCCCGGCAGCAGCGCGGGCAGGGCCAGCTCCACCACCATCACGCGGTTCAGCGTGGAGGTGGTCAGCACCACGATCGCGCCCAGCGCGGCCTGCACCAGACCGAGCCGGGCCACCTGGGGCCAGCCGAAGAAGGGGTTCATCGCGGGAGTCCTTTCATGCGTGCCGGGCGCTCACACCAGGCCGCGCAGCGCGAACGCGCTGACCAGCATGCCCAGCACGAACAGCGGCACGCCAAAGCCGCTGTACCAGGTGGCCTGGGCGCGGGGATTGGCCAGGAAGCGCTGCATCATCCGCGCCTGCGCCAGGATCAGGCCGCCCACTGCCGCTGCATGCCAGGGCGCCTGCCACAGCAGCAGCAGGCCCACCACCACGGCCTGCGGCAGCAGCATCGTCAGGCAGGCGGCGCGCGCCGCACCGCGCACGCCCAGGCGCACCGGCAGCGAGCCGATGCCGGTGGCGCGGTCGCCCTCAATGGACTTGAAGTCGTTGAGCGTCATGATGCCGTGCGCGCCCAGGCTGTAGAGCAGGGCCAGCGCGACGGAGCGGCCGTGCGGCATCGTGCCCCAGGCCATCACCGCGGCCCCGGTGACCCAGGCCAGGCCCTCGTACGACAGCGCGCAGGCGGCATTGCCCCACCAGCCATTGCGCTTCAGGCGCAGTGGCGGCGCGCTGTAGGCCCAGGCCAGCGCCAGGCCCATGACCGCAGCCCCAAAGCCCCAGTCGCCCAGCGGCAGCGCGGCCAGCAGCGACAGCCCGGTCCAGATCAACGCCACATACAGGCCCCAGCGGCCGGGCATGCGGCCCGAGGGGATGGGGCGTTGGGGCTCGTTGATGGCGTCGACCTCGCGGTCGAACCAGTCGTTCACCGCCTGGCTGGTGGCACAGACCAGCGGCCCGGCCAGCAGCACCCCCAGCAGCACCAGGCCCCAGCGGCCGTCCAGCGGCAGACCCGAGGCCACGACGCCGCAGCCGAAGGCCCACATCGGCGGGAACCAGGTGATCGGCTTGAGCAGCTCGGCCACGGTGGCCAGGGAGGGACGGCTGGCAGCAGGCATGTCTGCATTCTTTGATTGACACGTTGTGGTGTCAAGAGTAATTTACAGGGTGAGGGCGCCGTCCCGGAGCCGCACCGAGCCATCACGATGAACCACCCCGCCCCGCTGCGCCTGTGGCGCGCCCTGCCGCCCCAGCGACGCTCGCCCGCCGGCCCGGCGGTCTGGCGCGCGCCGGTGTCGGTGATGGGGGAACAGGTGCGGTGGTGGGAGCGTCTGCTGCCCTGGGTGCCGTCGGGCGCTGCGGCGCCGCGGCCGCCAGGCTCGTTCTACGGCTGAGGGCCGGGCGGCCCGGGCCGGATCAGCGCGCGGCGCTGTCGGCGCCGGCTTCGGCCATGCCGTAGCGGCGCAGCTTCACGTACAGGCTCTGGCGCGACAGGCCCAGCATCTCGGCGGCCGAGGCCCGGTTGCCCTGGGTCAGCTGCAGCGCGGCTTCAATGCACAGCTGCTCGATCAGGTCGGTGGACTCGCGCACCAGGTCGCGCAGCGGCATGCGCCCGACCAGCTGGGTGAGCTGCTCGACCGAGCGCGGCATGCCCTTGGTGGTGGTTTCTTCCTGGCCCAGCCGACGGCCGACATGGCGGATGTTGAAGGCCACGCAGGGCGGTTCGGCCTCGGGGGCGGTGACGGCGGAGATCTCGACATCGGCGTCCACGCCCAGCTCGCCATGCACCACGGTGTTGAACAGGCGCAGCGTGCCCTGCTGGCGCAGCGCGGCCAGCATCACGTTGAGGTCGACACCGGGGCGGCCCAGCCAGCGCTCGATCGACTCGCCGATCAGGTGCTCCTCGCGGGTCATCTGGGCCAGCTCGACGAAGGCCTTGTTGGCCATCAGCACGCGGCCGTCGGGCGAGGTGACGACAAAGCCGTCCGGCAGGCCCTGCACCAGCTGCGACAGCGCCAGCTCGCGCGCGCCCTCGACGCCGCCGGCCTGCAGCGGCCGCATGCGCACCAGGATCATCGTGCGCTCGTCCTGCGTGAACAGGCTGGCGCTGACCACCACGTCCAGGCGGCGTGGCGTGGTCACGCGCAGGCGCTGGTCCTCGCCGCGGCCACTGGAGCGCACGCGGTCGAGCAGGGCATCGAGCTCGCGCACCACGCGGTCGGGCAGGCCCACGCCCAGCACCTGGCCCACCAGGCGGCGCGAGGGCTGGCCCAGCAGCTCCAGCGCCATCGGGTTGGCTTCCAGCACGCGCAGGTCGCTGGCGTCGACGATCAGGATGGCGTCGGTGGCGCGCTCGAACAGCAGGCGGTAGCGCGCCTCGACATTGCGCAGGCGCAGGTAATCGCGCTCGACCGCGTGTTGCGCGTCGACCAGGCGCTGCTGCAGCTTGGCCACGCTGCGCAGGTCGCGGCCCAAGGCCAGCACGCGGCCTTGCTCGCCCACCGGCATCGCGCGGTACATGACCGGGAAATCGCCGCCCTGGCCCAGCGGGTGGTTCACATGGCGCCACTGCGGATTGCCGGTCTCGCTGAGCAGCGACTCGACCTTGGTGCGGCTCTCCGGGGTGACCACATCCACCCAGGGCCGGCCGACCCAGCCGCCCGGTACGTCGTGGGGCAGGCCGTTGACACTGGTGGAGACGTCCTCGACCACGCCCTGGTGGTCAACGATCAGCGCGATGTCCGAGGCGGTCCAGATCAGCGACGCCGCCGCATCCGGCGCGAGCGCCTGCAGCGAGCGTTCGGGTTGGTCGAAGGTGTGTCCGACGGCCGCGGTGGGCTTGGAGCTTTTGCCGGCGCGTGTCAACGGGCGTCGTGTGCTCACCGGTTCGAATCCCGCGCGGTCATCAGGGCGTCAGCAACAAAAAGGGCTTGTCGGGCATCAGTGGCACCGGCGTCTGCACCCAGCGCCTGTGCCAATTCGGGACGGGATAATACCAGCGGCCCACCGAGGAGAACGATCAGCGGGTAACGGGCTTCTTGGCGCAGCCGCGCGATCAAGGCCTTGAGGCTGTCGGCCTGGCGATCGCTGCCGATGGAAAAGCCGATCACATCGAAGCTGTGGCTGCGCACCAGCGACAGCAGGCCGGCCTCGGCCTTGGGTTCATCGGCGCAGACATCCCAGCCCGAAGCGCGGAAGAAATCGCGCACCATCGACAGGCCCAGCGTGTGCTGCTCGCCCGGCGCCGGCGCGAACAGCGCGCTGCGGGTGGGGCGGGCGGCCTGCGGCGAGGCGGGCAGGCGCTCGGCGATGCTGCGCAACAGGCCCTGCAGCCGGCCCAGGCCGATCGTGACCTGGGTGAAGTCGCACTGGTCGGCCGACCACAGATCGCCCAGCCGCCGCGCGGCCGGGGCCAGCAACTCCAGGCACAGCGTGGGCGCAGGCACACCGTGGTCCAGCAGGTACAGCGCATGCTGCATGGCCTGCTCGTAGCCCTGCAGCACGTGCTCGGTGAATCGTTCGACCTCGTGGCCATCCAGCGTCATGCCGCTGCCCGGCAGCGTCGACGACATCAGCGCGTCGTGCTGCCGATGCAGCAGCATCAGGCGCGGAATGATCTGGTGCTCGACCGTGTCGAGCAGGGCAGCCGAATGGGCTGACAGCAGGTCATCGGCCCGCACACCCAGACAGCTGTCGTCCCCCAGTGGCGGCCGGGTGGGGGGCGGCGCGTGACCCCGGTTCCAGGAACCCATGCACATCTCCTCAACGCTGATGCTCGGCACAGCGACCCAGGTGCATTGTCGGGCTCTGTCGGTAGACCATCCCCCTAGATCAGAAGTCCCGGGGAGGGAGGGGCCGCGGGCCCCTGCGCTGCGTTGCACTGATTGCCGTCGTGTCGGTTCATATCAGGCGCCGACGCTCCAACCGAGCTTGTACGCCGCCTGAGGGTGGATGTCAAAGCAGGCGTACCGCTGCCCGCCGGGAGATCCGACCCGGGTGCAACCGTAGCGTCAATTTAAATTAACGTCAATCATCATTGACACCGCTGCTGCGGCGATCTAGATTGGGTCGCCTGCCCATTGCGGGCCCGATGCACCTGCCCCGCCCGCCGTGAGCCCCTCCCCCCTTCGCCCCCCCGTCGCAGCCCCGCTGTACACGCCCCAGGAGCGTCTGCGCCGCGACGCCTCGCCCTGGACCCTGGTGCAGGGCGTGCTGGCGCCGCTGCAGTTCGGCGTGTTCCTGGTGAGCCTGGCGCTGGTGTTGCGCTCGCTCGACAGCGGTGCCCACGAATCGGCCGCGCTGATCTCGGTGGGCGTGAAGACCGCGGTGCTCTACCTGATCATGGTCACCGGCTCGATCTGGGAAAAACAGGTCTTCGGCGTCTGGCTGTTCGCGCGCCCCTTCTTCTGGGAAGACGTGTTCAGCATGCTGGTGCTGGCGCTGCACACCGCCTACCTGCTGGCCTGGTCGCAGGGCTGGCTGGGCACACGCGGCCTGCTGCTGCTGGCGCTGGCGGCCTATGCCAGCTACCTGGTCAACGCCGGCCAGTTCGTCTGGAAGCTGCGCCTGGCGCGGCTGCAGGCGTCGCCCACGCTGGCTGTGGCGAAGGGGCTGTCATGAACGGTCCCGCCCCGGTGTTCCAGCTGCTGCCCGAGTCGGTGCTGCGCGAGCGTGGCCAGCGCGAGGTCTTCTGCGGCCTGACCGGCATCGTCTGGCTGCACCGCAAGATGCAGGACGCCTTCTTCCTGGTGGTGGGCTCGCGCACCTGCGCCCACCTGCTGCAGTCGGCGGCGGGGGTGATGATCTTTGCCGAGCCGCGCTTCGGCACCGCCATCCTCGATGAGCGCGACCTGGCCGGCCTGGCCGACGCGCACGACGAGATCGACCGCGTGGTGGCCGATCTGCTGGCGCGCCGCCCCGACATCCGCACGCTGTTCCTGGTGGGTTCCTGCCCGTCCGAGGTCATCAAGCTCGACCTGGCGCGCGCCGCCGAGCGGCTCAACGGCCGCGTCACGCCCGGCGTGCGCGTGCTGAACTACAGCGGCAGCGGCATCGAGACCACCTTCACCCAGGGCGAGGACGCCTGCCTGGCGGCGCTGGTGGCCGAGCTGCCGCGCGCCGCGGCCGATGCGCCGCCCTCGCTGCTGGTGGCCGGCGCGCTGCCGGATGTGGTCGAGGACCAGCTGAGCCGCCTGCTCAGCGCCATCGGCATCCCCGCCGTGCATTTCCTGCCGGCACGCCGCCGTGGCGAGCTGCCGGCGGTCGGTCCGTCGACCCGGCTGCTGCTGGCCCAGCCCTTCCTGGCCGACACCGCCCGCGCACTGTCCGCGCGCGGCGCGCGCCACCTGCCGGCGCCGTTCCCGTTCGGCATCGAAGGCACCACCGCCTGGCTCGAAGCCGCGGCCGCCGCCTTCGGCATCGGCCCCGAGGTGGTCGAGCGCGTCACCCGCCCAGCGCGCGAGCGCGCCCAGGCCGCGCTGGCACGCCACCGCCCGCTGCTGGCCGGCAAGCGCGTCTTCTTCTTCCCCGACTCGCAGCTGGAGGTGCCGCTGGCGCGCTTCCTGAGTCGCGAGCTGGGCATGGCACTGGTCGAGGTGGGCACGCCCTACCTGCACCGCCAGCACCTGGCGCCCGAGCTGGCCTGGCTGCCCGCGGGCACCCAGCTGTCGGAGGGCCAGGACGTCGACCGCCAGCTGGACCGCTGCCGCGCCGCGCAGCCCGACCTGGTGGTCTGCGGCCTGGGCCTGGCCAATCCGCTGGAGGCCGAGGGCCTGACCACCAAGTGGTCGATCGAGCTGGTCTTCACCCCCGTGCACGGCTACGAGCAGGCCGGCGACCTGGCCGGCCTGTTCGCCCGCCCCCTGGACCGCCGCCAGCGGCTGGCCGCCTGACAAGGACACCGCGATGCAGCTGACGCTCTGGACCTATGAAGGACCGCCGCACGTGGGCGCGATGCGCGTGGCCACCGCGATGCGCGACGTCCACTACGTGCTGCACGCCCCGCAGGGCGACACCTACGCCGACCTGCTGTTCACCATGATCGAGCGCCGCGACCAGCGCCCGCCCGTCACCTACACCACCTTCCAGGCGCGCGACCTGGGCGGCGACACCGCCGAGCTGTTCAAGACCACGGTGCGCGATGCCGTGACGCGCCACCAGCCGGCCGCGCTGCTGGTGGGCGCCTCCTGCACCGCCGAGCTGATCCAGGACGACCCCGGTGGCCTGGCCGCCACGCTGCAGCTGCCGCTGCCGGTGATCCCGCTGGAGCTGCCCGCCTACCAGCGCAAGGAGAACTGGGGCGCCGCCGAGACCCTGTACCGCCTGGTGCGCGGCCTGGCCGGCCTGCCGCCCGCGCAGTACGTGCGCCCGCCGCGCCCGGCCGAGCGCGCGCCGCGCGCCAACATCCTGGGCCCGATGGCGCTGGGTTTTCGCCACCGTGACGACCTGCGCGAGGTGCGCGAGCTGCTGGCGCTGCTGGGTATCGAGGTGAACGTGGTGGCCCCGCTGGACGCCCACGCGGCCGATCTGGCGCGCATCCCCGAGGCCGACTTCAACGTCGTCATGTACCCCGAGCTGGCCGGCACGCTGGCCGACTGGCTGGCACGCCAGTGGCAGCAGCCGCGCACCCGCCAGGTGCCGATCGGCCTGGGCGCCACCGCCGACTTCATCACCGAGCTGGCCACGCTGGCCGGGGTCGATCCGGCACCGGCGCTGCAGCGCATCGATGCGCGCGCCCGCTGGTTCGCCCGCTCGGTCGACAGCACCTACCTCACCGGCAAGCGCGTCTTCATCTTTGGCGATGCCTGCCACGCGGTGGCCGCCGCCCGGGTGGCCGCGCGCGAGATCGGCTTCACCGTCGCCGGCCTGGGCACCTACAGCCGCGAGCAGGCGCGCGAGCTGCGTGAGGCGGCCGCGCTCTACGGCGTCGAGCCGCTGATCACCGACGACTACCTCGAGGTGGAACGCCACATCGCCGCGCTGCAGCCCGACCTGGTGCTGGGCACGCAGATGGAGCGCCACATCGCCAAGCGCCTGGGCCTGCCCTGCGCCGTGATCTCGGCGCCGGTGCATGTGCAGGACTTCCCCGCCCGCCACGCGCCGCAGATGGGCCTGGAAGGCGCCAACGTGATGTTCGACGCCTGGGTGCTGCCGCTGATGATGGGCCTGGAAGAGCACCTGCTGGCGATGTTCCGCGACGACTTCGAGTTCTCGCCGCAGGCCGCGCCGTCGCACCTGGGCGCGACCGCGCCCAGCTCTTCGAACTTGGGCGCCAGCGCCCCCGCGCCGCTGCCCGCTCCGGCACCGGCCTCCAACGAGCCCAGCTGGGCGGTCGAGGCCGAGCGCGAGTTGCACAAGATCCCCTTCTTCGTGCGCGGCAAGGCGCGCCGCAACACCGAGCGCTTCGCGCGCGACCGTGGCGTGGCCCTGATCACTGTCGAGACCCTCTACGATGCCAAGGCCCACTTCAGCGCCTGAGTCGCGCGCCACCGTGCCACTGCGCGTGGTGCTGGTGACCATGGACAGCCACATCGCCAGCGCTGCCGAGCGCGCCGCGCGTGAGCTGGCCCGCGCGCTGCCCGGCCTGACGCTGGCGGTGCATGCCGCATCGGAGTGGGCCGACAAGCCCGCCGCGCTGGCGCGCTGCCATGAAGACATCGCTCAGGGCGACATCGTCATCGTCACGATGCTGTTCATGGAAGACCACTTCCTGCCGGTGCTTGACGCACTGCGCGCGCGCCGCGATCACTGCGACGCGATGGTCTGCGCCATGTCGGCCGCCGAGGTGATGAAGCTCACCCGCATGGGCCGCCTGAGCATGGACGGCCAGGCCACCGGCATCACCGCGCTGCTCAAGAAACTGCGCCACCGCCTGTCGGGCAAGGGCGAGAGCGAAGGCTCCACCCAGCCCAGCGCCGGCGCCCAGCAGATGGCGATGCTGCGCCGCCTGCCGCAGATCCTGCGCTTCATCCCCGGCACCGCCCAGGACCTGCGCGCCTACTTCCTGGTGCTGCAGTACTGGCTGGCCGGCTCGCAGGACAACGTGGCCAGCCTGGTCAAGCTGCTGGTGCAGCGCTACGCCAGCGGCCCGCGCGAACACTTCCGCGCCCGCGCCAAGCCTGACGCGCCGGTGGAGTACCCCGAGGTCGGCGTCTACCACCCGCGCCTGTCGCCCACGCTGGCCGAGAGCGCTGCCGGTCTGCCGCGCCGCTCGGCCGGCCAGGGCACCGTGGGCCTGTTGCTGCTGCGCAGCTACCTGCTGGCCGGCAACACCGCCCACTACGACGGCGTGATCAAGGCCCTGGAAGCCCGCGGCCTGCGCGTGCTGCCGGCCTTCGCCACCGGGCTGGATGCGCGCCCGGCGGTGGAAAAGTACTTCTTCGCCGACGGCCAGCCCTGCGTCGACAGCGTGGTCTCGCTGACCGGCTTCTCGCTGGTGGGCGGGCCGGCCTACAACGACGCCCGCGCCGCCGAGGACCTGCTGGCCCGGCTGGATGTGCCCTACCTGTCGGTGATGCCGGTCGAGTTCCAGACGCTGGAGCAGTGGGGCGGCTCCGAGCGCGGCCTGCTGCCGGTCGAAGCCACGATGATGGTGGCGCTGCCTGAACTCGACGGCGCCACCGGCGCCATGGTCTACGGCGGCCGCAGCGACAGCGCCGGCCACGCCTGCAGCGGCTGCGCCCGCCAGTGCACCTTCCAGGCTGCCGCCGACGCGCACGACATGCAGACCTGCCCCGAGCGGGCCGACATGCTGGCCGCCCGCGTGGCCCGGCTGGTGGCGCTGCGCCGCAGCCAGCGCGCCCAGCGCCGCGTGGCCTGCGTGCTGTTCAACTTCCCGCCCAATGCCGGCAACACCGGCACCGCGGCCTTCCTGTCGGTCTTCGAGAGCCTGCACAACCTGCTGCTGTCGCTGCAGCAGCAGGGCTACACGGTGGAGGTGCCGCCCACGCCCGATGCGCTGCGCGAGCGCATCATCTTCGGCAACGCCGAACGCCTGGGCGCGTCGGCCAATGTGCATGTCCGCATTCCCACCGACGACCACGTGCGCCAACAGCCCTGGCTGGCCGAGATCGAAGCGCAGTGGGGCCCGGCGCCGGGTCGCATCCAGAGCGACGGCAGCAGCATCCAGGTGCTGGGCGAGCGCTTCGGCAATGTCTTCGTCGGCATCCAGCCCGGCATGGGCTACGAGGGCGACCCGATGCGCCTGCTCTTCGAGCACGGCTTCGCCCCCACCCACGCCTTCGCCGCCTTCTACCGCTGGCTGCGCGAGGACTTCCGCGCCGACGCGGTGCTGCACTTCGGCACCCATGGCGCGCTGGAGTTCATGCCCGGCAAGCAGGCCGGCCTGTCCGGCGCCTGCTGGCCCGACCGGCTGATCGGCGAGCTGCCCAACTTCTACCTCTACGCCTCGAACAACCCGTCCGAGGGCACGATCGCCAAGCGCCGCGCTGCGGCCACGCTGATCAGCTACCTGACCCCGCCGGTCTCGCAGGCCGGGCTGTACCGCGAGCTGGGCGACCTGAAGGCCTCGCTGCAGCGCTGGCGCACGCTGGACCCGTCGGCCGATGCCGAGCGCACCGCACTGGTGGCGCTGGTGCAGGCCCAGGCCCAGGCGCTGGAGATGGCCGCCGCGCAGCCCGACTGGGCCGAGCTGGACGCTGACGCCCAGGCCGCGCAGGCCGACCGCCTGTGGCGCCTGCTGCTGGAGACCGAGACCACGCTGATCCCCCACGGCCTGCATGTGGTGGGCCGCGCGCCGTCACCCAGCGAACGGCTGGACTTCCTGCAGGCGATGAGCGCCGCCTCGGCCGCCGGGGGTGGCCAAGCCGCGCTGCCGCGCGAGGTGCTGCAGGCCCTGGTCGACGGCCGCAGCCCCGCGCAGGCCCTGGCCGACGCCGGCCTGCCGGCCGACGATGCGCGCCGCGAGCGGCTGGAGGAACTGGCCCGCGCCGAGCGCCTGCTGGCCCAGGACCACGAGATCGGCGCGCTGCTGCACGCGCTGGACGGCGGCTATGTGCGCCCCGCGCCCGGCAGCGACGTGGTGCACGACCCCGCGGTGCTGCCCACCGGCCGCAACCTGCACGGCTTCGACCCCTTCCGCCTGCCCAGCGCCTTCGCGGTGATCGACGGCGCGCGCCAGGCCGAGCGCCTGCTGGCGCGCCACCAGGCCGACGGCCACCCGCTGCCCGAGACCGTGGCGCTGGTGCTGTGGGGCACCGACAACCTGAAGACCGAAGGCGCCCCGATCGCCCAGGCGCTGGCCCTGCTGGGCGCCAAGCCGCGCTTCGACGGCTACGGCCGCCTGGCCGGCGCCGAGCTGCGCCCGCTGGCCGAGCTGGGCCGCCCGCGCATTGACGTGGTGGTCACGCTCTCGGGCATCTTCCGCGACCTGCTGCCGCTGCAGATCAAGCTGCTGGCCGAGGCCGCCTTTCTGGCCGCCAGCGCCGACGAGCCGCCCGAGCTGAACTTCGTGCGGCGCCACGCACTGGCCTTCCAGCAGGCGAACGGCGGCTCACTGGAGGACGCTGCGCTGCGGGTGTTCGGCAATGCCGAGGGTGCCTATGGCGCCAACGTCAACATGCTGATCGACAACAGCCGCTGGGACGGCGAGGACGAGCTGGCCGAGACCTACACCCGCCGCAAGGGCTTCGCCTACGGCCGCAGCGGCCGCCCGGCCAAGCACCCGGCGTTGCTGGGCAGCGTGCTGGCCGATGTCTCGCTGGCCTACCAGAACCTCGACTCGGTCGAGCTGGGCGTCACCACCATCGACACCTACTTCGACACCCTGGGCGGCATCAGCCGCGCGGTGGCCCGTGCCAAGCGCGAGGCCGGCCGCGCCGAAGCGGGTGAGGCCACCGCACCGGTCTACATCGGCGACGCCACGCGCGGTGAGGGCACGGTGCGCACCCTCAACGAGCAAGTGATGCTCGAGACCCGCACCCGCATGCTCAACCCCAAGTGGTACGAGGGCCTGCTGGCTCACGGCTACGAGGGCGTGCGCCAGATCGAGACCGCGATCACCAACACCATGGGCTGGTCAGCCACCACCGGTCAGGTCGCGCCGTGGGTCTACCAGCAGCTCACCCGCACCTTCATGCTCGACGAGGCCATGCGCGACCGCCTGGCCACCCTGAATCCCCACGCGTCGGCCAAGGTGGCCCAGCGTCTGCTGGAGGCGCACTCGCGCCGCTACTGGACGCCCGACGCGGACATGCTGGCCGCCTTGCAGCGCGCCGGCGAAGAGCTGGAAGACCGGCTCGAAGGCATCTTCCCTGAAAGGGCCGCCGCATGAACGACATTTCCGTGCCCGTCCACCTGCTGCGCCGGGCCGCCGGCCGCGATGGCGAGGGCAGCGTGCAGGTCCACATGGACCCGCTGGCCGACCCCTCGCTGCAGATCGGCACCGCCAAGGTGTTCGCGGTCTACGGCAAGGGCGGCATCGGCAAGAGCACCACCAGCTCCAACCTCAGCGTGGCCTTCAGCAAGCTGGGCAAGCGGGTGCTGCAGATCGGCTGCGACCCCAAGCACGACTCCACCTTCACGCTGACCAAGAAGCTGATGCCCACCGTCATCGACGCGCTGGAGTCGGTGAACTTCCACGCCGAGGAGCTGCGCACCGAGGACTTCGTCTGGCAGGGCTACAACGGCGTGATGTGCGTCGAGGCCGGCGGGCCGCCGGCCGGCACCGGTTGCGGCGGCTACGTGGTGGGCCAGACCGTCAAGCTGCTGAAAGAGCACCACCTGCTCGACGACACCGACGTGGTGATCTTCGACGTGCTCGGCGACGTGGTCTGCGGTGGCTTTGCCGCGCCGCTGCAGCACGCCGACCGCGCGGTGATCGTCACCGCCAACGACTTCGACTCGATCTTCGCGATGAACCGCATCGTGCAGGCGATCGGCGCCAAGGCCAAGAACTACAAGGTGCGCCTGGGCGGCGTGGTGGCCAACCGCTCCAACGCCACCGACCAGATCGACCGCTTCAACGCCCAGGCCGGGCTGAAGACGCTGGCCTGCTTCCCCGATCTGGACGCGATCCGCCGCAGCCGCCTGAAGAAGGCCACGCTGTTCGAGATGGACGACAGCCCCGAGGTGCGCGCGGTGCAGGACGAGTACCTGAAGCTCGCCGCCCGCCTGTTCGCCGGGGGCGAGCCCTTCCAGGCGGTGCCGCTGAAGGACCGCGACCTCTTCGACCTGCTGGGCTACGACTGAGCACCATGGACATGCCCACCCGATTCCCCGTGGCCGAGCGGCCCGCCGCCTACGCCCACCGGCGCGGCCAGATCGAAACCTACTTCGACCGCACCGCGGTGCAGGCCTGGGCGCGGCTGACCTCGGACGCCCCCGTGGGCCGCATCCGCGCCACGGTGCGCGCCGGCCGCGGCCGCATGCGCGCGCGCCTGCTCGACTGGCTGCCGGCCGACCTGCGCGGCCAGCGCCTGCTGGACGCCGGCTGCGGCACCGGCGCGCTGGCGGTGGAGGCCGCGCGCCGCGGCGCCGAGGTGGTGGCGATCGACCTGTCACCCACGCTGATGGCGCTGGCGCAGGAGCGCCTGCCGGCCGACCTGGGCGAGGGCCGCATCCGCTTCCTGGCCGGCGACATGCTGGACCCGGCGCTGGGCCACTTCGACCATGTGGTGGCGATGGACTCGCTGATCCACTACGAGACCATCGATACCGTGCAGGCGCTGGCCGCGCTGGCTGAGCGCACGCGCGCCTCGATGCTGTTCACCTTCGCGCCGCGCACCCCCGCGCTGGCGGCGATGCATGCGGTGGGCCGCTGGTTCCCGCGCAGCGACCGCGCGCCGGCCATTGTGCCGGTGGCCGAGGCCGATCTGCACCAGCGCCTGCAGCAGCGGCTGGGCGGCCAGGGCTGGGCGCTGGCCGGCACCGAGCGCGTGGCCTCGGGCTTCTACACCTCGCAGGCCATGGCCTGGAGACGCGGATGAACGGCCGCGCGCAGCAAAAGATCCTGTCGCTGTGGCGCCAGGTCGGGCTGCGCTTTCTGCCTTTTGCCGATGCCGCCACGCCCGAGCTGCCGCTGGGGCGGCTGCTGCGCCTGTCGCTGTTTCAGGTCTCGGTGGGCCTGGCGCTGGCGCTGCTCAATGGCACGCTGAACCGGGTCATGATCGTCGAGCTGGCGGTGCCGGCCTGGCTGGTCTCGCTGATGGTGGCGCTGCCCATCGTCTTTGCACCGGTGCGGGCGCTGATCGGCCACCGCAGCGACCACCATGCCTCGGCGCTGGGCTGGCGCCGCGTGCCCTACATCTGGTTCGGCTCGCTGCTGCAGTTCGGCGGCCTGTCGATCATGCCTTTCGCGCTGCTGGTGCTGACCGGTGAGGGCACCGGTCCCGCCTGGGTGGGTCAGCTGGGCGCGGCGCTGGCCTTTTTGCTGGTGGGCGCCGGCCTGCACACCACACAGACCGCCGGCCTGGCGCTGGCCACGGATCTGGCCACCCCCGCGCAGCGCCCGCGCGTGGTGGCGCTGCTGTATGTGTCGCTGATGCTGGGCATCCTGGGCAGCGGCGTCGTGCTGGGCCTGCTGCTGCAGGACTTCAGCCCGCTGCGCCTGGTGCAGGTGGTGCAGGGCGCGGCACTGCTGACCATGCTGCTCAACGGCGTGGCCTTGTGGAAGCAGGAGGCCCGCCAGCCGCGCCGCAGCGCGGCCGATCGGCCCCACTTCCGCAGCGCCTGGGCCGCCTTTGCCGGCCGCGCGCCGGTGCGCCGCCTGCTGTGGGCGGTGGGCCTGGGCACCGCGGCCTTCAGCATGCAGGACATCCTGCTCGAACCCTATGGCGGCCAGGTGCTGCACCTGCCGGTGGCGGGTACCTCCTTGCTGAGCGCACTCACCGCGGCCGGCGCGCTGGTGGCCTTCGCGCTGGCCGCGCGCGCGCTGCAGCAAGGCCGCGACGCGGTGCGCCTGGCGGCTGGCGGCGCGCTGGTGGGCGTCTGGGCCTTTGCCGCGGTGGTGTTTGCCGAGCCGCTGGCGTCGGTCGCGCTGTATGCCGCAGGCGCCACGCTGATCGGCCTGGGCAGCGGCCTGTTCAGCGTGGCCATGCTCAGCGCGGTCATGGCCCTGGATGACAGCGGCGACGGCGCCGTGCCGCATGGCCTGGCGCTGGGCGCCTGGGGCGCGGTGCAGGCCACGGCGGCCGGCCTGGCGATTGCGCTGGGCGGTGCGTTGCGAGATGCCGTCTCGGCCCTGGCCGTGACCGGTTGGCTGGGGCCTGCGCTGAGCAGCCCCGGCGTTGGATTCAGCGTGGTCTATCACCTCGAGATCGCGCTGCTGTTCGCCACCCTGGTGGCATTGGGACCGCTGGTGCGACGCCCGCGGCCCGGGTCCGGGGCACCGGTGGGCCGTTTCGGCCTGGCCGAGTTCCCCGGCTGAAGGATCACTGAAGGAGCAAGCCCATGTCTCATCTTGGCGCCATCACCCACAACATCGACATCGCCCAGGTCGTGCTGTACATGTTCTGGATCTTCTTTGCCGGGTTGATCTACTACCTCCACCGCGAGAACAAGCGCGAGGGCTACCCGCTGGAGTCCGACGGCCGCGGCGGCCGCGTGGTCATCCAGGGCTTCCCGGCGGTGCCGGCGCCCAAGACCTTCCTGCTGCGCGACGGCAGCACCCGCCAGGCCCCCGGCCCGAACACCGCCCGCGAGCCGCTGACCGGCGGCGAGGCCACCTCGCGCGTGCCCGGCTCACCGATCGTGCCCATCGGTGACCCGATGCTCGCCGGTGTGGGCCCCGGCGCCTACGCCAACCGGCCCGACACGCCCGACCTGACCTGGGACGACCGCGGCCCGCGCCTGCAGCCGCTGCGCGTGGCCGCCGGCTTCGACATCGCCCACGGCGGCCCTGACCCGCGCGGCATGCCGGTGCTGGGCGCTGACGGCGCCCAGGGCGGCACCGTGGTGGACGCCTGGGTCGACCGCAGCGAGGTGCTGCTGCGCTACCTGGAAGTGGAAGTGGCCGGTGGCCGCCGCGTGCTGCTGCCGATGACGCTGGCCAAGGTGGGCGACCGCGCCGTCCGGGTGCAATCGATCCTGGGCCACCAGTTCGTGGGCGTGCCCGGCACCCGGCTGCCTGACCAGGTCACGCTGCTCGAGGAAGAGCGCATTGGTGCCTACTACGGTGCCGGCACGCTGTACGCCGAGCCCTCGCGTCAGGAGCCGCTGCTGTGAACCCCGGGCGCGCCCGCGAGCACCACAGCGAGCCGCAGCGCGGCCTGCCTGAGCGCCTGCCGGCGGGCGAGCGCCTGCTGTGGCAAGGCGCGCCGAACGCCCGTGTGCTGGCCCGGCGCGGCTTTCACCTGGGCGGCTTTGCGCTGTACTTCGGCGTGCTGCTGGTCTGGCGCATCGCCAACCTGTGGACCGATGGTGCCGGCGCCACGGCCCTGCTGATCGGCACGGCGCCACTGCTGGGCCTGGCCGCGCTGGCGCTGGGCTTCATCGCCGTGCTGGCCTGGCTGGTCGAGCGCAGCACGCTCTACACGCTGACCGACCGCCGCCTGGTGCTGCGCATCGGCATCGTGCTGACGGTGAGCTTCAACCTGCCGCTCACGCGCATCGAGGCCGCCGAGCTGCGCCGCCACCCGGATGGCAGCGGCGAGCTGGCGCTGCGCTTGCTGGGCGACGACCGCATCGGCGTGATGCACCTGTGGCCGCACTGCCGTCCCTGGCGCTTCGCCCGCGCCGAGCCCATGCTGCGTGCGCTGCCCGAGGTGGACCAGGTGTCCGCCTTGCTGGCCGCCGCGTTGAACGCCTCCCTGCAACCCGACCAGCGCGCCACCAGCGCCGCGCCCGTCACCACCGAACCCGCGACGCTGCCCGGCCACCTGCCGCACGCCGCCTGAGACTGTCATGAGCACCTCCGCCCCGCCCCTTGAGCACGACGACCATGTCGAGGTCCCCCGCGGCGCGCTGCGCGCCGTGGCCGCACTGATCCTGGCCACCCTGGTGGCCGTGGCCTGGGTGCAGCTCAGTGGCGGTGCGCCGTCCAGCGCCAGCGCCGCGCCGGTGGTGACCGAGCGCTGGCTGCAGTTCCGCGACCTGCCCAATGGCCAGGTCGAGGTGCTGGAGTCCGGCCGGCCGCTGGCCACGCTGTCGGCCGGTGCGCATGGCTTTCTGCGTGGCGCGCTGCGCGCGCTGGCCCGCGAGCGCCGCCTGTCCACCGCTGCCACCGTCACGCCCGCGCTGGCGCCGGCCAGCGGCCAGGCCTCACCCGCCTACCGGCTGCGGGCCCACGCCGACGGCCGCCTCAGCCTGGACGACCCGGCCACTGGTGTGCGCATCGACCTGGAGTCCTTCGGCCAGACCAACGCCGCCGACTTTGCCCAGCTGCTGCACCTGCCCGCGCTGGCGCCGTCGCGCTGAGCCCCTTCACCCCGCCTTCATCCGGAGCGCGTCATGGACATCGCCGATACCGCCCTCACCCCGCTGCAGAACCCCGACGACGCGATCGCCCGCGCCCGCCGCCAGACGCTGCTGACCCCGCGCTTCTACACCACCGACTTCAAGGCCTTTGACCGGCTGGACCTGTCCTCGGTGCAGGCCGAATGGGACGCGGTGATGGCCGAGTACGAGGGCGACAACAACCACGACCACTTCCAGCGCGACGAGGCTTTCGCGCAGGAGATCCGCGAGCTGCCGCCGGCGCTGCACCAGGAGTTCCTCGACTTCCTGGTCAGCTCGCTGACGTCAGAGTTCAGCGGCTGCGTGCTCTACAACGAGATCCGCCAGCAGATCGAGCACCCCGAGGTCAAGCAGCTGATGGCCTACATGGCGCGCGATGAATCGCGCCACGCAGGCTTTCTGAACAAGGCGCTGAAGGACTATGGCCTGGGCGTGGACCTGGGTGCCCTCAAGCGCACCAAGGCCTACACCTTCTTCAAGCCCAAGTACATCTTCTACGCGACCTACCTGTCGGAGAAGATCGGCTACGCGCGCTACATCACGATCTTCCGCCAGCTCGAGCGCCACCCCGAGCGCCGCTTCCACCCGATCTTCCGGTGGTTCGAACGCTGGTGCAACGACGAATTCCGCCACGGCGAGAGCTTCGCGCTGATCATGCGCGCCAACCCGGGCCTGCTGCAGGGCGGCAACCGCTGGTGGATCCGCTTCTTCCTGCTGGCGGTGTTCGCCACCATGTACGTGCGCGACCATACCCGCCCCGAGATGCACCAGGCCATGGGGCTGGATCCGTCGGCCTACGGCTTCGAGGTGTTTCGCATCACCAGCGAGATCTCGCGCCAGGTCTTCCCGCTGTCGCTGGACATCGACCACCCGGCCTTCCGCCGTGGCCTGGACGCCCTGTGCGCGTGGTCGCGCCGCATGGACGCCGCCAAGGCCCGCGGCGGCCTGATCGGCCGGCTGCAGCAGGCCTGGTGCGGTGCCGGCGCCGCGCTGTGCTTTGCCCGCCTGTACCTGCTGCCAGTGAAGAACCACGAACTGCCGGCGCAGGTGCACATCGCACCGGCCTACTGAGCGCCGGGCCCGCCTGTGACCGAGATCGCGCTGGCCGTCGGCTTCACGCTGTTCCTGTGGTGGTTCAGCACCGGCGTCATCATCTACCTGGACGGCCTGCCCCAGCGCACCTTCGTCACCACGATGCGCTGGACCACCGCCGTGCTGGTGGCCGCGCTGTGGGGCCTGGTGCACACGCGCGATGATGTCTCGGCCAGCGGTGCCTACTGCGCCTTCACCTGCGCGCTGCTGGTGTGGGCCTGGCAGGAGGTGGCCTTTCTGCTGGGCATGGTCACCGGCCCGCGCCGCGAGGCCTGCCCGCCGCAGGCCACCGGCTGGCGCCGCGCCCACCTGGCGCTGCAGACCGTGCTGTACCACGAGTTCGCGCTGGTGGTGCTGGCCCTGACCGTGCTGGCCTGCGTGGGCCCGGGCAGCAACCGCGTGGGCGTGTGGACCTATGCGCTGCTGTGGGCCATGCGCCAGAGCGCCAAGCTCAACATCTTCCTGGGCGTGCGCAACCTGGGCGAGTCGCTGCTGCCGCCCCACCTGGCCTACCTGTCCAGCTACTTTCGCCGCCGCGCGATGAACCCACTGTTCCCCTTCTCCGCCCTGCTCATCGGCGCCGCCACCGTGCTGGCCTGGGGCCCGCTGCTGGACAGCGGCATGCCCGCCACCGGCGAAGGCGCGGCCCGCGTGCTGCTGGGCACCCTGCTGGCCCTGGGTGTGCTGGAGCATGTGCTGCTGGTGCTGCCGCTGCCCTCCGATGCGCTGTGGCGCTGGGGGCTGAGTTCGCACCGGGCGAAGGCGGCTGTGGTGGTGAGAGGGGATGGCGGGTAGGGCTGCGGCGCGGACAGCTCCGGGCCCCTACCCTTGCAGAACGCCAACGGTGGATTCAGCCAAGGGCTGAGTGGACTGGGGCTGGCGGCGCTGTCGGGGGCGCCGAGGAGCGCAGACGCCCCGGGGCGCGCGCCGCAGGCGCGCTTTGTGAACTGACTTGGTCGACACTGTTTGACCGCAGCGAGCCGCAGGCGAGCGCAGGGAGTTTGGCGACCACCCCGGGGTGGCGAGCACCCGAGGGGAGTCGGCGCAGCCGACCGCCACCGTCTGCGACGACAGACTCAGGCCGCTCAGGCCTTGGCTGTGCGCCAACCTCTGCAGTCAGAGCCCTTGGCGGCACGGTTGATGTAGCGCGTTGGCCCGGCGGCTGTTCGCCTTAGGGCCTGTTCCGTACGGAACGACGGTCGCGCGGAGGACAGCAGTGGCGGGCCGTCGTCAAACGTCAGTGACACTGGTAGATGTACTGAGATGTGGACACTTTGCGCGCCGACCTTGCCCCACCTCAAGTCCGCTCCAACCCACCTCGCTACGCTCATCCTCACCCGCGTCCCCCGCGGCGGAGGCTCGTATGCGCATCGTCCTGATCCACCCCAACTACCACTCCGGCGGCGCCGAGATCGCCGGCAATTGGCCGCCGGCCTGGGTGGCCTACCTGGCGGGCTACCTGAAGCACGCCGGCTACACCGATCTGTGCTTCATTGATGCGATGACGCACCACCTGACGGATGAGCAGGTGCGTGAGCGGCTGCTGGCCTTGCAGCCTGACATCGTGGGCTGCACCGCGATCACGCCGGCCATCTACAAGGCCGAGGCGCTGCTGAAGATGGCCAAGGAGGCGCTGCCGCAGGCGGTCACGGTGCTGGGCGGCATCCATGGCACCTTCATGTACCCGCAGGTGCTGAAGGAGGCGCCGTGGATCGATGCCATCGTGCGCGGCGAGGGCGAGCAGGTCTTTTTGAACCTGGTGCGCGCGGTGGACGATGGCCGCTGGCGTTCAGAGGGACCTGGCGTGGTGCACGGCATTGCCTACCGGCAGGACGGCAAGGTGGTGGCCACGCCGGCCGAGCCGCCGATCCAGGACCTGGACCGCGTGGCCCCTGACTGGGGCGTGCTGGAGTGGAACAAGTACATCTACATCCCGATGGGTGTGCGGGTGGCGATTCCCAACTTCGCCCGCGGCTGCCCCTTCACCTGCAGCTTCTGCAGCCAGTGGAAGTTCTGGCGCGACTACCGCGTGCGCGACCCGATCAAGGTGGTCGACGAGATCGAGACCCTGGTGCGCGAGCACCAGGTGGGCTTCTTCATCCTGGCCGATGAGGAGCCCACGATCCACCGCAAGAAGTTCATTGCCTTCTGCGAGGAGCTGATCCGGCGCGACCTGGGGGTGCTGTGGGGCATCAACACCCGTGTCACCGACATCCTGCGCGACGAGGCCCTGCTGCCGCTGTTCCGGCGCGCCGGCCTGGTGCATGTGAGCCTGGGCACCGAGGCGGCGGCGCAGCTCAAGCTGGACCGCTTCCACAAGGAGACCACGGTCGCGCAGAACAAGAAGGCCATCGCGCTGCTGCGCGAGGCCGGCATCGTCACCGAGGCGCAGTTCATCGTCGGCCTCGAGAACGAAACCGCCGAGACGCTGGAGGAGACCTACCAGATGGCGCGCGACTGGAACCCCGACATGGCCAACTGGGCGATGTACACGCCCTGGCCGTTCTCGGACCTGTTCCAGGAGCTGGGCGACAAGGTCGAGGTGTTCGATTTCGAGAAGTACAACTTCGTCACGCCGATCATGAAGCCCGATGCGATGGACCGCGCCGAGCTGCTGGACCGGGTGATGCACAACTACCGCCGCTTTTTCATGAACAAGGCCTTTCTCCAGTACCCCTGGACCAAGGACCGCACGCGGCGGCGCTACCTGATGGGTTGCCTCAAGGCCTTTGCCAAGAGCGGCTTCCAGCGCAGCTTCTACGACCTGGGCCGGGTGGGCTACTGGGGCCCGCAGAGCAAGGGCAAGGTCGACTTCGGCTTTGCTGGCGAGCGGGTGCACGCGCGGCCCGATGCCGAGGCGATTGCCGCGGCCGACGAGGGCTGGGTGACGATGCACGGCCCGAAGATCGCCAAGCGTCGGCGCGAGGGCGAGGCGATTGCCGCCGAGGCGCTGGCCCGCATGACCGAGGCGGTGGACGGGCCGGCGGCCACGCCGTGAGCGCCGTCGCCGGCCGCATCGGCCCCAACGCCATCCTGCAGGTGATGGCGGTGCTGCGCGCCGGCCCCGGCGAGCGCGCCTGCCGCGCGGTGCTGGCCCAGGCCGGACTGGCCGCGTATGCCGATGCGCCGCCGCAAGGCATGGTGGACGAAGCGCAGGTGCAGGCGCTGCACCGCGTGCTGCGCGAGCAGGGCTCGGTGGCCGAGGCGCGGCGCATCGGCCGCGAGGCCGGGCGGGCCACGGGCGACTATCTGCTGGCCCACCGCATTCCGAGGCCCATGCGCTGGCTGCTGCCGCGCCTGCCGGCGGTGTGGGCGGCGCGCGTGCTGCTGGTGGCGATCCGCCGCCATGCCTGGACCTTCTGCGGCAGCGGTCAGTTCAGTGCCCGGGTGCTGCGGCCGGGCCGCGTGCAGCTGCGCCTGCAAGGCAGCGCCACCAGCCGTGGTGCGCACGCGGATGAGCCGCTGTGCGACTACTTTGCCGCCACCTTCGAGCGCCTGTTCCAGGCGCTGGTGTCGCCTTCGTCCAGCGTGCTGGAGGTGGCCTGCGCGGCGATGGGCGCCCCCGCCTGCGAGTTCGAGCTGGACTGGTGAGCGCCCAGCGCGCTCATCACCGCCGGCGGGCCCGGGTGCAGGCGCGGCGGAGCACGGGGTTGCTCGGGCAGCGCTGGCGTGTCCAGGCCGGCCGGTAGCCTGAAGCGCACCCGCTCGACCTCGCCGGGCAGCGCGCGCGGTGCCGAGGCGCCCAGCGCCACCAGCCGATCGCACAGTGCGTCCACCAAGGACGGCGGCGTGGACGCAGCGGCGGTGATGCCCACACGCTGCAGCCCGTCCAGCCAGGCGGGGTTCAGTTCGCCCACGTGTTCGATCAGCCAGGCGGGCACGCCGGCCTGCTCGGCCACTTCGCGCAGCCGGGCGGCGTTGGCGCTGTGGCGGGCGCCCACCACCAGCACCGCGTCGACCTGGCGCGCCAGCGCGCGCACCGCGAACTGGCGGTTCTGCGAGGCGTAGCAGATGTCCGAGGTATTGGGCCCCTGCAGATCAGGCCAGCGCTGGCGCAGCGTGTCGATCAGGCCAGCGGTGTCGTCGATCGACAGCGTGGTCTGCGTCACATAGGCGGCGCGGGTGTCGGCGGGCCAGTTCAGCGCGGCAATGTCGGCGGCGCTGCCCACCACCTCCAGGGGCTCGGCGGCCGCCACGCCGCGCGTGCCCTCCACCTCGTCGTGGCCGGCCTGGCCGATCAGGATCACGCGGCGGCCGTCGGCGCTGTACTGGCGCACCTGCTGGTGCACCTTGCTGACCAACGGGCAGGTGGCGTCGATCACGCGCAGGCCGCGCGCCTGGGCGGCGTCCAGCACGCTGTCGGCCACACCGTGGGCGCTGAACACCAGCACCTCGCCGCGCGGCACCTGGGCCACGTCGTTCACAAAGACCACGCCGCGGCCGCGCAGATCGTCCACCACCTGGCGGTTGTGGACGATCTCGTGGAACACGTGCAGCGGCGCACCGAAGCGCGCCAGCGCCCGCTCCACGCTGTCAATCGCTCGCTCCACGCCCGCGCAGAAGCCGCGCGGCTGGGCCAGCAGGATCTGCAGGGGCTGCGTGGCCATGGCGCTGTGAAGGCAGGTGAAGGGGGCGGGGTACGACGGGTGGCGTCAGTTGGGCGCGGCCACGGTGGTCGCCGCGGGCGGTGCGGCGGTGGCCGGGCTCATCGACACCACACCCAGCGCCGGATGGTCCTTCAGCATCGACTGGCCGGCCAGCGGCTTGTTGACACCCTGGTGGCAGGTGGCGCAGCTGATCTTGGCCACATCGCCGCCCGGGCCCTTGCGGTGGTCCGGGAAGACCGAGGTCAGCGGCAGCAGGTACTGGTTGTTCAACTCGCGCGCCATGCGGATGCCGTGGAAGGCCTGGGTGCGCGCCAGCGGGCTTTGCGCCCAGTCGGTGTGCGAGCGGGTGTTGTGGCAGTGGGTGCAGTTCACGCCCAGCGACTGGCTCATGTGGATCATCAGGCCGAAGCTGTTCTCGGTCTGGCGGATCGTCGTGGTGCTGCCCATGGGCAGGGCCTGCGGCGTGGCGGTGCGGATGGTCTCGGCGCCCACCAGGTAGCGCGACAGCACATTCACATCCAGTGACGTCAACCCGGCCTGCACCGACGGATGGTTCTGGCCATAGCCCAGCGCCGAGGCGCCGCCGGCGTGCTTGCCGCCGTCCTGGTTGAACCACACCTGCGCCGGCACCGGGTTGCCGCGGTGGCAGGTGTAGCAGGTCACCCCGGTCTGCTTGACGTGGCTTTGCCAGTCGGCATTGAGGTGGCGCGTCATCGACAGCATCTGCCGCGCCACGACCTTGGTGTAGAGCGTGTCGTCGGACAGCTCGGCGCCCTGGGCGTGGCAGTAGGCGCAGCCCTGCTGCGGCGACACCCAGTTGGTGATCGCCTGCATCGTGCGGACGAACTCGCCCACCGGCAGATCGCCCAGCACCTTGACGTTCTTGAAGGTGTCCTTGGCCAGCGGCGAGCCGGGCGGCGCCGGCACCGCGGCCAGCGGCTCGGGCACGGTCTGGGCGGCCAGCAGCGGCTCGGTCAGGCGCGGGTTGCTGACCTGGCCCATGGCGGTGCCGCGGTAGCCGGTCTGCGTGCTCTCCATCGGCGGGCGCTCGCAGCCTGCCAGCAGGGCGCAGAGGCTCAGGGCGGCGGCCAGCAGGCCGCGTTGAGGCATGTTCATGTGGGTTGCTCCTGCGGGATCAACGGGCCGCCGACGGCGTGGGGTGCGGGCGCATCAGCGGACATCGGTTCATTGCGGGGCCAGGGCCGGGTCCGGTGCGACCGGGTAGGCCGCCGGGTAGCTGGGCGCCACGCCGTGCTGGACCGCCCACAGGTACCAGTTGTCGACCACGGTGCCGGTCAGCAGGATGCCGATGCCGCCGCACAGCGGGCACAGCACCGCGAACCACCAGGCCCAGCGGTGGATGGACTCCATCGTCGCGTTGAAGCCCATGGTCCAGCGCCAGAACAGCGCGGCGCGCTCGCTGGCGGTGCCGCGGTCCAGGATCTGCTCGATCTCGCGCTCGCCGCCGAAGCGGGTGACCGCCAGGATCGTCGCCCCGTGCATCGCGAACAGCAGCGCCGAGCCGTACAGGAAGGCGATGCTGAGCATGTGGAAGGGGTTGTAGAACAGGTTGCCGTAGCGCAGCGAGAAGGCCGCCGTCCAGTCCAGGTGCGGGAAGATGCCGAAGGGCACCGCCTCGCTCCAGTGGCCCAGCATCACCGGGCGGATGAAGCCCAGCACCAGGTACAGCCAGATCGCCGCCGCAAAGGCCCACGCCACATGCGTGCCCAGGCCCAGCGCGCGCGCCCGGCGGTACATGCGCACCCACCACAGCAGGATGGCCATGGTCAGGCAAAAGCCCGCCATCAGCCACCAGCCGCCCTTCTCGAGCGGCGGGATGCTCAGACCGTACTCGGCCGCCGGCGGCTCCAGCGCCAGCCAGGGCAACTGGCGCACGAACTCGATCGGGTTCCAGTTGACCGAGGCCAGCATGTTCAGGCCGATGATCTCGAAGGCCGCGAAGCCCAGGATCAGCGCGACCACGCCCAGCCAGCCCAGGTAGATCGGGCCGATCTGCGCGTCGCCGAAGCGGCCCAGCAGATGCACATGCACCGGGGTGCCGGCGCGCTTGTCCTCGGCCAGCGCCACGCCCGGGTAGGCGGGCGCGTGGACCTGGACGCGGGTGAAGAGGTTCTGGTACTCGGCCATGGGGACTCCTGTTGTTGTCTAGGGGCCGTGGGTGGGGATGTTCAGCGCCAGACGGGCAGGCTCAGCCACCAGTTCCACCACTCGGGCCAGCCGCGGGTCCAGAACGGGCCGCTCAGCACGATGCAGATCGCGCTCCAGAAGGCCGCCGACAGCGCCAGGAACAGGCCCAGGCGGTGGATGCCCAGCGAGCCGATCGAGTAGCCGATGGTGTCGCGGAAGAAGGTGTTCTCGTGCTCGGGCGCCTTGACCGGCTCGCCCTTGCCCGGGTTGGTGGCCGACAGGATCAGCGAGCCGTGCAGCGCCAGCGCGAAGCAGGTGGCGAAGAAGAAGCTCACGCCCAGCATGTGCGCCGGGTTGTAGTGGAAGTGCAGGTACTGGTAGCCGGTGTTGGACACCCAGTCCAGGTGGCTCATGATCCCGTAGGGGAAGCCATGGCCCCAGGCGCCCAGCAGCATCGGGCGGATCACCACCAGCGTGAAGTAGGCAAAGATCGCGAAGCTGAAGGCCACCGGCACATGCAGGCCGATGCCCAGTTTTCGGCAGATCTCGACCTCGCGCAGCGCCCAGGAGACGAAGGCCCCGAGCGCGCAGATCGTGATCAACTGCCACAGCCCGCCTTCGGCCAGCGGCGCCAGGCGCAGGCCCCAGCTCAGGTCGGGCGGCGCAATGCTGATCTGCCACAGGTTCCAGGTCGGACCCAGGGCGGCGCCGTAGAGGATCAGCGCGGTGCCCAGCGTCGCGAAGAACGCAGTGGTGACGCCGAAGAAGCCCACGTAGAACGGACCGACCCAGAAGTCGAACAGGTCGCCTCCGATCAGGGTTCCTCCGCGGACGCGGTATTTGCGCTCGAAGCTGAGCATGGCCATGGCCGACTCCCATGCAGACGCAGCTCGTCAAAAAGGGGCTGCGCCGATCAGGTGTTGGGTCGGCATGCGGCCGGTCGCTTGCCCGTGGGCAGGCGGCAGGCTCGGATGCCGAGGGACGGTGAACAAGGGGGTCTCCGGCCCGGACCCTGCACCCGAAGGCGCAGGGTGGGTGCCGGGACTAGCCCTTGGGCGGTGCCTCGACCTGGACGGTCGCCGCCTTGGTTTTCTTGGCGCCGTCGAGCCAGTTGAACTTGTCGGTGCTCAGCAGGATGAAGTGAATGAGCAGCGCCAGTCCGAACAGGAAGGTGAACAGCGCGATCAGGACCCGTCGCGGGTCGAACAACAGCCACAATCTCCACATGTCTTGTCTCTCCAGTCAAGGGATGTTGGACAACAGGGTGTAGACCGCCGACCTGACGCCGCCGATCAGCGAGCGATGGTCCTCGGCACCGGTCAGCCAGCTGCGCCAGGGAATGAACAGCAGCTGGGCGATCACGGCGATCACCAGGAACATCGCAAAGCACACACAGAACACCAGGCGCGAGGACTCGGCGCCCCGGGTGTGGCCAAGGTCGGACTTCAGGGTGGAAGCGGTCATCTCTTGCTCCTCAGGAGCGTTGAAGGCGGGCCTGGCTCAGAGCCAGGGACGCCAGTTCCACACGAGGATGTGGGCGACGATCGCGATCGCAGTGAACGCGATGAAGCTGGTCACAAACATGCCGTGAAACTCGCGTGCTTCCTGCTCGGTCAGTCCGGACAGGGAGCCCTTACGGTCATCAGCCATAGTGGGGGTTCCTTTTCTCAATGGCCTTGCGGCCGATACCGCGGCTCCATCCCGCGCGGCAAGGGCGCCCGGTGGCAGGGCTGCCAGCCGGAACGTGGGGTCGGGGTGGCAGCGGCCTCATGCCGGCACTCCCGTGGTCAGGGTGTCTCGCACGCGCGCCATGCGCTCGGCGGTGACACGGTCTTCGCCGGCCTGCTGGGCCTCGTGCTCGGCACGGTCGCGCAGGCGCTTGGCGGCCGAGATCTGCACCAGCACCGGCTGCGCGCGCACCAGCTCGTCGAGCAGGCGCTGCGCCTCGTCGTCCCAGGCGCGCGGGCGCTCGGGCGCCAGACGGGCGGGCGTGGGCTCGACCGCATCCAGCGCCGAGGCCAGCGGCAGCACATGAAACAGCGCGTCGAAGAAGGCGTTGCAGACCTCCTGCAGCACATAGGTGGCGCCGGCATAGCCCATGAAGGGCGTGCCGGTGGCGCGGCGGATGATGGCGCCGGGGAACGAGGCAGGGATGTAGCTGGGCCGCGGACCATGGCCGCCGGCCAGCTCGGCCAGGTACATGCGCTCGTTGAAGGAGCCGAACATCACCAGCGGCGTGCGGCTGTGCGTGAGGCGGCGCACCTCGGCGTTGTCGGTCTTGGCGCCCGGCACGCGCGGCACCGCGAACTGGCAGGGCAGGCCCAGCTCCTCGCCCAGGTAGCGCTGCAGGCCGCGGGTGTAGGTGGCGCCGGCCACCACCGCGAAGCTGGCGGTGGCGAAGAAATCCTGCGTCACCGAGCGCCACAGGTCCCACACCGGCTTGAGCGTGGTGTGCTTTTCCTGCTCGATGAAGGGCTCGGGGTCCAGGCCCAGCATCTCGCCCAGCGTGCGCAGGAAGCGGGTGGTGCTGTGCACACCGATCGGCGCATGCAGCCAGGGCCGCTCCAGCTGCTCGCACAGCGCGGCGCCGAACTCGCGGTACAGGCAGACGTTGGCGTCGGCCTCGGCCAGGCGCGGCACGTCTTCCAGGTGGCTGCCCAGCGGGAAGCTGAGGTTCACCTCGGCGCCGATGCCCTCGACCAGGCGGCGGATCTCGGCCAGATCACTCGGGCCGTTGAAGACGCCGTAGCTCGGGCCGATCAGGTTGACCTTGGGGCGCTGGCCGGCGGGTCGCTCGGCCGCGGGCGTCGCGGCCCGGATGCGCTTGCTGCCGTACTGCGTCCACAGCCAGCTCATCGCGCGGTTGGCGCACTGCCACTGGTCTTCGTCGATCGTGCGTGGCAGGAAGCGCAGCAGGCCGGTGCCTTCGGGGGTGACGCCGCCGCCGATCATCTCGGCGATCGAGCCGGTCACCACCACCGCGGGCAGGTCGGGGTCCAGGGCGCGGTGGGCGCGGCGCATCGCGCCCTCGGTGCCTTCGCGGCCCAGTTGCTCTTCGGCCAGGCCGGTGACGACGATCGGCAGCTCGTGCGGTGGCAGCGCGTCGGTGTAGTGCAGCACGCTGGTGACCGGCAGGTTCTCGCAGCCCACCGGGCCGTCGATCACCACCTGCAGGCCCTTGATCGCGGTGAACACGTACACCGCGCCCCAGTAGCCGCCTGCCCGGTCATGGTCCAGCACCAGCATGGTCTACACCCCCACCGGCGCGTTCGCCGCCTGCTGGATCTTGATGACGCGGCGACGGAAGTCGGCGCGGAAGGCCGGCCGCTCCTGCGGCGCCTGCTGCCAGACGCCGCTGCGGTCGCCCTGGCCGACACCCGAGGCGCCGAAGAAATCGTCCATCGCCTCGAAGCGCGCGCGGTTGGCGATCGCGGCGTTGATCACCGTGGCCAGCGAGCCGGCACCGGCCGGGCCCATCAGCGGCCGCGCCGAGATCAGGTTGGTGAAGTACAGCGCTGGTGTGCGGGCCTGCTTGGCCGCCTGCACCAGCGGCGTGGTGCCGATCGCCAGGTCGGGCTTGAAGGCGCGCATCGCGGCCAGGTCCTGCTCCAGCGAGGCGCGGCACTGCACATGCACGCCGTGCGCGGCCAGCCAGGCGCGGTCCTCGGCGTTCCAGGGCGTGGCGGGGGCGGCGGTGCCGCAGTAGCGCAGGTCGGCGCCGCTCTCCACCAGCAGCCGGGCCACCAGCAGCTCCGAGCCTTCGTAGCCGCTGAGCGTCAGCCGGCCGCGGATCGGCTGCGCCGCCAGCGCGCCGCGCACCGCGGGCACGAAGCGGTTGCGGGCGGCGTCGATCATCGCCTGCGGCACGTTGGCGCTGCGCCCGATGGCCTGCAGCCAGGCGTCGGTGCCCTCGGCACCCACGGGCGCCGAGCCGACGATGGGCCGGCCAGCGGCCTGGAACTCGCGCACGCTGGCGGTGTAGAAGGGGTGGATCGCGGCCACCACGCTGGCGTCCAGCGCCGCGTACAGCTCGCGCCATTCGCGGGTGGGCACCACCGGGCCGGCGGCCAGGCCCAGCGGATCAAGCAGCGCGCCCAGCACCACCGGGTCGGCCGGGAACATCTCGCCCAGGAAGGCCACGCTGGGTCGCTCGGCGCGGCCGCCGCGCGGGGCCTGCACCGGGCCGGACTCGGCCTCGGCGCGGGCATAGCGCAGCATCGCGCCGGCCAGCACGTCCTTGGCCTCGGCATGGGTGGGCACGCCGAAGCCGGGCACGTCGATGCCGATCACGCGCACGCCGTCGATCTGCCGGGGCAGCAGCTGCAGCGGCACGCCGCTGGCGGTGGGCACGCACAGGTTGATCACCACCACCGCGTCGACCTTCTCGGGGTCAGCCAGGCCAAAGACCGCCTCGCGGATGTCCTCGAAGAGCTTGCCGGTGACCAGGGTCTCGCTGTTGAAGGGCACGTAGCCCACGCTGCGGCGCGCGCCGTAGAAGTGCGAGGTGAAGCTCAGGCCGTAGACGCAGCAGGCCGAGCCCGACAGCACGGTGGCCACGCGGCGCATGCGCAGGCCCACGCGCAGCGAGCCGAAGGCCGGGCACATGCTTTGCGGCTGGTCGTGCGGGCCCTGCGGGTAGTCGCGGGCGTAGCGCGCCAGCGTGTCGGCGGTGGACTCGGGCAGCTGCTGGGCCAGCGCCGCGACCTGTTCGGCCGAGGCGTGGCAGCCCAGCGCCTCGGGGGCGCCGTCGTGCAGGGGCAGGGTGGACACGGTCATCGCTGGCTCACTCGGGGTCGTAGACCACCTCCAGCGAGGGCTTGGCCACCACGGCGCGGCCCATCATGTCGGCGTCGGTGGCCGGCTGCAGCACCACGTCGCGGCCGACCGCGCTGCCCGAGAACAGCGCCAGCAGGCCGTCCTGGCTGAGCGGGCGGGGCTGCTGCGGCGGGGCCTCGGCCACGGCGTCGGCCAGCTGGCCGAACAGCGGACCCCAGGCGCCGTCGGGGCGGCCGATGATCTCGTAGGCGGCGCTCTTGCGGCGGATGTCCTCGTGCGCGGGAATGCTGGCCAGCACTGGGATGCCGGCCTGTGCGGCAAAGGCCTGGGCCTCGCCGGTGCCGTCGTCCTTGTTGACCACCAGGCCGGCCACGCCGACGTTGCCGCCGAGCTTGCGGAAGTACTCGACCGCCGAGCAGACGTTGTTGGCCACGTACAGGCTTTGCAGGTCGTTCGAGCCGACGACGATGACCTTCTGGCACAGGTCGCGGGCGATCGGCAGGCCGAAGCCGCCGCAGACCACGTCGCCCAGGAAGTCGAGCAGCACGTAGTCGAAGCCCCAGTCGTGGAAGCCGAGCTTCTCCAGCGTCTCGAAGCCGTGGATGATGCCGCGCCCGCCGCAGCCGCGGCCGACCTCGGGGCCGCCCAGCTCCATCGCGTAGACGCCGTCGCGCTTGAAGCAGACATCGCCGATCGCCACCGCCTCGCCAGCGGCCTTGCGGCGGCTGCTGGTCTCGATGATGGTGGGCGTGGCCTTGCCGCCGAACAGCAGGCTGGTGGTGTCGCTCTTGGGGTCGCAGCCGATCAGCAGCACGCGCCGGCCCTGCTGGGCCATCATGTAGCTGAGGTTGGCCAGCGTGAAGCTCTTGCCGATGCCGCCCTTGCCGTAGATCGCGATGATCTGCGTGCCCTGCTTGACCGGGCCGGTGGACGGGGCGTCGGGCTCGATCGCGGCCTCGGCGCGCAGCTGGAGATCTCGCAGCACCTGCACAGGCACCTCGGTGGGAGAGTTCATGCGCTGTGTCTCCAGTCCAGGATCATCTTCAGGCAGGCTGCGTCGCCAAAGGCGGTGCGGTAGGCCTGGTCGGCCTCGGTGGCCTCGCAGTGGTGGGTGACCAGGCCGTCGAGCGGCAGCACGCCGGACTCGATCAGCGCCTTCACCGCCAGCAGGTCGGGGCGCTGCCATTCGGCCGCCACGCGGATGCGCGCCTCGCGCATGAACGCGGGCGGGAAGGCGAAGGACACGCGGTCCGGGTAGAAGCCGGCCAGCACGATCTCGCCGCCGGGGGCCAGGCGCTGCATCAGCACGTCCAGCATCGCCGCATCACCGCTGACGTCGCAGACGCTCTTGTAGTCGCGCCGCGGGTCGTCATCCGGGTGCAGCACGGTGTAGCCGCGGGCGCCGTCCTGACGGCGGGCGTCGGTTTCCCAGACGACCGTGTTGGTGCAGCCGGCGGCCACGTTCAGGCGCGCCAGCAGGCGGCCCAGCACGCCGTGGCCGACGATCAGTTCGGGCGGCTCGGGGTGCTCGCAGTGGCCGCCGCGGGCCACCGCGTGGTAGGCGGTGGCGGCCAGGGCCATCAGCACGGCGTCTTCGCCCAGGGCCTCGTCCACGGCCACCACGCGGCGCGCCGGCACCACCAGGCGGCGCGCGGCGCCACCGAACAGGCCGCGCACCGGGCCGAAGCAGTTGGCACCGGGCACGAAGACGCGGTCACCGGGGCGGAAGGCGCTGTTGGCGGCAGCTTCGGCCACGCGGCCCACCGACTCATAGCCCGGCACCAGCGGATAGCCCATGCCGGGGAAGGGCGGCATGCGGCCGCTCCACAGCAGGCGCTCGGTGCCGGTGGAAATGCCGCTCCATTCCACCTCGACCAGCAGGTCGTCCTCGCCGCGCGGCGACAGGGCCAGGCGCTCGAGCTGCAGGTGCTCGGGCGAGGCGAGGACAACGGCCAAGGTGTCAGTAGAAATTGACATGTTGAGTGTCACTGTACGCTGACATGTCGAGTTGTCAAGGGTGATTTACGCCCGGGCGCCGGGGACGTTGGCGACCGGCTTGAGCGCCATCAGGACCCGCGTCTGCAGCGGCTGGCGCGTGGCGTGTTCATGCGGCGCCTGGAAGCCAGCGGCCTGCAGCATCGCGGCCAACTGCGCGGCGCTGCGCGGTCGGCCGCTGCGCATGGCCAGCAGGTAGAAGCCGAAGTAGGCGTCGCCCATGCGGGCGGCGCCGGGCGTGTCGGCCATCGGCTCGGCCAGCAGCAATCGGCCCTCCGGCGGCAGCGCGGCGTGGACGGCGCGCAACAGCGCCTGTGCAGCTTCGTCATCGTGGTCGTGCACCACGCGCACCAGCGAGACGATGTCGGCCCCGCCGGGCAGCGGCTGGCGCAGGAAGTCGGCGCCATGCACGCTGGCGCGCGCGCCCAGCGCCTGCCACTCGGGCTGGCGCTGCGCGCGCTCAACCACCGCTGGCAGGTCCAGCAGGCGCAACGCCAGCGATGGGGCGCGCCGGCCGGCCTCGATCAGGAATCGCCCCTGGCCACCCCCCACGTCCATCAGGCAGGCAAAGCGCCGCAGGTCCACGGCGTCCAGCACCTGCTCGGCCACCAGCGGCTGCGAGGCGCTCATCAGTTCGCTGTAGGCGCCCACGTCGGCGTCGCCCAGCTGGCCTGGCGCGCTGGTGGTGGCGTAGGGCCAGAAGGCCGCCAGGTGGCTGTCGCGGGCCTGGCCGCGCAGCAGCGCCACCGGATCGGCCAGGTCGGCGTAGAGCGCGCCGTGGTGTTCGACCATCGCGCTGATCGCGCGGTCGCCGGCCATCACCGCGCCCAGCGGGCCCAGGCCCCAGCGGCCGCCATGGCGTGCCTCCACCAGTTGCAGCGCTTGCGCCGCCTGCAGCAGGCGCAGCGTGGCGGCGGCGTCCAGCCCCAGGCGCGGCTGCAGCGCGGACACCGTCAGCGGGCCGTCGGCCAGGTGGTCGAACAGGCGCAGCTGCACACAGGCCAGCAGCACCTGCGAATAGACGAAGCCGGCCACCAGGTCAAACAGCGACTGCGCGCGGCGGTGCGCCACCCAGCGCGTCAGCGGAAAGCCGGCCGCCCATTGGCGAAAGCGCGGACTGGCCAGCAGGCGGTCACGCCAGAGCGACCAGCGGTCGCGCCAGGGGGCCACCGTGGTGGCGGCGCTCAGGCCGCCTGGCGCAGCAGATCGGCGCACAACGCGGTGGGCACCAGGCGCTCGCCCTCGGCGCGCACCAGGGCCTGCAGGTGATGGCGGCCCGGGCAGGCGGGGATGGACGCGGCGGCCTCGTCGAGCAGCTCGGCGAAGTGCCGCGTCGCATCCAGCAGGCCGTGCATGCGGGCCGAGCTGGGGCGGTCGTGCATCTCGTCCTGGCCCACCGGCTTGCCCAGGGCCTGGGGGTCAGAGACCACGTCGCGGATGTCGTCGGCCACCTGGTAGGCCTCGCCCAGGCAGGCGCCCAGCGCGCGCCAGGGGGCGCCCGGCACGCCCGCGGCCTCGGCCCCGGCCACGGTGGCCGCCACGAAGAGGGCGCCGGTCTTGGCGCGCTGGTAGTCGCTCAGCACCACCTGCGGCTCGCACTCCTGGGCCTGACCGGCGACGATGCCGTGGGGCATGCTGATGCCGCGTGTCACCGCCGCCCACACCGCGGGCTGGCGTTGCGGCGCGCGTGCACCCACCGCGCCCAGGCCTTGCAATGCCAGCACGATCAGCGCGTCGCCGCTGAGCACCGCCAGCCGCTCGCCATAGGCGGCGTGCACCGAGGGGCGGCCGCGCCGCAGGCGGGCGTTGTCAAAGCAGGGCAGGTCGTCGTGGACCAGCGAGGCGCAGTGCAGCAGCTCGATCGCTGCGGCGGCCGCGTCGGCCAGCAGCGGGTCGTCGTCGCCGCAGGCCAGCGCCACGGCCAGGCACAGGCGCGGCCGCACGCGGGCGCCGCCCGGCCACACCGCGTGCCGCACGGCAGCCGCCAGGCGCGGCGGCGCGTCGTCGACCAGGGCGCCTTCCAGGGCCCGCTGCAGCGAGGCCTCGATCCGGTTGCGAATGTCCATCAGGCTCCCCGGTGTGACGCCCGGCCGACCGAGGAGCGGCCGGCCTGACGCGGTTGTCAACAGCATCAAGTGTCAAGCAGAATAGACACATGAGCTGTCAACGTCAATACACACTGACGACCCCCCACGGTCGCCGCCGGGCCTGAAGACCATGGCGGGCGAGGACCGGGTGATCGTGGTCGGCGGCGGCATCGGCGGCCTGGTGGCCGCGGCGCGGCTGGCCCACGCGGGCCGAGCCGTCACCGTGCTGGAGCGCGCCGCGCACTGGGGCGGCAAGCTGCGCAGCCAGGCGGCGGGAGCGGCCTGGGTGGACGCGGGCCCGACGGTGTTCACGCTCAAGCCCTGGTTCGAGGCGCTGTTCGCCGAGCTGGGCGAATCCTTCGACGCGCGGGTGCCCACCCGGCCGCTGCCGGTGCTGGCGCGCCACGTCTGGCGCGGCGGCGACACGCTGGACCTGCTGGCCGATGCGCGCCAGACGGTGGACGCGATCGGTGCCTTCGCCGGGCCCGACGAAGCGCGCCGCTACCAGGCCTTCTGCACGCGCGCCGAGCGCATTTTCCGCGCGCTGGAGCACACCCACATGCGCGCGCCGCGGCCCACGCCCTGGAGCCTGGCCTGGCGCAGCTGGCGCGCCCAGGGCCTGCCGGGGCTGGCGGCGCTGGCCGGCATCGCGCCCTTTGCCACGCTGATGGACACGCTGGCGCAGCAGTTCCGCGACCCGCGGCTGCGCCAGCTCTTCGGCCGCTACGCCACCTACTGCGGTGCGTCGCCCTTTGCCGCGCCGGCCACGCTGATGCTGGTGGCGCAGGCCGAGCGCGCCGGCGTGTGGCGCATCCCCGGCGGCATGCAGCGCCTGGCCCAGGCGCTGGCCGAGGTGGCCGCAGCCCGCGGCGCCGTGCTGCGCACCGGTGCGCATGTCAGCGAGTTGCTGATCGAGGGTGGTCGCATCGGCGGCGTGCGTCTGGCCGATGGCGAGTGCCTGCGCGCCGATCAGGTGCTGTGGAACGGCGACGCGGCCGCGCTGGCCCGCGGCCTGGCGGGCGAGTCCGCGCGCGCCGCCACACCGTCCGACGCCGCCACCGCGCCGCGCTCGTTGTCGGCGCTCACCTGGACCGCGCTGGCCGAGGCCCAGGGCCTGGCGCTGGCCCACCACACCGTGTTCTTCAGCAGCGACGGCGCGAGCGAGTTTGCCGACATCTTTGGCGCCGGCCGCCTGCCGCGTCGTCCCACCGTCTACCTCTGTGCCCCCGACCGCGACGACACCGCGCCGCCGCCCGAGGGCCTGGAGCGGATGTTCTGGCTGGTCAATGCACCCGCCCAGGCGGACGGCCAGGGCCTGTCCCCACAGGAGATCGAACCATGCGAACTGCGCAGCCTGACCCATCTGAGACGCTGCGGCCTGCGCCTGCGCTGGCAGCCCGAGACGGTGCTGCGCACGACGCCCGCGGACTTCGCGGCGCGCTTTCCGGGGACGGGCGGAGCGCTGTATGGCCGGGCGACGCACGGCTGGCAGGCCTCGTTTCGCCGACCGGGCTCGGCCAGCCGGATCCCGGGCCTGTGGTTGGCGGGGGGCAGTGTGCACCCGGGGCCGGGGCTGCCGATGGCGGCCACCTCAGGCTGGCTGGCGGCGCAGGCCATGCTGCGGGCGCCTTCGGCCCGGGTTTCGATCACCCTGTCGCGCCCGGCGGCTATGCCTGGTGGTACCTCGACGCGCTGAGCGCCGACCGCCGTGATGCGCTGGTGCTGATCGGTTTCGTCGGCAGCGTCTTCTCACCCTATTACGCCCGCGCCCGGGCCCGCGGGTTGGCCGATCCGCAGGCGCACTGCGCGATCAACGTGGCGCTGTACCGCGACGGCCGGCCGCTGTGGGCGATGACCGAGCGCGGCGCCACGCAGCTGCAGCGCGGGCCCGATCACCTGCAGGTGGGGCCCAGCGCGCTGCACTGGGACGGCGAGGTGCTGGAGGCGCAGATCCATGAATGGGCCGTGCCCTGGCCGCGCCGCCTGCGCGGCCGGGTGCGGTTGCGGCCGAGGCCCTGTCCCACCGCGCCGATCGATCTGGACGCGGGCGGCCGCCACCAGTGGTGGCCGCTGGCGCCGCTGGCCGATGTCGAGGTGGACTTCGACGCGCCCGGCTGGCACTGGCGCGGCCAGGGCTACCTGGACTGCAACCGCGGCAACGAGCCGCTGGAGCAGGGCTTCTCGCACTGGCACTGGGCGCGCGCCCATCTGGATGAGCGGCGCTGCATGGTGGTCTACGACACGGTGGAGCGCGACGGCCAGACCCGCGCGCTGGCGCTGGAGCTGCGTGAAGGCCAGCCGGTGCAGCATCTGCCGCTGATGGCCAGCGCCGATCTGCCGCGCGGCGCCTGGGGCGTGGCGCAGCAGGTGCGCCAGGACGCGGGCTGCGTGCCGCAGCGCCTGCGGCAGCTCGAGGACGGGCCGTTCTACACGCGCTCACTGCTGGGCCTGCGCTGGCACGGCCTGTCGGTGTGTGCGGTGCAGGAGAGCCTGGACCTCAGGCGCTTTGCTCGTCCGTGGGTGCAGGCGATGCTGCCGTTCCGGATGCCGCGGCGCGCTTGAGCGCTTCATCGCGCTGACGCAGCCGGCGCAGCGACCACAGCTCCCACAGGCCCCAGGCGATCGGCACGCCGAAGCCCAGCACGATCTCGAGCCAGATCAGCGACACGCCGCCGCCCCGCGCGCGCGTTCGCGCTCCAGACGCTCGAACAGCGCCAGCACGCGCAGGCCGCGCGTCTGCCACTGCCACCAGGCGGGCGAGGTGTTGGCCAAGGGGCGCGGCAGGGCCTGCACCAGGAAGGCGGTGGCGGCCAGCGGCGGCTCGTGCAGCGCCTGCAGCGAGGGCCGCAGCGAACACGCGGCCTGACCCAGGCCCAACAGCTTGCGCCGCGCCGAGACCACGGCGCGCTGATCCACCGAGTTGCCGCCGTTGCGCTGCACCTGGCGGCCGATCTGCCGGTACAGCAGCCGCGCGGCATTGATGCCGGGCCGGCAGGCCAGCGGCAGCGCGGCCACACCGGCACCGGCGCGGGTGTACAGCCGCTCGGCCTCGGCCAGCAGCCGCTCGACGACCTCGCGCAGCGCGGGGCTGAACACCGGCGCGGCCAGGAAGGCCTCGGGGTCGATGCCGGCCTCGCGCAGCCATTGCTGCGGCAGGTAGAGCCGGCCCATGGCGGCGTCCTCGCCCACGTCACGGGCGATGTTGGACAGCTGCATCGCCACGCCCAGGTCGCAGGCGCGGGCCAGCGCGGCCTCGGCGTGCTCACCCTGGGTGGCGCCCATCAGCGCGGCCATCATCGCGCCCACCGCGCCGGCCACGCGGGCACCGTAGGCCAGCACCTCGTCCAGCGTCTCGTAGCGGCGGCCGGTGGCGTCCCACTCGAAACCCTCGATCAGCGCCAGCGGCCAGGCGATCGGCAGCATGCCGCCGCGCACCACCGCGGCCAGCGCGCGGTCGGCCACGTGCGGGCCGGGCTGGCCGGCGTACAGGCGCGCCAGGCGATCGCGCAGCTCGGCCACGGCGTCGGCGGCACGCTCGCCGCGGGCAGCGGCGCCATCGACCAGGTCATCGGCCATGCGGCAGAACGCGTAGAGCGCGCAGGCCGGCTCGCGCACCGCGCGCGGCAGCAGCCAGGACGCGGCCAGAAAGGTGCGCGAGCCGTTGGCCAGCGCCACGCGGCAGGCGGCCAGGTCGGCGCGGTCGGCGGACCGCAGGTCAGGCAGCGGCGCGGACATGGGCGGCGGCCGGGGCCAGGTAGTGATCCAGCACGCGCGCCGAGCTGAGCACGCCCGGCAGCCCGGCGCCCGGGTGGGTGCCGGCACCCACCAGGTACAGGCCGGGGATGTCCTCGCTGCGGTTGTGCGGCCGGAACCAGGCGCTTTGCATCAGCGTGGGTGCCAGGCCGAAGGCGGCGCCCTGCTCGGACGACAGGCGCTGCGCGAAGTCCAGCGGCGTGGTCACGCGCGAGGTCACGACCTCGGCGCCCAGGCCTGGCAGCAGCGTGCTCTCCAGCCGCCGCTGCACCGCCTGCCGGAAGGGCTCGGCCTGCTGCGTCCAGTCGACGCCGCTGCCCTGGTGCGGCACCGGCGCCAGCGCGTAGAAGGTGTCGCAGCCCGGTGGCGCCAGCGAGGGGTCGGTGGCGGTGGGACGGTGCAGGTACAGGCTGAAGTCCTCGGCCAGGTGCTGTCGGTGGAAGATGTCGGCCAGCAGCTCGCGGTAGCGCGGCCCCAGCGCGATCGTGTGGTTGGCCACGCCGGGGTACTGGCGCCGCGTGCCGAAGTACCAGACGAACAGGCTCATCGAGTAGTTCGCCCGGTCCAGCTTGCGGTCGGTCCAGCGGTGGCGGTGCTCAGGGGCCACCAGGCGGCGGTAGGTGAAGGCCGAGTCGGCGTTGGAGATCACCGCGTCGGCGTCCAGCCGCTCGCCGCCCTGCAGCATCACGCCCCGGGCGCGGCCGCCCTCGACGATGATCTGCTCGACCCGGGTGTTCAGCCGCAGCTGCCCGCCCTGCTCCTGTATCAGCGTCACCAGGCCGCTGACCAGCGCGCCGGTGCCGCCCATCGCGAAGTGCACGCCCCAGTGGCGTTCCAGGTGGGCGATCAGGCAGTAGACCGCGGTGGTGTCAAAGGGGTTGCCACCCACCAGCAGCGACTGGAAGGTCAGCACCACGCGCAGCCGCGGGTCGCGCACGTGGCGGCTGGCCAGGCCCCAGACCGAGCGCCAGCCTTGCAGGCGCAGCAGGTCGGGGGCGACCTTGAGCATGTCGGTGGCGCTCTCGAAGGGCACGTGGCCCAGCTGTTCGAAGCCGACCTTGAAGATGTCCTGGCTGGCTGCCAGGTAGCGCTCGTAGCCGGCCACGTCATCCGGCGCCAGGCGGGCCACCTCGCGGCGCATGGCCTCGGGGTCGCCGCTGTAGTCGAACAGCGTGCCGTCGTCGAAGCGGATGCGGTAGAACGGCGCCACCGGGCGCAGGTCGATGTCGTCGGACAGGCGCTTGCCGCACAGCGCCCACAGCTCCTCGAGCAGGAAGGGGGCGGTGATGACCGTGGGCCCGGCGTCGAAGGTGAAGCCGTCCTGCCGGTGCACGTAGGCGCGGCCGCCGGGGGCGTCGAGCTGCTCGACGACGGTCACCCGCCAGCCACGGGCGGCCAGCCGGACCGCGGCGGCGAGGCCACCGAAGCCGGAGCCGATCACCACGGCGTGCGGCACGCCACTGTCGAGTGTCAACATTTGGTGATTGTAGGAGTGTCAAGTTAGAATGACAACACGATCCGTACTCCTCCTGGCCGGCCCCACCTTCCCCTGCGCTGCGGCGCCCGGGCAGCCGACCTCAAAGAGCCCGACTCGCCGGCCCTGGTCCTCTCGGCAGCGTCATGGACAGGGCCCCTGTGGTATCGTGGTTTGATCATTCCAGGCCCTGTGCGTCGACACCTGCGCCTGGCGGATCATTCCGCCCTTGGTGCAAGTCGTGCGCTGCAGTGGAGAAGTCGCGTGAGCAACGCCCCGAATCGCCCGACCGAGCCACCTGACCTGGGTGCGCTGTCCGAACTCGCGCCCCAGTTGGCGCAGACCTTTGTCTCCATCGCCAGCGACATCGCGCTGGTGATTGACGACGACGGCGTCATCCGCAACGTCGCCCAGGGCGCCGAGCCGCTGACCGGTGGCGCCGCCCACTGGGTGGGCCGGCACTGGGTGGACACCGTCACCGGCGAGACCCGGCGCAAGGTCGAGATGATGCTCAGCGAGGCCCGCGCCGGCCGCGTGACGCAGCGCCGCGAGGTCAACCACCAGGCCGACGGCGGCACCGAGATCCCGGTGGCCTACTCGGCCGTGCGCCTGGGCGCCAAGGGCCCGGTGCTGGCGGTGGGCCGCGACCTGCGCTCGGTGGCCGCCATCCAGCAGCGTTTCGTCGAGGCCCAGCAGGCGCTGGAGCGCGACTACTGGCGCCGTCGCCAGGCCGAGGCCCGCTACCGCATGCTGTTCCAGGTGGCCACCGACGGCGTGCTGGTCATTGACGCCCACAGCTACGCCATGGTCGAGGCCAACCGCGCCGCCGCCGAGCTGTTCGGCCGCGTGATGGCGCACTGGGCCGGGCAGAGCGTGCTGGCCAGCATCAGCAGCGTCTCGCGCGCGGCGGTCGAGGAGCTCTTCGTCACCGCCCGCACCAGCGGTCGCCCGGGCGAGATCCGCGCGCTGCTGGCGCCGGGCGAGGGCCTGGCGGTGGCGCCGGTGCCGGCCGACCTGTCGGCCACGCCCTTCAGTGCCGACGGCACGCTGCTGCTGCTGGTGCGCGTGCGCGTGGCCGAGGTGGCGGCCGAGCCGGGTTCGGCCAGTCTGCGCCTGGCCAGCTTTGTCGACCGCACGCCCGACGCGGTGGTGATCACCGATTCGCAGGCCCGGGTGCTGATGTCCAACACCGCCTTTGACCTGCTGTGTCAGGATGCGGCGCCCATGCCCGGCATGCCCATGCCCAGCACCGGCCAGAACCTGACCGATCTGCTGGGCGACGCCAAGGGCTGCCTGCCGGCCATCCTGGCGCAGGCGCGCCACCTGGGCATCGTCGACCAACAGCTGTGCACCATCGGTCGCAATGAGGCGGTGATGATCGACGTCGAGGTCTCGGCCGCGCTGCTGGCCGAGGGCGACCAGGAATGCATGGGCCTGACACTGCGCCGCATCGACCACCGCCAGGGCACGTTGCCGCCGCAGGTGCGCCAGCTGGCCAGCGCGATCGATCGGCTGGCGGCGCAGGTGGGCCTGATGTCGCTGGGCGACCTGCTGCGCGAGACCAGTGAGCTGGCCGAGCGCCACCTGCTGGAAGAGGCCATTGCGCGCCACCCGGCCGATCTGTCGCAGGCCGCGGCACTGCTGGGCATCTCGCTGGATGATCTCTGGGCGCGCATGCGCCACCATCGGCTCGAAGCGGGCAAGCCGCCGGGCCCGGGGCTGCTGAACTGATCTGCGGAGCACGGACGTGCAAGGCGAGAGTCCCCGCTTCGGTCAGGCCGATCTGACCAACTGCGAACGCGAGCTGATCCACCTCGCCGGCTCGGTGCAGCCGCATGGCGTGCTGCTGGTGCTGGAGGGCGAGGGCCTGCGGCTGGCCGCGGCGTCCGAGAACGTCGCGCTGTTGCTGGGCGTGCCGGGCAGCGCCTGCCTGGGACGGCCCCTCGAGGCGCTGGCGCCGGGCCTGGCGCAGGCGGTGCAGGCCACGCTGCCGGCGCTGCGTGCCGACGAGCCGGTGCCGCTGCAGGCCACCCTGGCGGGCGGTGCGGCCAGCGCCCCCGACTGGGAAGGCGCGCTGCACCGCAACACCGCCGGCGCGCTGGTGCTGGAACTGGAGCCGCTGGCGCCCGCCGCCGCGCCCACCGTGGGCCATCACCGCGACACGCTGATGTCGCTGGTGGCGCAGACCGTGCAGCGCATTGGCGAGGCCGCCAGCCTGGGCGTGCTGGCCGACGCCACCGCGCGCGGCGTGCGCGAGCTGATCGGCTACGACCGGGTGATGGTCTACAAGTTCGACCCCGAGGGCCACGGCGAGATCATTGCCGAATCGCGCGACCCGCGCCTGTCCTCGCTGCTGGGCCACCACTACCCGGCCACCGACATTCCGCAGCGTGCCCGCGAGCTCTACCTGCGCAACCGTGTGCGGGTGTTGGTCGATGTGCACTACCAGCCGCAGCTGCTGCTGCGCGAGGACGGCCAGCCGGTGGGCGACCAGCTCGACATGTCGATGAGCTACCTGCGCAGCATGTCGCCGCTGCACCTGCAGTACCTCAAGAACATGGGCGTCACCGCCACGCTGGTGGTGTCGCTGGTGCACGAGGAACGGCTGTGGGGCCTGATCGCCGCCCACCACGACTCACCGCGCAATGTGCGCTATGCGGTGCGCGCCGCCTGCGACCTGATCGGCGAGGTGGTCTCCACCCGCATCGCCGCGATTGAGAACTACGCGCACGCCCAGGTGGCGGTGCTGGTGCGCCGGCTTGAGCAACGCCTGGTGGAGGCCACCTCCACCGAGGGCGACTGGCGCCAGGCGCTGTTCCGCAACCCGTCCACGCTGCTGCAGCCGCTGAATGCCACCGGCGCGGTGCTGTTCGCCGAGAACGAGTTGCTGACCACCGGCGAGGTGCCGTCCACGCCCGAATTGCGCGCGCTGCGCGACTGGGTGGTCGAGCAGACCGCCAGCGACATGCTGTTCGCCAGCTCCGCGGTGGGCAAGGCCAACCCGGCGCTGGCCTCGCTGACGCCCACCGCCAGCGGCGTGCTGGGTGTGCGCTTGTCAGCCCAGCGGCCCGACCTGCTGCTGTGGCTGCGCAAGGAGCAGATGCGCACCGTCACCTGGGCCGGCGACCCGCACAAGCCGATGATCGGCGACGACCCGATGAGCCTGTCGCCCAGGCGTTCGTTCGCCGCCTGGTCCGAGCTGGTGCGCGGCACCGCGATCGCCTGGACCACCGCCGAGCTGGCGCTGGGCCGCGCCTTTGGCGGTGCGCTGGTCGACATCATCGTGCAGGTCCAGGCGGTGCGCCTGCTGGTGGCCGAGCACCAACTGGCCACGGTGCGCGAGACGGTGCGCAACGCGGTCGAGGCCGTGCTGGTGGCCGGCCCCGACGGCAGGCTGCTGTTCATCAACGAGGCCTGCAGCCAGCTGCTCGGCCCGGCCGCGGCACTGGCCAGCGGCACCGTGTCGACCGACCTGGAGCACCTGGCCGATGCCTTCACCAAGCCGGCGCTGCTGCGCGACGCGCTGGCCGCGCTGCGCACCGGCCAGGCCCACTGGCGTGGCGAGATGCTGCTGCGGCCGCAGGCCGGTGACGCCGAGCGGCCGGTGACCGTGCGCGCCGAGGTCGTGCCCGGCCGCGACGGCCGTCCGCTGGGCTATGTGCTCACCTTGTTCGACCGCAGCCAGAGCTGGCGCGCCACCCAGGCCCGCGCCCACCTGGAGGCCTCGCTGGCGCGGGCCATGCCGGCGGCCGCGCCCGCCGAGGGCCTGTCGGCCGGCGCCGCGGCCACGCGCGAGATCGACCCGCTGCTGGGCGCCATCCTCACCAACGCCAGCCTGGCGGCGATGGACATCGCCGATTCCAGCGCGTCGGTACCCACCGCGCCGATGCTCGAAGAGCTGGAAAGCGCCACCCGCCGGGCCACCTCATTGGTCGAGCGCATCCGCCGGCTGAGCACGCCGCCGGGTGCGGACGGCGGCCCGTGAGCACAGGAGCGCGCGGCTCAGGCCGGGCCGCGCCCGTCGAACCAGTCGCCGTGGCGGTCGAAGGCTGCGCAGGCTTCGTCTTCCAGCGCTTGGGCCTCGGCCTCGCTGTGCGCCAACTGGTCCAGGCCGCTGCGAAAGCGCGCCGCCAGCGCGCCCACGCGCTCGGGCCCGCCAAAGTCATAGAAGGCCAGGCCAGGCCCGTCGCCCAGGCCCAGGCTCTGGGCCACCACGCGCGCCAGCACCTGGCCGCCGGCCAGGTCGCCCAGGTAGCGCACATACGCGTGCGCCGCCAGGCCCAGCGGCTGCGTACCCAGGCTGTGCAGGTGCCGGGCATAGGCCTGGGCCGGTGGGCTGGGCTGCAGGGTGGTGGGCCAGTCGGGGCCGTGCAGCTGTGTCAGGTCCTGCGCCAGCGCGTGGCTGCGCGCCAGGGCCGGGTCCAGCAGCGGCGCCAGGCGCTGCTGCACGGCGGGGGCGGCCAGGCCATCCTCCAGTGCGCTGTACAGGGTGTGCAGGTCGCGCAGCCAGTCGCAGTAGGCGGCGCGGCCCAGCTGGCCGCGCAGCAGGCGCTGCATCAGCGCGCTGCGCTCCACCTGGGTGTGGCGCGTCTGCGTGGCCTGACGCAGCCGGCGGGCCACGGGGTGGAAGGTGGGCGCGGCCAGACTCATGTGGGTCATCTTAGGGCCTGGCCCGCGGCCCGTGGGGGCGCGTGATGGGGGTAGGCACCACGATGGTGTCTGCCGGCGGCTTGCGCTGGCACCTGGCGCGCTGGGGCGACGGACCGCGGCGGGCGCTGTGGTTGCACGGCACCGGTGCCTGCAGCGACAGTTTTCACACCCTGGCCCAGGCCTGGCTGGCGCGCGACGCCGGTTGGACCCTGCTGGCCCCCGACCTGCCCGGCCAGGGCCGCAGCGCGCCACTGCCGTCCGGGCGGCGCGGCATGGCGGCCATGGCCACGGCGCTGCGCGCGCTGCTGGCCACGCAGGCGCCGCCACCCGAGCTGGTGCTGGGCCATTCGGCCGGTGGCGCGCTGATGCTGCGCCTGGCCCTGGACGGTGGCCTGCCCGCCGACACCCGGCTGGTCGGCCTGAACGCCGCGCTGCAGCCCTTTGACGGCCTGGCCGGCTGGACCTACCCGGCGCTGGCCCGCCTGCTGGCCTGGAACCCGCTGGTGCCGCCGCTGGCCGCCTGGCGGGCGCGCGATCTGTCGGCGGTGCGCCGCCTGATCACCGCCACCGGCTCGACGCTGGACGAGGCCGCGGTCGCCCGCTACGGCCACTGGCTGCGCCAGCCCACCCACCTGGCGGGCGTGCTGTCGATGATGGCCGACTGGGACCTGCCCGGCCTGCAGCGCGACCTGCCGCGCCTGACGCACCCGCTGACGCTGGTGGTGGGCGAGCGCGACGCGGTGGTGCCGCCGGCCCAGGCGGCGCGGCTGCGCCGACCGGGTGTGCAGGTGCAGCGCCTCGACGGGCTGGGCCACCTGATGCATGAGGAAGACCCGCCGCGGCTGGCCGCGCTGCTGCTGGATCAGCCCAGCGCGGCGTGCAGCTGACGCGCGTCGGCGTGCGGCAGCGGCAGGTAGCGCGCGCCCATCGCCTGGGCCAGCTCGCGCGCCTGGGCCTGGGGCTGCGGCGCGGTGTCCAGCCACAGCAGATCGAGGGACTGGCCAGCGAAGGCGCGCGCCGACACCAGCGCATCGGCCGCGGCCTGGGTGCGACCGGGGCGGCCGTCGCGCGCCAGGTTGGCGCGGCCGTCGGACAGCACCACCACCACCGGCGTGGCGCCGCGGCGCAACTGCTCCTGGCTGGCCAGCCAGGCGGCGTCGAGCGCGGCCGCCAGCGGCGTGGCGCCGCCGCCGACCAGGCCGGCCAGGCAGCGCCGCGCCCGTGCCAGCGCGCGGGTGGGCGGCAGCAACCACTCGACCGACGGGCCGCCGGGCTGGCCGCGAAAGGCCAGCAGCGCCACCTGGTCGCGCCGCACATAGCACTCGGCCAGCAGCAGCTCGACCGCGCCCTTGGCCTCGGCCAGGCGGTGGGCCGCCGCTGAGCCGGAAGCGTCGACGACGAACATCGTCACCGTCTGGCGCGGCTGGATGCGGCGGGTGATGCGGAAGTCATCGCGCTGCAGCTGGACGCGCGCGGGGTGGGCCGGGCGCTCGCGGCGGCGCAGCGTCTGCCAGGGCGCGGCGGCACGCAGCGTCTCGACCAGGTTCAGCCGGGCGCCGCGGCGCGGGTCGCCCGGGCGGGCGCCGGCAGGCCGGCCGCGCTGCGGCTGCACTTGCCAGGCGC
>NZ_JAGQDE010000014.1 GCF_018069755.1 Ideonella aquatica | reverse complement strand
GGTGTCCATGGTTGCAGCTCCGTTGATCAACGAGGCCAATCGCCTCGCTATTCAACTTCGCACAACCCAATGCCGCGACCACCGTCTCAACGCATCGAGGTCGCCTACCGCGAGAGCGGTTTAGTCCTCCGCTGCATCGCCGCCTTTGGGTCGAGCAGACGTGTACGGCAATGCTGGAGAGCGGGGAGGACGCCTCTTCAGCGCCCTCCCTACCCACCCGCCGCGGATCTCCCGATCAGGCGGCAATGCTGTCGAACTCGACAGTGGCGCAAGGCTTGCCGACTGCGGGCTCTGCCATGGTGGCCAGCGCGCGGCCGAGCCATCGACCGAGCGCACGGACAGGCCTGGTGTCCACCGCTTGCCCCAGTGCCTCGTGGGTCGCGGTGGCCGATAGGCCGCCGATCAGGTGCTCGGGCACGCCCTTGATCCGGGCGTGCTCTCTCGGTGTCAACAAGCGCGAGAGCCCTGGGTCGCTTGGGTGCAGCAACCTTGGATCGGTGGATCCACCCTTGTGGTAACCCTTGCGCAGCGTGGGCACTCGGGTCGACTGCGGCGTGAGCCACTGCATCGAGAAGCCGCTGCCCTTGTCGGCGTCGCGCTGCTCCTTGCTCTTCAGGTAGACCACCGGCCGCCAGCATGGGTCATCACCAGGTACGGCATCCAGCAGTGCTTCCAGTTTCCCAGCAGACCGCGATTGCGATGCCAGGTCATGCAGTTGCAAGGCCAGTTCTGCAGGGCCGGCCACAAGGAACCAGCGTCGCCGGCCTTCCACGCTGCCAAAGTCCACCGCATCCAGCACGGCCTCGTGAACCACATAGCCCGCATCGCGCAGCCAGGACCTCAGGATGGAGGCGCTGGCCGTGCGTTGGTAGTCGGGCACGTTCTCTGCGAAGAAGATGGCCGGCTGCAGCGCGGCAATCCACTGGATGACAGCGGCCACCAGGTGGCCCACCAGCGGGTGATCCTCCATCCGCTGCAGGCCTCTCTTGGACACGCCGGCGCGCGAGGCGCCCGAGCAGGGGATACCTGCTTCGAGAACGTCGACATGGCCGATACGCTGCAACAGCCATGCGTCCGCCACGGCATCTTGCATGGGTGCGTTGACCACCACGGTGTCCCCGTCCATCAGTGGATGGACCCGGATCCCGTGATCTACCAGATCTTCGTCGATCTCATTGGCAAGGCGGAGTGACGCTCGCACGCCGGCATCAGCCAAGCCCTCGTGCAGAGCCCAACTCGTGATGCCTACGCCGAAGGCGATGCTGGCACAGCTGAGAGGCTGGCCGTCCCGCAGGCGCATAAACAGACGCAGGGCGCGCTCATGGCTTCGGGCATGGCATGCCGTGGCCAGGATATGGATGGCGCGCTGCTGGAAGACCACTCGCACGATTCCGTAGCCAGCGATCGGCCCGAGATCCACTTGGCTGTTGAGGTCGATCACTGGCACCAGGGTCTCGGCGTGCCCACGGGTCTTTCGGGAGACGCGTCGGTCGCCATCGTCACAGACCTCTACCACCACGCGTGCGTTTTCGGGGTCGGATCGGACTCGGATCGAGGCTCCCGGCAGGAAGCCGGCTCGCGACAGCGCTGGGGTGTCCAGGTAGAGGCGCGGCGCGCCGCGGTGCAGGCCGAGCCTGCGAGTGAAGATGTCCATGATGGCTCCTTGAAGTCGGGACCCCAAGGCGCCACCCCGAGGGGCGGCCCTCGGGGCAGGTCAGTCGAAAGGGTTCAGCCGGCGCTGTTGGGTGCCCGCTCGTCTTCGGGCACGTGGGCCCAGGCCAGAACGTAGGCGCCGTCGCCTTCGTCCCTGCTGACCACGGTGGTGGTCTCGATCTCGATGTCACCTTCCTGGTGGATGAGGCGACGAGCCAGCCCGACGGCCGGATCCTGTTGCTCGGTCACGCCGAAGGCTTGCACGCAGTCCCCGAAGCTCAGACCGTCGCGCACCAGGTGTGCGAGACGTGCCTTCAGGCGATCCGACACCTTGTCCTGGCCAGCCTCGCCTGGCGCGCGCTCATCCAGAACTCGGACGCACACGTCCAGCTCGCGAACCGCCTCGGCCAGGTCGCCACGTTCCCAGCGTCCAATGACTGCCTTGGCTGCGCTGAGCAGGTCCTCGATGTGATCGAACAGCCCTTGCAGGGCTGCGCCGCAGGCCTCGGCCGCTGAGTCGAAGTAGGTACCCTGGTTGGTGTGTACCGTTGAGTGACCGCGGCGGATCGTGAAGCCATCTTCATCGTCGCCGGTCACTTCGAGGGAGAGTCGATCGAGCAGACGATCAACGTCAGCCTGAAGATCGCAAGCGCTGTAGCTCATGGTGCTGGTCCTTTGCATGAAGGACGGGGCGAGGCCTGACGGCGCTCGCCCCAAGGGTTGGTGATCTCGAAGGGGCTCAGGAGCCCGGCATCAGGTGGATGTGACCCGTCGACCAGGGCGACAGGCTGAAGTCGTCCAGGTAGGGCCCCAGCAGCTCGAAGTACCGTGCCCACTGGTCCCGCCAGGTCGGAATCAACTTGACGAAGTCTTCGCCGAAGCGCCGTTCTGGGAAGTAGCTGAAGCCTGGTTCCTCGGCACCGCTGACCAGCGGATGAGCCGCTGGAAGGCGGGCGCCCAGACCCAGGTGACCCAGCGTCCAGGACGGACCCTTGGGCGTCTTCAGCAGGCGGCGGATGCGCCGGATGTAGGCCTCCGGCGTGCATGTCCTCCCCCGGGGTCTGAGCATCGCGCCCTCGCAGGCGCTGGCGAACCGCGTGGTCTGTCGCAAGATCTGTCGCTCGGTGCCGATCATGCCGATTTCCCACTCGCGCGAACGCCGCTCGCGTCCGTCGCGGTCCACGGTAGTCAGGTTGTTGCAGCCGCCTTCGATCGCGATGACGTAGTGCGTCTCAGACAGACCCTCCGCGAAGTTCGCGGTGATCGGAAGGCACATCCATTGGTACTCGATGCGATAGCTCATCACACGTCTCCTTTCATGCCGTCAGGCGGCCTTGGTCAGACACTGCGGCTCCAGGGTCGTGGCCATGGGGTTCAGAAAGCTCGGTGCCCAGGTTCTCTCGCGCACCGACGTGGCCGCCGGGAACTCGATCGACACCTTGAGCGGGTACGGGTTCTCGCCGCGCGGACGCAGGTAGTCCTGCAGCCACCAGGCGTGCTGCGAGCCGAGATCGGTGGTCAGATCCACGGCGACGCGCAAGGCGTCGGGGGGATCGACGGGCTCGCCATCGCGAACCCAGCTGACGGGGGTCGTGGAGTCGGCGTAGAGATCGAGCAGGTTGGCCAGGCCGCCCTCGGGCTCGTTCGACCATAAGCAGCGCGCCAGCGCGATCGCGCGGCGATCGAACTCGAAGAGCGCGGTGGGCTGCACCCCCTTGTTCGCACCGACCGCACGGATGTCCATGCTGTGCGCGATCGCGTCGCGCCACCGAGCGATGTAGCGCTCGGGGGATATGCGACGCTCGCCGTGCACCGACAGGGACCCATCGACCACGTCAACCGCGCGGCCTGCGCAGATGTTGCGGATGACCTCGCCCGCGTACATCCAGTGGATGCCGGGGCACAGGGCTGACCATCGGCGGCCCTCATCGCGAACAATGGGCAGGTAGTAGTGCTCTCCGGGGAGGCCTCTGGGACGGCCTCCCTCAGGCAGGCGCAGGACAAGCGCCTGCAGCTCTTGGACTTGGGGCATGGTGCCTCCTTGAATAGGGAAGCAGGGGCAGCCCCTTGCAGGGGCTGGTTGTTCCCTGCTGGGTTGAAAGTAGCCCGCTCAAGGTCGGGCGGTTGGCGGATGCTGGCTCAGTCGATGGCGCGCAGGATCTGGCGGCTCTCGCGGTGCTCGATCGCGAAGTCGCGCAGCTTGTAGAAGGCGTCTTCCAGGTGGTCGGCGCCCTTCCAGATCAGGCTGTTGATCGCGTACAGCGTGGCGGTGATGCCGGCGGCGTTGTAGCTCATCGTTTCCTCAAAGCCGTTCGGCGCACGAACGACGAAGACGGGACCGGCCTGGTCGGCTGTGACCTTGGCCTCGGGCGCCAGGTAGAAGCCGCCGTTGGACAGGTCATAGAACTGCCAATAGCCGCCGTGGTACTCGGGGCAGAGGTTGCCCATCCAGCCGTACACCTCGGCTTCAGCCTGGCCGTAGTGTCGCGGTCCGAAGACGCGTGGCAAGAATGCCAAGCGCAGGTGGCCAGGCACGAGTGTCGGGAGGATGGTGCGTTGATCGTCGGCAGGCGACGCGGACGCAAGGCAGAGGGCTGTGTCAGCCATGGAGGGCTCCTTTCGGGGGATGAAAGAAAGAAGCCGAGAGCATCCCCAAACCGGGATGGACTCCCGGCGCGGGTTGCGATCACACCTTCGAGCTGATCGGGGAGATCAACTGCCGCACTTCTCAGAAGGCCTGTGCGGTCGGGGCGACGGTGACGCGGTCAGCGGCTCAAAGATTGGCATGAGCGAGCCAGAAATTACCACACGTGCGGGCCGCTGCCAATGGGCAGAGGCATGAGCGAGTGGCGATGCTCTTCGAGCTGGTTCGACCTATCCCAGCAGGACCTCCAGCAGGGGAACGCGCCGCTCGTCGCGTCGCCGTCCCTGCATGGACGAGTGCTTGTCCACCTGCTCAAGCAGGCAGGCCAGCAGCATGCACAGCCCGGTGGGCTCGGTCACCGAGCGGCGCCTGTTGCGTCCGTAGTGGGGCAGCGCGCCGGCGATCAATCCTTCAAAGGCCAGCACACGCCAGGGATCAGCGCCCAGCTCCGCCAGGCTCAGCTCAGCGCCGAAGCGGGTTCGGATTTCTCCCACCAGGTCTTGGCGCGAGACGGCAGCGTAAAAGGCCTCGGACGTGAAATCACGGCCGAGGCCCCGGTCGATGGCGGCTGCTACATGGATAGCCATTCTGATCAGCTCAGCCATCGAAATCGTAGAGTTCAACTCTATTTTCCCAGTCGACGTCAGCCCAAGAAAAAGAGGCCCGGACAAGTATTCAACTCGCCGGGCAAATGTTCCTGGCGCGATGCCAGGAGGAGGGATTCGGCGGTTTCTCCCTGCGCCACAGGTTGGTTATTCTGTTTACCAGCCCCCACCGCGGGGAAGGTCGCAGAGATATTCCATGATGATTGCAAACAGATCCATTTCACCCTCACAGAGTTAATCCCGAACCGGGCATGGGGTGAATTACATCAATTCGGTGCCCACCGGTGCACTACCCAACTAGGTAGGTCCTAGCGTGGGTCCAACAATCCCAAGCGAGATGCTTTGACTGCTGCGGTGTGCTTGCTGGCGCAGTCGAGCTTGGCGGTAACGTTCTTCAAATGGAACTTGACCGTGTTGGCCGAGATCGAGAGTATTTGACCGATCTCCCAGGTTGACTTGCCCTCCATCGTCCACTTCAGGATTTCGACTTCGCGGGGGGTCAAGGTGCTGACCGGGGCCGCCTCCACGCCCAGCAGCCTGACGGCGGCGTCCTGGGCGTAGGCGAGCGTGAGCTGGAGGTCTGCAATCAGCCGGGTCAGCTCGGCGTCGGAGTTGGGCAGAGGATCCGACCGGTCCACGCCCACGAGCAGATGCTGGCCGTTGGGCAGGTGGGTGGCAATGGCCACGCCATGCCGATAGCCCCATGCGGACTGCTCCTCGAACAGATCGTGGGCACCCGCCTCCTCGTACGTCCGGCGGTCCCACAGCACCGGTGTACTGACCCGTTTGAGCGCGGCCAGCACCGGATCGCGGCGTGAGGACGCCACGTTCGTGTACGCCTTCAGGAAACCTTCCGGCGTATTGCCTATCGACCGAAAAGCCGGCGGGCCGACGGGCTTCTCCACGACCAGAACGGCGGTGATGGTTGCAAACTGGAAGTCGTGTGCAAACGCAACAAGGCGTTCTTGCAACTCAGCAATCGAGGATGACCTTGCCAGCTGCAAAAAGTCGGAAAAAAGCACCGCGAACTCCCACAAAGGCGAACCGCCCTACCTACTCGGGCGGGTTGACCGAGGTCGAATTGTCAAGCAATCTGCCCAGACCGTGGCCACAAACCACAGGACATCAGGAAGGAAATTCCTTGAACCTACTTGCCTTCGCCAAGAGCGACCTCAACACCTATGCTGAAACCCTCTTCCAGCTTGAATTCAATCATGTCGACACCGACGTGAATCCTGACGACCCGGACGCCGAAATACCCCACGGTTTCACGCTGTGGCGCTCGGGCGACGTTCACCTTGGCTGGGACTGGGTGACGCATGGCGAGATCCTGTTGCTCTTGGCACCGATGAACATCGTAACGAACACCAAGGTGCTGGGGAATGACGGCTGCACGTTGGCTGAGCGCGAGCAGATCCTCCTCCTCAATGCCATCGTTCACCGACTGCCCTGGCAAGCCACGGTCCGACAGCAGATGTGGGGTGACAGCGCGGCGCCGCCGGCAAGAAGCCGGGCGCTGCAAGGGCAAGCGCTCCTGGCCAGGGCCGGCAGGTGAGCCGGCGCCGTGAAAAGAGGAGGGCCGTGGGGATGGTTCCTCCACGGCCCGAGCCTCAGGCCAGCAACTGCTTGGCCAGCGCCACCTCAATCGAGTCTCCCGACTGATTGAGGACATCCAGGCCGGAGTCCGGCATGTCGCCAGAGGTGGACTGCGACACCGAGATCTTCTTGGCCATCAGGGACAGGCACTCCATCTGGGCGCATCCCTCGTAGCCGAGGAAATGCACCTCGACGTTGACCCGCTGGCCAATGCGCCACGAGCGCCGGCTGGCTTGCTGCAAGGTGTAGACGTTGTAGCCCGACTGCATGAACACGATGGTGGGGAACTCCAGCATGTCCAGGCCGGTCTTCACCAGCTCCGGGTTGGTCACGATCACATCGACCTGGCGGTCGACCTGTTCCATCAGCCAGTCTTCGCGCTTGGCTGCCTCGACGCCGGCCCGCAGCACCGCGACCTTGAAACCTTCAGCCTCCAGCAGAGCCTTGAGCCGCGCCGAGGTGTCTCGGGTCCCCGTGTAGACGGTGTAGACCAGGGCGCGCCGTCCAGCTCGCTTGGCCTTCCGACACAGCGCCAGCAGCTTGCGCTCCTTGGGCATGGGGGTGAGCTCATCGAACAAGGCCGGTACGCTGGCCAGCGTGGTCTTGCGGTGCGGGTGCAGCACGGTCTCCGGACGGAAACAGCAGTCCGGCCACGCCAGAAGCGCATTGAGCACGACCCCCAGAAGACTCTGGTCGCCGGCCCGCAGCGCCTGTCGCAGCGCCTCCTTCAATGAGTTCGCCAGTCCGCGGTAGGCCGCTTCCTGCTCCGGCGTCATGGGCACACCGGTGTAGAACTCGTCGTAGGGAGGCAGCACATTGCCGCCGATCTCCCTGAGCTTCAAAAAGGCCGTGCAGGGCAGCACGTAGCGCATCACGCCCAGTGGTCCGAACCCGGGTGCCTTGGCTTCGCGATGCGTCACGCTCTTTCCTTTGGCCGTTCGGTGCGATCGTTCGTCCGCTGCACTGCTGGTCTTGTAGATGTCCTTGACCACGCCGTGGGTGCGCATGAATGCCCAGCTCGCCGATCCCAGTGAACCTCGCTGGTACCGAAAGCCGTCGTGGACCATGGCCGCCGGGTTCATCCGGAACAGCAGGTAGAACAGGTCATCGGCATAGCCGCCCATCAGCGTGCCCGTCAGCAACAGCGTCTTGCGGCACTGGCTGGCCAGCACACCGAAGGCTTGACCTTGGGCGCTGCCGTCGTTCTTGAACTCGTGGCCCTCATCTGCCACCATCAATCCGAAAAAGCCCCTGGGCAGGTAGCGCTTGATGAACTCGGTGGGCTGGTAGCCTCCCTGACCAAACGAGAACTCCATGTTGGCCATGGCCCGCTCCATGCGCCGCGCCTGCCGGTCACTGAAGAACAGATCGCCCCGGTCGTCCATCAGGTTGATGAACTCGTAGACGTTGTCTTCCAGCATCCCGCCGAGCATGTCCTCCCCGAAGGCGTCGATCAGCTTGTCGGCCGTCTTGTCCCCGATGGTGGGCAGCTGGGTGATGGAGTCCTTCAGGATCTCGCGCCGGGTCCTCGGTGCCGTGCCAGGACGAACGAGCGACCACAGCGCGGCATGGCAATGCGCGCAGCGCATCTGGCGGACATTGAGCCGCGACGAGGCCTCCTCAGGAGCAAGCGGCCGGTCCGTGCCATCGGTGTCTGGCACGGTGATCGGCTCGTAGCAATCCGGACAGGCAGCCACAGAGGACGTGGCCTTGGCCAGACGCTCCGGGCCGATCATCTCCAGGTCGATCAGTCGCCGCTTCACAAAAACCGGCACCCAGTTGAAGCCCATGCGCATGCGCACACGGCCCATGACGTAGAACTCAGGGGCCGCAGCGCGGCCACTGACCAGACGCAGTTGCAGGAGCTTCTTCAGGGTATCCGGACCGTTAAGGATCCAGACCGTGGCGCCGGGCACCGTCTGCTTGATCTCGCGCCGCCACTTGTAGACCAGGTGGGGAGGGCAGATCACCAGCGTGCGTGGGAAACCCAGGTGGTGCATCAGCCAGGCCGTGGCGATGGCCATCATCGTCTTGCCGGTCCCCATCTCGGCGTTGATCACGGCGGAAGGGTGGCCAGCATCGACGAGGAGTCGGCAGACCGCATGCACGACGTCCCGCTGCGCAGCAAATGGTGCCCGGGTCAGCTGGTCCAGCATGGCATTGAGCGACGGGCTCTGCTGCCCATCGTAGATCGGCGGGTTCTGGACTCGGACGGCATCGACGAGGCTGCTGCGGTACTCCCGCACGAAGTCGCCAATGGACATGGACTCACCCGCACTTGCGGTGGCGGGCTGTTCGATCAGATCGGTATCAGACATGGCATCTCCAGCAGAGGAAACAAGAAGGGGCAAGGCCCGCCTCGGTTGAGGCAGGCCCTGCGGGGGAGGAAGAGACAGGGGCGCAGCCCAGTGGGTCAGTCGAGACGACAGCCGTCGGCATCGAAGGCAGCGAGCACGGTGGCGCCGAGCCACCAGGTGTCCAGGTCGTCCTCGCAGGCGACGGCGTAGGTGCCATCACCTTCGTGAACGACGTAGCGCTCCTGCCCAGACCGCCGGGCGCGTGCCGAGGCTTTCGCGCAGGCCTGCTCAAAGCTCAGGTGGTCCAACGTGGCCATGGGCACCTCAGGCGGCATGGAACAGCGCCACCTGTCCAGGTGTAGCGACTCCTTGACGAGCAGAAGGGGCCGTCTCAGGCAGCAGGCCATGGCGGACTTGCTCCGACACCCAGGACATGAAGTCCTGCGGCAACTCGATCCGCAAGGCGGACACGGGACCGGCGCTGGCAGGCCTCACGAGTGCCTGGACCGTCTGCAGGTGCGCGAGCACCGTCAGCATCCAGTGGTCCAGCAGCGGCACCGGTGACAGCTCCTGGATCATTCGCCAGGCCTGTGCGGCTTCATGGGCGGCTTGGTGACCTTTGGGCCAGTCGCCTTGCAGGTGTTCCAGCAGCCAACCCGAGCCGGTGGCTGGATCGATTTTGAGCAGCGTCGGATCGAAGATCCAGGCGTGGAGCAGATTGCCGAGCAGACCCGATCGCGGCAGGCGTCCGGTGATCTTGTCCAAGCGCGCTGGATCGCCTACCAGAACCCGCATCACCTCGGCGCGCGAAGCGGGATCCTGCAGGGTCAGATCGTCTACACCGCCCTGGTCTGGCCGCTGATGAAGCCGCGCCATGAGCTGCTGGATCGAGGTGTCCCGGCCATAGACCGAGAGGAAGAGCATTTGGGAGCGATGGTCGGCGACGAGCGCGTCGACAAACACGTCCGACTGTTGTTCGAGAACGAACATGAGAACCTCCAGGTTTGAAGTGGAGGCGGGCTCCCGCGCCAGGCGGGAGAACCCGCCTGGCGGCAGTGAGATGAACGATCAGATCAGGCCGCGTTCAGCCATGGAGCGGTGTCCGCTGGCGCCGACCACGACGTGGTCCAGAACGCGCACGTCGACCAGCGCCAAGGCTGACTTGAGGGCCTGGGTCAGGTGCTCGTCCGCGCGGGACGGCTCCAGGCTGCCCGAGGGGTGGTTGTGCGACAGGATCACGGCGCCAGCGCCATGGGCCAGCGCCCGCTTGACCACTTCCCTCGGGTAGACCGAGGTCTGTGTCAGCGTGCCCCGGAACATCTCCTCGATCGCGATCAGGCGGTGCTGGGCGTCAAGGAACATCACGACGAAGGCCTCGAAGTCATAGCCCTCGAAGTGCTGGACGAGGTAGGTCCCCACATCCGACGGCGACGTCAGATGGGGCTTGTGCCGCAGATCCTTGGCGGCCTGGCGCACGAGGAGTTCGCGTGCGCAGCTCATCAGGCTGGCGAGGGCCGCACGCCGATACTGAGGCGTGCAGCTGTAGCGCGGCATGACTTCCGCGCAGGTACTGGCTGTGGCCGCGTGCAGGCCGCGGGCACCGGCCAGCAGCAGATCTTCAAGGAGGTTGTCCGACAACCCTTTGGGATGCGAAATCATGATGGGTCCTTTCCATAGACGAAGTCGCTGCCACTGGGCAGCTGTGTTCAAGAGGAAGACGGCTGGCCAGCCCTGGGCCGGCCGGCAGCCTGTCTCGCGCTAGATCGATGCGCTTTCGAACTGACCGTCGGCCTGGTAGGTCACTCGCCGGTTGCCCGTTGAGAAGACCTGGTCCAGATAGACCTGCTCAAACATCTCGGGAGGAACCGAGATGCCCAGCTCCGTCAGCTTGGCCTGGAAGAAGTCCAGGTCCAGCTCAAAGGCGTTCGGCTCGTCGAGGTTGACGTAGAGGTAGTCCTCCTGGTCCGGCCGGGGATCGTCTCGCTCCACCACCATGAAGAAGTGGCCGAGTGGTCGGTCCCAGCCCAGCAGGACGGTGACAGCTTCACCCTGGCGCTGTGTGCTGAAGTAGTGCTGGCTCATCGTGTGGCTCCTGATGGGCTCTGGCGCGCCGTCTCGGCACGCTGCAAGCTGTTCAAGTCCAGTTGATCGCTGGTCTTCGCAGGCTGATCAACACCTTCCAACATCACGGCGAACTCCACTTCACCGTTGGCATAGACCGTCGCACCCACCGTGAGCACGGCAGGCAGCGGGACATCACAGTCACAGCTGAGCTGCGCAGAGGTCTTGAGTGACCAGTCGCCGATCTCGTCGGCCTGCAGGATCAGCAGGGTGTTCCACAGGTCAAAGAGCCTGCGAAGAACCACCTGATCCAGAGAGATCGCAACGCAGATCGGCAGCGCTGATTCCTCAGGCTGAGAGAACGCCAGCAGGGAGTGAACCTGCAGCGGTGCATGGAGTGGCTTGGGGTAGCGCAGATCGATCATGTCGGTGCTCCTGGCGGTATGGACGTAAGCGGCCAATGCCGAAGTGACACCTTCAGGTTGCCCGCCTACCGGCGGGTGCTTGGGGGGTGCATTCACGGTGACTCCTTTCGGGATGAAGAGGGCCGTGCATCACCCTCCCCGTCGGGCTGGTGAGCCCGGCAGGGACAAGTTCTCGATCGAACCCCCACGCAGGCAGTGCCGGGTGGGCAACTGCCTGCGGCCGCACTTCTCAGGAGGCCTGTGCGTTCGTGGCGACGGTTACGCCGTCAGCGGCTCGTATCCCCGAGCAACGGGTAGGGAATCAGCTCTGCAGGCCTAAACATCAGGCCTGCAAGGCACCACAGGGGCTTTCTGAAGGGGTCGGGGTGCGACGCCTTCAAAAAGCCCCCTGGGCGGGGATCGCGGAGCGACCCGGCTCAGGGGAAACCCACCCGGAGGTGGGCAGGGAGGATGCGAATCAGCGCCTTGCCAGGATCTGGCCAGTGCCTACTGGATCGTCACGATCTGGCCCAGGGTCACGCCAGGCGTGAGATCAAGGCCGCGGATCACCGTGACGAAGCGGTCGACAAGCACACGGGTCTCGGTGATCGAGCCGTCCTCAGCCGTCTCGGTCAGCACCTGGGTGTCCTTCACCTTGTGGGTGCGGCCCTTGACCAGCAAGCGGCGGCCTGCCTCCGACGTCACGACGCCAGAGACCTGTCCGGCCGCCAGCGCCAGTGCCAGGTGCCAGTCGGTCATCGCGCGCAGCGGTGGCCGCATATCACCCAACCTGGGCTTCATGTGCAGGTCGAATCTTGGCCACAAGCTGTGCCTGGCCAGACCGCCATCAAGCTCGGCGCGAAGTTGACGGGCATCCAGGCGAACCACGGTCATGTTGAACTCATCGCCCGGCCTGATCGCCGGCACCTCATAGGGTTCTGTCGGCCAGGTCTGGGGCAGTTCGCGCTGGTCGTCGCCGGCAGCAAAGGCCACAAGGCGCTTGACGATGCCTGCGTCCGGTGTGGAGGGTCGATGTTTGCGTCCCATCACCACGCACTGCTTGAACTGCTGCTCAGGCGCCAGGTGGACGCTCACGTCTTCGAAGTGGCGGGCTATCAAGGAAGACAGCTCCTGGTCCAGCACGTAGTACGGAACGATCAGTACCAGGATGCCGCCCGGCTGCAGGAGGTTGAACGTGCGCCGGCAGAAAATCTTCTCGTGGCGCAGGCGACCCACCGGGCGATCCCCTGAGCCGACGGCATCGGTCACCAGGTCTCCGTAGGGCGGGTTCAGGAAGAGCAGGCCGAAGCTGCGGTCCGTCATGCGCACTTCGTGCACGTCCGCGTGAGCGACGGTGCCGAGCACAGACTTGGCATGCCAGGCGCGTTCTTCATCCAACTCGACGCCGTAGCTGCTCACCACCGCGCCGCAGGACTGCAGGTGTTCGCTCAAGGCCAGCAGTGCAGCGCCCTCGCCGCAGCACGGGTCGATGATGCGAACAGGCTCCGGTGGACCATCCAGCGCGGCGGCGATGCGCGCGAGCGTGTCGTTGTCAGTGGGGAAGTACCCGTTCTTGATGAAGTTCTGCGCGATGCGCGGGAAGATCAGGGCCATGGGGCAACTCCGAAGGAGAGGGACCCCAGGGCCTCTCGGGCGCTGAGGCCCGGTGGGCAAGAGGAGGGCGCCGACCAGCGACGCCAGGTGGACACTACGCTGCCAGCGGCAAGGTCGGTCGCGCGGTGCGCTCGACTCTCCAGCCGGCACTTTCCAGATGCCACAGCAGGCCCATTGGCAGCAGGTCCATCGTCGACGGATCCAGCAGCGCAGCGCCGATGGCCTGGTGGATGGGCCGGACATGCTGGGCATGCGGCTCCAGGGCCTGGGCGAGTAACGCAAGATCAGCGTCGTCGGCATCGGACTGCCAGCTCAGGTAAGCACGCCAGAAGGCTTGCCGATTGGCTTCGATGGACAAGGTCGGTGACAAGGCCACGGGGGCGCGCAGCGGCGTCGCGGCCAGATCAATAGGGCGCATCGGGCATCTCCGATAGAGAAACTCAGGCGGAGTGCGTCCCTGCAGGGGACGAACGCCCCTGATGGGTGAAGAAGAGGGCCGAGGACCGAGGCACCAGGGCCTCGGATCGCTCGGCAAGTCATGACATCGGCGGGGAGCCTTGATCAACGCATGACGACGTAGACCGCCGTGGCCGCCAGAAGCGCAAGCACCTCGGGCTGAGCCAGCAACGCACGGCGCAGGGCGCCGAGGTGCAGACAAAAGGCCTGGACCACCGAACGCAGGCCGCGCGATTGCTCGCGGGCCTTCGTCAGGGCCGCCTGAGCGGTTGCATAGGCCACCGCCTGGCGCTTGAGCGTGATCTTCGCGCGCAGGTACAGCGCGAAGGCGTCCACGTCGATCTTGTCGCTGTGCAAGTCCTTCGGGCAGTTGTCGAAGTGATCGACGATGGCCTTGGCCACCTCGAACTCGTCGATGTGCTCCACGAAGTACTGCCACATGTCCATGGTCTCGGCGTCGCCAGGGGCGGTGCCGGCCAGGAGCACGGGGGACGTGGCCAACGATTCAGCGTGGTCAGGGATGACGACGCCGTCGAGGCCCGTGATGGGAGGGAAGTTCATGGTGCGTCTCCAAAAGAAATGGGGACGCACCAAACCCCAGGCTGGGGATGGATGACATCCCCACGAGGGTTGATGAGAAGAAACTCCAGGTCGACAACTTGGGGCTGCCGATCCACCGTTCTTGCAGGAGCCTACCGGTGTTTGAGGGCGTGGCGTCACGAGCCACAGTCGGACCGATTGAGTCGGTCAGGCGGGAAACGTCTCGATTCTGTTCTTCAAGCCCTCGTCAGGTCAAGACCGATCGTCGAAGGGCTTGAAGAACCCGGCGTCCAAGAAAGGCCTCACTGAAAGGCCAGCCGGGTGCGCCGCGGGTGCGACGTGTCAATGATCAGAGCGTTGGGTCCAGTGGCCCGTGTCCAGAGCGCGCTGCGCCTGTTCACGCTGGGGCCAGTACTCCTGCGATTCGCGGGTGTAAGGCCCCTCGTCGTTGTAGGTGCCCAGGTAGAAGCCGGCAGCGCTGTAGCAGATCTCCAGCGGCAGGTCCTGCCCCGAGCGCTGGGCCAGCAGTCCGAGCGGTGGCCGCTGGGCCTCGCCCTGCGTTTCAGGTGCAGGGCGTGACACGGTCGGCGACGCAGGCCCGCTCAGTGTGAGGGCATGCTGCAGCAGCGCTCCGCGCAGCTGAGTCCAGTGCTCCCCGAGTGGCGCCATCGCGGCGTCGGGCAGGCGATCGAGCAAGGCAACGGCGTTCTGGGCCAGGTCAGCAATCTGGGCCATCCGCACCAGGTGGGTTTCCACCATCCTCTGGCCCTCTGCCGTGGCGTGCAAATGTGCGGCCAGCAACAGCCGAACCGCTTCGTCCCAGCTGCGCAGGCCGAGGTCGATGGTGCTAAGTTGCTCGCCAGCGCGGACGTGGGCTTGGCCGCTGATGGTGACGTGATGAGGGTGCATGGACATCTCCTTGTCAAAGAAAAAGGTGGCCGCACCCCATGTCCGGGGTGAACGACCCCGGGGGTGGTTGAACGATCACACTCCAGGCACCTGGCGGCGCCCGCGAGCCCTTTCAGGAGCCAGCTCGCGTGTGGGCGCGTCGTGACGTGACGCCTTCGGACCGAAACCGACGGTCGGCGGTAGAGAAGCGCAAAAGGTTCCTTCAGGGCTCCATCCACTCGTGGTGAGAGGCGCAAGCACTCAAGGAACCCGGCCAATGGACCGGGCTCAGGATCGACTACGTCTGCTCTACCTGCTGGCCCATCCCCAGGCCCGCGTGCGGCGTGTCCGAACTCGCAGACGACGGACACCACTTCGATCCTCTTCACCGCTGCAACAGCAAAACGGCACCACGCATGGGGGGCGTGGCCACCCAGGAATCATTTACCGCCAGTACTGCGCGGGCTTGCCGAAGCGCCCCGTTAGGCGCTCTGGAAAGCCCGCACGAGGCGGGCGTTGGAGCGATCGAGCCTTGTGGGCTCAGACAGCTCAGACTGGCACGTCGCTGGACCAGGTCTGGCTCTTCACGTCGAAGGTGTAGCCCAGCGCCTTGAGCCGGTCCCGCTGCTGCCGGAACTGCATGCGATCGATCGTCGGGTCGAGCTTCATGGCTTGCCGCTGTTCCAGCAGCGGGTACAGCTCAGCACCGAACAGGGCCTGGTCGTCGGGCGCGGGCTCATCCGCCGGTGCAACGCGAGGCCGTCGTGCTGCAGACGGACTTCCCTGGTCAACGGCTTCGACAGTGGCGGCTCGCTCGTCGCGGGGCGGCGTGGGATCCGCAGGATCGGGCTCAGGCGGCAGCGCCGTGTGAGCAGCGTCCGGCGTCTCATCGGCCTCGTCGATGTAGATCGCCTCCACGTTCGCACGGACCTTGACGAAGACCTTGCCGCGCCAGGAGAACGAGTCGGGCTCGATCCACTTGATGACGAACTCGCCGGTGTATTTGCCGGGCTCGAACTCTTCGATCAGGGCGTCCTTGACCTCGAACTCACCGATCTCGGTGCACAGGTCGCCAATGTTGAACTCACCCTTGCGGCCGCGTTTGCGCGTGACAACGAGAGTGCCTCGGACTGAGATGGGCATAGCTAAGCTCCTTTGGGGCTGAGATGAAGCCTCGAAGGACGTGCCAGGCCCCTGGCGGGACTGGGGGTCCCGCGAAGCGGTTGGGGATCTGTGCCGGCTTGGCTGGCGAGCTGGATGTGCCGTTCCTGGAGAAGACCGCGCGAGGCCGAAGCCCCGCGGTCCAGGAAGCACGGTGCCTGCAGGGTTCAGCCGCAGGCGATTCGGCGGTTGGCCAGAAGGCGCCGCCATGACGAGACCCGGTTGAGCCGGGAAGCTTGCATCAATCGCACTCCAGGCCGTCAGCCAAGGCTGTCGGTGCACCGCTCTTGCAGGAGCCTTGCGGTGTCAGGGCGTGCGTCTTGGGAAAACGCACAAACCAGGCGCGGCTTGATTGCCAAGAAGCCGCCACTCGGGAACAAACGTGAAACCTTGGCTTTCTGCACCGGCGGCCCGCGCCGGTCTAGAAAGCCGCCCCTAGGAAGGGGCAGGCTCAGGGAGGCTGGTCAGTGGCTTGAAGTTGACCGCCGTTCACGATCGACGCGCTTGTCGGTCCAATGGACCCAGTACGCGACGGCCGCGGCGATGGCGATCATTCCCCAGCCGATGACGACGGAGGCGATTTGCTGCTCAGTGCTCATCTTCGGGCTCCTTCAAAATCCAGACGGCCAGAGCCTCGAAGACCACGAATGCCAGGATGGCATGCGCGAAAACGAGGTACTGACCTGCTGACCATGCAGTGTAGCCAACCACCGCGAAGTACGCGATGGCGGCCTTGTCGATCACCCCGGCAACGTGTTTGCGTTGCTCGGGATTCAGCTTACGCTTCATCAGGCCTCGGCCGGTTCGTGCCGCTGGGCACCACCGGCCTGGGCCGACTCATCAGCGCGTTGCGCGCGCTCGACCACAGGGATCTCCACCTTCTGGCCGTCGACCTTCGCAAAGGTCAACTGCAGCAGGCGGGCCTTGAGGCCTTCGCGCTGGACCACCTCGCCGGTTTGGCTGTTGGTGAACTCGTAGAAGTCAGGCTTGGGGTCACCGGCACGGAAGCCGACGATCACCTTCTGCTTGGCCTTCACCGCGTCCTCCAACTGCTTGACCGCTTCGAGCGCTTGCTTGCCGACGATGCGGCAATCGATCGAGACGTACTCGACAGCTGTGGACTCGCCCATCATCGCGTTGATGGTGCACGCCAGGTAGGCGGGCCCCTTCTTCGGCGTGACGGAACGAACCCGGTTGAGGTAGCCGACACCCTCGACGATCAGGTTGAACATCGAGACGGTTTGGGCTTGTGCTTCAGGCATGGTGCATCTCCAGTGACAAGAAAGGGGACGCACCCAGCCCCGCCGGGGATGGATGACATCCCCAGGGGGTTGATGGAACTGAACTCCAGGCTGCCGGCTTGAGGGCCGGCAGGTCCACCGCTCTTTCAGGAGCCTTTCGGTGTCTGGGCGTGGCGTAACGTGCCACGGTCGGACCGATTGAGTCGGTCAGGCAGGGAAACCTGGTTCTTCAAGCGCCCGGTGCAGTACTCAAGCGCTTGAAGAACCCGGCCTCAAGCCGGGGTCCACAGGAAGTCACAGACTCGCCTCGGCAACGAGACGACGCACTTCCATGATGCGATCGATGTCACGCTCCGAAAAGCGCGTCAGTCTGCGACCGATGAGGTGATACCACCACGCGGTCTCAAAGGGGACGCCGGCGGATGCCATGCGTTCGGGCGTGGCCTCATCGTGGCCAGGGAGGACGGCAGCGTGTGCCATGGGGGCTCCTGTGTGCGCGGGCGACATTGCCCCCCGAGGACACACACGGCGGGTGCGCTCGGGGGCAATGCCACTCGGCAAGAGGAGATTCAACTCCCGAGTCCGGGCCTGACGGCTGGACCCCATCGCTATTGCAGGAGCCTGACGATGTTGAGGGCGTGGCGTTTCGTGCCACTACCGGGCTGCAGGGCAGCCAGCAAGCAGATGGATTGTGAGCCTGCTGGCGGGCCAACGTCAACCGGCCATATTGCCCAACCAAGTGTGAGCCCAACCGCGACACAGATGAGGGCGTGGCCCGCCGGGATCGGGCCCTTCCCGAGCCGGCCACTGGGCCCTGACTACAAAATAGGATGGTGTGACATCCGACTCTGACATTGCGGATTCAGCAGAAGAAGGGCGCTTCATGGGCCAAACTAGATCAAAGGAACTGGTCAAGATCAGTATCCGCTGCAAAGCGTGGCAGCGAAACCTGATCAGCCAAGCGGCCGACCGTTTAGGCTGCACCCGTTCGGACTTCGTACTTGAATCGGCTTGCCGGCGGGCCGAAGAAGTGTTGCTGGACCAAACCTTCTTCGCGCTTGATGCCAAGGGCTTTGCTGCCCTTCAGGCCATGCTCGACCAGCCGCTCGCGCCCAATGACTGCCTGCGCCGCACCCTGAAGGCGCGCTCACCCTGGGGCACTACCGCCGCGGACGCATCCGTAGCTTCCGACGGCGAACGCATGAAGTGACTGGGAAACGCTCTCGGCGAATCGTCCGCTGGGTGTTTGGCAGATACGGCGAGCACGCAAGTACCAAGCTGGCCTACTCGCAGTCTGTGGCTGCTTGATGCAGTACATTTGCAGTCCCGACAAGAGGACGCCATGGCTGCCAGCAAGACCGCCACTCTAACGCTTCGCATCGGACCAGAGATCAAGGAAGCGCTGCAGCGGGCTGCCGAGTTGGAACACCGCTCCATCGCCAACATGGTCGAGGTGATGATCCGCGAGCATTGCAGGGTCAAGGGCATCGCCACAGATGCGTCCACCAGCAACAAGCGCGCGGCCAAGGGAGCCTCTTCGTGATCAAGACCGTCAAGCAGGCCTGCCGCTTCAGCGCGGCCATCTACGACTACCGGATGAGCCAGGGTATCGAGAACCTGGCCGACCTCATTCACGACGCCGGGGATGGGCGCGAGTTCTTTTCGCGCAACTTCGTCACCCACGGCATGGCGCAGTTGTTCCGCGAGGGCCTTCTGCGACTGTCTGGAAAGTCGGATCAAGCGGTATTCGAATTGACCCAGGCGATGGGCGGCGGCAAGACGCACATGATGATCGCGCTGGGACTGCTGGCGCGCCACCCGAACCTGCGGCAGGAAGTACTGCCGGCCGACCTGAAGGACCGTATCGACTTCGGCCAGGCACGCATCGCAGCCTTCAATGGCCGCAACACGCCCGACAACTACATCTGGGGGGATATCGCCACGCAGCTGGGCGAGCCCGAAGCGATCAAGCCCTACTGGGCCAACGGCCCGAAGTCCGTCGACCAGGCGAAGTGGAAAGAGATCATCGGCGACAAGCCGACCCTGATCCTTCTTGACGAGTTGCCGCCCTACCTGGACAACGCTAGCACCCAGGTCTTCGGGCAAGGCACCCTGGCGAACATGGTGGTGTTCTCGCTGGCCACCCTGATGAGTGCGGCGCTGGAACTGCCCAATTGCTGCATCGTCGTCGCCAACCTGTCTGGCAGCTACCAGGCGCAGACCAAGGCGTTGACCGACGCTATCTCGAACCTTCAGCAGGAGACGCGCCGTCAAGCGATGACGATCACTCCGGTACAGCTGGCCGGCAACGAGATCTACGAGATCTTGAAGACACGTCTCATCGACGAGATGCCCAGCGAGCGCGTCATCTCCGACGTGGCCGAGGAGTACGCACAACAGGTCAAGAAGGCCGAGGACGCAGGCTACATCGTCGCGGCCAGCATCGAGCAGATTGCCGAACAGGTCCGGGAGACCTACCCTTTCCATCCATCTTTCAAGCACCTCGTCGCCCTGTTCAAGGAGAACGAAGGTTTCCGACAGACCCGCGGGCTGATGCAGTTCACCGCGCGGCTGCTCAAGAGCGTGGCGCAGCGCGAAGACGATGATGTCCACCTCATTGGCGCCCAGCATCTCGCCCTCAACGATGACCAGGTACGCGACGAGATCGAGCGCATCGCCCCCAAGCTGCTGCCGGCAGTCACGCGGGACATCGCTGACAAAGGCAACGCAATCGCCGAGACCATCGACGCCGAGCTCGATACCGACGCATCCCGCCAGGTGATGACGCTGCTGCTGGCGTCGTCGCTGTCCCGCGCAGTGGGCGGTCGCATCGGACTTTCAGAGAGCGAGGTCATTGAGTTTCTCGCCGCACCTGGCCGCAAGCCCGACGAGTTCCTGCAGGTCCTGCAGAGGCTGCGCGAGCAAGCCTGGTATCTGCACCGCGAGGACCAGCGTCTCTTCGTCAAGGAGACCGAGAACCTCTCGCGCCAGATCGAGCGCAACGCCAAAGAGGTGCCACAGCCCAAGATCGACCAGGCGCTTATTAACCGGCTCACCGGCATCCTCCAGCCGGACAGGCGACAGGCCTACCAAGACGTGCAGGTGCTGCCCCGCCTCGACGAGATCCGCCTGAGCGGCCCACGCACCCTCATCGTCATCAAGCCGGACGGCAAGGTCCCGCCCAGCGAGTTGCAGAACTTCTTCGACTACCAACAGGAGAAGAACAATCTGCTGGTGCTGACGGGGCAAGACAGTCACTTGGCCGACGCTGTGGAAGACCGCCTGCGTGAGCTCTACGCCATCGAGCAAATCCACAAGCGCCTGAAGGCTGGCGACACCCTGTTCGAGGAGGCGCGTGACCGGCTCGAAGAAGCGGAAGGCCGCTTTGCCAAGGCGCTCTCCGCTGCCTACAACCGGGTCTACTTCCCGAGCTCCGATCCCATCGACGGCCGGCACTTCCTGGCCAACGTCACCATCGACAACGGCCTCAAGCTCGGCAAGGGCGAGCAGTCCGCCGAGGCTCAGATCGAGACGCTGCTGGCCAGCCCGCGCGCCAACTACAAGCTGGCCGCCAACCTGACAGACAGCTTCGGCGAATACTTCGCCATGGCGGAAGAAGTTCTGTGGCCTTCGGGCAAGGACAACCGCCGCACGCCGTGGAAAGACGTGGTCGCGCGTGCCAAGAGCAACCCCGACTGGCCCTGGATGCCTGGCTCAGGTGGCATGGACACGCTGAAGACCGAGGCCCTGAAGCAAGGCCGCTGGCGCCTGGGTGAAGACGGGTACATCGAGAAGGGGCCGTTCCCAAAGGACAAGACTACGGTCAACGTGTCGGTCATTGGCACCCAGCCTGACACGGGCGCCACCATCCTGAGTCTCACGCCGCGCCACGCGGGCGAAAGCCCGGTGGTGGTGTACGCCACCCGCCCCGAGGGGCTGGTGAACGGGCAGTCAGTCGAGGACCTCGACAGTTTCACCACGACGGAAGGCACGCTGTACTTCCTCGCCCGAGACACCACGGGCCACTATGAGACCGGCACGCCCGTTCGCTGGACCGCCGAGCTGAAGATCCGCCACCAGGTGGAGCCCGCCGCCGACAAGCGCCGCGTCACGTTGGCGTGCGCGCCCAAGGCCACGCTGACCTACACGTTGGACGGCTCCAACCCGCGCGACGGCTTGGCCTACGAAGGGCCGTTCGAGATTGGCGCCACCGCAGCCCGACTGCTCGTTCATGCCCGCGCCGGCGAGGCTATCAAGACGGCAGACTTCCACATTCCGGCCAGCGGCGACAAGACCGTCCAAATCAACGACACCAAACCCGTCAAACTGCAACCCAAGCGCATCAGCCTGGACACCACCGACCGCGTGTTTGGTGTCATCAACCGTTTCCGAGATCTACCTGGAACTCTTTTCAAGGGCGTGCGCATCGAGATCGGTGAGGGAGAGAATACTGTGACCGTGCGCTTCCAGGAGCGCGAGGTCACTGCCAGCGTGATTGAGGGCGTGATCAACAGCCTGCGCCGGCTGCTGGCCGAAGACCAAGCGCCAGTGGTCGTGAACGTCAGCGACGGCGCCCACTTCGACACCGGCTTCGCAGCCAAGGAGTTTGCGAAGCTGGTGGGACTGGAGCTGAGGCCCGGTGACGTTGTCCAGGAGGACTGAATCGATGGCAAAACCCAGGCCCACCCGCACTGCCGCAGCGCTCAATGCCAACGTCACGGCGTCCGCAACCACCTCGAGCGGAGCATTCGCTGATGTACGGCCGACACTGGGCTTCGGAGTGCCAGCTACCTCGGACCCGCATCACTTCAAGGTGTTTGTCCCGCGTAGCAACACCGCTCCCGTGCAGCTGAGCGAGTACCTCGGCCTGCAGGCCCTGAGCAACGAGCACTCTGTGATTGATCGGGCGGTGCTCGACCGGGCGCGCTGGACCGCCATTCGCGCCGAAGCGCAACGCGCCTTCAATGCCCGTCTCGGAGCGCACCACCTTAAGCCCAGCGCCTGGAAGGCTGGCGACAACCCAGTCGATCGGCTGCTGGGCAAGGAGCTGTGCGTGTTGGTCTGGGCGGTTGAGCACATGGAGATGGAGAAGATCCCCGTCGCTGTGCGCAACTGGCTCGCGCTGCGCCCCGAAGAACGTTGGTGGCTTTTCGGCATGACCGCGATGAGCACCGGCGGCATCGGAGACGGTGACAAGGGTTGGCGGTTGGCCCTGCGCCATGCGCTGGGCGACGTGGCGCAGAGCGAGCTGCTGTCACCGCGCGCGCGCCGCGCGCTTGTCACCCGTGACAGCGGTGTCGTGGGCCAGCGGCTGACGCTCGACCTTTTCAGCGACGGTACGGAATGACCGCTCAGGAGCTGCTCGAACGCCTGCAGCTGCTCGACGAAACCGAGCGTATCGAAGCCAAGGCGGGCTCCGACGTGGGCAAGTCGGTCATGGAAACCGTCTGTGCCTTCGCCAACGAACCCGGCATGGGCGGCGGCTGGCTGCTGCTGGGCGTAGTGCGCGAGGAGATGGCGCTCTTTCCCGGCTACTCGGTGGAGGGCGTGGAGCAGCCCGAGCGCGTGGGCACCGACCTCGCCACCCAGGCGGCCAGCATGTTCAACCAGCCCGTGCGGCTGGAAGTGCGTACCGAGCAGCTCGAAGGCAAAGTGGTGCTCGTGGTGTTCGTGCCCGAGGCGGCACCGCAGGACAAACCGGTCTACCTGAAGGCCCAGGGCCTGCCGCGCGGAGCCTTCCGCCGCATCTGCAGCACCGACCAGCGCTGCACCGAGGACGACCTGATCGCGCTGTACCAGGCCCGCCAGGTGGAGAGCTTCGACTCCGGCCTGGTGCCCGACACCACGCTCGACGACCTGTCCCCCGAAGCCATCGCCGACTACCGCGTCGCCCGCCGCGAGGCCAACCCCGACGCCGAAGAGTTGCGCTGGTCCGACGAAGAGCTGCTGCAGGCCTTGGGTGCCGTGCGCCGCAACGCGCAGGGGGCCTGGCAGCCCACAGTGGCCGGCCTGGTGCTGCTGGGCAAGCCCGTGGCGCTGCGCCGTTGCTTCCCGATGACGCGCGTGGACTACATCCGCGTGCCCGGCCGCGACTGGGTGCCCGACCCGGACCGCCGCTTCGACACCGTCGAGCTGCGCGACCCCTTGTTCCGCCTGATCCGCCGCGCACAGGCCGCCATCCTTGACGACCTGCCCAAAGCCTTCGGCCTGGCCGAGGGCGAACTGCAGCGGCAGGACAGCCCACTCGTCCCCCAGCGAGTGATCCGCGAAGCCGTCGTCAACGCGCTGATGCACCGCAGCTACCGGCTGCAGGCGCCGGTGCAGATCATTCGCTACAGCAACCGGCTGGAGATCCGCAACCCGGGCTTCTCGCTCAAGTCGCCCGATCACCTGGGCGAACCCGGCTCGGTACCGCGCAACCCCAAGGTGGCCGCCGCGCTGTACGACACCCGCTTTGCCGAGACCAAGGGCAGCGGCGTGCGGGTGATGCGAGAGATGTGCGAGCGCGCCGGCCTGGCGCCGCCGCTCTTCGAGTCTGACCGCGGGCAGGACCAGTTCACGCTGCGCCTCTTCTTCCACCACTTCCTGGGGCCGGACGACCTGGCCTGGCTGGCGCGGTTCAAGGAGCTGCAGCTCTCCGAGGCCGAGGCGCGCGCGCTGGTGGTGGCCCGCGAGGCCGGGGCCATGGACAACCAGACCTACCGCGAGATCAACAAGGTGGACACCCTGGCCGCGAGCAAGGCGCTGCGCCGGCTGCGCGACGCCGGCCTCTTCACCCAGAAGGACCGCGGATCGGCCACCTGGTACCAGCCCACCGCCCGGATGCTCGGCCGCAATGACCATGATGGCGGCCAGGACGGCGCGGCCCAGAATGCCGGAGAACTTGCTGCCCAAGGCTCGGGCAGGACCGGCTTGTCTAGTAACCCCCTCGGCTTATCTAGTAACCCCGGCGCCTTGTCTAGCAACCTCAGCTCCCAGGACAGTAACCCTCGACAACCCGAACCTCGGGATGACCCGCTGGCCGACCCGCGCCGCCAGGCCTTGCTGAACGAGCTGCCCGGCGGCCTGGCCGCCCGGGTGGGCGCCATCGGCCAGCGCCGCCCGCCGCAGGAGGTGCAAGACCTGGTGGTAGCGCTCTGCGAACTGCGCCCCTGGCGGGCCGAGGAGATCGCGGCCCTGCTGGGCCGCAACGCTGAGACCGTGCGCCAGAACTACCTGCGCCCGCTGCTGCGCGCCGGCCGGATCGCTATGACCCGGCCCGACAAACCCAATGACCCGGACCAGGCCTACCGTGCCTGAAGCCGCCGCATGACCAACCGCCCCAACCTCACCCCCGGCGCACTGCGCGACACACCGGCACTGATCGAATCGGTGTTCCCGGTGCAGAAGGTCTCGCATGAAGCTCAACGCGAGCGGAAGGCCAACCTCTACCAAACGCTGACCGGCCTGGGGTCCTACTGGAAGGGACGCAAGCCGTTGATCCTTGTAAGGGCCATCGTGCTCGGTGTGCTGCTACCGCAGACCGACGACGCCGAGCGGGACCTTGACGTTTTCGAGAAGCTGATGGGCTTTGACCCAGAGGGCTTGGCTCGCCGGGCGTTTGTCGCTGACGGCGTGAAGCCACACGATATGGCCAAGCGCATCTCTTTGGCTAATCCATGGGCCTTCTTCACTGCAAAGGTGAAGGGCGAGGAGCCAGAGGAGGGGCAGCTGGCGTACTGGACCTTCCCGCTCGATTGCGATGAGAGAGGCATCACGCTGCGCTGGCGGCGCGACATCGAACCTGAACAGAAGTTGGAGCTGTATCGCCGCTACATCGCAACGCTAGATTCGTACGAGCAACGCTCGGATCTGGGCAAGCGGCCGGAGGAGGTCGACGACGAATGGCTGTTCGAGCCGATCTGGGCCGATGTGAACCGGCACTACGCGCACCTTGGGATCGACGCCCGCAGCATCCCCGAACTCGTAGGGCAGCTGGGCCAGCTCCGCTACGGCCGACGTGCGCGCGTGGGGGACACCTTCGCCGGTGGTGGCTCCATCCCTTTTGAAGCAGCCAGGATCGGTTGCGATGCGTTCGCGTCGGACCTGAATCCCATCGCCTGCATGCTCACCTGGGGTGCCTTGAACATCGTCGGCACAGACGCAGCCAGGCACGCCGAACTCGAGCGCCAGCAAAGGGCAGTTGCCAAGGCGGTCAAGGAGTCCGTTCGCAAGCTGGGCATCGAGCGCGACTCATCTGGCAACCAAGCCAAGGTCTATCTGTACTGCTTGGAGACACGCTGCCCCGAGAGTGGCTGGCTCGTACCCCTCCTGCCGTCACTGGTCATCTCCAAGAACGGTAACGTCATCGCTAAGCTCGTTCCGAACGAGGCGGAGCAGCGCTTCGACATCCGAGTCGTCAACGGTGCATCAGCAGCAGAGATGAAGGCCGCTGCAAACGGCACCGTGAGGGACGGGGCCCTGGTCTACGAGCTGAACGGCAAGACCTACCGCATTCCCATCCGTACGTTGCGGGGCGACTATCGCGACGCCGATGGCACCACCCAGAACAAGCTGCGCCGATGGGGACGTGAAGACTTCGGCCCGCTCCCGGGCGACACGCTTCAAGAGCGGGTGTACGCGATCCAGTGGATCGACGGCACGACCGTCTCAGACCCACGCCCCCGCACCTACTTCGCGGCGCCAACGGACGAGGACCTGGAGCGCGAAGCTGAAGTGCAGCGAATCGTTGCGCGCAACCTGGCGGCGTGGCAAGCCGAAGGGATCGTGCCCGACATGGTGATTGAGGCTGGAGACGAGACCGCCAGGCTTGGAAGGGAACGCGGTTGGACTCACTGGCATCACCTCTTCAACGCACGGCAGCTGCTCCTGTACGCCGAGCTGCGCAGGCACGCGACAGCAGAGCTCTGTCTCAAGGCATGCCAGATGATCAACACCAGCGCCCGCCTCACCCGCTGGTCCACTGGCGACGGAGACGGCCGCAGCGGCGGCACCAAGCAGGTGTTCGACAACCAGGCGCTGAACGTTCTCTACAACTACGGGTGCCGGGCTTCGAGTTGCCTACTTGACCCACTGGACGGCGAGAACGCCCATGCGCCCATCCCCGCGGGCGTCACCCACACGCTGCGGAACCACCCCGCACACGAGGTCTCCGAGGCCTGCGACCTCTGGATCACCGATCCACCCTACGCGGACGCTGTCAACTACCACGAGATCACCGAGTTCTTCATCGCTTGGCTGCGTCGCAACCCACCGGCTCCGTTCGACTCCTGGGTGTGGGACTCCAGGCGCGCGCTGGCCATACAAGGCTCTGGCGAAGACTTCCGCCGCAACATGGTGGCGGCCTACACCGCGATGGCGACACACATGCCCGACAACGGCATGCAGTGCGTGATGTTCACGCACCAGGACACCGGTGTCTGGAGTGATCTCGTTGGCATCTTCTGGGCCGCGGGGCTGCAGGTGGTGGCAGCCTGGTACATCGCCACCGAGACCACGTCCGAACTGAAGAAGGGCGGCTACGTGCAAGGCACGGTGACGCTGATGCTGCGCAAGCGCCCGGCCGGTGACCGGCCTGCCTTCAAGCAGCGCCTTCTGCCCGCCGTGCGGCAGGAGGTGGATCGGCAGATCCGGACCATGATGCACCTGAACACCGCGGTGAAGGCCCACCACGGCGAGCCTGTGTTCAACGACTCCGACCTGCAGATGGCCGGCTACGCCGCGGCACTGAAGGTGCTGACCGGCTACACCCATATCGGAGGCGAAGACGTGACCAGCTTCGCGCTGCGCCCGCGGGTGAAGGGCGAGTTCACGGTGGTGGACGAGATCGTTCAACAGGCCGCCGAAGCGGCCAGCAACCTGCTGGTACCCGAGGGCTTGGCGGCAGACACCTGGGGCAAGCTGTCCGGCATAGAGCGCTTCCTGCTGCGCATGATGGACATGGAGACCACGGGCGCCCGCAAGCTGGACAACTACCAGAACTTCGCCAAGGCCTTCCGCGTGCAGGACTACGCCCGCGTGATGGCCAGCATGGCGCCCAACGAGGCAAGGCTGAAGCAAGTGACCGAGTTCGCCTCGCGCGACCTAACCGACAGCACCGAGCTCGGCGCCACGCGCCTGGGCCGGCTGGTGATTGCGCTGCAGCAGATGCGCGCCGACCTGGAGCCGCAGACCATCATCAGCCAGCTGCAGGCCGAGATGCCCGACTTCCTGGAAGCCCGCCCGCTGCTGGTGGACCTGCTGGCCTTCGTGGAGCGCAACGCTTCCGAGGTCGATGTGCGCACGGCAGCTGAGGTGCTGGGCGCCCGGCTGAAGAACCAGCGCTTCGGGATCTGAGGGCGACAACGTCATGTCCATCCGGCGGTTCTCGTCACGCACGCACCGGCTGGACGCCAGCTTTCTGCTGGAGCACCTGAAAGGAGCGCACAGCTACCGGCGCATCGCGGGCTACTTCACCAGCTCGCTGTTCGAGGTGGCGCACGAGCTGCTGGAGGGCATTCCTCACGTCCGCATCGTCTGCAACGTCGACATCCACCCCGACGACCTGAAGGTGGCTCAGCTGCGCGAGGCCCGCATGATGGGCCGCTGGAACGAGAAGGCCATCGAGGCCGAGGCACTGCTTAACCGCGACCGCTACCGCCGACTGGATGCCTTCCTGCAGCGGCACGGCCAGGCGGTGCGCGTGGCGCCCGACAGCGTGTGCGGCTTCGTGCACGGCAAGGCCGGCGTCATCGAGCTGGCCGATGGGCGCAAGCTGGGCTTCATCGGCTCGATGAACGAAACCCGCAGCGGCTGGCAGCGCCACTACGAGATCCTGTGGGAAGACGAGTCTCCCGAGGGTGTGGCCTGGATCGAGAGCGAATTCGACTTCCTGTGGAACGCCTCGCGCCCTCTGCCCGAAGCGGTGATCCGCGAGGTGCACCGGCGGGGCTACCGCCGCGAGGTGGTGTTCGACGAGATCGACGACGAAGGCGACGTGGCGCCGGCCGCGCTGATCGAGTCGCCGCTGTACCGCGAAGGCCTGGCCCTGCAGCCATGGCAGCAAGGCTTCGTAACCGAGTGTCTGCGCCACCACCAGATGCACAAGGTGGTGCGCCTGCTGCTGGCCGATGAGGTGGGCCTGGGCAAGACGCTGTCACTCGGCACCGCAGCGCTGACGCTGTGCCTGCTGGCCGACCGTGAGCAGCAAGCCCGGCGGCCGGTGGTGATCTTTGCGCCGGCCACGCTGTGCGAGCAATGGCAGACCGAGATGCTGGACAAGCTGGGCATTCCGTGCGCGCGCTGGGACACGGTGCGCAAGGTGTGGCTCGATGATCAGGAGCGGGCCATCTCGCCCGCGGGCCGTGAGCACATCGCCCGTTGCCCACTGCGCATCGGCATCGTCTCGACCGGGCTGATGATGCGGCAATCGGCCGAGAAGCAGCACCTGCTGGGCCTGCGTTTCGGCCTGGTGATCCTGGACGAGGCACACAAGGCCCGCACGCGGCAGGGCTTCGGTGCCGACGCGGGCACGCCGAACGAGCTGCTGGCCTTCATGCGCGAGATCGCGGCCCGGTCGGAGCATGTGCTGCTGGGCACGGCGACGCCCATCCAGACGCAGCCGCAGGACCTGTGGGACCTGATCGGCATCCTGCACCAGGGGCGCGGCAACTTTGTGTTGGGCAACGACTTTGCGGCCTGGCACCGGGCCGGCGAGGTGCTGGAGATTCTGTCCGGCCGGCAGGAGGTGACTTCCGCCGAGCATGCGTGGGAGCTGCTGCGGTCCCCGCTGCCGCTGGTGGACTCCACGCGCGAGCCGCGCGCAAGGCGGCTGTTCAGTGCAATCCGCCAGGACCTGGGGCTGGTGAACGGCGAGACCCAGACCGCCCGGTCGTTGGCCGACCTGAGCGAGGACACGCGCGAGATCCTGGAAGACGAACTGCACCGTCAGGTGTCCGGCGCCACCTTCTTCCAACGCGAGAACCCCTTGGTGCGCCACGTGGTGCTGCGCAAGCGCGTCAGCCTGGAGGACGCCGGCCTGCTGGCCCGGGTGGGCGTGGACGTTCACCCTGATCGCCAGCTGATCCGAGAGCCCCACGGCTTCGATGCCTTGTTCGAGGCCAAGGCCCTGCGCACCAGCGAAGACTTTCGGGAGGCCTACCGTGAGGCACGCGCCTTCGGCAAGGCCTTGAGCGCGCGTGGCCAGGGTCGCGCGGGTGGCGGCGGGTTCATGAAGAACCTGGTCGAGCAGCGCATCTGCTCGTCCATCCACGCGGGCCTGAACACGGTGCGAGCGCTGCTTCAGGGCCAGACACTGCGCGACGAGGAAGACGAGGGCGACGCGGAGCTGGCCGTTGAAAACACCGACGAACGCGAGGCCCTGGAGCGGCTGCTGAACCGGCTGGAGCGGATCGCGTCCGACCCCAAGCTGGCGGCACTTCTGTACTACCTGGACCGCGAGAAGTGGCTGGAGCTGGGCGTGATCATCTTCAGCCAGTACTACGACACCGCGCGCTGGGTGGCGGAACAACTCGCACAGCGCTACCCCGATGAAGCGATCGGCCTTTACGCCGGTGCGGGCCGCAGCCGGCTCTACCAACGTGGCGACAGTGTGTCGTGCGAACGCGAGACGCTGAAGAAGATGGTGGCCGAGCACCAGATCCGGATCATGGTGGCCACGGATGCGGCCTGCGAAGGCCTCAACCTTCAGACCCTGGGCACGCTGGTGAACGTCGACCTGCCCTGGAACCCGACGCGGCTGGAGCAGCGTATCGGCCGCATCAAGCGCTTCGGCCAGAAGCGTGACACCGTGGACATGCTCAACCTGGTCAACGAGCAGACCGTCGACGAGAAGATCTACGACCGCCTCTCGGACCGCATGCGCGACCGCTACGACCTGTTCGGGTCCGTCCCGGACACGATCAAGGACGAGTGGATCGACGACATCGAGGCACTGGGCCTGAAGATGGACGAGTACATCAACGTCCAGCGCGAGGCCACCGGCTTCGACCTTCGCTACACCGCCACGATGGCGCCGCCAGAAAAGGACTGGCGCGATTGCACGGCCGTTCTGTCGCGGCGCGACTTCGCCCAATTGATGACAGCTGCCTGGAGCTGACATAGACCGTTGTCACGCCAGGGCGCCCGAGTCACCGCCTGGCAAGAAGAACACAAGTCGAGGCAAGGCGGCTTTCAAGCGTAGCTGAACGCGCCGCGACCGTTCGTGGCCCATACGCGCTTTTCGCAAGCTTGGCATCGCCGATCTGAGCGTGTCGACAGCTGGACCGGGATAGCCTCTGCTGGAATTTCAGCCAAGAGGACTTGCGCACGAGCGCGATACGAATGATCGAGTCCGCCAAACTGTGCGGGCCAACCGGTGTCGAAGGGCTGTCCTGCGGGCCGTCCGCCATGTTGTCTGCCGCCTCGGCCTGTGTCAGCGGGGCCTTGCTGGATCTGGGTGCTACGCGATCCAAGCCAGCACAGACTGCCAAGTGGTCAACCCCTGCGCGCGGTCTTCGTCCCCAAGCTGTATCACGAGACGATTCCACGCAACCGGACCCAAGCCGTCCAGCCCAATAGGGGCGGCAGCCTCCAAGCGCGCGCGCTCTGCGTCGACCTCACCAACCTGCATCGACCAAGCGCGCCCCAGCAGGTTCAAGTAGCCGATACGCGCTTCACGGAACTGCGACGCTTTTTGGCCGGGCCGCAACACCAAGCCCAATACGCCAGCGAGCGCGAGAACGGCTCCGGCTACTGCATTGGCCAAGTTGGACTGCGCCAGGAATGTCGCCACCGCCGCTGAGCCACCGATGGCACTGACGAGGCTCAACGCCGTGTCGATTCGGGTCCAGAAGCGCTCATTCAGCTCACCGTAGATCACAGCGTAACGCACATCAGAAACGGCGGCGCCAAGCTCTCGGGTGGCGGAGGTGGTGGGCATCGAGCGCTACTTTCTGTCACGTCGAGGGTGGCGGTGGCGGTGGCGGTGGCGGTGGCGGTGGCGGTGGCGGTGGCGGTGGCGGCGGTGGCGGTGGCGGCGGTGGCGGTGGCGGGCTCGGCGGTGGAGGCGCTGGCGGGTTCCAACTCCTTCTTTCGATGCCAACTGTCCCTGTGGTGAGTATGCGCTTGTTCAACTTCTCCTCCGATTGCTTGATGGACTGAGAACCGCGGTCGCGGGAGTCAATGATCGCCGAGGTCAGTGCGTACGGTCCGACTGAGCTTCAAGGTCAGCCAGCCACCGATCAGCCAGCGGGAAGTGCCGGCCGCCGTGCCGCAGGTGGTGCCGGTACCACTCTGCCGCGATCGTCGTGGCGGTCTGCCGGTCGAGATCCTCCTCGGGGATGCCGCAGGCCTCAGCCGCGGCTCGGATGGGCTCCATCAGGAAGTAGAAGCGCCCGCGCATGTCCTGGCGCAGCCAGATGTCGGGCCACTCGAAGGCAGCCGGCGGGGTGAAGACGTAGGGCATCGCGCGAGCGTCGCGCGGCGGCACGGCGGTGTGAATCCCCCTGAAGGGGGGGATGTAGTTCTATATGTATGCCTACCCTAAAATCAACGATTCCCTCAGTGTATTAGCGCAGTCTGAATTGAACATTCTGTCCCGGTAGTAACTCGTCCACTTGTTATGGCAGATCGACCTGAGGGCCTTTTCTGTCTCGGCCTTTGTTAAGTGAAAAGCCGAGGCGGCAAAATGCGTCTCCCCACCTGATCCCAAGATTGATTCTCCTCCGAGGCGTCGTACGTTCGTTTCATCGAACCCGAACCCCAGAAAGCAAATGGCATCTGCACGGGAAATGAGCGCCTGTGCTTCGGAGAACGTATCGCTGCCGTCACGTCCTTCAGGGATTACCTGAATCCCCTGCATTGCACGAAAGAGGAAACGCGTGTCCATTGGGTTGCTGTGCGCACCGTATTGAACAAAGGAAGGGTCGTCAGGGTTTAGCGAGCCTAGTTGCCCGTAGGCGTGCACGATGGGAAACTCCTTCATCAGCACCTCCACCTCGTTTGGAGTCTTTCCGTGGCGATATTGCAGGGCCGTCGACAAGGCAAATTCAAGCGACCTATCGTAGTTGAACGTGACAAAAGATATTCTGTTCTGGTTCATCTGATCCCATGGAGCGTCCATTGCGTGCAAAAGGTCTGAAAACCAGCGTCCCGGCGCCAGACCTTCGTAAATAACCCCCGGTTGTTCCAGCTTAAGTATTTGGATCGCTATCGCGAGTTTTCCCAGGTCGGAGAACTCACTTCTACGAGCCAAGAAGGCGTCTATGCTTTTCGCTTGCGAGCGGTTGAACGAAAAAAGGAATTCGTCAGCTCTGTTATTCCTTGCACGGGAATCCTCGCTTATAGGAACCATTTCGAGTTCAGATGCCTTCATGGCCCTGATGAGCTTGGTCAAATCTAAACCGCTCGGAAAGCCATACGGAATGCTCGCTCCTGCACCTAGGATCAGGACAGTTTTCCTGGTAATCAAGATAGGACCCCTACTTGCAAACAGTAATAATTTTGCACGACTGTGGGGGGCCCTGGCTCATCGTCGGCGCCGGGATCGCGCTGCCAGCCAGCGCACCCTCGCTCAGGCATCGCCCGCACCGCGGAGTGGTTCGGGCGGGTGCACCGGCCGGCGGGCCCGCCCCATGCCCAACCTCCCCAGGCTGAGCAGTGCCAGCAGGGGCGGTCGGGCGCCTGAAGAGTGGGACGGATGTGGGCTGTGTCCATCCGGCGATGGTGGCGCGCCAGTGGCTCAGGGCATGAGCTAGAAATCGCAACCCATGCGGGCGGCTATGCTGAGCAAGTGGCCTGCATCTTCTCGAACCTCGCGCTCAAGCGAGATCATTTCCTCCTCGGGGATGGTGATGCCTTTCTTGTCGTGCCTGATGACAGCCCGCGGCGTGTTCCGCCCATCGGCGCTGAAGGTGTACACGATCAGTAGAGGGTATTGAGCGGCCGCCCGCCGCCTCACTCTACCAACCGCCCATAGACGATTGCGTGAAGCGCGTCCCCAGATTGGTCTTGAATCGTCGGGTGGCGGCGCTACCATGACGCCTCCTAGAGCATTCACCCTTGCAATGTCCACACTCCAAGACCTAATCGCCCAGAAGGACGCCCTTGATCGGCAGATAGCCGAGATGCAACGCACCGCCCGCGCCGACGCCATCAGCAAGGTCAAAGCCCTGATGGCCGAGTACGGCCTCACCGCAGCTGATCTGGCACATCGCGCCGGCGACGGCGTCAAGAAGGCCGCTGGCACCAAGGTGGCCGCCAAGTACCGAGACCCAGCATCCGGCCAGACCTGGTCGGGCCGCGGGCTGAAGCCGAAGTGGCTGCAGACGCAGCTTGCGGCAGGTCGGGCGCTCATCGACTTCGCGATCTGAACGGGCCGCGGTGCGCTGGCGCACCGCCCTAGCTGCTTGTCACTGCGAAACCCCAGCTGAGCCCGCTGCTTACTCCCTCATGCGCGAGCCCGAACCACTCAACCCACCCCCACCCGATTCGCCTCAACGATCGACATTTCGATGTCGCGCTTGGCCTCGAGCAAGGCATAGATCTGCTCGTCGATCGTTCCGGCCACCAGGGGTGTGATGACGAACACATCGCGGGTGTTGCCGCTGCGGTAGGCCCTGTCCTCCGCCTGACGCTTGAGCGCCGGCGTCCAAGGCAGCGATGCGAAGAAGACGTAGTTGGCCGCAGTGAGCGTGATGCCCACCCCGGCCGCCATCGTGGTGCCGATGAAGACCTGCACCGCAGGGTCCCGCTGAAACGCGTCCACCGCCGCCATGCGCTTCTTGGGTGGGTCTGAGCCCACCAGGCTGACACAGCGCACGCCGTCGCTGGCCAGGGCCTCCTTGAGCTGGTCCACGGTGTCCATGTACTCGCAGAAGATCAGCGCCTTGCCGTTCTGGGGCAGGCATCGGACCGAGTCGATCAGGAAGTCGACCTTGGAGGCCTCCAGATGCTGACGCAGCTTGGTGAGCTTGGGCATCGTCTGCAGGCTGGGATCGGCCAGGATGCTGCGGTACACCGCCAGCTTGTCCGGCGCCTGCAGGACTCTGGTCTGGTGCAGCTTGTCTCCCAGATCCTTGAGCACGTCCTTGCCCCGGCGCAGCATCCACTCGCTGACGCGCTCGGCGAGCTGGGCGCGCTTGCCAGCGTCGCCGGCGAATTGTTTGCGGAACTCCACCAGCGGCATCCGGCCCAAGGGATGCCCCGAGAGTCGCAGCAGGGTGTGGACCTCGATCTCGCGGTTGAGCACAGGTGTGCCGGTCAGCAAAAACCGCCGCGGTACACGCTCAGCCAGCAAGAACGCATTGCGGGTGCGTCCGGCCTGGTGCTCCTTGAGGTAGTGAGCCTCGTCCACCAACATGACCGCCAGTCGCAGGCTGGCCTCGCGCACCAGGCCACCCAGGCGCTCGTAGTTCGCGATGATCCAGTCCGCTGCGCGGACCTGCACCATCGGGTGCTGACCCACCAGCGCGATGCGGGCGTTCGGGTATACCGCGCGGATCTCACGCTCCCAATTCAGCGCCAGGCTGGCAGGGCAGGCGACCAGCACCTGGTCAGCACCGGCAGCGAGCCGACCGGCCACGACGGCCTGCCTGGTCTTGCCCAGACCCATGTCATCCGCCAACAGGCCACTGGAGAGGCCCAGCAGATGCCTCACGCCGGCCACCTGGTAGTCACGCAGGCCGCATTCGCGCGCGGCCCTGGCCAGCGCCTTCTCGTCCACGGCCAAGCGCACCAGCGGCGTGCCCAGCGCAGACACAAAACCGGCGCCCAAGGGCATGGCTGTCTCCGCCTGTTCACCGCCACCTGTCGCCGGCGGAGCGGCGCCAGGCACAGCGATCGGCACCTCGCTCCTGGCAGCGGCCACCAGGTCTTCCAGCAGCAGCGCTCCTTCGTGCACGAACACGACGGTCTCGTCGACCCCGGCCACCTCGTGCAGCACACGAAGGATCTCCTGCCGATCGCGCCTGACCTCCCAGGCCCGCGCGGGCTTGTGGAATCGTCCCCCCAGCCGCTTCAGCGCCCGCACCACCAGCGGATCGAAGGCCGATGACACCGCGTAGCCGCCCTTGGCCAAGGGCATCACTTGCACATCGAGCAGCGAGGTGAAGTAGTCGGTCTGAGGGTTCTGCCAGGCCGCCACTGCCAGCGCCCGCGCATCGTCGAACGAGAAGGCCGGCAGACGAGCGGCCGCGCGCTGCAGACCGTCCAGCAGTTCGCGCAGGCCGTCGACCTCGCACAGCCACATGCGGCGGTAGGGCGTCCAGCTGGCACCCAGGGAGCGCATCAGCGCGCTCACCTCGTCCCCGAACGGCGTGGCCAGGCCCATGCGCCGACCGTCGCAAGCGGCGCGCTGGACAAACGGTCGCAAGGCGGGCGCGACCGGCGCGAAGGAAGGCCGCTCGGTGACATCGGTGGACATGGCACCGGTCACCTGGGCAGTGCCTGACGAGCTGGCCAGGCTCGGCCGCACGACCGCGATCGCCTCAGAGGTGATAGCCGCACGTGCAGTAGTGTTCGTCAATGCCGGTTCGGCTGCAGTAGCCGGGCCCCAGATCGGGTGAGACATAGCCCGGCTCGTAGCCTCGCGCCAGCAAGGCCTGTACGGTGCGCTGGCGGTGCTGCGCCGGGGCCCTGGCCAGGATGCCTGCGTAGTAGGCCTGCACCCGCTGCTCCCAGAGCCAATCCGACAGGCCACAGCCCGCAAAGGCCTTGTCCTCAGCGGCCTGGATGAGCGCATCGCAGTCGTAGGGCTGGTCCTGCGCTGCTGCGTCCGGGCGGGCACCGGCCTCGTCCTCTGCCTGCGCTGACGTCGGCGGCGAAGGCGTCGTCACTGCCGCTGGCTGGGACCGCTTGCCCGCCACCGGCTCTCCATTGATCCACACCGTGCCGTCGACACAGGTCTCGATCAGCATGTCACCGAAGCGGCCGTACCAAACCTGCGCGGTGACCACCGCAGCGCGTTGCACACCCGACTCAGCCGCCATGATCCCGTTCCTCTGGCAGCGAAGACACGAAGGTGACCTCGGCCGGCGCTGCGCCGCGGCGCATGCTGAGCCGAATGAAGGCCCAGGGCGCACTGGCCCGAGAGGTGCCGATCCGCTGAGCCAGCAGCTGCACGCCTTGCACCCTCAGGCTGGCGCGCCCGGAGCGCGCCGCCAGGTGCACGACATCGAAGGCGCAGGCGCGCACCGCGCGCCAGGCAGACTCGGCCAGATCCGGGGGCGTTCTGTGATGCATGCATTGCTCCTGTCGTGTGCTGTCCGGCGGCTAGGCCGCGCGCGCTGTCAGACGGCCAACCGACCCAGCCGGCCGTGCCCGTCTCAGCCCGCCGCGGCCTCCTCGGCCTCCTGCGTGCGGCGCGAGGGCGCGAAGGCGATCGACTCGATGCGCGCCAGCACCAGCGTCACGCTGTCGGCGTTCATCTGCAGGCCGGCACGCGGCTCACCGGTCTCACGGTCCTTGTAGCGGTGCAAGTACATCGCCCCCTTGGCCTCCACGCGGCTGCCCTTGCGCAGGTGGGCCATCACCTGCTCACCCAGTCGCTCGGACCAGAGCGTGACGTCGACGCCCACGCAGCGGTCATCGTCCTGGATGAGTTGTTCACCTTCGCGCCGGTACTCGTCGCTGAAGATGCGAATGTCGACCACGCGCCGGCTTTCGCCATTCACCTTGACTTCGCGGGCTTCGGGATCCTTGGTCAGATTACCGCGGACGATGGATTCAATGGACATGGTGTCCCCTTTGTCGATCAGCTTCCTCTTGGGGTGTGTCCGGGGAAAAGCGCCTTTGCGGCTGCTGGTGTTGTCTGTGTCGATGCGCTGGATGCCCAGCGCCTTCCGCTACCGGATGCGCAGCTCGGTTCGCAGCCGGATTAGATGACGTCTTCGCAGCAGGAACCACTGCAGACGGGTCAGCGAGCCCTGCGCGGCCAGGCGATGCTGCTGCGCCAGCGGCTCCCACCGAAGCGCCTCGATCACCTGATGGGTCCCGAAGTGATGGATCGGCAGCCGCCTGAAGAGCACCTGCCACAGCAGGTAGCCACAACCGAGGGCCAACGCGACAGCCGCAAGGACCAGCTGGGGTTGGGCAGCAACGGTGTCGAACATGTTCATGGGCCCTCCAGGGCGATGCATTGGAATACTAGCGACGCGCCAGGTCACTGTCACCCGGCGCCGTGTTCGCCGCCGTGCGGCGCCCGGCTGCCGAGCAACCTGGCAATGGTCTTGAGCTCATAGCGCGCCACCTGCTCCTGGTGGTTGAGCAGCACGGCCGAGTCCTGCGTTTCCCGCAACCACTGCGCCAGGCCCGGGGCCAGCTGCGACAGCTCCGGCTCGATGCACTCCCACACCGTGTGGGACCGAGGCGGCGAGGCCTCTCGCCAGCGCAACTGCCACGCCGTGTCCCGCAGCCTGTGCACCTGCAGGCTCCAGCGCCGACCCTGCACCTCCCGTGTGGCCTGCGCCAGCACCTGCATGGCCTCATGCACTGTCGCGAGCTTGTGTGCGGCCTGCCGGTGCCACTGCGCCAGGGCTCCGCCCTTACCCTTTAAAGGCCCTTTGCGGTCCACCCCCTGTGTGACCCCCATCTGCCCCGCCGGCACATCCATCAGCGTTTCCATCCACAAACCCCCGCCACTGGATCGGCCTTTGGCCTCGGGCTCCGCCGCTGCCACAGCCCCATCACCCACGGGATCCACCACTGTCACAGCCCTTTGCGCTCGCCATCCCCGCCGCAGGCGCAGCCCTTGCCGCCCCATGCCCCGGGCAGCATGGCCGCGCCACCACTGGCGCAGCGCAGGCCACCACGGCGGGCCCTCACTGCAGCCCCTCGGTGGCCGCCACCAGCTGAGCGTCATCGCCCGCCAAGGGCACCTCGTTGAGCAGGCGCAGCTCTTCCGCGGAAACGTCCAGATGCCGTCGCGTGTGACGCGGCCGCACATCGCCGTTGAAGACGCCCCGCGGCAGCTCGCCAAACAAGGCCACCGCCGCCTGAACCCGCTTTTTCGCCAGCTCGTCCGCACTGGCCAGCCAGTCCCTGCGCGAGAGCGGGCGCAGCTCGTCTCTCAACAGGTAGCGCTGGAGCCAGACCACCCGCTCAAAGATCCTGCGGCTGTGACGGGTCATCGTGTAGATGTCCTCGTACCCCTCCTTGTCGGACAACAGGTCCTTGCGCACCAGCGTCTTGACCATCCGGACGAAGTAGTCGAAGGTCGAGATCAAACGAACCACCGAGTAGCCGTAGGGACTGCGAAATCCCAGCTCGACGCTGACGGGCGGATCCGCCCGAACAATCGAGAAGGACAGACCGCGGCGCTGCATCCTGTGCAGGCGGCGGTCCATGCCGTCGATGCGCCGCTCCAGCTCAGCGATCACGTTCTCCATCGAGGTCCAGGTCTCGATCAGCGCAAAGTCCGCATACGGGTTGTCGTTGCCCGAGAGGTACCAGATGGCCCGCATCGCAGCGCCGACCTTCTTGCCCCCCGACTGACCGACGCCGGTCTCCCCCGGCAGCATCGCCCGGCCGATGAAGAGCCTTGATGCCTCTCGGGTATGGATCGTCATCGAGTCGTCGGCCTCGTCGGTCAGGCGACCCAGGTCGTTCTTGACCGCGACGGCCTCACGGTAGGGCACGACATCCCTTTGCGCACCGCCCGTCGCGTGATGCTCGGACTGCATGTTGCGCAGCAGCGCTTCTCGCCGCTCGAGCTCGGCATAGCGCTGGAACCTCGGATCCGCCATGTCCAGGTCATCGGCCTCGACCAGGTCCTTCAAGGCATGGCGCTCGGCCACGATGTCATAGCCGTCCGGAAACGGGGAGGACCTGGACACCGGAAACGGAGGTGCATGCCGGGGATGGCGGGGACCGCGTCGACTGGCGTCATGGGCGCCATAGGAATCATGGGAGTCACCGGGAGCCATGGAAATCCTCCTCATTGATGGTTGTGGTTGATCGAGGTGTCTGCGGGCGAAGCGGCGCTGCGGCGGCGCCGCATGGCCGGCCCTCGGTCCGCCCTGCGCGGGCCGCGTCCCGGCGAGGTGGCGCCGCTGCCCCAGCGCCCGCTTTGGCAGCCGCCGCACCCTGACGGCCCAGTCGGGTCCGTCTGTCTTGCAGCAAGACAGACAAGTTCACTCGGGCTTTGGCTGTGACAGCGCCTCATGCTGGCCACCGCCGCCTCTTCACTTCCTGGCGCAGAGCATCGAACTTGGCGCGTACCTCAGCCGATGGCGCGCAGCTCGCGGCTGCCTCGGGAGATGCCGCCGCTGCGAGCGCAGCCTGATCGCGCTGGCGCCGGGCACTGGCAATGCGGTGCGCACCGTCCGCAGCGAACTCCCCCGCAGCCGCCTTGCGGCACAGCGTGCGCAGCAGACCCACCGGCGAGCGCACAGTCCCTTGCGAGGCCCGCCAGGCGACCTCGTCCAGGAGGGTCTGTTGCATGACCCGATCCAGGCCCGCCAGGTGCCTGGCCGCGGCCTCGCGGTCCCCCTCTTGGGCGCCCAAGGGAGCCGGCCACACCAGCCCGGTCTCCACGAGCGCCACATCACCAACGCAGGATGTCGAGTGCCTGCCGCTGCCGGCCTGGCCGGGCCACTGCGCAGGCCACCCACCCCCACCCCAGTCGGGCGTGGACGGGTCGACCCATCCGCCTCGTGTGCTCGGCCCAGGCTGTGGCGGTAGTGGTGGTTGTGGTTGAACCTGTAGTGATTCCTGGAGATAAAGGCCGGATTGGTCGATCGCTGTGGGTCGGTTCGGTCGACACCTGTCGGCCGGTTCGGTCAACGCAGCAGGTCGCTTTGGTGGGTGTGCGTTGCCACCGGTCTGTTTCGCCCAAACCGACCCAGCCTCAGATTGGGGACCCAGGGCGCCGAGCCCAGAGGCCATCGGCGCGGTCATCGCACAAGCCAGCAAGGACGCGGTGGCCACCGGATCGATGCTGAGGTCGACGCGGCGCGGGAAGTTGTGCCGACGCTCCAGCAACAGCCCCAGCGCCTGGAGATCGCGGCGGGCGGTCTGCCACTGGTGGCGGGTCAGGCCGGTTTCGCGTCGCCAGGCCTCCCGGGAGAGCTGCACGTACTTGAGCCGGGCCGGCCGCGCGCGCAGGTCGCCCTGTGCCGAGAGCAGGCGCGAGGCCATCATCGCCGCCGGCACCGACATGTGGGCCGTCAGGGCCGTGTGGAACAGAAACGAGCGCCCCAGCAGCCGACCCAGGATCGGACTGTCACGATCGACGAACCAGGACAGGTCGATCGCGGGCATCTCGATCTCGCTGCGCTCGGCCATCAGCGGCACGAACGCACGGAGATTGAGACGGAAGGCCAGGCTCGCGGGCATGGCCTGAAGCCGCTCCTCCAACAGGCCACTGTCGAGCAGGATCTTGCGCGCGCGACGCTGCATCTTCCAGCTCAGGCCGGTCTCGATCTCCCACTCTCTGGCGGACTTGTGGATCCAGCCGTCTCGCGCGACCACATCGCGGCCGCGTCGGGTCCAGTAGATCAGCTGCGACAACAGCACCGCCGAGCAGGTGTCGTCCACCAACTCGACGACGCGGCTGGCCACAGCGATCGAACACGACAGTTGGCTTCGCGCGGTACCGGGTGGCAACACGGTCCGGTCCCGCGACGCGAGGCGGGGCACCCGCGGCGTCTCGGTCAGGTCGGACGCGAAGTGCCGGGCCGGCTCAGGCGACGGCTGCGGTGCGTCCTGCGCTGGGTGGGCCAAGGGCCCGGCAAGACTTCCCAGCAACACGACGGTGCGCCTGGCGGGCTGCGCCAATGTCTCGGCACGCCCTGCCTCCACCGCGAGCGTCGCCAGCGGGGTGCCCACCCTGGCAGAGGCCTTCGGGGATCTGGGCAGGAACAAGGCCACCGGATGGCTCCTCAGCAGGGATAGCCGGGCAACGAACCACCCGCGTCAACACCGCCCTTGAGCTGACGGCGGATGTCATCGCGGACCTGACCCTTGGCCCGTGAGAAGGCATCTGGCAGGAACTGGATCTGGGTGATGATCTCGCTGCGATCCAGGTCATAGCGGCGCCGCTCCTCGATCAGATCCAGCGCTCGCAACTCACCACGGGCCTGGACCCACTGCGCTTCATCGAGCTTGGTCAGGTACAGCCACGCGCTTTGGTCCAGGTGGACCCAGGGGTCACCGCGCTCCAGGTACTGCCCCTCGCTGCGGGCCTCGATCTGGTAGAGCGCCACCGCCGCCGCGATCGAGTGGGCGATGTAGATGTAGATCATCGGCACCGCGAGGCACACTTGCTCGGCACGGTCCATGTACCAGTCCACCGCCTGGGCCACACGGGCGCGTTCTTTCTGCTTGGCCCGCCGCACAGCGGCCAGATCGGTGAGGACGGCGCCGCCCTGGGCGGGCGCGGTTGAGCGGCGTGCGTTGACGCCAGGCGTGGCCGCGGAGGCGGCAAGCGCCGTGGTGCGTAGCGCCGGCTCAGGAATAGGGCAGGGGGGCTTGTGAGGGGTCGTCTGGCTCATGGCAGGTGCCTCGTCACGGTGTCGGGCGGCCTCACAGGGGATCGCCCTGTGCTGGCCGAGGAAGTGGTCGCCCAGTGGGGCGACGAAGAGCGTTCATCAGGCCTGAGGGCCGCTGCGCCAGGCGCCGGTAACCTGGGGCAGGATCACCAGCTCCAGCGACGCAATCACCTGGGTCGCGAAGCGTTCGTGCAAGCGGCGGATGCGCGCCCTGGGGCACGGCTCGGCCGCGAGCTCGGCCCAGACGCGCTCGATCTCGTCGCGCATCTCGTCTGGGGGCAGTCTGGGGCGCCCACCGGTGGCCACATCGGGCGCCAGCACGCGCCGCAGGCGCCGCGCGTCGGACTGCGACAGCGTGAACAGCTGCGTCAGCAGCCGCGGCGACGCGCCATGGCGCACCAGGTATTCCAGGGCTTCGCGGTCCGCCTTGGCGCGGTCGATGCGCTGCAGCTGCGCACGCATGGCCGCTGTATCGACGGCGATCGCCAGGCCGCACTGACCCACGGCGAAGCGCAAGGCCTCGTTCAGTGGCATGGAGCGCAGCCGGTCCAGCAGCTCTGGCGTCATGCCGGCGCCGAGCATCTGGTGCAGCACCTGGGGATCGGCGTCCTCCATGGCTGCGATCAGCCGGGTGAGGGCGAACATCTGGACAGCGGGATCCCGCAGTGTCACGGTCGACGGGCTCCGGTGGGCCTCGCCAGGGTGGCCGGGCACAGTTCCTCGTTGGTGCATGTCGGGGCGATCCTTGGTCAGTACGGGTTGCCGGACAGCAGCAGCTTCTGCAGCAGCATCCAGCGCTCGGGCAATTGCTCCATGACGGTCGCGGCCAGCTCCTCGACCGCCCGCAGCTGGGTCATGGCGGGCCGGATGAGGCCCGGGGTGACACGGGCCATCAGCAGCTCGACGGGCTCGGGCTGCACGGGCTCGATGTCCGTGCCTTCGAGGGGCGACTCCTCCCGCTCGACGGAGAAGCTCCGGTAGAAGGTGCTGGTGTGGTCGATGCAGTCGACGGCCCCTTCGAGCCACTGGCCGGAGATCGTCGTCAGCGACCACCAGACGATGGTCTTCATCGTTCGGGTCTGGTCTTGCGGGCTGCCGATCTGCACCGTCTGGCGTCTGTGGGCCTGCCGATCGGGCAGGTCCAGGTAGAAGCCCAGCGGCATCTCGTCGCGCCAGCGCAGAACGTCGCTCAGTCCGGCGGTGGCCAGCAGCTCATCGACGGCGGAGTGCAGCGCACCCAGAGGATCGGCCCGGTCCGCCACGCCCGCGCTGAACAGCGGACCGACCGAGGCGCGCGGCGTCCCGGTTGCGCCGGTCGCTGGCCGGGCCGCATCCCCCTGGGGCTCGACAAGGCCTGAGCGGGCGGACGGGATCAGCGCGCCAGTGCCCGCCCCAGGCGGCGGCCCCTGGATCACCGTGGTGAGGTTGAGCGGCCGCTGTTGGCTGGGCGGCGGCTCGACAGGCTGCGCTACAGGATGCTCGACAGGGTGCCGGACTGGCTGTCCTGTGCTGGCGCTGTCCTGCAGGGGCCCACTGGCGGAGGACGCCGTTGGTGCAGCAACCAGGTTGGGGGAGGGCTGCCGCAGCTCAGCCATCGTGAGCTTCGGATTCAGTTTGAGCAGCGAGAGCATGTGGCGCACGGACTCGATCGACTCCGAGGCACGCTCGGCCAGGGCTGCTTCGACCTGATCCGCGACCTCATGGGGGTCGAAGGCCTGCACGTCGTGCGCCGAGGTGGCGTACAGCCGCAGCTCCTTGGCGACCAGGTCGTCCCAAAACGCGGCTTCGTCCATGCCCAGGCGCGTGGCCAGCGCCAGCAGAGCGTTCAGCCGGGGCTGCAGGATGCCCTGCACCCCACGGTGGGTCAGATGGGCGCTGGCGCTCCCCAGCGGCGCCAGCCGGCTGGTGGCAAAACGCCAGATGGTCACCAGCGACTTGTCTGCCTTCAGGCCACGGGCGGCCAGTGCCTCGCTGGCCTCGCGAACGGCCATGGGCTTGGCGCCTGGATCGTGTTGGCGTCGCTCTTCCTCGATCAGCCCAAGCAGCTCACACATGCCCACGGCGACTTCCCAGAACTTCATGTCGCCACGGTTCAGGTTCTCGCCGAGGTGCTGAGACAGCAGCGTGGTCTCGCCCTGGTAGGGCTGGTAGATGCAGTTGACCCACAGGAAGCGCTCGTCGCCGGTCTGGGCATAGAGCTCCTGCAAGAGCTCGAGCGTCGTGTTGGAGCCCGCCGCCAGCATGTACGGCTCGCCAGCGTGCCTGCGCGTCACCTGCAGCGTGCCCTGATAGCCATTGGCCTTCAGGCTGTGGCGGATGTCCTCTCGCTTCTCGTTGGCATAGAGCCGTGGGTTGTGGTCGTAGCGGACGATGTCGACCGACTTGAGCAGCATGGGGCCCGGCAAGTCCCGGCGCAGGTCGATCTTGGACGGCGCGGTGTCGCCCACGGCGTAGCTGGCCTTGAACTCGGCCTCGTCACGCTGCGCTCTGCTGGGGGTCTTGCCAGGAGGACCGAGGCTGTCTGGGCTGGCGGCGCCAAAGGGCGTCGGCATGGTCGAGTCGTGCGGGCGAAGCATGGCAGTGTTGGGTCGGTTCCTGCGCGCAGCGGCGCGGGCGGTGGCGGCGGCCAGGTTCTCGATGGCCTGCCCGACGGGGATGGTCAGCGGCAGCCCGTCGGTGAGCGGGTTGAAGCCCTGGCGCTTCCTGGAGGTGTTCATGCGGCCCTTGCAGCGGCGTGGGCGGTCTGCGAGGGTCCGAAGACCTCACGTGGGTCGCCGCGCAGGCGGCCTGCAAAGTGCCCGTAGAGCTGCGGCTGAAGCTCCCAGACGATCCGGTGCATCACTTCATAGCCCGACGGACACCGGGTGCCGCCCTGGCGGTTGAGCTGATGCACTGGCCGCCGGGCGGTGAACGCGTCCTTGTAGGCGACGGCGCTGGGAATCACCGTGTCCAGGATGGTGACCCGGTCGCCAACGTCGAACTCGGCGCGCAGCTCACCGAGCAGCTGGCGGGCGTTTCGGGTGTACTCGTGACGGCAGATGACGGCTTGGATGGGAGCCAGCGCGGCCTGCGGCTCGTTGGGGTCCTGCTCCAGCCGCTGGAGCACGCGCAAGGTCCCTGAGCGGAACTCCCGCACCGACGGGGTGTCCGGGGGAAGCGGTGATACCAGGGTGTCTGCGGCAAAAGCAGCAGCGGTCTGCAGCGGCCCGATCGCGCCCTGGGTGTCGATCAGGATGAAGTCGTAGTGCTCCTGCACGTAGGGGTTGCGCAATGCGCGGGCCAGCCGGATGCGGGCGTCCGGCCGTCCGTGCAGCCAGTGCTGCAGGTGAGCTTCGCCATCGTTGGAGCGCACCAGGTCCAGCCCAGGCACCGAGGTTCGCGAAATGCAGCCCGGCGTGACCGTGCCCTGGGTGACCACCTCGACCAGACCCTGCGGCGCCTCATCGGCCAAAGCGAAGTACTTGGTGAGACTGGGTTGCGGGTCGGCGTCCACCAACAGGATGCGCGCACCCATGTCGGCCAGCAGACCGCCCAGGTTCGCCAGAAAGGTGGTCTTGCCGACGCCCCCTTTGGAGTTCAGCGCGGCGATGGTCTGAGTCATGCGCGGGTATTCCAAGTGGGTGGTCAAGCACGGGCTGCCGGCGGCTGCGGCCACAGCATCGCGACCGTGACCTCCGTCGCGCCAAGGCGGCGCATGTAGGCGGCCACGCTGTCGAGGCTGGCCCATTCGCGCGGCGCGCCACGCGCGCCGGTCAGCAAATGGTTGCGCTGGGCGAACTGCACGACCAGCCGATAGCGACCGGGCTCGATCTCACTGGCGGTGAAGACCTTGACACCCTTGGCGGCCACCAGGTGACGCAGCTCGGGCGTCTTGATGGGCGGCATACCCTCCTGGCGCTCGCGGGCGCGCCCACGCGGCTCGGTCGCGTGAGCGCGTACCATGGCGGCCGAAGTACCCGGCGGCCCTCCGCCCTGATCGCCAGAATAAGTCATGTCGTCGTCCAAAAGTGTATGTCTTGGCGAGCCAATATTACGTATTTTGGTTGCCACAGGCAAGGCTGGTCGGCTCGTGGCCCGTGGAACGGCCTCGGGCTTCGTCCTGCTATTGCGCGATGGGGATCAGGAGCTGACGCTGGAGGCCCGGCGCGGTAACGTGCGCTACTTCAAGAAGCTGGACACCCTCGCGGGCTACCTCCGAGACATCGGCGCCCAGCACTTCGAGGTCGAGCTCGGTGACTGGGGCGATCGGCCCGAGACAAACTGAAGAGATCGAACCAACAAACGCTGACTCCTGTCGTTGCAACAGGGTCGATTCGACCGCAGCACCCTGCCTGTCGAGTAGGAAGGAATTTCTTCTTTCTAGCACCCGCCGGGGCACCTGGCGGCCTGACCGTCTTGACGTCAGGGTGCGTCGATCACACCCAGTGACACGGCTCGGCAGGCGGCCGCTACGGTCGTCGCGCAGCCCAGTTTGTCTCGTGCCGCCACGAGTGCGCGCTCCACGACAGAGCGGGAGACAAACTGCTCCTTGGCGATCTCGGTCAAGCTCAGTCCGTTGGCGGCATATTGCAAGGTGAGCATTTCGCGCTGGGAGAGCGCAGGCGCCGCGTCGCGATCGGCACCCGGCGCAGCCCGCTTGGACAGCAGCCGGTGCGTGGCTTCACTGGCCAGGGTCGTGAACAGCTGCCCCCACATCAAGACCTGGGACAAATCGACGCTTGGCCGATGCGCGGACAAGCCCAGGTCGAGGATCACCAGCCCCCTGTCGCCCAGCGGTGACACAAAGGCCAAACCACGGGTCAGCCCAGCCTGCTCGTAAGCGCGCCAACGTGATGACGCGCCCGCCAGTACGAAAAGCTCGTGACCCCAACGCAGCGGCTCAACGCGCCCGTCTAGGAAGGTCTGAAGCACCGGGCACGAAGCCATGCTGTCGGACAAGGCCGCGCTCCAGCCAGCCGGCCCCGAATGAATGGAGTCGAGCTCCCAATGCGCCCGGTGAATGCGCGAGGCCGTTCCCCCCCGGGGGCGCGCCAGCGTCAAGATGAACGAACTGATGCCATAGCGCTCCGCAAAGGCGTGGCACGCGCTCTCCAGAGCCGGCACAGAGCGGGCATCCACAGCGTCATCGAAGATCGGGCCATACCGTTGGCAAGCAATGGGTTCAAGCTCAGCCGCGGCCTGTCCTGCCTGCTCCGCACTCATGACAAGACCCCCTCCTCGTCTACCAGGATGCGCTGCGCGTCGTGAATGGTCTGCGCGGTTGACAGCCCGAGCCGCGCGGAGACCGCCTTGACATGAGCCAGAACGGTCCGACGTGAGAGTCCGAGGGCTGCCGCCGTGTCCTGCAGCGAGAGACCGGCGGACAGTCTTTCCATGACCGTGCGCTCACGCTCATTGAGCCTGCTGCGCATCCTGGCCGGCGCCAGCCGGAGGACGTGAGGGAAACAGGCGTTGGCAACGGACACGAGTTCGGCGCACACCCGTCCCGGCTGGCTGCGCCAGGCCCGCTCAGAGCCATCAAAGCCCACGAACAGACGCCGTCGCTTGGGCAGGTGCAGCGCAAGTGCAGCGCCCCCGGCGATGCCCCAGGGCTCCTGTTCCTCATAGAGATCAATCGCTCCCGCCTGCTCATAGGTCTTGCGCCCCCACAGCAGGGGAAGCGACGAGCGCTTCATGTGGCGCAGCACGGGGTCGCGCTGCCATGAGTCGGGTTTCTGCGCGAGGACGAACGCCGGCGGCAGGTTGTTCAGTTCATAGTATTCGGCCGAGGTGCCGCGGTGAACTGAGAAGGACAGTGTGGCGAACCTGAAGTCCAGGGCGTTGGCACACTGAAGCACGGCAGCGAAGAGTTCATCTTCATCGCCGACACGGTCGAAGTTTCTCGCGGACATGGCGCAGTCATTGATTGACTTATTTTTTGGCGCCGATGTACTGCTCGGTGGCACCCCCCTTGGTACTGCTCGCTTCTGATCTCTCGCCAGCGTGTCATTTACTTTTTGCCGCTGGTTGTGTCCAAGTGTAGATCACTGAAAAAGCGGTTGCCAAGCCCTTGGCGGTCTAGTTGCTTGCGCTGGCTCATCCCATGAGCCACAGTAACGCTACATTGGTCACCATGCCCATGGATTCCGATTTCTTCACCCTTCCCGCGCTGGCCTGGAATTCCCCGACGAGGTACTACACCGCGCAAGTCCGGCGCAACCTCTTCGGGGATCTGGAGTTCTTTCGCGCGTGGGGTGGACGCGGCAGCCGGCGCGGCGGCCACAAGGCGGAGCCGCTCAGCTCGTTGGAAGCAGGCAGGGATCGCCTGAACCGCGAGGATGCGCGTCGGGCGCGCCGCGGGTACGTCCGTCAGACCTGAATCCACCGACTGGCAGACTGGCACACGACCCGTATAGGAGGAGCGCCACCAAGGCGGCGCGTCCGCTCAATTCAACGGCTGCTGAGTGATCCGACCAAAAAACTCCAGCGGCTCCTCGTCAAGCGCACGCAGGGCTTCGTCCAGGGCCTGCTGGTCGGTCTCGAAATGCTCTTCCCATACATGCGAGGCGTTTTCGGCATCCACGACCTCAAGAATCCAACGGTCGTGGGAGTCGCCGTAGATCTCAATCCGAACAGTGACGCCGTGGCGCGTCACCTGCTGGCTGAGTGGCGACTCGATGATGTCGGGCACACTGTCGTCGGCATGGGCCACATCGCCATCGTCGTCATCGTCGCCATCAGTCATGGTCTTCCTGGACATCACCATGGCCATGGACGCCTGGTGCTGGCCACGGGCGCGCTTGCAGGACTGCACGACCTTGTTGATGTACTCGTCGGCCGCGATGGTCATGTGCTGCAGGTTGCGCAGCAGCGCCTTCAGTTCCGGCTCTGACGCCGGCGTCGTGTCGTCAGCGAGAACGCCGGCGGCACCATCGAACATCGCGTGCAGTTCAGACAGGGCCCCCATGGACACGTCCGCCTTCTGCGGAAGCAGCATCTCGTCTTCGGTGCCGAACAGCCCGTCCACAAACCCCTTCAGCTCCTGTGCGCGCACGCGAGCGAGATCAAGCAGGGCCTGTCGGCTGGGCGCCACTTCGTAGCGCGTCAGCCGAAACGGGTTGCGCGAGCTCTGGTGCTCAGACAGGCGGTTCCACAGACCGCGCACGAGAACCTGCATCACCTCCTCGGCCTCGTCAGCGGAGGCGAACTCGGGCAACTCGCCACCCCAAGCCTGAGCCAGTGCAGCCAATGGTGAGACGGACGGCTGCGGGCTGCTGATGTGGCCCAGCACCAGCGTGCGCAGTGCATGCAAGGGAGTTGGGCACCGCAGGCGTTGCAGCAGGGCTTGCAGGTCCTTGTCGGAAGGGTTCTGGCCAGGGGGCGACTTGGGAGAGCTCATGACGACATGGAGCTGAATGCTGAAGTGGACGCCAACGCAAAGCACCAAGTCACTGCACGGCCCTGCGCAACACTTGGCTCAAGGCGTCTGCTGTGAAGTGTGCTTGACGCGAACAATCTCGACGGTGCGCGACTGATCGAGCACGCGGTAGAAGGCGATGTAGTGCGGGTGCAGGACAAGCTCACGAATCCCAGCTGGCAGGCCAGGGCGCCCCTCACGGCCAAGGCGCGGCTGCTGCGCCAGCGCTTGCACTTTGTCGCGCAGTCGCTTGCCGAACGCCCGCGCCCGTGTGGGGCTGTCCTGGGCAATGTAGCGAACGATGCTCAGAAGGTCCGCAGATGCCTTGGGGCGCCACACGATGTCGTACTCGTCCGCCGACATCAATCACCGAGCTGCGGCAGCCATGCCTGAACGGGCGACTTGAACTCCGCCTCATAGCCCAGGCTGTCTGGGTATCGATGGACGCGGCCGATTAAGCCAAAGACCACGGTCATGTCGGCGACGATGGCAGTGTCCAGCGACCACAGCGCGGTCAGATCGAAGGCGCCACAACTGCCACTGTTCCACCAGGCCAGAAGGAAGTCTGCGACCCGCCTGCTCTGCCCAGAATCGCGCTGTGCGTGGGCCAACAGACGTTCCAACGCGGCTGCTTCGTCGGCGGTGATGAGACTGGGCCGCGCCTCGTGCGCCGCGGCCAGCATCGCCTGGGCGATCAGGGCCTCTGGTTGCCGTGGTGGCCTGTTCATGCACGCGCTCGACGCACGGGCCTGGCGCGCCCCCTCCCGATGGCGTCGATCTCGGCGTCCATGGCTGCCATGACCTCGTCGTGCGGCGTGCTCGGCTGCGCATCGTCCAGAGACGCCTGGATCTCGGCGGCCAACCACCGGTTGTGGGCCACCGCCTGGTGGGCGACCCGCATCGCCTCTGCCTGGCTGGATCGGCTTCGGCTCATGTCCTTCTCGCTCGGATCCCAGTCGGTGGCGTCGAGCTGCGCTACTGCGATACCGACCTCGCGCAGCAGGATCATCGCGGAGGCAGGGTTGCCGAAACGACGCGGCTCGGTGCTGCGCGCCTTGGCCAGTACCGCATCCTGGCCGCTGCGGGTGGCAATGCGCAACATGAAGCCGCCGCCCTGACCCTTGAGGGTGACGCCGGCAACACCACCGGCCGCCGCGGTGGCGCGCAGTTGCTCCAGGGTCATGCTGTACATAGGAGTGGTCGCATAGAAGACAAAAGAATTGTGCACGTTTGACAGAACACATGCAACGTCATACCGGCGACATGGACAAGAAAAAAGTCACCGCCTCTGGCCGCCGCCCTGACGTCAATGTCGCCGAACGCAATAAGTGGCGACAATCTTAATTATGTCAACTTTGATGGGCGTTTTCGCATGCGAACCGGGCTTCAGGCCGGTTGCTGAGCGCACCCATCGGCGACGCCTATCCCAGTCACCACTCGTTGTACAGAAGAATCCAGTCTTCCTTGATGTGGGTGTGCACCGCCTTCATCAGCAGCGCATGATCGATCTGATCGAAGGCTGCCTTGATATCAAACTCCACCACCCAGTCATATCGCCAACAGCGCTCACGAGTGATCGCCACGGCTTGCCTGGCCGATCTTCCCAGCCGGTACCCGTATTGGTCTGGATTGAAGATCGAATTCAACGCTGGTTCGATGAGAGGCTTGACGACGGTTTGCGCTACACGATCGGAGACCGTAGGCACGCCCAGCTTGCACGTGCCGCCGGATGCCTTGGGAGTCTCAACCTGCTTGACCGGAGGCGGGAAGTACGCTCCCGACGACATCCGGTTCCACAGCTTGTACAGATTCTTGGGCAGGTGCCGCCCGAAGTCGGCGAGGGTTACATCGTCAACACCTGCGGCACCGCAGTTAGCCTTGACCTGCTGGTATGCCTCCCATACCGTGCGCTTCGCTATGCCGTAAGTTTTCGCCGAGGTCACGTCGCTCATCCCCGGAGGTTGGCGATCTTCGTCGGAAGGATGACGCCGCCCCTTCGCTCCGCCCCCATTACAGAGGCCTCATCGCTACTACGGGAGGCTCCGCCCCTCTGCACCAGCATCGGTGTTCTTCCTCGTGGTGTTTGCCACTTGTCATTTCCCTTGGCATCTGGAGAGAGGTTCTCACGTTCCGTACCGAAGCCTGTACTGAGATCATGCCGCCTATACACCGGCTGCCATCGGGTCCGTAGGCAGGTATCGCCCCGACTCGTCCTGAAGCAAATGGTCCACCTCAGTTTTGACAGCGCTTTGGGCATAACGATGCGTCGTCGGACTGTTTGCTTTCGCTCATCTTCTCAGTACGTACCGGACACCCCGGATGGGATGACGTTCGTCCGGTCGCTCTGACCTGCCCCCTACGGCCGTACCAGTGATTCGGTAGGGGTCCTGGGTTGAAGGTTAATGGATTTCCGTGGGAGTCAGGTGCCGAGCAGCGTCGCCGGCATGCCGGCGACGCTGCTCGGCGAAGCGCGCTGGTGGTATCCGCCCTATGCTGCTATGGGGCCTTACCTCGTTGTAGTCGCGCTGCCAGTTGGCGATCTCGGTTCTTGCCTGGTGCAGGGTCTGAAACCAGTGCTCGTTCAAGCACTCGTCGCGGAACTTGCCGTTGAAGCTCTCGATGTAGCCGTTCTGCATGGGCCAGCCGGGCTCGATCAGGATGTGCCGGATGTGGTGCTCCTGGGTCCAGGCGATGAAGGCGCGGCTGGTGAACTCCGGGCCGTTGTCGGTTCTGACGGCGGCCGGATAGCCCCTGAAGCGCGCTGCTTGATCCAGCAGCCGCGTCACGTACAGGCCGCTGATGCCGTAGTCCACCGCGATTACCACGCACTCGTGGCTGAAGTCATCGGCCACGGTCAGACACTTGATGCGCCGCCCGTTGGTCAGGCTGTCGCTGACGAAGTCCATGCTCCACACCTCGTTGATATGCTGGGCGATGTTCAGCGGCGTGCGCTCCATCGCCGGTCGCTTGACCTTCTTGCGTTCGCGCACCGCCAGGTTGGCCGCGCTGTAGAGCCGGTACACCCGCTTGTGGTTGACGCCCGGGAACTCACCCCGTAGCAGGTCGTGCACGCGCCGGTAGCCAAAGCGCCGCCGGACGTGCGCGATCTCGACGATCTTGTCCTTCAGCGCCTGCGTTTGCACGCTGGGCACCGGTGGGTGCCGGTAGCTGTCTCGGCTTAGCCCCACAAGCCTGCACGCGCGACGCTCGGACAACTGGTGCTCCTGCACCAGCCGCGCAATCATCTCGCGCCTGGCCTGTGGGGCTACCTTTTTACCCCGAGCACGCTCTTGAGCGCATGCAGGTCCAGGTGTGCCTCGGCCAGCAGGTGCTTGAGCTTGGCGTTCTCCGCCTCCAGCTCGCGCAGCCGCCGCGCCTCCGACACATCCATGCCGCCGAATTTGGCGCGCCACTTGTAGAACGTGGCGTCCGAGAAGCCGCCCTTGCGGCAGATCTCCGCCACCGCCATGCCGGCCTCGGCCTGCTTGAGGAACCCGATGATCTGTTCCTCAGTGAACTTGCTCTTCCTCATGTCCGCGATTCTCCTGAAAGGCGGACCCCTTGCTACTTCTGATTGGTACGGAGGGTGGGGGGCAGGTCAGCTCACCACCACGCCCATTGAACGCAGCAGCACCAGGTGGTTTGAAGCCTGCTCCTGCCAGCTGGCTTCGGGAGGCCAACTCCCATCTTCAGTACTGCACCACAGGTCTGCCGCCTGTGTTCGTGACACACACACCACTGCTGGCCCTTGCGGCTTTGCTTCATCTTCGGGTCGCGCTCACCGCTGCTGTTCTTGGTCGAGCTGAGCGCTGCAATCAGGGTGGCGTCCACGACCGTACCGCTCTTGAGCATCACGCCCTTGGCGCACAGCAGGTCCTTAGCGGTCTGAATCGCCCCGGGGCAATTCAGTGAGTTGTTCACTGTCATGACCTGACTGACGCTCCACGCGCGGTGAGTCGAGCCCAGCGTTGAGCTGGCTGGTCAATACGTTCAGGGCTGCCAACGCGTGCAATTCGAGCTCCGCAGTGGCCGTGCCGTCGCTTGTCGAAACATCAAGCCTGGTCAATCGCGCACCAGGGATGACGACGCTCTCCAGCGATGCGAGCAACTCGTCCAGCGGGAACGAAGCGGCTAGCGCGTTCCATTAGACGATCCAGAGCAATCCAGCTTTGATCCGGTAGGCGCCGGTTTTGTCACATGACAGCCAACATGTTTCACGCTGCTATCAAAGTACCCATGTCGGTGCGCAGGCATCAACGGGTGTCGGTTCACCTTTGGACCATCAATCAATTTGGAGCAGACGATGAGAACCCTGAAGGCAATGATCACCACGGTAATGGTCGCGATGTTTTCCCTTTCGGCTCACGCCGCCTTTCCGGAGGGTCAATGGAACAACCACTTCCGTTCCATTGTCAACGGAGTCGAGTACTTCCATCAATTCTGTCTCAAGGCCGACGGAACTTGGTATGCCACCTCCTACCCCGGCAGCGGACGTTGGACGCTATCTGGCTCGAATGTGCTGATCAATGGCATGCACAGCGACATCGGCATGGCTGAAGCTCATGCACTCAAGAAACAGGGGCCCTTGGCGATGAAGGGATTCCTGCAGCAGTGGATGCCGGACGACACCTATACCGACTTCTATGTGGCCGAATGGAATCGCGTGAGCCTGTCCGAGAAGAAGTGCGCCCCGGCATTTCCGTCGCCAGCAAATTGAAGCACTCCGGCTTTGATAAAGGCTCCTTGCCCGTTACCTATGGATGGGCGAGTCGGCCAAGGGAGAGGTCGAGGAACTGCTGGGCGGGCAGATGGCTCGGGGCGCAGCGATCGAGCACTCGGAACCAGCCCAGGTAGTGGTGCTGGTAGGAGGTGGCTACGCCGCGGAAGCGTCGCAGCCAGCCCTTGAGGCGCGAGTGGTTTGACGTTCTGGATATGCCAGGCGCCGCGAACGCGTGGGCCGGTCGTCATGTTCAGGGCCTGATGCTCGATGCCCATGGCGCTCGCCGCAGTGGCCATGGCCGAACTGCCGTCGGTGCACAGCACCGCATCCGGGGCGAGCACCGCGGCGAGCGAGGCCAGGATCTTGCGCTTGGATGCGCGCCCGAGGATGAAGTCGGTGCAGCCCCCCCGAGCGGTCCCTGGCCACCAGTACGGGCACATGGTCGTCGCTGGTGCCCCGGGTGCTGGCGTGACCACCACGGCGACGGGGCGCACGCCCGCTCAGGCGCTGCCCCTTGGCCGAGCGCAGGATGAAGGTCTCGACGGGCCTCGGCGATGCCGCTGAGCCGCGCCGATTTGGCCTGCTGGGCCAAGCTGAGGAAGCGATGACGCCAACGGAAAGCGGTGCTCGGCGACACCTGCAGGCGCTCGGCCGCTAGGTGCACGCTCAAGCCTTCATCTTGCACCCGTGCCTGCGCCAGCCACTTGTGGCGCTGGCGCAGCCGGGCACGTAGCGTGGCGGTCAAGGCATTGAAGGTCTTGCCGCAGCCTCGGCACTTGTAGCGCGGCAGTCCGTCAGCCTGCCCATTGCGCACCACCCGCTCGGCGCCGCAGTGAGGGCAACCGGGCTTGGCCGTGCCCGTCTGATCAATCTGGGCGAGCACCTGCTCGTGCTCGTCCGGCGCATGCAACTGCGCCATCAGCGCCTGGCGCTGCCTGGGACTGGACTCACCCAGACGCTCCAGCCACCGCTTCCAGTCTTGCTCCAGTATCGCGGTCTCCAGCAAACCCGGCTTGACGCCGTATGCCTGTCGCATTGCCGGGTCACTGGCTCATGGCGTGCGCCCGTCACGACCTACCAGGCAAAGAGCCTTTCGGATGGCCGCTCGGTCTCCAATTTCGCAACCGCCATCGACCGGTGAGAACAGCGCAGTCAGCACGCTCAACCGGCATAAACACGGCCATGCACACGGGCACGTCCGTAACTTCGTTCCCTGCCGCATGAGATTCGTCGCACGAGACCCTGCCAGCGCCCCGTTTCAGGTTCACTGCTGATCGGCGGTGATTCAGCGCGAGCCGGCACCTTCGCGTCGGCCATGGATCCCGTTGCAGACGCGAGGGGAACACCGTGGTCGAACAGGGGCAAGTGCGACATGCCAAACGCTGGCACCGGATGCTGGGCTGGACCTTGGCCTGTCTGCTCATGGTGATTGCCGGGTGCGGCGGCGGCGATGGCGCGTCCAACCCGGACCCGGGACCGGTGGCCCGACCGGTCGCCAGCATCAACATGCCGAGCAGTGCCACTGCCGGGTCCACCATCACGGCCGACGGCACCGGCTCACGGGCGATGAATGGAGGCACCTTGACGTTTCACTGGCGGCTGGTCGGTCCAGCTGGCAGCAAAGCGGTTCTGGATCGGCCTGCCGACGCACGGCCCAGCTTCATGGCCGATCAGCCGGGCACTTACCAGGTCGCCCTCCGGGTGGAAGAGGCCGCTGTGTCCAGCGACGAGGTCACTCGCGATGTGACCGTGGCCCCCTTGGGCAATGCCGCGCCGGTGGCCCAGGCGGGATCGGATCAGGAGGTGCCCTCTGGGGCCCCCGTTTTCCTGGACGGCTCTGCCAGCTACGATCCCGACGGCGACCCGATCACCTACGTTTGGTCGGTGCAGAGTGCGCCGCCAGGGGCTTCTGCTGCCTTCTCGTCCCCGGCGGCGGTGCGCCCTGGGTTCTTTGGCAGCGCGCCCGGTACCTACGTCCTGGCGCTGGTGGTCACGGACAGCCGAGGCAACGCGAGTGTCGCCGCCTCGGTCCGGATCACTCTGCAGGTGGCCCAAGTGGTCCCCTTGGCCAATGTGGTCACCGCCAACACGGCCGAGGTCGGGCGCGAGGTCGCCTTCGACGGGTCCGGCAGTACCTCGGCGCCGGGTTTGACGCTGTCCTATGCCTGGACGCTGACCGCGCGCCCGGCCACCAGTGCGGCGCAACTGAACGCCTCCGGAAGCCTGGCCAAGTTGATCGTCGATGTCGAGGGCACCTATGTGGTGAGTCTCGTGGTCAACGACGGCACCCGCAGCAGCGCCCCGGCCACCGCCTCAGTGAAGGCAGAGCGCTACAACCTGGGCACGCTAGGGCTGGCTGGCGTTTGGCAGACCGTCGAAGACGTGCCTGTCGATGTCGCCTTCTTCGGTCAGCGCGCACCGAACGTGAACAGCGTGGCGCTGTCCGGTCGCGGGTGCAGCAAGGACTACGCACGCTCCAACAGCACGCTGGCCGTGTTCAGCTGTCAGGCACCCCACGTCGACTCGGGGACCGACCGGTTCGACTACCTCAGCGTGACCAGCACCGATACACCGCAGGGATGGCAGTCGGGCCCGATCTACACCTCCAGCAGGGCTTACTGGCGCAACTACAACGGCGAGCTCTATGTCGAGCGCTTGGCAGCCTACGTGTTGTCCGATCCTGCGATGCGGGGCGTCATGGTGCAGATGATCCCCAATGCCCTCAGCGGCAACTATGGCGACATCAACTACCCGCAGCTGTACTCGGCCATCAAGCTCAACGAAGCACTGTGCCCGAAGGTGGCCGACCGTGACTGGACTTACCAGTGCCCCCCCCTGCCCTATGGCACCTATGCCGTGTCCTTTCTCTTCGACGGCAACACGCGTTACCTCGCCGGCCAGGCCTACCTGGTGAACATCTCCAGCGACCAGGGCCCCATCGGTGGCGACACCATCAACGGCATCTGCGGAAGCTCCGATGGCAAGGTGCTCTCGACGGCCCCCACCAACGATCTGTGTGTCTCCGGCACGCCCAGCGCCCTGGCCGGCAGCGGGCCTTGGACCTGGTCTTGCACAGGCAGCGGCGAAGGGCATGCCGATGCCAACTGCCGCGCCAACTACGCTCCGCCGGCGCCGAAACCCCAGTGATCGTGACCGCCGCCGACTTGATCTCCCGCCCCATCCACACCTTGGAGAACGCCATGCAACAGCCTTTGTCCGTGCCCCCCGATTTGCTTCGTCGCCAGAGCCTGATCGTCGCCGGTGGGTCGACACTGCTGGCCTTGGCGGGCTGCGGCGGGGGCCAGGAGGACCTCAGCCAGCGCGAGCCGACCGAGCTCCAGCCGCCCCGCCTGGACGGCGGCCGATCGCTGACCCCAGGTCTGCGCCGCCGAGCCCTGGATGTCGGCAACGAGCGCCAGAGCGTCCTGCTGTCACGCCAAACCCCGACCTGGGTCTACTACACCCAGGACACCACCGTGGTCGATGATTTCCGCTGGTACATCAGCCCGCTGCACCAGGGCAACACGCAGGTCGGGGCCTATTCGCTGGGGCCCATCGTCCAGGGCGAAGCCAGTTGGTGGACGGTGTCTTCTGACGCCATCACCCTCAGCCAGAACGGTGCTCAGATCACGGTGCGCGGCAATCTGGACACCGATCCCTCCGACAGTTTCTACGACATCGGTCGCCACCTCTGGCTGAGTGATGCCAGCATCCACCGCGACCGCCAACTGCTCCAGGGCGATTCGGTTCGTGCCAAGTGGTACTTCTTTCAGGCGCCCAACGGTTACTGGTACATCATCCCCGACCCTCAGTACGCGCCGCCGACGGCGCCCTTGGTCAAACGCTTCGCTGAGCTCAACGGAAAGTACAACTGGGTCGACGTCGATGGCAGCGGTCAGGTGGCCCTGTTCAACTGGGACCAGGGCTCACCCATCCTCCGCTTCAGCCCGGTCACCGGCTACGCCGACGCCAACGTCGGGCTGCGGCACAACATGGATGGCCAATACGGCGCCCAGTGCGTGGATCTGATGCACCACTACATCGACAGCGCCCTCGGCATCGCTTACCCGCACGGGTTCACCGGCGACGCCTACAGCATCTTCCAGAATGCCCCCGACAGCAGCACCCGGGAGTCGTCGATCTACGGCACTGTCACATTCCAGAAGGTGATCAACACGCCCAGCGCCGTGCCCGAGCCCGGCGACATCATCTTCTGGAGCAGCCCCGATCCGGGCCACGTGGCGATCGTCATCGAGGCGGACATCAACCGCTTCCAATCCCTCGACCAGAACTGGGTCAACCCTCCGTCGCCGGACGGCACTCCGGCTGCACGGGTGGAACACAACTACCACAACGTCGCGGGTTGGCTCAGTCCGCGCTGGTGACAGGACGGGCGCCACAGGCCATCAATGGCGCGGCACGTCCGGTGGCTTCGTCGCCATCCATGGCGGCTTCGTCCGAACCCGGGTACCGGGTGAGCGCGTCTCGACAGACTTCGGTTGCGCCCACTCAACCGGTGGGCGCCAACCTTGTCCGCGGCGGAGCCTGATCGTCCCGTTGTAGGGCTGTACCTCCCTCACACCAGGAAACTTCATGATTACGCGCCATGCCCTCGCGCTCATTCTGAGCGTGGCCAGCCTGTCGGTCTCGGCCAAGGTTCTTCCCAAGTCGCTGGCCTTTGACGGCGTCTGCGATGGCCTCATCAACATCACGGTGTCGGACACCGGTTGGGTCACGGCCACGCACGACTACAGCGATTGCCCTCAGTCGTACAACTCGACAATCCTGGGCGGTGTGCCGGCCAAGGCCGTTGCCGGCGTCGCTGGCCGCGCCGTTTCCTTCACCGAAGCCTCCTACGCCGACTGGGGTTACACCTTCGCCATGTACGTCAACGCCGACCATACGCTCGAGTATGCCGTGGTCGAGTTGGGCGGTATCGGCTATGTCGGCACCTGGACCGAGGGCTATCCTAAGGGCAAGCTGCGGGCAGAGAAGACGCTGTTCCAGACGGCAGTTCCGTCGCATCGCTGAGCAAGTGCGCCAGCCGCGACGCCTCACCGACCACTGGTCTGGGCCGCAAGTCGCCCTCGGGCCGCGCTGGCGCCGCGCACTGCGGTAACGGCGGGCAGGCCACGATCCGGTGGCATGCCCCGCAGATGCAGGAATCCAGTTCATCCCGCAAGAGCGCGTCGCCCACCAGGACGGCCGCGCGGCAGTGCGGGCAAGTGATATAGCCCTCTCTCATGCCAGGCAGTCTCGGCACCTGACGCTGCGATTGGCACAAGTGAGACGAAGCCGCCAAACGACGCCATGAAGCCATCGCGGTGCACCCGTGCAACGCGCGACGTGAACGGTGTGGCCTTCAAACCTAGAGGCGCGTGACGGGACATCTCCCGTGCCTGTTGCTCCGGTTCAGGCCCTCTTGTTGGCAGCGATCACCTCGGTAGTCGCTGCTTCTTTTCTTTCACACATCGAACCGCGGCCGCGCCTTTTGAGGGGGTGCTGCAGGCGCCTCGTGCCCTCCGGCCTGACGGTCGTCGCAAACCGGATGCCGACGCTGGTTCGACGTGCAGATTGGAGGCCCTGACAGCCACCGAATCAACGTGAACACAACGTCTCAACTTCTTGCCGCCCTCTTGGCACTGTCGCTCGAGGCGAGTGGCCAAGCCCGACCCGACCAGGTGCTCAGCGGGCCCGCTGCGCAGCAAGCCTTGGCGCAGCCATCGTCCGCGGCATGTTCCCCACTGGCATCCGGCATCTACGTGTCGGTTCACGGCGGAGGCCTGACCTTGCTGCACGCGCTCGACGTCAGTGCCCGAACGGTGACCGACCAGGATGGCCAGCATGGTCAGATGGACGGACCGGACGATCTGTGTCGCCACACCCTCTCGTACGCGAACGGCACACAGGTTCGGCTGGTGGCTCTGGGCCGCCAGATCTGGGCCTTCAGTGTCCGCAGCCCTGACGGCTCCGAGGCCCAGGCCTCGGGCCTGCTGGTGCGTCGCCCGCCCTCCCCTTTGCCTCTGGCCTCGCTGGACCAGGTCGCGATGCGTGAGTACCCTGCTCATCGGCGCGCCGGGTTCATCGCGGTGGACCAGGTGATCAATCCCCGGCTCGGGGGGGTATGCCCGATCGATGCCCGCGAGGCCGGTGTGCGTCGTTACCACGCTGCTTCCGATGCGCATGGCTACATCGTCGTGCTCAGCAGCGCCCGCAGGGGCGTGGACTGTCTGGGATGGCTGCCCGTCGCGCAGCGCTTGGCAGACGAAGGCGCGTCATGAGTTGGGCCTCTCCATGGGCCGGCGGTGCAAGCGCCTTGGTGGCACCTTGCTTGGTCGCGCCCCCTGGCGGCCGTTGACTCCGGAGGACCCCAGCCGTGCTGCGCGCCTTCAGGTCCACCGTGAATTGCCTGCGCTGGAGGCGCTGTGGCGCCGCCGTCTGTGGCAGCCTTCGCTGAACATCCTCAATGCTGCGGGGTTCCGGGCCGCGTTGGCCAACCAGCAGCGCCACCAGACGTCGGTAGGGCCCGCCTTCAAGTCGTTGGGTCTGCGCCTGCTGCCCGTTCCGGCTGAGCCGGCGGGGCTGTCAGAGACCCTGCTGGACGCCGCCTTTGACGCCCTGTCTGCTTTCACGCACGAGGCCAGCGTGCCGGTCTTGGGTTTGTCGGCTCAGGGGGACTTGGTGCTGCTGTTGCGGTCAGACGCGCAGCCATCGCAGCTCTGCGCCGTGGTGGACGAGTTGATGCTCCATTCCCGCTGGCGCCTGGACGCCCACCGCTGCGCGGCGATCGAGTGGCGGCCCGACGTGGTGCCGGCGGCGCTGATGGACCGCCTACGGCGCCTGCTGGATGAAAGACCCGAATCCGGCGACGCGTTCGGGCGCGTCTGCCCATCTGGTGTCGGGTTCGGCCCAGCCGCGCTGGGCCCGGCCATCGTGGATCGGCGTTGGCATGCATCCACTCGGTTCGCCGATTCGCCTGCTGCGGCGGGCACGCCTCTCCGCCCGGCCTCCTGGCACCAATTGTCGGAGACCCTCATCCGCACTACCGCCGAGTCGCTGGCCAGGGCTGCCAGGGATCAGGCATGTGACGGTCTCCCCCGTCTTGTGCGGCTCGATCCTTTGCTTCTGGAATTGCCGCAGCACCGGGCGATCTGGAGCCGCGCTCTGGCGCGGTGGCGCGTGGGTGGGCCAGGCGTGCGCGTGGTGGTGGATGCGCAGGCCGCGAGCCACCGCAGCCAGGGCTGGCGTCAACTCGCCCACGCCGCTCGTCAGCAGGGCATGGCCGTTGGCCTCAGCGGCGTCGGGGTGCTGTTCGGTGCGCTGCGGCAGTTGCCGAAATTGCGCCCGGATTTTGTGATCCTCAGTCCCATGCCGGCAGTGTCCACACTGCCCTGGGCAGAGGAGCCTTCACAAGGCCTGGCGATCGAGGCGTGGGCACGTCGCAGCGGCGTGGCCGCGGTGATGCACACCGTGGAAACCCCTTCCCAGGCCCTGTCGCTGTGGCAACACCACCCGGAAGCCCTGGTGCTGTGCCCGGGGAGCGTTGCGCCCTGAGGCTGCGGCTGGCAGCCCCTTCACGACTGGGGCTCAAGGGTGTGCCACCTCGGTGGTCCGTGGCGGGTTCAGCGCAGCGCGGTCCCGTGGATCGTCCATCACCATCCCGATGCGGGGCTGCGCGGTCTGACGGGCGACCACATTGAGAGCTGCCAGCAGCGTCAGCTGTGCAGGGTCCTCGCGGTGCAAGCCCTCGGTGACGCTGCGATCCAGCAGCGCTTCGTCCATGGGCCGGCAGTGGAGCGCCTGCAAGTCCTCTTCGGTGCGCCCCAGCTCGTGCACGCCGATGCGGCAATGGCAGGCACGGGCCAGGTGGGCCAGCTGGGTGTAGCCATCGGCGCAGGCCAACGCATCGCTGGCGGGCACGCTCAGGCCCAGCAGGCCCCGCGGGGGTTGCAAGGCCCTCAGGGCTTCCAGGATCCGACGGCGGGCATGGGGCTGATGCAGGACTTGGCCGGGCAGGCGCACCGCGCGGGGCTGATCATCCTGGCGGGTCCCCTCGGCAGCCAGTGCCACCCAGGTGGCGCAGCGCTCTGGCAGTGCCATGTCGGCCATCGCGCGTCGCAGGGCGGGATCCGGCTCGCAGAGCCAGGCCACCATCTGACCGTCCAGGTCGACCATCGGCTCCTCGTGCGCGCCGGGACGGACCTTGGTCGGCCAACGCCGGCAGTAGTTGGACAGTGCATCGGCCAACTCGCTGGGCTTGTCGATGGTGACTGCCGGCAACTCGGCATCGTGCAGCTTACCGAACAATTGGTGCAGCCGGGCCATGCGCTCCAGCGCCCAATCGTAGGGCCCCAAGGGCACGGCGACCACTGCGGCGGACCAGCCTTTGGCAATTGACGGCACCACCGAGCGGGCCGTCGAGAGCAAGTCCACGGCGGCATGGCGCAGGAATGGCGTGGAGGGCACCACGGTGGCCAGCATGCCCTGACCGATGGCGGCCACCATGGGTTCGCCATGGGCGTCGCGCTCCAGACGAGCCTGGGCGGCGATGAACTGAAGTGCCTGTGCGGCCGTCTGACGGGCCTCGATGGCGGGTAGCTCGGCCGGGGGCAACAGCGCCAGGCCCACGAGGGCGCTGGGGCCGTCGTCCACGCTGTGGCAGCGCCTCAGTTCAGTGGCCGCAGGCCCAAGCAGCCAGCCCATGCTGTGCAGGCCGGTCGCCTCGTCCAGCGCATGGCCGCGCCAGGCCTGCACCAGGCGATGCTGGGCGGCCAGCAGGCGGCTCTGCTCGGCACTGCTGTTCAGGAGCAGGAGCCGATCCTGGGCGCGGGTCTCCCGTGCTTGGTGCAGGCGCGCTCTTGCCGAATGTGTGGCAAGTGCCAGGTGGCCGGGTGGGGGGGCGGTGTGGGTGTCGATCATGGCGGCGGGCTCCCAAGGACCAGTGCATTGCCGTGATGGTCCAGTCCCCACCGGCTCGCCAGACAGCCATGCGACAAGGCGGCGGGCGCTGGCATCCAGGCTCCCGTGACGCGGTACCAGACTCCGGACCGGCTCCATCCGGTCTCCGCCTGAGGGCGGGACGCCTGTGGCATTGGTCACGCGGCCTGCCGCGGGATGGCTTCACCGTGCCCACCAACTGCCGACAACGAGGGTGGATCCCCCGCCATGGCCCGGGGCCCCGTCGTGTTGCGCATCGGTCGGGCAGACCGCGCAGGCGTTGTCGGCCATCTGCGCGCCGCGCAGCCTCCAGGGAGAACTCTGATGCACCGCACCCCCCGCTTTGCCACCTGTGCCGCTCTTGTTGCCATGGCCGCTGCGCTGGCTGCCGGCCCCGCCAGGGCGGCCAACTCCGGCACGCTGCATTTCGTCGGCGCACTGGTGAACCCCACCTGCCTGGCCTCGGTGCAGCGCGAGCACGGCCATGACCGGCTGGAGCTGGCCCGCTGCCACGCGGGCACCGCCCACAGCCAAGCCCGCCAGGAGCGGCTGGACACCGAGACGCTGGCCAGCCTGCCGCTGCAGTCGCTGGGCGTTCAGCGCGGCGCCGGCAGCGTGCAGGCGCCGTTGGGCGCGCTCGATGGCGGCCTGCTCACCTACGCCTCTCAGTACGAGTGAGGCCGCCCAGCGGCCAGCCGCCTCAGTTGTAGACCAGGTTGAACGTGGCCAAGCCCTGCACTGCGCCTGCGGTGGCGGCGCCGGTGGCGATGTAGCGCACCTGGTAGGTGTTGCTCAGGTTCTGCCCCGGCGTGGTCACGACGCCCAGGGGGCTGTGCGCGCCGTTGCTCACCGGCGTGTTGCTGCCGTCCAGGATCTGCGGGGCCACCTGACCGGCCGGCATGCCGGTGGCCGTGTTGCGGATGAGGTTGGCTGCGCCGTCGGTGGCAGGTTGACGGTGAAGCTGCTGGCCGTGAGCGTGCAGCTGCCGGTGCGGCGGATGCGGACCGTGCCGGGGTTGAGCCAGCTCGTGCCGCCCAATTGAGCGGCGCCCCAGCCCGCGTAGGGACCGCCGACCGAGGTCCTCACCGAATTGCCCAGGGTGCCACTATTGGGGGCTGGCGTGGCGCACACCACGATGCGTGCCGGCTGGGTGACCGTCAGCAGGCAGCTGCCGGCAGCCGCGATGCCAAAGCGCACCACGTGGTAGCCATTGCTCGTCAGGCCGTTCACGCTGCACCAGGCCGGGTTGTCGACGTTGGCGGTGGGGCTGGTCAGCGCCTGCAACTGCAGGTTGGGCTGGTTGACGAAGTAGTCGTTGGGCCCACCACCCATGGCCGCGTGTGTCCACAGGCTGGCCACGCCGCCGGCGGCGCTGCTGCAGGTGGCGCTGACCGTGAGTGTGCCAGTCCACAGCACGGTGCCGACCACGGCGCCATCGGGCACGCCCAGGCGCGTCAGCGCCGGGCTGGCCACCAGGGTGGCGCCGGTGCAGGCGGCCTGGGCGCCCAGGCTGGCGGTGCCGGCCAACCCAAGCGCCCAGGGCAGGCGCCACCGGCGCCGGGCCGGCCATGCCATGTCACGAGCCCCGCGCGTCAGTTGTAGACCAGGTTGAAGGTGGCCACACCCTGTACCGCGCCGGCGGTAGCTGCCCCAGTGGCGTAGTAGCGGGCGCTGTAGGTATTGTTGAGGTTCTGGCCTGCGCTCGTGACGGTGCCCAGTGAGCTGTAGCTACCGTTGCTGACGGGCGTGTTCGAGCCGTCCAGGATCTGAAGCACGACGTTGCTGGCCGCGCCGCTGGAGGCGGAGTTCGCGATCTGGTCCGCCGCAAGGCCTTGGGTGAAGGACCAGTAGGCATTGACGTTGTAGGTGCCGCCAGGCCTGGTACAACCGGTGAGGTTCAGGCTGAACGGCGTCGCACCTGCTGTTGCCCCTGCGACATTGAGCACGCCAGGACTGGTGGCCGGTAAGGTCACCGTTTGATTGGCGTCGCCGGGCGACAGGGTGCAGACGCCGGTCGGCACCAGCACGCCGCCTGTTGGAGCCGCATAAATCGGAGAGAAGTAGTCAGAATGCTGAACCCAACCCGGCACAGTATTGTAGGCTGGGGGGTACTTCATCTGACTTCCGAGCGATCCGGAGGTCGGCACCGGCAACGCCTTCACACGAATCGATACTGGCTGGCTCAGTGTGATCCTGCACGTCCCATTTGTTACAGTGTAGGTGAAGTTCGTTAAGTAGTGATAAGGAGTTGTAGTTGCGTAGTTGAAGCTGCAAGTCGTTGGCGTGTCAATAACGTAGCTTGGTGCTCCCGTCGCGATCAATTCCAAGTTCGGCTGATTCACCCAGATATCGGAGTACCCGGGCGTGCCCGCATAGACCATGATGTTCCTGGCGACATTACCTGCAGTTGGGCAGCTCGACACGACGGTCAAGGTGCCAGACCACAACACCGTTCCCACGGTGGCAGTTGGCGGCACGCCAATCGTCGCCAGTGAGGGGCTGGCGGTGATGGTTATCGAGCCTGCCGCGCAGTTGGCGAAGGCAGGGGAGCATGTGAGCGTACTGAGGGCCAGCGCGATGCAAGCGATTCGTGCCGATTGCACGGCCAACCACAGCGCGTTGCCCAATTGAAGAGTAAACGCACCGAAGCGCCAGCCTTGAGTTCGGGTATTCATTTCTAATCCTCGTGGGTAACCCAGCAACACTTGCACGCCCAACTTAGCGGGTGCCGAAAAACTAAGGGTGCGTGACTGATCGGGTGAACCAGCTTTACCGCGCTGGCAGAAGGTGGCCCAGCAAAAGTCGGTGAGCCAAAGAGGGTTCGACCTTTGCATCGGTATCCCATTTGATGCTGCACTGGACTTGCTCGTCACGGGTGGAGTCAGCCACCGGCGTCGCGCAGCGCAGGGAATTGCCCTGGGAATCAGTCCACTCGGCCACAAGGCGTTGATCGCCCTGACCGGTTGGCGACAGCCGCAGGTAGGCCGCGCCCCCCTCGCCTACCACGGCTTGCCAGTCGGGCTGGCCCTCCACCTGCACCATCGCGCCCTTGGGCAGCGGCTGGCCCTGGGCATCTCGCAGGCTGACCTTGACCCGAGTTAGCGGCGCCTCGGCAGCACGCTGCGGGGCGGCGGCCGGAGGGGTAGATGGCGCAGGCGATCCGCCGGCGCGGCAAGGCAGCGTCAGCGTCACAAAGCCCTTCTGCTCGGTGCGCTCGGGCAAGGTGTAGTCGATGGCGCACACCTCCTGCGGCGCGTTGCCCCAGCGCACCTGCAGCTGACCATGGGTCTGGCTGAGGTGCACCTGCAGACGGCTGGCCTGGCCCACGGCCCCCACGGTGGCGCCCTGGGCGTCGAGCACGCTGGCCCCGAAGGGCAAGGCGCTGCCGTCCTCGCGACGGGTATCGATCAGCACGCTGCGGCCAGGGTCGCGCTGGAAGCGCAACATCACCACCGCACCGGCGGTGGGGGCCACACTCTGCTGGGTGTCCTGCATGTGAACATCCAAAGGCGCCTCGGACATGTCCAGGCGCAGGTCGTTGCGTTGGTACGGCACCAGGTACGGCAGGATGGTGTAACCCTGGCGATCGGGCGCGGCAGCGAGGTTGTCGCCCAGGCGGATGCCTTCTTGCGCCCCCTCCACCTGCACCACGCCCACGGTGTCGCCCAGCTCGGCGGCCATGGTCAGGCCCTGCGGGTGCAGCACCAGGCCACCGGTCACGCTGGCGCCGAACTGGCTGGCCCCCTGGGCCCGTCCGATCGATGCATTCAGGTTGGCCACCGGCGTGCGTGTCTGCCCGGAGGCATAGACCGCCTGGCCATTGGCGGTGCGCAGGGCATCCAGGTTGTAGGTGGTGGTGTTGCCCTCACCTGCATTGCCGAAGTAGCTCAGGTGCTCGGTGTTGCCGCCCTGGCTGCTGTGGGAGATGGCGGCGCTGGCTGTGCCGGGCAGCTTGCTGCCCCAGCCGTCCAGTGGCAGCGTGATGCTGGCCGCCACGGTGTTGCTGCTCGAAAAACCGCTGCCGCTGGACTCGCGGGCCAGCGTGAGGTTGAACATGGCGCTGCCCAGGTTGCGTGACCAGCCCAGCTGGTAGGTGGTGAGCACGCCGGGCAGGTTCCAGAAGCTGCGCCGGCTGCCCTGGGCATAGACATTGCCCCACTCACCCAGCCCTTGCGAGACGTTGAACAGTGCGCGTGTGCGCTCGCGCGGCAGGGGGCTGGCGGGCGCCAGAGGCGCGTCGAGCAGGTTGGCGGCAGCCACCGCATCGGTCAGGCCGTAATAGTGCTCGGTGGAGTAGCGGTAGGCTGCGAACGACAGGTTCGTGCCACTGCCACTCAGCACCTTGGACCAGGTGCCGCGCAGGCTGGAGCCGGTTTCGCGGCCCTGGCCAGGCAGTGTGGTGGACGAGGCCGAGACGTCCAGACCCCAGGCACCCCAATCGGTGTTGAGCCCGGTGCCCACCAGCGCCGACGCATAGTGGGTGGCCAGTTGCAGGCCGGCGTTGAGGGTGACGGTGTTGCTCAGGCCGTACTGCCACTCGCCCTGGGCCACCTGAATGTTGTCGCGGGCGGCGCGGTGCTGGCCAGCATACAGGCCGTAGTTGAGGTGGCCCTCGCGCAGCAGAGCGGGCATCGCCGAGAACGCCAGCGTGGATTGGTGGCGGCTGCCGTCCGCCTCGAAGACGGTGATGGTCAGGTCGCCTCCGAAGCCGGTGGGGTACAGGTCGGTGATCTCGAACGGGCCCGGGGGCACGGTGGTTTCGTAGATCAGCTGGTCGTGCTGGCGCACCTCGACACGGGCGTTGCTGTTGGCCATCCCGCGGATCACCGGCGCGAAGCCGCGCTGCGACTCGGGCAGCATGCGCTCGTCGTTGACCCACTGGGCACCGCGCAGCGCGAAGCTGTCGAACAGGCGGCCCGAGGTGTAGCTGTCGCCCAGCGTGACGACGGACTTGCTGTCGATCAGGTTGTGGCGCAGGTAGGTGTTGAGGCTGCCGTAATGGCCGTTCTGGCCGCTGCCGGTGGCGTAGGCGCCGTTGTGGCGGAACTGCCAGCCCGCGGCATTGGCGCCGGCGTCCAGGCCCAGGTAGGTGCTGGTGCTGTCGGTGCTGCCCCCCCGGGTTTCATAATGGCTGGCCTGGTAGCGCAGGCGCCCGGCGGGCACACCTTCGTCCCAACTCTCGGGCGGCACTTCACCGCGGGACTGACGCTTGAGGTAGGCCTGCGGCACGCTGAGCGACAGTCGCAACTCGCCCACGGCAAACGCCGCCGTGGCGCCGGGCACCGCCTGTTCCAGGCTCAAGCAGGCGGGCGCTGCACCAGGGCCGCGGCCCAGCAGCGCCAGGCCCTCCGGGCTCAAGTGCTCGTCGGCCACGCCCAGGCGCTGCAGCAACTCGCGGGGCATGCACACCACCGGCTCGTCGCCAGGCCGCGGGGAGGCCACGCGCAGGTCGAATCGGCCCAGCCACGTCTGGTTGAACTCGACGTCGGCACGGTAGTTGCCCGGCAATGCCCCCTGGGGGCGGTTGAAGCGGGCCATGTCGATCGTCGTGTTGGCGGCCCCCATCAGCAGGTTGCGATCGAAGTCGGCCCAGGCGTTGGCGGCAGCCGTCTTGACCGCCGAGCCGGCCGGAGCGTCGGCGGCCCGGGCCGTCAGCGGGCTGGCCAGCGCCGCCCAGGCCGCGGCCATGGCCAGGGCCAGCGGGTGCAACGCAGAGCTGGGCGCGCGCGACCGGCAATGCCAGGTCAGGCGGGAGGGGTGGTGCTTGTCGGTCATGGCGGTCTCGGTGGGGCCAGGCGCGGGCGGCAGATCAGGGCAGCGCTGCGTGGTGATCCAGGAAGGCGCCGTAGTCGTTGATGGCCTTGAACTGCACGCCGCTCACAGGCGTGTTGACTGGCCACTTGAACTGAAAGCTGCGGCTGCTGCGGGGCTCGACCATGCCGGCCACGGGCTCAGCGGCCTGGCCCTGGGCGGTGCTCTGCGGCGCCACGTCCACCAGCGAGGCGTTGAACGGCGTGGGGTTGTGGACCGTGATCGTCAGCTGATCGCCAGAGACGCTGTGCTGCCAGCGCAGCTGCTTGACGACCGACTCGGCCGGATCGTCTCCGGCCAGGGCGGCCGGTCGCAGGAACAGCTTGATGCGCGTGCGCAGCGCGAACTGCAGGGTGTTCTCGCTGGCCGAAGCGTCGGGCTTGGGCGGGATCTCAAGGACATTGAGCCAGTAGACACGCTCGGTGGCGTTCTCGGGCAGCGGTTGGCCGGTGTAGACCAGCCGCAGCAACTGGGTCTTGTCGGGCTCGACACGGAACATCGGCGGCGAGATGACGAAGGGCACCTCCAGGCGCTCGACGGCGGCCTGCGCGTCGCCAGCGTCGATCCAGGCCTGCACCAGGGCGGGCTGTACGCCGCGGTTGGTCAGTTGCACGCTGACATCGCGGGCATCAGCCCGGTAGACGACACGGGTGCCGCCGATCACCACGCTGGCGTGGGTGGGTGCCAGGCAGGCCCAGGACAACAGCGTGACCAGGCAGGCTCGCAAGAATCGGAAGGAGAGGGACTTCATCGCAGACTCGGACAGGGGGGGGCGCACGGGACACCGGCGCCGGACCGCCGTGAGGCCGCCCGGCGTCCGGCGCAACTCAGTTGTAGACCAGCGAGTAGCTGAACGTGCCGCTGAAGCTGCCGGACGTGGCCACGCCGGTGGCGTAGTAGCGCGCGTTGTAGGTCTGGGTGGCGGCGCCGCCGGACAGGTTGGTGGCCGTGGTGCCCTGGCTGCCGTTGTTGGCGGCCATGTTGACCACGCCGCCCGCGGCGGTGGTGATCTGCACGTCCACATTGGCGGCGGTGCCGGTATTGCCCACCCGGCCGCTGGCATTGACGCTGCCCGAGCCCGGCTCGAAGTAGGTGTTCATCGAGGTGGCGGTGCCGGTGCAGGCGCTGACGCCAATGGTGAAGGCGGTCTGGCCGGCCGTCTGGCCTGCGGTGGCCAGCGCGCTCTTGGCCACGGTGGGCAGGGTCAGCGTGAAGTTGGGGCTGCCGCCACCATTGCCGCTGATGGTGCAGGTTTCAGCGGAGACGGAGCCGTTGATGGTGACGGTACCATCGGCGGCGGAGGCGGCTGAGCTGGCCAGGACCAGGGCCAGAGCGGCGGCGCTGAGGAGTTGGGGCTTGTGCATCATGGTGAAAGAACCATTGAAGGGGGGGATCAGGAAGCAGGCCGGGCGGCCCAGCGGCTGCCCGGCCGGCGGGATCACTGGTAGACCATCGAGAAGCTGATCGCGCTGGCAACCGAGCCGGCGGTGGTGGCACCGGTGGCGTAGTAGCGGACGATGAAGTCCGAGGTGGAATTGCCGCCGGTGACCGCCGCGGAGTTCACGTTCTGGCTGCCGGAGGGCTTGCTCAGATCGATCACGGTGCCCGACTTGTTCAGCAGCTGCAGCTGCGTGTTGGCGGCGGTGCCGGTGCTGTTCAGGCGCCCGGAGCCGGTGTCCACGTTGGCGTTGGACTCGAAGTAGGCCGTGGCCGTGGTGGCGGTGCAGGTGGCGCCCGTCGTGCTGATGGCGAATGCCGTGTCGCCGGCGGTGAGGCCCGTCGCGGCCAGCGTGCCGATGTCCAGGGTGGGCAGCGTGATGGTCTGGTTGGCCGAGCCCGCCGTGACCGTGCAGGTGGTGCTGGTGAGCGCACCGTTGAAGGTCAGGGAGCCGTCGGAGGCCTGGGCCGCCATCGGGAGGGCGGCCGCGGCAGCCAGTGCCACCAGGGTGAGGATCTTCTTCATGTATATCTCCAATCGCTGCGCGTGGATGGGGTTGGGTGGCGGTTCCGGCGCAGGTATCGGCTCCACCACAACGCCACAGACCGGGTGCGTTGGACGCCGGTGAAGGATCACCGTGTCTCGCGGCGTTGAACGAATGGTTTCGTTTCCGGGGGGGTGTCAGCCGGAATTCGGACAACAGCCGGATTTCGCGGAACGAAGCGCCCGTGGCTGGCAAGCAAACTCCAGGCGACGAGAACGGTGCTTCAGACACCGCCGGCGGCCCTGCCGTCGGCATGAGCCCTCGGCACCGGGTAGGCATGCAAGCTCCCCCAGGGTGACGCTCCGTCCCGAGGTGTGGTGCTTCCCGGGCGCGAGTCGATGCGCATTTGCGGCGTCTGGTGGCTGGTTTCGGCGGCTTGGTTCCTCTAGGTGGCGGCCTCGTCGGGATGCGGGTTCGTTGAACCTGGCGGCACGTAGCCTGCGCGGCGCGGTTCCGGCCAGGACCCCTCCGGCCCAGTCAAGTCCAGCGCGACTTGGTCGATAGGCCTGGGAGAACCGTCTGGACTGCCGGCCAGCTGGCCACGTGTGCGCTTGTTCACGCCCACACGCGGGCATGGCTCGTCAGCGATGTACCACCCCAGCTCAATCGGATACCCCATGCACGGATGGACGCGACGCCTGCTGATGGCGATGACCTGCCTGTTGGCTGCCCTGGCGCAGGCTGCTCCTGGAGTCGGCCCAGGCAGTGGCGGCGACACCTGGCCGCTCTGGTACGAACAAGCCCAGCGTGCGGCCCTGCAGGCGCCCCGGGCCCTGATCACCCAAGCCCGGGCGGAATGGGAATCGGCCCGTCAAGGCACCGATCCGGTTGCCCGTGCCCAGGCCTTGATACGCATGTCCGAGGCCGCCCAGCTCTTGGGCGTCACCGAGGTCGTGACCGTGCGGCCCTTGGTACAGGCAGAACTGGCGCGGCCCGCAGGCGCCACTGGACTGTTGAGGTTTCTGTTGGAGACCGAGGCCTGGGGCATGGGTATGCAGGTGGCTGATGTGGCCGAGGCGGATCGGCACCTGCAGGTGATGCAGTCCGATCCTCTGGCCCAGACCCCGGGCCTGCCCAGGGTCATCCTGCTGCTCTCTCAGGCCATTCGTCAGATGCTGCTGGCGGGTGAGGCCGGCAAGGCCGTGGAAGCGTTGAACGAGGTGCTGCCGCAGACAAAGTCGGACACCATGCGGGCGCTGGTCCTGGCGGCCAAGGCTCAATCGGGCGTGGTCTCCACGGTGACAGGCCCATCCGCCCGGAATGCAGACCGCGCGAGTCTTGCCGAGGCCATGAATCTGCTGCCGCCCGACACCTATCCCTACTTTGGCATCCAGGGTCTGATGCTGCGGGCTCAGCTCAACCAGATGGACCAAGCCTTCGCCGCGGCATTGGCGGATTACCAGCGCGCGCTGGCACTGGCGGAGCAACAGCAGTCGGCCTATTGGGCCAATGTGCTGCGATCCATGATTGCCATCGATGCCAATCTGTTGGGCGACTACCGTCTGACGGTGGACACGGTCCAAAGGATGGACTTGAACCAGTTCTCGGTTGCCGAGCAACTGGCGACCCATATGGCCTGGGCCGTGGCGCTGGCGGAGCTGGGAGACCGCTCTGCGCTGGTGCACCTGCAGCAGGCGCAGAAGCTGGGTCAGCAGGTGGACATGGTCGGACAGAACTTCAACCTCCACACCGATGCCGCCCGGATCTACCACGCCTTGGGTGACGACAAGCAGGCATACCTGAGCATGCGGGAGACCGAAAAGCTCCGTACCGAGCGGCAGCGTGCCGCGAATGAAAAGCTGCGCCAGGATGCGCAGGCGCGCTTTGATGTGCAGAAGAAGGAACAGGAGAATGCGCTGCTGAAGGAAGAGCAGAAGCGCCTGGACGAGCGGCGGCAGCTGGTGACAATCGGGCTGGTGGTGGCGCTGGTGGTGGCGGGGGTGATCCTGCTGCTGCTGGCGGTGCAACTGCGCCAGAAGCGCCAGCTGGCACGACTGTCGCAGACGCTGCAGGCGCGTAACGCCGAGCTCGACGGCCTGAACCAGTCGCGCACGCTGATGATCGCCGCGGCCTGCCACGACTTGCGTCAGCCCGCCCACGCCCTGGGCATGCTGGCCGACCTGATGGCCGCCGAGGACGACCCGGCGCGGCGCCAGCAGTGGCTGCACAACATCCGGCGCAGCAGCGCGACACTGTCGGACATGCTGTCGATGCTGATGGACTTGGGCCAGCTCGAGGGTGGACGCTACGAGCCGGTGCTCAGCAGCTTCGATCTGGCTGAGGTGGTCGAGGACGTACGGTTGCAGTACGGCGAGCTGGCACGGCGCAAGGGTCTGCGCCTTGAGCTGCCCGAGGGGGTGAGCGCCCGGGTGCATGCCGACCTGCACCTGACCCGGCGGGTGCTGTTCAACCTGGTGTCCAACGCCATCAAGTACACCCCGGCGGGCCACGTGAAGGTGGGGATTGAGCCGCAGGCGCAGGGCGTGGAGCTCAGCGTGGAGGACAGCGGCGTGGGCATCCCGCCACACCAGCAGGAGGACATCTTCCGGCCCTACGTGCGGGTGGATGAGGCCGGCCAGAGCAGCGGCCTGGGCATCGGGTTGTCGATCGTGCGGCGGGCGGCGGATCTGCTGCACTGGCCGCTGGCGCTGCGCTCGGAGCCGGGCCAGGGCACGCGCATCAGCCTCACGCTGCCGGCGGCGGCGCCCAGCGAGCAGTCGGCCTCCGCGGCGCAACGGGCGCTACCCACCGGACGCACGCTGGCGCTGATCGAGGACGACGAGGTCTCACGCGGGGCCATGGCGGCGCTGCTGCGCTCGTGGGGGGTGAAGGTGATCGATGCGCCCTCTTCCGCCGAGCTGTTGCCGCAGCTCGCCGGTGCGGGCGCCGAGGTGGACCTGGTGCTCAGCGACCTGCATCTGGAAGACGAGAGCGGGCTGGACAACGTGGCGCGGGTGCGCGGCACCCTGCACAAGCCCGAGCTCAAGGCGATGCTGGTCACCGGCGACCTCAGCAGCGAGGTCGCCCAGGTGGCCGAGCAGCAGCGCATCACCCTGGTGCACAAGCCGCTCTCGCCCACCCGCCTGCGCAGCCTGCTGGCCGAGGCCTTGACGTGAGCCAACGGTCGATGGCGCGTTGGGTCATGGGCTGGACGCTCTGGCTGATGGTGGGCTTGCTGTCTCAATGTCCGGCCCAGGCGGCATCATTGGACACCTCCGATCTGGCCTCAGACTGGCCGGCGTGGTACGAGGCCAACGCTCGCGCGGTTTACAGGGATGCCAGAGCAGCATTGGCCCAAGGCGAGCGAGAACTGGCGAGCGCCGGCCCCGTGCGGCGGGCCCGGGTGCTTGCCCTGGTTCAGATGGCCGAGGCTGCTCAGAACCTAGAAACGCAAGACGTTCGGCGGGTTCGTGGCCTGGTCGACGCCGAGCTGGCCCGGACTGGTGCGCAGACACAGCCAGTGGCTGATTTTCTCCTGAGGGCCAAGGCCTTTTCGCTGGCAGTGTCCGAACTGGACATGGAGGTTGCAGAGCGTCACCTGCAGGCCATGGCCGCCGATGGTCTGGTCGAGCGTTCGGCCACCGCTCGCGTGATCCTGCTGTACCTCCAGGCTGCCTACTACCTGTTCAACGACCAGTTCTCGAAGTCCTTGGAGATCTGCAACAGTGCCTTGGCACAGGCCGGTACCTCAGCCCTCCGCGCTGACTTACTGATGCTCAAGGCACAGACCGGATTCGGGCTCAACAACGGAACCGGAACCCAGATGGCCGACATGGCGAACCTGGATGAGGCACTGCAGATCCTTCCAGCGGATGAGTACCCCTACTTCGGGCTGACGGTCATGGCGATCCGAGGCAAGCTCAAGCACACCAACCAAGCCTACAGCGATGCATTGTCGGACTACCAGAGTGCACTGGTCTTGGCCCAGCGCCTGAAGGTTGATCGTTGGGAGAGCACCATTCGTCGGTTTCTGGCTGATGTGGCCATGCAGCTGTCGCGATTCACCCTGGCTGTCGACATGCTCAAGGGCGTGCACATCACTCAACTTTCGGCAGACGAGAAAGTCGACTTCCACAGCCTCTGGGCGATCGCCCTGGCCGAAAGCGGCGACCGCGGCGCACTAGAGCAGCTGCAGCTGGCCTATCAGGCGGCGGCAGACGTGGGCTCACATACCCAACTGCTTTCTCTGCTGCCCGATTCGGCGCGCGTCCATGCGGCCCTGGGCGATTTCAGGCAGGCCTACCTGGACATGAAGGAAGCCGAGAAGCAGCGGATGTCCAGCGAAAGGCGTTCCAACGAGAAGGAGCGCCAGGATGCGCAGGCGCGCTTTGATGTGCAGAAGAAGGAGCAGGAGAATGCGCTGCTGAAGGAAGAGCAGAAGCGCCTGGACGAGCGGCGGCAGCTGGTGACAATCGGGCTGGTGGTGGCGCTGGTGGTGGCGGGGGTGATCCTGCTGCTGCTGGCGGTGCAACTGCGCCAGAAGCGCCAGCTGGCACGACTGTCGCAGACGCTGCAGGCGCGCAACGCCGAGCTCGACGGCCTGAACCAGTCGCGCACGCTGATGATCGCCGCGGCCTGCCACGACCTGCGTCAGCCCGCCCACGCCCTGGGCATGTTGGCCGACCTGATGGCCGCCGAGGACGACCCGGCGCGGCGCCAGCAGTGGCTGCACAACATCCGGCGCAGCAGCGCGACGCTGTCGGACATGCTGTCGATGCTGATGGACTTGGGCCAGCTCGAGGGCGGACGCTACGAGCCGGTGCTCAGCAGCTTCGATCTGGCTGAAGTGGTCGAGGACGTGCGGTTGCAGTACGGCGAGCTGGCACGGCGCAAGGGTCTGCGCCTGGAGCTGCCCGAGGGGGTGAGCGCCCGGGTGCATGCCGACCTGCACCTGACCCGGCGGGTGCTGTTCAACCTGGTGTCCAACGCCATCAAGTACACCCCGGCGGGCCACGTGAAGGTGGGGATTGAGCCGCAGGCGCAGGGCGTGGAGCTCAGCGTGGAGGACAGCGGCGTGGGCATCCCGCCACACCAGCAGGAAGACATCTTCCGGCCCTACGTGCGGGTGGATGAGGCCGGCCAGAGCAGCGGCCTGGGCATCGGGTTGTCGATCGTGCGGCGGGCGGCGGATCTGCTGCACTGGCCGCTGGCACTGCGCTCGGAGCCGGGCCATGGCACGCGCATCAGCCTCACGCTGCCGGCGGCGGCGCCCAGCGAGCAGTCGGCCTCCGCGGCGCAGCGGGCACTGCCCACCGGACGCACGCTGGCGCTGATCGAGGACGACGAGGTCTCACGCGGGGCCATGGCGGCGCTGCTGCGCTCGTGGGGGGTGAAGGTGATCGATGCGCCCTCCTCTGCCGAGCTGCTGCCGCAACTCACCGGTGCGGGCGCCGAGGTGGACCTGGTGCTCAGCGACCTGCATCTGGAAGACGAGAGCGGGCTGGACAACGTGGCGCGGGTGCGCGGCGCCCTGCACAAGCCCGAGCTCAAGGCGATGCTGGTCACCGGCGACCTCAGCAGCGAGGTGGCCCAGGTGGCCGAGCAGCAGCGCATCACCCTGGTGCACAAGCCGCTCTCGCCCACCCGCCTGCGCAGCCTGCTGGCCGAGGCTTGGGCATGAGGACAGAATTCCTGATGGGCCGTGCGCAGCGGTCCGGTAGTTTGGGACTGAGCGATGACCGAGATGTTGCGCGTGATGGTGGCCGAGGACGATGCTCATGCCCGAGCGCATGTCGAGCAACTGCTGGGTGAACTGCGCCCCGAGTGGTCGGTGTGCGCGTCCGTGGAGGACGTGGCCTCGGCGCTGAGCGCCGCCCGGGAGATGCGGCCCGAGTTGTTGCTGCTCGATATCCACCTCAGCGACGATGCGCCCGAGGATTGGTTCAAAGCGCTGCTGGCCGAAGGCCGGGACGTGGTCTTCATGACAGGTGACCCGGGTTTCGCTGTCCACGCGTTCGAAGGCAATGCCGTCGACTACCTGCTCAAGCCCATCACCAGGCCGCGCTTGGAGGCCGCACTGGGCAAACTGGAGGCGCGTCGAGCGCAGCGTCGCCAGGATGGCGCCATCCGCGCCCTGCGGGCCGAACTGGCCGTACGTGCGCGCGAGGCCCGCGAGGATGTCCTGACGGGGCTGCCCAACCGCCGCGAGTACGACGAGTTTCTGGAGGCGGAGGTGCTTCGCGCCTTGCGGTACCAGCGCCCGTTGAGTCTGCTGGCGATCGATCTGGACCGGTTCAAGCAGATCAACGACCAAGGATCACACCTGCTGGGCGACCAGGTCCTGCAGGAGGTGGCCAAGGTCCTGCGCACCGCAGTGCGCCAGCACGACCTGGTGGCCAGATTGGGCGGCGACGAGTTTGCAGTGGTGTTGCCAGACACGGGCGCGGAAGGGGCGATGGCCTTGAAGAGACTGGTCGAAGAGCGCATGCGCGCATGGCACTGGAGCGATGAGGTGAGGCGAATCGCCCCCCCGACACTCAGCATGGGTTGGGGGACGCTGGACCTGCAGGCTCTAGCAGCGACTGAAGCGGCGGAGCACCTCTGTGCGCAGGCCGACGAACGCCTGTATGCCGACAAGGCGCAGCGGCAAATTCAGACGGCGAACGGCATGCGTTGACGACGCTTGCCGCAAGGCGGCTCGCAGACCCCTATTCCTGCGTCGATTCGGCCTGAGTGTTGGCGCGCTCGTCTGCTCGAGGGCTCTGTCCGCTGGTGAGTTGTCCTCCACGGAGGTACAACAATGGCTTGGGTGCGGCGGTTGCCAGCGTAGCGTCACTCGGCGGGCCAGGTGATCGCGGAGCACGGCTCCAGCGGCGCGCCAACACCGTCGCCTTTTCGGCCTGGACATCGAGTAGGGCCTGCCGCTGAGGCGAGGACAAGGTTTGCCAGGCCAGCCAGGCTGCGGCAGCGTCGATGCAGACCCGGGCCTGTACCTCGATGCGCAGATTGTGTGGGCGGGTGCTTCGCAGCGGGGGCGCGGTGTCGACGCGTGCCGCCACATCGGTGAGATGCCAGCGCAGTGCGAGGTGTGTCTGCAGCAGCCCCAGTCGATGCCTCAGGACGTCGGGATCGCGAATCTCGGCCGAAAAGATGGCCGTCTGACGCTTCCGTCCGGTCGCAGCCCCCTGGTTGTAGCGATGTTCGACCACGTGCACCAACGGGACGCCCTGGGTCGACAAGCCAGGAACCAAGGCTGCATAGCCCCCTTGGGAAAGGTCCCGAAGCATCTGAATGGACAGATGACGCGATGCCAGGACATGGACGGAAGCGCCACGCGAGAGTACACGGTCCCAGACTCTCGGCATTGGATGGTCCATGGCCCACAGCAAGGTCGAGCCTGCCAACGGGGCCGTGGACAACAGTGGCAGCAGCAACTCGTCCACGCCATCGGAGAGGCGACCGAGCGCTGCACCCAAAGGGCGCCCGGTTCCGACCTCGACGAGTGCCACCGCCTGTGCCTGGGGCCGAAACGAGCCTGTCAGGGCGCAGCGCTGGCAGGCCCCGAAGAAGGCTGCGTTGGCTTTGCTCAGCGGCACGGAGACGCGAGCGGTCTCGATCCGCAGCACCCGTCCGCTGCGACTGCCAAGCTGCCGCAAGTCTTCGCTGCTCAGCAGTCCTGCTCCCCCCATCTGATGAGAGGCGTCTTGGAGCAGCGTAAGCTCCTCTTGCGGATGGGAGTGCAAGCGCTGCCAGGCGCGCCAAACTGTGGGTTGCGGCACTTCAGCGGCAAACCGCACCAGAGTGTCGTAGACCCATCCAAGGCAGGCCTCACGGCTCAGGTCGGGGCGCAGGTGTCTGGCGATGCTGAGCAGGGCCAGATCTCTGGGGTCCGGGCCAGGAGTACGCTTCTTTTCGGCAGCAACGGTTGGCGATGTACGCAACTGCAGTGCCAACTCGCGCAGGGAGGTTGCCGGATCAGGCTTCCAGACTTGACCCATGGGCCGTCTCCGACGCGTGGAGAGCGCCTCCCAGTGCCGGACCCTCACAGCGCTTCCCAAACCAGTCGAGCCTTGCCCGCGGTCTTGGCCCACTGCAGGTGCCGATCCGCACGGCCCAGCAGCGCTCCAGCATCATCGCCCGCGACCAGCTCGGTGGCACCCACGCTGATCGTCGGCCGCATTGCTGCAGGCAGCAGGCCGCCCCAGTTGATCGTCGCGAACAGTGTCATGATCTTGTCGGCCACATGCCGGGCATCCTGAACCGTGGTCATGGGCAACACGACAGCGAACTCGTCCCCGCCCATGCGAACGGTGGCGTCATGGCCCCTGCAGGAGGCCAGCAGGGTGTGGGCGAGTCGGCGCAGGACTTCATCACCCGCGGCGTGGGAGACTTGGTCGTTGACCGACTTGAAATTGTCGATGTCCAGGATCAGCACTGCCAGCGGCTGGTGCCCGCGACGAGCCCGGGAAATCTCCGACTGAAGGCGCTCGTCCAATTCCCTGCGGTTGCCTAGACCAGTCAGCGCGTCCGATCGACTCTCCAGGTGTGCCAGTCGAAGTTGGCGTTTCAGGCGGGCGACTTCGCAGAGCAATTCACCGACCTGGTTCTGCAGCTGTGCCACCCGTGTCGACGTGTGCCGTGCTACTTCTTCAGACTGGCGGGCCCGGCGGGCTGAGACGACGCGGTCCAGACTGAGATCAAGTCGCAGGCGACTCACCGGCCGAGCCAGGCAGTCGAGGGCCCCTGCGTCAAAGGCTTGCACGGCGTGGTGATCCTGCCCCGCGATCATCACCATGGCCATCTGCCCTGCGGTCAGCGACAACCATCCGCAATCCTCATTGAAAGCCAGATCTGCGTCCACGAGCAGGACGTCGGGGCTGTGATTGCCCAGGTAAACCATCAGCTCCTGGGCCGAGGCGACCTTTGCCTGCAGCTGCCAGTGCGGACGGCTGTTGCTGACCAACCTGGCCAGCTGGCTGGACAGCGCCTCGTCGGCCGTGGCGATCACCACCCGAACGCCGCGGCGATCATGCGAACTCGCCCACCTAGTCACTGGGGCGACGTTATTCGCCGCCATCGCCTGCCGGGTGGGATCCACTTGAGTGTCCATGTCGCCGCCTTGCTGTTGCTTGAGCGGAGTGTCGGACGGGGGAGGCCTTTCGCGGAGGCTATGCGACAAGGCCCGCTGAGCGCGGAACAAGACGTGCAGGCGTGGGAAGGAAGTTGCCCCCACGCCGCGGCGCACTTCAGGCAGACGCCCGTACCGCCGCTCAAGGCAGCGTTGCCGGGTCAGAGCGACTTGAAGACGCCTTGATAGGTCTTGCTGACCTTCAACACCTCGCTGCGGCCGAACAGGTAGACGTCCAGATAGCCCAGTTCATTGCGGCGAACGGACTGGACGAATCGCAGATTGAGGATGATGCTGCGATGGATCTTGACGAAATACTGCCGCCCATGGCGTGCGGCCAACTCGTTGAGGCCCATGCGCACCAGCCCGTCGCCGCGGGTGGAGACCACCCGTGTGTACTTCAGGTCGGCCTGCAGGTAGATCACCTCCCACTCGGGGACGACGATGACGTCATTGCCTTTGGACGCCGTGATCCATTGCGATTGGCTGCGGGCGTCCTCCGCGCGCTCGGACCGGTCATCGTCATGATCGACCACCGCCAGAGTTGTGCGGACAGGCATGCGAGGATCCCGTTCGGCCCGCTCGATGGCCGTCTTCAAGCGCCAGCGTGAAACGGGCTTGAGGAGGTAGTCGATGGCATCCTTGTCAAACGCCTGGACCGCAAAGGCAGGATCGCCGGTGACGAAAATGACGGCCGCCGAAGCTGGAATCTGTTCGACCCATTTGCCGTCCTCACTGCCGGGAAGGTGGATGTCCAGGATGAGCAGATCCGGCGCCAGCGCGTCAATGCCGGCCAACACCTCGTTGGCGTCAGCAGCCTCTGCGACGACTTGCCATTGCGGCCGAAGATGCAGAACAGCCTCCACCATTTGACGGCGTTGGTCGGGGTCGTCTTCCGCGATCAGTACCTTGACGACAGGAAATTGATTCATGCGTGGGTCGAAGCCGAGCGGAGTTGCTCACTCGGGCTTTCTGGGTGATCCCCGTGGTTTATCGGACACCAGGGCCCGACCTTGAACCGAGCACGAGCAGGCGGGGCATCCTGCGTTGCCGGTGGAAGCTTTGGACGCTGCGAACGCCTCAAAGGTCGATCGGCGCGGTCGGGCTGAATTGATGCTCGACGACGCTTACCGCCTCGGGCTTCTCATTGAGCGCGGCGAGCGCGACGTCGGCGAGTTCGGGGGCCCGCGCGATCCGCTCTGCCACGCCTTGCGCCAGGCGCTGTGCGTCTTTGAAATGCGCCCAATACTGTTGCGCAGCGTCATCGATATCGCGCCGACCTCCCACCGCGAGGAACGCCTGGCACAGAGCCGCCCTCATCGGCGCATGGCACCCGACCGTGTACCAGTCAAGGTAGGGCATGTCGCTGGAATGGTCGGCCGACCAGATCACTGGAATGCCGCACTGGTTGGCCTGCGCGGCCAGCTCGGGCTTGTCGGTGATCAAGAGATCGCTGCCGAGGACCAAGTCCTGCCGGGTGGACCAAGACATCTCTGGAAACTCCACGACGCCCATGGAACCATGTTCGCCCACCGCTGGGGCGTGAATCGATTTGCCACGCAACATACACGCGGTGGGTTGAGGCGCCGGCCGCTTGGCAACCATGTCCAGCGCGCGGCTCGCTGCGCCTTGGCTTCCGACAGCGATCGTGACGACCATGCCGGAGGGATCGCCGATCAACTCAGGCGGCAGTTCGAACCATCGCCAAGCTACAGCCCGATGCTCCGTCCGTGCGCGGTCTTCTGACCCTGGCGTCGGTTTTTCGCAGCCGTCGAGGCGGATATATCCGCCGCGGCGAGGCAGATCACCCATCTGCATCATCCAAGAGGTGATCTCGTCTCGCTGGTCGAGCACGATGATGGCGTTGGAGGTGGTGATCCCGGAGTCAAGCGGCACCACCTGCAAGCTGTTGGCTCCCCCGATGGATCGAGCAAACCGGGAGAGATAGTCCTTGGATGGTCGGGTGTAGAACATTTGCACCGAGTTCCGCGCCGGTTGGAAGAACCGGTCCAGCCGGGCGTCAACCAATTCCACGCCATGAAAGACCTGAACCCCCGTGGTCGCACTGGTGCCGAATGCCCGGGCCAGTTCGTCGAGCCCGTTGGTGAACAGCCGGACCCGCTGCCCCCGACGGGTCAGTGTGAGTGCCAGCTGAAAGCCGAACCACAGGGAGCCATGCTCCTCGCACTTGTCTGCAAAGACATGCCACTCCGCGCCCTCCGGCGAAGCGTGGGACAGGCTGAGGTGATTGGGGCTCATGACGAGGCTCAAGGGTGAACTGACGCGGTGGATGGTCGCCAGCGTAGGCGCGACGTGCCAGTCGCGGCGGAAACGCGACGAAGTCCCCTGGGGCGGGTACGAAGCCCGCCAGGCCCCCCCCCAAATCCTTCACTGCTGGCATCATGAGCACCATGAACCTGATCCTGTCGTGTCTCGTCGCGTTGTCGGTGGGTGTGGCCATCGGGGCGCTGTGGCGCCGTCGTGCTCAGGTTCATGCCGGGCCTTTGAGCGTGGCGCCCTCCCCTTCGCCCGGTCCCGCGCCTGAATCAGTTGCGGTTCCTGCGCCGATGGCGATGGATCCCCCGCGGCTGGACACCCACCTGAGTTTGAATGTCCTGAACCGACTTCAGATGGTTCGGGGTGACGAGGTCCAAGTGCAAGTCGCCACGGAGTCCTTGTCGGCCTACCTCAGTGCGGTTCATTTGGTGGAACTTGCCGAGCCGGGCGCGGTGTCCGTTCGTGCCGCTGACGCTGTGGCGGCTCATTGGCGGCTCACCAGGTGGTACCACGCTGGCGTCACCGGCGCCGAAGTTCAGTGTCAGATCGAGCAGGACACCGATGTCGCCACGGCCTTTCGTTTGATGGCTGCCATGCGAGAGGGATTGCACAAGGTGCGCAAGAAGGCTGTCACGGCGGTCCGGCTCAACGCCACGCCGATGGCCGATGGGAAGACCTGGCTGTTGTCGATGGAAGTGCGTGGTGCAGACGGCGCCGTGGACGAGGCCGAGTCGAGTCACTGGCGGCTACCCCCGGGCTGAGCGCAGCTCAGCAGCCGATCGGGTGCCATCTGGCCTAAGGCCCTCAGGCGCCAAGGCGACCAGTCTTACACTCCCACCAGACCTGTCGGCATGCCTGAAATGCGGCTGGCCAGTCAGGCACAGGGAGAACAGCTTGGCCAGCACACCAATTGCGGGGGGATCGTCTCCCGCGTCTCTTGATCACCTTCAGCAGCAGTTGGAGGGCATGGGCACCCATGCGTTCGAGCTGATGTGCGCGGATCTGCTCAGCCGGGTACTCGGCGATATCCGTGTCACGGTGGCCAAGTCCGGCCAACAGTTTGGCAGCGACGCCAGTACGTCCAGGACGTCCGGCCGCGTGCTTCGAGTCGAATGCAAGCGCTACCAAAAGGGCACCGTTCTGTCGCCGCGGCCGCTGGCCGGTGAAATCCTGCAGGCCTACCTGGAAGACCCGCAGTTGGAAGCCTGGGTGCTGATGACCACCAAGTCCGTCAGCGCGAATGAGCTCAGATTGGCTGAAGCGGCTGCCTCAGCGCTCGGCTTTCCGATCATCGTCCTGGATTGGACGCCTCTTCCAGTTGGCGCAGGACTGAATAGACTGGCCGCGCTATGTGCCACTTGGCCTGAAGTTGTCGGCAAATACGCCGGAGAGAAGGCCGCCGCTGCAGCCCGGGTCTTGGCGCCGGCGGTGCTTTGCGCGGTGGACGCGCTTCGGTCCGAGCTGCAAGCCTGGCAGCTTGGGTTTGAGGCCCTCAAGGATCTGACCCACGACCTGGCGACGCGGATCTGGCTCGATTCATCCACCTCGTGGCAAGTGCTTCACCAGAACGCCGCAGGAGGTCATCCGGGCGTCCATTTGGTGGAGCGGCGTGGGCCGTTGGATCAGCTGCAAGCCTGGTGGAAGTCTCCAGCCGAGCCGCGAACCCAGGCCGTTCTTCTTGGGCAAGAAGGGGTTGGCAAGACCTGGGTGGCACTGGACTGGGTTCAGCGCCAGTTGGCCTCGCTGCCGCTCGTGCTGTTGGTGCCGGCCAGCACCTTCACCGAGCGCCAGTCGCTCAGCGAATCCGGCCTTCGCGACCTCATTGCCGAGCAGCTGCGCTCATGCGTTGTCTCGGAATTGCCGCTGGCTTACTGGCGTCAGCGAGTCGATCGCCTGTTGACCCGCCCTTCGTCGAACGGTCCCGTATTGCTGTTGGTGATTGATGGCTTGAACCAACAGCCGGGCATCGCGTGGCAAGAGCTTGTTCAGTCGCTACAGGGCCCTGGCCTGGGTGGCAAGGTACGGCTGTTGTGCAGCAGCCGGCCACGGTATTTCCGCCAAGCCCTGCACAGCTTGACACGCTGCGATGTGGCTGCGACCGAGATTCCAGTCGAGCCCTATTCGCTCGGTGAGTTGGAGGATTTGCTCCACGCCCAGGGTATGAACCTGTCCCACATGCCCAAGGCGTTGCAGGACCTGGCACGAACCCCTCGCCTTTTCCCACTGGTGCTGCGTTTGAAGGACCGTGAGGCCCTCAAAGCGGAAGCCACGGTCATGCGCCTGTTATTCGAATATGGGCATGACACTTTGCAGCTGCGTACCTCCAGCAGCCTGACCTCGGATGACTGGGTGCAGTGGCTGGTGGATCGGGCTCGCGAATACCGCGAAAGGCTGATGACCAAGAGCGCCGCCACCGCTCGCATGAGGGCCCAAGACATTGAGCTGACAGTCGCGCGGCCCAGCCTGCGGCCGGACGACGTGCGCCGTCGGCTGGATGAACTGCTTGACGGCAGCCTGTTCAAGGCAGAAGACACGGTCACAGGGATCAAGTACACGCTCAAGGAGGCGCCGGCCATCCTGGGCTTGGGCCTGGTGCTGTTGGAAAGCATGGAGGGCTCCACCGCCACGGTCGCGGACTTCGAGGCCCGCGCAGCCACCTGGTTGGAGCCCATCGGCGCCACTGACCAGAAGGCAGAGGTCATCGGTGCCGCGTTGTCCGTGCTCGCCGCCACCGACACACCTCACGGCGCTTCCATGGCGGACGCGTTGCTGAGCCTGTGGATGGACGCGCAGAATCCGGCACGCAATTTCGAGCAAGATGCCATGGCCTTCGGCGAAGCGTTTCCGGCGGCCATGCTCAGCGTCATTGAGCGCGAAGTGCCGGGTGTCGGCAACGCTGCCTTGCATTGCGCCACCCAGAGCCTGCGCCGTTTGCCTCTGACCAGGCATGCAGACTGGCAACTCATCAGGGAGCGGATGCTGCAGTGGGTTGGAATCGTCCAGCTTCAGCCTCAGCGGCTGCTCGAGGATCCCAACCACTTTGCCAGTCAGCAGCAAGCTGCGCTGCAGGCCCTCATTGGTACGGTCAGTTCAGGCGCACGCCGTATCCTTGGAGAGGACTTCTCGCTGACCGATCCTCAGGCGGTCGATCCCTCGCGAGCGATTGCGGGCATGTTGGAGGGCCACCGCCTGGAATTCTTCCTTCCGGTCATTCGCCGAGCGGCGATACGTGAGGCAATCAACGTCAGCTTTCACTCTCCCTGCTGGCAGGGGCTGCAATGGCTGGTCAGCATGGGAGCGCAAGAGCCTGCAGCTGCGCGGCAGGCGCTGTTGGTCTTGGCACAGGAGATTCGCTCAACGCCCGTCGAGCCGGGCATCGCACCTGAGGTCGGCGTGATCGCGTCTGCACTGTTGGCTTTGCTGACCGACTTGGAGTCAGAGCAGCACAGGACAGCAGAGCTTGCCAGTGCGCGCAGCTCAGCCACAGACTACCAGCGTGACTACCTGGACCGCCCGGCGCGCTCACATTGGCGGCTTGAGCGACGTCACGTCGAGGCGGTTCTCCATGACGATGCCATCTCCCCTAGCGAGCGTCTGACCCGGATAGATGCGTTCGTGGACTGTCCAGATATCGACTTGCCCAACGACATCGTGTCCGACTTGGCCGAGGCCTTGACATTGTTTGATCCGGACGGCATTGATGTCCAACGACAACGCACCGCCGCTGAGTATCGATTGGAGCGGCTGGAGCGCCTGGGTGCCAGGTTCACTCCGGCGGAGTTGGCAGACTTGGGACGTCGTCGACTGACGATGATGCTCGCACGCACAGGTGAAGCAGCCCACTGGTCAGCGAGGGCCGCCTCGAGCCTGCTTCTTGTCTGCCCGCCGGATCTCGCAACACGGTTTGCTGACTTGCGTTGTGCACTGCCGCCATCATCGGATGGCACTGCCACCTCGGCTTGCCTGCTGTTGGAAATTCTGCATCTGCCGCTCGCCGAGCAGTTGGCCAGGTTGCTCGAAGCAGACGACTTTCAACCTTGGCGATTGCTGATGGGCGCCATCCGCCCCGCGACGGCCCATGAGCTGCTGGACTTCCTGGACCAACACGCCTCGAAGGCTGACAGGGCTGCACGCGTGGCCTTGGCGGTCCTGGGCACGCAGCAGATCCATGATGCCGATCGGTTGGCCGCTCGTTTGACGGCCTATCTTGGATGCGCTGATTCGGCGCTTCGGGACCTCGCGTTTGAAGTGCTGTGCATTCGCGCTCCTCAAGTGGCCGGTTCGGTCCTGCGGGACGCCCATTGGGCAGCAGACGTAGTCAGACAACCGGTGAGTGCTCATCACGGGAGCATGGCACTGGCGGCCAGCACCGGCGATATTCCCTTTCCGGAGTTGATGGTTCGAATCGCCCCGTGGCGTTGGCTCGATGCTGCAGTGCTCAGGGGATCGAATCCTGAGGAGTTGCGACTCGCCAGTGAACTGCTGGTGGAGATGGCGGTGCGGCCTGCGAGCGAGCTTCCGCATCTTGAGGGGGAACTGATCGTCCGCACACTGGGTGATGGCAGTTTGCCAACGGTGATGCTGCGCGAGGAAATGCCAGCAGGATCGGATCTTGTGGAATGCCTGAAGCGGGCGTCTCGTCCTCGACTCGAGGTGGACCAAGCGCTGGAGGCGCTTGCGTCCCAAGCTCGGCAAGCCATCGAGGCTATCTGGGCCCAAGGACACGGGTTGTACCTTCAGGATCTGGATGTTCGCGGTCTTGAAGCAGCGTACCTGGCATCGCCGCAGACGTGGGACGTCCTTCTGGCGGGGGCCGATGCTGACAGTCCAGCGTTCCAGCAGCGGTGCATGCGAGCATCCGTGCTGTACACACGACTGGCTGACGTCCTGTTCAGGTATGCGCCGACGAAGGCGCTACCCCTGTGGCGAACGTTGCGGCGGGTGGTCCACATGCGCCTGATGGGCGAAGCTCACATCTCGGAGCTCGTTCACGTGGCCATGAAAGCCCAGGGATCACCCGAATCACAGCTGGCTCGTGAGGAACTGCTGCTTCCGGCTTGGTGCAACACCGATCAAGATTTGTTGGAGGTGGTCGTGGCTGCCAAGATCCATGGCCAAGCCGCCTGGTTGACGTCAGTGATCGACCGTGACCGGCTTTCCGGCGAGCCCTGGCTTGCCCACCGTGCGCAGGTGCTGAATGCCTTCATGGACTGTCCCACGGTGAACGAGATGGATTGGCCAGAGGGGCCCCTTCTGGGATCCTGGGACAGGCTGCGGGTAAGGATGTCGGTCTGGCGAAACCGGGCAGGTGTGGCTCGCCATTGGTGGAGGCAGTTCTTGGCTGCCGAGGATGGCGATTCTGCTTATGCCGCCTGGACGATGTTTCGCGCCAACGCTGACAGGCGATGCCTGGTGTGGGTAGGTGAATGGCTCGCCACACGTCCGCAACTCAGCAGCGGTATCGATCGACTGCGCTTCCTCCATCTGATGGTCATGTCCCATGACCTCGAGAGAGAGATCAAGCGCAAGGAGGATGAATCCCCCAAGCTCGATGGCCACCTCTTCGGTATGCGACGGCCAATCGAGTGGCTGATGCTTGACGGCGTGCTTCACAGCTGAGTCACCGGCTGACATGCCTGCGTGGCCGGAGGCCGGCCTGCACCGACCCTGTCGCATTGAATTGCCCTACACCTTGAAGAAGGCGACCGCCTGGCCCAGTCTGTCGGCCTGTTGGGCAAGGCTCTGTGACGCGGCACCGCTCTGCTCAACTAAGGCCGCATTCTGCTGAGTAGAGTCATCCAAGTGCGACACAGCGGCCGAAATCTCGGCCATGCCGGCTGACTGCTGAGCAACCTTGATGCTGATGTCGCCGATCAGCGTCTGAACACGGCCTACCTGGGTGACGATATGCTCCATCGAGCTACCCGCTGCATCAACCAACTTCGAGCCTGCGCCGATCTGGTCGACGCTGGCTCCGATCAGCGACTTGATCTCGTGCGCGGATTCGACAACACGAGCGGCGAGCGTGCGAACCTCCCCAGCTACGACGGCAAAGCCTCGGCCCTGCTCGCCGGCCCTCGCAGCTTCCACGGCCGCATTCAAGGCCAAGATATTCGTCTGGAATGCAATGCCATCAATGACATTGATGATGGTCGAAATCTTGGCCGAGGAGTCTGCGATGCCCTGCATCGTGGACGTGACCTCCTGCATCAGGCGCCCACCATCGTGGGCGGCTTCATTGGCCGAACGGGCCGCCTGATCTGCTGTGGCAGCCGCCTCTGCGCTCGACTTCGCGGCTTGCACCATTTGAGACATCGCATTTGAGGCCTGTTGAAGACGGCTGGCTTGTTCTTCGGTCCGTTGTCCCAGATCCATACCTCCGCTGGCAATCTGCCGGCTGCCCACAACGACGCTCTGCGAGCAATCGGATACTTCGCGCACGACCGACAGGAAGCTGGTTTGCATGTTGTTCAAGGCATGCAGCAATACGCCCAGTTCGTCACGCCGCTGGCCAAAGTCGCCCAGGGTCTTGGCCGTCAGATCGCCACTGGCCATCGCCTCGGCCTGTTGCTTGGCCATTTCGAGAGGCCCAATGAGCGCACGCCCCATGAGCCAGATGCTCAACGCCAGCATGGCCATACAAATCACGCAGATCGCACGCGCCAGGTTGCCGACAAAGGCTACAGCGCGAGCAACCTCCACGGCGAATCGATCGCCGTTAGTGATGAGATCTTGCAGGCCCGGCAGCATGTTGAGCGCAGTCGTTTGTGATAGGTGAACGCCTGCGTCATTGTTCACCACCTCAAGGATACCTGCGAATCGGCGAATGCTGTCATACGGCAGATCGATCACGTCGCCAAACCCCAGTACGCGAAATACGGCATGCTCGATACGCCACAATTCAGTATCCACATGGCCAGAAATCCACTGGGATTTCTTCAACGAAGCAATAATCAGATCTCGGTCAATCGCTTTTCCGCCTGCCGCCTTGTTGATGTCGTCTGTCAACTTTAGGAGATTGACAGCGTATTCCCGTTCCAGATAGTGGAACTTTGCGCTCTTGGTCGTGAGCCGAAGGCCGTACATCAAGGCAACCGACGCAAGTGCCAAGACCAAGAGCAGCAGACGCATCCATTGCCGAATAGGAAGGTTTCGCATCGGTGATGTCTCCCGTTAGTTGCTCCAAAAGTGTGGCCTGACCCGTCACCAAGCCGGCGCCGAAAAGAGGGCGGAAAACCACTCTGTTCGCTTTGGCGGCGTCCATCGACACTGCCCCTCGGGGCCCGCGGCCCTGGCCAGAAGGCTGTCTCCCAGATCAATGCTGCGAACTTAAGCCAGTTGAGCTAGAATCAGAATCGCAAGTGCTTGATTTTATTAATGTTTTCTCTCTTGACAAGGTCGCTGCCCATGCCGACCTCAATACTGTGATTCCGTACAGCAAATTCTGCTGAACCTGTCCGAGACCATCACGTCGGCGACCTTCGCGCAACGCGCGCGCCATCCGAGCAACCCGAACGCGTTCACCCGACGCCGCAAGTTGCCGCTGCCCACGCTGGTAGCGTGCCTGCTGAGCCAGCGATGCAGTTCCCAGCAGACCTCGCTGGACACCTTCTTCACCTGCTTGGGCGGCAGCGGCGATCTCGTCCGAGGGGCCAGCGATCGTGCGCTGGCGCGGGCTCGCGGTCGGTTGCACCTGCCGGCCCTGCAGGACCTCAACGATCAACTGCTCGTCGACGCCGAGCGGCTCGGCCTGATTCCGCGCTGGCGCGGCCGTCGCCTGGTCGCCGCCGATGCCTCGGTGCTGATGCCGGCCACGCGGCGCTGCCCTCGCACCGTGGGTCTGGCCACGCGTGATCAGCGGCTGTTTGCCCTGTACCTGCCCGGCGCGGACCTCACGCTGCATGCTGCCGTGCACAGCGCGGCCGAGTCCGAGCGGGCCATGCTGATGGAGGCGCTGCATCGCCTGAACCAGGACGACGTGCTGCTGCTCGACCGTGGCTACCCCGCCGCCTGGCTGGTGCAATCGCTGATCGAGCGCGGCATCGGCTTCGTCATGCGCTGCGATATGGCCAGCGGCTGGCCGGCCGTGCGCACGTTCATCCGCAGCGGGCAGACCGAGGCCACGGTCACCCTCAACAGGCCTTCGGCACAGGACGCTGCCGATTGGGGCTGCCAGCGCAGTGCACCCCGCGTGCGTCTGGTGCGCCAGGTCGCGCCCAATGGCGCCGTGCGCGTGCTGGCGACCAACCTGGATGCCCAGCAGGCCCCGGCCGGCGACTTCGGCGCGCTTTACCACCAGCGCTGGCGCATCGAGGAAGCGTTCAAGCGCCTGAAGCACAACCTGCACCTCGAGTCGGTCAGCGGCCTGAGCCAGCACGCCTTGCTCATCGACGTCGCCTCCAAGGTGCTGGCCGACAACATCGCCGCATTGCTGACCAAAGCCAGCGAGTCGGCGCTGCCGCACGACCGCGTCTGCGCGCCACACGCCAACGCCCGCTATGCCGCCCAACTCTTGCAGCGTGCATTGCCGCGCATCCTGCTGGCCGTCGGTGATGTGCTCGGCGCCATCGGCAACGTCTTCAACATGCTCGTGCAGCACGCCCAGCGCTATCGCCCCGGGGCGATCCTGTCCACGTCCCGAGCACCATCGCAAGACTCATCCGCGCTTTGCCTTCAAGGGGTGATCGGGCTTAAGTTCGCAGCATTGGCCGGCTGCCGGCGCTGCCCAGCCCGTCAACTCCCGATACCGCACCTGAGCATACTGATGCCGGAAGCCGTGCACCCGGTGGATACCGGCCGAAGCACACTGGTGCTCGAAGCGGCGCAGCTGCTCGGCGTAGGTCTTGTCCGCCGGGATGAGGCTGCCCCTGCCGGCCAGAGCCTTCGCCTCGTCGAGCAGCTGCCGCTGCTCCGCATTGCAGACGGGCACCTCGCGCGTTCGGCCGCCCTTGGTCCAGGTGTCCTTCAGAGCGAGGATGTTGCCCCGCTCGGCCCATTCCGGCCGGATCTTGATGGATTCCTCGCGCCGCAGTCCGAAGGCGGCCTGCAGCCGCATCGACATGGCCGAATACTGGTCGTTCATCCGTGAGAGCTCGCTGAACTGGAGTTCCCGTGCCTTGCTGACGTTGGTGACGTGCTGCCGGTTGCCGATGCCGTAGTGGTGGTTGTCGCGGGCGATGACGTTGCTCTTGCCGATTTTCTCGGCCCACCAGCGCAGTTCGGCCCTGCGGTTCTTGATGGTGCCGATGGCCAGACCCTCGGCCTGCCAGCGCGCCACCAGGCCGTCCACGTGCTCGGGCTTCAGGCTGGTGGCGCCCAGATGCCGAAAGCCCGCCTCTTGGAGCTGGTTGGCCACGAGGTCGAGCACACGTTCGCGGTCGCGCTGGGTGGCGAAGCTGCCGTCGCGGTTGCGATGGCAGAGCTGCTTGAGCTGGTAGTTCAGGTCGCGCATCCGGTTGCTGCTGGCGTTCTCCGTTGTCAGGTCGGTCGGTTGCCCCTGGGGGGGCGGTCGGGTTCGTTGTCGCTGGTGTGAAGTCGGTCTGGTAAGTGTTTCTGTCCGTCCCGAGCGACTGAGCGCAACGGGAACCACGAGGGACACGGGACACCACTGCCGTCTTGTGCCGAGGTCTTGCTGCTGGCCGCCGCGACGCGCGGCGTTGGCCCCGACGGCGCTTGCTGCGGCAAGTCGGTTCGTCGGTTCGAGCCCATGCCCTGGGCTCAAGGGATGCACCGCAGGGCGGTGCGCAGGTCGACGGGCTTTGCACGGCCGGCAACATCCCATGAGCCAGCGTACACGTCGGCCTTTGCGCGGCCAAGCCCAGCGTCTCCGCGGGATTGCCGGCACTGTGGGCGTTTGAGTGCGGCCGGGCGTTTGAGTACTACCGCGCTCCAGCGGCGTCTTTGAGCTCCACCGCTCGCAGGAATTTCGTCACCTCCTGCTCAAGTTCGAGGCGCGCCGGCAGTTCAGCGGGCAGGTGCGAACCGTTCGACAGTTCTCGCAGACGCTTGTCTCCCAGAACACGATCGAACGCAGGCCGACTCATCGTCGTCGGCGTCCAGTTGTCGGCACCGGGATGCACCAGCAGCAAGGGGCATCGAGGCTCCAGGTGCGGCATCTGCAGGGTGTGCATCGTTCGGAAGAAGCGGCTCGGGACCCGCAGGCGGCCGATGAGCGGGTCATTCTCGAAGTACTCGGTCATCGCCGGATGGCCGGACATCCGGTCCAGGGGCGCCAGCAGGCGCAGCGGAAGCCGCAGCCGGTCAATGGTCGAAGGCATCCATCGAAAACCCAGCAAAGACGCCTTGCCCAGCCAAGGCCACTTCGCAGCCCGCACGAAGGTGGCTGGATCGCTCATGTCGAGCAAGGTGGTGGCGATGACGCCCTGTACCCCTCTGGCTGCCTGGGCTGCGAGTGCCGCGGTCATCCCGCCGACGGACAGTCCCATCAGGACGACGGAGCCCTGGACATCGTCTGCCAAGGCGGCGACGACCGCAGGCCACTCACCGTAGTCCCAGTGGAAGTCTGCACCCGGGCGGGTGAGCCCATAGCCGGGCAGGTCTGGGGCGACCGCGCGCCAGCCAATGCCGGCTGCGAAATCTGCCAGGGGAGCGAGGATGCGCCCGTTGCCGCCACCGCCGTGGACGAGGATCAGCGTACCCGTCGCTCGACCCTCCGGGCTCCATTCGTCGAGATGCAATTGATGTCCACGGACGGTCCTCCATCGCTCGACAGGAGTGCGCCGGATGGAGATGCCGAAGGCATCGAGCAGCAGTTGCCGGTAGCGGTGCCACGAGGGCGAGTCAGCGTAGGTTTCCAAGGGGCTTGCGGGTCGACTGGGCCGCTCAAGTATCCCCGCGGAGCTCATGCCGGTGTGTTGGTGCTGCGGTGGGCTGCATTTCACTTCCCCCTTCGTCGCAGTGCGGCGGGAGTCTGACCGCTGAGCTTGAGCACGAGTGTTCGCAGCGTGGATGTGTCGGTGTAGCCCACCTGCTCGGCAATGCGTGACAAGGGCAGGTCGGTTTCGCGAAGCATGCGCATGGCTTCTTCTCCGCGCACGCGGCGCATCAGCCCGACCACCGACAAGCCCAGGCTGGCCTGCGCATGGCGATGAAGCGTGCGCGGGCTCGTCGCCAGGGTGTCCGCGAGCTCTTCGACCGAAACGGCGCGATCAAGATTTGCCTTGATGTGTGTTATCGCCCGCGCCACCAATGGGTCCGTCACGCGGGTCTGGCCGATTTCGGCAACCGCTGATTGCGGCGCCCTCCAGGGGCTCACCAGATACCGGGCCACTTGAGTGGCGAGCTCTGCACCGAACTGCTTGGCGATCAGAACCAGCATCAGGTCCACATGCGCCAGCGTGCCCCCGGCGCACAGCACCTTCCCGTCCTCGGTCGTCAGCGCACCTTCACGCAGCTGGACCCGCGGGTAACGGTGGCGGAATTCCGCGGCCAGCCACCAGCTGGTGGTGGCCAGGCGCCCGTCCAGCACACCGGCTTCAGCCAGGGCAAAGCTCGCCGTGCAGGACGTTGCCAGCAACGCACCGCTGTCATGCTGCGCCTGCAAGGCATGGACGAGAGTTTGGCCCTTCGTCGTGGACAAGGCTGTGACGGGGTCCAACGCATGGGACAGGCCGAGGCCGGGAACGATGACCACATCCCAAGGTTCGACCAAGGCCGACCATGGCATGCGCGTGGCCTTGGCAAAGCCGCGTTGGCCGCCGATGTAGGCCACGTCGGCCATGGGGCGGCCGGCCAGGGACGCCACGATCTGCAAGGCGTCCAGCGTCACGGCGACCGGGGCGTTGAACTGGCCTTCGAGATCGATGATGGCGATCGAGAGCATGATGGCGAAATATACAAAAAAAGTGTCCAAACCGCCACTGTTGCAGCCACGTACCGAGGTCTAGGATTCGCTCATGAACACACCACTCGTCACCCTTCCACTGCTCGAGACCGCTGATCAGTCGCCACGCCAGGCCGAGCTTCTCGCCCGCGGCCGAAAGGCCACGCAAGGCATGCTGCCCAACATGTATCGAGCAATGGCACACAGCCCCGCGCTGCTCGATACGTACCTGTACGGCTACGAGGCCCTGCGCAAGGAGGCGGGGTTCACCCCCGCTGAACTCGAAGTCATCTTCCTCGTCATCAGCTACGAAAACGCCTGTGACTACTGCGTGGCTGCTCACAGCCTGGTGGCCGATACCCTGTCCCGCGTGCCGCGCGCAGTGACCGATGCGATTCGGAATGGAGAGGACATCCCGGATGCCAAGCTGCGCGTGCTGGTCGACGTCACACGCCAGGTGCTCTTGTCGCGCGGGCGGCCCGACCCGGCCACGGTGCAGAAGCTGCTCAACGCCGGCTATGAGGAGAAGCACCTGCTGGGCATCGTGCTGGCCATCGGCATCAAGACGCTCTCGAACTACACCAACCATCTGTTCGACACGCCGCTGGACGGCGTCTTCAAGGTCCGCGAATTCACGGCGTTCAAGGCGACGCAGCGGATCGTCGAGTTTTTCAAGCCGCGTCGTGAGTAGCCCGCCGCCAGCGGGGGTTGAGTCCGATGCCTGCAATGCAGCGCGCCAGATTCAACCGTCTCGCTCCGGTTACTTCTCGATCTGAACACGTCCTGGCTCTCGTGAGGAGACTGAATTGCGGAATAAGACTGTCGCTGTGATTGGTGCGGGGCCGGCCGGTCTGCCCACCATCAAGAACCTGATGGATCAGGGCTTTGACGTCACCGGCTTTGACCGGTGCGAGGACGTGGGCGGAAACTGGCAGTTCAACGACAGTACAGGCCACTCCAGCGTTTTCGAGACAACGCACATCATCAGTTCCAAGTACACATCCGAGTACGAGGACTTTCCGCTTCCCAAGGACTCACCCGACTACCCATCGCACGTTCAGCTGCTGCGATATTTCCGGGCTTATGCCACCGAGTTCGGGCTTCGCCCGCACATCCGGTTTCGGACCACCGTGAGCCGGGCGGAACCGGTTGAAGGGCATCGCTGGCGACTGACGTGGCAGACGGATGAAGGCTCAACCGAGAGCAAGGTGTTCGACGCCCTGTGCGTGGCCAGCGGTCACCACCACACACCTCGATGGCCCGAGTATCCAGGCGAGTTCTCGGGGGAGTACATCCACTCCCACGACTACAAGCGGGCGGCCGGCTTTGCTGGCAAGCGCGTTCTGGTGATCGGAGGTGGAAACTCCGCATGCGACGTGGCGGTCGAGACTGCGCGTGTCTCAAGCAAGACGGTGATCAGCTGGCGAAGGGGCTACTACCTCATTCCAAAGTTTGTCTTCGGAATGCCCGTGGACAAATTCTTCTATCGCTTCCGACATCTGCCCAAGTGGGCGCAGATTCGCGGCATGAAGCTGACCATCAACCTGTTGCAGGGACGGAATCGGGACATCGGTCTTCCGGAGCCGGATCATGAAATTCTGGCGACGCATCCGACGCTGAATTCAGATCTGTACCTCGCGATCCGGCACGGGAAGGTGCTGCCCAAGGGCGATGTTGCGCGCTTCGATGGGCGAACGGTTCATTTTGCCGACGGTACCGCGCAGGAATTCGACTGTGTGGTGGCCTGCACCGGATTCCACATCACCCATCCTTTTCTCGATCGGTCACTCATCGATCTGTCTCAGACGTCGGTGCGTCTGTATCAGCGCATGTTGCCCTCTCACTTGAAGAACCTCTATTTCATCGGACTTTTTCAGCCACTGGGTTGCATCTGGCCCGGGGCGGAGTTGCAGGCGAAGCTTGCAGCTCGGCATCTTGCGGGCCTGTGGGAACCCGCAAAAGACCTTGACGAACTCATCGATCACGAACTTGCAAATCCAGATGTTCGCCAGGTCAATTCACATCGGCACACCATTACGGTGAACGACTTTGCCTTCCGCCATCGCTTGAGGGCGGACCTCGCCCGGTCCCTGCCAGGAAGGAAGGAGCGGGCCTCTTCGGGTCTGCCCAGCTTCGCGACCGAGTAGCGGCGATGTCAGCAGTCTCGATCATGCGGACTGAAGAATTCCGCAGTGGGGCGGCTGGCGCGCTGCACGTGTCCACGTATGAGTGCAGCAACGCGATCCAGCGTGCGGATCTTCTTTTTGTCCATGGGGCCTGGTCTTCGAGTTGGTATTGGGAGTCCTTCTTTCTGCCCTGGTTTGCAGAGCGCGGCTTCAGGGCCAGGGCAGTATCCCTACGCGGGCACGGCGAGTCAAAGGGACGGATACGCTGGTCATCTATTCAGGACTACGTGGATGACGTCTCGGTCGCAGCGCAGGGTCTGACCCGCCCGGTCATCATCGGGCACTCGATGGGTGGCTTTGTGGCGCAGAAATACGCAGCGCGTCATGGCGCTCGGGCGCTGGCGCTCCTGGCCTCGGTTCCGCCTTCCGGGGCGTGGCATGCATTGCGGCGAGTCATTGCTGAACGTCCCTTGGCATTTTTGCGTACGGTTGCAACGCTGGACCTGTACGGTGCCGTAGCCGATCACGCAACAGCCCGGGGCCTGTTGTTTTCCCGGGATGAAAGCCGCACTGACAAAGATCATCTTCTGCAGCGCCTGAAGTCGGAGAGCTTTCGTGCCTTTCTGGACATGCTTCTTTTGCCGATGCGAGGAAAGCGGTCCCCGAACTTGGTCCCCGTCGCCGTATTGGGCGCCGAGTTTGACCAATTGATCAGCATCGCAAACAACGAGGAAACGGCCAGCTTCTATGGCGTCGAGTCACGTGTGCTGCCATTGGCCTCGCACATGTTCATGGTGGACGATCGGTGGTCGGATGCAGCCACACTGATCGAGCACTGGCTCTCGGTTCAGGTTCTCAACGAGGGCGCCAAGCTGCCTGTACCCGCGACGCCTTCAGCGCCAGACGTCCAGTCTGCGGGCGCTGATCACATCAACTCCCTGACGCTACCGACCGCAGACGAAGCGGTGGACCCACCTCGAAAGGCCAAGATGATCGGCGGCATGCAGCACCACCCTCTGATTTTGTCGTCACTGTTGACTCATGCGGAAGAGGGCCACCATCACACGCCCATTTGGTCGCGAGAGGCGCCAGCGCGCGTGGCTGAACTTGGCGTGATCGTGCGGCAAGCCTGGGGAGATACGGCCAGGCGCGCCAGGTGCATTGCGTCAGTGCTGAAAGCCTTTGGCGTTGATGAAGGCGACCGGATTGGATCGATTGCGTGGAACACGCACCGCCATCTGGAGCTCTACTATGGCGTCACGGGAATCGGGGCTGTTCTGCACACCATCAACCCGCGTCTGTCCCTGGATCACCTGCGCTTCATGATCCACCAGGCCGAAGACGAAGTACTTTTCTATGACGGTACGTTCGCTGGACTCGTTGACACCTTGAGGCCGCTGTGCCCGAAGGTTCGGCACTGGATTCAGTTGTCCCGCGCGCCCGTCGGTCTTGAATGGCGAGATCAGGCCTATGACGAACTCATTTCGGGCGCTGCGCCACTGTCAAGCTGGCCCCAACTTGACGAAAACTCTGCGGCTGCTCTGTGCTACACCTCCGGTACCACCGGATATCCGAAAGGTGTTCTCTACTCTCACCGCGCACTGGTGCTCGAGTCGATGACGGCCATCGGCCCGGACGCTCTCGGATTGACTCGGTCCGATACGGTCGCACCTGTGGTGCCCATGTTCCATGTCAACGCCTGGTCGATACCCTTTGCCGCTGCCATTGCCGGTGCCTCACTGGCATTACCCGGATCCAATCTGGGAGGAGAGGCGTTGCACGACCTGTTCGAGAAAACCGGGACAACCCTGTCCGCAGGCGTGCCCACCATCTGGCAATCGCTGCTCGCGTATTTGGACGGTACGGACGGCACGTTCTCCACCATGCGGCGGACCATCATCGGTGGTTCTGCGGTGACACAACCCATGGTGAGAGCTTTTCGGGAACGGCATCGCGTAGAGGTCATTCATGGCTGGGGCATGACCGAGACTTCTCCTCTGGGCACCATCAGTTCACTGACGGCGGCAGAGGCTGCCACGTTGTCGCCGGAAGAGGCCGCTGCCCGCCTGAGGTGCCAGGGGCGCGCGCCGTTCGGGGTACGACTGAAGCTGGTCAATCCGGAGGGACATGTTCTTCCTCATGATGGCAAGTCTGCAGGCCATCTGATGATTTCTGGTCATTGGGTGGTCGACAGCTACTTTCGCGGCGACAAGATCACGACGACCGACGGTTGGTTCGACACGGGGGACATTGCCACCCTTGGCTCGGACGCCGTGATGGTCATCACGGACCGGGACAAGGACTTGATCAAGTCCGGTGGAGAGTGGATCAGTTCTATCCAGCTCGAAGCGATTGCTCTGCAGCACCCTGGTGTGGTGGAGGCGGCTGCAATTGCCGTCCCGCACCCGCGGTGGGGAGAGCGCCCGCTGGTTGTTTGTGTCTCTTCCGGCAGTGGTGCCATCACCACGGCGGAAATCCGGCGGCTGTTTGAAGAGAAGCTGCCCTCCTGGCAGGTCCCGGACGTCGTGATGTCTGCGCAGCTGCCAGTGGGTGCGACGGGAAAAGTCGTGAAGATGCAACTTCGCCAAGCGTATTCTGAGCACTACAAAACCGCATGAGACAAGCAACATTCACTGTGCTATCTATCCGAAACCTGCTGTGCCATCTTCAAACTCAGTGCAAGTCGGCAGGCGCTCCGCAGCACTTCTTGAACTTCTTGCCGCTGCCGCAAGGGCAGGGCTCGTTTCGGCCCACCTTCGTCTGCAGCGTCCGGGCCACCGCTCGTTCGTGAATGGCCAGGCGCAGGGGTAGCCAGTGGGCGTGCATGCCCAGGACGGCTTCGGGGATCTGCAAGGCCAGTTCAGCCCTCTGTGCCGGCGTGCGCGTGAGCGCGTCCTGTTCGGGCCCGAAGTCGTCCTCTCCCAATAGTCCGATCGGCCGGTACCAGGCTCGGCCCTGATCCGTCTCCAGCAGGGGTTGCCAGTCGGCACGGCAGAGGTCCACGCCCTGTACGAAGCCCCAGGCCCAACCCTCGGCGTCATCGAACTCTTGACCCTCGAACTCCCTCACGGACCAATGGGGGTAGATGTCAGGCTGCTCATCCTCCAGGGCGGCGATGATGCTGTTGAAGTGGCGCATCACCAGCTCCAGGATCCGGTCGATCTGCTCGATGCTCTGTGCAGCCGGCACCATTCCCTGAACCTGCGTATGTCCCCAGATCGGCGGCAGCCACTGCTGGGGCTTCAGTGTCGTGGGCCCGATGGCCACGGCGTGCATGTAGCCGTCCATCGTGTCGAACATCATCGCCTCGGCCCCGTCGCGGTCTTCCATCAGGAAGGCTTCGAGTTCATCAATCTCCTCGTCGGAGAGCGGGGGGAAGCCTTGGGGGGTGATCGGTATCATCAATTCACGGTCCTGGTTGATCTCGTCGATGCGCGTTCCTGGGGCGTATGTCCGGCGATGCCTCTAGGAGGCTGTCGGACTTGGGTGTCGCCGGCTGCAAATCGGCCGCAGCGGCGGCTTTTTCACCGGCTTTTTGCCCCATAGCTGGGCTATGGGGCTGCAAATCCGGCAAAAACTGTCCTCGCTGGGGCCGATTCTCGCTCTCGGCGCCCCAAGTCCGACAGCCTCCTAGATCGACAGGATGGCAGGCTTGAGCCCACCCGCGCGGCGCCCGATCAGAACGGGTCGGTCTCAGCCGCTGACTGGGCTGTTTTGCGTCTGCTCGCACGCCTTGATGCGCTTCTTGGATTCGGCCGTGCTGCGGCTGAAGCCGATGGACTCGTTGTCGGTCTCCAAGATGTGGCGGTGGTGCGTCAGGCAGTCCAGCAGCGCCGTGGTCCATCACCGTGGAATGCTGTCCGCCATCACAGCGGAATGGCGTCTGGGATGGCTTGGAATACGCACCATCAGCTGCGCGGTGTGCTGAGCCTGCTGGCGCAGGCGCTGCATGCTGGGCTTCAGCCGCCGCCGCTCGGGTTGGGCGGCGTCACCTCAGGCCGCTGGCGGTGACATGAGTTTTGCAGGGCCGACGATTTAGGGTCAGCGCAGCACCGAGACTGCCAACGCCAGGGATGCACGGACTGGGTTGGGCTGAGTCAGCGCGAACTTGGGCTCATGAAGGGCAATGGTCCCGGGCCGTCTGATGATGCCGAGGTGCCCGAGCCGGGCTCCTCTGCAGTCCTGAACAAACCCACGCGCGCCGGCAGTGTTTCGCGGTCAAGTTCTGTTCGCAGGGCCACATGCTTCCAGAGGTGCGCCAGTGCACCGCGAAAGTCACCTTGGCGTTCCAGCAGTCGCGCCAGTTGCTCATGGGCCTGGCTTTGCTGCGGCTTGGATCGAATGCGCTCGGCCAAGGCGAGGCCATGCTCCGTGCTACGGATCGCCGCCGCTTCGTCGCCCCGGGCCAGTGCGATCTCGGTCCAGGTGCGGCTGGCGGCCGCTTCCAGCCAGCTGTGCTCGATATGAGCGGCCAGACCCAACGCAAGGCGGCAGTCGGCAATGGCCAATTGCAGTTGCCCACGGGCAAGCGCGGCTCGGGCCAGATGCCAATGGGCTTCAGCTTCGAAGTCCCGATGTCCGCCGCGCCGAGCCGCAGCCAAACCGTGGCTGAAGTGTCTCTCGGCGTCCTCTAATTGGTTGGTCTCGAAATGACCCACGCCGATGTTCAGTGCCACCTTGGCGGCCAGGTATTCGTCCTGCAAGGGCGCCAGGCGCGCCAGCGCGTCGCGGTGGTAGCGCAGCCCGTTGTTCCAGTCGCCCATTGCGTAGTGCAACTGGCCCAACCCCACGCGCGCTGAGACAGCCACGCGGGCCTCGGCCGCAGCATCTGCCAGCTCCAGAGCGCGCAACCATTGCTCTGTGGCTTCGAGGTAGTTGCCCTGCTGGTAGGCCGCGCGCCCCAGCGCCTCGGCAGCACGTGCGCCCTGCGCGGCGGCGCCAGCGGCTTGCGCCTCGTTGGCAGCTCTGCGCAGCGCGCCCTCTAGCTCAAGGGCGCGGCCACGCGGCTCGAGCAGCGTGAAGCGCCGGCACAGGACGTCAATTGCACCGAGCCGGTCACCCGCTGCACGAAGTCGAGCCTCCTGGGTGTCGAGCTCCCGCAGAAGAATGTCGTTGTCGACAGCCTCACTGGCGGCGGTCAAGCCACGCAAGCTCGCTTCAAGGTCCTGTTCGTGTGGGGTCACGGTCTGATGCGCTGGCATGTACGCCAGCCACTCACTGAATTCCAGAAATGTAAGGCCAACTTAATACCAATTGACGCCCCAGCATCTTGGTATTAAAGTGGTATCTCAATGGCTGACGCTGATATTTTGCCCCTGCATGTGAACCGGCGCGGCCCGGGCGCAGACCTGCGCTGGCTGGTAGGCATTGATGGTGGGGGCACGACAACCCGACTGCGCCTGTGCAGCGTGAAGGGCGAGTTGCTGTCGGAAGCGACGGCCGGCCCGTCGGCACTCGGTCAGGGCATCCATCAAGCTTGGGAGCAAGTCGATCTTGCCTTCGCCCGTGCAGCCGAGAGGGCTGGACTGGAAGGTTTGAGCTGGCGGCAATGTGCCATCGGGTTCGGCGTGTCTGGCGCCAACGTGCGCGACCTTGCTGAGCAGCTCATCGAAGCCGCGCCGGACTGTGCCCTGCTGGCCGTAGACACCGACAGCTTCGCTGCGGTGCTGGGCGCGCATGGCGGCGGCCCCGGCGCGGTGTTGATCGGCGGCACGGGATCGGTGTGCGAGGTGCTGCGCAGCCATGGAACGCGAGCCTCGGTGGGCGGTTGGGGCTGGGTCGTGGGTGACGAAGGCAGCGGCGCCTGGTTGGGAAAACAAGGGGTTCGACAAGTACAGCATGCGCTTGACGGCCGCGGATCCAGCGGGCCGATGACACGTGCGTTGCTTGAATCGATCGGCGGCGGCACAGAGACCTTCAAGCAATGGTGCGCAGCGGCGAGGCAAACCGAGTTCGCCGCGCTGGCGCCTGTGTTGTTCGACTGCGAGGCAGAGGATCCCGTTGCACGCGGCATTCTCGACGCCGCTGCGCGCGCGCTCGAGGCCCTGGCCGATGCGGCCGACCCCTCCGGCCAGTTGCCGCTGTGCTTGTCCGGCAGCGTGGCGTTGCAATTGGCGCCGCGAATGCGTGCACACTTGTTGGCACGCCGCGTGCTGCCGCGGGCCGATGCCACCTGGGGCGCGGTGGAACTGGCGCGCCGCGCGGCCAATTTGCCCATCTTTGAATGAGCACCCCACTGCCCTTTGCGTTCACCCTGGACAGCGATGCAGCCTCCCCGCTGTACTTGCAGCTGGCGCGTGCGCTGGCGCAGGCGATCGCCGATGGTCATTACAAGTCCGACGAGGCGCTGCCTTCGGAGCGGGTGCTGGCCGACGCGCTGTCGGTCTCACGCGTGACGGCGCGCAAAGCGATTGAACGCCTGGTCGAGCAAGGCTTGATCGTTCGCAAGCGTGGCAGTGGCAACTACATCGCGCCGCGGCTCGAGCAACCTGTCACCCGGTTGTCGAGTTTTTCTGAAGAGTTGCATCAGCGCGGATTCGTTCCAGGCTCACGCTGGCTTCATCGTGGCTTTGCCGCTGCTGCCCCCGACGAACGGCTGTCACTCGAACTACAGCCCGGTGAGCGCGTGGCGCGACTTGAACGCTTGCGACTCGCCGACGGCACCGTGATGGCCTATGAGGTCAGCGTGCTGCCAGCCACGGTTCTGCCTGATCCCATGAAGGTCGAGGCCTCCCTGTACACCCACCTCGCGCAGGGCGGCCACAGCCCTGTGCGGGCGCTGCAGCACATTCGCGCGCTCAATGCCGACGCACGCCTGGCCGGGCTGCTCGAGGTTCCGGTGTCGACGGCGGTGATGTTCATCACGCGGGTGGGCTATGTGGCCAGCGGCAAGGCTGTGGAGTTGACGCACTCCTACTGCCGCAGCGATTACTACGACTTCGTGGCCGAGATGCGGCGCGAGTGAGTCCAGCGGATCGCCCTGTTCTTGATGCAGCTGCACGGTTTCATCCTCACGCCTGATGGCTTTTTGCGCGGCACGCTGCACTGCGAAGGCGGGCGTATCGTCGCCATCGAAGGCTGTTCCGTCCCTGAGACGCAGGCACGGGGCGAGACGATGATCCTGCCTGGATTCATCGATGCCCATGTCCACGGCGGCGGCGGCGCCGACGTGATGGATGCGGGCGAGGCGGTCTTGACGACTGCGCGAACGCATGCGCGCCATGGCACCACCACCCTGCTGGCGACCACGATGACGGCGCCGCTCGAAGAGATCGAGGCGGCGCTCATGGCACTGGCACCCTGGTGCAACCAATCGGTGCCCGGCGCGGCGAACATCGCTGGCGTCCACCTTGAGGGCCCTTACATCAATCCCCAACGCCTGGGTGCGCAACCCGACCATGCCTGGGTGGGCACCTTGCAGCAGGTGCGGTCGCTGTGCCGGCTGGCACCGATCCGGCTTGTCACGCTGGCGCCGGAAGTGCCGGGCCACCTGGCGCTGATCGCGGCGTTGAGTGCCGAGGGTCTGCGCGTGCAGATCGGCCACAGCAATGGCCGCTACGAGGACGGCGTGGCCGCGATCGAACAAGGCGCCAGCGGCTTCACACATCTGTTCAACGCCATGAGCGGCCTGCACCACCGCGACCCCGGCATGGTGGGCGCGGCGCTGGCGCATGCCCGGCATGCCGAAATCATTCCCGACCTCTTGCATGTGCATCCAGGCGCGATCCGCGCTGCACTGAGGGCAATCCCCTGTCTGTACTGTGTCAGCGATTCCACGGCCGGTGCGGGCATGCCCGACGGGCGCTACCGCCTTGGGCGGCATGAGGTCTACAAGTGCCAGGGTGGCGTGCGCCTGGCAGATGGCACATTGGCCGGCAGTGCATTGACGATGGACCAGGCGCTGCGCAATCTCGTCAAACTGGGACTGTCGGTGCAGGAGGCCAGCATGCGGGTGTCGACCATCGCTGCCGACTATCTCGGTCTGAGCGACCGCGGGCGTCTGGTTCCGGGCGCGCGGGCAGACATGGTGGTGCTCGATGGCGAACTCAGCCTTCAGGGGGTCTATGTCGAAGGCGTGGCCATTGATCTGGCAACGTGAGGCCCCACGGCTTCCACCTGCCCGCGAGGCGAGGCTGACGCGATGCCGACCATGACCGAAGTCAGCGGCCTGTCCAGGGCTCGTTTTGAACAGGATGTCGTGCCCGCCTACCAGCCGGTGGTGATTCGCGGGCTGGTATCCCATTGGCCACTGGTTGAACATGCCAATGCGGGTCTGGAGGCCGTACTGCGCTATCTCGACGCCTTCGCCAACCCAGGCCAGACCGTCGACGCCTTGCTCGCTCGGCCCAGTCCCGAGCGCAGTTTCAGCTATCGGGCGAGCCAGGATGGATTCAACTTCGCACACGAGAAGCGCGACCTCGCCGCCATCTTCGAGCAGTTGTGGCGCTACAGCCATTTCGAGGATCCGCCCTGTCTGGCCGTGCAAAGCGCCCTGGTGGCCGAGGCCCTGCCGGGCCTGGAGCGTGCCCACGTCTGCCCGCTGCTTGATGCTGAAGTCTCCGCTCGCATCTGGATAGGCAACCGTGCAACGGTGCCGGCGCACTTCGACGACTCGCACAACCTGGCCTGCGTGGCCGCTGGGAGTCGGCGCTTCACGCTGCTACCGCCGCAGTGCGCGCCACTGTTGTATTTGGCTGCGCCCGATTACGCGCCGACAGGTGCGCCAATGTCCGTGGTGCCTGAGTTGCACAGCGCCAACCTCGACCAGTTTCCACTGCTGCGCGAAGCGCTTGACCAGGCCTTGGTCGCTGAATTGGCGCCGGGTGATGCGGTCTACATTCCGCCGCTGTGGTTTCACCAGGTGCAGGCGCTGGCGCCACAGCTCAACATCCTGATGAACTACTGGTGGCGTCCGGCGGCGCCTCAGGGCCGCAAGGACGATCTGCACATGGCCGCGATGCGCCTGGCAATGCTGGCCTACAGACATCTGCCAGCATCTGAACGTGAAGGATGGCGCGCCCTGCTCGGGCATTACGTCTTCGGTGCGCGGGACCAGGACCTGGCCCATATTCCCGAGACCGAGCGCCGTCTGCTCGGCACCGTCGATGCACCCACCGAGCGAGCCCATCGCGAGGACATCATCCGTCGCTTGCGCGACTGATGGCGACTCACGCAGCATCTGAGGGTCCCGGTCAGAGACCGCTGTACCGTGGCCGCTGAGGTCACCACAGATAAACCTGCAGCGAGGTGTCACCCAGACGCGGCGGTATGTCGACGAGAAGCGCTCTGTGGTCGGGGAAGTTCAAGGCACTGCGCGAGACAAAGTCGTCCACCGACGCCAGTCGATGCCGTGCGTGGTCGACCGTAGGTGGCTGCACCTCGTCTACATCGGGAAAAACACCCATGCCGCACAGCAGCGCATACCAGGACATGATCGGATAGCCCTGGCCAAAGCGGCCTGCCCGCAGCGCTGGCGCCAAGGGCTGGCGCGACATCCACGTCATCAGCACGCCCCGCAGCGAGTCCGACAGGTGCATGTTCTCGGCGTTGGCCACCCAGTAGTCAGTGTCGGTGCGCGAGTTGGTCTTGTAGTGGGCCACGATGTAGTCGCGTGTGTTTTCAAAGCGCTGCCGCATGGTCTCGTTGAAGCGCTCTTGTGCGGCGGGACCGAGGTCGCCGTCCTCCAGGGCCTGGACGAGCATGGCTGCCGTTCGCTGCACAAACAGCAGTGCCGTAGCCTCCAGGGGTTCGATGAAACCCTGCGAGAGCCCCACGGCCACACAGTTGCGGTTCCACACCTGAGCCATGCGGCCAACACGCATCTTCAGGTGACGGGCGCTGACATCGGCGTCCAGCAGTCCCAGATGGCGACGCAACTCGGTCTCGGCCGCGTCGGCGCTGCAGTGTGCGCTGCTGTACACATAACCATTCCCGCAGCGCTGGCGCAATGGAATCTTCCACGCCCAGCCGTACCTCAAGGCGGTAGAGACGGTTTGCGACTCGATCGGGCCTTCCAGCGGCGTCGGCACGGCGATGGCCGCGTCGTTGAAAAGGTTCTCGCCAAACGCAATGAAGGGCGTCTTCAAGGCCTGACCAATGAGCAGCGACGCAAAGCCCGTGCAGTCAACGAAGAAGTCAGCCTGCAACACCTCATCGCCTTCCAGACGCAGGCCACTGACGTTGCCCTGTTCGTCCAACAACACCTGCCGGACATGGCGCGTAAGGTGTTGCACGCCGCGGGCCACGGCCTTGCGACTCAAAAACTGGCCCAGGAGCGTGGCGTCGAAGTGATAGCCATAGCCCACGTCGAAGGGAAAGTTCTCACGGGGGCGTGGCGCCAGGCCGCGCCGCGCCAGCGTGGCCGAGACAAAAAAGCGATCCGGGTGCGCGTCCACGTCGGCGCCATCCAGACGCGCGTGGGCATTGTCGACAAACACCGGCATCACCATGTTGTCGAGCGTCGACGCGAAGGGATGGAAGTAGCGCTCGAAGCCGGGCTTGGTGGACCAGCGCTCAAACGTGATGCCGCTTTTGTAGGTGGCGTTGCAAGCGGGCATCCATTCTGATTCCTCGATGCCAACCACCTCGAAAAATTGGCGCAGCCAATTGGTCGAGCCCTCGCCGACACCAATGATGCCCACCTCGGGCGACTCCACCACCGTGACCTGCAGACGTTGGCCATAGGCAGTGGTGGCCAGCATCAGGGCCGTCATCCACCCGGCCGAACCGCCACCCACCACGCACACGTGCCGCACGGGTGGCGGGATGTCGCGGCCCGGGGTTCGCGTTTGCGCGGCGATGTACTGGTCGATGATGCTGGCGTTGGTGTTGGTGCTGGTGTTGGTGTTGGCGTTGGTGCTCACGATGTCTTGAGGATGAAAAAAGGGAGCGCCTCGGCGCTCCCCCATGTGCTTTGCACGCGGCGCGGGCCGGCACGCGGTGACCGATGGTCTCAGGCCACACCTTGCCGAAGTCGCGACCGCCGTGAATCAGAACTTCACACGCGCCGTGAGGTAGTACTGGCGGCCGTTCTTGTAGATGGCGCGCGGCTGAACATCGGAGGCGTAGTTGACCAATGTCGGGTTGTTCAGGTTCTGCATGTCCAGGGTGATCCCGAAGTTGGCATTGAACTTGTAGCCCAAGGATGCGGACAACACGCCTACGCCCTTCTGGAAGTACTCGGTTCCGCGGTCCAGACCCAGGAAGATGTCGTCCATGTGGTTGTAGTTGACGCGCGCCGAGAACACGTCGTTTTCGTAGTAGCCGGTCAGGTTGACGGCGTTCTTCACGTTTCCGCGCAGCAGCTTGCCGTCCTCGTCGCTGCCATTGGACAGGGTGTAGTTGGCGCCGACGCCGAAGTTGTTGCCAATGGGCGTCTCGAACGCGAACTCCATGCCCGAGACGGTGGCTTTCTTGTTCGTCAGGCCGGTGATGACAAATTGACGATCGACCAGTTGCACATCCCCGCCGCCGCCGGTATTGCCCAGCAGCACGGGGTAGGTCGCCGTGAAGCTGCCGTTGGTGATGTAGCTGGCCAGATCCATGTGGAACGCACCCACCGAGGCATAGGCCCGTGGTGCGAAGTACCACGAGATATTGGCGTCGATGTTGGTAGAGCGCACCGGCTTCAAGCCGGGATTGCCGGCCGTGCCGCCGCCCACGGCGGCGTTGTCCAGGAACATGCCGTTGGTGTTCAACGAGGTGTAGGCCGAAAGCGCCGTGTAGTCGGCCCGTGTCATCGTGCGGCTGACGGACATCCGGCCGACGACGTCTTTGGTGATGTCCAGGCGCACGCTGGCACTGGGCAGCACGTCGGTGTAGGTGCGGGAGTCGGACGTGGCATTGAAGTTGCCGAAGAGCGATGAGACGTCGGGGGTCTCACCGTCGCGGCTGGGGCGGAACGAGCCCGAGGTCTGCTTGGTGCGCACCAGCCGCACGCCAACGTTGCCGCCCCAGGCATCGCCCTCCAGATTGGCCTGCACGTAGACTGCCGTGGTCGACTCTTTCACGCTGTATTCGCCGCCGTCAAATGGCGAGCGGCGCGCGATGGGGTCGCGGTTGGCGAAGCTGGCGTTGTAGGCGGCCAGCGCATCGGCGGGGATGTAGCCGATCTGGGTCGGAAAGCCCGAACCGAGGCCGCTGCCGAAGTTGGACGGGTAGCTCGCTGAAAGTGCCGGCAGGCTGGCCGCGGCGAAGGGCGAGTTCTGCGGCGCATCGACGCCATTGACGGCGCACGCGCTGGGTTGACTCCAGTCGAAGCCCGTCACGCGATATGGGGTGCCGCTGGCGCAGCCCGGCCCTTGGTTGACCGTGGGGTCGGTGTGGCGCTTGTGCGTGGCACTGCGCGCGCCGAACTTCAGGCTGCGCAGCATGCCCGTGTCCAGCTTGTACTCGGCATCCAGTTGCGCCCAGTCTTCCTTGTCGTGCACCACCACGTTCTGCGTACCGAAGATCCAGTCCGCCGTCATGCTCGGGTTGTTGAAGGAGAAGGCGGGTGCCGAGTGCGGGCCGTTGATCGCAAAGCCAGCGCGGTCGGTGCGGATGGCCAGTTCCACCACGTCCTGGCTCAGCGTCTTGCCCTTGCCCTTGGTGGTTCCGATGTTGCTGCTGAGCGTCAGCGCGTTGCTGAGCTTGAACGTGCCTTCGAGGTTGAAGAAGCTGCTTTCGGCCGACGCGTCGCGGGAGATCATGTCGTAGTAGCCGGCGGTGCTGGCATTGGCCCAGTTGAAGGTGCCGCCGGTCAGCGTACGGTCGCCGTTCTTGCCGGTCGTGATCTCGTAGTTGGAGAGGGTCGCACTGTTGATCAGGCCGGGGCGCACGGCCATCAGGTAGTTGCGGTTGTAGTTCTCGGCGCCCAGTTTGGAGCTGAAGCCTGTCAGCACCAGGTCGATGTCCTTGGTGGGGCGGAACTGGGCCTTTACGAGGCCGCCCTTGCGCTCGCGGGTCTGTTCGAAGAGAGCTGAGCCGATCAGATCGGGCAAGTAGACGCCCGCCAGCTCCGGGTGGGCCGCCACCAGGTTGGGCGCGTTGCTGCTGTCCAGCCGGTTGAAGAAGCCCAATGTCTCGACGCCGTCGCGACGCAGGCTGCGCTTTTCCGAGAAGGCCTGCACCATCAGGCCGAAAGTGCGCTCGTTGTTGCGGAAGTTCAGCAGCGCACTGGCCTGAGGATCGCTCTCACCCGCCAGATCGGAATAGACCATGCCAAGGCTGGCTTCAAACGTGAGGTTCTTGCGGAATTCCAGCGGCGTACGCGTGATGATGTTGATCGACCCCGCCGTGCCGCCTTCAATCTGCGAGGCCTCCGCGCTCTTGTGCACTTCCACGCGCGACACCAGTTCCGAGGGCAGCAGCGTGTAGCTCACGCTGCGGCCCACACCGGCACCGGTCTGGTCCAGCACGAACCAGTCACCGTTGGCAATGGCGTGGCCGTCCACCAGGGTTTGCGTGAGGCTGGGGTTGGTACCGCGCAAGCCCACGCGGTCGCGCTCGTCGAAGCCGCCGGAACCTGCAGCGGCACTGGTGATCACGGAGATGCCGGCAATGCGCGACAGTGAGTCGGCGACGTTTTTGTCGGGCATCTTGCCGATGTCCTCGGCGGTGACGACGTCAATGTTTGCATCGGCCAGACGCTTGACGTTGATGGCCTGCTGCAGCGACGCGCGGATGCCGGTGATCTCAACCGTCTGCGTCGGCACCTCGGCTTTGGCAGCCGGCGCGCTGGCGGGCGTTGCGGGCGGGGCGGTCTGGGCAAGGGTGGACACCGGCATCGACAGCAGCGCCACGGCTGCGGTGATCGGCGAAAGGCGGAACTTCATGGAGCTCTCCTGGGTGTAAAGGGTGCAAAGAGGGTGCGGCTCGATCACGCATGCCAGACCTGCATGGGGCACGCTTGCGGTGCAGTCTAGCCAGGTGCAATCCACTTTACTACCACTTGCCCTTCGTACTTTCCCGGATAGGCTCGGTTTTGCAGCGGTTCTGCGAACAGATCGGCTGCCATCGCCCGAACGGGTCAGATCGAGGCTTGACCACTTTCATTGCTGGTACTAAAGTGGTATTTCTGCTGCGTGGCCTTGGCCAACGCCCTTACATCACAGCGATCAGGCCCATGACCCAGCACTTCCGTGCGTCCGTGCCCGCAAACAACCGCTCCCAAAGGCGATCCGGCAGACGTGCCGGCAAGCCTTCGACAGTAAAGAGGCGCCGGTGGCCGACAGCCTCCTAGGAGGCTGTCGGACTTGGGGCGCCGATAGCGAAAATTGGCCCCAGCGAGCGGATTTTTTGCCGGATTCGCCGCCCCATAGCCCCGCTATGGGGCAAGAAGACGGTGAAAAAGCCGCCGCTGCGGCCGATTTGCAGCCGGCGACTCCCAAGTCCGACAGCCTCCTAGCCACCCGCAGCCAGATGGCCCAGGAGTGCCGCGCGGCGCCAGACAACGTGGCCGTGCAGCTGGCACGTGACACCGAGCGCTATAGGCACCTGGCGGCGCTGCTTCGCGAACATCCGCCGATTCAGGCCGTGACCATCGCACGCGGCAGCTCGGACCACGCCGCGCACTACCTCGCGTACCTGCTGATGCATCGTCTGGGCCTGTGGGTGTCGTCGATGCCCATGTCCCTGGTCACGCTGTACGGCAGCCCGATGCAGTGTCAGGGTGTGCTTGCGCTGGCCTTGTCGCAGTCCGGGCAGAGCCCTGACCTGATCGCGCCCGTGGAACACCTGCGGCGCGGGGGCGCTCGCACCGTCGCTTGGGTCAACCAGCCGGACTCTCCACTGGCCGCCGCGGCCGAGTTTGATCTGCCTCTGCATGCGGGGCCGGAACTGTCGGTAGCGGCCACCAAGAGTTACATCGCGCAATTGGTCGCTGCAGCTCGATTGGTCGCGCATTGGCAACAGGACGAAGCGCTTCTGGGCGCACTGCAGGCCTTGCCCGATGGCCTGCAGGCTGCCGCCCGCCTGGATTGGAGTCGTGCGGTCGACGCTCTGCGCGGTACAACACAGTTGTTCGTCATCGGCCGCGGTCCTTGCCTGGCTGTGGCAGAGGAAGCGGCCTTGAAGTTCAAAGAGACCTGTGGCATCGCGGCCGAGGCCTTTTCCAGCGCCGAAGTTCAACACGGCCCGATGGCGTTGGTGCGCGATGGTTTTGCGGCATTGGTGTTGGCGCCCCGTGGGCCAGCGCAGGCCGGCACGGTGGCCCTGGCGCAACGCCTGCGCGACCAAGGTGCCACCGTTGTGCTGGCCGCACCGCCCGGAACGCCCGGCGCTGACCTGCCGCTCGCGATGGCTGCGCACGAGCTGCTCGACCCCATCACCCTGGTGCAAAGCTTCTACCCCATGGTCGAACAACTCGCCCGCGAACGTGGCATGGACCCTGACCGTCCGCCGCACCTGCGCAAGGTCACGCGCACCGCATGAGCTCTATCGCGCACATGGACCGCAGCGATGCACTGCGACTGGCGGCATCGCTGGTCATGATCGACATCGAGGGCACGGCCCTGAACGCCGCCGAGATCGAACTGTTGCGACGTCGCCCGGTGCGTGCCGTGTGCCTGTTCCGCAAGAATCTCGACGGCTTGGCGGGTACAAGGCGGCTGACGGCGCACTTGCATGCACTGCTGGGGACCAAGGCGCTGGTCGCGATGGACCAGGAAGGAGGCGCCGTCTCGCGGGCCACGTTCGTGCCCGTGGGGCCGGCCGGCATGGCCCTGGGGGCTGTGGGCGACGCCGACATCGCGCGCCAGGTCGGCGCGGCCACGGCCCGCTCGATGGCCTGGTTGGGGGTGAACTGGAACTTTGCGCCCGTGCTGGACGTGAACAGCAATCCGGCCAATCCGGTGATCGGCGAGCGCAGCTTTTCCGACGACCCCGACGAGGTTTCACGGCTGGCCGGAGCCTGGATGGCTGGCAGCCTGCTGGAAGGCGTCGCCTGCTGCGTCAAGCACTTCCCCGGTCATGGCGACACTCACGAAGACTCCCACCATGCGCTGCCAGAGGTCGACAAGACCCTGGCTGAACTGGAAGCTCTGGAGTTGCGGCCCTTCCACGCGCTGCACGAGCAGGCACCGGCGCTGATGACCGCCCACATCGTGTACCGCCAACTCGATGCTGACCGGCCGGCCACACTGTCGCGCTTTTTCCTGACCGAACTTCTGCGGCACCGCATCGGCTACCAGGGTGTGGTCATCACAGACGCCTTGATGATGCGCGCCATTGCCGACCGCTGGGGCCATGCGCGCGCTGCCGTGCTCGCACTGGCAGCGGGTGCTGACATGGTGCTGGCGCAAGGCAGCCTGCAAGAGCAGGAAGACACCGTGGACGCGGTGGCTGATGCCCTGGTCGACGGCCGCCTGGACCCTGCTCAGCTTCAGCGCGCGAGCCAGCGCATAGATGCCCTGGCCGAGCGCTTTCCGGCACGGCTGCGCGATGTCGATGCCGCGCGCTGGACCGCCGACATGCAACTGATGCAGCTGACCGCCGAACGTGCCTTGACCACCCTGCGCGCTGCGCAGGCACCGCGCGGTCCGCTGCGCGTCATCACCCAGGCAGAAGTGGCCAGTGACGGTGTCAGCGAAGCCGGTCCTTCTGCGCAGGAGCTGGCCTCGTTGTGGCCCCGTGGTACGGACATCGAGTGGCTGGTCGTTCCGAGACTGGTGGCGATGCGTGGCCAGGACATCCCGCGCGACCACCGCTGCAACGTGCTGGCCTCCAACACGCGCCAGCGCTACCCTTCAGCCGCGCGTGATTGGCCCATCGATCTGCATCTGGCCCTCTGGAACCCGTTTCAGGCCCTTGACCTGAATGCACCCACTGTGCTGACCTGGGGCTACGACGCGCCAGCGCTGCGCGCGCTGAGTGCCTGGCTTGCCGGCCACCTGACCGCCACCGGCCGTCCTCCGATTCGCGCTCTGGAGATGTCATGAACACGTCCGCACTGCGCTGGGTGCCCAGCCTGTACTTCGTCCAGGGTCTGCAGTTCTTTGTCGTCATGCTCATTGCCGGACTGATGTTCAAGAACCTCGGCGTGGGCAATGCCGACATCGCGCGCTGGACAGGTCTGATGGGCTTGGCCTGGGCGTTCAAGCCGCTGTGGAGCCCGCTGATCGAGCTGGTGGCCAGCAAGAAGCGCGTGGTCGTGATGTCACAGTTTCTCAGCGCCATGGGCCTGGCCGCGGTGGCGTTGGCCTTGCAGCTTCCGGCCTGGTTCGTCCTGTGCATTGCCGTGTTTTTTGTGCTCGCCTTCGCCTCGGCCACACACGACATTGCCTGTGACGGCCTGTATATGGCCTCGCTGGATGCCAAGCGGCAGGCGGCTTATGCCGGCTGGCAGGGCGCCTTCTTCAATGCCAGCAAGTTCCTGACCCTGGGAGGCCTGCTCGTACTGGCTGGCTGGCTGGAAAAGCGCCATGGCGTGGCCAACGCCTGGTCGGCCATTTTTCTGCTGCTGGCGCTGGTGCTGGCTGGCTTGGCAGCCTGGAACGCCCGTGTGCTGCCCAGCGCCATCGGCAGTCCGCCAGCACGTGGGCAGCTGTGGGCGAACTTTGCCGAGGTGCTGATGGACTTCCTGAAGAAGCCTGGCATCGGCTGGGCCTTTCTGTTCATCGTCCTGTTCCGCTTTGCAGAAGGTCAGGTGCAGACCATTGGACCGCTGTTCCTGATCGAGCCCCGGGAGCAGGGCGGCCTCGGGCTCAGCACCGAACAGGTTGGCGGCATCTACGGCACGGCCGGTACGGCGGCCTTTCTGGTCGGATCCATCCTGAGCGGCTACTTCACCGCAGCGCTGGGTCTGCGCCGCGCGATGCCTGTCCTGCTGCTTGCCATGATGATTCCCAACGCCACATTCTGGTGGTTGGCCCATGCGCTGCCCACGGATGCCTGGCTCACCACTGCAGCCATCGCCATCGAGATGGCAGGCTACGGCTTTGGCTTTGTGGGCATGATTCTTTTCATCATGCAGGTGGTTGCTCCTGGTCGCTTCAGCACGGCGCACTATGCGCTGGGCAGCGGCGTCATGCAGCTGGGGTTCATTTTCAGCAAGACCATCAGCGGCGACGTCCAGCAGGCGCTGGGCTACGACACCTTCTTTGCCTGGACCATGGTGGCAGGTCTGCCTGCGCTGTTGTTGTGGCTGTGGGTACGGCGGCGTATCGGCGCGCCCGCACCTGAGCCCGCCGCAGGATGATCGCGACACTGGCGCTGGCTGGCGCCTTGTTCTTCGACGACTTCAGCCAAGCCGACCGGCAGGCACTGGTGCAAAGCGGTTGGACACTGCGCGACAAGATCGGTCATCCCGGCATCGTCGGTGCACGCTGGGACGCGGGGCACATCGAACTGGTTGCCGACCCTCAGCAGCCGAACAACCGCCTGTTGCGTCTGCATGCGGCCACCGACGGCACGCCAGAAGGCAGCTACCAGACACAGCTTTGCCGCGCACCGAAGACGCTGTGGGGGACCACCAGCGCGCGCATACGCTTCAGCGACCAACCGCACACGGGCGCCGACGGTGATGCCGTGATCCAGGCCTTTTTCCAGGTCAGCCCCCTGCGCTTTGACTATGACCCGCTGTTCAGCGAGCTGGATTGGGAGTACCTGCCCAACGGCGGTTGGGGCGCAACCGAAACTCGGCTGTACGGCATTGCCTGGCAGACCGTGCGCCTGGAGCCCTGGGATGCCCACAACCTCAGCACGGAAGTCAAGCGCAGCTTTGGAGACCGCTGGACCCAGCTCACCGTGCAAAGCACGCCGCAAGGCAGCCGATGGTTCGTTGACGGCCGACAGGTGGCGTGGCATGCAGGGCGCACGGTGCCCCGGCAAGCCATGTCGCTGGCCTTCAGCCACTGGTTTTCGCCCAGCGGGCTGTTGCCCGTGAGCGCGGGTGCCCCGCGTCACTACAGCTTTGATGTCGACTGGGTGCTGCATCTGCCCGATCAATCGGCGTCACCGCAGGCGATGCGTCAGCGCGTGCAGGCACTGCGCCGCGCGGGCGTGGCCCAGCAGGACAACCTGCCGCCGCCAGAACAGCCTGCACGCTGCGATTTTTGAGAACAGCCCATGCCCAACTTCATGGCCCTCGTCCTGCCTGTCGTGTTCCTGGCGCTGGTGGCGGGACCCGCCAGTGCCGCACCAGGAGGCTGTCTGACTCGGGGCACACAAAGCGAAAATCGGCCCCAGCGAGCGGATTTTTTGCCGGATTCGCCGCCCCATAGCCGAGCTATGGGGCAAGAAGACGGTGAAAAAGCCGCCGCTGCGGTCGATTTGCAGCCGGCGACTCCCAAGTCCGACAGCCTCCTGGACGCACCGTGGTTTGGCGGTGGCGCTCGTGCGGTGCAACGTCAAGGCGACGCCGTGGTCGGCGTTTACGTGATCAACGAGCGGCCTGCCAGCGCTGTCGATCGGCTGCCACTGGGCAGTGTCAGCCATGTGCTGTACGCCTTTCTGCATCTGTGCGGCCCCGGTCAGGTGGCGCGTGATGCGCAGGCCTGCCAGGGCCGGCCGGCCTTCGACGTAGTACCGCACCCCCAGCATCGCATCTTCGACGAGGCCTTCCAGCGCTTGAAGCGCCGCGATCCGCGCGTGCAGGTGTTGGCTTCGGTGGGCGGATGGGGCGGTTCTGACCCGCTGTTCCACGCCGCCAGCACCGCGGAAGGGCGTCAGGCGGTGGTGCTGGCCATGCAGCGCTTTTTGCGTGAACACCCCGGCTTTGACGGCATCGACATCGACTGGGAGCATCCAGGCGGCAACGGCGCAGCCAATGGCGTGCAACTGGGTCATCCCGAGGATGGGCGCCACTATGCGTTACTGATGCAGGACTTGCGTGCGGGGCTGGATGCGCTCGGCCGGGAAACCGGTCGACGCTACGGGTTGACGGTTGCCGTCAACGCCACCGCCGCTGTGCTGGACCGTATCGACTGGAGCCTTGCGGCTCCGCCGCTGGATCTGGTCTTCCTGATGACCTACGACTACCATGGCCCATGGACCGAGAAGGCGGGCCACCATGCGCCGCTGTTCAGCAGCTGGGCCGGTGCCGACGACAGCCTGGCGCAGTCGGTGGCGCACATGCGTCGTCATGGCGTACCGCTGTCCAAGCTGGTGGCCGGGGTGGCCTTTTACGGCCGCGGCTTCTCAGGCGTGAAAGACCCGCGCCCAGGGGCTGACCGCAGCGGCGTGTTTCCGATCCGCGAGGACGGCGCCATCTTTTACCGCGACCTCGCGCGACAGTACCTGGACCGGCAGGGCAGGGGCAGGGGTGGGTTCGAGACCCGATTCAGTCATGCGCAACAGGCGTGGAGCCTGTACGACTCCGCGCACCAACGCTGGATCGGGTACGACGATCCCCGCGCCGTGGCCGAAAAGGCACGCTATGCCCGCGAAGTCGGACTGGCCGGCGTGTTCGCCTGGGAGTTGAGCCAGGACAACGGCGATTTGCTCAATGCCATGAATCGTGGCAGCGGCCACCGCCTGCTGGCCCCGGAAAGCCGACAGGCGCCTTGACGGCTTTGCCGATCCCGACCCTTACCCGCACAGGCAGGGACGGCTTGAGGAGTTTTCATACGTTCCCGTCTCTTGCCAATGGCTCTTGCGGCTTCATTGGCCCTGGCCACGGCCGGTGCAGTGGTAGCCCAAAACCAGGAGCCCATCCAGCCCATCGTGCCTCCCCAGCAGGTGAATTTGGGCCAGGTGGAATTGGGCAAGAAGCTGTATTTCGATCCGCGGCTGTCCAAGTCGGGATTCATTTCTTGCAACTCGTGCCACAACCTCAGCATGGGTGGTACCGACAACATCAAGACCAGCATCGGCGATAAGTGGCAACAGGGCCCGATCAACGCGCCAACGGTGCTTAATTCCAGCCTGAACCTGGCCCAGTTCTGGGATGGCCGTGCATCAGACCTGAAAGCCCAGGCCGGTGGCCCCATCGCCAACCCAATGCTGCGAACTTAACCCAGTTGAGCTAGAATCAGAATCGCAAGTGCTTGATTTTATTAATGTTTTCTCTCTTGACAAGGTCGCTGCCCATGCCGACCTCAATACTGTGATTCCGTACAGCAAATTCTGCTGAACCTGTCCGAGACCATCACGTCGGCGACCTTCGCGCAACGCGCGCGCCATCCGAGCAACCCGAACGCGTTCACCCGACGCCGCAAGTTGCCGCTGCCCACGCTGGTAGCGTGCCTGCTGAGCCAGCGATGCAGTTCCCAGCAGACCTCGCTGGACACCTTCTTCACCTGCTTGGGCGGCAGCGGCGATCTCGTCCGAGGGGCCAGCGATCGTGCGCTGGCGCGGGCTCGCGGTCGGTTGCACCTGCCGGCCCTGCAGGACCTCAACGATCAACTGCTCGTCGACGCCGAGCGGCTCGGCCTGATTCCGCGCTGGCGCGGCCGTCGCCTGGTCGCCGCCGATGCCTCGGTGCTGATGCCGGCCACGCGGCGCTGCCCTCGCACCGTGGGTCTGGCCACGCGTGATCAGCGGCTGTTTGCCCTGTACCTGCCCGGCGCGGACCTCACGCTGCATGCTGCCGTGCACAGCGCGGCCGAGTCCGAGCGGGCCATGCTGATGGAGGCGCTGCATCGCCTGAACCAGGACGACGTGCTGCTGCTCGACCGTGGCTACCCCGCCGCCTGGCTGGTGCAATCGCTGATCGAGCGCGGCATCGGCTTCGTCATGCGCTGCGATATGGCCAGCGGCTGGCCGGCCGTGCGCACGTTCATCCGCAGCGGGCAGACCGAGGCCACGGTCACCCTCAACAGGCCTTCGGCACAGGACGCTGCCGATTGGGGCTGCCAGCGCAGTGCACCCCGCGTGCGTCTGGTGCGCCAGGTCGCGCCCAATGGCGCCGTGCGCGTGCTGGCGACCAACCTGGATGCCCAGCAGGCCCCGGCCGGCGACTTCGGCGCGCTTTACCACCAGCGCTGGCGCATCGAGGAAGCGTTCAAGCGCCTGAAGCACAACCTGCACCTCGAGTCGGTCAGCGGCCTGAGCCAGCACGCCTTGCTCATCGACGTCGCCTCCAAGGTGCTGGCCGACAACATCGCCGCATTGCTGACCAAAGCCAGCGAGTCGGCGCTGCCGCACGACCGCGTCTGCGCGCCACACGCCAACGCCCGCTATGCCGCCCAACTCTTGCAGCGTGCATTGCCGCGCATCCTGCTGGCCGTCGGTGATGTGCTCGGCGCCATCGGCAACGTCTTCAACATGCTCGTGCAGCACGCCCAGCGCTATCGCCCCGGGGCGATCCTGTCCACGTCCCGAGCACCATCGCAAGACTCATCCGCGCTTTGCCTTCAAGGGGTGATCGGGCTTAAGTTCGCAGCATTGTCTCCCAGATGCGCCCCAAGGGCTTATCGGAAGTCTCCAAGCGGTTCGGGCTCAGGCTGAAGCCGAGTCAGTTTCAAAGCTCGAAGGGAATTGACCTGCCTCGAAAAAAACCCGCCGCGCCGTGAGGTCGCGACGGGTGAACAGAGCCGACTGGAACGAATTCCTTTGCCGACTGCGGCGGGATGCCATGAGTGAGTGGTTTCCCTGAGCGTGCCGGAGTCTCCGTCTTGGCACACCAGCAAGGCGTCAATGCGACGAAACGCCTGAAAAAAGGCACCAAGGGACCGTTCCTTGAAACCAAGCAGCACTGCACAAGCGAATGGCGTGGTTTTCTGCGACCGAAGGGTATCCGGGAAGTGGCGGTGTAATTCACACTATCTCGTCGCCGCTGCAAAACGCCCACAACCCGCATGAACACTTACTCTGCGGGGTGAATGCCGATGGCGAGAACTCCCAGGAAGCGATTCAATGGAGCGCAGTTTCCGGGAGTTCTTGACCGCCGATGAGCACCGACGATTTCTTCCGCGCCCGCCTGGATCAGATGATCGACCTGTGCCATCCGCTGGCGGTGCTGGCCACGCGAATGCCCTGGGATGAGATCGAGAAGGCGCTGGCGCCGGCCCTTGCGCACAAGGATCGCGCTGGCCGGCAGGTCGAGGGAGCGGACCTGTTCGGCCCGACCCTTCAGGTGGCGGGCTCTGGGGTCAGCAACCGCGGCCGGCCATCGGGCACCTGAAGGCCGATCACTGTCAGTGGTCTTCCAATAATCCCCACTGATGGTCGTCGAATTTTCCCCACCCATCACCGCCAAGGAGCGAACGATGGAAGTGGAAGAAGTGGAAGATCTGCCGACAGCGATGTCCGAGCAAGGTTGCGATGCACAGGGCCCGAGGGCCCTGTGCATCGCGTCGGCTACGGTGCCCATGTCCTCGGAGGACATGGAGGCGCCTGTGCTTGGTCAACAGCAATGGGAAGCGGTTCATGCGCGCCACGCGCTGGGCGAGAGCATCTCGGCCATCGCGCGTGGTCTGGATGTCGATCGCAAGACGGTGCGCAACTGCCTGCGCCAGACGTCGTGGAAGCCCTATCAGCGCACGGCCGAGAGCAGTCTGCTGGACGAACACCGGGCGTGGATCACCGAGCGGGCCCCGCAGGTGAACTACTCAGCGCGCATCCTGTGGCAGGAGTTGCGCGCGCAGCGCGGCTTTCAGGGCAGCTACGTCATCGTGCGCCGGGCCGTGGCGCCGCTGCGCCTGCAAGCATCGGTGGCCGCGTTGACCCAACGTCGCTTCGAGACCGGCCCGGGCGAACAGGCCCAATGCGACTGGGGCCAGATCACGGTGTCCCTGGGCGAGGTGCCAACCGCCGTCCACATCTTCGTGATGACACTGGGCTACAGCCGGCGCGGCTTCGCGATGGGCTTCCTGGGCGAGCGCATGCCCGACCTGCTGGCCGCGCACGAGGCGGCATTCGCGCACTTCGGCGGGCGCTGCGAGTTTCTGCTGTACGACCGCATGCGCACCGTGGTGCTCGGCACGACCAAGGGCAAGCCCAAGCTGAACGCCACCTTCGCGAGCTTCGCCAGCCACTGGGGCTTCACCCCGAGGCTGTGCCAGCCCTATCGGGCCCAGACCAAGGGCAAGGTCGAGTCGGGCGTGAAGTACGTCAAGCGCAACTTCGTGCCCGGTCGCGTGTTCCATGACCTGGAAGACTTCAACGCGCAGCTCGCGGCCTGGCAGCTCGGCGTCGCCGACCTGCGCACGCACGGCACGACGCACCAGCGGCCCATCGACCGCTTTGCCCACGAGGCGCCCGCGCTGGCACCCACCGCCAGCCACCCGAGCTTCCTGCAGGCGATGGTGCGCGATCGCGTCGTGGCCGACGATTGGCTGGTGGCCATCGAGGGCAACCGCTATTCCGTCCCCTTCGCACTGATCGGTAAGACCGTGCAGGTGGTTCGCCAAGGCGGCCTGTGGGTGATACGCCACCGCGGCACCGTGGTGGCCGAGCACGCGGTGCAGGCCGGACGCGGGCAGCTCAGCGTCAAGCCTGAGCACGGCCCCGGCGCAGCCATGCGCAACACCCGGCAGCGCTTCTCTTCGTCGAGTGCGCCGCCTCCGACGGTCACGGCCGATTCGGCCGGCACCGTCGAGGTCCGCGACCTGGCCATCTACGACCGAGTCGGCTCGCCGACTCCCGAGGAGGCCATCGTATGACCCGAAGCTCCGTCAAGACGGCCTCGTCGGCCGCCAACGCCGCCGCCGCGGCCATGACCACCCCCGCCCAGCTCGAACGCCTGGGCGAGCACCTGCGCAAGCTGCGGCTGCTCAAGAGCAGCGAGCGGCTCGAGGCCCTGTTGCAGGAGGCCGCCGCCCAGGACCTGCCCTACGCGGAGTTCCTCGAACAGGTACTGGGTGAGGAGGTCGCGGCCAAGGCCAGCAAGAACATCGCCATGCGCACAGCCATGGCGCGCTTCCCCTTCGTCAAGCCGCTGGAGACCTTCGACTTCTCATACCAGCCCTCGATCGACGGCAAGCTCGTGCAGCAACTGGCCAGCTGCCACTTCATCGAGCATGGCGACAACGTCATCGTGCTGGGCCCGCCGGGCGTGGGCAAAACGCATCTGGCGGTGAGCCTGGCCCTCAAGGCCATCGAAGCCGGCTACCGCGTGCTGTTCACCACGGCCGCCAGCCTGATCGAGAAGCTGACCAAGGCCCATGGCGAAGGACGCCTGGAGGATAAGATCAAGTTGTACACCGCACCGCGCCTGCTGGTGATCGACGAGATCGGCTACCTGCCCATCGACCGCGTCGGCGCCAATCTGTTCTTCCAGCTCATCAGCCGACGCTATGAGCGCGGCCCAATGATCCTCACCAGCAACCAGAGCTTCGGCGCCTGGGGCGAAGTATTCGGCGACCGCGTCATCGCCACCGCCATCCTCGACCGGCTGCTGCACCACGCCGTGACGATGAACATCCGCGGCAATTCCTACCGGCTGAAGGACAAGCTCAAGGCCGGTCTGGTCCGCCCGCACGACGACAACTCATCCCAACCGGGTGGGGAAATTTGAACGACCACAGGTGGGGAGTTTTCGGCGACCCTTGACAGATCACCGCATGGACCGCTGCTGGCTCAAGGGCAGCGAGGGCGACGCGCTGCACGCCATGCTGTGCGCCGCTGGCTTCAACATCCGCTGGTTGCTGCGGGCAGTCGTCCGCCCGGGCCTTTATGCGGCCTGCATCCTCGCGTCCTGGCTAACTTCGATCCTGTCAGCATCGCTCGTCACAGCCCATTCGATGTCCCCAGCACTTGCCGGTGGGGATGGGAAATGAGTTTTGCAGGTCCGACTCTTTATGCGGACAGCGAATGACGGGGGCAGGCATAACGTCGTTCAACTCTGACGGTGACGGGGATGGGTGCGCCGCTACGAAGCGCCCCGGCCTGGGTGCGAGAGTTGGTCAGACTGGAACGAGGCCTATCCCAGGCGGCATGGAGATGCGTGATCTGGTCAGCGTAGCCCGGTGCGCACCCAATTCTCGAGCCGTAAACCGGCCACGCGCTCGAAGTGGCGGGTGTTGTCAGGCACCAGCACCGCGGCGGCTGGATTCACTTCTACGACCACCGGCGCCCGCACCAGGCGCTGAACATGAAGACCTCCGCTGAGGCCTTCGCATTTGAGGCCTGACCTATGCAGGTTCTACTGGCTCAATACAGATCACCTCACACGGTAGTACGCGAGTGACGAGTTGTTGTAGCCCTTGGGGCAGTATCCGCTGATATTCGACCCAGCCTCGCTCATGCAGTAGTGCGAGGTCGGTGGCATGTTCACGACGTTGCTGTAGAAGAAGTAGGTGCTGTAATCCACGCCACGCGCGCAGAAGTAGGTCTGCGCGCAGTAGCCATAGAAGTAGCCTTCGTTGGCGGTGTACCAAGTGCTGTTGTAGCCCTTGGTGATCCAGTACTTCACCGCCTCGGTCCGAGACGAATAGGACATCTGTCCGCTGTGCAGACCGAAGATGTTGTTCTGGATCGCGGGCGCCAGCGACGGGTCGCCGCATGAGCTCTCCGCACAGGCCACTGCCGTTGTGTAGATCACGCAATGCTGCGGATCACGCGCGTAGACCTTGCAAACATTGATTATCACGTTGGCCAAGGCCGTGTCGACTCCGGTGGAACCCAGCGCCAGCGCCATCTTGCTGCGCAGCGTGTAGGTGTTCGCGGTCCATGAGGCCGGCGGAACCTGCGCCCAAAGTGAGCTCGCTGAGTTAAGCAGGCTTGAGTTCTGGGTCGCCGAGTAGCCGAACTGTTTGATCGACGTGGCCGGATCTGGCAGCGGCGTCTTGCGGATGTCGCCGGCCATTGCCGTGCCGAGCATCGTCGAGACAATCAAAGCTGCGCTCGCGCGCAGAATCGTCGCAGTACGCATGTGAATCCCTGTGGTTTGGCTGATTCGATCCGGATACGTACTGCCTTCCGGGCTACCCCCTGATAATAGGGGCATTTGCCGCACTGTGGCAATCAACGTGCTCGACCTGAGCACTTCGCACCTTCGCCGCCAGCTCCGTGGTTGGCCAGTGAATGATATCCCCCCCCGGCGCACGAACAGCCCAGCCAAGCGGCTGCCATTAGGGAAGGTCTGCACAAATCGCCCCACGCCAGGCTTGGCATCGGCCTGAAGCGCTGAGACGATACGACTCATGAAGCAGCACAGCCTGGGCTTGGGACAGACGGCCAAGCGAACGCGGCGCCGGGAGTTCCTGGACGAGATGGAGAAGGTCGTTCCCTGGGCTGACCTGGTGGCGCTGGTGTCGCCGTTCTTGCCTGAAGGCAAGCGAGGCCGCCCGCCGTTCTCGCCCGAGACCATGCTGCGCATTCACTTCATGCAGCAGTGGTTTGCGCTGAGCGACCCGGCGATGGAAGAGGCGCTTCATGACATGCCGGTGTTTCGTCAATTCGCGGGCCTGGAAGGCTGGGACGAGCGGCTGCCCGACGAGAGCACGATCCTGCGATTCCGTCATGTGCTGGAGAAGCACAAACTGGCCGCTCAAATCCTGCAGACCGTCAACGACTTGCTCAGCGCCAAGGGCGTGATGCTCAAGAGCGGCACGGTGGTGGACGCCACCTTGATCGCTGCACCCAGCTCGACCAAGAACAGCAGCGGTGAGCGCGACCCGGAGATGAAGCAAAGCCGCAAGGGCCAACAGTGGTACTTCGGCATGAAGTGCCACATCGGCGTGGACATCGAGTCGGGTCCGGTCCACACCGTCAAGGGCACCAGCGGCGCGGTCAACGATGTGATCGAGGCCAACAGCCTGGTGCGTGAAAGTGACCGAGAAGTCTTCGCAGATGCGGGCTACCAAGGCGCTGGCAAACGGCCCGATGCCCGCGGCGACGTGACCTGGCACATCGCCATGCGCCCGGGCCTTCGCAGGACACTGGACCTCAGCGATCCGATGGATCGTCTGGTCGATCAGCTGGAGCGGGTCAAGGCTGGCATCCGGGCTCGGGTGGAACACCCGTTCCGGGTGGTCAAACGCCAGTTCGGGCATGCCAAGGTCCGCTACCGAGGCTTGGCCAAGAACACGGCGCAGTTGCACACACTGTTTGCGCTGGCCAACCTGTGGCTGGTGCGGCGCAAACTCATCGGGGCGATGGCATGAGTGCGTCCGCAGCCTGGCAGATGGGCACCGCGACGGCCGATTCCGCAGCCCCGAGGCGGTCGAATGATGCGAATCAGCGGCCGGCGGCATCACATTCCTATCGGTTCAGCGCATTGCCATGCTCGGGCGGGCTTTGTGCAGACCTTCCTTAGCGAGGACTTTGCGGCTGCGCTCGATGCCGTCAACTCATGGCTGGCCGACGAACTTGACCGCAGGGACTTGCAGGTGCGCCTGGTCACGCCGTCGAGCGCCAAGCGCGTCGCCATTGAGTTCGAACAGCTGGCCAAGCGCGGGCGGCGTGTGGATTGGGACTGGCAGGATCTCTTCTTCCGGCGCGTTCGCTATCGCGATGCCTGGATGAATCGCCCCGGTTTCTGCGGCGGCCTGTTAGTTTGAGTCATAGGGTCACTGCTAGACCAGCGCGTTGCCGATGGCAACTGGCTTCGGACTCCGCTGGAGGTATTTGGCCCAGTTGCCGTATCAGGAGGCGGTGCTCGTCTAGCAGTGGACACACCGTCCAGGGTGGAACGCTCCACCGTCTGTTTGGTCATGCTCGGCCTTCGCCTCGCGATGTCCTGCGCCTTTGGGCGGTTCAGCAGGTCGCCCCTGGTGTCCTGAGGCCCATCTCAGCGCTCTATAGCTACAGATAACGCGCATAATCTGTAGCTATAAAATACCCGCCGAAAAGCACCTTGCCCCGCCGCGCCGTGCCCACCTCGCCGCTTTTCTCCGAGAAATCAGGCACTTACCCAGGTCCGCACCACCGCGGCCTGGTCAGGCTGGGTCGCCATCACTTCGCCCACCTTCGAGCCATCGCCGAAGGCGTCGAGCTGCACCAGGCCGCCGCCATGTACCTGGGCATCGACCACGGCCTTCAGGCGCCCGGCGCCCACCACCTGGTGGTTGACAGCGTGCGCGCACTCGCCCGACGCGCCGGCGAGCGGGACTGGCGCCTGGTCGGGCTCACCATCCGCATCCACGGCCGAGAGCACCGCCCCAGCCTGGAGGATTTCATTGCCGAGCGCGACCTTGATGGGTGGTCCGAGCGCGAGGTGCAGGACTTCTACAGCGAGGCCTTCCCCATCGAGCCCAAGGCCGCCCGACGCGAGCGGCTACGAGAGCGCCAGCTGAGCCTGCTGCGCCGACTTGAGATCTCTTCCTCGGTTGTTCCGGCCATGAGCGATCGCATTGACTCCTGGTTCGATCCAGTCACCGCCGCGCGCCTGCAGGCTAGCGGGGTGCTGCTGCTACAGGATCTGCATCAGCGCATCACCCAAGGCGGTCGGTGGTGGCGAAGCATTGCAGCGATCGGGCAGACCAAGGCCGCCCGCCTGGCAGCCTTCCTGGCTGTGTTGCTACCAGATCACCCGCTTGCTTCGCCTCGACGCTTTGCTCTGCATGACGTCGAGGCACCGCAAGCCCGCCCCAAGGACCAGGGCAGTCCGGCCGCCATCCGACCAGTGATCGCAAGCCCGGAGGCAACCGCCCTCCCCTCCCCTGGCGCCGAAGCGCGTGTTGAACCGGTCAGCGCCGAGCCCAGTGGCCAGGCTGATCTGTTCATTCGCGCCCGCAATGACCAGGACGCCATCGAAGCCTGGGTACATGCCCGTGCCGGCTCCGCGGCCACGGTGAAGTCGTATCGGCGTGAGGCCAGGCGCCTGTTGGTTTGGCTGCAGGCCGAGCGAAAGAAGGGCCTCAAGCAGTTCAACGTCGACGACTGTCGCGCCTACCTGGTGTTCCTGGAGCATGTGCCCGCGCACTGGATCTCGCGCTCGAAGGCCTCACCGCTGGAGCACGGTTGGGCCCCATTCAGAGGACCGCTGTCAGTGGCCAGCAGGCGCTTGTCAGCCACGATTCTGAGCACACTGTTCGATTGGCTGGTGTCCGTGGGCTACCTGGTGCGCAACCCTTGGCTGTTGGTCAATCGCCGCATCGGAGATGACGCCGGCCGCAATGAACTCGAGAGTCGCGCGTTCACACCAGAGACCTGGTCCGAGATTCTACGAGTGCTCGCCGAACAACCGCCCTCCCCTGCCCTGCACAGGATCGTCTTTGTGCTGCGCTTTGTGGAGGCAACCGGCCTGCGATCTACCGAGCTGGTGCAGGCAAGGCTTGACGACTTCAGGTCACATAAAGGTCGGCGGGTTTTGCAGGTACATGGCAAGGGTTCACGCAACCGCCTGGTTGCCATCCCGCCCCAGGCTGTGCATGCCCTCGAAGAGTATCTGCGCACTCGGCACCTTCCACCTCTGGGGCAGGCTCCTGGCGACGCGCCACTCTTGGCCAGTGCCACAGACCCAATGGAGCCTATCAGCTATGAGGCGCTCTACAAGACCGTGCGGGTCTGGCTGACCAAGGCACTGAGGTTGGCAACGCTGATTGAATCAGCTCGGCAGGAGGCCTGGCGTGCCAGCCCGCATTGGCTTAGACACACGTTCGGCACGAGAGCGGTGGAACGCGGCATTCCACTGGACGTGGTGCAGCAGCAGCTGGGCCATGCCGACCCTCGGACCACCAGTCGTTACACAAGAGCGCAGCTGGATCGGCAATTGGAGGCTCTGCAAGGGGCCTTCAGCGGCGAGTAGCCGCTGACCACATCGAGGGGTCAGGCAAAAAAAAAGGGGGTGGAACGGTTCCACCCCCATGCAGACCCCGCCTCAACACCCTATCGCTTCGTGGGCTGCGAGTCGCTAAGGAAGTCAGCCAGCAGCTTGGCCAAGGCCTTCTGGCGGTCGACGGCCAACACACCCGCCTTCAACTTGATGCTCACTGCACCATCCGGAGCCACACTCAAGCTACCCCATCGCCTGCTCCCGGTTTGCAGCAGCAACGACGCAGCCGCTGGGGGTTGAACGGTTCCACCCCCCTCCCCTTGCTGCCCAACCAAGCGCAGAAAGACATCCTTGGCGGACGGCCTTGGCTCGAGTTTCGTGATGGCGTCTGCACGCTGGATCACACCCGCCTGGTCAGCTTCCAGCGCATCGGCCAATGGCTTTGCCCAGCGGAACTGAATCTCAAGCGGCGACAAAAAGGCGGCTACCACCTGGTGAGGCAACTTCGCCAACGACAGTGACTTGCCCAATGCGCTCAGGTCAACGCCGACGGCATCTGCGAGCTTGCGGTTCGACGGAAAGAGTCCTTCGTCCAACGCTCGCTGGTACATCCGTCCTTGCTCGTAGGGCGAGAGACTCTTTCGAGCACGGTTCTCGCGATCCATGTCCACGAAGAGTCCCTGGTCCGACAGGTTCTCCACCAGCGCCAGAACTGGAAGCCCAAGCTCCAAGCAGCCCTGATGCCGGCGATGGCCAAAGACAACTTCATAGAGCTCGCCCTGCTCGTCACGCCCCACGGGTCGAACCTTGATGGGCTGAACATTACCTCCGGCGTTCGCCAGTTCGTCCTTCAGCTGCTGGAACTCAGCATCGGCAAAGCTCAGCTCGTGCCTGTTGGCCCACCGGCTCCGACTGATCCGCTTCGGATCAATCTGCCTGGTCGCCTTGGCACCGTCCCATTGAGAAAGGTCGGCGGCCAACTCATGGACTTTGCCACGCAGTGTTTCGACCTCCTCCGCCTGGGCCTTCAGCGCCTGGTTCTCAGCCAATAGCTCTGATCGGGCGTCCGCGGCGAAAGCCATCATCGCGCCTGGTGCCGTCTTCGGGCGATGGATCTCAGCAGGGGGTGGAACGGTTCCACCCTCCCCTGCTCCTGCAGCCGCCAAGCCTGGCAGATTACTGAAATCCAGGCGCGCGGCCTTGTCACGAAACTTGGTCATCTCAGCCCCCAGCGTTCACGCGTTGACCGGCCCACACTGCCTGCACCTGCTGCTCAATCAGCTCGCACATGCGATCGTAGGCATCCCTGGCTCGAGAAAAGGTCTTGGCGTTCATCGCGCCTCTGGGTAGATCAAACACCGTGCCGAACTCTGCCGAGGCCGTGGCAGCCACGGCGGTCTTTGGGATCTCAATGGGCAGGACCTTGTCGCCATACCCTTGCATCACCCACTGACGGACCACAGAACTGGCGGCATCGGCAGACTCCACCCGAGACAGCAAGACGTCAATGAACTCGAAGGTCTTGTCCTGGCCACGGCTCAGGATGAGTTGGTTGCACAGATCGGAGAACAAGTCCCAGAACTGCGCAGAGCTGGCGAAGTCCAGCGCCGAGGGCGGCAGTGGCATCAACACGCCGTCAGCAGCCATCAGAGCATTGATGGTCACATAGGACAGGGCAGGGGGGGTGTCAATCACGATGACGTCGTAGTCGCTACGCGCCTGGTCCAGCCCGCGGTCCAGACAACGCCAGAACTCGAACCCCGCGTCGCGAGTCTGCCGAGCTGGAAGAGCGAACTCCGCTCCGAAGAGCAGGGGAGCAGCGCAGACGATGTCGATGCCCGGCCAGTAACTTGGCCGGATCGCATAACTCAGATCCTCTTCAGCACCGGAGAAGAGCGGCAAGGCCGTATGCTCCTGCTCAACCTCGGCATCCGGCAACACGCCAAAGAGCGTGGTGGCCGAGCCCTGTGGGTCCAGATCCAGCAACAAGACTCGGTGCCCTCGCATAGACATGCCTTGAGCCAAGGTCACCGCAGTCGTGGTCTTTGCGACACCGCCTTTGAAGTTGGCCACGGTAATCGTCGTGCCAGCGGCGTCCGTAGGCCGCATGTGGCTGGCACGCAGATCACGGACCCAGACACGCGCTTCCTCCATCGTCCACTCGCGCCGGTTGCCTGCCATCTGTCCCTCCGGCAAGCCACCACGGGAAAGGCGGTACGCTATCTTGCTCTTGTCGACGCCGCACATCAGCGCCAGTTGCGCCGCGCTGACCGACGGCGCCTTCTTGGCGGAGGTGGGTGACAACATGGTCGATCGGATCGCGCTCATCATTGCTGCGATTCGTGCGGCCTGTGCTTCGATGTCACCCAACGACTGCTTGCGGATGGGCGCCGAGGGCATCTCGGCGGGTAGGTCCTGCTCGCTTGTTGCCATCATGATCTCCGTCTTCATCTCAGATGCTTCGATTATCCGCTCACTCTGAGGAAAATCGAAGACTCTCTGATCTGTCATAGGAGTCATGGCCTCATCGGCAGTCAAACCGAGCTCGCGCAGCCTTGATCTCCTCGAACTTCATAGAAGCGGCTCCTCTCCGGGGGGAGTTCTAAGGGATTCAAAGTCTCTTAAATACATCTAGACCTGCCGACCCGCGAAAAAGTCTTTTCACGACAACATCTTAGCGAGTCCTCGTGACGGCAAGTGTCCAGACTTGAACCGCTTCGGTCCGGGCTCTACCCGCCAGCGTCCCTGAACAACCCGCCTACCGTCCGGAGTTGATCCGCTTGCACTCAGAACCCCTTCGAAAGTGCCCCCGACGGTACAAAGCTGGACACTTGGCCTCCAGGCGGTGCCAGGAGTGAAGGTGCAGACATGGTTGAGAGACGACCAGGCATCGAAGTGTCCAGCTCTAAACCGCCACCGCAGAGCAACGATCGTCGCAACTGTCCGGGTTCTACCCGGGGCCTACCGATCTGGAACTGTCCACCACCTAACCGGCACTACCCGAGGGCATCTTCCTGCTAGTGTCCAAGCCTGCTTGGACATAAAATTTGGTCATGAGCGATCTTGACGAAGCCGTGTCAGGTCCGGCCACCCGCGTCCCAGGACCGGCGCCGGGTGACGACCTTCGCAAGCCGCACGAGATGATCGTGATGATGCCCCGCTCTGGCCGAGTCACGCTCACTGGCCGAAGGCTCTACAACGCCTTGCTTCAGGTTTCGCAGAGCCATATGGCGGCGATGCCGGCCATGCCACCGGCAGACTTCATGTTCTCTGCGCCGCTGCCCAGTCTCCTTCGAGCCACGGGCTCCAGCGGCGAGGATCGCACTGCGGCGAAGCGCTACCTTCGCGAGATGAGGGGCCTTGAGGTTGACTGGGAATCGACAGCAGCAGGGGACGGCGTCAAGTGGCGTGGCTTCTCGATGCTATCGGAGGTCAGCATCGAGGTCAGGAATGGCGAGAACTGGGTCTCCTGGTCCTACCCGCCCACGCTGATGGCTGCGCTGCGCGAGCCCACCCGATGGGCTCGCCTGGACTTGGAGGTCCTGGGACGACTGGGTACCTACACCGCACTGGCTCTCTATGAGATCTGTGCGCGCTACCGAGACAATCCGTCCGGTCTCACCAGCCGCAAGCCCGTTGCCTGGTGGGCAGATGCCCTGAGCAACGCGCCGGCCAATGGCGAACGACGCGAGTGGCGGAAATTCAAGTCCGAGCGCGTCAAGGACGCCATTGACGAGATCAATCGGGAGACCGAGATCGAGATCGAACTGATCGAGCACAAACAGGGCAGGGCGGTGGAAGAGGTTCAGTTCGCCGTCCGCAAGAAGCGCCAGGCGCCCCGCGAGCTGCCGCACGAACCGATTGACGTCGACCTGGTGCGCCGTGCCGGTTACCTGCACATCCGCGAGATCAAGCTCGATGGCCTGATCCAGGAGTTCGGAGACCAAGCCGTGCGCAGCTGCTTGGATCACATCGAGCGACGAGCTGCCAACGCCGCGCTGAAGCCCATCGACAATGCCTACTCCTATTTGCGTACGCTGCTGCGCAATGGAGGCGTCGAGCCAGCTCCAGACACCACCGATACCGCGCCGTCGATCGAATCGGATCTGACCAGTCCGCGAACCCCGGCTCAGAAGGCGGCACAGCAAGCAGCTCAGTCACAGTCTGAGCTTGAGGCGCGGCAAGCCAAACTGGGCGAACGCATCGCCCAACTCAGGTCAGAGATCCAAGCGCTCGACCCGGTGCGCAGGAAGGCGTTCGTCGACAAGGCCATCACACTGATGACCGAGCGAGGCCTTTTCACCCCGGTCATCCGCCGCAGAGCAGAGCAGGGCGATCCGCTTCACGGGCCATTGGGTGCAATGGTGGTCAGGTGCTATGCCGAGTCCACCTATGGCACGAATTGGGAGAACCTGGCCTGACTGCCCCAGTGCGCGCGCAGCTTTCCGGGAAGCAGCCACTTGTGACGACCAGCCTTCGGCCATAAGCTGCCCGACAGGGCTGCGCCAGAGACCAGCCGTTCAAGCCACGGTTGACCTCACTGCCACATCCACGATCGGCCTGCGAATGTCGAAAAGTCGCTTCACTCGGCCCGTCAACCGGTCGAAATCGGCCGCCAATCCCCAGGCAACACTCAGTGAGTGCCACGCACGTGGCGCTTGGACGCTGCCGCTGGCTTTGCCCCGGCGTGATCGATACCCTGAAGAATGCCGCAGTCTGCGGCCGCATGTGGAACGGGGCAGGCCGCTCGCAGCGCCCTCAGTTCCTTCTCCAGGGCACGCAGGGCCTTGATCCGCTCGGCCACGTGGCCGATGTGCTCGTCCAGCAAGCTGTTCACCTCGCCGCAGTCTGCCAGCGGCTGGTCCTTGAATCGCAGCAGCACGCGCACCTCATCGAGCGTCATGTCCAGGCTTCGGCATTGGCGGATGAACGCCAGCCGCTGTGCATGCTGCGGCGTGTAGATGCGGTAGTTGCCCTCCGTGCGCGCGGCCATGGGCAGCAGCCCCTCACGCTCATAGAAGCGGATCGTCTCGATGGGCGTTCCGCTGGCCTGGGCCAGTTCGCCGATGCGCATGTGTATTCCCTCGTGTCCGCGATAGTTTTCGACTCACCTTGACTCTATACCCACTTCAGGGTTTTCAATGCCGGAATGGCTCACGACCACGACCACGACCACGACCACGACCACGACCACCGCCGCCCTTCGTCGCCGGCAGGCAATGCGCCGGCGCCTTCGTGCGGCTCATGGTGCGGCGCGCCCACCGAAACGCCACTCGCCGAGGCGCCGTCGACGACAGCCGCCGGCCAGCGCTTCCGTATTCCTGCGATGGACTGCGCAGCCGAGGAGTCCGAGATCCGCCGCGCCGTCGAAGGAATCCCGGGCCTGACGGGCCTGCGCTTTCAACTGGGCGAACGCAGCCTGCGCATCGACGGCCAGCCGCAGGCGGCGCTGTCTGCGGTCGAGGCCATCCGAAAGAGCGGTTTCGAGGTTCAAGCGTGGCCCGACACGCCCGCCTCTGCGGAGAGCGTTGACGCTGGCCCTCACGACCATGCCGCCGGAGTTAGCTCCGGCCTTCCCCGGTTGCTGGCGGCACTAGCCCTGGCTACTGCGGCGGAAGGCCTGTCTTTCCTGGTGCCAGACGCGCCCTGGTCCAAATGGGTCGGCCTTGCAGTCGCCGCGGCGGCCATTGCGCTGGCCGGCTTTGGCACCTTTCGCAAGGGCCTGACCGCCCTGCTCCACGGCCGCCTGAACATCAATGCGTTGATGTCGGTGGCGGTCGCGGGAGCCTTCGTCATCGGCCAGTGGCCCGAGGCCGCCATGGTCATGGCGCTGTACGCCATCGCCGAGCTGATCGAGGCACGCGCGGTCGACCGGGCCCGCAACGCCATCAGCGGGCTGCTGGCACTCTCGCCCGACACGGCCGACCTCCGGCAAGCTGACGGCACGTGGAAGTCCGTGCCCGTGGGCGAGGTGTCGATCGGCGCGACGGTGCGCGTCAGGCCCGGCGAGCGCGTTGCGATGGACGGTGTCGTCACCGAAGGCAGCACGAGCATCGACCAGGCCCCGGTCACCGGAGAGAGCCTGCCGGTGGACAAGGGACCGGGCGATGCGGTCTACGCCGGCACCATCAACCAGACCGGCACCATCGAGTGCCGCGTCACCGCGGCGGCCTCGCAGTCCACGCTGGCCCGGATCATCCATGCGGTCGAGCAGGCCCAGGGCAGTCGCGCGCCCACGCAGCGCTTCGTCGACCGCTTCGCCGCCATCTACACGCCGGCGGTGTTCGTGCTGGCGCTGGCCGTGGCCATCGCCGGCCCCTGGCTGTTCGGCTGGACGGCGCTGGCGGCCGTCTACAAGGCCCTCGTGCTGCTGGTCATCGCCTGCCCCTGCGCACTGGTGATCTCCACACCCGTCACCGTGGTCAGCGGCCTTGCGGCGGCCGCCCGGCGCGGCATCCTCGTCAAAGGCGGTGTCCACCTGGAACAGGCACGCCTGCTCAAGGCGATCGCGCTCGACAAGACCGGCACCATCACCGAGGGCAAGCCGCGCCTGGTCGAGTGGCAGATGGTGGCCACCAGCATGCCCAAGCCGCGGGCGGAGCACATCGCGGCCGCCCTCGCCGCACACTCCGACCACCCCGTGTCGCGTGCCATCGCCGCCGGGCTGGCGCCCAACAGCGTCGAAGCGCGCAACTTCGCTGCGCTGTCCGGGCGCGGCATCGAGGCCGACATCGACGGCGAACGCTACGTGCTGGGCAACCACCGCCTGATCGAGGAACGCGGCCAGTGCTCCGCCGAGATCGAGGCCGTGCTGCACCGCCACGAGCAAGCCGGTCGCACGGTGAGCCTGCTGGCCACGGCCACCGGCGTGCTTGCACTCTTCGCAGTGGCCGACACCATCAAGCCGTCGTCGGCGGCCGCCATCGGTGAACTCAAGGCCATGGGCATCACCCCGGTGATGCTGACCGGGGACAACCAGGCCACCGCCGAGGCGATAGGCCGCGAGGCCGGCCTGGCCGACATCCGCGGCAACTTGCTGCCCGAGGACAAGCTCGCGGCGATCCAGGCGATGCAGCAGCAGTACGGCGCGACGGCCATGACCGGCGACGGCATCAACGACGCACCGGCACTGGCCCAGGCTGACATCGGCGTGGCCATGGGCGCAGCCGGCACCGACATCGCGATGGAGGCTGCCGACGTGGTGGTGATGAACGACGACCTCCGGCGCATCGCCGAAACCGTGCGTCTGTCGCAGCGCACGCACACCGTGCTCTGGCAGAACATCGCGCTGGCCCTGGGCATCAAGGCGGTCTTCCTGGTGCTCGCGCTGTTCGACAACGCCAGCATGTGGATGGCCGTGTTCGCCGACATGGGGGCCAGCCTGTTGGTGGTCTTCAACGGCCTGCGGCTGCTGCGCAAGTCTGAACGAAGCTGAGGTAAGCCTGAATGTCCTCACGCTCCTCGTCATCGAATACCAGATCAGGTGTCGAATTCTCCGTGTCATGGACTCGCCGCAAGGCATTCCGCTAGACTTTGTCGCATGCAGTTCTTTCGGGTCACCATCGCGCGCTTCGTAGCCATTGCGTTGCTCGCGTGGATGGGGCTGGGTGCCATTGCGGCGCCGTTGACAGCTTGCTGCGCGGGAACTGACCCCTGCTGCGTGGTATCCCCGTCCGTGCAGGGCTGTATGGGATGCGCCACGGTACCCGCCATGGTGGCAAAGCCCGTCGAGGTGCCGCCCTCGACAGCGCCTGACAGGCCCGAGGGCAGGTCCTTAGTCCAAGAGGAAGGCACGCCGGTCCCCCCATGGAAACCGCCGGATTGACGGTTGATGTTGGGCTGACCCAAGCATCTACATCAATCAACTGGAGAAAATCCATGAAGTCGATCTACATCAAGGCCGTGGCCGCGATCAGCGCTTCCGCGTTTTCCGTTACGGCATTTGCAGCCCCCTGCTGCGTTGCCGGCGCGGCCTGTTGTGCGGGCATGCTGCCCTGCTGCTGGTAAGTAGCTGCAGCTAGGGCGAACATGTTTTGCCCGGGGCCGAGAGGATGCGCTTTCGGCCCCATCCCACTGTGGTGGGGTCCCACTGCTCGGTCAACTAGAGCTATGGCGGCACACATCAGTGGCCGCTTTTGTGAGCCACAAGACCGCTCAAGTCCGGCGCATTCGTGCCGAAAATAGGTGACGCCGGTCACGGCGGTCATCCTCAAGTGCCCGCCTCAAAAACTCTGTAGCTGCTAGACTCTTTCCATGCGCCGTTGGCTCGCCATCCTCATGCTCGCCCTGTTGCCGCTGCAATTCAGCTGGGCGGCCGTGGCGGCGTATTGTGGGCATGAGTCGGGCCAACATGCCCAGCACTTGGGACACCACGAGCACCAGCACACGGGCCAGGCCACTGCCGACAACGACAGTGCGCCGGCGGACCAGAGCGCGCCGGCTGGGTTCGACTTCGATTGCGGCCACTGCCACGGCACCTGTGCCAGCATGCCTGCACCGAGGGATGGCACGACGCCGCTCGCCCTGGCCTCGCATCCGGTCACGCCGGTCGAAGGCACCGTGCGCACGATCGCGCAAAGCCCGCCCGAACGCCCTCAGTGGCTTCCCCTCGCCTGATCGGCGAGGCGGGTCTCTTCCCTTTCTGAAGCCCGTTCGCGCCTGCGCGCGCGCCTCCTGACGCATGGGTCAGTGGCGCCGTTCGCGGCCCGATCCGACCTGAGTTCCTCAGCGTCGCCTCTCGCCGATCTCCCGTGGGTTGTTCTCAACACTGGAGCATCGGATGCACCGAAGAAGAATTCCGGCTGCCGGGCGGTGGCAACACACCGCCCGCGCCACCCTGAGCCTGGCACTGGCCGCAGCATTGACGGGCGGTCTGATCGAAGCGCACGCGCAGACCGCGGCGCAGGAACCGCTGACCCTGCGCGGGGCCTTTGAAGCGGCGTGGGCGCGCCAGCCTGAAGCACAGGCGCTGACTGCACGGCGGGACGCGGCACGCGCTCAGGCGCAGGCCGCCCGGTCGTTGACGCCCGAGCCGGTCGCCATGGAGCTGTCCACCAAGACGGACCGCCTGAACCGGAACCTCGGCACCCGGGAATACGAAGTCGGCGTCGCCATCCCGATGTGGCTGCCGGGCGAACGCGGTCGCAGCCAGGCACTCGCCGACGCCGAAGGCCGTGCTGTCGAGAGCCGGACCACTGCGGCCCAACTGCGCATCGCAGCAGCCGTGCGTGAAGCCTGGTGGTCCTGGCACCGGGCACGCGCCGAGCTGGAAGCTGCGCGCGGCCAACTGGACAACGTTCGCCGCATCGCGGCCGACGTGGGCAAGCGCCTGAAGGCTGGCGACCTGGCCCGAGCCGACCAGCACCAGGCCGATGCCGCGGTGGCTGCAGCCGAAGGCGCCGTTGCGCAGGCAGATGGCGCACTCACGGCCGCCCAGCAGCATCTTCGCTCGCTGAGCGCCATGCCGGCCGTCGGGCTGACCAGCGCCATCCCGAGCCAGGCCGAGCCAGAGCCGCCCATTCCGACAACTCCCACGGCCGAGATGGACACCCATGCCGAACTGCTTGCGCTGAAGGACCGCGCAGCGGTTGCCGAGGGAGTTACCGCCCTGGCTGCCACGCAAACACGTGCCAGCCCGGAGCTGACGGTTGCCGCCACCCGCGATCGGGGCGCCTACGGGGAGTCCTACAACCAGACCTTCACCGTCGGCGTACGCATTCCCTTCGGCGCTGGACCCCGACACGACGCACGCGTGGCCTCTGCGCGCGCCGAAGCGGTCGAATTGCAGGCGCAGATGGCACTCGAACGTGCCCGCCTTGCCGGTGAACGCGAGGCCGCCCGGGCACGCACCGATGCCGCGCGTGCGCAACTCGCGGCCGCCGATCGACGTGCGCAGCTGGCGCGCGAGTCGCGCGGCTTCTTCGACAAGTCGTTCCGGCTCGGCGAAACCGACCTGCCCACCCGCTTGCGCATCGAGTCCGAGGCCGCTGAGGCCGAGCGCCAGGCCGCACGTGCGCGCATCGAACTCGCCGCGGCGATCTCCGCCTGGCGTCAGGCCCTGGGCCTGCTGCCGCAATGAGCCCTGGCGGCGCGCACGAAACGAACACGCTCTAGCGAACCCAATCAGGAATCCCACCCCATGAAGTCCACCCACCCCTTGGCCGCGCTCAGTCTCGCGGCCGTCTTGCTCGGTGCCGGAATGCCGGCCGCTGCCGGCGACGGCCACGACCACGGCGACGCTGCACCGGCCGCTGCCGGCACGGCGCTGCCGCGCTTCGCAGCCGTCTCCGAGACCTTCGAGCTCGTCGGCGTGCTCGATGGCAAGCAGGTCACCTTGTACCTGGACCGCTTTGCCGACAACGCGCCCGTGCGCGGCGCGAAGATCGAGCTCGAGATCGCGGGCACGAAGATCAGCGCCCAGGCCCACGGCGACGACGCCTACGAAGTGGTGCTGAAGGAAGCGCCGAAGCCCGGCGTGCTGCCGATCACCGCGACGGTGACTGCCGGGGCCGAGGTCGACCTGCTGGCCGGTGAACTCGACCTGCACGAGGCCCCGCACACCGAGGAAGCGGTCCACGAGCACTCGTGGAAGGAGTACGTCGGCTGGGCCGTTGGCGGTCTGGCCGCACTGGCCGTCCTGGTGCTCGGAGGCAGGCGCCTGATGGCGGCCCGCCAGCCACAGACCGGAGGTGCAGCATGAAGCAAGCCGTGACGAACCGCCTGGCGGGGCTGTGCATCGTGCTGGCCCTGGCCGCCGCGTGGCCGGCGCAGGCCGGCGAAGGGCACGACCATGGCGATGCACAGGCTGCGCCGAGCGCCAACGGCCCGCAGCGGCAACCCGATGGCAGCGTCTTCATGCCCAAGCCCGCCCAGCGCCAGCTCGGCGTGCGCACGATGGTGACCGAGGAGGCCGAGCTTTCGCGCTCGGTCGAGCTGAACGGCAAGGTCCTGATGGACCCGAACGCTGGCGGCAAGGTACAGCCCCTGAACGCCGGCCGCATCGAACCCGGGCCGCGTGGCCTGCCTCACCCGGGCCAGTCCGTGCGCAAGGGCGAGGTGCTGGCTTTCGTGGTGCCGTCGACCGCGCCCATCGAGCGCTCCAACCAGTCAGCGCAGCTGGCCGAACTGCGCGCAGCCAAGTCGCTGGCCGAAAAGCGCGTGGCACGGCTGAAGGAGTTGTCCGACACCGTGCCGCGCAAGGACATCGAGGCGGCCGAAAGCGAGGCGGCCAGCTTGGCCGAGCGCATCGCGGCGGTGGGCGGCGGCCTGGCGACGCGCGAAGCCTTGGTGGCGCCGGTGTCTGGCGTGATTGCGTCGGCCCATGTCGTAGCCGGCCAGGTGGTCGATGCGCGCGAACTGCTGTTCGAGATCATCGACCCGAGTCGCCTTCGCATCGAGGCCCTCGCTTTCGAACCCGCACTGGCGGCCAACGTCGGCAGCGCCACGCTGGCCATCGGGGACCAGCGCGTGCCGCTGGAGTTTCTGGGTGCGGCACGCAGCCTGCGCGAGCAGGCCTTGCCGCTGGGCTTCCGCGCCCAGGGCGCGGCCTTGAATAGTCTCGCCGTCGGTCAGCCCGTGCGCGTCTTCGTGCAGACGAAGCAGAAGGCCAAGGGCATCGCCGTCCCGGTCGCATCGCTGATGAAGAGCCCGGCGAACCAGGCCGTCGTCTGGGTCAAGACCGCACCGGAACGCTTCGAGCCTCGCGTCGTCACGACCGAGCCGCTGGATGGTCTGCGTGTGTCCGTGACCTCCGGTCTGAAGGCTGGTGACCGCGTCGCCACCCAAGGCGCCACGCTGATCAACCAGGTGCGCTGACATGTTCAAGTGGCTACTCGACAACAGCCTGACGAACCGGCTGCTGGTGATCATCGCCAGCGTGGTGCTGATGGCCTATGGCGCGTTCACGCTGTCGCGCACGCCGGTGGACGTGTTCCCCGACCTCAACAAGCCCACGGTCACGATCATGACCGAGGCCGGCGGCATGGCGGCCGAAGAGGTGGAGCAGCTCATCACCTTCCCGCTGGAGACCACCATGAACGGCCTGCCCGGCGTGGAGTCGGTGCGCTCCACGTCGTCGGCCGGCCTGTCCTTCCTCTACGTCACCTTCGACTGGAGCACCGACATCTTCCGCGCCCGGCAGCTGGTGTCGGAGCGACTGTCGTCGATGGAAGAAGGCCTGGCCGGCGGCGTGGTGCCGCGCATGGGGCCCATCAGCTCGATCATGGGCGAGATCATGCAGATCGCCATCCCGGTCGATCCCAGCAAGATCAGCGCGATGGCCGTGCGCGAGTACGCCGACTGGGTGTTGCGCCCGCGGCTGCTGTCGGTGTCCGGTGTCGCGCAGGTCATCCCCATCGGCGGCGAGGTGCGCCAGTTCCAGGTTCAGCCCAACACGGCGCGCATGGCCGAACTGGGCATCACGCACGACCAGCTCGAAGGCGCGTTGAAGGGCTTCTCGTCCAACACGTCTGGCGGCTTCCTGGAACTGAATGGCCGCGAGTACCTGATCCGCAACCTCGGCCGCACCTCGCGCCTTGACGACCTGAAGAACCTGGCGCTGTCGGCGAAGAACGGGCAGCCCATCCTGTTGCGCCAGATCGCCGAGATTACCTTCGCCGCGGCCCTCAAGCGCGGCGACGCGGGATTCGAAGGCAAGCCGGCGGTGATCCTGGGCATCCAGAAGCAGCCGACCGCCGACACCATCGCGCTCACCAAGTCCATCGAGGACGCACTCGTGGGACTGAAGGCGTCCCTGCCAGCCGGCATGGAGGCGCCGCGTGTGACCTTCCGTCAGGCCAGCTTCATCGAGGCCTCGATCACCACGCTGCAGGGCAAGCTGATCGGTGCCTCGGTGTTCGTGGCGGTGATCCTGTTCTTCTTCCTCGGCACCTTGCGGCCGACCATCATCGCGCTGACGGCCATTCCGGTGTCGATCTTTATTACCGCACTGGTCTTCAAGTACTTCGGGCTGTCGATCAACACGATGACGCTGGGCGGCCTGGCCATCGCGATCGGCGGCCTGGTCGACGATGCCGTCGTCGGTGTCGAGAACGTGCTGCGGCGGCTGAAGGCCGACCGCGCCAACCACCCGCACAGCCGGCTGCACCCGATCGAGATCGTCGCGCGCGCCACCATGGAAGTGCGCTCGGCGATCCTCTACGCGACGGTCATCATCGTGCTGGTCTTCATCCCGCTGTTCGCGCTGCCGGGGCTGGAAGGCAAGCTGTTCGTGCCGTTGGGCATCGCCTTCATCGTCTCGACGCTCGCGTCGTTGATCGTGTCGGTGACGGTGACACCCGTGCTCAGCTTCTACCTGCTGCCGCGGATGAAGAACCTGGACCACGGTGACACCAAGGTCCTGGCCTGGCTGAAGGCGCGCTATCGCAGCAGCCTGCAAGGTGTGCTGGATCGGCCCCGGGCCGCCATCGCCGCTGCCGGTATTGCGGTGCTGGTGGCTGCGGCGGCAGTGCCGTTCTTCCCGACGACCTTCCTGCCGCCCTTCAACGAGGGCACGCTGCTGATCGGCCTGCGCCTGAACCCGGGCGTCACGCTGACCGAATCGTCGGCATTGGCGCGCCAAGCCGAGGTGCTGGTCAAGCAGGTGCCCGAGGTGACGCACGTCGGGCGCCGCAGTGGCCGAGCCGAACTTGACGAGCATGCGGAGGGCGTGCACGTCAGCGAACTCGACGTGGGCCTGAAGCCCACCGCCGAGATGACCCGCAGCATGGATGAGGTCAAGGCCGACATCCGCAAGCGCCTGGTGAACCTGCCCGCCGCGCTGGAGATCGGCCAGCCCATCTCGCACCGCATCGACCACATGCTCTCGGGCGTGCGCTCGCAGATCGCGATAAAGATCTTCGGCGAAGACCTGGATGCGCTGCGGGGCCAGGCCGATGCACTGCGTGCCAGGCTGGCCACCATCCCGGGCATCGCCGATCTGCAGATCGAGAAGCAGGTGCTGGCGCCGCAGATCAAGGTGCGCATCGACTACGCGGCTGCGGCGCAGTACGGCGTGCCGGCGCCCCAGGTGCTGTCGGCACTGCAGGCCTTGGTCGAGGGCGAGAAGGTCACCCAGATCGTCGAAGGTGGCCGGCGCTTTGCGCTGGTGGTGCGCGTGCCGGAGTCGGCACGGTCGGTGGAGGGCCTGGGCCAGATCCTGATCGAGACGCCCAACGGCCGCATCCCCCTCTCGAAGATCGCCACCATCGAGGACGGCGACGGTCCCAACCAGATCAGCCGCGACGACGGCAAGCGGCGCATCGTGCTGTCGGCCAATGCGTCAGGACGTGCGCTGTCGGAGATCGTTTCGGACATCCGCAAAGTGGTCGCCGAAACCAAGTTGCCGGAGGGGACCTTCATCACCCTGGGGGGCCAGTTCCAGGCGCAGGAAGAAGCCTCGCGCCTCGTCGGCCTGCTTTCCATCGTGTCGCTGGCGCTGATGTTCGTGGTGCTGTACAGCCGCTACAAGTCCGCCGCGCTGTCGGCGCTGATCATGGTGAACATCCCGCTGGCCCTGGTCGGTGCGGTGATCGGCCTGTGGCTGTCGGGCCAGCCGCTGAGCGTGGCGGCCCTGGTCGGCTTCATCACGCTGGCCGGCATCTCGGTGCGCAACGGCATCCTGAAGGTCAGCCACTACATCAACCTGATGCGCTTCGAAGGCGAGTCCTTCGACCAGAAGATGGTGCTGCGCGGCTCGCTGGAGCGGCTGAGTCCGGTGCTGATGACCGCCCTCGTCACAGCCTTCGCGCTGGCCCCGCTGCTGTTCGAGGCCGAGCGCCCCGGCACCGAGGTACTGCACCCGGTGGCCGTGGTCATCTTCTCCGGGCTCATCAGCTCGACCCTGCTCGACACCTTCCTCACGCCCGCGATGTTCTGGCTGTTCGGCCGCAAGCCCGCCGAGGCGCTGCTGGACGACAAGGACGCCGAGGCGCTTTGACGTTCCATCCCGTTCCCTGTTTGAAGCAACTCACCCCCGAAAGGACTCCCATGAAGACCCATGCCCTCCTTGCCTCCTTCGCGCTTGCGCTGGCCGGCTCGGCCTTCGCTGCTGACGAAAAGCACGACCACGCCCACGAGCACAAGCCGCTGCATGGCGGCGTCGTGGTCGAGGTCAAGGACATGGACTACGAACTGGTCGCCAAGCCCACCGTGATCCAGCTCTACCTGCGCGACCACGGCAAGCCGGCCGATGTGTCCAAAGCCAGTGCGAAGCTCACACTACTGACCGGCACCGAGAAGCAGGAGGTCGAGTTGAAGCCGGTGGGTGAAAAGCTCGAAGCCACCGGCAGCTTCAAGGTCGGCCCCGGCACCAAGGCCGTCGCGGTCGTGACGATCGGTGGCAAGCCGGCCACTGCACGCTTCTCCGTGAAGTGAACGCCATGACTGCCCGCAGATTGACTCTTGCATCAGCGGTCTTGGTCGGCGCAATGCTGGCGGGCTGTGCCACGCCGCCTGCACCCGATCCGACAGCCGAGGTTCCCTACTGCCACAAGACCAACAAAGGCCGGGTGATCGCATGCACGGCTGGCCCGGTGCCGAGCCTGGACGCCGATGGGCAGGCCAAGCAGTTCGTGCCTGACCCGAGTGCGCTCACCGTGTACGTCGTGCGGCGCAACTGGGGCGACGGCCGAAACTTCGTGAAGGTCCAGGCGGATGACGGAGCCACCGTCGAAACCCTGCCGAACACGATGGTGCGCTACAGGTTGAAGCCCGGGACGCACACGATCGCTTTCGAATCGGAGGGGCAGCGTCCGGCCAAGAGCGTGGCAGGAAAGGCGGGCGAGGTGCGGTTCGTCCGGATCGACGGCATGGTCTGGGCCTGGAAGAGCACGTTCACCTGGGCCACCGAGTCCGAGGATTCGATCCGCGAGCGAGCACTGAAGGCGAGGCTCATCGCGGACTTGACTGTTCGCTGAAAGTTGCCAGCCTTCCGTCGGTACGTTGTCTGTGAGCTTTGAAGGCTGGCGATGTCGGCTTTGCACTCGATGCGTCCGACTGCAATGGGTCGACTCCGGCCGACCGTTCCGGCGATCTGTCCTCCGTAGACCGGTCGAAGGCTGATATCCAAGCGCCGAGTCGAAGCAAGCAAGCTACAGGTACTTCTTGTAGTAGGACGCCTGCAGCCTTAGCAGCAGTGCAGCGGCCATCGTCAGGGGGAGGAGTGCCAAGTTGGGATGCATGACGTCAGGCAGCGCAAGGCAGACCAGGTAGCCGGTGATCAACACGAACGTCACCCCCAACTTTGCCCGGTGGTAGATGCTGGAGGACTCCCGTCCGGCATTGGCCTTGCGCGCGGCCCGCGCGACCAGGCCATCCACAGCGCCCAGCAGGAAACCCAGAGCCAGGGCCGGCAACATGGCCACATACATCGCGGTCCGCACGGCGAACCCGTAGGTTCCGAGGACCAGAAGGTTCCAGTCAGCGCCGGCACCGTGAACCAGCTCTTGGGCATAGGCCCCACCTGGGTCTGGAGAGTTGCGGATGAAGTCACTGGCCGCGAATTCTCGGGCCCGCCCTGGGATGTTCATCAGGGTGCGCGACACCAGGGTCGCAATCGCCAAGGCCGAGTGATGGATGGTGTCGCCGATGAAGCGCGCGATGCCCGCGGGCTCGACAAGCATGGGCGTTATTGAGCCGGCATCAAAGTGTTGAACTCAAGCCGCATACCGAACCGGCTCATGCTCGAAGTAGCTCTTGATCCGCTCGGGCTGCCTCTGCACGCTGCGCAGGTGGCGCGCCGCGGCCTTCACAAGT
>NZ_JAGQDE010000013.1 GCF_018069755.1 Ideonella aquatica | reverse complement strand
CGTATTCGACGTTGGCGAAGGCACCGACGGGCTTGCCCGCCTCGTCAATGCCGGGTTTGAACTTGCAGGCGCTCAGCGCATCGACCGCGGTGCGGTCGAGCAGGCGGTGCTCGCGGCTCGAGCCCGAAGGGCCGGTGATCTCGGCCTTCGAGACCTTGCCCTCGGCATCGACCGTGAAGCGGATGCGGGTGATGCCGGTGGCCTCGGCGCGCGCGGCGGCGCCGGGGTACTCGGGCTTGGCGCAGCTGCCCACGTCGATCTGCGCCGGGCGGGCCTGCGGCTTGGGCGGCGCGGGCGGGGCCGGCGGCGCGGGCGGCGCTGCGGGCGCGAACACCGGGGCGGGCGGCGGCGCGACATTGGTGGTGGTGATCGTCGGCGCGTTGGTCGGCTGCGGCGCCACGTTGACCTCGGGCGGCGGCACGAAGGACGGCGGCGGCGGCAGGTTCTTCGGCGGCGGCGGCAGGTTCTCGGGCGGCGGCGGGGGCGGCGGCTTGACCTCCTCGATGATCTTGGTCTCGATCGGGGCCTTGACCACCTCGACGATCTTGCGCGCCAGGCCGTTGACCAGCGCGTAGCCGACCACCACGTGCAGCAGGGCCACGACCGCCAGGCCGATCGGGTGGCGGCGGGGGGCCTGGTCGAAGCCGACCTGGGCTGGGGCGGGGACGGGGGCGTTCATGGCAGCGCGGGCAGCGGTCTGGTGGCGACGGGCCGCATCATCGCCCATTTGCAATCGATTGTATTACCGGGTTATCCCGGTGCCGAACGCGGGGGACGGCGTCACGCCGCCCTGCCCGCCACCAAATGCATCACACCCACTCGGGTCCGCGGGGCTGTTGCATTTGGTCACTTGGTGTCAGCATGGGTCATTGCCCTTCGGGACCTGCGACGACATGCCGTACCCCCACCCCGCCGACCCGTTAGCGCCATCGACAACGCCCGCCCGATTGCTGGAGGCCGCCGTCGAGGCGGCGGCCGGTGGTGAGCTGTCGCACGCGCTGGCCCTGGCGCAGCAAGCGCTGGACACCGCCACCGACCGCGCGCTGCGCCTGCAAGCCGCGCACCGCTGCGCCTTCTGCCTGTTCCGCCTGGGGCGGCTGGAGGAGCTGGTCACGCTGTTCGCGCGCTGCTGGCCCGAGCTGCGCGACAGCGCCGGCCGCCTTGACCTGGACGAGTGTCTGCGCTGGGCCGTGCTGGCCGCCTCCGAGACCGGCCGCCACGCCGAGGCCATGGCCTGGGCGGTGGAAGGCGTGGAGCGCGCCCGCAGCGGCGAGCGATCGGCCGACCTGGCGCTGTCGCTGAACGCCATGGGCGCCTGCTACGAGCGCATGGGCGACCCCTGGCAGGCCGAGCGCATCATGCTGGAGGCGCTGTCGCATGCCCGGCTGGATGGCGGCGCGCAGGCGCTGATGATCACGCTGAACAACCTGGCCGCGGTGACGATCGGCGCCTACCACCTGCTGCGCGACGGCATCGACGAGACCGACGCCAGCGCCACACTGGAGCGCGCCGCCAGCTACGCCCGCGAAGCGGCCGCGATGGCAGCGCTGACCGGCGAGCCCTTTCACCGCGTGTTCATCGAAGGCAACCTGGGCGAGATCCTGCTGCACCAGCGCCGCCTGGATGAGGCCGAGCCGCTGCTCCACCGCGCGCTGGCCGCCGCTGAACAGGGCGGCCACCAGGCGCAGGTCTGGCGCATCCGCTGCACCCTGGCCGAAGGCGACCTGCACGGCGACCAGGCGGCGCGGGTGCTCGAGCGCCTGCAGCCCATGGCCAGCGACGCCCTGGACCAGGTGCCGGCCGCCACGCAGATTCGCCTGCACCACGCCATGTACCGCGCCAGCAAGCTGCTGGGCGACACCGCCGCCGCGCTGCGCCACCACGAGGCTGGCGAGCAGCTGCTGCGTCGGCGCATGGCCCAGCAGCTGCGCGCCCAGTCGGCGCTGCTGGTCACCCGCACCGAGGCCGAGCTGAGCCGTCTGCAGGCCGAGCGCGCCCGGCTGGAAGCGCAGATCGAACGCGCCCGCGCGGCCGAGCTGGCGGTACGCGCCAGCCAGGACGCACTGACCGGTCTGGGCAACCGGCGCTACCTGGACGAGCACCTGCCGCGCCTGCTGCGCCAGGCCGAGCAGCAGCGCAGCGAGCTGGCGCTGGTGCTGATCGACATCGACCATTTCAAGTCGATCAACGACCGCTTCGGCCACCGGGTGGGCGACCGCGTGCTGGTGGAGCTGGCGCAGCGCCTGCGCCAGGGCACTCGCTCGGCCGACCTGATCGCGCGCATCGGCGGCGAGGAGTTCCTGGTGGCACTGCCCGACACCGACCTGCACCGCGCCACCGAGGTCTGCGAGCGCCTGCGCGAACAGGTTGAGCGCACCGACTGGGGCCAGCACCAGGCCGGCCTGCGCGTGACCGTCAGCATCGGCCTGGCGATGGCGCCGCCGCACGACATGGCAGCGCTCTTCGACCAGGCCGACCGCGCGCTCTACCGCGCCAAGCAGGCCGGCCGCAACCGGGTACGCGCCGGCTGAGCATCGACCTGCGGTCGCCAGGGTGAGGGGAACTTTCCGGCGCGTCGCGGCGTCCACGACACGCGACGCGTCGATCCCCCTTCACCAACCCCTGACACCGATGGAGCTGATGATGACGATCTCGATCCGCCACCTCGCCCCGGCCTCGTTCGCTGTGGCCCTGGCCACGCTGGCCGGTACCGCGCTGGCCAACCCCGCTGCGGCCACAGAACGCACGGCCACCGCCGCCGCGCCCACCGCGCCCACCACCCGCGACTGGCAGCGCATCGACACCGACCGCGACGGCTACATTTCCGCCGCCGAGATGCAGGCCTACCTCGTCGCCGAGCAGACCCGCAGCCGCAACACCACGCTCGCCACCAGCCGCTAGCCGCGGCGCGCGGGCCCGGCCGGCACGCTCGGTTCTTGCGACACTCGGGGCTGCCCTGTGGAGCCCTGACCATGCCGCCCTCCCGTGTTGTCCTGATCACCGGTGCCAGCCGCGGCATCGGCGCCGCCACCGCCCGCCTGGCCGCCCAACGCGGCTGGGATGTGGCGGTGAACTGCGTGCGCGACACCGCCGCCGCCGAGTCTGTCGCCGAGCAGGTGCGCGCACATGGACGCCGCGCGATCGTCGTGCCGGCCGATGTCGCCGACGAGGCCCAGGTGGTGGCCCTGTTCAACGCGGTGGACGCTCAGCTTGGCCCGCTGGGCGCGCTGGTCAACAACGCCGGTGTGATCGACGTGGCCGCGCGCGTTGACGAGATGAGCGCCGCGCGCCTGGACCGGATGTGGCGCACCAACCTCAGCGGCAGCCTGCTGTGCGCGCGCGAGGCGGTGCGCCGCATGAGCACACGGCATGGCGGCCAGGGTGGCGCGATCGTCAACCTCAGCTCGGGCGCGGCGCGCGTGGGCTCGCCGGGGCTGTACCTGGACTACTCGATGAGCAAGGCGGCGATCGACCACTTCACGGTGGGCCTGGCGCGCGAAGTGGCCACCGAGGGCGTGCGCGTCAACGGCGTGCGCCCCGGCATCATCGACACCGACATCCATGCCAGCGGCGGCCATGCGGCGCGCGTGGCGAACAGCCTGCACCTGATCCCGATGGGGCGCCTGGGCACGGCCGACGAGGTGGCGCCGGCCATCCTGTGGCTGCTGTCGGACGAGGCGGTCTACACCACCGGCGCGATCATCGACGTCACCGGCGGGCGCTGATCAGCGCCGACGGATCAACGACGACTGAGCGGGCCGACCTCGGTCTCGGGCTCGTCGGCCAGTTGCAGCTCCAGCGGCGGCGCCAGCGCGGCCCAGGCCATGCGGTAGCGCTCCAGCCACTGGCCCTCGGAAAACTCCTGCGGCGGCCAGACCGCCTCGGGGTCGGCCAGCGGCATCGGCAGCACCGCCTCGGGCCCCAGGCGCGACCAGCCGTGGCGCAGCATGCGGATCACCTCGGCATCGGTGACCGCGGCCAGCGACCAGCACAACAGCATCGCGTCGCAGGCGGCCATGGCGCGCTCGCGCTCGGCCACGGTGTGCATCGCATCGCCGGCCCGCAGACGCAGACCCGGGGCCTGGGCCAGGGCCTGGCTGACCCGCTCGGCCACGGTGGCGGCATCGGCGGTGGCCACCGCCACCCACAGCGAGCGCGGCAGCGGCCGTGGCAACTCGACCACCGGCACCGCCAGCGCGGTGGCCATGTTGGCGCGCTCGATGCGCAGCGGCAGACTCAGGTAGGCCAGCGGCAAGCCGGCCAGCAGCACCTGCAGGTGAAGGGTCTGCGGCCCCATCGGCGTGCCGGGGTTGACGCTGACATTGAAGCTGGCCAGGTCGGACTGGCCGTTCCAGCTGAGGCGTCGCAGCGGCGGCGAGACCACCAGATCCGGGCCGCCGTCGATGGCGATGGTGATCGGCGCGCCCGCGAGCCAGACCGAGGCCGGCGCATCGGGGCGCGGCGCCAGCTCGGCCTCGTCGGCCAGGTGGGCCAGCACCGCCAGCATGCGCTCGCGCATCGGCTCGGTGAACAGGCCCAGGCGCACCGCGAAGTGCTGGCCCGGCGCCGCATGGCGCGGCGCGGCAGCACCCACCCAGACGGGCAGGCCGTCGTCGCGCGGTGGCGCCAGATCGCTGCGCCGCAGCGCCGGCTCGGCCACCGCCTCGGGCAGCCCCGCCAACGGGGGGCGGATCAGCGGCACGGTGCGCTCAAACGGCTCCTCGGGGGGCCCCAGGGCCTGGCGCAGGCTGCCACGCAGGTCAGGGGCCGGCTCGGGGTCGCGGCGCCAGACCTGCCACCAGCGGCGCGGCTCGGCCGCGGGAGCAGCCACGGCTGGAGGCCCTGCCGGACTGCGCGGCGGCAGCACCAGCGGCATCAGGGCCCGCATCAGCCCGGTGAACACCGGTTCGGCGGTGTCACCCTGCCAGCCGCTGAGCGCCACCACGGGCACCCGCTCCAGGCCCGGGGGCAAGGCCGTGGGGTCCAGGCGCAGCGGCATCAGCGCGTGGCGCTGCAGGGCCAGGCGGGCGCGATCGACCTGTTCGGGCAGCTCGGCCACCGCGGCCGACCACAGCAGCAGCACCCAGCGGGTGCGTGCCAGTTCGTCGTCCAGGCGGCCGCCCTCAGGCGGCTGGCCGGGCCGCCAGGCCAGTGTGGCGCCCTGCGCGGCCAGCGCCTGGGCCAGCGCCTGGGCGGCACGCAGATCCTGCGGCGCATGCAGCAGGGCGAGGTCGTGGGCAAAGCCGTCGTCGCGGTCGAATGAGTCCATGGGTACTGCCGCCCGCCATGGCGGTGGGCGCTGGATCATAGGCGGAGCATAGCGCTGGCGGGCCGCGGCGCCGGGGCCGGCCGCCAACTATGGCGCAGACCCGCCGCTGGCGAAGCCCCCGTCGGCACGAAAAAAGGCGCCCGAAGGCGCCTCGTGTGGGTGTGACGGTGGCCGACCGGTGCTCAGCGCACGCGGCCTTCCTTCCAGGCGCCCAGCAGCTTGTCGTAGTTGATGGTCTCGCCCTTGGGCTTCTCGTTGGCCAGCTTGGCCCACGGTGCGGCCTTGTCGGAGAGCCACTTCTTGGCGTCCTCCTTCTTGTTGAGCTTGGGCGCGCACTTGGCCATGCCGGCGCGCTCCAGGCGGGCCAGCACGTCGTCCATTTCCTTGGCCAGGTTGTCCATCGCGCCCTGCGGTGTCTTCTCGCCGGTCACCGCCTGCGCCACGTTCTTCCACCACAGCTGGGCCAGCTTCGGGTAGTCGGGCACGTTGGTGCCGGTCGGGCTCCAGGCCACGCGGGCCGGGCTGCGGTAGAACTCGACCAGGCCGCCCAGCTTGGGCGCCAGGTCGGTCATGGCCTTGCTCTGAATGTCGGACTCACGGATCGGCGTCAGGCCGACGATGGTCTTCTTCAGGCTGGTGGTCTTGGCGGTGATGAACTGCGCGTACAGCCAGGCCGCAGCAGTACGGTTGGCGTCATGGTCCTTGAAGAAGGTCCAGCTGCCCACGTCCTGGTAGCCGTTTTGCATGCCCTGCTTCCAGTACGGGCCGTTGGGGCCGGGAGCCATGCGCCACTTCGGCGTGCCATCGGCATTGACCACCGGCAGGCCCTTCTTGGTCATGTCGGCGGTGAAGGCGGTGTACCAGAAGATCTGCTGCGCGATCTGGCCCTGGGCCGGCACCGGGCCGGCCTCGCCGAAGGTCATGCCGGTGGCTTCCTTGGGCGCGTACTTCTTCATCCAGTCGACGTACTTGGTCAGCGCATAGACCGCCGCCGGCGAGTTGGTGGCGCCACCGCGCTCGACCGAGGCGCCCACCGGCGTGCACTTGTCGTCGGCCACGCGGATGCCCCACTCGTCGATCGGCAGGCCGTTGGGCGTGCCGATGTCGGCGGTGCCCGCCATCGACAGCCAGGCGTCGGTGAAGCGCCAGCCCAGCGACGGGTCCTTCTTGCCGTAGTCCATGTGGCCGTAGATGGGCTTGCCGTCGATGGTCTTGACGTCGTTGGTGAAGAACTCGGCGATGTCCTCGTAGGCGCTCCAGTTCAGCGGCACGCCCAGCTCATAGCCGTACTTGGCCTTGAACTTGTCCTGCAGGTCCTTGCGGGCGAACAGGTCGGCGCGGAACCAGTACAGGTTGGCGAACTGCTGGTCGGGCAGCTGGTAGAGCTTGCCATCAGGGGCGGTGGTGAACTTGGTGCCGATGAAGTCCTTCAGATCCAGACCCGGGTTGGTGAAGTCCTTGCCGGCGCCAGCCATGTAGTCGGTCAGGTTGAGGACCTTGCCGTAGCGGTAGTGCGTGCCGATCAGGTCGGAGTCGCTGATCCAGCCGTCATAGATGGACTTGCCCGACTGCATCGAGGTCTGCAGCTTCTCGACCACGTCGCCTTCCTGGATCAGGTCGTGCTTGACCTTGATGCCGGTGATCTCCTCAAAGGCCTTGGCCATGGTCTTGGACTCGTACTCGTGGGTGGTGATCGTCTCCGACACCACCGAGATCTCCTTGATGCCCTTGGCCTTGAGCTTGGCCGCGGCATCGATGAACCACTTCATCTCGGCCATCTGCTGGTCCTTGCTCAGCGTGGAGGGCTGGAACTCGCCCTCCACCCACTTCTTGGCCTCGGCTTCGCCGGACCAGGCGGTCGTGCTGCCCAGCGCGCAGGCAGCGGCCAGGGCCAGGGCGGTGTAACGCATCTTCATCGCTTGTCTCCTTCTAGCGGTCGATGATCGGGAGTGAATCGCGCTGCCCCGCGTTGCGGTTGAGGTCACCACGGCCCCGGGGCAGCGCCGGGCCGGATACCGAAGAATGCTCAGCCTTTGCGCATCACCAGCGCCAGCACGCCCATCGACAGCACAAAGCTGATCCACACGCTGGGCTCGCTCTCCAGCGACAGCCACTCGGCGAGGTGGCCCGCCAGCCCGACGAAGGCCAGGTTGATGTAGGCCGCGCTCAGCAGCCCGATGAACAGCCGGTCGCCGCGCGTGGTGGCGATCGGCAAAAAGCCCTTGCGCAGCACCGTGGGTGACTTGATCTCCCACACCGTCATGCCCACCAGCATCAGCGCGATGCAGCTGAAGAACACGGCAACGGGAGTGGTCCATACCATCCAGTCAAACATCGTGCGGCCTCCTCAGACGCGGCCCATCGCAAAGCCCTTTGCGATGTAGTGCCGGACAAACCAGATCACGATCGCGCCCGGCACGATGGTCAGCACGCCGGCGGCGGCCAGCGTGGCCCAGTCCATGCCGCTGGCGCTGACGGTGCGCGTCATCGTGGCGACGATGGGCTTGGCGTTGACGCTGGTCAGCGTGCGCGCCAGCAGCAGCTCGACCCAGCTGAACATGAAGCAGAAGAAGGCCGCCACGCCCACGCCGGCCTTGATCAGCGGCAGAAAGATCTGCACGAAGAAGCGCGGGAAGCTGTAGCCGTCGATGTAGGCGGTCTCGTCGATCTCGCGCGGGATGCCGCTCATGAAGCCCTCCAGGATCCACACCGCCAGCGGCACGTTGAACAGCAGGTGGGCCAGCGCCACCGCGATGTGGGTGTCCATCAGGCCCACCGTGGTGTAGAGCTGGAAGAAGGGCAGCAGGAACACCGCCGGTGGCGTCATGCGGTTGGTCAGCAGCCAGAAGAAGACATGCTTGTCGCCCAGGAAGCTGTAGCGGCTGAAGGCGTAGGCGGCGGGCAGCGCCACGGTGATCGAGATGACGGTGTTGATGCCGACATAGATCAGGCTGTTGATGTAGCCCGAGTACCAGCTCTCGTCGGTGAAGATGGTGGCGTAGTTGGCCCAGGTGAACTGCTGCGGCCACAGGCTGAAGCTGCTGAGGATCTCCTCATTGGTCTTGAAGCTCATGTTGACCATCCAGTAGATGGGCAGCAGCGCGAAGACCATGTAGGCCAGCAGGAACAGCGTGCGTTTCTTGAAGCGGGCGTCGTTCACGACTGCAGCTCCTGTCCCTGGTTCTGGGCCTGACCCAGCCGCTGCATCCAGTTGTAGAGGATGAAGCACAGCAGCAGGATGATCAGGAAGTAGATCAGCGAGAAGGCCGCCGCCGGGCCCAGGTCGAACTGGCCCACCGCCTTCTGCGTCAGGTACTGCGACAGGAAGGTGGTGGCGTTGCCGGGCCCGCCGCCGGTGAGCACGAAGGGCTCGGTGTAGATCATGAAGCTGTCCATGAAGCGCAGCAGCACCGCGATCATCAGCACGCCGCGCATCTTGGGCAGCTGGATGTAGCGGAACACCGCCAGGCGGCTGGCGCCGTCGATGCGCGCAGCCTGGTAGTAGGCGTCGGGGATCGACCGCAGGCCGGCGTAGGCCAGCAGGGCCACCAGCGGCGTCCAGTGCCACACGTCCATCAGCAGCACGGTCAGCCAGGCCTGCGTGGCGTCGCCGGTGTAGCTGTACTCGATGCCCAGCGACTCCAGCGTGTGGCCCAGCAGACCGATGTCGGCGCGGCCAAAGATCTGCCAGATCGTGCCCACCACGTTCCACGGGATCAGCAGCGACAGCGCCACCACCACCAGCGTGGCCGACGCCGCCCAGCCGGCGGCCGGCATGCACAGCGCCAGCGCAATGCCCAGCGGAATCTCCACCAGCAGCACGGCCAGCGAGAAGCGCAGCTGGTTCCACAGCGCGGCGTGCAGGTCCTCGTCGCGCATCACCGCGGCGAACCACTCGGTGCCGACGAAGACGCGGCGCTCGGGGCTGATGATGTCCTGCACCGAGTAGTTCACCACCGTCATCAGCGGCAGGATGGCCGAAAAGGCCACGCACAGGAAGACCGGCAGGATCAGGAACCAGGCCTTCTGGTTGACGGGCTTGGTCGTCACGGGATGAGCTCCTCGTCGCGGTAGAAGCAGCTGTGGGCGCCCAGCACCTGCAGGCCCACGGCGGCGCCGGTGGCGGGCGGCACGGCCTCGGGCGACAGGCGCGCCTTCAGGGCCTGGCCGGCGGCGTCCAGCGTGACCAGCTGGTAGGTGCCGATGTCCTGCACCTGGCGCACCTGGGCCGGCAGCGTGCCGGGGGTGCCGGCCGGCGCCAGCGCCAGGTACTCGGGGCGGATGCCCAGGCGCAGCGGGCCCTCGGGCAGCGCGCGGTCGGCCGGCAGCGCATGGCCGCCAATCTGCAGCGTGCCGCCACTCGCCTGCGCCTGCAGGAAGTTCATGCCGGGCGAGCCGATGAAGTGGCCCACGAAGGTGTGCGCCGGCCGCTCGAACAGCGCGTCGGGCGTGCCCAGCTGCACCACGCGGCCGCGCGTCATCACCACCACCTGGTCGGCAAAGGTCAGCGCCTCGACCTGGTCGTGGGTGACGTAGATCAGCGTGAGCTTCAACTCATGGTGGATCTGCTTGAGCTTGCGCCGCAGCTGCCACTTCAGGTGCGGGTCGATCACGGTGAGGGGCTCGTCGAACAGCACCGCCGACACATCCGGCCGCACCAGGCCGCGACCCAGCGAGATCTTCTGCTTCTGGTCGGCACTCAGGCCCGCCGCCGCCTGGTCGAGCTGGTGGCTCATCTCCAGCATCTCGGCGATCTGGCCCACGCGCTGGCGGATCTGTGCCGCCGGCACGCCACGGTTCTTCAGCGGGAAGGCCAGGTTCTCGGCCACGGTCATGGTGTCGTAGATGACCGGGAACTGGAACACCTGGGCGATGTTGCGCTGCTGCGGCGTGGCGCGGGTCATGTCCTGGCCGTCAAAGCGCACCGTGCCCTGCGACGGCACCAGCAGACCCGACATGATGTTGAGCATCGTGGTCTTGCCGCAGCCCGAGGGGCCCAGCAGCGCATAGGCGCCGCCGTCCTCGAAGCACATGTTCAGCGGCAGCAGCGCGTAGTCGCTGTCCTGCTGCGGGGTCGGCTTGTAGCTGTGCGCCAGGTCGAGTTCGATCTTGGCCATCTCACACTCCCCGCGCGCGTTGCGGCGCCGTCAGCAGCGCGCCGCTGGCGTCAAAGGCATAGGCCTGCGCCGGGCTGGCGTACAGGGTCAAGGCGGCGCCCAGCTCAAACTCGTGCACGCCGGTCAGCTGCGCCACCAGCTCGCCCACGGCGGTGTGCACATGGACGAAGGTGTCCGAGCCCGAGATCTCGGCCAGCTGCACCTGGCCCGGCAGGGCCACGTCGCCGGGCCGAGCCTGCACCCGCAGCGCACTGGCGCGCAGGCCCAGTGTCAGCGCACGGGTGGCCTGGGTGGGCAGGTCCACTGCGATCAGCGGGCCGCAGGCCAGCTGGGCGCCGCCGTCGGCCACCTCGGCTGCCAGCAGGTTCATCGGCGGGTCGCTGAAGGCGCGCGCCACGCGCAGCGAGGCCGGGCGGTGGAAGACCTCGGCGGTGGGGCCGTACTGCAGCAGCTCGCCGCGGTCGAGCACCGCGGTGTAGCCGCCCAGCAGCAGCGCCTCGGCGGGCTCGGTGGTGGCATAGACCACGGTGGCCTCGCCGCTGGCGAACAGGGCCGAGAGCTCCTCGCGCAGTTCCTCGCGCAGCTTGTAGTCCAGGTTGACCAGCGGCTCGTCCAGCAGCATCAGCGGCGCCTGCTTGGCCAGCGCGCGCGCCAGCGCCACGCGCTGCTGCTGGCCGCCCGACAGCTCGGCCGGCAGCCGGGCCAGGAAGGGCTCGATGTGCAGCCGCTCGGCCAGCGCCTGCACCTGCTGGCGGATCTGCTCGCGCGGGCGGCCGGCCAGCTTCAGCGGCGAGGCGATGTTGTCGAACACCGTCATCGACGGGTAGTTGATGAACTGCTGGTAGACCATCGCCACGTTGCGCTGGCGCACCGGCGCGCCGGTGACGTCGGTGCCGTCCACGCGCACGCGGCCGGCTGTGGGCGCATCCAGCCCGGCCATCACCCGCATCAGGCTGGTCTTGCCGGCCTGGGTGGCGCCCAGCAGCACGGTCACGGCGCCGGGCCGCGGGGCCAGGTCCATCGGATGGAGCCAGGTCTCGGCCCCGACGCGGCGGCTGATGCCTTCGAGCGTCAGCTGCATGTGTCCACCTTCATCGTCATCTCGTCATCAGCGCCGGCCTGCGCATGGGCGGCCAGCCAGGCGGCCACCTGGGCCCGCTCGGCCACGGTCAGGTGCAGGCCCAGCTTGGAGCGGCGCCACAGCACATCGTCGGCGCTGCAGGCCCACTCCTCCTCTCGCAGATAGCGCAACTCGGCCTCGTACAGGCCCGGCGCCACGGCGGCGCCCAGGTCGGCCAGCGATCGCGCCTCGCCCAGCACCAGGCCGACGCGGGCGCCGTAGGCGCGGGCCAGGCGGCGCGCCAGCGGGCCGGGCAGCCAGGGGTGGCGCTGGCCCAGGGTCTGGACCAGGCGCTCGAAATCGGTGTCGGGGCGCTGCGGTGGGCCGACCCAGTCGCGCAGGTCGCCGCCGGGCAGGAAGGCGCCCTCGGTCCAGGCGCGGCGCGGCTCGCCCAGCATGCGGCCCAGCTCGTCGGCGGCGTCCTCGGCCAGCTTGCGGAAGGTCGTGATCTTGCCGCCCCACACACTCAGCAGCGGCGCGCCGCCGCCGGGCAGCTCGTTGCTTTCCAGCAGGTAGTCGCGGGTGACGGCCGAGGGGTCGCCCGAGGCGTCATCCAGCAGCGGGCGCACGCCGGTGTAGCTCCAGACCACGTCGGCCGCGCGCACCGGGCGGCGGAAGTAGCGGCTGGCCTGCTCGCACAGGTAGGCCACCTCGTCGGGGCCGATGCGGGCGTCGCGCGGGTCGCCGTGGATCTCCTCGTCGGTGGTGCCGATCAGCGTGAACTCACGCTCGTAGGGGATGGCGAAGATGATGCGCTTGTCGGGGTTCTGGAAGATGTAGGCGTGGTCGTGCTCGAAGCAGCGCGGCACGATGATGTGCGAGCCCTTGACCAGGCGCAGGCTGCGCGTGGCCAGGCTCTCGTGGCCGGCCGGGCGGGCCACGCCACGCAGGAAGCTCTCGGCCCAGGGACCGGCGGCGTTGACCAGCGCGCGGGCGCGCACGGTCTGCCGCTCGCCCTGCGGACCGGCCAGCTGCGCCAGCCAGCCGCCGGCCTCGCGCTGCACCGATTCGACCCGGGTGCGGGTGCGCACCGAGGCGCCGCGGGCGCGCGCATCGATCGCGTTGAGCACCACCAGCCGCGCGTCGTCCACCCAGCCGTCGGAGTAGACGAAGCCGCGCGTGTAGCGGTCCTGCAGCGCCGCGCCCACCGGGTGGGTGCGCAGGTTGACGCCGCGCGAACCCGGCAGCACCTCGCGCCGGGCCAGGTGGTCGTAGAGGAAGATGCCCAGGCGGATCAGCCAGGCGGGCCGCATCGCCGGGTCGTGCGGCATGACAAAGCGCAGCGGCCACATGATGTGCGGCGCGCTCTTGAGCAGCACCTCGCGCTCCTGCAGCGCCTTGCGCACCAGGCTGAACTCGTAGTACTCGAGGTAGCGCAGGCCGCCGTGGATCAGCTTGGTGGAGGAGCTGGAGGTGTGCGCCGCCAGGTCGTCCTGCTCGGCCAGCACCACGCGCCAGCCGCGGCCGGCCAGGTCGCGGGCGATGCCACAGCCATTGATGCCGCCGCCCACGACGAGCACGTCGCAGGTATCGGCAGGCAGCGGGGCGTTCGCCGGCAGGGGCGATGAGGGCGGCACGGGCAATGTCTCCAGCGGGCAACCAGGGGGTCGCGTTCTTCTTTTTTCTTTTTAGCCCAGTCTATGTTCGTTTGCAATAGGAATTTCAGCTGTTTGTTTTCGCTTTGGTTCGTTTAGGCTCGCGACGCCGGGGGACTCCGGTCGTACCATCGATGCCGCCATGACGCCCAATCCCCGCCAATCGGAACTGCTTGAGGCCGTGCGCCAGCACGGCGTGATGAGCGTGGAGGCGCTGGCCGAGCGCTTCGGCGTGACGCTGCAGACGGTGCGCCGGGATGTGAAGCTGCTGGCCGAGGCCGGGCTGCTGTCGCGCTACCACGGCGGTGTGCGCGTGCCCAGCTCCACCACCGAGAACATCGCCTACCGCCAGCGCGAGATGCTGCACGCCGACGCCAAGCAGCGCATCGCCCGCGCGGTGGCGCAGCGCGTGCCCAACGGCAGCTCGCTGCTGATCAACCTGGGCACCACCACCGAGGCCATCGCGCGCGAGCTGCTGCAGCACCAGGGCCTGCGGGTGATCACCAACAACCTGAACGTGGCCACCATCCTGGCCGCCAACCCGGACTGCGAGGTCATCGTCACCGGCGGCGTGGTGCGCCACCGCGACCGCGGCATCGTCGGCGCCGCGGCGGTGGACCTGATCCGCCAGTTCCGCGTCGACATCGGCCTGATCGGCATCAGCGGCATCGAGGCCGACGGCACGCTGCGCGACTACGATTACCGCGAGGTGCAGGTGGCGCGCGCGATCATCGAGCACAGCCGCGAGGTCTGGCTGGCCACCGACCACAGCAAGTTCAACCGGCCGGCGATGGTCGAGCTCGGCCGCATGGACCAGATCGACCTGCTGTTCACCGACGCGCCGCCGCCGGCCCCCTTCCCCGGCCTGCTGGCCGAGGCGGGTGTGCAGGTCGAAGTGGCTGGCTAAAGAATCACAAGGAGACGCGCATGGCATTCATCCTGGCCCTGGACCAGGGCACCTCCAGCTCGCGCAGCATCGTCTTCGACGAGCGCGGCCGCATCGTGGCCATGGCGCAGCGCGAGTTCCGCCAGATCTACCCGCAGCCCGGCTGGGTCGAGCACGACCCCGAGGAGATCTGGTCCAGCCAGTTGGCCACCGCGCAGGAGGCGCTGGTGAAGGCCGGCATCACGGCGCGCGAGCTGCGCGCGATCGGCATCACCAACCAGCGCGAGACCACGGTGGTCTGGGACCGCCGCACGGGCCGCGCGATCCACAACGCCATCGTCTGGCAGGACCGGCGCGCCGAGCCGCTGTGCGCGCAGCTGCGCGAGCAGGGCCATGGCGACACCTTCCTGCAGAGCACCGGGCTGCGCGTGGACGCGTACTTCTCGGGCACCAAGGTACGCTGGATCCTGGACCACGTGGAGGGCGCGCACGCGGCGGCGGCGCGCGGCGAGCTGGCGTTCGGCACGGTGGACAGCTGGCTGCTGTGGAAGCTCACCGGCGGCCGGGTGCATGCCACCGATGTCAGCAACGCGGCGCGGACGATGATGTTCGACATCCGTCACAACCGCTGGGACCACCAGCTGCTGGGCCTGCTGCGCGTGCCCGACAGCGTGCTGCCGCAGGTCCACCCCAGCGCCCATGTGTTCGGCGAGACCGAGCCGGCGCTGCTGGGCGCCGCCGTGCCGGTGGCTGGCATGGCCGGCGACCAGCAGAGCGCGCTGTTCGGCCAGGCCTGCTTTCGCGCCGGGCTGGCGAAGAACACCTACGGCACCGGCTGCTTCATGCTGATGCACACCGGCGGGCGCTTCCAGACCAGCGCCAACGGCCTGATCACCACCAGCGCGGCGCAGGCCGATGCGCGGCCGCAGTTCGCCTTCGAGGGCAGCGTGTTCATCGGCGGCGCGGTGGTGCAGTGGCTGCGCGACGGCCTGCGCGCGATCCAGTCCAGCTCCGAGGTGCAGGCGCTGGCCGAGAGCGTGCCCGACGCCGGCGGCGTGATGCTGGTGCCGGCCTTCACCGGCCTGGGCGCGCCCTACTGGGACGCTGACGCGCGCGGCACCATCGTCGGCCTGACGCGCGGCTCCACCGTGGCCCACATCGCGCGGGCCGCGCTGGAGAGCATCGCCTTTCAGAGCGCGGCCCTGCTGCAGGCCATGAGCAAGGACGCAGTGGCGGCCGGCAGCACGCCAGTGAGCGAGCTGCGCGTGGACGGCGGCGCCTGCGTCAACAACCTGCTGATGCAGTTCCAGGCCGACCTGCTGGGCATCCCGGTGCAGCGGCCGCAGGTGATCGAGACCACCGCGCTGGGCGCCGCCTACCTGGCCGGCCTGGCCACCGGCGTGTGGCGCAGCCTGGACGAGCTGGAGGCGCAGTGGCAGGTCGAGCGCAGCTTCCTGCCCACAATGCCGCGCGAGCGGGCGCAGGACCTGATGGCGCAGTGGGAGCGTGCGGTGCGCCAGGCCCGCGCCGCCTGATCAGGCGGTCGGCGCCAGCGGCTCGAAGTCGCCGGGGCGCTTGTCCTTCCAGGCGGCGATGGCGCGGCCCATTTCCTCGATGTCAAAGGCCGCGCTCTGCAGCAGGCGCATCTGCGCCAGCGCATCGGCCACGCCGTGGTCGCGGGCGTAGTTCAGCGCCTGCTTGCTGGTGGCGATCGCCAGCGGGCTCTTGGCGGCGATCTCGCGCGCCAGCGCCAGCGCGTGCTCGCGCAGCGCCGCGGCATCGGGCAGCACCGCGTTGACCAGGCCGTGGGCCAGCGCGCGCTGGGCATCGAGCCGCTCGCCGGTGTAGGCCATCTGGCGCACCAGGCCCTGCGGCAGGATCTTCGGCAGGCGCTGCAGCGAGCCCATGTCGGCCGCCATGCCGATGACGATCTCCTGGATCGTGAAGAAGGCATCGGCGCTGCACACCCGGATGTCGCAGGCCGCCGCCAGGTCCAGCGCGCCGCCGATGCAGCCGCCCTGCACCGCGCAGATCACCGGGAAGCGCGCGCTGTCCAGCACGTCCAGGTCCTCCATCAGCGCCCGCAGGCCGCTCTGGAAGGCCTGGCGCTGGCGCGCGGTGGCGGTGGACAGCAGCGCCAGGTCCGAGGCAAACACATCCAGCGCCATGCCGGCGCTGAAGTGCTTGCCGGTGGAGCTGATCAGCAGCACGCGGGTGGTGCCGGCGGCGTCCAGCGCCTGCACGGTCTGGCGCAGCGCGCGAAACAGGGCCGGGTCCAGCGCATTGAGCCGCTCGGGCCGGCACAGCTGCAGCTCGGTGACGCCGCTGTCGGTGTCGGTGTGGCAGGTGAAGGCGGGGGTATCGGTCATCGAAGTCTCCTGGGTCGGACCATAGCGCGGGGGCGTCTGCCCTGGTGTCGCGGTCGGGACAACGGTCGGGCGTCAGCATCTTGCGCTGCGCCCACCGCACCACGCATCATCGGCCCTGGGAGGACACATGGACGAGGACTTGGACCGGGCAGCGCCGTGGGCGGCTGAGCTGGAGGCTCTGACGCGCCGCGGCCACAACCTGGGCCCGTTGTTCGAGCGGCTGCAGCGCGCACTGCACCAGGGCACCCACGGCCTGGCAGCGGTGGTGGCGCAGGCGCGCGACCTGGTGGCCCCGGCTGGCGCCACCGACGACCAGCTCGACGGCGCCCTGCTCGCCGCCCAGGTGCGCGAGATCGAGGGCGACTGGCTGGGCGCCGCCGAGGCCCTGGTGCAGCTGATGCCCGAGCTGCGCCAGCGCGGCCGACCCGATCGCACCGTGGCGGCCCTGACCGCCCTGGGCGACGCGCAGATCCAGCTGGGCCGCTTTGTCTATGCCTCAGCCTATCTGCGCGAAGCCATGGTGCTGGCGCGCGAGCACGGGCTGGACCGTCAGCGCGGTGCGGCGCTGTTCACCGCCGGCCTGCTGCATGTGCACCTGGCGCAGCTCGACACCACCCGCGCCGCCTACCAGGAGGCGCTGGCGCTGATGGGCACCGAGGTGCCGGCCGGCTGGCGCGTGCGCGTGGCCGCCAACCTGGGCTACTGCGCCTTGCTGGCGCGCCAGCCGGCGCAGGCCGAGCGCGAGCTGCAGCGCGGCCTGGCCGAGCCCGACATCGCGCAGTGGCCGCTGGCCCACGCGGTGCTGTGGTGCAACCTGGCCTGGGCGCGGGCGGCCTTGGGCCAGGCCGGTCCGGCGCGCCAGGCCTGGCAGCGCGCGCGGGCGCTGCAACGCCGCCACGGCCTGCGCCGCCTGCTGGCCGCACTGGCGTTGAACCATGGCCGCGTGCTGGCGGTGGAAGGCCGGCACCGCCAGGCCATGCGCCTGGCCGAGCTGGCGCGGCGGCGGCTGGACCGCGAGGGCCGCCCGCTCTACCGCGAAGAGGCGCTGGCCTTTCTGGCCGAGCAGGCCGCCGCGCTGGGCCTGTGGTCCAGCGCGGCGCGCCTGTCCGGCGAGCTGGCCGAGCGTCGGCGCGAGTCCGGTGCCCGGGTGCTGGACGACCTGGCCGAAGGCATCGATTCAGTGCTGATGCATGCCCGCGAACACGCCGACCAGCGCGACCGCGAAAGCCGCCACGCCGCGCTGGACCGCCGCGTGGCCGAGGCCACCCGGGCGCTGGACGAGGCCGAGTCGCGCGTGCGCTGGCTGGCCGAGCGCGACAGTGTCACGCTGCTGGCCAACCGGCGCGCGCTGGAGCATGCGCTGCCGCAGCGGCTGCATTCGGTGTCGCGGCTGCTGGTGGTGTCGCTGTGCCTGCCGCAGCTGCAGGAGCTGGCGGCGGTGATCGGGCCCGGCGGCGTGGACGGCGTGCTGCGCCAGGTGGGCCGCTGGCTGCTGGACCAGATGGGCGAGGGCTCGGTGTTTGTCCACCGCGACGGCCAGTTCGTGCTGTGCTGCGACGACAGCAGCGCACTGGACGACCCCGCCGCCTGGGCCCAGGTGCTGTGCAACCGGGTGCAGGCACTGCCCAGCGGCACCGGCACGCCGCTGGCGGTGTCGATCGGCTGGAGCCGGTTCCCGGCCGATGGCCTGCAGTCCGACCAGCTGCTGCAGCAGGCCGAGCTGGCCTCGGCCGGCCCGCTGCCGGCCGGCGGGCGGCGGCTGCGCGCCTACCACCCGCGCCTGCGCGAGGAACAGCTGGCCCGCACCCGCACCGAGGCCGACCTGCGCCGCGCGCTGCGCCACGGCGAGCTGCGCGCCTGGCAGCAGCCGCAGGTGGCGCTGACGGCCGATGGCCCGCGGGTGGGCGTGGAGGCGCTGGTGCGCTGGCAGCATCCGCAGCGCGGCCTGCTCGGGCCGGTCGACTTCATCGACGTGGCCGAGGACAGCGGCCTGGTGGTCGAGATCGACCGCTGGATGCTGGCCCAGGCGCTGGCCTGGGCGGCCGACGCCCGGCGCACCGGGCGGGCGGTGCCGGTGGCGGTCAACCTGAGCGCGCGCACCTGGGGCGCGGCCGGCTTTGTGCCCACGCTGCAGCGCCTGCTGGCCGAGACCGGCGTGCCACCGTCGCTGCTGGAGCTGGAGCTGACCGAGGCCTCGCTGCTGGAGGCGCAAGGGCCGGCGCTGGACGGCCTGCGCGCCGCCCGCGCGCTGGGCGTGCGCGTCGCGCTGGACGACTTCGGCACCGGCTACTCGTCGCTGGCCTATCTGCGCAGCCTGCCGGTGGATGTGCTGAAGATCGACCGCAGCTTTGTCCAGCGCCTGCCGGAGGACCGGCCCAGCGAGGCCATCGTCGCGCTGCTGGTGGGCTTGGCGCAGGCCTTGTCGCTGGACCTGGTGGCCGAGGGCCTGGAGCATCCACGCCAGGCGGCCTGCCTGGCCGGCCTGGGTGTGCCGCGCGCCCAGGGCTTTCTGTGGGGCCGGCCCACCGCCTGGGCGGGATGAGAGACTGTGCCCATCAGCCGCAAGAAGACCTGCCCATGAGCGACGCGATCCACACCGCCGATGGCCTGACCCTGCACACCCGCCTGTGGGACGCCGACGCCCCGCGCGGCCAGGTGTTGCTGGTGCATGGCCTGGGCGAACACGCCGGCCGCCACGAGGAGCTGGCCCAGACCCTGTGCAGCCACGGCTGGCGCGTGGCGGCCTATGACCAGCGTGGTCACGGCCAGTCGGGCGGCACGCGCGGCCTGATCGCCGCCGATGACAGCCTGCTGGTCGACCTGGGGCGGATGATCACCGTGGTGCGCGCCGCTGGCACAGGGCCGCTGGTGCTGCTGGGCCACAGCATGGGCGGCGCGGTGGCGGCGCGCTACGTGGCCGAGGGCCTGGCGGCGCAGCCGGCCGCGTGGTGGCAGCCGGTGGATGCGCTGGTGCTGTCCTCGCCGGCACTGGACATCGGCGCCAATGCGCTGCAACGCCTGCTGCTGGCGCTGGTGCCGCGGCTGCTGCCCTCGCTGTGCGTGGGCAACGGGCTGGACGCCGCCTGGATCTCACGCGACCCCGCGGTAGTGGCCGGCTACCTGGCCGACCCGCTGGTGCATGACCGCATCAGCGGCCGGCTGGGCCGCTTCCTGGCCCAGGCCGGCCCGGCGGTGCAGGCGGTGGCCCCGCGCTGGTCGGTGCCCACGCTGCTGATGTGGGCCGGCGCCGACCGCTGCGTGGCGCCGGCCGGCAGCGCCCGTTTCGCGCAGCAGGCGCCCACCGCGGTGGTCAGCACGCGCGAGTGGCCCGGCCTGGCCCACGAGATCTTCCACGAGCCCGAGCGGGCCGAGGTGATGGCCGAGCTGCTGGCCTGGCTGGACGCGCGCTGGCCGGCCGGGATCTGAGCGCGCGCGTCGCCGTCAGTGGCGAAAGCGCCCGTCGCGCGTGACCAGGGCGGTGTCGACAAAGCTGGAGCCGATGCGCTCCTCGCGCGTGTAGCGCAGCTTGAAGCCGGCCACCTCGTAGCTGGCCGTCTCCAGCGCGCGCACCAGGCCCGGCCGCGTGAGGTCGCGCCCGCTGCGGCGCAAGGCCTCGGCCAGCGCACGCACGCTGAGGTAGCCCTCCAGGCTGCCGTAGGAGAACTCGGGGTCGGGAAAGGCGGCGCGGAAGTCGGCCTGGTATTCGCGGGTGAGCGCCGTCTTGCGCTCCCAGGGCGAGGGCACGACTTGCGTGAACAGCATGCCGTGCGACAGCTCGCCCAGGCGCTTGGCCAGCTGCGCCGAACCCGAGTTGACGCCATAGCAGGCGATGCCCAGGCCGGCCTGGCGCAGCGCGCGGATCAGGCGCTCATACACGCCGATCGAGCCGTGGTTGAAGATCAGCTCGCAGCGGGCCTCGCGCACGCTCTGGACCATGGCGGTGATCTGTGCGTCGCTGGCCTCGCCGCCCACCGGCAGCGCCAGCGGTGGCGGCATGCCCAGGTCGGCGCAGGCCCGCTGCACATTGGCCAGGTGCAGGCGGCCGACCTCGGTGTCCGCCTGCAAAAAAGCGGCGCGGCGCATGCCCAGGCTGTGGCCGTAGGCCAGCAGCGCACGGAACTCGTCGCGGTGCTCGGCGCGCACCGGAAACACCAGCGGCTGCAGCGGCCGACGCAGCGTGGGCGAGCCGGCCATCGGCGCAAAAAAGGGCACGTTCTTGGCAATCGCCGCCTTCATCACCGCATTGCTGGGGCCGCCCTCGATCGAGCCGAACAGCAGGAACATACCGTCGGCCACCAGCTGGTGGGCCAGGGCCTCGGCCTGCTCGGACTTGGCCTCGTCGTCGGCCACCCGGATCACCAGCTGGCGCCCGAGGATGCCGCCCTCGGCATTGATGCGCCGCACGCCGGCCTCGACGCCCTGGCGGGTGGCCGCGCCGTGCTCATTGCGACCGGCCTGCATCGACAGCACCTGGCCGACCAGGATGGCCTGGGGCGTGACGCCCGGCGTGAGCTGGGCCTGCGCCGCGCGGCCCGTGGCCAGCGCCCAGCCGCCTGCCAGCAGGCGGGCCAGCCCTTGCCGGCGGCCGATGTCGTCGACGCCCATGATCCCTCCTCGCGATGCAGGTGTTACCGAGCATAGTGCAGCCGGACCGGCGCACAATCCGTGTGTACGTCGATCCCCCCGGATTTCTTCGCATGAACGCTCCAGAAACCCTGCCCCCGCTCGATCCCGCCCTGCTGGGCGAGTTTGTCGACACCGCCTGGCGCGAGCGCATCGTGCCGCAGTTGGTTGACTACATCGCCGTGCCCGCCAAGAGCCCGATGTTCGACGCCGACTGGTCGGCCCACGGCCTGATCGACCGCGTGGTGCGCGACGCCGCCGCCTGGGTGGAGGGCCGCAAGGTGCCCGGCCTGCGGCTGGAGGTGCTGCGCCTGGAAGGCCGCACGCCGGTCATCTTTTTCGAGCTGGACGCCACCAAGGCCGGCAGCACGCAAACGGTGCTGATGTACGGCCACCTGGACAAGCAGCCCGAGTTCAGCGGCTGGCGCTCCGACCTGGGCCCCTGGACGCCCAAGATCGAGGACGGCAAGCTCTATGGCCGCGGCGGCGCCGACGACGGCTACGCCATCTACGCCAGCATCAGCGCCATCGAGGCGCTGAAGGCGCAAGGCGTGCCGCACCCGCGCATCGTCGGCCTGATCGAGACCTGCGAGGAATCGGGCTCGTACGACCTGCCCGCCTACCTGGACGCCCTGAAGGGCCGCCTGGGCGACGTCAGCCTGGTGGTCTGCCTGGACTCGGGCGCCGGCAACTACGACCAGCTGTGGCTGACCTCCAGCCTGCGCGGCAACATCACCGGCACGCTGAAGGTGGAGATCCTGACCGAAGGCATCCACTCGGGCGACGCCAGCGGCCTGGTGCCCTCCACCTTCCGCATCATGCGCATGGTGCTGGACCGGCTGGAAGAGTCCCAGAGCGGCCGCCTGCTGCCCGCCGCCTTCCACTGCGAGATCCCCACCGACCGCATCGCCCAGGCCCGCGCCACCGCCGCCATCCTGGGCGACGAGGTCTGGAAGCGCTACCCCTGGGCCTGCGGCGCCGACGGCGGCTTCACCCTGCCCACCACCACCGACCCGGTCGAGGCGCTGCTGAACCGCACCTGGCGCCCCACGCTCAGCATCACCGGGGTCGACGGCATGCCCGCGCTGGCCAACGCCGGCAACGTGCTGCGCCCCTACACCGCCTTCAAGCTGAGCCTGCGCCTGCCCCCGCTGGTGCCCGGCCACGAGGCCGCGGTGGCGCTGAAGGCGCTGCTGGAAGACAACGCGCCCTACAACGCCAAGGTCACCTTCGAGCCCGACGGCCGCATGGACAACTGGGGCGCCACCGGCTGGAACGCGCCCTCACTGGCGCCGTGGCTGGAGCAGTCCATGGACCGCGCTTCACGCCGCCACTTCGGCGCCCCGCTGGGCTTCATCGGCCAGGGCGGCACCATCCCGCTGATGAACCTGCTGCAACAGGGCTTCCCGGCGGCGCAGATGATGGTCTGCGGCGTGCTGGGGCCCAAGAGCAATGCGCATGGGCCGAATGAGTTTCTGCACATGGGGTATGGGACAAGGTTGACGGCGGCGGTGGCGGAGGTGATTGCGGCGCATCCCTGAACAGCGGACACGAGCTCAATACGCCGACACCACCGTTGTCAATACTGCGTCAGCGCTGAGGCTCCGTCGGGGTCGACTTTTGAAATTCGCAGGTCCGACCAAAGTACAATGAATTCCACCATAAATAGCTAAGACATTGAGTATCCGGCAGCATCGTTCTTGACGGTGACGATTTCAATAAGAGACCAGAGTGCAAATATCACCATCGCAACAATTGAGAATCCTGTATAAAAGCGCGTGGAAGCATCCAGGGCGAAAGTGAGGATGAAGACTCCAAATTTCACTGCGCCTCGCAGATTGTGTCCTGAATAAAAATTATGAAAGCCAATGTACCCGAACAAAATTCCAAGGATGATGTATGCGCCCCTGCTTTTTGATATTTTCACAGTAGGAGGATAATTTACTTGAGCCGGCGTTCGTTGTGCCTGGACGCCGCCTTCAACGGGAGTTGCATCGGCGAGAGGGTAGCCGCAGGAAGGGCAACTCGCTGCTTTATCGGAAACTTGAGTCGAACACTCAGGACATTTGATTAGAGCCACGGACTCCTCCTTGCCTTCTAACGGCTTATGAAAATGTGCGGACCTACTGGTGATGCCCTATCTTGAAACTGCTTGGCCGCAGACACGTGGTCGCGCCCAGCGATGACTCGCTTGTGGACTTAGGGTGGAACGGTGGTGCAGTCCGAGCGACTAGATTTGAGCTTCGCGTTTAATCGCATTGATTTGTTCCTTCCACCAAGAAACCGCAAGGCCAAGAACGTCACGGCAATCCTCCCCGATGTACGGTCCCTTAAGTATTGGAGCGAATAAATCGAAGTCGCCGTCGTAGACGAAATCTGCATCGATCAAAAGTCGATGAGGAACAGGATATACCGCAGGCTCACCCTCTTTGAGAAGAGAATTTCTCTCATTATCAATGAATTGCCAAAATATCTGATTGTTTTCTGGCTCCTGCTTCCATCGACTATAGGCAGCTCTGGCTGCTGCGCCGAGCTTCGGCTGTTCCAACGAATCTACCTTGTCGAGGACGTGTCCAACCGATCGAAGCCCTGCAACAGCGGCCAGCCAGAAGAGCCTGAACTTGCTAGGATCGGTTTCCTCCTGGAGGAAACTCAGTGCATTCTCGCAATCCCGAAGGACTTCTTCCGCAGCTAGACTCAGCGTCATTTGTGCAACCTAGGATGATCTGGCGGGATAGTTGTGCGGACTGTCCCTCCAAGCTGGCACTGGCAATCAACATTTACTTCTTTGTGCACGAACGCGGTTTGACATTGGTGGGACACCGCCAATCGCCGTTGACTCACGGGGAAGATCCTGTAGACGGTTTATGTATTTCGCCACTTCCGCGCGTCAGTAATGAACCACTCTAGCATTTGCCATTGGTTCAATTGCGTCGCTTCATTTCCCATACTCCGCCGGATTTCAAGAAGAAACCTGCCAAGAAGCCCCATCATAATTTTCAAGTTCTCCTCTGACGCATTTGGTGCTTCACCTTGGGAATAGAAATGTTGAAATAGGTCGTTGTACGCGAGCACAACCGCGTCTGAGCCAACAAGCGAGAGCTTGAATGCGATTTTTCGATATTCTAGCGACAGCATCTTTCCTAGGGCAATGTCGCTCTTATCTCTTGCTCTGTTCTGTTTATCATGCTGCCAGGCAGCATCCGTCATGAGCAAGATGATGAACGGCTCAAGTATATGATTGTAGATTGTGATGCGATCTTCACGTAACTTGTCTTCAAGTTCTAGTTGGCGCTCAACGCGGCGGCGCAACTTCCAGCCAATAGCAGTTAATGCGAGAACAAGGATGGGTGTTGCAATAGAGCCAAGTGCCGCAAGATAGTCAAGCCAGTGCTTTTCGGTCACTTTCGACCTCCAATCAATACCGCTGCATATCGTCAAAGTTTGCCGCACCCGGAGTGCTGGCACAAATTTGGCGCACCCCATTGCCACCTGTGATTGGGGCCACACGTTAGCGTGTTGGCTGCGGTGTAAAATCAGGCTCCTCGTGTGATGCACTCGACCAACGATTTCCATTCCTTGGCAAACGCCTCAACTGCTTGGACATTACTGAGCATGTATTCCTCGTTGAGGCCGGTTGCAGACTGAAGGGTGAGCCTTGCGTATTGGACAACTGGAATTTCATAGTTTTCCTTGAAACGACGGTCGGGGCTTCCATCCTTGTTCGTTCTTGCCCATGTCCTGCCCACAATCTCTGAGTCCGTAGGGACCTCCTCCTCTTCGTGAAACCTTGTTACTCCGAAGCTGACGTTTAGATCCTTATATTCAAGAAGTGCGAAGTTCTGTTCACCGGCGAAGTACACAACGAACAAAGGATAGAGGTAGATATCGCCGCCGTTAGCGTTCTCCAGGTGCGGGACGAGCCAGTCCGATCGGATTACTTCGCATCTACCAAGTGCGAACTTGACAGACTTTCGTTCCACAGCGCGTGCGGCCAATGTTCGCTCGGCGAATTGATTAATCGAGCGATGGCTCACTGTGTCCCATAATCGCGTGGACCGAGCCAACTGGGCAAATGTGTCCGAGAAACGAGAGAAGGTTGACTTGAGGGAAATAGGTACATCAATCTGGGTAGATAATCTCGCGAGCTCTTCTTGCTCCTCAAGTTCCGTTTTTCGATCGCGAGCCTCGGTCGATGTGAGAGCCAGTTCTTCATAGCGCTTCTTCAGAATACGGCGTAGAAGCCAACCATTTCTCCAGGCCCGATACTTCGCCGTTGCCGCGCATTCAAGTTTTATTGCGTGGTCAAGCGCTCGAGCTATTTCGGCATGCTCTATGCGGGCTTGATCAAGTAGACGACGAAACTCTGCAATGCCTGGCGTTGTAAGGACTGCGGAGCCGGCGCTCTCAATCTGCTCCATAGTCAACTCGCGCGTCGGCGCGGAAGGTGGTGACAACTGAAATGGCTCGGTCAGGCGTTCGGGAGTAGGGCGAGGGTCGACTCTTTGTCCTGTCAACGGGTGCCTGTATGAGAGGCCTGCTCCGGGAATGTTCGCAGTCAAATGTTGGCCGCGCGGCCCACTGGTGACGCGAAGTGGACCTAAGCCGACAGACGTTGATATTCCGCTCGGCGAGAGCGTGAGCCGGACACCTGGCAAGGGCGAGAAGGACTTTCGGAAGCGCCACATGGGGGAATGGGGTCTTGGAGGCGAGTTAAGCGGAGTGGCGGCGCATGCCCCACCCATTACTGTTGAACGGATAGTCAGGCGTCACCGCGCGCCGCCTTCGGAAAGTTGTGCTAATGCCAACTTGATTTCTGTCGTTGAGATGAAGCGTTCTTCCAAGTAAATGCAGGCGCCACTAAGCTCATCCAAGGCAGAATCGGCACGCTGCGCGAAGACCAAAAGGTTCATCCGTAGTGTGGACTCAAACAATGGCAGGCCGGTCGTTCCGACGGGATAGCGAAAGGAGTAGGACCCTGGATCAAGTTCGTGTAGTTGATCAATGAATTCGGCGGCGGAAGGCAATGCGTGTTGAATCGCAGAAGGTGCGGGTGGTTTTAACTGGCGAACTACTAAGTCAGCCATCTTAAGAAGACTGGGTAATGAGTGCTCGCGCCAAAGGCTGGGTAGAGTGACTTCAAGCTCACTTTCGACCAATAGAGCGCGGGCAGATCTGAAGGCAAAGGCCTTCAAGTACAACTCGATAGCGTGTCGGTACAAGAAGACTATCGGGAATGCGCAGTGATCGGGGTAGCCGTTGGACCCTTCAAGCCTAGCAATGAGACTCTGAGCAGCATTCTTGTAGGCGACGGCGTATGCAACGATCTCAGCGGGCCCAGTCTTGCGCCAATTCAGTACGACCGTTCCGTGCGGACTGCCTGCCTCAAGGAAGTGCTCTCTAAGCTGCGGTGGAGACATAGCCGGCAGGTGATTTAGGACGGTAGCGTGGATGTGTGGGTTGAGCGGCTTGCATCTTCGGCACGGCGTCCCCGCGGTAAAGCCGCGCATCTACTGCCGCGTTAGCAACCACGCCGCGCCCACAACGTGATGATTGCGCCGGTGATTGAAACCAATGCAGCCACGGCTACCGTGAGGTAACCAAGTGAATTGCGTCGCTCTTGGTCAGCACACTTTACTGCAACATCAATCATTGCATTTACCGTTGAAGGGTCCAACGGCGCCTCCGCTGATTCAGTCTCGGACGCACTCTCATCTTTCCATCGAATCGCATGCCGCACATGCAGCTGATAGAAGGTGGTGCCTTTGCTTGAGATAAACTCTGCCTTTCGAAAGAAGGCTGGAAAACTATCGAGGACAAATTGGACCCGATCCTCGCTGAGGCCAAGAGCTTTCGCAAGATTCTTGGGCGAACGCATGTTCCAGTCTGTGTAACCCAGATGAGTAATGACCGCGACAAGAACATCTAGATTTTTCGAGTATGAACGGGAGTGAGCAAACGGCATATTGGTGCTAGCGTTAATTTGGGAAGACAGTCTTGCTGCGTAGCCACGCTGGCTGTCTACATAGCGTCGTCGAAACCATTGGCGTGCGGGCCGCGCCAAGCGTTGCGGTGGCCATGGTGGGCTGTGTCGTCATGCAGTATTCAGCCGTCAAAAGCGGCATCTCCCTGCGGCAACTTTGCCCGGGATGGGTGCGATTGGCAAGGCGATGGCGGTGGAGATGGGTCTGGCCAGGGTTGAGGTCTTACGGGATAGGTTTGCCATTGCCCACATGGGCGTCGAGCGCCGAGGACACTCGTCTCCGACAAGAGCGATGCTGGTCGGCCGCCATCGCGGGGGCGCGCTCGCGGTTCGCAGGTGTGCGCCGCTGCCGCCATCCCGGGCGAATAGGATCAAGATCCAAGGGAAAACCCCATCCTGACACTCACCACACCGACGCCCTACACTAATCATCAGCTTACTGATAATGTGCATAGCAAGCAACCAAGGAGCCCCCCATGACGCCTTCCCCTCACAACCTGCCCGTGCTGGTCTCCGGCGGCGGCATCGGCGGCCTCGCCGCCGCGCTGGCGCTGCTCAAGCGCGGCTTCAAGGTGCAGGTGTTCGAGCAGGCCGAGCAGATCGGTGAGATCGGCGCCGGCATCCAGCTGGGCCCCAACGCCTTCCATGCCTTTGATGCGCTGGGCGTGGGCGACAAGGCGCGCGGCCGGGCGGTCTACACCGACTGCATGGTGATGCACGACGCGATCGACGAGTCGCTGATCGGCCGCCTGGAAACCGGCGAGGCCTTCCGCCAGCGCTTCGGCAACCCGTATGCGGTGATTCACCGGGTGGACATCCACACCTCGCTGCTGGAAGGCGTGCAGGAGAGCCCCAACGTGGAGTTCTTCACCAGCACCCGCATCGTGAAGGTGGAGCAGGACGGTGGCGTGGTCACCGCGATCGACCAGAACGGCAAGCGCTGGGCGGGCCAGGCGCTGATTGGTGCCGATGGCGGCAAGAGCGTGGTGCGCGCGCAGTACGTGAATGATCCGCCGCGGGTGACCGGCCATGTGGTCTACCGCGCGGTGATCGACAAGCAGGACTTCCCTGAGAACCTGCAGTGGAACGCCGCCAGCCTGTGGGCCGGCCCCAAGTGCCACCTGGTGCACTACCCGCTGCGCGGCGGCGAGCAGTACAACGTGGTGGTCACCTTCCACAGCCGCCAGCAGGAAGAATGGGGTGTCACCGATGGCAGCAAGGAAGAGGTGCAGAGCTACTTCCAGGGCATTGCCGCCAAGCCGCGCCAGCTGATCGACCTGCCCAAGAGCTGGCGCCGCTGGGCCACCGCCGACCGCGAACCCATTGGCACCTGGGTGTTTGGCCGCGCCACCATCCTGGGCGACGCCGCCCACCCCACCACGCAGTACATGGCCCAGGGCGCCTGCATGGCGCTGGAAGACGCCGTCACGCTGGGCGAGGCCCTGCGCGTGCACGACAACGACTGGGACAAGGCGCTGCAGCTCTACCAGGACAGCCGCGTGGCGCGCACCGCGCGCATCGTGCTGTCGGGCCGCGAGATGGGCCGGCTGTACCACGCGGCCGGCGTGGAGCGCCTGGTGCGCAACTCGCTGTGGAAGGGCCGCTCGCAGGAGCGCTTCTACGACGCGATGGAATGGCTGTACGGCTGGAACGTCGACAACTGCCTGGCCAAGTAAGGAGACCACGATGAACGAACTCGGACGCCTGGAAGACCTGCCCGCGGAATACCTGGAGGCGCTGCGCGCGCAGAACCTGGTGCCGCTGTGGCCCAGCCTGCGCGCCGTGTTGCCGCCGGGCAAGCCGCGCCCCAACACCAAGCCCACCTACTGGAACTACCAGCAGCTGCGCCCGCTGCTGATGCGCGCGGGCGAGCTCACCCCGATGGAAAAGGCCGAGCGCCGCGTGCTGGTGCTGGCCAACCCCGGCCACGGCCTGGACAACATGAAGGCCAGCGCCGCGATGTACCTGGGCATGCAGCTGCTGCTGCCCGGCGAGTGGGCGCCCAGCCACCGCCACACGCCCAATGCGGTGCGCATGATCGTCGAGGGCGAGGGCGCCTACACCACGGTGGATGGCGAGAAGTGCCCGATGGCCCGCGGCGACCTGATCCTCACCCCCACCGGCCTGTGGCACGAACACGGCCACGACGGCACCGAGCCGGTGGTCTGGCTGGATGTGCTGGACCTGCCGATCGTCTACTACCTCGAGGCCAGCTACGCCATCGAAGGCCAGCGCCAGCAGGTCAAGCAGGGCCGCGGTGACCAGGCCTACGCCCGCGGCGGCCTGATGCCCACCACCGTGTTCCAGCGCAGCGACAAGCGCTACCCGATGCTGCGCTACCCCTGGGCCGAGGCGCGCGCCGCGCTGCAGGCGCTGGCCGCCGACCAGCCCGATACCGAGTGCGTGCAGGTCACCTACGTCAACCCCGAGACCGGCGGCGACGCCGAGAACATCCTGGGCTTCTACGCGCTGATGCTGCGCCCGGGCCAGACCCTGCAGCTGCCCGCGCGCTCGCCCGCCAGCGTGTTCCACCTGATCGAAGGCGGCGCCGAGGTGTCGATCGACGAGCAGCGCTTCACGCTGGCCGAGGCCGACACCTGCTGCGCCCCCGGCTACACGCCGATCACGCTGCGCAACACCCGCGCTGACGCGCCCAGCTTTGTCTTCATCGCCGACGAGAGCCCGCTGCACCGCAAGCTGGGCGTCTATGAAGTGCGTTCGTAATCCCTGACCATGACCACCTACCTGTTCCCCCCGCCGCCCGTTGCCTCGCTGCCCATCGAGGGCCGCGCCGAGCGCTTTCCCGTGAACCGCCTGTTCTTTGTCGGCCGCAACTACCACGCGCATGCGGTGGAGATGGGCAAGCCGGTGGACAAGAGCGTGGAGCGGCCGTTCTATTTCACCAAGTCGCCCAGCACGCTGGTGGAGTCGGGCTCAGAAGTGCCCTATCCCAGCGAGACGCAAAACTTTCACCACGAGATGGAGCTGGTGCTGGCCATCGGCCAGGCCGGCTTTCGCGTACCGGCCGAGCAGGCCCACGAACTGGTCTACGGCTACGCCTGCGGCCTGGACATGACCCGGCGCGACCTGCAGCTGGTGGCGCGCGACAAGGGCCGCCCCTGGGACCTGGGCAAGGATGTGGAAGGCTCGTCGGTCTGCGCGCCGATCAAGCCGTTGCCTGGCGTGGTGCTGGACCATGGCGCGCTGGCGATGAGCGTGAACGGCCAGGTGCGCCAGCAGTCCAACGTGGACAAGCTGATCTGGAACATCCGCGAGATCATTGCCGACCTGTCGCTGTTCTATCACCTGCAGCCGGGTGATCTGATCTACACCGGCACGCCCGAAGGCGTGGGGCCGGTGGTGGCCGGTGATGTGATCGAGGGCTCGGTCGAAGGCGTGGGCACGGTCAAGCTGGTGGTGGGCCCCGCCGAATGAAGTTGTTCAACTTCTTTCGCAGCGGCACCTCGCACCGCCTGCGCATCGCGCTGAACCTCAAGGGCCTGTCACCCGAGTACATCGCGGTGGACCTGCGTACCGAGCAGCACCTGCAGGACGCCTTCAAGGCCGTCAACCCGCAGCAGCTGGTGCCGGCGCTGGTGCTGGACGATGGCCAGGTGCTGATCCAGTCGCCCGCCATCATCGAGTGGCTGGAAGAGCGCCACCCCACGCCGCCGCTGCTGCCCACCGACCCCGACGCCCGCGCCCGCGTACGCGCGCTGGCGGCCATCGTGGGCTGCGACATCCACCCCATCAACAACCGCCGCATCCTGGAAACCCTGCGCCAGCAGTTCGGCTGCGACGAGGCCGCCATCAACGCCTGGTGCGGCACCTGGATCAGCGCCGGCTTCGACGCGATCGAGGCGCTGCTGGCGGCCGACACCACGCGCGGTGCCTACTGCTTCGGTCCCACGCCCACGCTGGCCGATGTCTACCTGGTGCCCCAGGTGGAAAGCGCCCGGCGCTTCGGCGTGGACCTGTCGCGCTGGCCGCTGATCAGCGCGGTGGATGCGGCCTGCGCGAAGCTGCCGGCCTTTGCCGACGCGGCGCCGTCGAAGCAGCCCGACGCGCCGCGCTGAGCCAGTCTGGGAGGCCGCGGCTATTGCATTGATTGGCTCAATCAAATACCCACACTGATAGCGGATCTCTAAAGTCCCGGCATCGGCATCGACGCCGTGTCACCGAGGAGATCCTGATGAGCCAGCCTGCCGCCGCCCAGTGCCCGTTCCACCACACCGGCGCCCGCACCACCCCCGCCGCCCGCGCCAATGCCGACTGGTGGCCGAACCAGCTGAACCTGGCGATCCTGCACCAGCACCAGCCGGTCTCCAGCCCGCTGGACGCCGAGTTCGACTACGCCCACGCCTTCGGCACGCTGGACTACGCCGCGCTCAAGCGCGACCTGGCCGCGCTGATGACCGATTCGCAGCCCTGGTGGCCCGCGGATTGGGGCCACTACGGCGGCCTGTTCATCCGCATGGCCTGGCACAGCGCCGGCACCTACCGCACGGCCGACGGTCGCGGCGGCGCCAGCACCGGCAACCAGCGCTTCGCGCCGCTCAACAGCTGGCCCGACAATGGCAACCTGGACAAGGCCCGCCGTCTGCTGTGGCCGATCAAGCAGAAGTACGGCAACGCCATCTCCTGGGCCGACCTGATGATCCTGGCCGGCAACGTGGCGCTGGAAACCATGGGCTTCAAGACCTTCGGCTTTGCCGGGGGCCGTGAAGACCTGTGGGCGCCCGAGGAAGACATCTACTGGGGCGCCGAAAAGTCCTGGCTGGCCACCAGCGACCAGCCCCACAGCCGCTACCACGGCGAGCGCCAGCTGCAGAACCCATTGGCCGCCGTGCAGATGGGCCTGATCTACGTGAACCCCGAAGGCCCCGACGGCCGCCCCGATCCGGTGGCCAGCGGCCGCGACGTGCGCGAGACCTTTGCCCGCATGGCGATGAACGACGAGGAAACCGTGGCCCTGATCGCCGGCGGCCACACCTTCGGCAAGGCCCACGGCGCGGGCGACCCCGCGCTGGTGGGCCCCGAGCCCGAGGCCGCCCCGATGGAAGCGATGGGCCTGGGCTGGATCAACCAACTGGGCAGCGGCCACGGCGTGCACACCACCACCAGCGGCATCGAAGGCGCCTGGAAGCCCCACCCCACGCGCTGGGACATGGGCTACTTCGAAACGCTGTTCAAGTACGAGTGGGAACTGGTGAAGAGCCCGGCCGGCGCCCACCAGTGGCGCGCCAAGGACGTGGCGCCCGAGGACCTGATCCCCGACGCCCATGACCCGTCGGTGAAGCACGCGCCGATGATGACCACCGCCGACCTGTCGCTGCGCTTTGACCCGGCGTATGAGGCGATCTCGCGCCACTTCCTGGCCCACCCGGGCCAGTTCGCCGACGCCTTCGCCCGCGCCTGGTTCAAGCTGACCCACCGCGACCTGGGCCCGAAGACCCGCTACCTGGGCCCCGAGGCGCCCACTGAAGATCTGCTGTGGCAGGACCCGCTGCCGCCGGTGGACCACCCGCTGATCGACGCCGCCGATGCGGCCGAGCTGAAGCAGCGCGTGCTGGCCTCGGGCCTGAGCGTGGCCGAGCTGGTCTCCACCGCCTGGGCCGCTGCCAGCACCTACCGCGGCAGCGACCGCCGCGGCGGCGTCAACGGCGCCCGCATCCGCCTGGCGCCGCAGAAGGACTGGGCGGTCAACCAGCCGGCCCAGCTGGCCCAGGTGCTGCGCGTGCTGGAGGAAGTCAAGCGCGGCTTCGACACCCATGCCGAAGGCGGCAAGCGCGTGTCACTGGCCGACCTGATCGTGCTGGCCGGCAACGCGGGCGTTGAGGCCGCCGCGCAGGCCGCGGGCCACACGCTGCAGCTGCCCTTCACGCCCGGCCGCACCGACGCCAGCGCCGAGCAGACCGACGTCGAGTCGTTCGCGGTGCTGGAGCCGCAGGCCGATGGCTTCCGCAACTGGCGCGCCCAAGCCTTCAGCGTGGCGCCCGAGCAGATGCTGCTGGACCGCGCCCAGCTGCTGGGCCTGTCCGCGCCGCAGATGACCGCGCTGCTGGGCGGCCTGCGCGTGCTGGGCGCCAACCACGGCAACTCGCGTGACGGCGTCTTCACCGATCGGCCGGGCACGCTCAGCAACGACTTCTTCGTGCAGTTGCTGGACATGGGCACCACCTGGCGCCCCACCGGCGACAACGCGTATGAAGGCCGCGACCGCAGCACCGGCACGCCGAAGTGGACGGCCACGCGGGTGGACCTGGTGTTCGGCTCCAACTCGCAATTGCGCGCGATCGCCGAGGTCTATGCGCAGGACGACGGCGGCGCGCGCCTCGTGCGCGACTTCGCCGCGGCATGGACCCAGGTGATGGAGGCCGACCGCTTCGACCTCCACCGCTGACGCCGCAGGCTCAGCAGGCCGGCTGGTTCTTCTTGCAGACCTTGCTCAGCTTGACCTGGTCGATCCACACGGTGTCGTAGGGCAGGCCGGTGTCGACCAGGCGGCCCACGCCGTGCAGACCCAGGTAGATGGTGTAGACGCCGTCCACCGGCGCCTTGAACTTCAGGGTGTGGGTGGCCGGCGGCGCGGTGACCCAGCGGTTGGTGACCGGATCGATCACCAGGATCTCGCCCTGCATGTCCGGCGGCGTGCGCACGTAGTAGCCGGTGGCCGGGTCCTGCACATACAGCGGTTCGCCAGGATCGAGCACGCGCACGTCAAAGGCGTTGATCGGGCCGATCTGCTTGCCGTCGTTGTGCTGGTACCAGCTGAGCTTGTAGGTGCCGGCCGTCAGCGTCACCGCCTGCGACAGCAGCGGCGACATCGGGTACTGCTTGCAGGCCGGCTGGTCGCCGGGCTCGCAGCGGTCATAGCGGGCCTGGTAGACCAGCTCACCGCCCGCATCGACAAACAGGTTCAGCAGCGGCCGGCCATCGCTCAGCGTGGCGCCGCTCCAGCCGGTGGTGTCGGCCGAGAAGTCGCCGTTGACCAGCAGGTTGGCCTTGGCTGCCTGGGCGGGCAGCGAGGCGGCCAGGCTGGCCGCCAGGGCCAGGGCGGACAGAAGGGGGGCGGTGAGGCGCATCGGGACTCCGGTCGCAACCGGACGCGGCTGCACCCGCGGAGTGTCCCTGGCGCTGCTGACCGTTGTCTGAAGGCGGCTCAGCCGCTGGCCAGGGCGGGCGCGTCGGTGCGCACCATCGCGTGCTGCAGCCCCCAGTGCTCGACCGCGGCCACCAGCACCGCCGACTCGGCCTCGGCCACGAACTCATCGGCCTGGGCCAGCGCCACGCACAGGCCCAGCAGGCGGCGGCGCAACGCCGGGTCCTGGATCTCGGCCATCAGGTCGGCCAGGGTGCGCTCGTCGAAGGGGCAGATGTCGGGGTCGACCCAGTGGCCCACCTCGCGCAGCTCACGGATGTGGGCCGCCAGCAGCGCCAGCAGCGACGAGCGCGACAGGCCCAGCGCCTGGTGCACGCCGTGCTGGTCGATCCAGTCCAGCTCGGCGGGATCGACCAGGCCGTCGGCGGTGGCGGTCAGCGCCAGGATGCGGGCGGCGGCCTGGGGGCTGTCGGTGGGGTAGCTGCGCATGGCGTGTCTCCTCGGTGAAGGGGCCGGCAATCGCCGGACGGCTGGAATGTGGTGGTGGCCGGGGGCCGGATCCAGCAGGCTTTTCCGCGCAGGGGCTTCGAAAAAACCGGCGGCGGCGCGCTGCGGAAAAACCGAAGCCATGCTCAGGCGCGGCCTGGCTTGTACCGCGCTGCGGCGCCCCCACACTGCTGGAGTCCTACTGTCGCCTCCCGCACACACCATGGTCTACGCCCTCAGTTGGTCTCTGGTCGCCGCCGTTTTCGTCGGCTGGTCCTTGCTCGTCTGGGCCGTGCATGCGCTGGCCACCTGGAGCCTGAACAGCGCCGGGGCCCTGACCGGCGGCACCGAACCAGGCAGCCTGCTGTCGCTGCCCGCCTGGCTGGCCGACTGGGTGCCGCTGGATGTGGTGGGCGCGCTGGGCGACCTGGTGGCCTGGCTGGGCCCCTGGGTGGACGCCACGCTGTCGGCCGCGCCAGCGTTGGCCACCGGGCTGACGGTGCTGAGCTGGGTGCTGTGGGGCTTGGTCAGCCTGCTGCTGGTGCTGCTGGGCGCGGGCCTGCACGGGCTGATCGCGCTGTGGCGGCGGCGCGCGCCCACGCTGGTGGCGGGCAGCGCGGCATGACGCCGCCGATCGCGCAGCGCCTGCGCGACGCCGCCGAGTCGCTGGGGCGCGAGCGGGTGACGATGCAGACGCTGGCCCAGGCCCACGGCCCCGAGGCCCAGGGCGCGCTGCTGATGCTGCTGGCCATGCCCTGTCTGCTGCCGGTACCGGGCGTGGGCACGGTGCTGAGCCTGGGCATGGCCGCGCTGTCGCTGGCCATGTGGCGCGGCCAGGGCGAAGGCCTGCCGCCGCGCGTGGCGGCGCTGGAGCTGCCCGGCCCCTGGGCGCGCCGCGTGCTGCATGGGCTGGCCACCGCCTATGCGCTGGCCGGCCGCCATGCGCGGCAGCGGCTGGACACACTCACCGCCGCGCGCTGGCACCCGGCGCTGGCGGCGGTGGTGGGCCTGATGGCGCTGATCGTGCTGCTGCCCATTCCGTTCGGCAACCTGCTGCCCTCGCTGGCGCTGGTGCTGATCGGCCTGGGCCTGGTGTTCCGCGACGGGCTGGCGGTGGCGCTGGGCCTGGCCGGCGCCGCGCTGGCGGTGCTGGTCACGGCTGGCCTGGTGGCGTGGGCCTGGACCTGGGGCGGCGACTGGGCGGCGCGCTGGCTCAGCTGACAGGTCAGCCCGCGGCAAACACCCGGCTGGCCAGGATGTCGACGTCGGCGATGGTGGACAGCTCGGTGGCGTCCAGCACCCGCTCGCGGTCGGCGTACAGGCGGCTGGCCTGGCGCAGACGCGAGCGGTCCAGCGCATTGCGCACGCTGCGCGCATTGGCAAAGTGCGGCTGCTGCACGCGCCGGCGCAGGTAGGCCTCGAAGGCTTCGGGCGCGCCGTCGCCAAAGCGGTAGTGCGACTGGCTGAGCATGCGGTCGGCAATCTGCAGCAGCTCCTCCACCGAGTAGTCGGGGAAGGCCAGGTGGTGGGCGATGCGCGAGCTCATGCCGGGGTTGCTCTGGAAGAAGGTGTTCATCCGGTCCTCGTAGCCGGCCAGGATGACCACCAGGTCGTCGCGCTGGTTCTCCATCACCTGCAGCAGGATCTCGATCGCTTCCTGGCCGTAGTCGCGCTCGTTCTCGGGGCGGTACAGGTAGTAGGCCTCGTCGATGAAGAGCACGCCGCCCATGGCTTTCTTCAGCACCTCCTTGGTCTTGGGCGCGGTGTGGCCGATGTACTGGCCCACCAGGTCGTCGCGGGTGACACTCACCACCTGCGGCCGGCGCACATAGCCCAGCCGGTGCAGGATCTCGGCCATGCGCAGCGCCACCGTGGTCTTGCCGGTGCCGGGGTTGCCGGTGAAGCACATGTGCAGCGACGGCGGCTGCGCCGCCAGCCCGTGCTGGGCGCGCAGCCGGTCGATCACCAGCAGCGCGGCGATGTCGCGGATGCGGGATTTGACCGGCACCAGGCCGACCAGGTCATGGTCCAGCTCGTCCAGCACGGATTCGATGCCGCTGTGCGCCAGTACCTCGCCGACGGTGCGCGGGGGCGGGGCCGTCGGGTCATCGGCTGCACTGGCAGGCGCCAGTGTGGCCCCAGGGATGCGGTACAGCGGAGCATTCATGACTACCGTCCTCAGCCCGCGTAGCGCTCGGCCTCGGGCCGGTCGGTGGCGTAGGAGTGAACGGTGTAGCGCATCGAGCGCCCATCGGCCTCCTGTCGCACGATGCCGAAGCCGGGCTCGGTGCTGGGCCGGTTGACGATGAAGCTCATCGCGATCGACTCGATGCCGCGGGTGGAATCAAAAGCCATCAGGCGGATGTAGTGCTGGGGGAAGGTCTCGCGGCAGGCCTTGAGTTCCATCATCACGCCGGCCGCATCCTCCAGGTCGAACATCGGCATGCCGAACATCTCCCAGTAGGTGTTGCGCGGGTGCGGGTCGTCGGTGTATTCCACGCTCCAGGCGTAGCCCTTGGACAGGCCGTAGGCGATCTGCTGGGTGATCTCGGCGTCGCTCAGGTCGGGCAGAAAGCTGAACTGGCCCTGGGTCACGCGGCCGGCGGGGTTGGTCATCATGGTGGGTGTCTCCTAGGTGCGGGCTCAGGCCACGGCCGGCGTGACCGCGTAATCGCTGGTGTCGGTGGGGGTGTAGTTGAAGCTGATGTCGCCCCAGGTATCCAGGGCCTGCTTCAGCGGTGTGCAGAAGCGCGCGGCGTTGCGCAGGATTTCGGGGCCTTCATTGATGATGTCCTTGCCCTCGTTGCGGGCCTTGACCATGGCTTCCAGCGCCACGCGGTTGGCCACGCCGCCGGCCTGGATGCCGGCCGGGTGACCGATGGTGCCGCCGCCGAACTGCAGCACCACGTCGTCGCCGAACAGGTGCAGCAGCTGGTGCATCTGACCGGCATGGATGCCGCCCGAGGCCACCGGCATCACCTTCTTCAGGTCGCACCAGTCCTGGTCGAAGTAGATGCCGCGCGGCAGATCAGTGCGGGTGTAGGCATCGCGGCAGACGTTGTAGTAGCCCTGCACGGTCAGCGGGTCGCCCTCGAGCTTGCCCACCGCGGTGCCGGTGTGCATGTGGTCCACACCAGCCAGGCGCAGCCACTTGGCGATCACGCGGAAGCTCACGCCGTGGCTCTTCTGGCGCGTGTAGGTGCCGTGGCCGGCGCGGTGCAGGTGCAGGATCATGTCGTTGCGGCGGCACCATTCGCCCAGGCTCTGGATGCAGGGCCAGCCGACGATCAGGTCGATCATCACGATCACGCTGCCCAGGCTCTTGGCGAACTCGGCGCGCTCGTAGATGGCCTCCATCGTGCCGGCGGTGACGTTGAGGTAGCTGCCCTTGACCTCGCCGGTGGCGGCGCTGGCCTTGTTGACGCCGTCCATCACGTACAGGAAGCGGTCGCGCCAGTGCATGAAGGGCTGCGAGTTGATGTTCTCGTCGTCCTTCATGAAGTCCAGGCCGCCCTTCAGGCCCTCGTAGATGACGCGGCCGTAGTTGCGCGCCGACAGGCCCAGCTTGGGCTTGGTGGTGGCACCCAGCAGCGGGCGGCCGAACTTGTCCAGGCGCTCGCGCTCGACGATCAGGCCGGTGGGCGGGCCCTTGAAGGTCTTGACGTAGGCCACCGGGATGCGGATGTCCTCCAGCCGTGCGGCCTTCAGCGGCTTGAAGCTGAAGACGTTGCCGATCAGGCTGGCCGTCATGTTGGCGATCGAGCCCTCCTCGAAGAGGATGATGTCGTAGGCCACCCAGGCGAAATACTCGCCCGGCCGGCCCGGCACCGGCTCGACCTTGTAGCACTTGGCGCGGTAGTTCTCGCAGGCAGTGAGGCGGTCGGTCCAGACCACGGTCCAGGTGGCGGTGCTGCTCTCGCCGGCCACGGCGGCGCCGGCTTCCACCGGGTCCACGCCGTCCTGCGGCGTGATGCGGAACAGGCAGATGGTGTCGGTGTCCTTGGGCACGTAGTCGGGCACCCAGTAGCCCATCTGGCGGTACTTCAGGACACCCGCGCTGTAGCGCTTCTTGGCGTCGACGATCTGGGTGGCCTCGGCCACCAGGCCGGCGTCCACAGGGCTGTTCATGGGGTGTCTCCTTCAGCTGTTCTCGGGTGGGTGGGTGACCCCACTGTAGGAACAGGCTTGCGAAAGAAACAGTCAGAACTTTTTGTCGATCACGTAAGGTGCGGCTGAGGTGTCGGGGCGAGATTGATGAATATCACTTTCAGACAGCTGCGCGTGTTCACCGAGGTGGCGCGCCACAACAGCGTGCAGCGCGCGTCCGACGTGCTGCACCTGACGCCGCAGGCGGTGTCGATGCAGCTGCGCGAGATCGAGTCGCAGGTGGGCCTGCGCCTGTTTGACCGCCAGGGCCGCGGCCTGAGCCTGTCCATGGCCGGCGAGCAGTTCCTGATGCAGGCCCGGCGCATGCTGGCGCTGCTGAAGGAAACCCAGGACCTGATGGCGCGCTACAAGCAGGTGGCATCGGGCCGCCTGAGCATCGGCATGCTGGGCCCGGCCAAGTACTTCCTGCCCACGCTGCTGGCGCGCTTTCGCGCCGAGCACCCGGGCGTGCAGGTCACGCTGCGCCTGGGCAACCGCGCCCAGCTGGTCGCTGCGATGCAGGCGCGCGAGGTGGACATGGCCGTGATGGGCCGCGCCCCCGCCGACTGGCCCAACCGCGCCGAGCCCTTTGCGATGCACCCGCAGGTGCTGGTCACCGCGCCCGACCACCCGTTCACCGCGCTGGCCCATGTGCCGGTGGCCGCGCTGGCGCGCGAAACGCTGATCGTGCGCGAAGCCGGCTCGGGCACCCGCGCCGCGATGGAAGAATTCCTGCGCGCCCACCACGTGCAGCCGGTGTCGCTGATGGAGATCCCCAGCGACGAAGCCATCAAGCAGGCCGTGATGGCCGGCCTGGGCGTGAGCCTGCTGTCGCGCCACACCGTGGCGCTGGAACTGCAGCACGGCCTGATCGCCACGCCCGCGATGGAAGACCTGCCGCTGCTGCGCCGCTGGCACCTGGTGCGCAGCAGCGGCACCGAGCTGTCACCGGCGGCCGAGGCCTTCCGCTACTTCCTGCTGGAGAGCGGGCGGGGGGTGCTGGCGGAGCTGGTGGGGGAGATCAGTGGGGGGACGGAGACAGGGGAGGAGGCGGACTGAGGGATGGGTCTCATGCGATCGATCACCTGGCGCCGAGCATGTCCACGACGGCCATCCGCGTCGGCGAGGAACTGACGTCCCGTATCGCGATGCCCGCGCAGCGAGGCGGCCAGACGGCCCATGCATTCATCATCGAAGCCATTGCCTGAACGGTCACCAAGGCCTGGCTGGCAGTGCGCAGCCAGCGCGGGAGTGGCGACACAGGCGGGGGCGCTGCCTGGCGTGGCGATGCGCTCGTACCGTGACGACGCCTGTGTCCGGACGATTGCTGCGTGAAGCCGGCAGGCAGGTGTCGACCCTCAGGAGTCGTCGCCATCCCGATCGGGTTACCGCGTAGCCGACCATCGGACCCGCACCAGACCGGTCGAAGGAGCCCGCGCCGCGGAGATCACCTGTCAGCGCGCCGCGTTCCGGGCGTCCGCGCGGTCTGCTAAAGAACCTGGCGCGACCTTATGGGCTTGGTGCGTGGATGCAATACAAATGCTATACACTTTTTCCATGAGTCGCTCCGCCACATTGCCTCCCATCCGTGTCGCGCCCGAGACGAAGGCCAGCCTCGAGGCTGTGCTGCGGGAGGGCGAATCGCTGACGCAGTTCATCGAGGGCGCGGTTTGCCGCGAGGCGGAGTTCCGCGCCGAGCAGAACGCTGCCGTCGCCCGGGCGAAGAAGGCATTGCGCAGCGCTGACAAGGGCGTAGGCCTGTTGACAGCCGAGGACTTCTTGGCAGGCATGGCGCAGCGTGCAAAGGCTGCACAACAGCGCATCCGTGAGGCTGCGGCGGCCAGGAACAAGCGGGCCACCGGGTGAGCAGCCGGTTTCGAGTTGTTCCGACCGTCACGTTCCAGGACGACATCGAGCGCCTCGAGGAACACATCGTGCAGCGCGAGCCGGCGAGCAACGCACCAGATGACACGTGTCTCTTTCGGTTCCGCGACGCGGTGGAGCGCGCGATGGGAATCCTCTCCTTTGCGCCGCACACCTGTCGTCGATCTGAGGCGCACCGCGAGTTCCGGGAACTGATCATTCCTTTCGGCCAAGGCGGGTGCGTCGTTTTGTTCGCGATTCGCGAGGTTGATGTCGTATTGCTCGCCGCGAGGGACCAGCACGAACACGACTACCGCTGACGCATTCGACAGCTGGCAGATCTGCTGCCGGCGCTGCAGCCGCCGGCAGCACAGACACCCGCTGAGCCCCGACTCGGTGTGCATCCAGAAAGCTGCCTGTCGGCGAGGGCCGGACCTGGCCGATCGGCGACAACTCCAGCATGCCAACGCCCCCCCATCACCTGACCCAACCTGCGGCGGCAGCCTGCGCGACGGAGCCAATCGCGTCGCCCTCGGTCACAACGCACTGGGCCACTGAACTTGGCGGCAAGCTGGGTCGCCGTCGCACCACACCAGGCAATGCGCCGGCTTGTCGAAGCCCGGGACCCAGAAGACGTTCGGGTCCATGCGTTGCGCTCCCAACTCCAAGGCAAAGCGTTCGAAGTCTCCACGCCGATCGCTGGGAGAGTCGAACGCGTGGGCAAGCGTGGCGGCTTGGGCGCGATGGAGAACGGTCGCGATCTCTGGTGGCAGCGCACCGTCGGCCCCTTCCCAGGACGCGGCAGTCGTCATCGGCTTGGGTTGCGCCAGGAGGCGCCGCCAGTCAGTGCCGGACCCGGCGGGGACGAAGATGCGTTTCACGGTGCTCGAAGGCGAACGCGGCGCCGACCAGCCATGGGGTTCACAACGGTCGGTACGAACAGCGAATCGGCGCGTGGACGATGCGCAGACCCGCCCCTACCGCCGCGCCACTGGCAACTTCGCCAGCAGCGCCGGCTCCACCGGCTCGCGCGGCAGCACGCCCACCGGGAAGCGCACGCCCAGCGCCTCCAGGCGCTGCTGCACCAGCGCGCGGTCCCGGGCCAGGGGCGTGTTGGGGGCCACCACCACCACCTGCAGGGTGCGACCCAGGTGGTTCAGGCGGTAGCGGTAGCCGCGGTCCAGCAGCTCCAGCACGCGGTCAAAGCGGCCCAGCGAGGCAGCACGGATGGCGATGGTGTCGCCCGTGGCGTCGTAGGGCTGGTTGATGTCGGCGCGGGGCAGCAGCAGCTGCCAGTGGCGCCAGTCGCCGCTCTGGATGCCGCGGCTCAGGGCCAGGCCCAGCGCGGTCTGGTCGGAGCGCAAGTCGTAGGCGTCGCCGCTGGCGCCGGCCTCCAGCAGCAGCTGCAGCAGTGCGGGATTGTCCTGGCCGGCGGCCACCAGCACGGCGGAGCTGAAGAGTTCGCCGATGGCCTGGTCGGGCCGAGCGCCGGCAGCCAGCAGCGCGCGCACGCCGTCGGTGCTGCCGCAGTGCAGCGCCCAGACCAGTGGGGTCAGGCCCTGCAGGCCGGCGGCGTTGGGATTGCTGCCGGCCTTGACGGCGGCGGCCACATCGGCGCTGCGGCCGGCGCAGGCAGCGTCGGCCAGCTGGCGCACGGCCGGGTCGGTGAAGACCTCGGCCGCACTGCGCTGGCCCAGTCGGTGTTCCATGGCATGGCCCCCTTGGTTGGTCATGATCAGCAGCGCCAGCCAGGTGGCGCGGACAAAGGTGTGGGTCACGGTGGGAGCTCCGCCTGCGCCTGGGCAGCCAGCGAATGGATCATGGTGGTGATGCGGTGCTGCTCGAGCATGGCGCCAGGCCACAGCGACTCCAGCGTGCCGTAGGCTTCGCCCGCGGTGTACTGATCGCCCTCTTGCGTGGGCGCGTGCACGGCAGGCAGGGCGTGACGGTCGCCCTGCACCGCGGGCAGGCCCACCAGCGCGGGGGCCAGGGCAATGCCCGCCACCCCCAGGCCGGCCACGGCCCCGGCGGCCAGCAGGTATTTGCCGCCATCCTGCAGGCGGTTCAGGGCGTCGCCCTCCAGGTGGTAGGCATCGATCAATTCGCCGGCATGGCTGAAGTCCACGCCGTAGCGCGCCAGCGTGTCCGGGTGTACGCCGGCCGCGTTCATCGTGGTGGCGGGGCTGCCGGTGCGCAGCGCCTGGGCCATGGCCAGGCCGCCACCCAGCGAGTGCCCGCTGTACTCCACGTCCACACCGTCGCGGGCCAGGCGCACTGCATTGAGCATCGCCTGCTCGTACTGTGCCGATGGGCCGCCCAGGGCCTGCACGACATCGGTGCCGATGTCGTTCAGCGCGCCTTCCGTGCCGCGGTTCACGTACAGCAGTTTGGGCTGGCCGGTGGCGGGGTCGGTGGTCTCGTAGAGGGCAGCGTAGTAGCCGTTGCCGGGGTTGTTCAGCATGTCCGGGCCCAGGCCGTAGCGCTGTTTGGCCTGCGTCGGGTCCAGACGCTGGGTGCCGGCCGGCAGCAGGCCAGGCACGTGGGCGTCAAAGTACACATCCTGCGCCAGCAGCGCACGGTCAAAGGCCTTGAACAGCGCCTCGGCGCGCTCGGCGCGGGCCGGGTCGGCCAGGCGCAGCGCGGGCAGGCGCTCGCGCCAGGCCTCCACCTGCTCGCGCGTGGCCACCAGGCGGGCGATCTCGGCGGCCTGCTGGCGGGCGTCTTTCTCAGAGGCGCCCTGGGCCAGGCGGGTCTGCAGCACGCTGTCAAACGCGGTGGACTGGGCGATGCTGACGGGGACCCAGGGGCTGCGGGCGGCCGCTGGCGCGGCGGGCAGGTCGGCGGGCAGCGGCACGCCCAGCACCTCGGCCAGCCAGCGCTGCTGGCGGGCTTGCAAGGGGGTGGGGGCGGGCGGGCGGGGGTCGCCGACGAAGGACACGCGGGCACTATAGCCTGAAGCCCAACGCCAACAGCCCTGGCCTGAAGCCGGCGCAGGCGGAACCGACGATCACGCCCCGCTGTGGTTGCATGGCGTCGGCTGTATCGACGGCGCCCCCGCGAGCCGGTTTCGCACCGGCGGCCAGCCGGATCCGGCGTGGCCGGGAAAACACCAGACCGCTGGTCGACCTGTCCTGCTAGTGTGCAGCCGCGGAAGTGACGCCAACAAGAACCAGATGTGGCGCCTTCCGTGCAACCCATCCAAGGCACATCAGGAAGGAGCCTGCGATGCGTAGTCTGCAAGACGATCACCCGTCGTTCACCGCCACCTGCGCCTGCGACGACCCGGTGGCCTGTCTGGGCCACATGTTTGTGGACATGACGGCCAAGCGCCGTGTGGCGCAGGGGCAGTGCCCCGCCCGACGCCCGGTGTTCCTGCGCACCCACGGCATCCTCCAAGGCCGCCTGACCTTCAGCGACGACATTCCGGCCCCCATTCGGCACGGCTTGTTCGCCCATCCGGGGCGCTCGCACCCGGTGTATGTCCGCTACTCGTCGGACCTGTCAGATGGCCGACCGGACTGGGAAAGCACCATCGGCGTGGGCATCAAGCTGTTCGATGTTCCCGGCGACAAGGTGGTCTCGGACGACGGCGCAGGCACCGCCGACCTGCTGCTGCAGAACGTGCCCTTCTTCTTCGTCGACAACGCTCGCCAGATGTGCGAGTTCACCAAGGCCAGCTTCGAGGGCTGGGGCGACGAATGGGTGCAGCGCCACGCGCCCGACACCAACGCGCTGCTGGACCGCATGGCCAAGCCGATCCGGTCGGTGCTGGCCACGAACCTCTGGAGCGTGGTGCCATTTCGCCTTGGAAGCGGCTTTTGCAAGTACATGCTGGTGCCGGGCACCTCCACGTTTCCTGGCGACCCGGACACCGATGACCCCCATTTCCTCGCCGCCGACCTGCGCGCCCGCATGGCGCGCGGGCCGGCCACGCTGGACCTGTACGTGCAGGTGCGGCCGGACGCCGCGTCGTTCGGCGAGGCCTATCTGGACGAGCACTTCCCGCTGGACCGCGCCACCGTGGTGTGGGACGACAAGCTTGCGCCGCCCGTGCGCGTGGCCACCATCGCGCTGCCGCAGCAGGACGTGGCCGAACCGGCACAAGCCATCTACGGTGACTGGCTGGCCTTCAACATCGGGCGGGTGCCCGCCGTCAACGCGCCTGTCGGCTCGATCGCGCAGGCCCGTATGCAGGTCTACCTGCTCAGCGCCGACTTCAGGCGAACCCAGAACGGTCAGCCGACGACCGAACCCAGCGCGCCCGGTGAGCCCCAGGTCAGCAACCCCGCCTGCCCATTTCCGCACCACCCGTCGCAGCCGCAGGCCCAGGCGCTCAGCGCCGAACAGATCGCTCGGATCACGCAGGTGCGCATCCATCCCGGCATCGGGGTGGCACGAGTGGGGAACAGTGCAAGCGACTTCTACGTCGGCCCCGAAACCACCGCACCGGCACCCACCGCCTGGGGGCAGACGCGCGACGCGGGGGGCGCCCTGAAACGGCAGGCCGCCCGGTTCCGCGTGTATGGCTACGACCAGAACGGCAACGTGGTGGCCGAGATCCAGCAGTCGGCCAACAGCCGCATTGAATGGTCGGTGCATGTGGCCAACCGCAAGGCCCAGTGGTACGAGTTCAACGCCGCCATGGACCTGCCGGCCACCTGCAACATCAGCGTGCCACAGCGCAACCCCACGGCCCAGGGCGCAGCCCGTGACGCCCTGTGCATCGATGCCGGCGTCAAGAAGATCACAGGCATCGGCATGAACGACGCCAGCTTCGCCCTCACCGGCACCTTCCAGGGCACCTCGGTGTATCTCGGCGAGCTGCGCACCGACAGCGTGGGGCGGCTGCTCGTTCTTCCCGGCATGGGGGTCTCGGCCAGCCCGGGCAACACGCCGGTCTATGACCCGGCCCACCCGGGCAGCTTCAACAATGCCGCCGGCTGGTACGACGACATCGCCGACGGCCCGGTGCATGCGCGTGTGACGATTGGCGACCGCGATTTTGACGCCGACCCGGCCTGGGTCCTGTCGGCGCCGCCGAGCTTCGCGCCCGACCTCACCAGCTGGCGCACGCTGGACGACCTGCTGCGTGCCGTCTGGGCGAAGGCCGGCATGCTGAGCCTGCCGCAGCGGGTCTCGTTCCAGGACCATGTGCGTCCCGCCCTGGAGCGCCTGACCGATCTGCAGTGGGTCAACAAGGGTTTCTCGTCGATGTTCGGCGCCGACGGCCCGATGAACTTCCGGGACCCGGCACTGATGCGCAAGCTGTCGTTCCTGCCGCCCAGCAGTCTGTATCCCGACCCCTACGCGGAACTCCGCCGCACGATCTTCAACAGCTTCCGCGCCGTGGTGGGCGACGAGCAGGACATCGGCGCCTGGCCGTGGTCCTATGGCGATACCTTCGGCTACACCGATCCCACCGAAGCCGACGCGGTGAACGCTCAAACCTACCTGCGCTTGCCCGACTATTACGGCTACATCCTGACAGCCTGGGTCCAGGGCCATTTCGTCAGCGACTACCGGCCCGAGGTGTCCCAGGGCATCCCCCTGGATGACTGGCCCCTGCAGGAGCGGCCGGACATGCTGGACCGCGCGGCCATGCATTTCTGCCTGGCCGACGCCTTCCATCCCGGCTGTGAACTCACCTGGCCGGTCCGGCATGCCAGTCTGTTCCGGGCGCCCTACCGGATCCGCGAACGCCAGCCCGGCCTGGCCGAGCCCTCCTACGGCCCTCAGTTGACGCAGGATGACGTGCTGCGCATGGGTGGTCCGCTCTATGACCAGGGCCCTGGTGACCTCACGCGCTGGATGGCCGTGCCTTGGCAAGGCGACACGGCCTATTGCCGGTCCGGCTACGACATGGAATTCGACCCCTACCTGCCCACCTACTGGCCGGCTCGGGTGCCCAACCAGGTGCTGACGCTGACGGACTACCAGACGCTGTGTGACCGCAGCAAGCCGATGGACGAACGGATAGCAGCTTTCCACAACCGTCCCGCCTGGCTGCGCCAACTGCCGTCCGCCAACCCGGCGCCCGAGCAGATGGTGTACATGATCGAGCACTTCAGCGAGATGGGCGTGCTGGAGGCTCGGCCCCGCCCGGACGACCTGGACTGGCTGCCGGCCATGCTCTATGTCGAGAACCTCACGGCGGTGAAGGAAGCCGAGCTGGCGTCCGCCCACCGGGCGTTCACCGAGCGCTACGCCCTGCTGGGCCCGCATGACCGCTTATTGGCGGAAGCGGGCTGGTTCAGCGATGAGCAGCGCAACGAGTTCGCCACCATCAAGTTGCGTAGCCTCTGAGGCCTTGCAACCGCGCGTTGTCGTCATCGGCACCGGGCCGGCGGGCTGCGCAGCGGCCACCGTGCTGGCGCGCGCAGATGTCCCGGTGGTCCTGCTGGGGCCGTCGCCGGACGAGCGATGGCGGGTGGGCGAGTCCCTGCCGGCGGCGGCGCAGCGCCTCTTGCGCGCCCTGGGCGCGGCCAGTCTGGCGTGTCTGCTGTCGCCCGGCGAATACATCCCGTGCACCGGCCACGCATCAGCCTGGGGGGAAGCGGCATGGCGGTTCCGCGATGCTCTGCGGGATCCGGAGGGTCCCGGATGGCTGGTGTTGCGCCACCGGTTCGATGCCGCCATGTTGGCCTTGGCGACGCGGGCTGGCGTCACCCACATCGATGGTCAGGCCGTGGCACTGGCGCCCGCTGCGGACGGTCACCGTGTGCGGCTGCAACGGGGCTCGGTCGAAGAAGAGCTCAGCGCGCCATTCCTCATCGATGCCACCGGTCGCGCCGCCTGGCTGGTTCGCAAGCTGGGTGAGCCGGGTGTGCGCGCGGCGGAGCTGATGGCGGCCGTGGCTTGGCTGCGCAGCCCACCGTCGGACCACGACCAGAGCACCCGTGTGATGTCCGTCCCCGAGGGTTGGTGGTACAGCGCCCGACTGCCCCAGGGCCTGCGCGTGCTGGCCTTCCATGGGCTGCGTCATGCCGTGGGCGAGCATGTCCGCACACCGGCCTCCCTGCTCGCCGAAGCGCGGCGCTGCGGCATTCTTCCCCATGCGTCTGTGGATGGGGAGCTGCTGGCAACACCGCAAGCGCACGACGCGGCGTTGCGCCTGCAAAACCGCTTTGCGGGTCACCGCTGGCTGGCAGTGGGTGATGCAGCACTGGCGCTGAACCCGTTGGCATCGCAGGGTCTGCTGTTTGCGCTGTACAGCGGCCTGCAGGGGGGCCGGGCGCTGTTGCCGGCCGTGGTGGATGGCGCCGTGGGCCCCACCTGGGACAGTGCCGATTACCTGGCGCGCGTGCGCCGCGTGCACCAGAGCAACGAACGCGCTCTGAGGGGATTCGCCTGGGCGGAGACCCGCTTTCCTGAGGCCCCGTTCTGGCGACAACACCAGCGCGCGGTGTCTCCGGTTCTGTGAACCATCGTGCAACCGCCGCCCTGCGGCGTTCTCGAGATCAGGTCTGTGGCGCCGCGCCCGGCCCCAGCCAACACCCCACCCCGCACGCGGGCCGGGCGCGGCGCCGCACAATCCGGGCACCCCGTCTTGCAGCCCACTCGCCCATGACCTCACCCACGATCCTGCCCTGGCACGCCGCCATCGTTGACCTGGACGGCACGATGGTGGACACCGTGGGCGATTTCGACGCCGCGCTGAACCGCACACTGGCCGAGCTGGGTCAGCCGGCGATTGGCCGCGCGTTCATCGAGCGCACGGTGGGCAAGGGCTCGGAGCACCTGATCCGCCGCACGCTGGCCGAGGTGGGCGCCGACGCTGCGCTGTACGAGGCCGCCTGGGCCGCCTACCAGCGCCATTACCGCAGCATCAACGGCGCGCACTCGGCCGTGTACCCAGGCGTGCCGGAGGGCCTGCAGGCGCTGCGCGCGCGCGGCCTGCGCCTGGCCTGCCTGACCAACAAGCCGGGCGAATTTGCGCGCGAGCTGCTGGCGCGCAAGGGCCTGGACGGGCACTTCGACGTGGTGTTTGGCGGCGACGCCTTCGAGCGCAAGAAGCCCGACCCGCTGCCGCTGCTGCGCACCTGCGCTGCGCTGGGCACCACGCCCGCGCAGACGCTGATGGTGGGCGACTCCAGCAACGACTGCCAGGCCGCCCGCGCCGCCGGCTGCCCGGTGGTGCTGGTGCGCTATGGCTACAACCACGGCGAGCCGGTCGAGGCCTCGGGCCCCGACCGCGTGATCGACCGCCTGGATGCGCTGCTGCAGCCCTGAGGGCGTGCGGCGGCGCTGCGGGGGGCAACGCCAGTGCGGCGCCGCATCCCCCATCGTCAAACGCAACCTCTGCGCCCCAGCCTTTGGCCCGCGACGAAGACAGCCCGTGGTGCGACCCGAGTAGCACGGTCGTCTGTACGTGACCAAAGTGCGGCAGCCGCCGATGCCGACGGCGTCGATCGGGCGCGTGCTCACCGCGCGAGTTCGCGCCGCAGGGCATCGATGTTGTCCTGTGCGCGCCGCCGCTGGGCAGCATCCGCCGCACGCCCATCGCGCTGCAGAGCAGCCAGCGCGGCATGCTCCTGGCGCAGCTCGTTCTCCAGGATCGCGCGCCGAGTGATGTCACGCTGGCGCTGCGACGTCGGTGCAACAACGAGGTTCGGTGGGGATGCCGGTGGGGAGGTTGGTGCGGACTCGACACAGCCCTGGGCGCCCCCGCCGATCAGCTCGACCCGTCCCTGACGACAGTGCCACTGCGCTGACGCCGGCCTGAGCAGCAGGCCCAGCACGACAAGCGCGAGCCATGGGCCGGGACCGGCGGTCATATCGGCGCGTTGCTGATCGGCACGGCCAGCAACCGGCCTTCGGCATCCTCGATCGTGATGGGCATGTCCGACAGACACACGCCGTTGAAGGTCAGCGTGAAGCCCTCACCCGGCATGTTGACGCGCGCGCGATCGAGCGACATGGCCAAGGGCGCAGCATTCTTCAGCACGTAGGGCGGCTTGCCGCCATAGACATGGACGGTTGGGCCGATCCCCACGAAGCAGCTGCCCTTGGCGCCGACCTTGACCGCATCGGGCGACGCCCAGACGGCATCGGCCGGACCCAGTTCATTGCCGCCACCGCCGCAGCCGGCCAGGGCGATCGTCAGCGGCAAGGCCACCAGGCCGCACCGGGAGTAACGTGGCATGAATGTGGACACGGAGCGATCCTTGCAAAGACTTCAGGGTTGGTAGGCCGGCGACTGCATCTCGACCAGGGCATAGGCCTCGATGGGCAGTCGGCCGTGGCGGTAGTAGCGGGCGCACAGCAGCGGGTTGGACAGGCCGAAGGCCGACTCGGCGATGCTGACGTCGCCCCAGGCGTCGACACCCGCGTCACCGCCGCACATCACGCGGCGGACCACGCCGGCCATCAGCGGGACCTTCATCTCATAGCCATAGACGACCTTGATCTTCAACAGATTGGCGTCGCGCAGGTTCATCTTGGACTTGGGTTGCACGGCCTGGCTGCGGAAGGCGAGGTTGTCGTTCGGGATGTAGGTGAGCTTCCGGACGGGATCACGCACGCCGAAGTCGGCGAAGGCCTCGGGTGAGGGCGACAACACGGTGAACTCGCTGAAGAGCCGGGTGTCCACCTGGGCCTCGGCCAGGGCCATCGCCAGCCGGGTGTGGTCGTTCCTGCGGGAGCCGTCCTGGTAGAACGGGCTGAGCCCGCGCGCCAGGGCGTCGGTCATGGCGCTGCGGCTGGCGTTGTGCACGGCGCCCACCCGTGCCGCCATGAAGGTGGCGTGGTTCAGCGTGGTCTTGGCCATGAAGACGAAGCCCGCCTGGATCAGGCTGAGCGTGAACAGCACGGCGAACGGAAAGACGATCACGAACTCGACCAGCGATGCGCCTTGCTGACGGCGCCGGGCCGATGCGGGCTTCATGCAGAGACTCCTCGGCGCCATGGGGCCCGTTGCCCGAAGGCCGCAGGCAGGGCCCGCGCCAGCGGAAACAGCGCCAGCAGCCACCATTGCGGGGCGGCACTGCGCGCATAGAACGAGGCGGTGCCGCCGGCGGGGACCACCACGGGCCAGGGCTGGATGCGTGCGCCGCGCAGCGGCAGCATGCGCTGCACCCGCCCGTCAGGCAGGGCCAGCAGCGTCGGCCCGCCGTTGGCCACCCGCAGCAGCGGCAAACCGGTCTCCATGGCGCGCAGCCGGGCCAGCGCGACCATCTGCTGGCGATACATCGGGTGGTCGATCCAGCCGTCCTCGGACAGCACTACCAGCCATTCGGTGTTGGCTGCCCGCTCGGCGGCTTCCAGAGCGAAGGACATCTCGTGGCAGATCAACACGCCCGTGGCGTGTCCCGCCACCAGCAGCGATTGCACCAATTCCTCGGGGGCGGGACTGGGCCCCTCGAGCGTGCGGCCGAACACCGGCCCATCGATCCAGCCCATCAGCGAGGGCCAGGGCAGATACTCGCCGCCGGGAACCAGTCGGCGCTTGCCATACATCGACGCTCTGCCGGGGGCGAGCTGCAGCGCTGTGTTGATGATCCGCAGGCCGGTTTCGTCCTGCAGCGCGTGTGGCATGCCCAGCAGCACTGTGACGCCGCTGGTGTCGACCTGACGCAGCAGGTCGGCCCAGACGCCTTCCGCCCTCTGAGGGGGTGGCTCGGCAAAGAAGGTTTCAGGGGTGACCACCGCCTGGCCGGCGCCAGCCAGCTGCATGGCCTGGTCCAGTGCCGCGAGCTGGCGATCTCGCCCAGGCCGGCTGGACGCCTGACCATGGTCGATGTGGGTGGCCAGGGCCACGACCCGCCACCCGTCGTTGTGGGCGCGGGTCTCGGTGGGCGTGGGTCGCAAGGGGAGCGCGAGGAGTATCGGCAGCAACACGGCGGCCACCGCGGCCATGCGCCGAGGTCCACGGTGGTCAGGCGACAGCAGCGCCAAGGCTGCCACCGCGGCAGCAGCGCAACCGATGGCCGACAACCCCAGCCCGCCCACCAGGCTCAGCGGCAGCGCCGCGCCGGGCACCGCCGACAGAGGGTCCGCCAGCGAGGCGTAGCCGTGCCCGGCGCAGCCCCATTGGCGCCAGGTCTCACCCGAGGCCAGGGCGATGGCCCACGCTGCCAGTCGCTGGCGCGCTGTGGTGTCCCGCCCCATGGACCAGCGCAGCGGCACCCAGGGCAGCATCACGCAGGCCGAGTGGTGAACCACTGACACCAGCATCGTCAGCCACTGCCAGAGCAGCCGCGCGTCCGAGGCGTCGTGCACCGCGGTGGCCACCCAGACCGTGCCGACACTGGACCAGGCCCAGACACCCCATGCGAGGCAGGCGGCCTCCTGGCGACGATCCTGGCACCCATGGATGCCCACCGCCCACAGCAACAAGGCGGGCCAGGCCAGGACCGACCACGCCGGTCCCGCCAGCGACAGGCCGATCAGGGCGCCGGACACCGCGCCGGTCCAAGCGGGTTTAACCTGTGGAGTGCTGGGCACGTTGATAGCGGGACGTGGCGATCCAAGGGTTTTGACAATCAACGCCGAGGAGGTTCCCGGCGCCACGATCCGGGGAAATTAATCCGTCGGAGTTCAGCCGGCCATCACCCATGAGGGGGGGTTGACGCCAGCAGGTCTTGAAGTAGTCTGGCGGCCATCGACAGCCGTGTGTCATACCCATTCCTGCGATACGTCGGCGTCGACCTTCGACTCAATCAACCTCAGGGAGCGAATATGTCCGCACACAGCATGAAGGGTCGCCATCACGGCCAAGGAATGACCGAGTACATCATCATCGTGGCGCTGATCGCGATCGCATCGATCGGCGTCTACAACCTCTTCGGCAAAACAATCCGCAACCAAACGGCGGGTCTGGCGGCGGGTTTGGCTGGAGAGGATGGGCACGCCAAGAATGCGATTAAGGCCGCGCGGGATGCTGAGGAGGCAGCCAAGTCCGACGCCAATACCCCACGTGGGTTGTCGAGCTTTGCCGATTCGACGGGCGATAAGTAAGAACTCAAGGTCCGAACCCTTCTCATCTACTTGACGCTGGTGATGCGTGTCTGGATTCACTCGTCATCTGGGCTGCCGGGCATCTCGCCTGCGTCGTACTCCTGAAGTCTGAATGTATGCGCATGTTCCGTCTGCTTCTGTGGCTGCTCTGGGCCGCATTCGCTGCTTCCACCGCCCACGCGGCGGCTTCACCTGAACCCAGTGACCACCCCCTGCTTTCTCGTATTCCGGGGTTTGAGGTCCACTCAAAGACAGGTCCGAGATTCGATGTCGTGAAAATCGAAGATTTCAGCATCGCAGGCCAGATCGGCAAGAATTCTCAGGCATTTCAAGCCGAGGGTAAGGTTACTTTCATTGACTACAACGATGACAAAGAGACCACTTCCCCAGCGTTCATCTACAGAAATTATCTTAGTGCGGCCAAGTCACTCGGCGGCGTGCAGCTCAACTCGAACTTCGGGCCTACTAGCCGGGATGTTCAAGGAGGGCACCACATTTTCCAGATTCCTAGCAAGTCGGTGGCTGAGCCCACCTACGTGCTGCTGCGAATCAACGGCTCGCGGCGGTATTCACTGACATTCATCGAACCCAGCCCGATGGTCCAGCAGGTCACGGTTGGGAAGCTCGCCCAGGAGATGGCTGACCAGGGGTTTGCCACGATTCGTTTGAATTTCGCCACTGGAAGCGCAGAGGTGCCACCAGACGCTGCTCAGACCCTGCAAACCATCGTGCAGTGGCTCAAGCAGACGCCGTCGTTGCGCCTGTCGATCGAGGGCCATACCGACAACGTGGGCCAGGCCGCCGAGAACAAGCGACTGTCCCAAGCGCGCGCGGACGCGGTGCGCAGTGCCTTGCTGGCCCAGGGCATCGCGGCGGGCCGCCTGACGGCCAAGGGCTGGGGACAGGAACAGCCGATCGCCGACAACCGCGCCGACGCTGGACGGGCGCAGAACCGCCGCGTCGAACTGGTGAAGTCGCCGTGATGGTGTGACATGACAGCGGGAACGAGCAATCTGCGTGGATCGTCGCCCGGAGCCGTTGATGGCCCGCGCCCGGCACAACAGGGCAGAACCATGCGCAATGGACCACTTCGGAGCGGCTTCGTACGTCTGCACCCTCCGCGAAAAGGCGGTCTGCAGCGCGGGCAAGCGATGATCTGGCTGTTGGGCACTCTGTCGGCCGCAGCTGCCGTGATGTACGGCGTGTTCAACGTCTCGCAACTCACCGTGGCGAAGCAGCGGACGGTGAATGCGGCTGATGCCGCCGCGCTGGCCGGCGCCACGGTGGAAGCGCGGCTGCTCAACCTGATGGCCTACAACAACCGCGCCATGATGGCCAACGAGGCGTTCCTGGTGCAGATGCTGAGCCTGGAGAGCTGGACCCAGTACTTCTCACACTCGGCAGACAACATCGGCTACGCACTGGACGTGTTGGGTACGTTCGTTCCTCAAGTGGCTGTCGCGGCCCGCTTGTTGCACGAGCTGGCGCACCGTGCGAACGAGGGTCATACGCTCCTAGGCGAGTCGATCACGAAGATCGTCGACATTCTGGAAGTCGAGAAGAAGCTGATCAAAGGCAGTCACCTGATGGTCCGGAGCACGGGCAGCCTGCTGGCGCAAGATGCCGCCGCGGCCATTACCGATGCCAACCGCGCCCAGTTCGGACAGCACTCGGACGCCGGGGTGCAACTCGATCGTCGGCCCGCGGTCCTGGCGCTGACCTTGGCCGCCAACGAATGGGAATGGCGGAACTTCACCCGGCAGTACGCCACGACCGGGGACGACCGGCGAGATGCCGCCGATGTTCTGCTGGCCTCGCGCGATGGCTTCTCAGCATCGCGACCCGGCGCGGGATGGCTGAACTTCGATGCCCTGCTGTTCGGCCTCGACAAGGACGGCGGCTCCCGCCTCAAGAGCTATGAGCGTTGGGAGTCCCAGGACACCTTGGAGCTGTGGGTCAAGGGGCTATGTGGCAAGCCGCCGCGGCCCTGCAAGCTGTACACGCCGATTGGATGGGGTCGCTCAAATGCGGACTACGTTGGTGGTGGTGGCGATACCTGGTCACCTCGGCGCAGCGCACAGATGTTGGCCTACAAGGACGCGAGCCGGCACGAGAACTGGACCGGCGTGCCCCATGTCTACGACGTTAGAGACAAGTCCCTGTCCCAGCGCGGTCGCCTGGGTCTGGACTTCGTGGTGGTGGTGAGCCGCCCTGCGTCGAACACCGTGACCAGTGATGCGCTGCGAATGGGTGTAACAACGGGCTCGGTGGCTGGCTCCTCGGAGATGCCCGAGCGCCTGGCTGGCCACCGACTGAGCGCGATTGGCAAGGCGCGGGTCTTCTTTGAGCGCCCGCGCCGCGGCCTGCCCAACGACTTCACGGCCCGCTCACTGTGGCGCCCGGACAGCGCCAAGGAGCACGGATCCTTGTTCAGTCCCTACTGGCAAGCCCGGCTGGCAGACACCAGCCAGCGCGAAAAGGCGGCCCTTCTCGTGGCCATGGGACTGGCGCCGGACGCCGCGCTGTACACACCTGGAGGGCAGTGACGATGCGCTGCGATGTCCGTGGCCGAGGCCGCATCTGGGCTCTCGGGCTGCTGCTGTGGATGCTGCTCACTGGCTCGGCCGTCGCCGATGGTGGGCCCCTGCGGGTGGTATTGCGAGGCTACGCGCACCCGGCAACGATCCAGGAGTATCTGGAACTGATGTCCCACATATGCTGGACCCGCAAAGGACTGCCCGCCGCCCCTGTGCCCCTCTTGTCAGCGGCCCAGTTGCAGCAGGCACCCCATGAGCAGAGCGAAGTACTCTTCGACGGCGAACGGTGGGCGAAGTACACCATCAACGCGGTCTTTGTCGTCGACTCCAACTGTCAGCCCATCATCTGGCGCAGCTTCCACGTCGACATCATTGACGGATGCCGACGCGCGCTGAGCGGGACCAAGGGACCGTACATGCCCGGTGAAAGCGATGTTCCTCAAGTCGCGGTGTTCGAGAACTCGGTGGTGTGTCATGGCCGCCCCCCCAAGCGCGAGGTCGACCTCAGCGGCCTGCCCGTCGACGATGCCGGACTGGGCGTTCAATGCATCTGGACCGAAGACATCGTCTCCCGAGAGCTGAAGACGCCGCTGGGCAAGCGCAGCGGCAACGACCACTGCCTCTACGCTCGCCGCTCGCATGTGGCCCTTCCCAGCGGCGCCAAGCAGGTCGTCGTGCGCATGCGCCTGGACAACAGAAATGACCGCGGCGGCGACGTCGGCGCCATCTTTCCCATGTCTGCGGAGATGAGGCTCGCCGAGTTCAGCGACGGCACGCCGATTCCACCCACCCGTTTCTCACGCGAGAGCGTCGAGGCCTTCCTGCGCCAGCCGCACAAGCAAGCCCTGGGGGCCGGCCGATGAGCGCGCCGCGATCCCGCCAGCACGGCCAATCGATGGCCGAGTTCCTGGTGGCCCTGGCGGTGCTGCTGCCGCTGTTTCTGGGCATCAGCTACCTGGGCCGCTATGGTGACCTGAACCAGACCGCCACGCAGGCCAGCCGCTATGCTGCCATGCAAAAGGCCATGCACCCGGGCCTGTCGGAGGACCGGATCCAGGACCAGATGCGGGCTCGGTTCTTCCTGCACGGCAGCCACCTGCATGGCGGCAGGCTGCGCTCCGACGACAGCGTCGCGTCGATCCAGGGCGCCAAGGGGCAGACCTCGCTGTGGCTGGACCTGTCCGGCCGGGCGCTGCTGCAGAAGCCCGAGGACGTGCGCGTGGTCTTCAGCGGGGTTGCGATGGGCAGCCAGGGACCGCTGGCTGAGGCCAAGGCCATGGCCAGGTCGGCCGGCAAACACTACCCCCCGGGCACCGTCGCTCGGGTGGAAGTCTCGCTGGTCAACCGGCTGCCGCTGGCCGAGACACTGAAGGCCGATCGCCTGACACTGGCCGCCGCCACCGCCGCGGGCGCCAATGCGCTGGGCAGCAGCGGCTCGCAAGCCACCCGAGATGCGGCGGCGGTCATCGTCCCGCTGACCCTGGTGCCCGGCATGTTGAGCGGCTTCTTGGAACGGGCCGTCTCGCTGTTCGAGCCCGAGGGGCCGGTGCTGGGCTGCATCAAGCCCGACCCGATCTACGCCAGCCGCCTGGAGGGGGCAGGTACCGCAGGACCCTGCGTGCCATGAAGCCGCTTGTGGGCCTGCTGGTCTGGACGATCGTGAGCGCCGCCGTCGCCGCGCCGGTCGAGTGGCCCGAGGTGAAGCTGCCGCCGCGCAGCCACGCCGAGTGGGTCACCAACGACGCCGTGGTCAATGGCTTGCCAACCCGCCTGCAGCACTTCGCGTCCGAGCTGACGCCGCGCGAGGTGCTGGGCTTCTACGAACGTGAATGGGCGCGCCGGCCCGTGGGCACGCCGCGTCGGGTCGATACCGGAGGCTGGTTGGCCTTGTCGACGCTGGCTGGCGGCCTGCAGGTGGCCGTTCAGGTGCGCGAGCATCCAGAAGGTCGGGGTTCGGAAGGGCTGATCAGCTGGGGCCACGTCCAGGGACTTCAGCGCGATTTGGCACCGCCTTGGTTGCCTCGCTTTGCAGACCACCGCATCGCGCAGAGCATGGCCTCCACCGACGGGCCGGTGCGCAGTGAGCACGTGACGCTGGTCAGCCAGGCGCCCTTCGAGGTGCAGGTCCGCCGCTGGCGCGATCACTGGCAGCGACAGGGCTGGCGCACCACCTTCGACCGCGAAAGCCCCGCCAACGCCGAAGCCGGCCGCGGCTGGCTGGCCAGTTTCGAGCGCGCCCCGCAAAGCGTCGACGTGGTGATCAGCTGGCAGCCGCACGCGCAGCGAGGCGTCGCCACGGTCAACCTGCTCACGCCCGCCACCGCCGCCCTGACACGCTGAGCCATGACGAAGACCATTGAACACCGACGCCCTGGCCCCCGCAGCGAAGCCGGGCAGTCCATGGTCGAGTACCTGGTGGTCGTCTCGGCACTGGTGGCGGCCTTGTTCGTGATCGATGTCGATGGCCGAACCGGAGCGCAGCACCTGGCGGACATGGTCCGGCTCTTCTACCGCAACCTCACCTACTTCCTCTCGCTGCCCTGACCATGCGGCTTCCCCGACCCCAGATCAACACCCACTGGCTGCTGCTGGGCTTGGCCATCGCGCTGGGCGTCGGCGCCGTCTACCTGAGCAATGACTTGATCCACAGCCGCTTGGCTCAACTGGAGGAGGAGAGCCGTCGGGGGCGCGTGATGGTCAGCGTGGTCGTCGCCAAGCGCGACCTGGACCGCGGCGAGCCCATCTCGGCCGAGGTCATGGCCATTCGAGAGGTGCCCAAGGAGTTCGTGCACCAGAACGCCGTGCTACCCAAGCAGTTCGGTGACTTCGAGCGCCAGCGGCTGACCCTGCCGATCAAGCGTGGCGAAGTGCTGCTGCCGATGCATGCCGAGGGCGGTGGCCAGTACGTGTTCTCGGCCACGCTGAAGAAGGGCCAGCGGGCCATGACGGTCGAGGTCGACTCGGTCAACTCGATCTCCGGCATGCTCAAGCCCGGCGACTTCATCGACCTGGTCTACTCCGGCCGGGCCGCGGCGCCGCAGGGGGCCGAGCGCGACGAGGAGCTGACGCTGCCGCTGCTGTCCAAGGTGCCGGTGCTGGCCACCGACCAGCGGGTCAGCCGGCGGGACGATGGCACCGAATCGTCCTACTCGACCATCACCTTGGAGGTCAGCCCCGAGGAGGCTGACCGCATCATCGTCGCCCGCGCCGCCGGTCGGCTGACCGCACTGCTGCGCAACCCGGACGACACCGACCCCAACCGCACGCCGGTGATGAGCGGCGCGTCACTGATCGGTCAGCGCCCGGCCGAGGCGGTTCGCCGCAGCGTGGAGTTCATCGTCGGCGGGCAGGGCGGGGGTCTGGCCGACGTCACCGAAGCCAAGGTGTCCGGTCTGGCGCCGCTGCTCAAGGGCTGGATGGGGCCGGCGAGCACACCCGCACAGGCCCTTGCCCGGCCACGGGCCACAGACAGCCACTGACGCCATGCCACCGACCCACCCGCCCCGGGAGATGCCGTTGTTGCTGCGCGCCCTGACGTCCGCCCCCGCCCTGGTCTGCTGCTGCTGCCTGACCGCCTGTCTCGCCTGGCCGGTCATGGCAGCAGCTGCGGTGTCCGCCGCTGTACCCTCCGCTGTACCCGCCGCTTCGGCCGTCTTGGCGCCCCCGCCCGCCCCCCCCCTGCCGGCCAGCGCGACCACGGCGCCCGTGTCCACAGCGCGTGGCACACAGATCGAGACCCGCGTCCTGCCCGCCCAGCGCGCCTGGGCTCGCGCGCCAGCGCCTGCACCCGCCCCCGAGGTCGAGCTGGGCCCGAACCGGCGCATGGTGGTGGGCGAAGTGGGCACCATCGGCCTGCCGGCGATCAGCCGCATCGCCATCGGCAACGGCGCCGTGGTCAAGGCCACCGTCGTGGATGACCGTGAGATCGTGTTGCTGGCCGAGGCCGCCGGCGAGACGACGATGCATGTCTGGCTCAAGTCGGGCCGGCAGATCAGCTACCAGCTCAAGGTCGAGGCGGTGCGTGCTTCGCGGGTGCTGGAGGATCTGCAGGAACTGATCCGTGCGGTGCCCGGCGTCACCGCGCGCCAGGTGGGCGACCGCATCGTGATGGAGGGGCGGTACCCCGATGCCGAAACGGCCACCCGCATGAACAAGCTGGCCGCCAGCTTTCCCCAGGCGCTGAATCTGGTGGCCGAGCGGCCGGCCGATGCCGATCCGCTGCAGATGGAACGCATGGTCCAGATCGACCTGCGCGTCGTCGAGGTGAAAAAGCGCGCGCTGGACCAGCTTGGCGTGAAGTGGGGCAGCAGCGCGCGTGGCCCCAGCGTCGCCACCAACATCCTGGGCTACAGCAACACGCCGTGGCGGCCTGCCGACAACACCGGCCTGCCGCAGGTCAGCAGCGTGGTGCCGGCGCGCAGCTACTTCGGCCTGGCCACGCAGCTGAGCTCGGCCATCAACCTGCTGGAGCAGAACGGCGACGCGTGGGCCCTGGCCGAGCCGCGCCTGAGCTGCCGCAGTGGCGGCGAGGCCAGCTTCCTGGCGGGCGGCGAGATCCCGATCCCTGTCACCCAGGGTCTGGGCGCGGTCACTGTGGAGTACAAGCAGTACGGCGTGCGCATCGAGTTCAAGCCTGTGGCCGATGGCGAGGGCAACATCGATTCGGCGCTGATGGTCGAAGTCTCCGAGCCCGACGCGCGCAACTCGAACGCCGGCTACGTGGCCTTCACCACGCACCGCACCGAGACCCGCGTGGCGCTGCGCCAGGGCGAGCCGCTGGTGATCTCCGGCCTGCTGCGCCAGCGTGCCGAACGCGCCATGGACGGTATCCCCGGCCTGGCGCGCCTCCCGGTGGTCAACAGCCTCTTCCGCTCACGTGAGAACACCACCGAGCAGACCGAGCTGTTCGTGATTGCCACGCCGCGGGTGATCACCCCCGATTCGGCGATCAACCGCGAGGCGCTGGAGAAGGCCTCCGCGGCCGCCGGCGTCGCTGCCGACAAGGTATCGCCTCGCGTCACGCCCAACACGATCGAAGGCCGCTTCGACATGTCACGATGAGCCCGGTGCTGGTGGTTGACGGGGTTCCCGGACAGGCCAGTCCGCTGCGGCTGGAGGGGCTTCGCTTCGTCATTGGCAAGGAGCTCGACTGCGAGGTCACGTTGCCGGGCTGGCGCGTCAGCCGCCGGCACGCCGAGGTCTTCGTCTCCAACGATCGCGTCTTTGTGCGCGATCTGGCGTCAGCCTTCGGGACGCTGATCAACGAGCGCAAGATCGACGGCATGGCCGAGGTGGACGAACAGGACCAGCTGCGCGTTGGCGGGCACCTGTTGACGGTGCGCCTGCAGCGGTCGCCTGTGGCCGCCACCGAGACGGCCGCGCCCGCTGACACCTTGCAGCGGGTCGCCGGGGTGTCGTCGGCCGGCATCGCAGAGCCCGCCCCGGCGACCGACGCCAACGCCGACGCCGACGATGCCCTTTACCGCTACCGCCGCGCACTGCATGGCCGGCTGCTGGATGCCTTCGATGTGCGCCGCGTTGACACCCACCGCATGGGCGACGCCGAACTGCGCGAGCTGACCGAGCGGATGATCCGCGAGCTCATCGCACAGATGTCGGCCGATCTGCCGCCACAGGTGGACCGCGTGCGCCTGCTGGAGGAGGTGCGCGACGAGGCCATTGGCCTGGGTCCGCTCGAGCCGCTGCTGGCCGACGCCTCGGTCACCGAGGTCATGGTCAACCGCCACGACGAGGTCTTCGTCGAGCGCGCCGGCCGGCTGCAGCGCTGGCCGGTCAACTTCACCAGCGATCGCGCGGTGCAGGGCGTGATCGAGCGCATCGTCGCGCCGATCGGGCGCCGGATCGACGAGAGCTCGCCCATGGTCGATGCGCGCCTGAAAGACGGCTCGCGGGTCAACGCGGTGATTCCGCCGCTGGCGCTCAAGGGCCCGTCGATCACGATCCGCAAGTTCTCCCGGCGCAAGCTGGGCTCCAGCGACCTGCTGAAGTTCGGATCGGCCAGCCCGGCAATGATCGAGTTTCTGCGCGTGTGCGTGGAGCAGCGCAAGAACATGCTGATCTCCGGCGGCACCGGATCGGGCAAGACCACGCTGCTGAACATCCTGTCCAACTTCATCCCCGACGGCGAACGCATCGTCACGATCGAGGACGCCGCCGAGCTGCAGCTGCACCACGCGAACCTGGTGTCGATGGAAGCGCGCCCGGCGAACATCGAGGGCAAGGGGGCGGTGTCGATCCGCGACCTGGTGAGGAACTCGCTGCGCATGCGGCCCGACCGCGTGGTGGTGGGCGAGTGCCGCGGCGGCGAGGCCCTGGACATGCTGCAGGCCATGAACACCGGTCACGACGGCTCGCTCACCACCGCCCATGCGAACAGCCCGCGCGACATGCTGGCGCGCCTGGAGGTGATGGTGCTGATGGCCGGCATGGATCTGCCGGTGACGGCCATCCGCGAACAGGTGGCCTCGGCGCTGGACATCATCGTGCAGCAGACGCGCTTTGCCTGTGGCACCCGCAAGATCACCAGCATCGTTGAAGTGACCGGCGTGGAAAGCGGTCGCATCCAGCTGCAGGAGGTCTTCGCCTTCCAGCAGTCTGGCGTCGACCACCAGGGCAAGACCCGCGGCCACTTCACCGGCCGCGGCTTCGTGCCGGAGTTCTACGAGCAACTGCAGCGCATCGGTGTGCCGCTCGACCTGGACATCTTCTTCGCCGGTATGCCGGCAGAAGAAGTGGCACGGCTGCGCCGCCCATGAACGCCGAGATGCTGGTGATCGCCCTGCTGGTTTTTGCCAGCGTGCTGCTGCTGTTGCGTGCGGCACGCGGCGCCTACATCGACTGGCGGGCCAGCTTCACCGAGCACGCCCGGGTGACGCTGGCGGACATGTTCCTGTTCATTGACCCGCGCCGCCTGTTCCGCCTGAACCTGCTGATGTTCATGCTGCTGCCGCTGCTGGTCTGGCTGCTCAGCGGCGCGCCGGTGCTGGCGCTGCTGGCCGGCCTGCTGGGCGCCGGGCTGCCGCGCCTGGCCTGGGTGGTGATGCGCCACCGCCGCGCCTCACGGCTGGTGCAGCAGCTGCCCGATGGGCTGACGATGATGGCCGGCGCACTGCGCGCCGGTGCCAGCCTGCAAAACGCGCTGGACCTGTTGGTGCGCGAGAGTCCCGCCCCGCTGTCGCAGGAGTTCTCGCTGCTGCTGCGCGAGCAGCGCTTGGGTCTGGCGCTGGAAGACTCGTTGCGCGGCATGGGTCAGCGGCTGAAGATGGAGGAGATCGACCTCTTCGTCTCGGCGCTGACGATCGCCAAGGAGGTGGGCGGCAACCTCTCCGAGATCCTTGAGCGGCTGTCTTCGGCACTGCGCGCCAAGGCGGTGATGGAAGGCAAGATCCGCGCGCTCACCTCGCAGGGCAAGTTGCAGGGGATCATCGTCGGCCTGCTGCCGATCTTCCTGGCCGCCATCCTGTACGTGATGGATCCGCCGGCCATGATGCCGCTGTTCACCACCCTGTATGGCTGGGGCGCGATGGCCGCGATTGCGGTGCTGCTGGTGCTGGGCGCGTTCTTCATCCGCAAGATCGTGTCAATCGACGTATGAGCCATCCCCTGATGGTTTCCCTGCTGGGCGGTCTTGCGGTGGCCTTGCTGCTGATCTCGGCCTGGGGCCTGTACACCACGCTCGGCCGCGCCGACACCACCTACCGTGACAAGCCGCCGCCGGGCTTTCGCGTCCTGTGGCCGCTGATCAACATCCTGGGTCACAGTGCGGCCATGCTGCTCTCGCCAGACCGGCGACAGGCGCTCCTGGCCCGCCTGCGGCGGGCTGGCCAGGAGTACGCGCTGACCCCGGAGCAGTTCATTGGCGGCAAGCTGCTGTCCGCGCTGCTGGCCGGGCTGCTGGCGACAGGGCTGATCGATGGCCGTGCGTTGGCGGCCCTGCTGGGCGGCGGTCTGCTGGGCTGGTACTACCCGGACCTCTGGCTGAAGGATCACACCCAGCGGCGCCAGTTGGCGGTGCTCAAGGCCATGCCCTACTTCCTGGACATCGTCACGCTGGCCATCGAGGCGGGCCTGAACCTCACCGGCGCGCTGCAAAAGGCGGTTGACCGCAGCAAGCCCGGCCCGCTGATGACCGAGATCAACCGTGTGCTGCGCGACATCCGGGCCGGCAAGCCGCGCGTTGATGCGCTGCGCGACCTGGCCGAACGCATGGACTTCGCACCCATCTCCAGCCTGGTGAGCGCCTTGGTTCAGGGCGAACTGATGGGCTCCAGCCTGGGTCCCGTGCTGCGCGCCCAGAGCGACCAGCGCCGCACCGAGCGCTTCCAGCGCGCCGAGAAGCTGGCGATGGAGGCCCCGGTGAAAATGCTCGGGCCGCTGATCCTGTTCATCTTCCCGTGCACCTTCATCGTGCTGGGCTTCCCGATCGTCATGAAGTTCCTCAACGCGGGTCTCTGAGGCGCATGGAGCCTGCCCAGGCGCTGTGGATCGACGGCCGTGACAGCGGCTGCCGCGTCGGCCTGGCCAACCGTTGGCGTTCGCGGGCGATCGGGCTGCTGGCCACGCGCCAGCTCGACCGGCTCGACGGCCTGTGGCTCAGCCCCTGCGCCGCGGTGCACATGGTCGGCATGGCCTACGCGCTGGACATCGTCTTCCTGGACCGCAGCGGCGGCGTGCTGCGCGTGGTGCCCGGCCTGCGGCCCTGGGCCGCGGCGGTCTGCCGCGGCGCCCACCAGACGCTGGAGCTGCGTGCAGGCTTGGCGGCGGGCCTGGCGATCAGGCTGGGCAGCCGGCTGGCGCTCAGCGCGCCACCACCCGCCCCATCTGCCGCACCACCAGCGCCAGCGCCAGCACGGTGAGCAGTGCGCAGGCCAGCGCCGGGCCGGCCACCTCGTGCCAGGCCATGGCTTCACCGCGCAGCACGCGCGACATCAGCGTGCTTTGCGCCACCACCGGCAGCCACAGCTGCCAGGGCTGCTCGCCGCGGGTGCTGAGCATGGGCACCAGCGGCAGGAAGGACACCGCCAGCACCACCAGGCTGGCGCCGGCCTGGGCTTCCTTGACGCTGCGGCCATGGATGCCCAGCACCATCAGCACCGCGGCCAGCAGGCCGGCCAGCGGCAGCAGCAGGGCCAGGAAGGCGGCCACCTCGGGCGGGCCGAAGCGGAACATCGCCGACAGCTGCTCATTGCGCAGCAGCCACTGCCCGGGCATCAGGCTGCCGCAGGCCAGCACCGCGATGAACATGCCCAGCAGCGCCACCGCAGCCCACTTGCCGGCCACCAGCGACCAGCCCGGTGTGGGGTTCATCAGCAGCGGCTCGAGCGAGCCGCGTTCGCGCTCGCCCGCGGTGCTGTCCAGCGCGGCGGCCAGCGCGCCCGAGACCATCGCCATCATCACCAGGAAGGGCAGCATGCTGGTGAAATTGGAGGCCCGTGCGGCCGGGTCGGCCAGGTCCTCGGCGTCCACCGCCAGCGGCTGCAGCAGGCTGGGCGCCACGCCGCGCGACACCAACGCCAGCGTGCCGCGTTCACGCGCAAAGCCGGCCAGCAGCTCCTGCACGCGGCGCTGGCTGGCACTGGCGCGCGGGTTGGCGCTGTCGAAAATCAGGCGCAGGCGCGGCTGCTCGCCGCTGGCCAGACGCTGCTCGAAATCGGCCGGCAGCACCAGCACCGCGTCGCCCAGGCGCTTTCGGCGCAGCGCGTCTTCGTAGTCGGCCGGCGCGTCGCGGGTGGTCCAGGTCTGACGCCGCAGGTAGTTGTCCAGCGTGGGCGCGTGGGCCAGGCCCACCACCACCAGCTCGCGCGATTCGGCCTGGCGCTCGACATCGCTCACCAGCACCGACAGCAGCACCAGCATCAGCGGGCCGGGCAGCAGCGCGCTGAGCAGCACGGCGCGCAGCGTGCGGCGGTCGCGCAGGGCGTCGCGCAGCTCCTTCAGGAAGACCAGCCAGGCGCGGGTCATGGCGCGTCTCCATAAGCCAGCGCCACGAAAGCGTCTTCCAGGTCGGTGTGGCCGCTCAGCGTGCGCAGGTCATCGACGCTGCCGCTGGCCACGGTGCGGCCACGCGACATCACCACCACCGCGTCGCACAGGCGTTCCACCTCCTGCATGATGTGGCTGGAGAAGACGATGCACTTGCCCTGCTCGTCGCGCAGGCGGCGCAGCACCTCGCGCAGCGCGCGGGTGGCCACCACGTCCAGGCCGTTGGTGGGCTCATCCAGGATGATGTGGCTGGGGTCGTGCACCAGCGCGCGGGCCAGCGCGGTCTTCATGCGTTCGCCCTGGCTGAAGCCGTCGGTGCGGCGGTCCATCAGCGGCTGCAGGCCCAGCTGATCGGCCAGTGCGCTGGCGCGGGCCTGGGCGGCCTGGTCGGACAGGCCTTGCAGGCGGCCGTAGTAGACGATGTTCTCGCGCGCGGTCAGGCGCGGGTACAGCCCGCGCGCATCCGACAGCACGCCCAGCCGCGCGCGCGCCTGCAGCGGCTGCGCGGCCACGTCGATGCCGTCGATGTGCAGCGTGCCGGCATCGGGCGGCAGCAGGCCGGCCAGCATGCGCAGCGTGGTGGTCTTGCCGGCACCGTTGGGGCCCAGCAGGCCGGTGATGCGGGCATCGCCTGCGGCCCAGCTGACACCATCCACCGCGCGCACGGCGGGAGATCCCTTGGGGCCAGGGAAATGCTTGCGCAGGTCCTGCACCTCGATCATGGCGCGGTCTCCGACAGGGCGCGCCAGGGCGTGGGGCGGGGCACGTCCTTCGCGCAATCGGCGCCCTCGCGGGCGGCGGCCAGCGCGGCGCTGTCGTCGTCGGCGTCGATGAAGCGGTGCATCAGCTCGCGCAGGCAGCCCAGGCTGGACACGCCATGGCCGGCCTGCGGCACCAGCGCATGCACCGCTTTCGGGCCCAGCGCCTGCAGCATGCGCTGGGCGTGGCGCGGCGGCGTGGCCGGGTCCTGGCCGCCGGACATCAGCAGCACCGGCACCGGGCTGACGGGCACGCGGTAGAACTCGGGCGGCACGCTGGCGCGCGGCCAGTCGGCGCAGATGCGGCGGTACAGGGCCTCGGTGCCGGCCGGGTCGGGGGTGGCGGCCGCGGCCTGGGTGCTCAGCAGCGGCGCGTCTTCGCTGCACACCACCGAGAAATGCTGGCCCTGCGCCAGCCCCGGCCGGCCGCTGGGGCTGGGACCCGGCAGGGCCAGCGCCAGCAGCGGGCCCAGATCGCCCGCCGCAGCGCGGTCGATCGCCGAGGGCAGCGCGGCGGCCAGCGCGGGCTGGTACAGCGCGGGGCGCACCAATGCGGCCAGCAGCGCGCTGTCCACCGGCAGGGTCTCGTCGCGGCCGCTGAAGGGGTGGCGCACCGGCCAGTCGCGCGCGGGCGCGGCCAGCAGGGCCTGCCAGCGCTGCGCCAGGCCGGGGCGATGCGCCTCGGCGCTGGCCAGCAGCGCGTCCAGCGTGGCGCGCTGGTCGGTGGGCATCGAGTGCATCAGCACCATGTCGGGCGGCGCCACGCCGTCCAGCAGCAGGCGGCGCACGCTGCCAGGGTACTGGCGCAGGTAGTCCAGCGCCGCCCGCGTGCCATAGGAGCCACCGAACAGGTTCAGCGGCCCCAAGCCCAGCGCCTGGCGCACGGCTTCCAGGTCCGCGCTGGCGACCGTGGTGGTGTAGTGGCGCAGATCGCCATGCGGCAGCTGCTGCAGCCGCTGGCGACACGCCGCCAGCTCGCCCGGCAGACGACGCGCATCCACCAGCTCAGCCAGCGGCCGCGTGGGCGACGCACGGTCATCGCAGTACAGCGGCGCACTGCGCCCGGTGCCCCGCTGGTCCACCAGCAGCAGCGGCCGCCGGTTCAGCAGCCGCGGAAACAGCCCCAGCGCATGCGCCGCCAGATCCACCGCACTCTGCCCCGGCCCGCCCGCCACGAACACCACCGGATCCTGCCGCGCATTGCGCGCCAGCGCCGGGATCAGGGCCACCTGCAGGGTGATCTGCCGGCCCTGCGGCTGCGCCGGGTCCAGGGGCCGCTGCAGGGTGCCACAGCGGGCTTCCTGGGCGACGTTGCTGAGGCGGCAGGGGGTGAGGGGGAGGGAAGCGGCGGCGAGGGCTGTGGTGGCGAGGGTGGCCAGCAGGAGGGGGATGAGGGTGGGGAGGAGGGGGAGGCGGGCCACGGTGTGTGGATGTTAGGGCACCGATTCAAGGGCTTGGGGGTGGGCGGGGAATTGCGTTCCTCATCCTGATGTCTCTTGGCTCGCTTAACATGGACTCTGGCCGCCCACATGAACTGACGCTCGCCTGGTGCGCCTCCGCGAACAGATCTGGAGAGATCTACTTGTCCATCAGTTCTTGGGAAGGTCTGCACAACACACCGAGCGGCGTGCTGATGCCTTGATCTGATCGGAATGTGATGCTGCCAGCCCCGGATTCACCCGCTCTCGCAGGTCATCAGCCCCTAAGGAGGCGCCAGCATGGCCGCTTTCGCGAACTGCGGACGCACTCATGCCTGCGCTCCCATCAGTTTGCGCCGCACCAGCCACAGATTGGCCAGTGCAAACAGCGTGTGCAGTTGCGCCGTGTTCTTGGCCAGTCCGCGGTAGCGCACCTTGATGTGTCCGAACTGGCGCTTGACCACTCGGAAGGGATGTTCAACTCGCGCCCTGATCCCGGCCTTCACCCGCTCCAGTTCTTCGGTGAGCGCCTCGATGAGCTTGGCCAGGTCCAGCATGCGGCGCTTGCCAGGGCGCATGGCGATGTTCCAGGTCACATCGTCGCGGGCGTCGGGCCGTTTGCCTGCGCCTTGGTATCCAGCGTCTGCAAAGACTTCGTGGTCGCTGCTGCGCACCAGGCTGTTGGCCTCGATCACGTCGTTGACCGCGCCGCTGGTGCCCTTGACGGTGTGGACCAAGCCCGACTCGATGTCCACGCCGATGTGGCACTTCATGCCGAAGTACCACTGCTGGCCCTTGCGGCTTTGCTTCATCTCCGGGTCGCGCTCGCCGCTCTTGTTCTTGGTCGAGCTGGGTGCAGCGATCAAGGTGGCGTCCACCACCGTGCCGCTCTTGAGCATCACGCCCTTGGCGCTCAGCAGGTCGTTGACGGTCTGCAGGATCTGGGCAGCCAGCTTGTGCTTCTCCAGCACATGCCGGAAGCGCAGGATCGTGCTCTCGTCGGGCAGCCGCTCGTCCCAGCCTTCCAGGCCCGCGAACTCCCGAAACACCGGCATGTCGTGCAGCGCCTCTTCCATCGCCGGGTCGCTCAGCGCGAACCACTGCTGCATGAAGTGAATGCGCAGCATGCTCTCGGGCGAGAACGGTGGGCGACCGCGCTTGCCCTCCGGCAGATACGGCGACACCAAGGCCACCAGATCAGCCCAGGGCACGACCTTCTCCATCTCGTCCAGGAACTCCCGGCGCCGCGTTCGCTTGGCCGTCTGTCCCAGGCCCAGGCTGTGCTGCTTCATGGGCCCAACCGTCTCAGGGCTTCAGGTCGGTGCCAAGCACGGCGTGGGGCGATTTATGCAGACCTTCCCTTGGGGGCAGTAGAGGTTTGGGTAGATGGTTCCTTCTTCTTACGAAAACCTTCGGGAGGTGTCGTCTCGTCGCAAGACTTATCCGACGAAGAATTCTTGGATGTGGGCCACCGCGGCGCCTCGGCAGAACTGCGCAGGACATGACCGTCCAGCGTCGACCTCATGGACGATATGACCAGGTACTCAGCATTGCATTTGGCGACCCTGTCCACGGATTCGTGAAGTTTGTCGTCGTCGATGAAGTCAAAGTCGATAGGAAAAAGCTTCCCGCCCGAGAGGACTCCCATGTTCTCCGCGTCGATGGCTAACGAGCTTGCTGACTGCAGCGTGACTTGCAGATTCTTGAGCGCGGCCAGCAGCTGAGGGGCGTTCACACCAGTAAGTCCGCTGAGGCTTCCGATGACCGCATTGAGGTTAATGGAAAGGGATCGCAAGCGACGAATCGAACGCGCATCAGACCAAGCCGCATGGCGTGCCAATAGCTGATAGCTGGTCACGTACAGATGATCGGATGGTATGGCGCTGTCCATGCCGTCACGCGAACTCTTCCCTGAGGGCTTGTCGGCGCAAATGGCCCCCCGCGCGCTGCACGCGCGAGCCAACAGGTCGTCACCAGCCACCAACGTCAGGACCCGTGGACCACCGAGCACGACGAAGCCCGCTCCGCCGTCAAGGTCATTGCTGTCGTAGCCAATCCCTGTTGCGCCGATGCTCCTACTTTTCGAGGAGTCCAGCTTCCAGCGTGCCACGATGATCCCCGGCTTTGCGCGCAAGACACGGAGTGCCGCTTCTGCCTCGCCTTGCGCCTTGTCCACCATGTTGGCGCGCTGGTTCGCCGCATCGAGTTGCACATCAACCGATGCGTCACTGTCCAAACCAGACACGCCACTTGAACCCAGCAGCTGCACCAGCGCTTGCTCGCGCTGCACCAGACCTTGCAGAACCACCTCATCCGTTGTCTTGGTCGCCTCCGTGCGCGTCGACTTGAGTAGGGTCAATAGCGTCGCTTGGCTGCGTGCGATCGCTGACTCGACTGCGAGACCCTGCAGCGTTTGCAGCGTGTCACGCAACTTGGCAACATCCTCGGATGTGACGCTTTTGCCGTCATCGAAATCGCGCACATACACCTTTGACTGCCCAGGTGTAATGCGCAACGCCAACTGATCGGGCAAATGTTCCTTGCTGAAGATTGAACGCCAGAGTTCAGGCAGTACCGTCGGATCCGGATCGGCGCTGAGCATTCCGATGGTGTCAAACGCACCCGTTCCGGCGATGTTGTATGACTGTCGGTGTCGCAATCTTCCACTCATGGATCCGGCGTCAACGCGACTCTCGGTGCCCAACTCTGTTAGCGAAATGGACAGACCCCTTGGTGCAGAGGCGCATCCGCTCAACAAGACGGCCACTAGGATCGTGGCAGCAATGCAACTGCACTTGCGGTAGGTGTCGGCCATTTCTTGCTCCTATATGCAGATTGGGTCAACTTCAGGATACTTCGAACTCTGTCGATTGACCTCATACGAATAGGTGATTGAGGTCCATGCAGGCAGGCCTCGAACGGTTCAGTAGCGCGCGATCGGGGCGAACCCGCAGCCAAGTGGGCTCGGCACATGTCTTCCGTCGTTTGTCGTCCATCATCCGGCACGTGCTGGTTGGAGCCAGACCACAGAATTGCCGTGGAGGAGTCTGCGAGCATCTCGTACGGACGTCGGCCTGTACGAGGTTTCACGCGACGAAGGAGCATCGGGGACTGGCCACTCACCATGACGCATCCTCCGAGTAGATTCAGTCACCTACCAACGGCGAGGAGCGATACTGACTCGTCCATGGACATTTTCGGCCAATGCTGAGATATCACACCATCCCCGTCACCGGTTTCGCCCAGAACTGCTCCCTGCTCTGGTGCGACCAAACCAATGAAGCCAGCCTGATCGACCCTGGCGGCGACCTGGACGTGCTGAAGGCCGAGGTGGCGCGCCGCGATTTGAAGCTGGTGGCGCTGTGGCTCACCCACGCCCACATCGACCACGCCGGCGGCACCGGCCAGCTGGCCCGCGAACTGGGCCTGCCGATCATCGGCCCGCACGAGGGCGACCAGTTCTGGATCGACGGCCTGCCGCAGCAAAGCCAGATGTTCGGTTTCCCCAAAGCCGAGCCGTTCACCCCCACGCGCTGGCTGCACGACGGCGACACCGTCACGCTGGGCCAGTCCACGCTGAACGTGCGGCACTGCCCCGGCCACACGCCCGGCCATGTGGTGTTCCACAGCCCCGAGATCCAGCGCTGCTTCGTGGGCGACGTGCTGTTCGCCGGCTCGATCGGCCGCACCGATTTCCCCGGCGGCAGCCACCCGCAGCTGATCGACAGCATCACCCAGCGGCTGTGGCCGATGGGTGATGAGACTTTGTTCATTCCGGGGCATGGGCCGGAAAGCACGTTTGGCGAGGAACGGCGGTACAACCCCTATGTGCGTGGGACTTGAGTCGTGAAGCGGGTTAAGGCTCCGTTCCGAGTCGCAGCTTCGCGGGGCGATCGTGTTCAATAGCCTTCGTCTGTTCATCCTCGACGATGACCTTAAGTGTTCCACGCCAGTCAGCGGCTGTGATGGGCTCCCCCGGATTAGCCGACATCCAGTTGTAGATGCATCGCGCCAGCACCGGAGCGGCAACGCTGGTGCCGCAGATGCGCAGACTGTCGCCTGAGCGAGTGGCGGCGCCCCTGACCGTGGGCAGAATGTCGCTCTCCTCGCAGGCGGCGTAGACCACTGGCGCACCTTGACGAGCGCCCATGGCCGAGTAGTCCGCACGCTGGCGGTTGGACAATCGGAAACCGCCGGCCACGATCGTGCAGCGGCCAGAGGCCAGACTGCTCAGCGTTTCTTCATCGTCGCCCCAACGCTGTTCCTCGAAACGCGGCTGTACGCCATAGCCCAGCCAACCCGGATCGTCGCGCTCCACCCATGCGTCGAGTGTGACGGAGGCATCGGCATCCAACTTGATCTCGATCTGCCAAGAGCCCGGGCGCGCCAGCGGCCCGTCGTCATCGGCCGGCCTCGCAGTCGGCGCCATCGCCAGCAACAGCAGGGGCTTGCTGCCATTGGGAACGTGCTCCTGAAAGCTCAATCGGGCGATGGTTGGTCCGGCCTGCGCGCCGCCGGATCGGCCTTCCGTCAACACGGCCTCTTCGCCGGGGGCCACCCAAGGGCTCCAGTCGCCGTCGCAGGTGCGTGCCCGAGCTTCGACGCTGGACAGGTGGTCCCGAGACTGGAACCAGGTTTCCACGTAGGTGTCGGTGTAATCGCCTTCAGCCAGGCCGACTCGCAGCAGCGCGCTTCGGTCCTTGCGCACCGTGCGCCGCACATGACAGGCCGCCTGCCGGCTGTTGCCTGCCCCGAGCACCAGAGCCAGCGTCCCGCCACCCTGCTCAAAGTGTTCGATCAGTTCATCCAAAGCTTGTTCAATCAGCGTGCTGCCGTCGTGGGGACCGGCCAGGCTGCCATAGCTCAGCGTCAGGACAATCTTTGCCTCGGGCTTGCACTGGTCGAGCACATAGTGGACGGCATCGAGCACCTGGGCCGACAACGAGCCTCCGCCGCTGTCTGCCGCCGTCAGTGCGGGGAGTTGAACCAGCACCAACGGCGCTTGTCCGGCAGCATCGACCTCGGTCGAGTCGGGCCTCAAGGGGTCGGTCTGCCCGGCGGCCACCGACGTCACATGACTGCCATGGGTTGCCGCCCAGACGCGGCGACGGGGATCGTCATAGTCGATCAGGTAATTGATCATGCGGTAGGCCTCGGCCTCATCGGGCAAATGCCCTGACCGGCTAAGGCTGCAGTACTGGGTCAGCACATCCTGAATGGCGGCCTGGCGCAACTCCCGCCCATATCCCATTCGGGGGCTTGCGTCCGACCAGGGCCAGCCGCTCGGCAGATGGTTTACGTACGGTCGCGGGGCGCAAGCGCCTCCTTGGTCCCAGAGGGCGTGAACACGGCTAGCTGGCGTGTCCTGGTCCTCGCCGCGTCTAGGAGCGCGAAAGGTCAGGTTGAGGAAGGGGAAGCCGAAGTCGACGACGGCCATCACCAGACCACTTAGGCGCACCCGCTCGTCAGAAAGGTCTTGGGGTACGAAGGCTGACTTCGGGCTGAACGCCGACGCCTGCCGGGTCTCTCCGTAGGCGCCCACCGCCTGGGCGCGTGCCGCGGTGTCGGCATCGCGAAAGGGCAGTGCCAGCTCCCATTGAAGCCCCTGAGACTGCAGACTCTCCAAGCCATTCAGGACGGCATCAAAGTCCTCGGGACCATGCGCCTCTGGGCAGGCCAGCTCGGCGACAAAGTGGCGCAGTGGCTTGTTCTTGTAGACCTCGGCGACTCTCCAGACGCCGACGCTTTCGTAGTGATCGATGGCCTGCTGCGCCGATTCATGCTCCGCGGCCTGAACCAAGATGCGAATCGGCGGCGGCTGGTTGTCACCGGAGCCCAGGCGCTCCCCGATCAGGCGACGAAAGCCACGCCACTGGGTGGCACGAGCCCAGGCGAAGTAGGGATCTCCTGCCTGGCGGTCTACGGGCGTGGCGCGTGGCGACGTCCAGTGCATCGTGGCCTCCTCAGAAACCCAGGCGGGTGAGTTCGCGCTCGCTGGCGCGCCACATCGTCGCCAGCAGTGGGCTGTGGCGAGGCTCTTGCGGCGCGGCGACGCCGCGATTCAATGCAGGCGGCCTGTTGGGGGCGCCGAGTTCCCTCAGTTCCTGCTTGTCACCGCCTTCCTCGAAAAAGGTGGGGGCATCCCCGTCGGTGGCCAGGCCAACGAAGTGGGCGGCCAGTTGAAGCCCCAAGGCATGACCGGCGCGGCTGTCGATCGGAAAGTGGACGCCCGCCACAACGCGGTTGAACGCAATGCGCCGAGCCAGTCGGTTGAGTTGCATCACTTTGTCCGCGCGGCGTGTGGGCGCCCCGTAGACCAGCCGGGAAAGCAATGCCGACACCATGGCCGAGACCGTGGCGTGTCCGCTGGGCAGCGACCCATGCGCCGGTGTATCGATCACCGGAAGGATGCGTGACGAGGTGACATGGGGGCGACGTGCAGCCAGCTGGTGCTTGAAGGCCATGACCAGCATCGTGGCCCATCGCTGGGCGATGACCAGCATCGCGCAGGTGATGGGTGCCACCTCCGGATGGATGCCGACCACGCTGTAGAAGAAGGGCATGAAGTCGTCCGCTTGACTGAGGATCTCCGGCAGGCGATCCTCACGCTCAATGGCAGCGCGGAGCACCTTGTCAATCTGCTCGTCCTGCCATTCGGGCTTCATCAGAAACAGCTTGATGCTGGGCTGAAAGTTCAACTCCTCCTGTGCTCCAAAGCTCGAGGCCGCGTACAGGCAGGCGCCCTTGACACGAAAGCGCCAGCTCAGGTCAGACAGCACGGTCAGGGCCTGTGGCTCGGCACCCCAGCGCCAAAGGGCAGTGTCCGAGCCGGCCTTGCAGCCTTCGTCGCAGACTGGGCTGGCTATCCGAGCCGGATCAACCGATTCTTGTCGCGGATCCAACGCCCCGACGATGCGCGCATTGGACCGATTGATGGCCTCGGCCAACAGGGCGTCGTCATTGCCGGCATAGACCCAATCAGGGTCGTGGCCTCGCCAGGGTACACCACTGGTGAGCCGTGCCGCAGCGGCGGCCAGGTGCTCAGCCGCATGGTCGCTGACGCTGACGCCAGGTCGCCTGTGGTGTCCGCCGATGCCTGAGCTGAACATCGTGAGTTGAGCCGAATGCCCCCTCACACCCGCCGAGTGGCCGCCGATGCCCGCAGAGTGCCCTCCAATGCCTGCGGAGTGGCCTCCGATGCCGGCAGAGTGCCCGCCAACCCCCGGATTCAGCGCGCTGCCACTGAGCCATGCCCCGGGAGGAATCACGTAACTCGCCATGGTCTTGCCCTTTCATCCGTAGGCCGTGTACTCAGGGAGGAACGCCTGCGCTGATCAGCGCCTGCTCGAAATGGGCACGCCAGGACTGGCCGTGTCCCAGCCTGCGCCTGCTGCCAGGACCGGCGGTCGCCTTGGGATCCAGTTGCAGGTAGCGTTGGGTGGTGCGGCGCGCGGCTTCATGCTCGCCGTTCAGCCATTGGGCGCCCACCAGCAGGTGCAGGCCTGGAGCATGAAGCGCGTGCTGACGCACCGAGCTGGCGGCGTAGGTCACGGCGCGCGCATAGTCGCCTGCCGCGATGAAGGCCAGCGCAGCGTATGTCTCAAACAGGTAGCGGCTGGGGTCGAGCGGCGACAGCCGAAGACTCTCCACCACCGACGCGCAGGATTCATCGGTCTCGCCCAGGAAGGCCTGCATCGCGGACAGTTGCGCCCAGGCCAGGGCATCGGAAGGCTCCAGTTCGATGGCACGCTGGTTCAGCTCGCGGGCTGACCCCAGGTCGCCCTCAAAGTTGGAGCACACCTGTCCCAGGGCTGCATGGGCCGGCCCGTGATGGGGATCCCGGTCCAGTGCACGCTCGCAGTACTCGCGGGCTAACTGGCTGGCCAGGGACCGATCGCTCACCCAGCCCTGCTCCAGGGCAAACACCTGCCATCGGCTCAGCATGGCCAGCGGCGCGGCATGGCGCGGGTGGCGCTCTGCAAGGTGCTCGAAGACCTCGCGCGCGACCTGGAAGTCGGACTTGACCAGGCTGTGCAGCAGACCGCTGGCACCAAGGAACAGCGTGTAGGACGACAGCGCGTCGACAGGCAGGCTGCGCGCGCGGCTCAGCTCGCGACCGATGATCTGCTGAGAGACCTGGGTGACGATGTGCGGTACCAGCTCGTCGGTCCCCTCGAACAAGGCTTGCACATCGCCCACCGTGCGTCCGGTCCACAGCACCGAGCAGCCGTCCAGCTCGCTGAGTTCAAACGACAGACGCACGCGCGAGCCCTGTACGTAGTACTGTCCGCTGAGCAAGAACGAAGCGCCCAGGGACTCTCTAAACGCCTGTGGCGTGTCGCTACCGCGCAGGACAGCCGTGCTGACGCGCGACAGCACCCTCAGTGAGGGGTGTCGGGCCAGCGAGGCGATGATGTCGTCGGCCAGTGCGTGGCCAATCGCGTCGTGCGAGGGGTCGGACGGAATGGCCACGAAGGGGACCACGGCCACGGTGGGCCGAAGGTCCTGGTTCGGATCGGCACTGACCTGCACCAAGCCACCCGGCTGCGGTGGCTCCAGGCGAAACACCCTCAGCGGCTCCTCCACATGCTTGGCGTAGCGCAAACCCAGGTCGATGACATGGGCGTGCACGCCATCGGCCAGGGCCTGCCTGACCTGGGCAGAGGCCAGCGTCTGGCCGGGTTGGGCCAGCGATGCCAGGCGCGCCGCGATGTTGACACCTGCGCCGTACAGCTCGTGCGCGAACGAGACAACCTGGTCGGCATGGACCCCGATCCGCAATTGGAATCGTTCGGCCGAAGGGCAGCCCTTATTGAAGCCCTCGAGGGCCTGATGCAGCGAGAAGGACGCCGCTGTGGCGTCGAGCGCCGAGGCAAACTCCAGCAGCAGGCCGTCGCCAGCGGAGCGCACCAGCCGACCCCGGTGCTGGGCGGCCAGTTCATCCTCGACCCGTCTGACGAAGCCGTGCCAGCGTTCGATCACCGAGCGCTCGAAGTCGCGGAAAAGGCGGACCGATTCGACCAGATCGGCGAACAGGACGACCAAATGCTGACTGGGCAGCTCCGACACCATGCGCGAAAGCCCCTCCCAGGCCCAAGACTGCATGCATCTTTGTTACGAATCGATTGTGCTCATCCGATCGGAGCTCGCCTAGTCCCCAGTTTGCAGGGACTCATCAGTTTTGCGGACGCCGCATGAAGTGCCCGGCTGAGGTAAATAGATCACAAGCCGGCTGCGTCAGAGTGCCTACCTGATTAATCAGTGAATTTCTACGCTGTGACCCATGTTCCCGGCACCGCGACCGGGACCTTAGGAGGTCCACGATGAACCCGTTCCAGCCCAGCCCCACAGAACCTCGCCGCGCGCCTGACAACGCCTGGCATCGCCCTTTGCCCTACGCCGGACCGGAGCGGCGAACGGCCAGCCTCGCGCTGGCCATCCTGTTGGCCCAGGTGCTCGACGAGATCGACTACGGCGTGCTGCTGCTGGCTGATGCGCGGCAGGTGTTGCACGTCAACCATGCGGCACGCGGCGAGTTGGGCCAGACCCATCCACTTCAGTTGCTCGGCGGCGAACTGCGCGCTCGGCATTCGAAGGACGTGGCCGCGCTGCACGACGCGGTGCACGATGCGGTCACTCGTGGCCTGCGGCGCCTGCTGACGCTCGGCGATGGAGCCCAGCGCATCAACGTGTCAGTGATCCCGCTGGGCTGGCCAGGCTGGTCGGCGGTGGGCCGCGGCGATACATCGGTGGGTGCCCTGCTGATGCTGGGCCGGCGCGAAGTCTGCGGCGAGCTGAGCATTCACGGGTACGCCCGCGCCCATGGTCTGTCGGAAGGCGAGGAGCGAGTACTGCGCGCGTTGTGCGACGGACTGACACCCAACGAGATCGCCGAGCGCCACCAGGTGAAGATCGCGACGGTGCGCACCCAGATCGCCTGCATCCGCGCCAAGACCGATACACCGGGCATCCGGGAGCTGGTCCAAGCTGTGGCCGTACTGCCGCCCATGATGGGTGTGCTGCGCGGCTTCCTGGGTGGCTCTGAGGTGCCCCAGATCGTACCGCGGCGGGTTGCCTAAGCGCCCATCGAGTCAAGCCTCACACATGTAGTCAGGCGCCTCTGGCTGGGCACCAAGCGGTCAGCACAAAGACCCTTGGACCTGCCCGTTGAGCTGCCGCGAGGCCGCGCGGTTGGCACGATGCCAAAGTACGACGAGCAGCGCGGTTTGAGCAACGCTTCGATCCCGGCGATGGCAACGACCGCTGAAAAGGACTGGCCCATCGGCAAGGTGGTGGGCGCAAGGACGGCGCTACTATCAGCCCATGTCAAGAGATGATCAGCTGCTGGTCTTTTCTACCTCTTTGCGCCCGCTGGCACAGCGCGGAGAGTTGCGCCGCTACCGCAAAGGCACCCTGCTGATCCAGGAGGGCGACCAAGGCGACACGCTGTACCTGATCGCCAGCGGCCGCCTGCGCGCCTTCTCGGCCGCCGACAACGGCAAGGAGATCACCTACGGCACCTACGGCCCTGGCGAGTACCTGGGCGAGATGAGCCTGGACGGTGGGCCGCGCTCGGCCAGTGTCGAGACCCTGGAGGCCAGCGAGTGCGTGGTGGTGACACAGCGCACGCTGCTGGCCCACATCGCCGATCACCCCGAATTCGCACTGGAGCTGCTGGCCAAGGTGATCCGCCGCGCGCGAGCTGCCACGCTCTCAGCGCGGCAACTGGCGCTCAACGATGTCTATGGCCGACTGCGCGTGCTGCTGGAGGAACTGGCCGGTCCGCCGGATGCACAGGGCGTGCGCGTGATCGGCGAGCGGCTGACGCATCAGCAGATGTCCCAGCACCTGGGGTGCTCGCGCGAGATGGTCAGCCGGGTGATGAAGGACCTGGAACGCGGCGGCTTCGTGGATACCAGGGACAAGGCGATGTGCTTGCTGAAGGCGCTGCCGTCCCGGTGGTAAGTCGCTTCAGCGCCCCGCCCCCGGTGGCAAGGCCCTATCTCGCAGCCGCGCCGCCCTCCGCCGCCGGCGGCGCAAACCGCTGCCCCGGCTTCGGCGCCGCCGTGTACAGCGGCATCACCTTCGGCAAGGTCCCCTCGATGTCCTTGATCCGCGTCGGCCCCGCCGGGTGGGTGGACATGAACTCGGGCGGGGCGCCTTCGCTGGCCTTGAGCATCTTCTGCCACAGGCTGATGCCGGCGCGGGGGTCGTAGCCGGCGCGGGCGGCCAGGTCCAGGCCGACCAGGTCGGCTTCGCTTTCGTCCTGGCGGCTGAACTTCAGGGTCAGCAGCTGGCCGCCGATGTTCAGCGCGGCGTCGCCCAGGTTGCCCAAGCCCAGCAGCGAGCTGAGCAGGCCGGCGCCCACGCGGGTGGCCGCCGTCTTGCCCATGCGTTCGCGGGCGTGTTCGCGCAGCGCGTGGGCCACCTCGTGGCCCATGATCATGGCCACTTCGTCGTCGCTCAGTTGCAGGCGCTGCAGGATGCCGAAGTAGTAGGCGATCTTGCCGCCGGGCATGCAAAAGGCGTTGAGGTCCTTGGAGCCGATCAGGTTGACCTCCCAGCGCCACTGGGCGGCCCGCTTGTTCCAGGGGTTGGTGAAGGGGATGATGCGGTTGGCGATGGCACGCAGGCGGATGACCTGCGGGTGGTTGTCGGGCAGCAGTGCGTTCTTGGCGGCGGCCTGGCGCTTCATCTGGCCGTACTGTTCGGTGGCGGCCTGTTCCACCTGCTCGGCCGAGACCAGCTTGGTGAAGCCGCTGGTCTTGCCCACCTCGTCGCGCACGCCCTGCTGGGCCAGCGCGCCCAGCGGGGTGCTCAGCGCGGCGACACCAGCCAGCCCGCCAAAGACACGGCGGCGGCGGTGCAGGCCACAGCTGCAGCCTTCGCGGTGGGCCAGCGGCGGCAGGGCGATGTCGGCGTCCAGGGTCAGCGGGGCGGGTCGGGCGGTCATCGGGTCTCCGTCAGTCATCAAGCAGCGCGGGGTTCGGGTCCAGTTCCAGCGCCTGAACCTGCGGCCGCAGCCACCACAGCATGCCCAACGCAGGCAGCGCCAGCAAGGTGGACAGCACGAAGAAGTCGGGCCAGCCGATCGATTCGGCCACCACGCCGGCCATCGGGCCCACCCAGACCCGGCCCACCGAGGCCAGCGCCGACAGCAGCGCGAACTGGGTGGCCGAGAAGCGCTGGCTCGTCAGGCTCATCAGGAAGGCCACGAAGGCCGCCGTGCCCATGCCGCCAGTCAGGTTTTCCAGCGCCACCACCATGATCAAGCCGCCGTCCATGCGGCTGTCCTGCGCCAGCTTCACAAAGCCCCAGTCGAAGGCCGGCACCGGCACCGCGCCCAGCGCGCCCTGGCCGTGCGTGGCCAGCCACCAGAAGCCCAGGTTGCTGGCGGCCTGCAGCACGCCGAACACCATCAGCGCGCGCCACAGGCCCAGCTTCAGCATCAGCGCGCCGCCGGCCAGCGCGCCCAGGATGGTCAGCCACAGGCCCAGTACCTTGTTGACCAGGCCCACCTCGGCCGCGGCAAAGGCCATGCTCTTGAGCAGGAAGGGCGTCATCAGCGCGCCGGCAAAGGCGTCGCCCAGCTTGTACAGCACGATGAACACCAGGAAGGCCACCGCGCCGGACTGGGCAAAGTAGCTGGCCAGGCCGGCGCGCAGGGTCTCGAAACGGGCCCAGCGCGCTGCGGCCACGGCCAGTGGCAGCGTCATCGCGATGCCCGCCAGCAGCGCCAGCAGATCGCCCCAGCGCTGCTGCAGCGCGGCGGGCAGCGTGCTGCCCTGCCACAGCGGTGCCAGCAACGCATGAGCGGCAGGCACCAGCGCGCGGTCGGTGATCAGATAGCCCAAGGCCGCCGCGCCCAGCACGGCCAGAAAGCCCTTCAGGTCATGCCCGCCAGGCTGGGCCAGCGGTGGCGGCGTTTTCAGGCGCGGCAGCGCCACCGCGCTGAACACCGCGGCGCCGGCCAGGATGGCGGCCATCAGACGGTAGACCTCAGGCCAGGTCCAGCCGCCGCCCTGCAGTGCATCGGTCCAGATCAGCGCGATGCCGCCCGAGACGATCATCGCCAGCCGGTAGCCCATCACATTGAGCGACGCACCCATGCCGCGCTCGCGCGCCGCCAGCAGATCGGTCTGGTAGCCGCCCACCGCCACATCCTGCGAGGCCGACAGAAAGGCCACCGCCACCGCCAGCAACGCCAGCGCCTGCAGCGCGCCCTGCGGCGGCGTCACCGACATCGCCCACAGCCCCAGCGCCAGCAGCAGCTGCGTCAGCACCAGCCAGCCGCGGCGCCGACCCAGCCAGGGCGGATCGAAGCGGTCCATCAGCGGCGCCCACAGGAACTTGAAGGTGTAGGGCAGGCCCACCAGGCTGAGAAAGCCGATGGTGGCGATGTCCACCCCCGACTGGCTCAGCCAGGCCTGCAGCGCCTGGCCGGTCAGGGCCAGCGGCAGGCCGGAGGCAAAGCCCAGCACCGCCACCGCCAGCAGGCGCCAGGCGGCGTGCAGCCGGTCCTGGGCCGTCAGGGCCGCCGGGGCGGGGGAAGGGGCCGGGGCGGCGACGGCGGGGCGGGGCATTGGGCGGATTCTAGGAGGGGACCGTTGCCCGCCCGGAGGGGCCCCGCCGCGCAAAGACCCGTCGCGCAACCCAGGCAGGGTCGGCTGAGGCCGCCTGGGTTGGCTGCCCTATCACCAAGTGCCGGTACCAACGACATGGCCGTTCATGTCCTTGATGGTGAGCGTGTGGTCGGTGTTGAGGATGTAGATCAACAGGGTCGCTTGGGTGGGCCGAAGGTCGACCGTGAGCGCTGCGCCCATGCCGTCGTAGCCGAGTATCTTCCTGGCTTCGGGGCCACTGGCCGGGTGAATCGCACCGCCGCCAGGGCAGGCCGTGGTGTCCAGGCTGCCGCTGTACCAGCCCCAGGCGGATCCGCTGGAGGGCGGGAAGCTGTGCTGCAGGTTGACGAGGGTTTCGCAACGGCCCGGAAGTGCAATGGCGCTGGGCAGGTGCGTGGCCGCCTGGGTCAAACCGGCGCCTGCGACCAGTGCGAGCAGGCTGAGGAGTCGGGAGGTGGTCATGATGAGGTGTCCTTGGGGATGGTTGGCGAGTTGAGCGCGTCTCAGCGCGGCAAGCGCGCACCGAGCATGGGTCGGGCGCCGGTCGTCGGCGCGGCCTGCGTGGCATCTGTCCAGGTGCCGAAGTCGAAATCCAGTCCCGTCAGGTCGTACGCGCGCCAGGTCTGGTCGCTGTTGAGCACCAGCACAAAGGCGAAGTCCGAGCCCGTTGTGCCCTGGGTGTCCACAGAGAGTGCGACACCCGAGCCGTCGAAGGCCAGCAGTTTCCTGGCCTGTGGTCCGCTGGCCGGCATGGTCGGAGTGATGCCGCACGCCGATGCGTCGTAGCGGCCGGTGTACCAACCGTTGCCGTTGGCAGGGCCGACATAGACCAGATTGGTGAAGACATCGCAGTAACCATCGATCGTGATGGCGCTGGGCAGACGCCAGGGAGCGGCCTGGGCACTGCCGGCCAGGGCCGCCAGGGCCGCGGCAGCAATCCATTGAGTGAGAGGCATGGGGGTTCTCCAGTGAGGGATACGCGGCAAGGTGGCCGCCCTGGGTACACGCAGTGCGGCGACGGATGCCGACATCCGTCCACACGGGCGCTTCAGCGGCGAGCCGCAGGAAGGGCGCGCCACGGGCTTCCTTGCCCATTGACGCGCCCTCACGGCTCCTTGAGGTCACACGGTCATGCAGCGCCTCAGTCCTTGCAGACAGGCAAGACGAAGCATTGCTCGTCCTGCACGTGGTGCACCACATCGAAGCAGATACCGCTGAACGTCAGCCGATAGCTGCCGGCCGCAGCGCCGCGCAGGGACACCGCCAGTTCACGCGTCACGCAGCTGGGTTGGTCTTTGCCGCGGCAAGGGCCGATGTCTCCAAAGCACAGCGGCCCCGACGGAACGACCTGGATGGATGGTGTGCCGTCCGGCAGCATCGCCACCGGTCGGCCATGGGCATCGGTCACCTGGATCTGCTGGATCACCAGATTGGAGAAGCCCAAGTTGGAGTGGCAGTTGCACACCGAGATGCACATCACCTCGACATCATTGCCCTCCAGGCCATCACAGTCGCTGTCGGCCCATGCCACCGAGAGACAGGGCTTGATCGACGGCCAGGTCACGGCCTTGCAGTCGCAATGGCCCTGGCAGTCGCAGTCCACCGCCTTGGCCACGCCGGCCAGCGCCGGAGTCGCCAGATCGGCTGACTCGGCCGCACCTCCGTGCGACTCACTGCACCCGCCGCCGCACCCGCAGCCGCTGGCAACGCCAGGTGGACAGTGACAGGACACGCGCGCCAGGTGTTTGCGCTTGGTGGCGCAGCGCCGCCGCAGCTGCTCGGCCTGGTTGCGGGCGATCTCGTCGCAGCTGGGGCACCGCAGTCGGTAGTCGTTGTTGCGCCCGGCTGTCACGCCCTCATGCGGCGTGCCGGTCACCATCGTGCCCAAGGGCACCTGGCCCATCGAGAAGCTGGCGGTGGCCCGGATGTCGAAGCCGCCGAGGGCCGGATTCAAGCCGGTCAGCTGAGCGGGATCGATGGCGAAGCAATGGCGCTCGCCGCGGATCAGCAAGCCACTGGACAGCGTGAGCACCGTGACACCGTTCTGGATCAGCTGCAGCTGGATGCTCACCTCGCCAGTCACCGACAGGCCCTGCTTGTCCACCTTGCTCGGCAGGCTGTAGTCGAAGCAGATCTTGCCCGCGCCGCAGTGGTCGCTGGCTTCGCAGGCGTAGCGGAAGCTGCCCGAAGGCGAGCCGGCGCAAGTCCCGCAGATGTTGTCGATATAGGCGTAGCTGAAGTGTCCGGTGTGCGCGCAATCTGCGGTGATGAACTCCACGGTCACCTGCTGGCCCAGGTGGGTGCTCAGGTCAATTTGCGCGCAGCTCCAGTCCTTGTACAGATACGGATCGCTGGTACCGGATTCAGCGCTCTGGAACAGTGGGTGCTTGGGGTTGGCCACCAGCGTGTCATCCGGGTAGCCGGAGTTGGTCAGCGCGCCCAGGCCATTGCCGAAGCTGAACGCACCCGGAATCAAGACCCCCTGGGCATCGGTCACCCGGACACGGAAATAGGCTTGCGAGCCGCCGTTGTGGTTGTCGGGTCCGCCGTGCTGAACCACGGCGTACCAGAAGCTCAGGAAGGGTTGGTCGAGCGGCACGATGAAGGTCTTCGACAACACCTCGCAGGACAATTCGGCGTCGGGCCAGTTCCGGCTGTTGCCCAGCCGGACAGCACCCGTGGATCCCGGCGCTGTCTGGGAGATGCCGACCAGGGGGTCCGCCGTGCCGCTGGTGACATGGGCCTGATGGGGATGGCCGTCGAGGACGCCAGGGGCGCCCGGGAACAGGCCCTCCTCGAACTCGGCAAAGATGTTGCCCGGTTCGTGACGGATCTGATTTCGGCGGCCGACGGCGCCCTGCCATTGCGTCGGGTCGAGGCTGTCGTCGAGGCTGCCGTTGCCGCAGGCCGTCATGCCCGTCAAGCGAGGATGGTAGGGCGTGGTGGGTACGAAGCGCCGGGCTGCGGCGTCAGGGGTGGCGTGGGGATCGCCTGCAGAGTGTTCGTGGGACATGGTCATTCCTTGGCACGGTGGGTGGAGGGTCGCCCGCCATCCGCAGAGGTGCGAGGAAGGGCGGTGGACGTCGGAAGGGATTGATTCCGATCGACTCACGCCCACGAACACGTTGTCCGGGGTGCCATTCGCGACATGCATGTCGGCTGCGAATCTAGGGGCGTCAATGGGCACCAGGCGACGTAGGCCCAAAGCAAGACCGCCGCGCACCCGCCGGCCGGGTGATCCGAAGCCGGCTCGACCGGGCTCAGCAGCCCGAGCCGGTCCGTGGGGGAGCGGGGTCGCCGAGCTCAGACACGCTGGCGAGCCGCGCTCGTGGAACAAGTCACCACCAGACCCACCAATCCTGCAGATCGCCGATCTGCATGACCAAGGGCAAGCTCCCGGGGGTCAGGACATAGACGAAGGTCAATCCCGGCGTCAGCGGGACCACCGCATTGGCGTGTATCAGAGTCGGCGCCGGCGGGGAGTGCCGCAAGGGGTAGTCCCTCAGCGGTGCGGCAGGAAAGGATGTGACCGGCGAAAGATCGCCGTGGTAATGGAAATACACACAATGGTCTGTCGAACCGACAAGCGTCGGTCCCGGGGGCCGCTTCGGAGGCTTGTAGTTCACCTGGATGGTGTCCGTTTCGCTGACGCGATAGGTTTCACCTGGAAAGATCACGTCGCCATCAATACAGGTGGGCGGGTCGTTCTTCTTGCCTTCTTCTTCGCCAAAGGCGCTGATGGTGAACTCGTTCTCGGTGCGCTTGGCGTAGCGCGCGGCAACATCCCATTCGGTGCCTGGCTGGTCCTGCTCAAGGATGCGCTTGAGCGCGCGCTCCGTGCCTCTCTCAAGCTTTTCGGCCTGTTCACTGCCCGTGGGCGGTGCCGGCGGCGCGACCATGCCGGCGTCGCGCCGCCCGGTGATCAGCACGCGCACGCGGTCCTCGGTCCAGCGCTGGACGATGACCTGCAGGGTCCAACCCGGCAGGCTGCGGTGCACCGACGCCGTGAGCCGCTTGCTCAGGTTGGGCGGCGGCGCCAGCAGCATCTCGGCATTCGGCTCAAGACGTGGTGAGGCCGGCTCAGCCGGCGCGAGTCGCGGATGGATGCGGGTGGCCATGGGTGGGCTCCTTGGACAAGAGGACGTCAGGTGAAAAAGGCCGGTTCGGAGTCGGCCGGTGGGGTCGGCGTCGTCGCCGGGGAATCGGTCCGCAGGCGGCGGGCGCGCTGCAGCGTGGGGGCGTCGGCGCCCAGCGCGGGTGTCAGCACCGGCAGGGCCTGGTCCAGCAGGGCGCGGGCGCGCTCGCGCTGGCCCAGCGCCTGCAGCGAGGGCACGCAGTTCAGGCTGTAGAGGTGATCGATCACCGCGGTCTGGCGGCTGCGGGCCAGCCGGTCCGTGTCGCACAGCGGTGCCAGGCGCTCCAGGGCCTGGGCGTGCTGGCCCTGGCGCTGCCAGGCGATGCCTTCAAACAGCGCCGTCTTGAGCGCCTCGCGCGAGTGCGGTGACAAGCCGGCCTGCTGCTGCAGCACACGCGCCTGGCGGGTCCAGTTGAGGGCGGTGGCCGGGTCGCGCCGCAGCAGCGCCACCTCGGCCAGGATGTTCAGGCCCTGCAGGCGCAGCGGGGCCGGCAAGGCGCGGGTCCCGGTCTGCGTCACCTGCTGGGCCAACTGCCGGCGCGGCGGCTCCAGGCGGCTGGGCTGATCGGCCGCCGCCCAGGCCCGCACCATCAGCACGCGGGCCTCCAGCTGTCGGCGCGGCGACTGGCTGTTGTCGGCCTGGGCCTGCAGCTGCAGCGCCTGCTGGGCAGCCTGTTCGGCGTGGCCGCTCTTGAGCTGGGCGCGGATGAGGTGGCCGGTCAGATCCAGACAGTCCTCATAGGCCGGCCCCATGGCCTGGCGGCAACGCTCCAGCACCGGCGGCAGCCAGGCCTGCACGGCGGCGTACTGGCCCCAGTCGCCGTCGACGCTGGCGCGGTAGGCGGCCAGCGGCCGGAACAGCGCGCCGGGTTCCAGCTGCGCCGCCTGCGTCTGCGCGAACTGATCGGCCTGCTGCAGCTGATCCAGCGCGGCTTGGCGCTGGCCCAGCAGCGACTCGGTCTTGGCCAGGTTGAGCCGCGCGTTGAGCCTGTCCATGGCGGGCGCCCGGTCCGGCTCGTCGGCCAGCGCGAAATAGGCCCGCAGGGCGTCACGGGCCACGGCCGTGCGGGTGGGGTCGTACAGCGCCACCAGACCGGCCACGCGGCTCAGCTCGCGCCACTGCGCGCGGGTGGTCGAATGACGCTTCGCCTGATCGAGTGCCTGGCCCAACCAGTGACGCGCTCGGGTGAGGTTGCTCTGCAGCGCCTCTTCCTCGGCCAGGCTGATCAGCGTGCTCAGGCGCTGGGGATCGGCGCTGTCTGTTGGCAGGGTCTGCAGCAGGCTCTCCAGCGTGGCCACCGCACCGGTGCGGTCACCCAGCCGGACCTGGGCGTTGGACAGACCGCGCAGCAGCTCGGGCACCGGCAGCAGCGGGTCTTGCGCACCCGTGCGCAGCAGCTTGTCGCGGCTGCGTTCCAGCAGCTCCAGCGCCGACAGGTCGCGGCCGGTGGTGGCCTGGGGGTTGGTGTCTTCGAAGATGCCCAGCAGGAAGTCCTTCGAGGCATTGGCACGGTGCGCTTCGGTCAGGGCGCGCTGCCCCTGCCACAGCGCCAGCGTGCTGCTGAGCAGCAGCAGCGTGGTGGCCACACTGCCCAGGCCCACGCCCCAAGGGTGGCGCCGCACGAACTGGCGCCCGTGGTACCAGCGGCTGGGCGCGGTGACGCTGACCGGCTCACGGGCCAGCCAGCGGGTCAGATCGGTGGCCAGCAGGTCGACCGAGGCATAGCGCCGGGCCTGCTCGGTGCCCAAGGCGCGCAGCACGATGGCGTCCAGGTCGCCCGCCAGGGTGGAGCGCCACTGCCGGGCGCTGCAGCGGCGCAGCGCCAGCACTTCGGGCGCCAGGCTCAGGCGGCTGGGTGCACGGGCCAGCTCGTTGAGCACGGCGTCTTCCTGCCGCAGCGCCGAGCCGCCCAGGTGGGCAAAGGGCCGCTGACCCGCCAGCAGCTCGTGCAGCACCACGCCCAAGGCGTAGACATCGCTGGCGGTGCCCAGCGGCTCGCCCCGCAGTTGCTCGGGGCTGGCGTAGGCGGGGGTGAGCACGCGGCCGGCGGCGCGGGTCAGCTCGGTGTCCTCGCGGGTGCGGCCCTCGCCGGCCAACACTTTGGCGATGCCGAAGTCCAGCAGCTTCACATCGCCCGCTTCGTTGACCAGGATGTTGCCGGGCTTGAGGTCGCGGTGCAGCACCAGCTGGCCATGCGCGTACTGCACCGCGCGCAGCACCTGCTGGAACAGCGCAATGCGCTGCGGGATGTCCAGGCGCTGGCGGTCGGCGTGGGCCAGCAGGGTGTCGCCGGTCACGTACTCCATCACCAGGTAGGGCGTGCCGGCGTCGGTCAGGCCGACGTCGTACAGCCGGGCGATGTTGCGGTGCTCCAGCCCGGCCAGGATGCCGCGCTCGCGCAGCAGCCGGGCGGCCAGCAGGTCCTGGCCGGGCCCGGCATGCGGCAGCTTCAGGGCCACCTGGCGCTGCAGCTGCTGATCGGCGCGCTCGGCCAGCCAGACGCTGCTCATGCCGCCCTGGCCGATCTCGCGCAGCAGGCGCCAGGGGCCGACCATCGCGCCGGGCTGCAGGCGGGCGCCTGCGGGCGGTGGGGCGATGGCCGGCAGGCCGACAAGAAAGTCGCCGGTCTCGATCGCCCGGCGCTGCGCCAGCAGGCCACGCAGCGAGGCCTGTAGCGGCGCTGGCAGATTCTGGGCCTGCAGCCAGGCCTCGCGCTGATCGGTCGGGCACTCCAGCGCCTGCTCAAGCAAGCTCAGCAGTCGCGGCCACTCATCACGGGCGATCGGCATGGCGGGTATCCAGAGCAGGCATCAGTGCGGCAGGGCGGGAGAGACAACCGGGCACGCCCGTTGATCCTGATCGACGGGCGGGGCATCCGGGTACACGCAACGGGCCGACCGGAACCGACAGGCGGCCCGGCCCGTGCAAGGCGGTCAGCCGCCTTTGAGATGGTTGTAGAGAAAACTGCGCGCCTTTTCCCAGTCGCGCTCGACGGTGCGGGTGGTGACACCCAGGCTGTCGGCGATCTCCTGGTTGGACAGGCCGACGAAGTAGCGCATCTCGACCACCCTGACCAGGCGCTCGTCGATCGCGGCCAACTCCTGCAGCGCCTCATGCACGGCCAGGATCTCGTCCTCGCCCTGCTGGCCTGCGGCCTGGTTGATCGCGCCGGTGTCCAGCGTGACAAAGCCCTGCGGGCCGCCGCCGCGGCGCGCGGCCTGCTGCTGGCGCACGGTGTCCACCACGATCGAGCGCATCACCTGCGCGGCGTAGGCCAGGAAATGACCGCGGTCGCGCGCCAGCAGGCGCTCGGTGCCCAGCAGGCGCAGATAGGCCTCGTTGACCAGCGCGCCGGTGTCCAGCAGCAGGCGGTCATCCCGGTAGCGCAGCTTGGCATGGGCGATGCGCTTGAGCTCGGGGTGGAGCAGCTCGAACAGGCGGCCCACGGCGAGGGTCTCGCCTTGCCGGGCGGCGTCAAGCAGGACCGTCACGTCTCCCATGGGTGTCTCCTGTGGGCCGTTCGGGCCGCCGGCAAGCCGGCGGCGCTTCGGTCTGGTTGTTCGGGCAGTGTGCCTGTCATGCCCGACGGTGAGAACCCCCCTGCCCCGGCAAGATCACGCACGGGACAGGCGGTGGCGTGCTGCTGTGACGGAGTACCTGCGACTGTCGCCGCCGCCATGAGGCTGCGCCAGGGGCTACACTGCCCGGAGGTCTGCAGTTGGTGCCTACCTGGGTTTGCCCGCACAATCGGGCATGACAGCGCCTGCGGTACGGCGCGGATGGAGGGACTCGCGTGCAGTGGGCGGACATTCCCAGCTGGGCCTGGCAGGTGCTCGGCGCCTTCGGCGGCCTGGGGCTGGGTCTGGGCCTGGGCGCGTGGCACCTGCGACGCACCAAGGCCAAGCGGCGGCCGCAGCGCGCGGCCAGCCGGCCGCCCAGCGACAGCCGCCTGAGCAAACCCGCCAGCGAGCTACCCACCTCGGTGCTGCCCGGCGCCAGCCGTTTTGGCAGCCCGGCCGAATCCCCGCAGCAACGCCTGCTGGAGCACCTGCGCCAGAGCAACCTGGACCTGGCCGCGCAGCTCAAGGCCAGCGCGGCGCAGCACGCCAAGCTGCTGCGCACCAAGGATGAAGAACTGGCCGAGGCGCGCGCCGACTACGACGAGCGTGTCGAGACCTTGCGCCAGCAGCATTCCACCGAATTGCGCCACCTGATGGCGCTGCTGGTGGAGCAGGTCGACGGCATCCACAAGGCCCACGCCAACCATGTGAAGGCGCTGGAGGCCGAGGTCGAGCGCTGGCGCCGCATGGGCCCGCATGACGGCACCGACGAGGCCGACACCACCACCTTCGCCAGCACTGAACTGCTGCCCGGCTCGGCGCAGCGGCACTGACCCCAGGAGAGACCCCCCATGGACCCCTTGATCGGCGCAGCCTGGCTGCTCACCGGCGCCGTGATTGGCGCGGTGGTGATGCTGCTGGTCGGCCCGGCACGCGCGCAGCGCGAGAGCCAACGCGCCCGCGAGGCCCTGGCCGACTCCCAGCAGCGCCGTTTGCTGGAAAAGCTGCGCGAGGACAACCGCGAACTGGAAACCCGCCTCGAGCGCCAGGAGCAGCGTCACCTGCGTTCGCTGGAGGCGCTCAAGCGCTCGCACGCCGGCGAGATCGCCGACATCGAGGAAGACCTCAAGCAAGAGCGCGCCAAGCTGCGCGCGCTGGTCGAGGCCTCCAGCCAGGGCCACGTGATCAGCGGCACCTCGTTCGAGCCGACGCGCTTCGACGAGAACTGAGCGGCGCCTCAGCCGCCGCCGGGCCGCAGCAGGTTGGCCAGCTCCACGGCCGACTTGACGTTCATCTTCTCGAACAGGCGCGCGCGGTGCACCTCCACCGTGCGCACGCTGATGTCCAGCGCATCGGCGATCAGCTTGTTGGGCTTGCCCTCCACCACCAGCTGCATCACCTCGCGCTCGCGCTCGGTGAGCTCGGCCAGTGCGCGCTCCAGCGCGCGGGCGTCGGCGCGTTCGGTCAGGGCTTGCAGGCTCAGGGCCAGGGCCTGTTCCACGCGGTCGACCAGGGCGTTGTCGGAAAAGGGCTTCTCGACGAAGTCGAAGGCGCCGCGCTTGACCGAAGCCACCGCGGTGGGCACGTCAGCATGGCCGGTCAGGAAGATCACCGGCAGCAGCCGCGTCAGGCCCAGCTCCACCAGGCGGTCAAACAGCGCCAGGCCGCTCATGCCGGGCATGCGCACGTCCAGCAGCAGACAGCTGGGCGCGCTGGGCCAGGCGCCGGCGTCCAGGCGCTGGCGCAGCATGGTCTCGAAGGCCTCGGCACTGGCATGCGCCTCGGACAGCAGGCGGCGCGAGCGCAGCAGCCAGGCCAGGGCGTCGCGCACCACGTCCTCGTCGTCAACCAGGTAGACCATCGGCAGGCCGAAGCGGGCGGAGTTCATGGCGGGTTGTCGGCGGGCTTGCGGGGCGGGGATTCGGGCACCGGCAGGGTAAACCGGAACTCGGTGCCGCGGCCAGCGCTTTCGCCCGGTGGCGGCCCAAAGTCCAATGCGCCGCCGTGCTGCTCGATCACCGTGCGGCACAGCGACAGGCCCAGGCCCATGCCTTCGGTCTTGGTGGTGAAGAAGGGCGTGAACAGGCGCGCCGCCACCTCGGGCGGGATGCCCGGGCCGGCGTCGCGCACGGTGAAGCGCACCCAGCGCGGGTGGGTCTGCACCACCTCGATGTGCAGCACCCGCTCGGCGGCGGGCGTGGCCTCGTCCATCGCCTGGATGCCGTTGCGGGTGAGGTTGAGCAGCACCTGCTCCACCATCGTGCGGTCGGCCCAGACGCGCGGCACCGGCCTGGGCAGCGCCACCTCGATGCGGGTGCCGCTCTTGCGGGCCTGCAGGCGCACCAGCGGCAGCACGGCCTCGACCAGTTGATCAGCGGCCAGGGCCTCGCGCGCGCCGTCGCGCCGCCGCACGAAGCCGTGCACGCTCTTGATCACCCGGCCGGCGCGCTCGGCCTGCTCGGCGATGCGCGTGAGCGCCTGGCGCAGCAGGTCCTTCAGCGCGGCCGGGTCCTCATCGGGCGCGTCGATCAGGTTCAGCGAGCCGGTGGCATAGCTGGCAATCGCCGCCAGCGGCTGGTTCAGCTCGTGGCTCAGCAGCGAGGCCATTTCGCCCACCGTGGCCAGGCGGGCACTGGCCTGCAGGCGCTCCTGCTGCTGGCGCGAAAGCTCCTCCATGCGCCGCTCGCCGCTGACATCCACCGCTGCGCTCATCCAGCCGGTGTGGCGGCCTTCGCGGTCGCGCAGCGGCGCCTCGTAGATCATCACCGGGAAGCGCTCACCGTTGCGGCGCATGAACAGCGTCTCGAAGCCCTGGCGCTGGGCGTTGTCGTCGGCACCCAACTGCAGGCGCTCGGCCTGGCGGCGGCGGTAGTCGTCCACCCGCTCGGGCGGCCAGTAGGGCGGCGTGTCCTGGCCCACCAGTGACTCGGCGTCCCAGCCCACCATCGCGCAGAAGGCCGGGTTGACGTAGGTGATGCGACCGTCGCGGTCGCGCGCGCGCAGGCCGGTGACCAGCGAGTCCTCCATCGCGCGGCGAAAGGCCAGGGCCTCGGCCACCGCGTGTTCGGCGGCGCTGCGGCGGCGGATGTCACGCACCAGCAGGCCCACCACGCCCAACAGGCTCAGCGACAGGCCCAGCACCAGCGCGATCGCCAGGTTGGGGATCAGCCCCGGCCGGCCCGCCACCGCGTCGGCACGCAGCAGCAGCGACAGGCCCGGCAGGCTGACCAGGCGCGTGGCCTGGTAGACGCCCTGGCCGCGCAGGTTGCCGGCGCGTGCCAGGCGGGTGCCGTCGGGCTCGACCAGCGAGAGCTCGTGCTCGCCGCGCGTGCCGGCCGCCACCTTCTCCAGCAGTTCAGGCAGCGACACGGTGGCCACCACGTAGCGCGCACCGCCCTCCACCGCAAAGCACAGGTCCACCACCTCCTGGCCCTGGCCCGCCGGCTGCGGCATGAAGTAGCTGCGCGAGAAGGTGGGGGTGGAGGTGCGCGCCGCCAGCGCGCAGGTTGGCGCCAGCTCCAGCTCCAGCGCGCGCCGGCTCATGGCCGAGAAGGGCGCGGCGCCATAGGGGGTGTCGCTGGCCGACAGCAGGCGCAGCTGGTCGTCGCGGCGCTCCAGGCGCAGCAGGGCGCGGCGCTCGCGCAGCAGGCCCAGGCTCTCGTGGCGCCAGGCGGCCTCGGCGCCCGGCGACCAGACCAGCACCTGCACCGACTCCAGCAGCTGTTGGGCCTGGCGGCGCAGCTCGCCCGCGGACTGTGCGGCCACCTCGGCGCTGCGGTCCTGGGCGCGGCCTGATTCGTAGTCCAGCGTCAGCCACACCAACAGCGACTGGGCCACCAGCAGCATCAGCACCAGCGCCACCCACAGGACGCGCACGCGCAGCGCTGGCGCGGTGGTCGGACTGGCGGTGGGCGACATGGCGGAAGTATCCGGCCCTGCCGCTGCCCCGGGCTACGCAGTTACCGCAGCAGCGCGACCGGGTGCGACTCCTACAATCCGTCCCCCGATCCGCTGCGCCGAGGCCCCTGCATGACCACCGCCGAAGAGAAGCAATCCGAACTGCGCCGCGCCGCGCTGGAGTACCACGAGTTCCCGACCCCGGGCAAAGTGGCCATCACCGCCACCAAGCAGCTGATCAACCAGCGCGACCTGGCGCTGGCCTACTCGCCCGGCGTGGCCGCGGCCTGCGAGGAGATCGTCGAGGACCCGGCCAACGCCTTCCGCTACACCAGCCGCGGCAACCTGGTGGCGGTGGTCACCAACGGCACCGCGGTGCTGGGCCTGGGCGACATCGGCCCGCTGGCCTCCAAGCCGGTGATGGAGGGCAAGGGCGTCCTGTTCAAGAAGTTCGCCGGCATCGACGTCTTCGACCTGGAGATCGCCGAGAAGAACCTCGACAAGCTGGTCGACATCATCGCCTCGCTGGAGCCCACCTTCGGCGGCATCAACCTCGAGGACATCAAGGCGCCCGACTGCTTCTACGTCGAGCGCAAGCTGCGCGAGCGTCTGAGCATTCCGGTGTTCCACGACGACCAGCACGGCACGGCCATCGTGGTGGGCGCGGCACTGCTCAACGGCCTGAAGGTGGTGGGCAAGGACATCAAGCAGGTCAAGCTGGTCTCCAGCGGCGCCGGTGCGGCGGCGCTGGCCTGCCTGAACCTGCTGGTCAAGCTGGGCCTGCCGCGCGAGAACATCATCGCCACCGACCTGGCCGGCGTGGTCTGGAAAGGCCGCACCGAGCTGATGGACCCGGACAAGGCCGAGTTCGCCAACGACACGCCACACCGCACGCTGGCCCAGGCCATCGCCGGTGCCGACATCTTCCTGGGCCTGTCCGCCGGCGGCGTGCTCAAGCCCGAGATGGTGGCCAGCATGGCCGAGCGGCCGCTGATCTTCGCGCTGGCCAACCCCACGCCCGAGATCATGCCCGAGCAGGTCAAGGCGGTGCGCGATGACGCCATCATGGCCACCGGCCGCACCGATTACCCGAACCAGGTCAACAACGTCCTGTGCTTCCCGTACATCTTCCGCGGCGCGCTGGACTGCGGTGCCAAGACCATCACCGACGAGATGGAGATTGCCGCGGTCCACGCCATCGCCACGCTGGCCCAGGCCGAGCAGAACGACGCGGTGGCGGCCGCCTACTCGGGCGCCACGCTCAGCTTCGGCCCCGAGTACCTGATCCCCAAGCCCTTTGATCCGCGGTTGATGATGATCATCGCCCCGGCCGTGGCCCAGGCCGCCGCCGACTGCGGCGTGGCCACCCGCCCGATCGCCGACCTGCAGGCCTACCGCGACAAGCTGCAGACCTTTGTCTATGCCTCGGGCACGCTGATGAAGCCGATCTTCGCGGTGGCCAAGCGCGCCAAGAACCGCCGCGTGGCCTTCGCCGAGGGCGAGGACCGCCGCGTGCTGCGCGCGCTGCAGGTGATCGTCGACGAGAACCTGGCGCGCCCGGTGCTGGTGGGCCGCGCCAGCGTCATCAAGGCCCGCATCGAGAAGCTCGGCCTGCGCATCACCGAGGGCCGCGACTTCGAGATCGTCAACATCGACGAGGACACCCGCTACCGCGACTACTGGCAGACCTACCACCGCCTGATGGAGCGCCGCGGCGTGACCGAGCAGTTCGCCAAGATCGAGATGCGCCGCCGGCTGACGCTGATCGCCAGCATGCTGCTGCACAAGGGCGAGGTCGACGGCATGATCTGCGGCACCTGGGGCACCACCGCCATGCACATCCACCACGTGGACGCGCTGATCGGCAAGCGCCCCGGCGTGCGCAACTACGCCTGCATGAACGGCCTGGTGCTGCCGGGCCGCCAGGTCTTCGTGGTCGACACCCACATCAACTACGACCCCAGCGCCGAGCAGCTGGCCGAGATCACCATCCTGGCCGCCGAGGAGATGCGCCGCTTCGGCATCGCGCCCAAGGCCGCGCTGCTGTCGCACAGCAATTTCGGCTCCAGCGACCAGCCCTCGGCGGTGAAAATGCGCCAGACCCTGGCCCTGGTGCGCGAACAAGCGCCGTGGCTGGAGATCGACGGCGAGATGCACGGCGACACCGCGCTGGACGCCGCCTACCGCGCCGAGCTGATGCCGCGCAGCACCCTGAGCGGCGAGGCCAATCTGCTGGTGATGCCCAACATCGACGCTGCCAACATCAGCTACAACCTGCTGAAAACCGCCTCCGGCGGCGGCATCGCGATCGGCCCGGTGCTGCTGGGGGCGGCCAAGCCGGTGCACATCCTGACGCCGTCCGCCACGGTGCGCCGCATTGTGAACATGACCGCACTGACGGTGGTGGACGCCAACGCCGCCCGCCATTGACAACGTAAAGCAAGTAAGCAAATGCTTACTTGAAAGGCCTTGCGCTGCGCCGCCATGGTGCAGCGCACTTGTGGTTTTCCCGCCAATCCGGTAGCATGACTGTTTAAGTCTTCAGGGTAAACCCGTGGTCTCGTGCGATCCGCTGCTGGTGGGCAGAACCTTACGCAAGTGGGGGCTCACCATCGCATCAGCGGCGGTCGTCGGTGTGGCCGCAGTGGGTGTCCTGGGGGCTGCCGCGACGGCGGCGCAGGCCCGTGACACAGGCCCTGCGACCGACTCGGCGATGGCCACGGTCCGGCTGAACGATCTGCCGGACGAGGCCCGCCGCACCGACAGCCTGATCCGCGCCGGCGGTCCGTTCCCGTATGCCAAGGATGGCACGGTGTTCGGCAACCGCGAGCGACTGCTACCGCGCCAGCCCCGAGGTCACTACCGCGAATACACCGTGCGCACGCCAGGCTCACGCGACCGGGGTGCCCGGCGCATCGTCTGCGGTGGCGAGCGACCCAGGGAACCAGAAGCCTGTTATTACACCCAAGACCATTACGCGAGCTTCCGGCGCATCGTGCCCTGAAACCCGCGGACGACGAACGACAGACATTTGATCAACGGAGGAACGAGACCATGCTCTTGCAGACCGTCCGTCCCAACATCGTGCAGGCGATACGCGCGTACCGGGTCGATGACCTGATGCGCGCGGCACAGGAGTCGGGCCAGCATTTCCTGTATGCCAACCTCACCGAGGCACAGTCCAAACAGGACGTGCTGGAAGGCATCGCGAGCGCGTTCCTGTTCCCATCGCACTTCGGCAAGAACCTCGACGCCCTGTACGACTGCATGACCGACCTGGTCCACAAGTCGGGCCAGCAGCCGGGCTTTGTGGTCGTGCTTGAACAGATCCCCGACAACAGCCGCTTCGACCGCGAGTCGCGCGAGCAGTTGCTGGATGTGTTCCGCGACGCAGCTGACTTTTGGGGAGACCGGAAGATACCCTTCCGATGTTTCTATTCTTTTCAGTAGCCCGCTCCCAGGAAAACGGGTCATGGGAGCGGGCTGCTGAGACGGCCCAGGAAGCAGCCAAGCCTGCCGCGAAGGCGGCAGCCAAGAACGGCATCAATCCAAACTTCGGCATGAACATGCCGATGATGAGCAGCGCCTTCGACACGGCGATGTGGCTCAGCGCCGCCTGACCTGCTGGTCTGGCGCACAAGGCAAAGCCCGCTTCGGCGGGCTTTGTTGTTTTCGGGGGGCCTGACTGCTGCCCTGACCGGCCGCTGGGATGACTGCGGTGGTGTGACGCGGCGGGCGAGGGGGAGTTCGCTTGTCCTCATGTCCCCCGGCCTGCGGCCTCCTCCTTGACTTCGGCCAAGCGAACTCCCCCTCACCCGCTGCCCACGTTCACGCACTGCCCGCGCGAGCAGTCCCGCAACGGCTGCCCCAGACAAGGACCGAACGGCCAGGGCCTGGCGGCGCTGTCGGGGGCGCCGAGGAGCGCAGGACTGCAGGGCATTCCCTTCTGACTGGCCCACACTGTTTGAGCAGAGCGAGCCGCAGGCGAGCGGAGCGAGTTTGTGGGCCGCCCTGCAGGCCGAGCACCGCAGGGAAGTCGGCGCAGCCGACCGCCACCGTCTGCGACGACAGGCCCTGGCCGTTCGGGCCTTGGCTGCGCCACCACCTTTGCAGTCAACCCCCTCGACTGACTGCAAAGGGCAGTCAGCCGCCTTCAGGCGCTAGAGCTTGAACCCGTAGTCAATCGTCAGCGGCGCATGGTCGCTGAACTTCTGGTCCTTGTAGATCGCCGCCGCCTTCGCGTGTTCGGCCAGCGCTGGCGTGGCCAGGTGGTAGTCCAGGCGCCAGCCCACGTTCTTGGCGTAGGCCTGGCCGCGGTTGCTCCACCACGTGTAGCACTCATCGGTGGTGGTCGGGTGCAGGCGGCGGTAGACGTCGACCAGGCCGCCCTGGCCCTTGCCGGTGCCCAACAACTGGGTCATCCAGGCACGCTCCTCGGGCAGGAAGCCGCTGTTCTTCTGGTTGGACTTCCAGTTCTTCAGGTCGGCTTCCTGGTGCGCGATGTTGACGTCGCCCACCAGGATGAACTCGCGCGTCTTCTTGAGCTTGGCCAGGTGCGGCGCCATCGCATCCAGAAAGCGGAACTTGGCCTGTTGGCGGTCCTCGCCGCTGGAGCCGCTGGGAAAATAGCAGCTGATCAGGCTGAGCTGGCGGCCGGGCTTGTCGAAGCGCAGCTCCACCCAGCGGCCTTCGTCGTCGAACTCGGGCACCCCGAAGCCGATCTTCACGTCGCTGGGCTCGTGGCGGGTGTACAGGCCCACGCCGGAGTAGCCCTTCTTCTGGGCGTAGTGGAAGTGGCCGCGCAGCTCGCCCAGGTGGTCGAAGACCCCCTCGACGTCCGGCGCCTGCGCCTTGACCTCCTGCACCCCCATACAATCCGGCGCGTGGGCCTGCGCCCACTCGCGAAAGCCCTTGGTAGCCGCCGAACGGATGCCGTTCAGGTTGAGCGAAACCAGTCTGAAACCCACCGTCTGTCCCTTCATGTCGACCACGCCCACCACCGACGCCCTGGCCCAGGCATTCGTCATGTTCTCGGTGGAGGCGGGGGTGCTGCGCTTCGGCGATTTCACCACCAAGGCCGGCCGGAAGTCGCCCTACTTCTTCAACACCGGCCTCTTTGACGACGGTGCCAAGCTGATGCGGCTGGGTGAATTCTATGCACGCCGGCTGATCGCCTCGGGCCTCGAATTCGACATGCTGTTCGGCCCGGCCTACAAGGGCATCACGCTGGCCGCGGCGGTGGCCATCGGCCTGGCCAAGGAAGGCCGCAGCGTGCCCTTTGCGTACAACCGCAAGGAAGCCAAGGACCACGGCGAAGGCGGCACGCTGGTGGGCGCGCCGGTGCGCGGCCGCGTGCTGATCATCGACGACGTGATCACCGACGGCGCCTCCAAACGCGAAGCCGCCGACATGATTCGCGCCGCCGGCGCCACCCCGGTGGGCGTGGCCATCACCATGGACCGCCAGGAGCGCGCCAGCGACGACCCGGCCAACCGCCGCTCGGGCGTGCAGTATGTGGAGCAGGAGCTCGGTTTGCGGGTGGTCTCGATCGCCACGCTGGCCGACCTGATGGCCTTGCTGCAGACCACCGGCGATGCCGCGCTGGCCGCCAACCTCGAGCGCGTGGCGGCCTACCGCGCCCGCTACGGCATCGACGCCTGATGCGCCCGCTGGCCGCCGTGCTGCTCACGCTGCCGCTGGCCGTCCAGGCCGCGCCGGCCGACTACCGCTGCGAGGACGGCCGCGTGCTCAAGCTCACCAGCACGCCCTTCATGGCGCATGTGGAGCTGGACAGCAAGCGCTGGTCGCTGCGCCGCGTGCGCGAGGGCCGCGAGGCCGTCTACGTCGACGGCGCCCACAAGGCCAAGGTCGAGCTGCGCGGCCCGCGTCTGGACTGGACCGTGGCCGGTGAAGCCCTGCACTGCCGGCTGGTCCCGCGCAGCATCGCTCCTGAGAACGTCTACGTGCCGCCGGTGGCCTCAGCGCCCGCACGCTGATCCCTTGTCAGCGCGCCGGCAGCTTGGCGCCCCTATGATGGGCCGATGCCCCTGGCCCTGACCCCCATCGCCCGCCGCGTTGTGCAGGCCGTGCTCTATGAGGCGATCGCGATCACCGCGGTCGGCCCGGCCATGGCCTGGCTGTTCGACGCGCCGATGGCCTCATCACTGGCGCTGGCGCTGTTGTTGTCCAGCGTGGCCTTGGTCTGGAACGGGGTGTTCAACAGCCTGTTCGAGCGCTGGGAGGCACGCCAGGCGGTCAAAGGCCGCTCGTGGCGGCGCCGGCTGGCGCACGGCATCGGCTTCGAGGGCGGGCTGGTCGTGATGCTGGTGCCGCTGATGGCCTGGTGGCTCAACACCACGCTGTGGGCCGCGCTGCTGGCTGACCTGGGTATCGTCGCCTTCTTCTTCATCTACGCGGTGGCCTTCACCTGGGCCTTCGACCGCGTCTTCGGGCTGCCCGAGTCGGCCCGAGCCAACCCCGGGAACCCCCATGCTGAGCACGCGTGACGCCGCCCTGTCCGACCTTCCGAGGCTGGGCGAGCTGTTCGAGCAGTATCGCCAGTTCTACCACTGCCCCCCGGGCCGCGTGGCGGCCCAGGCCTTCCTGCAGCAACGCCTGGTGACGGGCGAATCTCGGGTGATCGTGGCCGAAACCGCTGCGGCCGGCGTGATCGGCTTTTGCCAGCTCTACCCCAGCTGGTGCTCGCTCGAGCTGGCGCCCATCTACGTGCTCTACGACATCTACGTGCAACCGGTGGCGCGGCGCCTGGGCGCCGGCCGGCTGCTGCTGCTGTCGGCCGTGAACGCGGCGCGCGACGACAACAAGCAGCGCATCGACCTGACCACCGCCCACGACAACATCGGCGCGCAGGCGCTGTACGAGTCGATGGGCTGGGTGCGCGACCAGGTGTTCCGGGCTTATTCGCGCACGGTGCGCTGATCAGCCCAGCTCGCCCGGCGCCCGGGCCAGCTCGTTGTTGCCCTGCACCAGGGCCACCAGCATGCGCAGGAACTCGTCGCGCTGGTCCGGCGGCAGCGGCGCCAGCATGCGGTGCTGGGCGCGCTGCATGGGCGCGATGATCAGCATCAGCACCCGCTCGCCCTCGGTCGTGAGGACCAGCTGGCGCACGCGGCGGTCGCTGGGCGAGGCCTGGCGCTGCAGCAGGCCGCGCTTTTCCAGGCGGTCGACCACGCCGCCGATGGTGGAGGTGTCGTAGCCGATCGTGCGCGCCAGGCTGCGCTGGTCCAGGCCCGGCTGCTGGCGCACGGCCTGCAGCGCGGCGAACTGCACCGGCGTGATGCCGAACTCGGCCGTCTCCTCCAGGAAGACCGCCACCGCGATCTGCTGCAGGCGCCGGATGTAGTGGCCCGGCAGGGCGTCGAGCGGGAAATCGGCCAAGATCGTCAGGCCAGCGCGGCGCGCATCTCGTCGATCACGGCCTTGTAGTCGGGCTTGCCGAAGATCGCGCTGCCGGCCACGAAGGTGTCGGCGCCGGCGTCAGCGATGCGGTGGATGTTGTCGCCCTTGACACCGCCGTCGATCTCCAGGCGGATGTCGCGGCCGCTGGCATCGATCAACTTGCGCACCTGCTCGGCCTTGCGCAGCGTGTGCTCGATGAAGCTCTGGCCGCCGAAGCCGGGGTTCACGCTCATCAGCAGGATCACGTCGAGCTTGTCGATCGTCCACTCCAGCACGTCCAGCGGCATGGCCGGGTTGAACACCAGGCCACACTGGCAGCCGGCACCCTTGATCAGCTGCAGCGTGCGGTCCACGTGGGTGGAGGCATCGGGGTGGAAGGTGATGATGTCGGCGCCCGCCTTGGCGAACTCCAGCGCCAGCGCGTCCACCGGCTGCACCATCAGGTGCACGTCAATCGGGGCGGGCGTGCCATCGGGCTTGACGGCGTGCTTCTTCAGCGCCTGGCAGACCATCGGCCCAAAGGTCAGGTTGGGCACGTAGTGGTTGTCCATCACGTCGAAGTGGATCCAGTCCGCCCCGGCTGCCAGGACGTTCTTCACCTCCTCGCCCAGGCGGGCAAAGTCGGCCGACAGGATGCTGGGAGCGATGCGGTAGGTGGTCATGACGGGTGTGGCGTGAAGGGGCTTGGCGCGGGCCGAAACCTTGATTTTACGGAGCCGCGCTAGGATGACCCGATGTCGACTCCGCAATTCAGCGTCTCGGTGGCCACGCAGTACCTGCCCGAGCAGTCCTCGTCCGCCGACCATGTCTGGGCCTTTGCCTACACCATCACGGTGCGCAACACCGGCGACATCGCGGCGCAGCTGGTGGCGCGCCACTGGATCATCACCGACAGCGCCGGCCACACCGAGGAGGTGCGCGGCCTGGCCGTGGTGGGCCACCAGCCACTGCTGCAGCCGGGTGAGCAGTTCGAGTACACCAGCTGGACCCGGCTGGCCACGCCGCGCGGGCGCATGCAGGGCAGCTTCTTCTGCATCACCGAGGACGCGCACTGGTTCGACACCCCGATCGCGCCCTTCGAACTGGCGCAGGCCAGCGCGCTGCATTGATGACCGGACTGGCCGCGCTGCTGGCGCAGGCGGATGCGGCGGCGCCCGCGGTCGAGCGCCACCTGTGGCTGGTGCGTCTGCTGGCCTGGGTGCGCGCCGACGGCCCGGCGGTGGACGAAGCCGATCCGCTGCGCGACGTGCCCTGGCCGGTGCGCCGGCTGCGCCACCTGCTGAGCGCGCTGGACCACGACGCCGACGCCCACGGCCGCGTCAGCGCGCTGCTGCGCCAGACGCTGGCCGCGCTGGACCCGGCCGGCCTGCTGGCCGATTTCGGGTTCTCGCCGCGCCAGGGCTTTGTCAGCGAACTGGCCGAGCGGCTGCGCCTGGGTCTGCTGCCGGGCACGCCGCAGACCCATGACCTGGGCGAGCTGTTCCAGCTGCTGTGCGCCGAGGGCGACGCCACCTGGCTGGCCGCGCTGGACGACGCCACGCTGCTGGGCCTGGCCGCGCTGTGCACCGACACGCCCGAGGAGCCGCCGCAGGCGGTGCTGATTGACGCCCTGCAGCTGCTGGCCGGCCAGATGCGCGCCGCCGGCCTGGCCGGGGGGGGGGGGCCCCGCCGCCCCCCCCCCCCCCCCGGCCGCGCTGGCCCAGCGCCCGTTTCATGAACTGGCGCGCACCGCGGAGGCCCTGCGCGTGGCCCACCGTGACGGCGCCGACGCCGCCGAGCGCCTGCAGCAGGCGCAGTACCTGCGCGCCGTGCTGCAGGCCTGCGTGGCCGCCGCCGACAGCGTGCGCCAGCACCTGGACGAACACGGCATCTCGGTGGACCTGGTGTTCCAGATCGACCAGCTGCGCCGCCGTCGCGAGCGCATGGAGCTGCTGCTCGATCTGCTGCTGGCGCCGCAGCCGGCCTCGGCCTGGCGCCGCCTGATCGAGGCCCTGGCCGAGGCCGCCGCCGAGCGCCGCGGCCTGGGCCGGCTGTTGGCGCGTCACTACGCGCTGCTGGCGCGCAAGGTCACCGAGCGCAGCGCCGAGACCGGCGAGCACTACATCACCCGCGACCGCGCCGGCTGGCTCGAGATGCTGCGCCACGCGGCCGGCGGCGGCGCGGTGATCGGCTTGACCACGCTGGCCAAGTTCGCGCTGGGCGCGCTGGCGCTGCCGATCTTCTGGGCGGGCCTGGCCGCCGGGCTGAACTACGCGATCAGCTTTGTCATCGTGCAACTGCTGCACTGGACCGTGGCCACCAAGCAGCCGGCGATGACCGCGCCCAGCATGGCCGCGCGGCTGGACGGCATCGGCCGCGACGAGCAGGCGGTGGAGGGCTTCGTCGACGAGGTGGCCCACCTGCTGCGCTCGCAGATGGCCGGCATCGTCGGCAACCTGGCGCTGGTGGTGCCGGTGGTGCTGGCGCTGCAGGGCCTGGGCTGGTGGTGGGCCGGCGCGCCGCTGGTGGGCCAGACCGACGCGCATTACGTGCTGCATTCGCTGGACATCCTGGGCCCCAGCGCCCTCTTTGCCGCCTTCACCGGCGTGCTGCTGTTTGCCTCCAGCCTGATCGCCGGCTGGGTGGAGAACTGGTTCGTCTTCCAGCGCCTGGACAGCGCCATCGCCTGGAACCCACGCAGCCGCGCGCTGCTGGGCCCTGAGCGCGCGCAGCGCTGGGCGCTGTGGTGGCGCGCGAATGTCTCGGGCCTGGCCGCCAACACCTCGCTGGGCCTGCTGCTGGGCCTGGTGCCGGCGCTGGGCAGCTTCTTCGGCCTGCCGATCGAGGTGCGCCACGTCACGCTGGCCATGGGCCAGCTGGCCGCCGCGTTGGGCGCGCTGGGCACCGAGCTGCTGCAGCAACCCGAGTTCTGGCGCTGCCTGGCGGCGATTCCGGTGATCGGCGCGCTGAACCTGGGCGTCAGCTTCTTCCTGGCGCTGCGCGTGGCGCTGGCCTCGCGTCAACTCAAGCTCAAGGACCAGGCCCGGCTGCGTGACGCCATCCTCGGGCGGCTGCGGCGCGCGCCGGCCAGTTTCTTCTGGCCGCCGCGTGGGTGACCTACCATCTGGGGCAATGCATTCGTCCCGTTACCTTGCCGCCTCGGCGCTGCTGGCGGCGCTGGCTGGCTGCGGCTTGCTGGCGACGCGCCCCGAGGGCCCGGCCCCTGTGGAGCAGCGCCGGCCCGACCTGAAGCTCAGCACCGAACCCGTGCCGCTGCCACCGGGCGGCCTGGCGCGCCCGCGTGCCCACTGGATTCCCGCCGCCTGGGGCGAGCTGCCCGGCTGGGGCGTCGATCGCCTGAGCGAGTGGCTGCCCGCACTGCGCGCCGGCTGCGCGGTGCCGGTCGACCCCTGGGTGGCCCTGTGCAGCCAGTTGGCGGCGCTGAAGGCCCCTGACGACGCTGCGCTGCGGCGCTTCCTGGAAGACCGCCTGGTGGTCTACCGCGTGGAATCGCCCGATGCCAACCCCGAGGGCCTGCTGACCGGCTACTTCGAGCCGCTGGTGGCCGCCAGCCGCAAGCCCACCGCCACGCGCCGCGTGCCGCTGTACACGGTGCCGGCCGATCTGGCTCAGCGCAAGCCCTGGTACACCCGCCAGCAGATCGAGACCCCCGGCGCCGCCGCGGTAGCGCTCAAGGGCCGCGAGATCGCCTATGTCGACGACCCGCTGGACGCGCTGGTGCTGCAGATCCAGGGCTCGGGCCGGCTGCGCCTGACCGAGCCCGACGGCAGCGAGAAGCTGGTGCGCGTGGCCTTTGCCGGCCACAACGACCAGCCCTACCGGTCGGTCGGCCGTTGGCTGCTGGACCAGGGCGAGCTCAAGCCCGGCGAGGCCAGCTGGCCCGGCATCAAGGACTGGGCGCGGCGCAACCCCAGGCGGGTGCAGGAGCTGCTGTGGCAGAACCCGCGCTATGTGTTCTTCCGCGAGGAGCCGTTGCCCGACCCGTCGCTGGGCCCCAAGGGCGCCCAGGGCGTGCCGCTGACGCCCGGCCGCTCGATCGCGGTGGACCCGCAGAGCATTCCGTATGGCACCCCGGTGTGGATCGACAGCACCGAGCCGCTGTCCACCCGGCCACTGCAGCGCCTGGTGATGGCCCAGGACACCGGCAGCGCGATCGTCGGCGCGGTGCGCGCCGACTTCTTCTGGGGCTGGGGCGACGAGCCCGAGGCCCAGGCCGGCCGCACCAAGCAGGCGCTGCGCGTGTGGGCGCTGTGGCCTAGACCCTGAGGACATCCGCGTGAACGGTGTAGTGCAGGTGCTGGGCGTGACCACGCCATTTTTCGCGCTGGTCGGCCTGGGCTGGCTGGGCTGGCGGCGCGGCTGGCTGCCGATGGCGGCCATCCCGGGCATGAACACCTTCGTGCTGTGGGTGGCGCTGCCGTGCATGCTGTTCCGCTTTGGCGCCAGCACACCGATCGAGCGCCTGCTGGACCCGGCGGTGGCGCTGACCTGGGGGCTGGCGGCGGCGGTGATCGTGGGCTTGACGATCGCCACCACCCGCCGCGGCGCGGTGGGCTGGAACGATGCGTCCTTCGGCGCGCTGGTGGCCGCCTTCCCCAACTCGGGCTTCGTGGGCGTGCCGGTGCTGGTGGCGCTGCTGGGGGCCCAGGCGGCGGGGCCGGTGATCGTCACGGTGGCGGTGGACATGGTCATCACCACCTCGGTGTGCATCGCGCTGTCGCGCATCGGCGCCGGCCATGCGGGCGAGGCGGTGGGGCGGATGTTCAAGGGCATGCTGACCAACCCGCTGCCCTGGGCGATCGTGCTGGGCGTGCTGGCCTCGGCCACCGGGTTCCAGCTGCCGGCGCCAGCGGCGCGCTTGCTGGGCCTGCTGGCCGATGCCGCCAGCCCGGTGGCGCTGTTCACCTTGGGGGGCGTGCTGGCCCGCTCGGCGGGTGCCGGCGAGGCGCCGCATGGCGCGGTGGACGAGGGCTGGATCGTCGCCATCAAGCTGGCGCTGCACCCGCTGGCGGTGTGGCTGGCCAGCCTGGGCGTGGCGGCGCTGGGCTTTCCGATGGACCCGTTCACACTGGGCGTGGTGGTGCTGGCCGCCACGCTGCCCTCGGCCAGCAACGTGACCATGCTGGCCGAGCGCTACGAGGCCGATGCCGGCCGCATCGCCTGGATCGTGCTGCTGTCCACCGCGCTGGCGGTGATCAGCGTGCCGCTGCTGGCGGCCGGCTGGGTGCCGAGGGTGGCGCATTGAAGGCTGTCGCCGCGCCCCTGCCCGAGGCCGCGCTGCTGCGCGCCTACGCCGAGCGCGGCGCGCTGGTCGACTGCTGGGCGCTGACGCTGCCGCACAGCCTGGACCTGACCGACTACCTGCTGGGCTTTGCCCACAGCTGGCTGTTCCGGCTGGAGCGCCGCCTGCTGGGCTGGGCCGGCCACCCGACCACCGCTTCTGACGTGCAGGCGCTGGCCATGGGCAGCGCGCAGCAGTTCGCCCTCTGGCGCGTCGAGGCCCGCGTGCGCGATCAGTTGCTGATGGCGGTGCAAGGCGAGCGCATCCGCAGCTGGTGGATGGTCGAGCGGCTGCCGCAGGGCGGCACGCGCTTGCTGTTTGGCTCGGCGCTGCTGCCGCGCGCGGGCACCAGCCGCTGGCGGCGCTTCGGACTGGCCGGGCTGCTGGTGGGCCTGCACCACGCCTATGCCCGCGCCCTGTTGCGGGCCGCGGCCGCGCGCCTGGGCCGCGCACCGGGCGCCTGAGGCACACTGGCGGCCCGCGATCCGCCGGACCCCCCGATGAACCTTGTCACCTTGATTCGTCGACTGCCCCTGCTGGCGCTGCTCACGGCCTCGGCCTGGGCCGGCCCCGCCCACCAGCATGGCATCGCCCGCGTTGACCTGGCATTGGACGGCGCCGAGCTGACGATCGCGCTGGAGATGCCGCTGGACAGCCTGCTGGGCTTCGAGCGCGCGCCGCGCACGCCGGCCGAGCGCCAGGCCGCCCAGGCGGCACTGGCCCGGCTGCGTGACGGCGCCGCGCTGTGGCGCCCCGATGCCGCCGCGCAGTGCACGCTGCAGGCGGCCACGGTGTCGGCCCCGGTGCTGGAGCGGCCGGGGGCAGCAGCCGGCGCGCATGCCGATGTCGACGCCGAATACCGCTTCCGCTGCGCCCAGCCGGCGCGGTTGGCGGAGGTGGACGTGCGCCTTTTCGAGGCTTTCAGCCGCCTGGAACGCGTCGATGTGCAGACCGCCCTGCCCAGCGGCCAGCGCCAGGCCCGGCTGAGTCGCAGCCAACCCCGCCTGCGCCTGGCGCCGTGATCGTGAGCGGCCCGGTGCTGTCCTTCGACGGCGTGCGCTTCGCCTACCCCGGCGAGGCCACCGACACGCTGGACCTGCCCGCGCTGGCACTGGCCGTGGGCGAGCGCGTGCTGCTGCGCGGCGACAGCGGCTGCGGCAAGAGCACGCTGCTGTCGCTGGCCGCGGGCGTGCTGCTGCCGCGCGCCGGCCGCGTGGCGCTGCTGGGCCAGGACTGGCAGGCGCTGCGCCCGGGTGCGCGCGATGCGCGGCGCGTGGACCACGTCGGCTACCTGTTCCAGCAGTTCAACCTGCTGCCCTACCTGAGCGTGCTGGACAACGTGCTGCTGCCCTGCCGCTTCTCGGCCCGCCGTGCGCAGCGCGCCCGCGCCCACCATGCCAGCGAGCGCGCCGCCGCCCAAGCGCTGCTGCAGGCGCTGGGGCTGGAAGCGGCGCTGTGGCCGCGCCCGGCCACCGCGCTGTCGGTGGGTCAGCAGCAGCGGGTGGCGGCGGCGCGGGCGCTGATCGGCGAGCCTGAATTGGTGATCGCCGACGAGCCCACCTCGGCGCTGGACGAGGGCCGGCGCGACGCCTTCATGCGCCTGCTGATCGCGCAGTGCGAGCGCGTCGGCAGCGCGCTGCTGTTCGTCAGCCACGACCAGCGCCTGGCCCAGCACTTCGTGCGCGTGCTGGATCTGCCGGCCATCAACCGCGCGGGGCACGCCGCGCTGCCGTCATGAGAGGCCTGCTCGCGCTGGCTGCGCGCAGCGCCTGGCACCGCCGCTTTGCGCTGTCGCTGGTGGTGCTGTCGGTGGCGCTGTCGGCCTTGTTGCTGCTGGCGGTGGAGCGGCTGCGCCACGATGTGCGCGAGAACTTCGCCAGTGCGGTCTCCGGCACCGACCTGATCGTCGGCGCGCGCACCGGCGGCGTGCAGCTGATGCTCTACGCGGTGTTCCGCCTGGGCCAGCCCACCAACACCATCCGCTGGTCCAGCGTGCAGGCGCTGGCGCAGGACAAGGCGGTGGCCTGGACCGTGCCGCTGTCGCTGGGCGATGCGCACCGCGGCTTCCCGGTGGTGGGCACCACGGCCGACTACTTCACCCACTTCCGCTGGGGCGCGCGTCAGCCGCTGGTGCTGGCCCAGGGCCGGCGCTTCGAGGGCGTGTTCGACGCCGTGATCGGCGCCGAGGTGGCCGAGCGGCTGGGCTACGGTCTGGGCCAGCCGCTGGTGCTGCGACACGGCGGCGGCGAGCTGGACAGCAACGACCACGCCGACAAGCCCTTCACCGTGGTGGGCATCCTGGCGCGCACCGGCACGCCGGTGGACCGCTCGGTGCACATCGGCCTGGCCGGCATGGAAGCCATCCACCTGGACTGGGCGGCCGGCGTGCCGCTGCCGGGCCTGGCGGTGCCGGCCGACCAGGTGAACCAGCATGACCTGAGCCCCAAGACCGTGACCGCGGTGCTGGTGGGCCTGAAGTCGCGCGCCGCGGTGTTCGGCCTGCAGCGCCGGGTGGCCGAGTTCGAGGCCGAACCGCTGATGGCGGTGCTGCCCGGCGTGGCGCTGGACGAGCTGTGGGACGCCGTGGGCCAGGCCGAGCGCGCGCTGGTGCTGATGAGCGTGCTGGTCGGCGCCGTCAGCCTGGCCGGCCTGGTGGCGGTGGTGGTGACCGCGCTGGAGCAGCGCCGCCGCGAGTTGGCGGTGCTGCGCTCGGTGGGCGCCGGGCCGTCGCGGGTGTTCACGCTGCTGGCGCTGGAAGGCACGGTGCTGGGCGCCAGCGGCGCCTTGCTGGGCGCGCTGGCCTGGGCCATCATCCGGGCGCTGGCGGCGCCCTGGGTGCAGACGCGCTGGGGCATCACGCTCAGCGGCGGCGGGCCCCGGCCCGTTGAGTGGCTGCTGCTGGGCAGCGTGGTGCTGGCTGGCACACTGGCCGGCCTGCTGCCGGGCTGGCGCGCCTACCGGCTGTCGCTGGCCGATGGCCTGACTCCCCGAGGAAGCTGATGTCCAAGAGCTGTGTCCACCCGCGGCGCCGAGCCGTTCTGATCGCCACCGCGGCAGGCCTGGCCGGCCACCGCGCCTGGGCCCAGGGCAGCGCACCGCGCACCCTGGCCTGGTCCGAGCTGGTGCCCAAGGACTGGGACCCGTTCAAGGGCCAGCGCAACCGCGACCCCGCCAAGGTGCGCGAAGGCAGCGCCAACGAGCTGGCGATGATGCGCGAGATGCGCACGGTCTGGGACAACGCCCCCACCCGCGCCGACCTGGAGGGCGCCCGCATCCGCCTGCCCGGCTACGTGGTGCCGCTGGACAACCAGCCCGGCGGCAAGATCGGCGAGTTCCTGCTGGTGCCCTACTTCGGCGCCTGCATCCACAGCCCGCCGCCACCGGCCAACCAGATCGTCCATGTGCGGCTCAAGACCCCGGCGGTCTGGCACGCGATGGACACCGTCTGGGTCACCGGCGCGCTGGCCACCGAGCGCAGCAACACCGACATGGGCGTCAGCGGCTATGCACTGGCGGCCGAGCTGGTCGAGCCGTACAAGGCGCCGGCGCGCTGATGCCCGACTTCTCCACGCTGCAGCTGCTCACGCCGCGCCTGCACCTGCGCCCACTGCAGCCCGGCGATGCGCCGGCCCTGTTCGCAATCTACGGCGACGCCGACTTCATGCGCTTCTGGAGCACGCCGCCGTGGACCTCGATCGACCAGGCCCACGCGATGATCGAGCGCGACCAGCGCGAGCTGCCGGCCGGCGAGCACCTGCGCTTGGGCGTTGTCCTGCGCGACGGCGGCGCGCTGATCGGCACCGTGTCGCTGTTCCACCTGGACGCCGGCTGCCGCCGCGCCGAGATCGGCTACGGCATCGCGCCCGCGCACTGGCGCCAGGGCTACCAGCGCGAGTCGGTCAGCAGCGTGATTGACCACGCCTTCGGCCCGCTGGACCTGAACCGCCTGGAGGCCGACATCGACCCCGACAACCTGGCCTCGGCCCGCGCGCTGGAGTCGCTGGGCTTTCGGCTGGAGGGCCGGCTGCGCGAGCGCTGGATCATCGACGGCCGACCGTCGGACTCGGCGATCTACGGCTTGCTGGCGCGGGAGTGGGCGGCCCGCTGATCACCGCTCAGGCACGCCGCCGCGCCGGCCCGCGCACCACGCTGACGCCATCCTCGGCCCGCGCGCGCAGCTGGCCGCAGCCGCCGTCCACGTCCTGACCCGCCGAGTGCCGCAGCTTGGTCAGCACGCCGCGGCGGTACAGCCGGCGGGCGATGTCAGCGGCGGCCTCCCAGCTGGGGCGCTCGAAGGGCAGGCCGGGCACGGCGTTGTAGGGGATCATGTTGAGCACCATGCGCCGGCCGTGGAGCAGGCGCACGATGCCCTCCAGCTCGTCGTCGCCGTCGTTGACGCCCTGCAGCAGCGTCCACTGCAGCTGCACCGGGTAGCCGCTGAGGCGCCCGTAGGCGTCGGCGCGTTCCACCAGTTCTTCAGGCGCGATGCGCGGCGCGCGCGGCAGCAGCTGCGCGCGCAAGTCGGCCTTGGTGGTGTGCAGCGACAGCGCCAGCGCCGGCTTCACGCGCATCTGCGCCAGGGCCTCGAAGGCGCGCTCGTCCCCCACGGTGGAGAAGACCAGGTTCTTGTGGCCGATCTGGCCCACCGTGCCCAGCAGCTCGATCGCCTCGAGCAGGTTGTCCAGGTTGTGGGCCGGCTCGCCCATGCCCATGAAGACCACCTTCTTCACCGGCCGCAGCGTGCGCGCCAGCACCACCTGGGCGACGATCTCGGCGCTGCCGAGCTGGCGCACCAGGCCGCCGGTGCCGGTCATGCAGAAGGCGCAGCCCACGGCGCAGCCGATCTGGGTGGAGACGCACACGCCATCGCGCGGCAGCAGCACCGCCTCGGCAGCCTGGCCGTCGTGCAGGCCCACCAGCAGGCGCGAGGAGCCGTCCTCGCCCGGGTGCTGCTCGCGCAGCGTGGCCAGGCCGGCCAGCTCGGTGCGCAGCGCGGGCAGTGCGTCGCGCAGCGCCAGCGGCAGGAAGTCGTCGTTCCGGCGTTTGTGGGCGTCGGGCGGCAGCGCGTGGGTCCACTCGCGCAGCACGCGCTGCAGGTGCAGCGGCTGCGCGCCCAGCGCCTGCAGGCGCTGGCGCAGCTCGGTCACGCGCATGGCTCAGCCGATGCGCTTGAGGCCCCGGGCATAGCGCTGGGCGTTGTGCACATAGTGGGCGGCACCGAAGGCCAGGCGCTGCTGCTGCTCGGGGCTGAGCTGGCGCTTGACCACCGCCGGGCTGCCCACCACCAGCGAGCCATCCGGGATCTGCTGGCGCTCGGTGACCAGCGCGCCGGCACCGATCAGGCAGCCCTGGCCGATCACCGCGCCATTGAGCACCACCGCGCCCATGCCGATCAGCGTGCCGTCGCCCACGGTGCAGCCGTGCAGGATGACCTTGTGGCCCACGGTGACGTCCTCGCCGATCGTCAGCGGCAGGCCGGCATCGGCGTGCAGCACGCTGCCGTCCTGGATGTTGCTGCGTGCGCCGATGGTGATCGGCTCGGGCTGGTCGCCGCGCACCACGGCGCCGAACCAGACGCTGGCGTCCTCGCCCAGGCGGACCTGGCCGATCACCTCGGCCGAGTCGGCCACCCAGGCGCCGGGGGCGAGTTCGGGCTGCTGATCATCGAGTGCATAGAGGGCCATGGTGCGGTGCAGGTGCGGTGAAGCCCGCCATGGTAAAGGCTGGAGCCACCGCGCAGGAGCCCGCTAAGATCAGCCCCCTTTGTCTGTTCACGGACCCTGCCCATGAACCTGCTCAAGCGTGCCTTCCTGCTGGGCGCCGTGGCGGCCGTGCTGCCGGCCGCCCAGGCGGCACCGGTCAAGCGTGCCGCGCCGGCGCGCAAGGCGCCGCCGCGCCGACCCACGGCACCGGCCCGTGCGCCCGCCCCGCCGCCGCTGCGCAGCCCGGTGCTGCTGACGATCAGCGGCGCCATCAAGAAGAGCAACCGCGGCCCGCTGGACAAGGCGCTTGACCAGATGGCCGCCAAGCACGGCCTGGCCTGGGAGCAGGCCTACACCTTTGATGCCGCCGCACTGGCCAACCTGCCGGCCGAGACCATCCAGCCCACGCTGGAGTACGACGCCAAGGCGCACACGCTGAGCGGCCCGCCGCTGGAGATGGTGCTGGCCACGCTGGGCATCACCCCCGGACAGCCCGGCGTGATGCTGGCGCTGCGCGCGGTGGATGGCTACCGCATGGAGCTGAGCCTGGCCGATGTGCGCGCCTGGAAGATGATCCTGGCCACCCGCATCGACGGCCAGAGTCTGGCGATCGGCGGCCTGGGCCCGCTGTGGGCGGTCTATGACGCCGACCGCCTGCCCGGCATCCAGGACCTGCCGCTGGCCGAACGCTTCCAGCGCTGCCCTTGGGGCCTGTACCACATCGAGGTCATCCAGACCTGATCAGGCGTGGCGGCGCGCGGCCCAATAAGTGGCGCCGTCGGGGCCGTAGCGCTCGTCGTGGGGCTGCCCGACCGCCAGCGTGAAGCGGTCCCCAGGCCGCAGGTGGCGCGGCACACCGTCGCCGGTGCCCAGCCACATCTCGCCGGCCACCATCAGCGCCTCCACCGCGAAGGGATGGGCGTGGGTGGGCACCACCGCCTCGGGTGGCCAGTGGCGCTCGGCCACTTCGTCGAAGCCCTGGGCGCGCCGGGCCTGTGCAAACTCGTCGAAAGAGGGCAGCGGGGCATCCACGGGGGGCTCCTGGGGGTCGGGCCGGTTCAAGGGTTTACTGCCAATCGTGGGACGGGCCGTCAACGGCGGCGAGCACCGCCGCGTTGGCTGATCACCCGGCAGCAGTCTCTGGCTGTATTGTCGGGGCCCTCATCCAACCCTTTTTGTCACAGGCCCACCATGAACTTCCGTCTGCCCCTGCTGTCCCTGCTGTTCGCCTCGGCCACCGCGTTCGCGCAAGCCCCTGCCGCTCCCGCTCCGGCCGCCCAGGCGGCGCCGGCCGCATCGGCAGCCAATGCCGACAAGAAGGCCGCCCGCAAGGAAGCCCGTCAGGAGGCCCGCCAGGACAAGCGCCAGGATGGCAGCCAGACGGCTCGCCAGGAGGAGCGCAAGGCCGATCGCAAGGCCGCCCGCAAGGCTGACAGGAAGGCCTCGGGCGCTTCCGGCGCCCAGTAAGGTCTGCCGCGGCCGCTCAGCTGGCCGATCGCGGCGGTGGCAACGCCGCCGCGATGCAGGCCTGGGCGGCCCAGTAGCTGGCCAGGATCCACAGCGAGGCCAGCGGCACCGGCGCTGCAAAGCGGTCAAACGCCAGCGTGGCGTCGGACAGCATGAACAGCGCCCCGCCCAGCGCACCCCAGGCCGCGCCGACACTGCGCAGCCGCCGCCAGCGCGCGGCCGCCAGCGCCGCCATGGCGGCCAGGGCCAGCACATAGGCCACCACCGGCCCCTGCAAGGCCGGTGCAATGCCCGGCCACAGGCGCTGCAGCACCGCCAGCGCCACCACGGCGTAGAGCGCGATCGCCGGCCACCAGGGCCGCGCACCGCCGCGCCACAGCGCCACGCCATAGGCCACATGGGCCAGCAGAAAGCTCACCAGCCCCGGCAGGAAGCCCTGCTGCGGCCACAGCAGCGCGACATCACCCACCCACGAGCACACCAGGCCCAGCAGCAGCGGGCGGCGCATCGGGTCGCTCAGGCCCCGACCGGCCGCCCAGGCGATCAGCAGCGCGGTGGTCAGCGGCTTGCAGACCCAGGCCAGCGGCGGCATGGCCAGCGCCCACGGCGCGGCCAGGATCGTCAGGAGGCCGCTCACCGCGGCGAGCTTCAGCAGAACGGAACGCGACATGCGTGCATTCTGACGCGCTCGACCCGCCCTAGAAACAAATGGTTGCACTCCGAGGGTGGCCGCCGCTCAAGGCGGCCCCCGATCGGCCGATGCGCGCGGCATGAACACCTCCACCGCCAGTACGCTGACGGCGTTGCAGACCGCCGTGACGCAGGCCCGGCTTGAGACGCTGGGGCCGCGCCGCGACCCCCGCGCCGCCGTGACCGCCGCCACGCACCGTCCGCCGACGCCCAGCCCGGCGGCCCAGAACGCCGAAGCCATGGGGCGACAGCTGGAGCAGGAGATGCAGTCCGAGCGCCGCGCGCTCGAGCGCCTGCAGGCCAGCCTGAAGAGCCTGCCGCGGCACGACCCGGTGCTGGGCTCGCTGCTCGACGTGTCGGCCTGAGGCCGGCGCAGCGCCGACAGCGCGCGGCTGAGCACCGCCCCACGCTCGAAGACCGCCGCCGGGTTGGCCAGGACCCGCTCGGCGCTCGCCCGGCCGGCGTGTGTGGCAGCGCAGCTCGGGCGAGTGGCCGATGCGGGTCTGCGTGAGGTTCACAGTGGGCGCCCGGCCCGCTCGGTCAACCAGGCCGGGGCCTCCTGCAAGGCCACCGGCCGCAGGAAGCGGCCCAGGGCGGCGTCGCCGACTGAAGTGCTCTCGGGCCGCGTGCTGCTGGGCCAGGGGCCGCCGTGCTGCTGCGCCGCGGTCACGGCCACGCCAGTGGGCACGCCGGCGAACAGCACGCGGCCGGCGATGGCCATCGCGCCGCGCACCAGGTCGCGTACCGGTGCGCTGTCGGCCTGGGCGCCCCAGACGGTCACGGTCAGCGAGCCGCCCACCGCCTGCAGCACCTGCAGCGCCTGCGCGTGCGAGGCGCAGCGCACCACCAGGCTGGACGGCCCGAAGACCTCGTCGCGCAGCGCGGCGCGGGCGATGAACTCGGTCGCGCCGACCTGGGCCAGCACCGGCCGCGGCGGCTGGTCGTCGGCGGCGGCCTCACGCTGCAGGAACTGCGCGCCAGCCTCGGCCCAGTGGCCGACACCGGCGTCAAAGGCCCGGCGCATCCCCGCGGTCAGCATGGCGTGCGGCTGCTGCGCCTTCAGGGCCTCGGCCAGCTGGGCCACGAACGCGTCGTTGACAGCGCGTGCGTCCAGGCCCGCGGCCTCGTCGATCAGCACGACCACGCCGGGGTTGGTGCAGAACTGGCCGCAGCCCAGCGCGATCGAGCCAGCCAGCGTGGTGGCCAGCGCGGCGCCCTGGGCCGCCAGCTCGGTGGGCAACGCGATCACCGGGTTGATCGAGCCCAGCTCGCCGAAGAACGGGATGGGCCACGGACGCGCCGCCGCCTCGGCCGCCAGCGCCGCACCGCCGCGGGTGGAGCCGGTGAAGGCGCCGGCAGCGATCAGCGGGTGGCGGATCAGCTGCACGCCAACCTCCACCGCCGCGCCCTGCACGCCGCCGATCAGACCCGCCGGCAAGCCCTGCGCGGCCAGCACGCGCTGGATCAGCGCGAAGGTCTGCTGCGACAGCTGCGGATGCCCCGGATGGGCCTTCACCACCACCGGGCAGCCGGCGGCCAGCGCCGAGGCGGTGTCGCCGCCCAGCACCGAGAAGGCGAACGGGAAGTTGCTGGCGGCGAACACCGCCACCGGGCCCAGCGGCACGCGCCAGCGCTGCATCGCCGGGTGGCCCGCGGGCGGCGCACCGGCCACCGCCGGATCGTCTACGACCTTGAAGGGCTCCCCACGCTCGGCGATGTCGGCGAAGCGGCGCAGCTGGAAGGCCGTGCGGTCGAGCTCGCCGTTCAGGCGCACCGGGCCCAGCGCGGTCTCGCGGTCGGCCAGTGCCACCAGGCTCTCGCGTTCGGCCTCCAGTGCCGTGGCCAGCGCGCGCAGCAGCGCGCCGCGGGTGACGCCGTCGCTGCCCTGCCAGGCGGCGAAGGCGGCGGCGGCGGCCGCGCAGGCGGCGTCGATGTCGGCGGGGCCACTGGCGGTCAGTTCGGCCAGCGGTACGCCAGTGCGGGCGTCGAAGGAAGTCAGCATGGGTGGAGGTCCGTGTTCAGCGGACCAGGCAGGGCCGCTTGTTGTCAAAGGTCCAGCCGGGGATCAGGAACTGCATCGCGATCGCGTCGTCGCGGGCGCCCAGGCCGTGCTGCAGGTAGAGCTGGTGGGCCTTGTCGACCTCGACCATGTCGAGCTCGACGCCCAGGCCCGGCTTCTTCGGCACCTCGACATGGCCGCCGATGATCTGCAGCGGGTCCTTCGTCAGGCGCTGGCCGTCCTGCCAGATCCAGTGGGTGTCGATGGCGGTGACCTTGCCCGGGGCGGCAGCGCCCACATGGGTGAACATGGCCAGCGACACATCGAAGTGGTTGTTCGAGTGGCTGCCCCAGGTCAGGCCCCAGTCGCGGCAGGTCTGGGCCACGCGCACGCTGCCGGCCATGGTCCAGAAGTGCGGGTCGGCCAGCGGGATGTCCACGCTCTGCAGGCTCAGCGCATGGACGAACTGGCGCCAGTCGGTGGCCACCATGTTGGTGGCCGTGGGCAGGCCGGTGGCGCGGCGGAATTCGGCCATCACCTCGCGGCCACTGAAGCCGCCCTCGGCGCCGCAGGGGTCTTCGGCATAGGCCACCACGCCGCGCATGCGCTGGCCCAGGCGGATCGCGTCCTTCAGCAGCCAGCCGCCGTTGGGGTCCAGCGTGACGCGGGCCTCGGGGAAGCGTTCGTGGAGTGCGGTGACGGCGTCCACCTCGGCGTCGCCGGTCAGCACGCCGCCCTTGAGCTTGAAGTCGTTGAAGCCGTAGCGCGCGCGCGCTGCCTCGGCCAGGCGCACCACGGCGTCGGGTGTCATCGCCGCCTCATGGCGCAGGCGGCACCAGTCGTCGGCGTCGTCTGCCTCGTCGGCCGGGCCGGCGTAGGGCAGATCGGTCTTCGTGCGATCACCGACGAAGAACAGATAGCCCAGCATCTCGACGCGGTCGCGCTGGCGGCCTTCGCCCAGCAGGTCACACACCGGCAGGCCCAGGTGCTGGCCGAGCAGGTCGAGCATCGCCGACTCGATGGCGGCCAGCGCGTGGATGGTGATGCGCAGGTCGAAGGTCTGCAGGCCGCGGCCGCCGCTGTCGCGGTCAGCGAAGGCCTGCTGCACCGCCTGCAGCACGCCCAGGTGGGCGCCCACCCGTTGGCCCACCACCAGCGCGGTGGCGTCCTCCAGCGTGGCGCGGATCTTCTCGCCGCCGGGCACCTCGCCGACACCGGTGCGCCCGGCGCTGTCGGTGAGGAGCAGCAGGTTGCGGGTGAAAAAGGGCGCGTGTGCGCCCGAGAGGTTCAGCAGCATGCCGTCCCGGCCGGCAACCGGGATCACGCGCAGCGCGGTGATGCGGGGGGCGTCGTGCGTCATCGGGGGCTCAGTCGGCGGTGATCTTGCGGGTCTCGATCAGCGTCTTCCAGCGCGCGTTCTCCCTGACCTGGAAGGCGGCGAACTGCTCCGGCGTGCTGCCAACGATCTCCAGGCCCACCGCAGTGAACTGCTGGCGCAGCTTGGCGTCGGCCAGCGCGGCCTGCAGGCCCTCCGTCATCTTGGTGCGCACCTCGGCCGGCAGGCCCTTGGGGGCGACGATCGCCTGCCAGGAGTAGACGTCCACGCCCTTCACACCGGCCTCGGCCAGCGTGGGCACGCCCGGCAGCACGGGCGAGGGCTTGTCGCCGGTCACCGCCAGCGCACGCAGCTTGCCGGCGTTGATGTGCTGCAGCACCGCGTTGACGTTCTGGAACGAGGCGTCGACCTGGCCGCCCAGCAGGTCGGAGATGGCCGGCGCGCCGCCCTTGTACGGGATGTGCAGGCCGCTGGTGCCGGTCTGCAGCCAGAACAGCTCGGCCGTCAGATGGTCGGACGAGCCGTTGCCCGAGGACGCAAAGCTCAGCTTGTCCGGGTTGGCCTTCAGCGCCGTCAGCACATCGGCCACGCTCTTGTACGGCGAGGCCGCCGGCACCACCAGCACGTTGGGCGCCTGCACCAGCACGCTGAGCAGGTCGAAGTCCTTGCCGGCGTCGTAGGGCACGTTCTTCAGCAGGTGCGGCGCCACCACCAGCGGGCCCAGCGAGGTGACCAGGAAGGTCTGGCCGTCTGGCGCCGCGCGCTTGACCTGGGTGGCGCCAATCGTGCCGGTGGCACCGGCCTTGTTGTCGACCAGCACGGTCTGGCCGAAGCGTTCCTGCAGCTTCGGGCCGATGGCGCGGGCGATGGTGTCGGTGGAGCCGCCAGGCGGGAAGGGCACCACCAGCGTGACGGGCTTGTCGGGCCAGGCGAAGGCCGACAAGGTGGTGGCCGCCAGGGCGGCGACGGCGAAGCAGTGCTTGAACATGGTCTGTCTCCGGTGGTGGTTTATTGGGGGCCCAGGCGGGCGATCAGCGTGGCCAGCTCGTCACGCTCGGCGGCCTTCAAGTCCGACAGCGGCGGGCGCACCGGGCCGGCGCCATGGCCGACGAGGTCGGCACCGGCCTTGACGATGCTCACCGCATAGCCCTGGCCGCGGTTGCGCAGCGCGATGTAGGGCATGAAGAAGTCGTCGAGCAGGCGGTTGCAGGTGGCCTGGTCGCCCTGATCGAGGGCCTTGTAGAAGTCCATCGCCGTCTTCGGGATGAAGTTGAAGACCGCCGACGAGTACACGTGGCAGCCCATCGCGTAGTACGGCGCAGCGTAGAACTCGGCGGTGGGCAGGCCGCCCAGGTAGGTCACGCGCTCACCCAGGGTGCGGCGCATCTGCACGAAGTGCTCGATGTCGCCCACGCCATCCTTGTAGCCGATCAGGTTGGGGTTGCGCTCGCACAGCCGGGCCACGGTGTCGGGGGCGTAGCGGGCACCGCCGCGGTTGTAGAGCACCACGCCGATCTTCACGCTCTGGCAGATCGCATCGACATGGGCCAGCAGGCCGTCCTGGCTGGCTTCGGTCAGGTAGTGGGGCATCAGCAGGATGCCCTGGGCGCCGCGGCGCTCGGCCTCCTGGGCGTACTGGATGGCCATGCGGGTGGCGCCGCCCGCGCCAGCGATGATCGGGGTGTGGCCCCGGCAGGTGTCCACGGCCACGCTGATCACCTCACCGAATTCCTTCGGCTCCAGCGAGAAGAACTCGCCCGTGCCACCGGCGGCGAACAGCACCGTGGCGCCATAGGGCATCAGCCACTCCAGACGCCGGCGGTACCCGACCGGGTCGAACTCGAGCTGGGCGTCGAAGTCGGTCAGCGGGAAGGACAGCAGGCCGTGGGACATGGCCTGCTTCAGCTCGTGGGGACTCATGGGGTGGGCTCCGGTCGGATGGGCGTCGGGGATGCGGACAGTCAGGTCGGCTATGTTGTCCGTCATCGTACAACTATCCACGGACTTTGCAAGTCCTTCCGGATCCGTGGGAACACGTAGGCAGGCGCTACGGGCCGGCCCGGACGGGTCCTTCAGCCGGCGCCCAGGCTGGCGCGGCGCCGACGCTCGCGGCTGTTGGCCAGATGCGTGCGCATGGCGGCGCGGGCCGCGTCGGCATCGGCGCCGGCGATCGCGTCGAGGATGTTCTCGTGCTCGGCGTTGACGCGGCGCAGGTAGGCGCGGCGCTCGTCGGTCATGGCCTCGGCGCCCTCCAGGCGGGCGCGCGGGATGATGCGCGAGCCCAGCGTGCTCACCAGCTCGGCAAAGTGCGGGTTCTGGGTCGCGCGGGCAATTGACAGGTGAAATGCAAAGTCAGCACTCACTGCGTCCTTGCCCTGCTCCAGTGCCTGTGCCACGGCGTCCAGGGCCTGGCGCATCTGGGCCAGGTCCTCGGCGGTGCGGCGCTGCGCGGCCAGCGCGGCGGCCTCGGTTTCCAGGCCGATGCGCAGCTCCAGCACGGCGATCACGTCGCGCAGCGTGGCCATCTGCTCCGGGGCGATGCGAAAGCCCCCGGCCTCGCCCACCCCCACCACGAAGGTCCCGATGCCATGCCGCGTCTCGACCTGGCCGGCGGCCTGCAGCTTGGAGATCGCCTCGCGCACCACGGTGCGGCTGACGCCGAACTCGGTCATCAGCGTGGCCTCGGTCGGCAGCTTGTCGCCAGGCGCCAGGCGGCCATCGCGGATGCGGTCGCCCAGGTCCTGCACCAGTTCCAGGGCGAGGGAGCGGGGTCGGCGGCGTTCGGTGGCGGGCGGCAGGGTCATGGCTGGGGATATCCCGGGGCCGGGTGGCATTGACAGGGACGGCAGGTCCCGACGATCATAGTTGTACGACAACCGACAACGGATGACAAGCCGGTCACCCACTGTAGCCGAGTCGTCACCCCACCGCCCTTTCGGAGTTCCCATGCAACGCCGCACCCTGCTGACCGCCGCCGCCCTGCTGCCCCTGATCGCCCGGGCGCAGAGCTGGCCCACCAAGCCGATCCGCTATGTCGTGCCCTTCGCCGCTGGCGGCACCACCGACATCCTGGCGCGCCTGATCGCCCCCAAGCTGGGCGCCGCGCTGGGCCAGACGCTGGTGGTGGACAACAAGGCCGGCGCCGGTGGCGTGCTGGGTGCCGACTCGGTGGCCAAGTCGCCGGCCGATGGCTACACGATCCTGGGCAGCACCATCTCCACCCAAGCCATCAACCCGGCGCTGAACCCGAAGATCCCCTACAACGCCGGCAAGGACTTTGCCCCGGTGACGATGATCGGCGCCACCAGCAACTGCCTGATCGTGCCTGCGGGCAGCCCATTCAAGACGGTGCAGGAGCTGCTGGCCTTTGCCCGCAGGAACCCCGGCAAGCTCAGCTTCAGCTCAGCCGGCAGCGGCACCAGCCAGCACATGAGCGGCGAGCTGCTGAAGCAGATGGCCGGCACCTTCATCCTGCACATCCCCTACCGCGGCAGCGGTCCGGCGATCCAGGACGTGATCGCCGGCCAGGTGGACTTCGGCATCGACACCCTGGTGGCCGCCGCCGCCCACATCAAGGCCGGCACGCTGCGGGTGCTGGCGGTGACCGCCGGCAAGCGGGTCAAGGGCTTCGAGAGCGTGCCCACGCTGGCCGAGTCCGGCGTGCCCGGCTACGACGTGCAGAGCTGGCAGGCCGTGCACGCCCCGGCCGGCACGCCGCGCGAGCTGGTGCTGCGGCTGCAGACCGAGATCGCCAAGGTGCTGCAGAGTCCCGACATCCGCCAGCGGCTGGAAACCATGGGCCTGGAGCCCTCGGGCATGGCGCCCGACGAGCTGGCCGCCTTCGAGGCGCGTGAGCGCGACAAGTGGCTGAAGGTGGTCCAGGCCGGCGGCCTGAAGGTCGAGTGAGCGCGGCGTGAGCACGCCGGTCCTCATCCGCCTGCAGCCGCAGGACAATGTGGCCATCGTCGGCAACGACGGCGGCCTGTCGGCGGGCACCGTGCTGCCCGGCGGTCTGGTCCTGCGCGAGGCCGTGCCGCAGGCGCACAAGCTGGCGCTGGTGGACATTCCCGCCGGAGCCGCCGTCACGCGCTACGGCGTGACCATTGGCATGGCGACGCAGGACCTGCCGGCCGGCAGCTGGGTGCACGAGCAGCGCCTGGCCATGCCCGCCGCACGCGAGCTGCGCGACCTGCCCATGGCCACCCAGGCCGAGCCCCTGGCGCCGCCGCTGGTCGGCCAGACCTTCCAGGGCTACCGCAACGCCGACGGCTCGGTGGGCACGCGCAACCTGCTGGCCATCACCACCACCGTGCAGTGTGTGGCGGGTGTGCTGGCGCACGCGGTGCGGCGCATCGAGCAGGAGCTGCTGCCGCTGTACCCGAACGTGGACGGCGTGGTGGGCCTGGAGCACACCTACGGCTGCGGCGTGGCGATCGACGCCCCCGGCGCCGAGATCCCCGTCCGCACGCTGCGCCACATCAGCCAGAACCCCAACTTCGGCGGCGAGGTGCTGGTGCTGAGCCTGGGCTGCGAAAAACTGCAGCCGGCGCGCCTGCTGCCGCCGGGCAGCTTCCCGCTGGTCGATGGCCGCCGCGCCGAGGACGGCCCCGAGACGGTGTGCCTGCAGGACGCTGCCCACGTGGGCTTCGCGTCGATGATCGACGACGTGCTGGTGCGCGCCCGGCCGATGCTGGCGCGCCTGAATGCGCGCCGCCGCGAGACCGTCCCCGCCAGCGCGCTGGTGGTGGGCGTGCAGTGCGGCGGCTCCGACGCCTTCTCGGGCGTCACCGCCAACCCCGCCGTGGGCGCCTGCGCCGACCTGCTGGTGCGCGCCGGCGCCACGGTGATGTTCAGCGAGAACACCGAGGTGCGTGACGCGGTGGAGCAGCTCACCGCGCGCGCCGCCACGCCCGCGGTGGCCGAGGCCATCGTGCGCGAGCTGGCCTGGTACGACGCCTACCTTGAGCGCGGCCACGTCGACCGCTCGGCCAACACCACGCCGGGCAACAAGGCCGGCGGCCTGTCGAACATCGTCGAGAAGGCGATGGGCTCGATCGTCAAGAGCGGCAGCGCCGCGATCGCCCATGTGCTGCCACCGGGCGAGAAGCTGGCGCGTGATCAGCGCGGCCTGGTCTTCGCCGCCACACCGGCCAGCGACTTCATCTGCGGCACGCTGCAGCTGGCCGCCGGCATGAACCTGCACGTCTTCACCACCGGCCGCGGCACGCCCTACGGCCTGGCGGCCTGCCCGGTGGTCAAGGTGGCCACGCGCAGCGAGCTGGCACGCCGCTGGCACGACCTGATGGATGTGGACGCCGGCCGCATCGCGCGTGGCGAACAGACGGTGGAGGAGGCCGGCTGGGCGCTGTTCCAGCAGCTGCTGGCGGTGGCCAGCGGGCAACGCACCTGGGCCGAGCAGCACCGGCTGCACAACGCCCTGGTGCTGTTCAATCCGGCACCGGTGACCTGAGCTCGCGCCGGGCCAGCACCTGCGGAATCGCCTCCGCCAGGTGCTCCCACACCCGCCGCACCAGCGCGCTGCCGCGCAGCTCGCGGTGCACCGCCAGCCAGCAGGGCATCGGCGGGATGGCGATTTGCGGCAGGATGGGCACCACCCCCGGCAGCAACGGCAACGCATAGCGCGCGGCAAAGCCGATGCCGGCACCGGCCGCGAGCAGCGCGGAGGCGGCCAGCTGGTTGTCGCAGCGCAGCGCAAAGGCCTCGCGGCCCAGCGGCAGGCCCATGCGGGCAAAGCCGCGCAGGATGGTGTCGTCCTGGTCGAAGCCGATCAGGCGATGCCGCGCCAGGTCCTCGGGGCGCTGCGGCGTGCCGTGGCGGGCCAGGTAGTCGCGGTGGGCGCAGGGCACGATGGGCAGCTCGGCCAGTTGACGCGCCACCAGCGTGGCCTGGGCCGGGCGGACCATACGCACCGCGATGTCGGCCTCGCGCGCCAGCAGGTTGCTCACGGTGTTGGACACCACCAGCTCCACCTGGATCCCCGGCTCGGCCTGCTGCAGCGTCACCAGCACCTCGGGCAGCAGGTAGAACGCCGCCACCTCGCTGGTGGCCAGTCGCACCGTGCCTGAGAGGCTCTCGCGCCGGGCCGCCACCGCCTGCGACAGCGCCTGAGAGGCGCTGCGCATCTGCCGTGCCGCGTCGGCCATGGCCAGCGCCACCGGCGTGGCGCGCACGCCGCGGCCGGTGCGCTCGAACAGTGGCGCGCCCAGCTGCGCCTCCAGCTCGGCCACATGGCGCGACAGCGTGGGCTGGTGCAGGCCGTGGCGGCGTGCCGCGGCGGTCAGGCTGCCGGCCTCCAGCACCAGCAGGAAGCTGCGCACCAGGGTCCAGTCGAAGGCGTCGGGGCGGGCCAGGGTGCTCATGCGGATCCGTATGGTTGAGATACAGGGTTCGCCAATTGTCGGATGGATCGCCCGCGCGCAGACTGCCGGGCATGGAATACACCACTGCTCCTTCCGTGCTGGTCCTGGGCAGCCAGGGCCGACTGGGCCAGGCTGCCGTGCAGGCCTTTGCCGCCGCCGGCTGGCGCGTCTGGGCCCAGGCCCGCCGCCCGCAGCCCGACCTGCCCGCGGGCGCCCGTGCGCTGAACGTGCCGCTCGCCGACACCGCCGCCCTGGCCGCCGCCGCCCAGGGCGCGCAGACGGTGGTCTACGCGGTCAACCCGCCCTACACCCGCTGGCCGCAGCAGATGCTGCCGCTGGCGCGCCAGGGCATGGACGTGGCCGAGGCGCTGGGCGCGCGCTTGCTGCTGCCGGGCAACGTCTACAACTTCGGGCGCGAGCTGCCAGCGCAGCTGACGCTGGACACGCCCGAGGTGGCCAACACCCGCAAGGGCGCGCTGCGCATCGCGCTGGAAGCCGAGCTGCGCCAGCGCGCCCAGGCCGGCAGGCTGCGCAGCAGCGTGCTGCGTGCGGGCGACTTCTTCGGCGGCGGCCCGGGCAGCTGGATCGACCTGGTCATCGCCAAGCACCTGGGCGCCGGCCGGCTGGACTACCCCGGGCCGATGGGCGTGCCCCACGCCTGGGCCTTCCTGCCCGACCTGGCGCGCGCCTTCGTGGATGTGGCCGCCCATGCCGAGTCGCGCCCCTTCGCCCGCTGGCAGTTTGCCGGCCACACGCTGACCGGCGCCGAACTGCTGCAGGGCCTGCGCAGCGCCGCCGAGGCCCAGGGCCTGCAGCCCGCGCGCGGCTGGCGCGAGCGGCGCATGGCCTGGTGGCCGATCCGGCTGGCCGCGCCGCTGGTGCCGATGGCGCGCGAGATCGCCGAGATGGCCTACCTGTGGGAACGCCCGCACGCGCTGGTGGACGCGCTGCCGCGGCCCGCCACCGTCACGCCCCTGGCGCAGGCGATGGAGGTGACGGTGCAGGGACTTCAGCAGCCCAGCGTGTCGGCCAGCGCGGCCAGGTCGGCGGCCTCGTAGTCCACCGGCACCTGGGCGCGGGTCTCGCCCACGCCGGGACCGTGCTCGTTCGGCCGGGCGATGAAGGCGGTGCGCAGACCGGCCCGCGCGGCGGCGGCCAGGTCCCAGGAGTGGGCCGCCACCATCATCACCTGCTCGCGTGGCAGGTCCAGCGCGGCGGCGGCGGCCTGGTAGACGACGGGCGTGGGCTTGTAGTCGCGGGCGATCTCGGCGCCCAGCACCGCGTCCCAGCGCAGGCCGTTGCGCCGCGCCAGGTTCACCATCAGCGCGATGTGGCCGTTGGAGCAGGGCGCCAGCACAAAGCGCTGGCGCAGCCGGGCCAGCGCGGCCGGCACCTCGGGCCAGGCGTCCAGGCGGTGCCAGGCCTGGTTCAGCGACTGGCGCGTGGCCTCGTCCACCCGCGCATCCAGGCCCAGCTCGCGCAGCACCACATCCAGGTTGCGGCGGTGCAGGACATCGAGCTTGCCGAAGGGGATCAGGCCGCGGCGCACCTCGTCCATCGCCGGCTGGTACTGGTTGCGCCACGCCAACGCAAAGGCCGGGGCATCCACCTCGATGCCCAGCGGCGCCAGGTGGGCGCGCACCTCGCGCACCACACCGCCGTGCCAGTCCACCAGGGTGCCGAAGACGTCAAAGATCAGCGCGCGGATCGGCTGACTCATTGGGGCACCTTGAAACGCTGGCGCGCCGCCGTCACCGCGGCGCGGATGGTGCAGGCGGGAGCGTGGTCGTTGACCAGGCCCATCGACTGCATGAAGGCATAGGCGGTGGTGGGGCCGACGAACTTCCAGCCGCGGCGCTTGAGCTCGCGCGCCAGCGCCACCGACTGCGGCGAGGTGGCGCGCATTGGCGGATCCTCGTCGGCCGGCTCCTCAAAGCGCCACAGAAAGGCCGCCAGCGAGCCCTCAGCCTGCACCAGCTCCACCGCGCGCGCGGCGTTGTGGATCACCGCCTCGATCTTGCCGCGGTGGCGCACGATGCCGGCGTCGGCCAGCAGGCGGGCCACGTCGCGTTCGGTGTAGCGGGCCATGCGGGCAAAGTCGAAACCATCGAAGGCGGCGCGGAAGTTCTCGCGCTTTTCCAGGATGGTGCGCCAGCTCAGGCCCGACTGGAAGGCCTCCAGGCTGAGCTTCTCAAAGAGGCGCCGGTCGTCGGCCACCGGAAATCCCCATTCCTGGTCGTGGTAGGCCAGGTACTGGGCGGTGGACAGGCACCAGCGGCAGCGCGGGCGGCCGTCGGGGCCGGCGTCGGTGGTCAGGCTCATGCGCGGATTCTGCGCCAGCCCCGACAATGCCGCGGTCAACAGCCCGGGCCGACGCCGCGTTGAGCCCCGACCGATGCGAAACCACCCCCTTGTCGCGCTGGCGCTGGCCGGCCTGTGCGGCGCCGCCGCGGCCCAGTCCGACCCCTCGCCCGCCGATCTGGCCCGCTGGCAGCAGGCCTCGGCCTGCGTGGCGGTGCTCAAGGCCGATGTACTGGCCCTGCGCGACCGCAGCTGGGCCGGCACGCCGGGCCTGAAGCCCGAGATGAAGCGCCTGACCGAGCAGGGCTTTGCCTTCATCGGCACCGCCTACAAGCAGGGCCTGCGCGAGCCGCTGGCCGATCGTCTGCTGGAGGAGGCCGAGGCGGCGCACAAGCGCGCGTCGGCCGAGTCGCTGCGCACGCTGTCGCAGAACTGCCGCGCCGACGGCGCCCGGCTGCTCAAGCAGGCCAATGTGCTGGAGCGGCTGCTGGTGGGCAACCGCGCCGAGGCGCGGGTGGACAAGCTGCTGGCGCGCTGATCAGTCCGGCTTGGCCATCGTCGGGCCCAGGCGCACGAAGATCAGGTTGGCGATGCCGATGGCGATCGGGATCAGGCCCCAGGCCGCGGTGTCGATGTCGCGGTTGATCGCCAGCGCCGCCGAGACGGCCAGGCCGCCCAGCACGAAGGTCAGGCCGCGGCGCAGCGCGCGGCTGCGCACATCCAGCGGGTCGACCCGGTCCTCGGGGTCGAACAGCTCCTGCGGCAAGGGCGGCACTGGCAGGCCACGCTCGATGGCCAGCATGCGCTCGCGGTGCGACTGCTCCAGCAGCTGGCTGCGGCGCTTGTGCTCGGTGCCCAGCCACAGCAGGGCCACGGCCACGCCGCCGACGATGCCGCAAATGGGGATCAGCAGACCCAGCAGCTGCTTGAGAAGAAGGGCTTCGGCGTCCATGGAGTCGGCTCCGTGCAGTAGGTGATGCCCTTGATAGCCGGGCTGGGCCGGATCGGTTTCAACCAGACCACAATTTTTTTCTGCGCTGCGATGAAACCGGGGCGCCCGGCCGGCACTATCAGGCCCCATGACCTCCGACGCCCGCGCGCGCGATGCCGACCTGGTCGCCGCGCTGGGCCGTGGCGAGCGCGCCGCCGCTTTCGATCTGCTGGTGGTGCGCTACACGCCGCGCCTGTACCGCCTGTGCTGGCTGCTGCTGCGCGACAGCGCCCACGCCGAGGACGCGGTGCAGGACAGCCTGCTGCGCGCCTGGCGCGCGCTGGACAGCTACGACCCGGCGCGCGCCGCGCTGTCCACCTGGCTCTACAGCATCACCCGCCACCACTGTCTGGGCCTGCTGGGCCGCCCGGCGCTGCAGGCGCTGTCCCTGGACGAGCCCGACGGCGAGACCCTGGCCGCCACGCTGGCCCAGCCCGAAGCCGCGCCGGCCGACGCCCGCGCCACGCTGCAGACGCTGATCGACGCGCTGCCCGAGACGCCGCGCGCCTGCCTGCAACTCTTTTACTGGGAGGACCGCTCGGTGGCCGAGGTGGCCGCCCAGCTGGGCCTGCCCGACAACACCGTGAAAACCCACCTGCACCGCGCCCGCGCGCGGCTGCGCCAGGCGCTGGCCGATCAAGGCCTGGACGACCCCGCGCTGTGGCTGTGAAGGAGACCGCGATGACCGATCCCACCCCCGACTGGCTCGATACCGCCCTGCAGCGCCACGCGCTGCCGCCCCCCGTGCCCGGCGCTCTGCTGGCGAGGGTGCAGGCGAGCCTGGCCCAGGCCCGTCAGCCCCTGTCCGTGGCCGAGCTGCAGCATCGGCAGGCCGCCCTGGAGGCCGAGCTGGCCCGGGCTCGCGCGCAGCTGCGCCAGCGCCGCTGGCGCGGCAGCGCCCAGGTGCTGGGCGCGGCGGTGGCGGTGTCGTTTGCCAGCGGCGCGCTGGCCGCCTGGACACTGCCCTGGTGGCAGCCCTGGCTGGACCAGCCGCCCGACACCGTGTTGCCGCTGATCGCGCTGGCGCTGGGCGTGGCCAGCGCCGCGGTGGCGGCGCGCGCGCACTGGGGCCGCGGCTGGCTATGACCCGCGCGTCTTCCCGCAGGCCGGGCGCTGGCGGGCATGGCACAGTGCGCCCCTGCGATGAACACCTCTGAGCTCTTCCTGATCGCGATGACGATCATCTTCGGCCTGCCCTACCTGGTGTGGCGGTTGGGCCGCACCGAGTACTGGGCACCGCTGGTGGTGGTGCAGATCGTCGGGGGCATCCTGCTGGGCCCCGGCGTGCTGGGCGCCGCCGTGCCGGCGTACTACCAGTTTGTCTTCACGCCGACGGTGATCCAGTCGCTCAATGGCCTGGCCTGGTGGGCGGTGATGCTGTTCGTCTTCATCGCCGGCATCGAGCTGGACCTGCGCGCCGCCTGGCAGCACCGCCGCGAGAGCGGCATCACCGCCGGCCTGGCATTGGGCATGCCGCTGCTGCTGGGCAGCGGCGCCGCGCTGGTGCTGCTGAACCAGGCCGGCTGGATGGGCGCCCAGGCCCAGCCCTGGCAATTCGTGCTGGGCATCGGCATGGCCTGCGCGGTCACCGCGCTGCCCATCCTGATCCTGTTCATGGAAAAACTGGCCATCCTGCGCCAGCCGCTGGGCCAGCGCATCCTGCGCTATGCCAGCCTGGACGACATCGCGATCTGGGGCGTGCTGGCGCTGATCCTGATGGATTGGCAGCGGGTGGGCCGCCAGGCGGCCTTCCTGGGGATCTTTGTGCTGTGCGCCTGGGCCATGCGGCGCCTGATGCAGGCCGTGCCCGAGCGCGACCGTTGGTACCTGGCGCTGGTGTGGCTGGCGCTGAGCGGCTTTGTGGCGGACTGGGCAGGCCTGCACTTCATGGTGGGCGCCTTCCTGGCCGGCGCGGTGCTGGACGCACACTGGTTCGACCAGGACAAGATGGACCTGCTGCGCCACCATGTGCTGCTGGTGCTGATGCCGGTGTTCTTCCTGTCGACCGGCCTGCGCACGCATTGGGACAGCGGCGGCGTGGCGGTGTTCGGCGCCGCCGCGCTGCTGCTGGTGGCGCAGCTGATCGGCAAGCTGGCCGGGTTGCGCCTGGCCGGCCGGGTGCTGGGCTGGCCGCCGGGCGAGGCCAGCCTGATTGGCTGGCTGCTGCAGACCAAGGCGCTGATCATGATCATCTTCGCCAACATCCTGCTGGACAAGCAGGTCATCACCGCCGAGACCTTCACCGCGCTGCTGCTGATGGCGGTGGCCAGCACCATGCTGACAGTGCCGGTGGTCACGCCGATGCTGGCGCGCACGGCCGCGCCGCGCTGAGCCGCGGGCTCAGCGCCCGCGGTCGCCCTGCACCACGTACCAGGCGTCTTCCACCCAGTCGCACAGCACGCGCCGGGTCTCGCGAGGGTCAATGATCTCCAGCACGCCGAACTTCTCGGCGGTTCGGAAGGGTGACGTCATCGCCAGGTAGTGCGCTTCCAGCGCGGCGCGCTGGGCGGCGGGGTCGGGGGCGGCCTCGATCTCGGCCTTGTGGGCGGCCATCACGCCGCCTTCAATCGGGATCGAGCCCCAGCGCGCCGACGGCCAGGCGAAGCGGTGGTTCAGCCGGTCGCCGCCCTTGGGCCCGTGCAGCGCGCCGGCCATGCCGAAGCAGCGCCGCACCAGGATCGACACCCAGGGCGAGCGGCACTCGGCCAGCGCCTCGCCCAGGCGCGTGGCGCCCAGCAGCGTACCGGCCAGCTCGGCCTCTAGGCCGGTGGCGTTGCCGGGCTGGTCGACCAGGTTGACCACCGGCAGGCCGAACAGGCTGCACAGCCGGGTGTGGCGCTCCATCTTGGTGGCGGCCTGCAGCGTCATCGCGCCGCCGGCCACCTTGGGGTCGTTGGCGATCACGCCCACCGGGATGCCCTGGAGGCGGCCCAGCATCGTGATCACCGAGCCCCCCTGCCAGCGGCCGATCTCGAACAGGCTGCCGCGGTCGAACACCGCGTCCAGGATCTTGCGCGGGTCGTAGATCTTGCGGCGGTCGTGCGGGATGGCGTCCTTCAGCCAGTCATCGGCGCGGCCGGGGTCGTCGTCGCAGGGCAGCACCGGCGCCAGCTCGTGCACGCTGCGCGGCAGGTAGGACAGGAAGCGGCGCACCTGGGCCAGCGCGTCGGCTTCGTCCACCGCCTCGTTGTGGACCAGGCCGCTCTTGCGGTGGGCCTTCCAGCCGCCCAGCTCGTTCTTGTCCACCTCCACGCCATAGGCCTGGCGCACCACGTGCGGGCCGGCGGCCATCACCTGCGCCTGCTCGCGCACCAGCACCGAGAAGTGCGAGGAGAGCACCTTCACCGCGCCCTGGCCCACGCAGGCGCCCAGCGCCACGCCCACCACCGGCACGGTGTTCAGCAGGTCCTGCGCGGGCCAGGTGGTGTATTCGGGGATCTTGGTGCCGCCGATCTGCATCAGCAGCTTGACGCTGCCGCCGGCCGAATCCACCAGCCGCACCAGCGGCATGCGCAGCTGGTGCGCCAGGCGCTCGATGTAGATCCACTTGTCGGCGATCGTGCCCTCGGAGCTGCCGGCCTTGATGGTGAAGTCGTCCACGTGCAAGGCCAGCTTGCGGCCGTCGATGCGCGCGGTGCCAACGATGGCGTTGGTGGGGTCGGTGCGGTCGTAGCGGCCATCGGCGTGGTAGTGGCCCTTGCCGGCCAGCGTGCCCAGCTCATGGAAGCTGCCTTCGTCGACCAGCGCGGCGATGCGCTCACGCGCGTTCATCCGGCCGGTGGCCTTGAACCTGGCCAAGGCCTCGGGCCCGCCCATGGCCAACGCGCTGCGGCGGCGGGCCTGCAGCTCGCTCAGCTCGTCGGCCCACTCGCCGCCGGGCTCGAAGGCGCTGTCGATGCTCACTTGCCCGCTCCCAGGTTGAGCTGGCGCACCAGCTCGGTGGTGGCGGTCCACTCGGACTGCAGGTAGCGGTGCGAGTCGACATAGCCGCGGAAGATCGGCTTGTTGCCCGACTTCTCGACCATCGCGATCCAGGCCTTGTCGTGCGCCACCTGGCGCAGCGCCTCTTCCCAGAAGCGGATCTGATCGGCGTTGACGCCGGGCGGCAGCGTCACGCCGTTGTAGCTGACGTAGTCGGCCGCCACGCCCAGCTGGCGCCAGGTCTTGACCCCCGCCAGCGCGCCGTTGCCCGGCTCGGGTGCGGCGCTGGCCAGGATGCGCAGTTTGCCGGCCTGCACCTGGGGCAGGATGACCGGCGCGGTGGCCGAGACCACGTCCACATGCCCGCCGATCAGCGCCGTGACCGACTCGCCCGAGGAGCGGAACGGCGCGATCGTCAGCTGGCCGATGGCCACGCCGGCCACGCTCAGCGGCTTGGCCAGCGCCAGGTGGGTGTTCTGGCCCAGGGCCGGTGCCACGGCGATGCGCAGCTTGGCGGGCTCGGCCTTCAGCGCGGCCACCAGGTCCAGGCCGTCCTTCAGCGGCGAGTCGGCGCGCACCGCCACCAACGAGGTCTCCTCGACCAGCATCGCCACCGGCAGGAAGTCGCGCGGGTCGGCCTTGATCAGCCCGCTGACCGCGCCGGCAATCGCGCCGGTGTGGAAGGTGCCCAGGTAGTGGGCGTTGCCGGCCTGGCCCTTGAGGAACTGCATCGCAATCGCGCCGCCTGCGCCCACCTTGTTCTCGACCAGCACGGATTGGCCGTGGGTCAGCTTGAGGCTGTCGAGGGTGTCCTTGATGCCGCGGGCGTACAGGTCCACCGTGCCGCCGGGTGCCACGCCGATGATGTAGTTGATGCGCTCGCTGGGGTTCCAGCTGGCCTGGGCTGGCGCGGTCAGGCCGGACAGGCCCAGCCCGGCGATCCAGGCGGTGGCGGTGCGACGGTGCATGCGGTCTCCTCGGGGTGGCGACAAGGATTGAAGCACCCACCCCCTGGATTGTCAACAATCGTAATGTCACCTAGGATGCTTGGACTTTCAGCTTGCTTTCCAGGAGCCCGCCATGCCCCAGACCCGCCTGCCCGCCGATGTCACCGGCACCGTCTGGAAGGTGGAGGTGCGCGAGGGCGACACCGTCAGCGCCGACCAGACCCTGGTCATCCTCGAGAGCATGAAGATGGAGATCCCCGTCACCGCCCCACACGCCGGCACCGTGCTGCAGCTGCTGGTGCAGGAGGGCGAGCTGGTCAACGAAGGCCAGGACGTGGTGGTGATCGGATGATCGCCGGCCGCCTGATCAGCTGGGCGGCGGCCCAGCACGGCGAGCGGCCCTCCCTGGTTTTTGGCGAGCGCTGCTACAGCCACCGCGAGGTGGAGGCGCGCAGCAACCGCTTTGCGCAGGCACTGATCGCGCTGGGCCTGCAGCCCGGCGAGCGCTTCGCCGTGCTGCTGGAAAACTCGCCCGACAGCCTGGACAGCCTGTTCGGCGCCGAGAAGGCGGCCCTCACCTGTGTGGCCCTGAACGCCCGCCACACGCTGGCCGAGCACCTGGACATCCTGGCCGACGCGCAGGCCAGCGCAGTGCTGCTGGGACCGCAGTTCGCCGAGCTGGCCGGCGCGCTGACGGCCGCCGCCGGCCAGCGTCTGCCCGCCTTGCGCCTGGTGCTGGGGCTGGATGTGGCGGCCCCGGGCGTGCTGGACTTTCGTGCCGCCTGCGCCGCCGCGCCCGAGCAGGCGCCGGCCATCGAGATCGGCCCGCAGCACCTGGTGCGCATCGCCTACACCAGCGGCACCACCGGCCAGCCCAAGGGCGTGGCCTACACCCAGGAGCGCCTGCAGGCCCGGCTGACCAACCACTTCATGGCCATGGAGTACGGCCTGTCGGTGGACGACGCGATGCTGCACGTGGGCCCACTCACCCACGCCGCCGGCGTGTACCTGTTCCCCTGTTTCCTGCGCGGCGCGCGCAATGTCATCCTCGACCGCTTCGACCCGCGCTCGCTGTTGGCCGCGGTGGAGCAGCACCGCATCACCCACCTGATGCTGGTGCCCACGATGATGAGCCGGCTGGTCGAGGCGATCGAGCAGGGCCTGCGCGCCGACTGGTCCTCGCTGGTGCGCATCCACTACGGCACCGCGCCCACGCCGGTGGCGCTGATCCGCCGCGCGCTGCGCATCTTCGGCCCCATCCTGCGCCAGCAGTACGGCATGACCGAGGCGGTGCAGCCGCTGACCGTGCTGTACCCGCACGAGCACCTGGGCGACAGCGAGGACGGCGCCGACGAGCCCATCGGCTCCTGCGGCCGGCCCAGCGCCAACGTGCGCATCGTGCTGCGCGACCCGCAGGGCCGCCCGGTGCCCCCAGGCGAGGTGGGCGAGGTCACGCTGGCCCATGAGGGCGCCGCCGCGGTGCAGCTGTGGCGCCGCCCCGAGCTGATGGCCGAGCTGGTGCGCGACGGCTGGTTCCACAGTGGCGACCTGGGCCGCTTCGACCGCCACGGCTTCCTGCACATCGTCGGCCGCAACAAGGACATGATCATCAGCGGTGGCTTCAATGTCTACGCCCGCGAGGTGGAAGACGCGCTGGCCGCCCACCCCGCGGTGCTGGAGTCGGCCGTGCTGGGCCTGCCCGATGCCGAATGGGGCGAGGTGGTGGCCGCCGCGGTGGTGCTGCGCGACGGCGCGCAGGCCGACGCCGCCGCGCTGCAGGCCTTTTGCGCCGAGCGCATCGCCGGCTACAAGAAGCCGCGGCGGCTGGTCTTCGTCAGCGCGCTGCCACGCAATGGCGCGGGCAAGGTGATGAAGGCGCCGCTGCGCGAGCGCTTCGGCTGATCAGCCGCGGACGGCGGCGTCGCCGATCACGCGCGTGGCCTCTTCGGCCGAGGCCTGGGCGCGCTCGCGCGCCAGGCGCATCACGCCTTCAGCGTCGCCGCGCGCCAGCGCCTGCGTGGCCTGCTGCCACAGCCGCACCGACTCGCGCCGTCGCACCGCCGAGGCCAGGCCCAGCTTGCTGTAGCGCAGGCTCTGCAGCGACAGCGCGGTGAGCAGGCGCCGCAGCCGCTCATTGCCGGCAAAGCGCGCGCTGACCAGCATCAGCCGGTGCACGGTCTCGGCGTAGGCGTCGCCGCCGGCCGGGTCGTCGACCAGCGCCGCCAGCCGTGCCACGCCGGCGCGCATCACCGCCAGCAGCTCGGGCGGGCGCTGCTCGGCCAGCTTGCGCACGACGATCTCGTAGAGCCCGGCGCGCACCTCGAACAGCTCGCGCAGCTCATCGGCCGACAGGCTGGTGACCACCGCGCCGCGGCGCGGCAGCACCACCGCCAAGCCCTCGCGCTCGAGGATGCGGATGGCCTCGCGCACCGGCCCGCGGCTGGTGGCAAATTCGTCGGCCAGTTCCTGCTCGCCCAGCCGCACCCCCGGCGCCAGGCGGCCGCTGACGATGCGGTCGCCCACCTTGGCGGCAATCTGCTCCGAGACCGTCAGCGTCGGTCCCGCCGAATCGGCGAACAGGCGGAACTCGATCGGCGCCGCCCAGTGATCAAAGGCGGCGTGGTCGGCGGCGGTGGCGGTGGCAGGCATGGCGGGGCGGGTTCAAGGCATGTTAACAATCGACCGCGATCGTGGGGATGGCAGCGGCGGCCGGGTGCCCGCATGCTGTTCGCCGCTTTTCAGGGAGTCCTCCATGCGTCCCACCCTCCGCCTGCTCGCCGCCTGCGGCGCCCTGCTGCTCGCCGGGCTGGCCCAAGCCACCAGCTACCGAATCAGCCTGCCGGGGCCACACAACCCGCACGGCGGCAGCATCGGCCGTGCTCTGAACGAGCGGGGCGACGTGGCGGCGCTGTGGCTCGCCCGAGGCGACGAGTGGCGTGCAGTGCTGTACAAGGCTGGCCGCCGCATCGACTTGGCGCGCCACGCCGGCCTGGCCGATGAATTCAGCGAAGCCCGGGGCCTGAACGACCACGGCGTGGTGGTGGGTCAGATCCGGCTGGACGGCCGCGACCTGCCCTTCGTTGACCAGCACGGGGCCATGCAACTGCTGCCTGTGCCCGAAGGCCTCGGCGGCGCGGCCCAGGCGATCAACAGCCACGGCGACGTGCTGGCCGTGTGGATCGACCCCGCGTTCGACAGCAGCACGGCCGTGCTCTACCACCAGGGCGTGGCGCAGGTGTTGCCGCACCTGCGTCAGGCCGTGAGCAGCTACCCGAGGGCGCTGAACCAGCGCGGCGTGGCGGTGGGCCTGTCGCGCCTGGCCAGCGACGCCGTTCTGCCGGTGATGTGGCACCACGGGCGCGTGCACCGGCTGGGCCGCGGGCTGTTCGGCCAGGCCGAGGACCTGAACGATGCCGGCGACGTGGTGGGCGGCGCCGGGCCGCGCCAAGCGCTTCAACACGCCATGCTGTGGCGCAACGGCCAGAGCATCGACCTGGACCCTTCACCATCGGGCTCCAGTGGCGCCCACGGCATCAACAACCGCGGCCAGATCGTCGGCCAGCGCGGCCTGAACGGCCGCTACGGCCCCTTCCTGTGGGAGAACGGCCAGATGCGCTGGCTGGACGACCTGATCGTGCCCGAACAGCAAGGCCTGTGGCAGCTCTACGATGCCTACGACATCAACGACGCTGGCCAGATCCTGGCGTGGGGTTACCGCCCGGAAGAGGGCATTCAGGCGCTGCTGCTGGAGCCGGTCGAGCCCTGATCGGCTGGCCGGCGGCTGCGTCAATGTGTCGCGCGCGTCTACGGGTCGGTCCCCCGTTCCCTCCGGGGTATCTACGAGTTGAGTCTGATTTGCGGCTTCCCAGAACATCAGGTGCTTGATGTCGCAAACCACGGCACATCGCAGTGCCGTCCAACCCCCTGGAGACAGCATGGAATCGAACCCCACCCCGGCCAAGCGCCGCCGTTTCCTGAAGACTGCCGCCGCGGCCACCGCGGGTGCCGGGGCGCTGGCGGCGCCCGCCATCTCGCGCGCGCAGACAGTGACCCTGCGCTTTCAGAGCACCTGGCCGGCCAAGGACATCTTCCACGAGTACGCCAACGACTTTGCCAAGAAGGTCAATGACATCGCTGGCAACCGGCTGAAGATCGAGGTGCTGCCCGCCGGCGCGGTGGTGCCGGCCTTCCAGCTGCTGGAAGCGGTGGCCAAGGGCACGCTGGACGGCGGCCACGGCGTGCTGGCCTACCACTACGGCAAGAACTCGGCGCTGGCGCTGTGGGGATCGGGCCCGGCCTTTGGCATGGACCCGAACATGGTGCTGGCCTGGCACTACTACGGCGGCGGCGAGGCGCTGCTGCAGGAGATCTACAAGAGCCTGAACATGGACGTGAAGTCCTTTGTCTACGGCCCCATGCCCACCCAGCCGCTGGGCTGGTTCAAGAAGCCCATCGCCAAGGTGGAAGACTTGAAGGGCCTGAAGTACCGCACCGTGGGCCTGGCGGTGGACGTGTTCACCGAGCTGGGCGCGGCGGTGAACCCGCTGCCCGGTGGCGAGATCGTGCCGGCGCTGGACCGCGGCCTGATCGACGCGGCCGAGTTCAACAACGCCAGCTCCGACCGCGTGCTGGGCTTTGCCGACGTGGCCAAGAACTGCATGCTGCAGAGCTTCCACCAAAGCGGCGAGCAGTTCGAAATCCTGTTCAACGGCCCGAAGTACAACGGCCTGCCGGCCGAGCTGAAAAAGGCCATCGACGTGGCCGTGGAAGCCGCCAGCGCCGACATGAGCTGGAAGGCCATCGAGCGCAACTCGAAGGACTACGCCGAGCTGAAGAAGGCTGGCGTCAACTTCTACAAGACGCCCGACGCCATCCTGCGCGCCCAGCTGGAGGCCTGGGACAAGGTGATTGCCAAGAAGTCCGGCGAGAACCCGATCTTCAAGAAGGTGCTCGACAGCCAGAAGGCCTACGCCCAACGCGTGATCCCCTGGCAGAACGACTACATGGTCGACTTCAAGATGGCCTACAACCACTACTTCGGCCGCCGCTGAGCGCCTGCGCTGGCTGTGGTCCGCGGGTGGCGCGTGCCGCCCGCGGCTTTTTTGTGTGTGCATTTCACCCGGCCGCTGGCCGCGCTCGCCATGCAGAAGCTGCTGCTTGCTGTTGACCGGCTGTCCACCTGGATCGGCCAGTTCTTCGCCTGGTCCATCGTGCTGCTGACGCTGGGCATCTCGTATGAGGTGTTCAGCCGCTACGTGCTGAACAACCCGCACGACTGGGCGCTGAACGGCCAGATCATGCTGTACGGCACGCTGTTCATGATGGCCGGCGCCTACACCCTGGCCAAGGCCGGCCATGTGCGGGGCGACGTGCTCTACGGCTTCTTCCAGCCGCGCACCCAGGCCAGCATCGACCTGCTGCTGTACCTGGTGTTCTTCCTGCCCGGCATCGTGGCGCTCACCTGGGCCGGCTGGACCTACGCGAATGAATCGCTGGCCATCCGCGAGAAGACCTTTTCGGCCACGCCGCTGCCGCTGTACCCGTTCAAGTTCATCATCCCGCTGGCCGGCGCGATGCTGCTGCTGCAGGGCGTGGTGGAGATCGTGCGCTGCGTGGCCTGCCTGAAGACCGGCGAGTGGCCATCGCGTGAGCAGGACGTGGAAGAGGTGGACGTCGACAAGCTCAAGCAGATGGTGCACGTGAAGGACGAGGACATCGAGGCGCTGGACCGCTTTGTCACCGGCACCGCCCCCGCCGCGCAGGAGCAGGCCCGATGACACTGCGCAAGGAACTGTGGTTCGGCTTCACGCTGATGGGGCTGATCCTGGCCGGCACGGCGGCGATGGTGCTGAGCACCGATCAGCTCACCAACGGCCACTACGGATTGCTGATGCTGGCGCTGGTGGTGGTGGCCATCATGCTGGGCTTTCCCACCGCGTTCACGCTGATGGGCATGGGCATGCTGTTCGCCTTCTTCGCCTACCACTCGGGCGGACAGACGGTGGGCGGCGCGGTGACGCAGACGCTGGACCTGATGGTGCAGCGCGCCTTTGCGGTGATGGGCAACGACGTGCTCATCTCGATCCCGCTGTTCGTCTTCATGGGCTACCTGGTGGAGCGGGCCAACCTGATCGAGCGCCTGTTCCGCAGCCTGCACCTGGCGCTGGCGCGCCTGCCCGGCTCGCTGGCCGTGGCCACGCTGTTCACCTGCGCGGTGTTTGCCACCGCCACCGGCATCGTCGGCGCGGTGGTCACGCTGATGGGCCTGCTGGCGCTGCCGCAGATGCTGCGCGGCGGCTACGACGTGCGCGTGTCGGCCGGCGCCATCACCGCCGGCGGCTGCCTGGGCATCCTGATCCCGCCGTCGGTGATGCTGATCGTCTACGGCGCCACCGCGGGGGTGTCGGTGGTGCAGCTGTATGCCGGCGCCTTCTTCCCCGGCCTGATGCTGGCCGGCCTGTACATCGTCTACGTGGTGATCCTGGCCAAGTTGAAGCCCGCGCTGATGCCGCCGTTGAGCGCCGCCGAGCGCCTGGTGCCGCTGCCCCCGCTGAGCGAAGACCTGGCCCGCGCCTTCAGCCCGCTGGCGCTGCCGTCGCTGCTGCGCGCGCTGGCCGGCCCGCGCAATGCCAACGTGCCCATCGGCCTGCTGCTGCGCGAGCTGCTGGTGGCGCTGCTGCCCGCGCTGGTGTTTGCGGCGGCCACCGGCCTGGCCTGGCACCTGAACACCAGCGCCAGCGTGGATGCCAATGCGCCAGCCGTGGTTCAGAGCGGCGGCGTGGCCGAGCCGCCCGGCGCGTCATCCAGCCTGCGCGAGCCGGCGGCCGCTGGTGGACTGCAAGAACCCCCTGGCAGCAGCGGCGGCCTGCAGGAGCCCCCTGGCGCCGCGGGTGGTGGCCTGCAGGAGCCGCCCGGATCGGCCGGCGGTGGTCTGCAGGAACCCCCGGGCGCCGCACCCGGCGGCCTGGCCGAGCCCCCTGGCGCCACCAGCGGCGTGCGTGAACCCCCCAGCGCCAGCGGCGGCACGCTGACCACCCCGGCCGGCGCGGCCGCAGCCGATGCGCCACGCGCACGCACCCCCGCCACCCAGGGCTTCTGGATCGGCACCGGCGTGGGCGCTGTGGCACTGGTGGCGCTGTACGCACTGCTCAGCTTCCAACGGCTGGAGGTGTTCAAGATGCTGCTCAGCAGCTTCTTCCCGCTGCTGGTGCTGATCCTGGCCGTGCTGGGCTCCATCGTCTTCGGCCTGGCCACCCCCACCGAGGCTGCCGCGGTGGGCGCTTTCGGCGGCTTCCTGCTGGCCGTGGCCTACCGGCAGTTCACCTTCGGCGTGCTGAAGGAATCGGTGTTCCTGACCGCCAAGACCAGCGCCATGGTGTGCTGGCTCTTCGTCGGCTCGGCCATCTTCTCGGCCGCGTTTGCGCTGCTGGGCGGGCAGGAGCTGGTGGAGCAGTGGGTGATGTCGATGAACCTGACCAAGACCCAGTTCCTGGTGCTGAGTCAGGTGATCATCTTCCTGCTGGGCTGGCCGCTGGAGTGGACCGAGATCATCGTGATCTTCATGCCCATCTTCATCCCGCTGCTGGACAACTTCGGCGTCGACCCGCTGTTCTTCGGCCTGCTGGTGGCGCTGAACCTGCAGACCGCCTTCCTCAGCCCCCCGGTGGCCATGGCCGCCTTCTACCTGAAGGGCGTCAGCCCGCCCCACGTCACCCTGAACCAGATCTTCGCCGGCATGCTGCCCTTCATGGGCATCCAGGTGGTGGCCATCGTGCTGCTGTACCTGTTCCCGGGGATTGGGTTGTGGTTGCCGGAGGTGTTGTACGGGAGGTGAGGGGGAGGTGGTCGGCTGAGGTGGGGGGGCTGCTTCGCAGCGTCAGCAGTCAATGGTTCGGTTCCGGCGAAGTCACGCTGACCGCCACCAAGCTGCCCGTCAGCCAGACGGCTGGCGATGCCGTCGATGACAGCGACGCGATGGACAGCGGTCACCTGAGCTGCCAGCTTGCCTGCCCGGGGCGAATGGCCGGTCCGTATCAGGCCGGCAGACTCGACTCGACCCTAAGCTGCCCCTCGCCGTTCGAGACTAGCCTCCGGCCTCGGTCGCGGTCTACGCATTTGCGCGTTTGGCTCCCCCAGCAGGTAAGACCGCGCCTGCGCCTGGGGCTCAGTCGCTACGCCGGCTGGACGCCTGCGCAGCCCAAACGGACGGAGGACTTTGGGATACGGGCGGCGCCCACTAGCAACGGCGCAAGACTTCTCGTATCCTCCAACGCTTACATTCTTACGCGCCCACTTGTAGGGGCGCTGACGGGGAGGTCAAATGGACTGGGTAGCCATCGGAAAATGGGCCGCGCCGATTATTGCGGCAATAATCGCAGCGGGCATTGCATTTAAGTTCACCATTGACCGCCGTAAATCTTCGAAGTCGTCAGTTCGCATTACATCGCAAAAGAACAACAAGGCAGGTGGAGACATCATTGGCGGCGACAGTGTGAAGAAGAACGCGAAGTAGAACGATGTTCACTTCGCAGTCAGGCAACAAAGCTGATGGCGATATTGTTGGTGGCAATCAGACGAAGACGGTAACCAACGTCTACGCCTCTCCGTCGCCATTGGCGAAGCTATACGAGAAGTTCCGCGCTGCTAGCGAGGGGCAACCTTACATCGCTCAAATTTCGGAACAGCTTCAGCATTACTGCTCTGTTGATACCGATGGAGACGTGCGAGGCTTAGATGTCAAACTCACCGCGGCAGACCGCCAAGACTTAATCCGCGCAGCATCCAAGCTAAAGGAAGCAGCCACTAAGATTATTATGAAGTGGCAGACTTCCGGCATAGCACAGGATATTCTGACGATTATCCTCGGCCAGCTTTATTCAGCATTCTTGCTGAACGTCACGCCAGCCATTGAAGCAGGGAAAAGCCGAGAAGAAGTCGATGCACTGATTAACGAGAAGGTCATTAAACCTGCAGCAGACATGCTGGGCGATAATGATCTTATGCTTTCTCCAGCAGACATTCTGGGCTTACTGTTTTATCTCGGTGGCAATTGTCATGTGAGGTGGGACAAATGCTAGTCTATCACCCGGCTTATGACGCATACCACTGCGTTTTTCGGTCGCTGCTCATTACCAATCACATAAAGGTAATCGAGGTTGCGAAACTGCGCATTCTCGATTTCTTCTTGTGCTTTCCAGCGGAAATACAGCGCATTCGGCTGCCGCGCGAACACTCAGAGGCGCGACGCCTGGCTCAGTCCTCAGCAAACCATTATCACGGACCGGTGAGCATGCATCAGGCGTTCCGGGATATGGAGCACATCCAGATTGCGGCGTTTAAAACGCTTGCGGCGTCCCAGCTTATTACGTCGAATGAGTTCGAGTCCGGTCTAGTTCGTCGCACCGACCTTGCGATTCCCGACGAACTTAAAGCACCGCTGGCGGGCGCACTTGTTGGCAACAAAACACTTGTAGATTATCTGGTGAATAAATTAGGCCAGCTTGATTTACTTGGCACTGACGGGCTTAAACACCGGACCGGCCTCATGGAACACCGTTATGACGTTGCTTAAGCCTACACTAGCGCTGCGTCGCCTGTGCATCCATAAAGACAATCGAGTAGTGTTTAACTCGACGTTTCACAATGGCGTAAACATTATTCACGGGCACAACAGTAGCGGTAAAACGACAATTCTTGACTTTATCGCCTACACGCTAGGAGCAGAATACATTCCGTGGAAGCAAGAAGCGCTTCTCTGTGATTGGTCGACGGCAGAGGTCGCCCTCAACGGAAAATTAGTCACCGTGCGTCGCGCGGTTAATAATAGGCCACTTAACCCGCTGTATATCTACTGGGGCTCATTTGAAGAGGCGGATAAAGCCCCGATTACCTCTTGGGAAATTTTTGGCTTTCGTCGCAGCAGCACAAAACTGAGCTTTACACAAGCTCTTCTGCTAGCTATGGACTTGTCTGAAGCCCAAGGTGACGGCGCGTCGAACATCACACTGCATCAGCTTCTCCGGGTGCTTTATGCGGACCAACCGTCCCTGCACAGCCCAATCTTCCGAACTGATGCATTTGATAGTGCACTTAATCGCGAGACCGTTGGTTCGTATCTGACCGGCGTCTACGATGACAAGCTGTACGTAGCTCAGCTCGAAAAGCGGGAGCTTGAAAAGCAGATGCAATCGCTTGATGCCGAATTAAAGAGCATCTTCAGAGTGCTTGCCAAATCCGAGCAAAATACCGGCTTCGAGCTCATCGGGCAGGAGATTTTGAACTTGGAGCGCGAGCGAGACATCTCCAACGCCGAGCTTGCGCGTCTGCGCAAGGAGCGTACCGTCTCCGCAGATATAAAGAAAGCCGTTGGCGATATCAACTTGCGCGCTCAACTTGATGCCGCCAAGAAGGCGCTTAGCGAGGCGCAAGACCAGATTTCACGAGGTGAGGTCGATATCACTGACTCAAAGAAGTTCGTCGAAGAACTTGAATTGCGATTAAGGACACTCGACGAGTCGAGTACCACGAGAAATTACTTTGGGAAGCTGGCATTTGCGTTTTGCCCATGCTGCCTTTCAGAGGTGCAGCCTCCCGAAAAGGAGAGCACGAATTGCAGCCTTTGCAAGAGTCCACTCAATGCCGTTGCCGCAGATGCGCAAGTTTTGAGGATGCGAAACGAGCTACGCATTCAGCTATCTGAGTCGACCGCACTAATCGCAGAGCGCGAAACGGAGTTGCAGCGTCTTCACAACGCAGTCCCTGCGCTACGGCAACGCCTAAAGTCCCTTGAGAAGAGATACGCAGAGTCCAGCACTACATGGTCGTCCGATATCGAAACGGCCATTGAGGAGACCGCTAGGAAAATCGGCGGACTTGAGCAAGAGATTAAGGGGCTCTATGAAAATCAGCGCCTTGCAGAGGCCATCCGTCAGCTTCAGGCGAAGCGGGAAGAGCTTGGAAATCGCATTAACGAGCTTGATTCTTCTATTGAGTCACTGTTTTACACGCAAGAGACTAGAAAACAAAAGGTGCAGGAAGAAGTCGCATCAACTCTCGGCAGACTGTTGCGACAAGACCTGAATAGACAGGCGGAATTTTCCAGGGCAGGAAATATCCAATTCAGCTTCACGGATAATATGGTTTCCGTGGAAGGTTCAACGCAATTTTCCGAGAGCTCAACCGTAGTTCTGAGGCATCTTTTCCATCTCGCACTGCTCAGCGCATCGACACGGATACCAGAAATGCGACTGCCTCGACTCTTAATCCTCGACGGCATTGAAGACGGCGGGATGGAGCTTGAGCGCTCCTATCGCCTCCAAGAGATTATTGTGGAAGAATGCAGTCGCTTCGAATGTGATTATCAGTTGATTTTCTCGACTTCGCAGATTTCCCCCAAGCTCGAAAACGATGCATACGTCGTTGCCCGGCAGTTCTCAGAGAACAGCAGGTCGCTCGCCATCTTGTGACGACACAGCCGCCGTGGGCCCGGCAGTAAGGCGGTCTGCATTGCGGTCATTGCCCGCTTAAAGACTCCGGCCCCTTTCCCGACATCGACGGCTTCAGCCTACACGCAGCAGTGCGGGTCGAGGCGAACGACGGCAAGCGGCTGGGGCAGTTGTGCCGCTACAGCACCCGGCCGGCGCTGTCGAACTAACGGGGGGATAGCTCGACGCCGCCGGCCAGGTGGAGCTGAAGTTCAATACGACTTTGCTCGAAGGCACGACGCATCTGATGATGAACCTGCTGGAGTTCATGAAGCGGCTGGCCGAGTTGGTGCCGCGGTCGCACCTGATCGGCTGCCTCTGTAGCTGGCTTTCACCGGCGGCCGTTCCTGGCCGAGTCCGGGCCCTCGTTCGCGTGCCAGGTGGCTGTCGGTGGCGGCCGGATGGCACGGCGCGGCTCTGCCACGCACGCGGCTCCGTAAGTTTTGAAGGGCGGCTGATTGCAGCAAGCGCGTCTGGAAGCATCCGGCCATCAACGGTCGCTCGCCACCGGCACCTGTTGTTGCTCGAATTTCAGGGAGACCTTATCCTGAGAGCACGCCTGCATATCAGCAACCTGTAGGCGCCCCCGCAATTGATATCCTGCTCCTGACGACATAAATCAATGCGAAGCGAACGCGCCCCTTCCGCTCCCCCGATGCTTGTTGGCTTGGCGATCGACGTATCCGGCTCGATGACGAGCGCGATCCAGAACCCTTCTGGTCCAAGTCTCAACCGCTTGGAGGCTTTTCGTGACTCGCTCAGGAAGCTGGCGGAACGCGGAAGGGAGCTTTCGCGTAGGCCGCCCCACGAGGGTGGATCGCTAGTTCGGCTGTTTGCATACGGTTTCGGCTTTGGCAATCCCCTCTCCGTGCTACTCGGGCGTCAAGGGCCAACCGTTCGCGATCTCTTTGACCTACCGGGAATGAACACATCGCTTGTCTCGATTGTTGAGGTTGCCGACAACTGGGGGCGATACGAGGCCCACCTTACCAATCTCGCCGTTGATATGCTGGGCAGCACGCCCATGCGAGAAGCGCTGGAAATGGTCAGAGACAGGTTCGACGCCGAACTCAGGAGTGACGCCTTCCATGAGACTAGTGTTCTGTTTCTGCTGTCCGATGGTATGCCAAACCGGGGAACGGAAGCGGCCGTGGATGCCTTGGCCGCCTCCATAAAGGGCCGGCACCACATAGTGGTCTCCTGTTACGTCACTGACGAAGATATCACGGAGCCGCGGCGCCTGTATGACCGCCCTGATCCTCACTGGCCGGATGGCGCGAAGTTAATGTTCGACTGTGCCTCACAAGTTGCTGCCGAATCGGCATTTACCGACTACCTATTGGAATTCGGCTGGACGATCGATCGCCCAGCGCGGCTATTCGCGCAGATCAATCGATCCGATGTGCTCACTGAGTTCATGAACGCAGTCATCACGCCTGTCTCAACGCCGACATCTCCCGCGGCGGACGAGTCATTCCAGGTCTTCATTTCCTATGCACACGAGGATGAAGATTTCCGTGTTCAGCTCGAGAAGCATCTTTCCGCTCTTCGGCGGCAGGGCCTCGTCGACATCTGGAACGATCGAAAGATCACCGCTGGAGCGGAATGGAAGGGTGCGATTGACGCCAATCTCAATTCGGCCGATCTGATCCTCCTACTCATTAGCGAGGACTTCTTGCATTCCGACTACTGCTACGACATCGAGCTCAAGCGCGCGTTGGAACGGCATGAAGCAAACGAGGCGATCGTCGTGCCGATTATTCTCAAACCAGTCGATTGGCACGGTACGCCATTCAGCAAGCTTGCCGCACTTCCTACTGACGCACGTCCGATTACGAAATGGAGGAGCAGAGCATCAGCGTTCGCTGAAGTGGCGGCTGGCATTCGGAATACGCTCCAGTCGCTCAAAAAGCGGCGATAGCTTTCAGGATCAGTAGAGAACTGACTGAGTATGTTAGAGCCCGAGATCTATTGGCACTATTTCGGCAAGCTCCGGGCTGAGTTGGAGGATGCAGCGTGTGAACAGGCAACCCGGAGCCTGCAGGCTGCGCTCACCTCGGAAGTGCAGGCTCGTTCGTGCTTCGTGATTCCCGCAACTTCAGAAGGCGTGTTGTTCGAAGCAATTATTCGCTGGCTAAGAGCCACTTCCATGAAGGTCTACGCGACGACCCTCGACGGCCTCGTGGAGAGAAGGCTGTCGACGGTTTACAGACAGGAGGACGCCGACTTCGCCTTGACCTGCTATGTAGGAGCGCTCGGCGCCTTGGCAGATAAACTGCAACCGAACACTCTTCTGCGCCGGATTTTTAGTGGTGGAGGAAATGGACGCTCTTCCAATCTCCTAGTCGTCAGCTTGATGCACCAACTAGATCGTCCTGCTGACACATCCGCGCACTCTCGGATGTGCCATGACATGGCAAAGTGTGCCGAAAGGCGCGGCTACCGTACAGTCATTCTCCCGGAGCCCGGAATGAGGCTCGACGCGCTGCTTCATTTTGTCAGGACTGCGCCCTCGCGAATACTTGATGGCAGCCACAAATCTGAACGAGAGTTGGAGCGCCGTCTCGCCGATGTCTCGGATTCACCGTCGATAGGGCCGCTGCTCGCGGTGGCGTGGCGACATCTTAAGTCCGGCACTGATCCCGGACTTCTGGTCAGGCGTGAGTTCGATCGCAGAGTTCGAGAAGTGGGCGAAGCGGCGCAGATCTACCCATGGGAGGCGATTATCAGCCTTTGGAGCGCAGTTCTCCATGGTCTCGAAAGCGACGAGGAATATGCAGGTCGCTGGTATTCAAAAGTCAATGCACGTCGCGACGGTTGGGTGCCTCTCGACGCCATTAATGACATGCTGCTTCACGAAGCTGCAATCTACTGCCTCCATGCGCGCGTCGATCCTGCATGTATGTCATATCTCGTTGTGTACCACGGTTCGCGTTGGCTCCAACAACGCATGGCGCTGGCGTCGTTCGGTGGTATCTCTCCGGCCTCGGCTAGGCCCGTCTGGGAATGATCGTTGGCGACTGGCGTACAAGCGCGCGCCAAAGCAATGAGTCTGCATGAGCCAAGTTCGCTGGTTTCCGCGCGATGGTCGGCTCTTGGGTGACGAATCCAGCCAGGCGAATGTCGCTGATGAGTCGTCCGCCGCCGGCAGTTCCCCCGAACTCGCCGTAGGACAGCTGGCATTCAAGGCGGATGATTAGGAAGCTGACGTTCATGGCTGTGGGCGGTCGGCCAAGAGCGGTCGGTTGCAAAGACTGCTTGGCGGGTTGAAGCAGCATCCGACGAAGTTACCGTGACCTAATGGCAAACTCCGACGCGTTGAAGTCGGCACGTACAAGCGGCGCTGTTTTGTATTTTTCGGCCAGATGGTGAAGAACTGGATCGTAGAGCGGAAAAGCCTGCGTAAACTCCTGTTCCTTTCGTTCAACCTTAGCGTCGGGGATATAAGCCCGACCGGCTTCTTCTTCTTCGATTGGGTCCAACACCGCTTTGTTAAATGGCACCAGGAACTCGGATGTCTTGAGCTTCAGATAGCGTGGCGAAAAAGGATTTAGGCAGATCCTCAGTATCTTTATGACGTCGTACGGTTGCACAAGTCCGACGATTGCGGCATCGGTCTCCTGTCTTCTATAGAAATCGCTGTTCCTGTAGAAGTAGCAATGCTTGAGTTGAGGTGGTTTGCCGTATTCGAAGACGCTCGTTCTACCGTAGAGCGTATCGACAAGCTGCTCACTTACAACATAAGCATTGATGCAATCCATCAGGACGAAAAGGACCTTGAATTCAGCGTCGACTCCGGCGTCGGCCTTCAACTGATTCGCGCCATTTCGTACAATGCCCGAGAGGGTCTCGTCTCGACCGAGTACGTGTTCGGAGACGTAGACTTCGCCGGAATCCAAGGCTCTCTCCCGCATGCTGGCCTTTTCAGAATCGTCGACCTTGAGCTTGGCTTCCACCAAAGCGCTTGCGACACCACGCCTAACGAGAAAGTCCGGCATCTTCTTGCCGCATTCCGCGGATTCAGGCAGTTTTTGTACGCTGAAACCTAGCTGCGTCAGCGCTTGTTGGGCTAAGTCATCAGATTTCAACGCATCCCCCCATGTAGATATTTACTATTTGTCCATTCTTCTGTGCGGACGGAATTCTGCACAGCTTCGGTAACGGGCGATGCTGGCATTTTGCCACCACGATGCTCACAGGACGCGCGCGCTTACTAGAGGCTATGATCCCGATCTGAATTTCTGCACGGCGGCAATAGCCTTGGTCTCGGTTATCCGCAGACTGCGCTATTACTCCCGCCTCCCGGTAGCGAAATCCACATCGGCGACCGTCTATCATGGGTCGGTACCTGACAGGTACCGCCACATGGCGCCCTGAGAGAGCTGACCTAGCAAAGCATCTGGGCGGATGCGTGCGGTCGGGTCTTGCCGATAGGCTCGGTGGCCGCTTCTGTTTAGGGTTGTGGGATACCTGCCCGCGCATGCGGCGGCGCATCGAGTCGATGCTGACCTGAGGGCAGGTGTCGCACAAGCCTCGAGGGAGGAAACCGCGGCGCATGCCACGGGCGTTGATTTGAC
>NZ_JAGQDE010000012.1 GCF_018069755.1 Ideonella aquatica | reverse complement strand
GCAGCGAGCCGCAGGCGAGCGCAGGGAGTTTGGCGACCACCCCGGGGTGGCGAGCACCCGAGGGGAGTCGGCGCAGCCGACCGCCACCGTCTGCGACGACAGACCCAGGCCGCTCAGGCCTTGGCTGTGCGCCAACCTCTGCAGTAAGACCCTTGCAACGGTCGGAGCGAGCCAAGGGCTGGGCAGGCAGGCAGCGCCGGCCAGCGAGGGCGGTCGGCTGCGCCGACTTCCCTGCGGTGCTCGGCCTGCAGGGCGGCCCCCAAACTCGCTACGCTCACCTGCGGTTCGCTGCGCTCAGACAGTGTGGGCCAAGTCAGAAGGATTTGCCCTGCAGTCCTGCGCTCCTCGGCGCCCTCCAATGGCCGGCCCTGCCGCCTGCCCAGCCCTTGGCGGCACGGTGGGTGTAGCGCGTTGATAATCGCCCGCATGAACCTCAAGCAGCTGGAGTACTTCGTCAGCGTGGCCGAGCTGGGCAGCTTCAGCAAGGCGGCGGTGGTGCTGGACATTGCCCAGCCGGCCTTGAGCCGCCAGGTGCGGGCGCTGGAGATCGACCTGCGAGAGACGCTGCTGCTGCGCAACGGCCGTGGCGTGGTGCTGACCGATGCCGGTCGGCGGCTGTTCGGCCATGCCACCGAGATCCTGCAGCAGGTGGCGCAGGCGCGGGCCGACATGGGCGCCAGCCGCGACGAGCCGGTGGGACATGTGACGATTGGCGTGCCGCCCAGCATCGGCCGCCAGCTCACACTGCCGCTGATCGAGGCCTTCGAGCGCCAGTTGCCCAAGGCGCGGCTGGCGCTGGTGGAGGGTCTGTCCAGCCATGTGGCCGAGTGGATCAGCACCGGCCGCGTGGACCTGGGCCTGGTACACAACCCCGAGACCCAGCCCGGCCTGGAATTCAAGCCGCTGCTGGAAGAGCGCCTGTGCCTGGTGCAGCGCGCACGCGATGCCGGGCGTGGCCCGCTGCCGTTCAAGGACCTGGCGCCGCTGCCACTGGTGCTGCCCGAGCGCCAGCATGTGATCCGCCGCCAACTGGACAGCCAGGCCACGCTGGCCGGACTGACGCTACAGGTGCGCTGGGAGGTGTCCAGCATCGCCGCCATCGTGGATCTGGTCGCCGCCGGCCACGGCCATGCAGTGCTCACCGCCAGCGCAGTAGCCGCCTCCGGCCGCGGCGACGAGCTGGCCGTGCGGCCGATCACCGAGCCGCCGCTGATCAGCGTGCTGTGCCTGGCCAGCTCGGCCCACAAGCGCCCTACGCCGCTGATGCGCCAGGCCAGCCGCCTGATCGGCGAGCTGGTCAAGGCCTTGCCCCAGGGCACCGCCGCCCGCTCGCTGCCGGGCTGACTCATTCCACCCTCAAGGAGACCCCGATGCGCGCCCTCTGGAAGAACACCGTCATCGCCGAGAGCGACGACACCGTGCTGGTCGAAGGCAACCACTACTTCCCCGAATCGGCCGTGAACCCGCAGTACCTGCTGCCCAGCAACACCCGCACCATGTGCAGTTGGAAGGGCGAGGCCAGCTACTACACCGTGTTCGTCGACGGCGACGCGCTACCCGACGCCGCCTGGACCTACCGCGCGCCCAAGGATGCCGCGGCCGAGATCCAGGGCCGCATCGCCTTCTGGAAGGACGTGAAGGTGGTGGAGTGATTCAGGCGCTCAGGCCGCTGGCCGGCAGCCGGTAGCCGGCTGCATCGCCCAGCGCCTCCACCAGCGGCCCCAGCCAGGGCTCAAAGTGGCGCCAGTGGTCCAGGGCCTGGGTGTCCAGCGGCCGGCGCACCTGCTCGGAGCTGGGCGTGAGCACCTGGCGGGTGTTCTCGTGGAAGCGCAGGCAGGCGCTGTCCCAGGGCAGGCCCAGGTGGTCCAGCAGGCCGCGCAGCACCGGCTCGGGCGACTGCACCAAGGCCTCGTAGTGCAGCGTCAGCACACGGCCCGGCTGCAGGCGCTGCACATGATCGACCAGACGCAGGTAGTGGCGGGCGTAGTGGCCCAGCTCCTGCAGCGACAGCGCGCCGCGGCCGTAGGCGCTGTACATCGACCAGGCGTTGGCCACCGGATGGCGGCGCACATCGATGATCGCGGCCTGCGGCAGCATGGCGCGGATCAGGCCCAGGTGCAGCACATTGGCGGGCCGCTTGTCGATGAAGCGCGGGCGGCCGCTGTGGCGATGTGCGCTGGCGCGGCGCAGGTAGTCCTGGCCCAGCGGGCGCCAGGCCTGGGGCGGCTGGCGCAGCAGCGCGGCCACATGGGCGGGCCCCAGCTCGCCCTGGCGCCGCTCGGCCAGCACGCGCGCCAGGTGGCCCACATAGGTCAGCTCGGAGGTGCCTTCCACCGCGGGGTGGCTGGCCAGCATCTGCTCGACCAGCGTGGAGCCCGAGCGCGGGCGGCCGACGATGAAGATCGGCTCGGGTGATGGGTCGCCCTGCCCCGCGCTGCGGGCGAAGAAGGCCCCGTCCAGACCCTGGATCTGGGCATCGATCATGGCCTGCAGCGCGGCGGCGTCGTAGCGGATGCGCGCGCGCAGGCTGAGGTTGGCCTGGTGGTAGAGCTGGAAGGACTCGGCATACTCGGCGCGCAGCTCCAGCGCGCGGGCCAGCGCGAACTGCAGCGCCGGGCGCTCGGCCTCGGGCAGGCTGCGGCGGCCCAGCCACTGGCGCAGCGTGGCCAGGTCAGCGTCGTCGAAACGGTGCGTCTTCAGGTTGGCCAGCGCGGCCCAGGCAGCGCCGCAGTCGGGCTGCAGGCGCAGCGCGGCGCGGTAGGCGGCCACGCAGTCGGCGTGGCGGCCGGCCACGCGCAGCGCATGGCCCAGGCGCACCTGGAAGGCCGGCTGCCTGGGCGCGGTGGCCAGCAGGCGTTCAACCAAGGGCAGCACCTGCTCGCCCTGGCCCAGGCGCTCCAGCACATTGGCCTGGTGGTGCAGGAACAGCGGCTGCGCGGGCTGCTGGCTCAGCAGTTGATCCAGTTGCGCGCTCGCGGCGGCCAGTTCCTCGTCGCGCAGCAACAGCTCGACCAGCCGGAAGCGCGCGGCATCGTGCTGCGGCGCCAGCGCCAGGCAGCGTCGCAGCTGGTCCATGGCCTGGGGCGCGCGGTCCAGGCGCTCGCTGGCCTGGGCGGCCAGCCACCAGGCGTCGGCGTCGTCGGGATGGTCAGCCAGATGCTGGCGCAGCTCCAGATCGGCCAGCAGGTGCTTGCCGTCGCGCAGCGCCTGGGCCTGCGGGCGCAGGGCGGCGGGCGGTGGGCATTGACGCGCCAGTTGGGCGCGCGCGGCGGCCAGCGGATCGGGCGCGGCCGGCGCGGGCTGGGCGGGCGGCCGGGCCACTCAGCGGTGGGTGAAACGGGCGGGGCGCTTCTCGAGGAAGGCCCCCATGCCCTCGCGCTGGTCCTCGGTGCCGAACAGCGCGTGGAACAGGCGGCGCTCGTAACGCACGCCGGTGGACAGACCGCTCTCGAAGGCCTCGTTGACCAGCTCCTTGATCATCATGACGCTGGGCTGGCCCATGGCATTGATCTGGCCCGCGGTGACCAGGGCCTCATCGAGCAGGCTGGCGGCCGGCACCACGCGCGAGACCAGGCCGCTGCGCTCGGCCTCGTCGGCGCCCATCATGCGGCCGGTGAGCAGCATCTCCATGGCCTTGGCCTTGCCGATGGCGCGCGGCAGGCGCTGCGTGCCGCCGGCACCGGGCACGATGCCCAGCTTGATCTCGGGCTGGCCAAATTTGGCGCTGTCGGCGGCGATCAGCACGTCGCACATCATCGCCAGCTCGCAGCCGCCGCCCAGCGCAAAGCCGCCCACCGCGGCGATCACCGGCTTGCGGACCTGGCGGATGGTCTCCCAGTTGCGCGAGATGTGGCCCTTCTTGAAGGCATCCATGTGGCTGTAGCCAGCCATCAGCGAGATGTCGGCGCCGGCGGCAAAGGCCTTGTCGTTGCCGGTGAGGATGATGCAGCCGACGGCGTCATCGGCGTCGAAGGCCAGCAGGGCCTCGCCCAGCTCGTCCATCAGCTGGTCGTTCAACGCATTGAGCTGCTTGGGGCGGTTGAGGGTGATGACGCCGGTCTTGAGCGCGCCGTCGCCGCGCACCTCGGTGAGGATGCATTCATAGGCCATGGAAGTCTCCTGCGGGCCGCCCCCGCGGTGGAGGCGGCGGTTTCGTCGGGGGGATGAACCGATGATAGTGGCGTTCAGGACCCAGGCGCGGCCAGCTCGGCGATGCGTGGCGCCGTCTTCAGGCGCAGGTCGAGGTAGTTGTCGACGTCCTGGCGGATGACGATGCGCACCGGCAGGTACAGCAGGCCCGGCGCCACCCACAGCTCCACGGTCAGCTCGCCCGGCTTGGCGTTCTCGCGCTGCGGCACCACATGCACCGCGTCGATCTGGCCGAACGGCAGATCGATCGGGCCGCGCTCCTGCACCTGGTAGGTCCAGCGGCCCAAGCGGCGCGGCAGGGCCAGCGGCAGCTCGACCGTGGCACCGGTCTGCGCCAGCTCAGGCCGGGTCAGGAACAACCAGGTCATCTGCACGAACTGGCTGGCCACGTCCTGCACGCCGGGCGGCCGGGCCTCGGCCCGGCCGTTGGCCAGCTGCACCATGTCCTGGTCCAGGCGCACCGTCTCGCGCCGGGTGGCCGACATCGCCACCTCGGTCTCCTGGTCGAAGCGCTGCGGCGCCAGGCCCTGCTCGCCCAGCAGGCCGTCGCTGAGCATGCGGCGCTTGAACAGCGGCGGCACGCGCACCTCCAGGCGCACCTGGTAGCGCTCGCCCTCGCGCAGCCAGTCGACCTGGGCCTCGCCGACGATCGGGCCGCGGTATGAGCCCTCCAGCGCGTAGAGCAGCTGGGTCGACGGCGGCCAGGCGAAAGGCGGCGGCGCCGAGGCGGCGGGCGAAGGCGCCTCGGCCACCGCGCTGGCGGCGTCGTCCAGCGGATCGGGCGGGGCCTGGGCCACCGGCGGCGGTTCGGGCGCCGAGGCGGCTTCAGCCACCGCACTGGCAGCGGCCTGGGCCGCCACCACCGGTTGGGGACGCGGGCGACGCGGGGGCGGCGGCGGCGCGGGCGGCGGGGGCTCGGTCAGCGCCATCTCCTGGATGAAGCGCACATCGATCGCCGCGGGTGGTGGGTCGCGGTGCTGCTCCAGGCTGGCCGAGACCCATTGGCCGGCGCCCAGGTGAACAAGGGACACCAGCACGGTGAGGGCCACCAGCGCCAGCCGACGGCCGCCGCTGCCGAACCGCAGCGCCCAGGTCGTCACGCGCCCAGCCAGCCCTGGCGCAGCGCAGCCGCGGCGGCGGCCGGCCCGCTGCGCAGCGCCAGTGTCCAGGCACGGGTGAAACCGGCATCGCCGCCCGGTTGCACGCGCAGCGTGCGCAGGCGCTGCTGGCGCACCAGCGTCAGCTCGAAGACCTGGCCCTCGCGCACCCAGGCCTGGGCGTCTTCCAGACGGCGGATGCGCCAGCCATCGACCGCCAGCAGCTCATCGCCGGCCGACAGCCCGGCGCGCGCGGCGGCGCTGCCCTCCAGCACCTGCTTGACCAGGCAGCCGGTGACGGGGCCTTCGCTGAGCTTCAGGCCCAGCGACGCCGCCCAGCCACTGCCCTCCTGGCCCACCAGCACGCCGCTGGCGGTCAGGGCAGCCTCCAGCGGCAGCTCGTCGCGGCCGTGCACCCAGTGGGCCAGCTCGCGCGCCAGCTCGGCGCTGCCCAGCTCGCTGACCGCCGCGAACACCGCCTCCTGCGTCAGACCGGTGCTGGCATGACGCGTCCACAGCAGGCGCATCAGCGCGTCCAGGGACTGCCCGCCAGCGCGCAGGCGCAGGTCCAGCAGCAGCGCGATCAGCGAGCCCTTGGTGTAGTAGCTGACGGTGGCGTTGGGCGTGTTTTCGTCGGGCCGGTAGTACTTGTTCCAGGCGTCGAAGCTGGCCTCGGCCACACTCTGCACGCGCCGGCCCGGCGTGGCGCGCACGCCGTTGATGACACGCGAGAGCAGCTTCAGATAGCGCGGCGCGTCGATCAGGCCGGTGCGCTGCAGGAACAGGTCGTCGTAGTAGGAGGTGAAGCCTTCGAAGAACCACAGCAGCTCGGTGTAGTTCTCGCGCTGGTAGTCGTAGCGCAGGAACTCGCGCGGCTTCAGGCGCTTGACGTTCCAGGTGTGGAAGTACTCGTGGCTGATCAGGCCCAGCAGCGTGACATAGCCGTCGGTGCTGGCGGTCTGGCCCTGGCGTGGCAGGTCGCGGCGGTTGGCAATCAACGCGGTGCTGGCGCGGTGCTCCAGGCCGCCGTAGCCGTCTTCCACGGCCCACAGCAGGAACACGTAGCGCTGGAAGGGCGGCTTGCGCCGACCATGCCAGAACGCGATCTGCGCGGCGCACAGGCGGCGCGTGTCGGCCAGCAGGCGCTCGCCGTCAAAACCCGGCCAGGCGCCGGCGACGATGAACTCGTGCACCACACCGGCCACCTCGAACTGGCCGCGCCAGAACGGGCCCAGCTCGACCGGGTGGTCGGCCAGCTCGTCGTAATCGGCGCAGACCCAGGTCTGGCGGCGGCCGGCCAGCGGCGTCATCGCGGTGGCCACGTCCCAGCCGGCGGGCAGGCGGCCGATCTGCAGCTCATGGGCCTCGGCCTCGCGGCCGACCGCCTGCAGGCACAGGCTGGTCGGGTTGAAGAAGCCGCGCGCGTCGTCCAGCCAGGCGGTGCGCACCGAGGGATCAAAGGCGTAGACCTCGTAGCTCAGCACCAGGGCCGCTCGGCCACTGCACTCGGCCACCCAACGGGTCTTGTCGAGCTGGCGCAGCGTGCGCGCTTGCCCGCCCTGGCGGGCCTCCAGGCGGCTGAGGTGGCGGGCGAACTCGCGCAGCATGTAGCTGCCCGGGATCCACACCGGCAGCGCCAGCACCTGCTGGGCGGCGGGCTGCGGCACGGTCAGCGTGACGCGGTAGCGGTGGCTGCCCGGCTCGGGCAGCTCGATGCGGTAGGCGATGCGGGCCATCGGGCGCGGGTCCTCGGGGTCAGGTGGCGGCCGCCGCCAGGAAGCAGCACAGCGCGGCCACCACGGTCAGCCGAAAACGCAGCGTCAGCCAGTGGGCCAACTGGGCCTGGGGATAGAGACGGCGGTCCACCAGGTAGCACACCACCAGCATCATGCCCACCAGCGGCAGGCCGGAAAAAGCGGGCATGACCACCGCCAGCGTGCCGACCAGCGGCGGCACCACGGCCCAGCGCCGGGCCGCGGGCGGCTCGCCGTGGGCGTTCATCGTCAGGCCCCAGTGCACGCCGCCCAGGAAGGCCAGCACGGTGGCGCCGTAGGCGGCCAGGGCCAGCGCGACGAAGGCGTGCGGCTCGGGGCTGTCGATCAGCCACAGCAGGGCGGCGCCCAGGACGAAGGGCAGCAGCCCCAGGTAGGACAGGCGGGCCGCATCGGCGGGCGGCTCATGCAGCGCCAGGGCACGGGTGGGAGCGTTCATGGCGGGCGATTGTCGCTGCGCCGCGCCGCCCTTGCCGGATCAGGCGTTACCGCCCGCGGCATCAGCCCTTTTTCTGCAGGTCGGCCAGGCGCTTTTCGATCAGGTTGGACGGCATGGCGCCCGGCGAGCGCGAGCCGTCCTCGAAGACGATGGCCGGCGTGCCCTGGACGCGGTACTTGCGGCCCATGGCGCTGTTGCGGTCGATGGCGGCGGTGTCGCATTCGCCGGCCGACTTGGGCGGCGTGACGCCGTCGATCATCCAGGCGCGCCAGGTCTTCTGGGCATCCTTGGAGCACCAGATGTCCTTGGTCTTGGCCGTGCTGTCGGGGCCCAGCACCGGGTAGAGGAAGGTGTAGATGGTGACGTCCTTCACCTTCAGCAGGTCACGCTCCAGGCGCTTGCAATAGCCGCAATTCGGGTCGGCGAAGACCACCAGCTTGCGCGCACCCGTGCCCTGCTTCTGGACCATCGCGTCCTTCAGTGGCAGGCTGGCGAAGTCGATCGCGGTGAGCTTGTCGATGCGGGCCTTGGTGATGTCGGTGCGGGTCTTGGTGTCGAACAGGCTGCCTTCGATCAGGAAGTTGCCGCCATCGTCTGTGTAGAGCACATCGGTGCCCAGGCGCACCTCCCACAGGCCGCCCATCGGCGTGCGGCTGACCTCGTCGATCGGCGGCAGGTTGGGCATGCGCTCGGCCAGGGTCTTGCGGATGGTGGCCTCGTCGGCCTGGGCCAGCGTGGCCAGGGCCATCAGCGCGGTCAGACCGATCGAGCGGATCGGGGAGGTGGTGCGGGTCATCAGGGGTCCTTCTGGCGCGGTATCAGGCGCCGAGTGCGCGGTCGACGAGCCAGCGCTTGAGCGGCGGCAGCCTGTCAACCAGAGTCAATCCGTGGTGGCGAAGTTCCCGCAACAGCGGGTGCGGGTGGCCAAAGAGTTGCCACAGGCCGTCGGTGGTGCCGGCCATCAGGTGGTTGGGGCCGCTGCGGCGGCGCGCATGGCGGCGCAGCAGCGCCGCGTCGCCCAGCGCCCGCCAGGACTCGCGCGCAGCCAGCACCTCGGCCAACGAGGCCACATCGGCCAGGCCCAGGTTCAGACCCTGGCCAGCCAGCGGATGTACCACGTGGGCCGCATCGCCCAGCAGCACCCAGCCGGGGCCGGTGGTGGCGCTGGCGTGTCCCAGCGACAGCGGCCAGGTGGCGCGTTCGCTGGCCAGTTGCAGCGCGCCGGCGGCGCCGCCGGTGGCCTCGGCCAGCGCGGCCTCGAGCTCGGCGGCCGCGGCCTCGCGCCAGTGGCGGGCAGAGGCCTCAGGCTGCGACCAGACCAGCGCGTAGCTGCAGCCCGGCTGCGGCCGGTCCAGCGGCAGCAGGGCCAGCACATCGGGCGAGCGGAACCACTGGCGCGCCAGGCCCTGGTGCGGCCGGTCGCTGAGCAGACGGGCGGCCAGCGCGTGGTGGCCATAACCGTGGCGCTGGAAACGCACGCCCAGGGCTTCGCGGGCGGCCGAGGCCTTGCCCTCGGCGATCACGGTCAGCGCCGCGGCGGCGGGCTCATCCTGTGCGCTGATGCGCGGCGCAAAGCGCAGCGCGGCCTCCAGCGTGTCTTCCAGCGCGGCCGCATCGACGATCCAGGCCAGCGCGCCCACACCCTGCTGCCAGGCCGAAAAGCCGATCTCAGCGCCCTGGTCGCCCTGCACGCGCATGTCCTGCACCGGCGTGCGGGCATCGGCCGGCAGGCTGTCCCACACCCGCAGGCGCGCCAGCAAGGCCACCGACGCAGCATTCAGCGCATAGGCGCGCAGGTCGGCCACGGCCGGCGCGGCACGGCGCTGCACCGCCACCGACAGCCCATCGTGCGCCAGTGCCAACGCGGCGGCTCGGCTGACGATGCCGGTGCCGAGGATGCGAACGTCGGGCGAAACCATGCCGGCATTGTAGGCACCGCCTTAAAATGGCGGGTTATGCCTGGATACCTCCAGCGCCCCCCAAAACCCCAGGAATCCCCATGAGCCTCAAGTGCGGCATCGTCGGCCTGCCCAACGTCGGCAAGTCCACCCTGTTCAATGCCCTGACGAAGGCCGGCATCGCCGCCGAGAACTACCCCTTCTGCACGATCGAACCCAATGTCGGCGTGGTCGAGGTGCCGGATCCGCGCCTGGATGCGCTGGCCGAGATCGTGAAGCCCGAGCGCGTGCTGCCGGCCATCGTCGAGTTCGTCGACATCGCCGGCCTGGTGGCGGGCGCCAGCAAGGGCGAGGGCCTGGGCAACCAGTTCCTCAGCCACATCCGCGAGACCGACGCGATCGTCAACGTGGTGCGCTGCTTCGAGGACGAAAACGTCATCCACGTGGCCGGCAAGGTCGACCCGATCGCCGACATCGAGGTCATCCAGACCGAGCTGTGCCTGGCCGACCTCAGCACCGTCGAGAAGAGCCTGCAGCGCTACACCAAGGCGGCCAAGAGCGGCAACGACAAGGAGGCCGCGGCCCTGGTCAAGGTGCTAGAGAAATGCCGCGCCGCGCTGGATGAGGCCCAGCCGGTGCGCACGGTCGACTTCAGCAAGGAAGAGCTGGTCATCCTCAAGCCGCTGTGCCTGATCACCGCCAAGCCGGCGATGTTCGTCGGCAATGTGGCCGAGACCGGCTTCGAGAACAACCCCTTCCTCGACCGCCTGCGCGAGTACGCCGCCGCCCAGAAGGGCGAGGTGGTGGCCATCTGCGCCAAGACCGAGAGCGAGCTGGCCGAGATGGACGACGAGGACCGCGCCATGTTCCTGGCCGAGATGGGCCAGGACGAGCCGGGCCTGAACCGCCTGATCCGCGCCGCCTTCAAGCTGCTGGGCCTGCAGACCTACTTCACCGCCGGGGTCAAGGAGGTGCGCGCCTGGACGATCCACATCGGCGACACCGCGCCACAGGCCGCCGGCGTGATCCATGGCGACTTCGAGCGCGGCTTCATCCGCGCCCAGACCATTGCTTTCGAGGACTTCATCCAGTTCAAGGGCGAGCAGGGCGCCAAGGACGCCGGCAGGATGCGCGCCGAGGGCAAGGAGTATGTCGTCAAGGACGGCGATGTGATGAACTTCCTGTTCAACGTCTGAACCCGCGCCCGGCCCGCGCGCCTGCCTGCGACCCGCGATGAGCTCTGGCCGCGCCGAGACCGCCCTCAGCGCCCTGGCCCGCCAGGCCGGCGTGGCGCTGCTCACGGCGCTGGCCTATGCGGTCACGGCGGCGCTGGCGCTGTGGCTGGCCGCGCCGCCATCGTTCGCCGCGCCGCTGTACCCGTCGGCCGGCATCGCGCTGGTGGCCACGCTCACCTGGGGACGGGCGGGCTGGGTCGGCAGCCTGCTGGGCGCCTTCGCCGTCAACACCCTGCTGGGCGGTGCGCGCGGCCAGACCGACTGGGTCAGCCTGATGAGCGGTGGCCTGATCGCGCTGGGCGCTGCGGCCCAGGCGGAACTGGGCGCCCGCCTGGTGCGCCGGCGCCTGCCGGCACCGCGCGACCTGTCCGAGCCGCGCGACGTGCTGATGCTGTTCCTGCTGGCCGGCGTGCTGGCTTGCATGGTCAGCGCCAGCGTGGCGGTGGCGGTGCTGGGCGCCACCGGTGCGGTGGGGCGCGATGCCCTGGCCAGCACCTGGCTGTCCTGGTGGACCGGTGACGCCCTGGGCGTGCTGCTGGGCACGCCGATCGCGCTGACGCTGGTCGGCCAGCCAGCGCACCTGTGGCGCTCACGCCGCCTGACCGTGGCGCTGCCGATGCTGGCGCTGGTGGCCGCGGTGGCCACCACCACACTGCTGGTCGGTCGCGGCGACGCCCAGCGCCTGCGCAGCGCCTTCGAGCGTGACGCCACCCGCACCGCCGACGTCTTCGACTGGGGGCTGCGCACACCGCTGCATGCGTTGGAGGCGATGCACGGGCTGTACCTGGCCTCTGACGACGTCACCGTGGCCGAGTTCGACCTCGCCGCCCAGGCCTGGCTGCAGGAATCGCCGTACCTGGTGGCGCTGGGTTTCGGCGAACGGTTGATGCGGGCAGATCTGGCCGAGACGCAGGCCCGCATCGCCGCCCACGACGGCCGGGCCTGGCGGGTGTTCAACCGCGCCGACGCGCCACCCAGCCTGACCGCCGACGACGAGGACGTGGTGGCCATGCGCCGCATCACCCCGCTGGGCCCGAACCAGGTGGCGCTGGGCGTCAACCAGCTGTCCATCCCGGCGGTGCGGCAGGCCATCGGCCGCGCGCTGGCCGACCAGCAGGCGCGCGCCAGTGAGGGCTTTCGCCTGACCCAGGCGCAGGGCGACGAGACCGGCGTGGTGGTCTACCGCGCCGTGATGCGCCCGCCCGGGCAGGCGCTGGGCAGCGGGCCCCGTGCGCAACTGGAAGGCGTGGCCTTCGTGACGCTGCGCACCGGCGAGACGCTGGCGCGCATCATGGCCACCGCCCCGCCCTACCTGAAGGCCTGCCTGATCGACCGCGACGGCCAGGGGCCGCGGGCGCTGCTGGCCGGCGCGCCGGATTGCACCGCCGACCTGCCCGCCGGCCACCTGAGCTACCGCCGCGTGTCCAGCTTCGGCGGCCGCAGCTGGGAGCTGATGCTCAGCGCCGCGCCCAGCCAGGTGCCGGACGACGCGCCCTGGCTGACTGGACTGTTCGGCGTGGGCGGCCTGTTGTTTGCCGGCCTGCTGGGCATGCTGCTGCTGTCGATCACCGGCCGCCAGCGCCGGGTCGAGGACGCGGTGGCCGAGCGCACCAGCGACCTGCGCCACGAAGTGCAGGAGCGCCGACGCGCCGAGGAGCGGCTGCGCGAGAGCGAGGCCCGCTGGCGCGCCATCGTCGACAACATTCCCACCGGCGTGGTCTACGCCGACCTGGAAGGGCGGCTGCGCGAGGCCAACCCGCGCCTGCGCACGATGCTGGGCCTGCCGCCGGACGGCGCGGCCGACGCCCTGGCCCGCCTGAGCCTGGCCCGCCTGCTGCCCGGTCCCGAAGGCCATGACCGGGCGCTGCTGGCCCTGCTGGCCGACACCCGGGGCGTGTGGCAGGCCCGGCGACAGCTGCAGCGTGAGGGCGCCGCACCGCTGGAAGTGCAGGTCACGCTGGGCCTGCTGCGCGACACGGAAGGCCGGCCCAACCATGTGGTGGGCGTGATCGAGGACGTCACCGAGCACCTGCGCCTGGCCCAGGCCGAGCGCGCCCGCGAAAGCGCCGAGGCCGCCAGCCGCGCCAAGAGCGAGTTCCTGTCGCGCATCAGCCATGAGCTGCGCACGCCGCTCAACGCCATCCTGGGCTTCGGCCAGTTGCTGGGCCTGGAGCGCGCGCCGGCGCTGACGCCGCGCCAGCGCGAATGGAACGACCAGGTGCAGCAGGCCGGCTGGCACCTGCTGGGCCTGATCAACGAAATGATGGACCTGGCGCGCATCGAGTCCGGCGAGATGCGGCTGAGCCCGCAGACGGTGGATCCGGCGGTGCTGCTGCAGGAGTGCCTGACGATGCTGGCGCCCACCGCTGCGCCGCGCCGCCTGGTCTTCGAGCCGGTGCGCAGCAGCAGCACCCGGCCGGTCTGGGTCGATCCGCTGCGCCTGCGGCAGATCCTGACCAACCTGCTGAGCAATGCCGCCAAGTACAACCGCGAGGGTGGCACGGTGCGCTGCAGCGTGGCCGACGAGGGCGATGGCGTGTGCATCGAGGTGGCCGACGAAGGTGAAGGCCTCAGCGCCGAGCAACTGGCCCACCTGTTCGAGCCCTTCAACCGCCTGGGCCGCGAGCATTCTGGCGTGGAGGGCACCGGCCTGGGCCTGGTGATCAGCCTGCGCCTGGCCGAGGCCATGGGCGGCCAGTTGCAGGCGCGTAGCACACCGGGCCAGGGCTCGGTCTTCCGTCTGTGGCTGCCGTCCGCCAGCGCCGACCATGGCCCGGATGACGCACCCGCCGCAGCCGGCGCGCCGGTGCCAGCCCGGGCGCCAGCCCATGTGCTCTACATCGAGGACAACGAGACCAATGCCGAGGTGATGCGCGGCGTGCTGGCGCAGCGGCCGTGGCTGAGCCTGGAAGTGGCCGCCACCGGCACCGAGGGCCTGGCCGCGGCGCGCGCCCGGGTGCCCGATCTGCTGCTGCTGGACATGCACTTGCCCGACATGGATGGCCTGGAGGTGCTGGCCCACTGGCGCGCCGACCCGCGCCTGGCCGAGGTGCCGGTGCTGGCCGTGTCTGCCGACGCCACCCAGGAGCGCATGGCCGGCGCCCAGGTGGCCGGCGTGCGTGGCTACGTGACCAAGCCGGTGGACATCGCGCGGCTGCTGGCGCTGGTCGACGAGCTGATCTGAGGCCTTCAGCTGCCGGCGTAGCCCAGCGCGCGCCAGGCGTCGAACACCGCCACCGCCACCGCATTGCTCAGGTTCAGACTGCGCTGGCCGGGGCGCATCGGCAGGCGCACCCGCTGCGCCGGGGCAAAGCGTTCGCGCAGATCGGCCGGCAGGCCGGCGCTTTCGGCGCCAAAGACCAGCACGTCACCAGCCTGCCAGGCGATCTCGCCCAGCGGCCGGCTGCCGCGGGTGGTGAAGGCAAAGCAGCGCGCCGGGTCGGGCTGCTCGGCGGCGGCGAAGGCGTCCCAGTCGGCATGCCGGCGCACCGGTGCGTACTCGTGGTAGTCCAGGCCGGCACGGCGCAGCAGCTTGTCGTCCATGGAAAAACCCAGCGGCTCGATCAGGTGCAGCGCGCAGCCGGTGTTGGCCGCCAGGCGGATGACGTTGCCGGTGTTGGGCGGGATCTCGGGGTGGACCAGGACGATGCGGAACATGGCCCGATTGTCGGGCCGCTCACTCCGGGGTGCGCGCCAGCAGCCACAGGCTGACCGACGCCGCGCCGGCCTGCAGCAGCACCTGGCTGGCCTCGGTGACGCTGGCGCCGGTGGTCATCACGTCGTCGACCAGGGCCAGGTGGCGGCCCTGCACCGCGGCGCGCCGGCCCGGCGCCAGCATGAAGGCGCCGCGCAGATTGGCCTGGCGGGCGGCGCGGTCCAGGCCGGTCTGGTGCGGGGTGTCGCGCCAGCGGCGCAGCAGCGTGCCGTCGGCGCGTGCGTCCACCGCGCGCGCCAGCAGCAGCGCGTGGTCGTAGCCGCGCTCGCGCAGGCGCCCGGGCGAGGCGGGCATGGGCAGCACGGCATCCACCGGGGCCTCGTCGGCCAGCGCATGGCGCATCAGTGGCGCGAACAGGCCGGTCAGCGCCAGCTCGCCCGACTGCTTCCAGCGCAGCACCAGCCGATCCCAGGGGAAGCCATAGTCCAGCGCTGCCACCGCCCGCGCAAAGGGCGGCGGCGCCAGCAGGCAGCGTCCGCACAGCGCCTGGCCTGCCATCAGGGGCAGCGCGCAGCGCCGGCAGCGCGGGCGCGGCGCAGCGAAGCGCGCCAGGCAGTTGGAACAGGCCGGGCCACGGGCCCAGTCGCCACAGACGGCGCAGACCTGCGGCGGCACAGGTCGCCAGGCCGGAAGCCATGTCCCCAGGGCAGCGCGCAGCGGCATGGGCTCAATATACTGCCGCGCCATGAGTGACTCCCACGCCGCCTCCCGTGCGCTGGACGCCCGGGCCGCGCAGCGCGTGCAGGAGCGCCAGCAGCAGGCCAGCGCCGCGCCCTGGCTGCATGCCGAATCGGCCCGCCGCCTGGCCGAGCGCCTGGTGGTGTTTCGCCAGCCGCCGCAGCGGGTGCTGGACCTGTCCGGCAGCGCGGGCGGACCGGCCTCGATCCTGTCCGAGGCCTGCCCCGGCGCCCAGATCGATCGTCCCGGCGCGCCCGCGGCCGGCGGCCGCTGGTGGCAGCGCCTGCTGGGCCCGGCGCCCACCCCGCTGGCCGATGGCCAGGCGCAGCTGCTGTGGTCGGTGATGCAACTGCACTGGGCGGCCGATCCGCCTGCGCTGCTGGCCCGCTGGCGCCAGCGCCTGGCGCCCGAGGGCGCACTGATGTTCAGCACCCTGGGCCCCGGCACACTGGAGGAGCTGCGCCAGCTCTATGCCCAGGCGGGCTGGGGCTCGCCGATGGCGCCGCTGGTCGACATGCACGACCTGGGCGACATGCTGGTGGCCGCCGGCTACGAGGGCCCGGTGATGGATCAGGAGACGCTGACGCTGACCTGGTCGTCGCCGCAGGCGCTGCTGGATGAGCTGCATGGGCTGGGCGCCAACGCCGACCCTCAGCGGATGCCGGGCCTGCGCACGCCGGCCTGGCGCCGTGCGCTGCTGGCGCGCCTGGCCGAGCGCGCCGATGCCCAGGGCCGGATCGCGCTGCGCTTCGAGCTGGTCTATGGCCACGCCATCCGCGGCCCCGACCGCGGCCCGGCGGTCAGCGCCGAAACCCGCGTCGGCCTCGACGAAATGAGCGCGATGCTCCGGCGGGGGATGCCGCGCTGAGCCCTCGTCAGGCGGCGGACGCCGCGCTGAACCGCCGCCGCGCGATCGCCGCCACCAGCAGTCCCACCATCGCCGCGGCGCCGGCCGAATGCGCCAGCGCGCCCAGCAGCGGCCAGCGCAGCACCACATTGCTCAGGCCGGTCAGCAGTTGCAGCAACAGCAGCGCTGCCAGCCAGCCACCCAGGCGTCGCCAGCCGGGCGTGCGCCACAGCAGCGCCGCCGCGGTACCCACGGCCAGCGCGGCCATCAGCGCAAACAGCCGGTGTGTCCAGTGGATGGCCACCAGCGCCTCGAAGGGCAGGATCGAGCCGTCCGCCGCATGGCCCAGCTCGCGCAGCAGCGTGAAGCCCTGCGTCCAGGCCATCGCCGGCCAGCCATCGCCGTTGCAGCCAGGGAAGTCCTGGCAGGCCAGCACGGCATAGTTGGTGCTCACCCAACCGCCCAGGGCAATCTGCAGCGTCAGCACCGCCAGCGCGGCGCCCAGCACCCTGGGTGCCAGTCGTGGCAGCGGCGGCGCTGCCTGGCGCGCGAATGAGGCCTGCTGCACGACCAGCAGCGCCAGCAGCAGCATCGCCCCCAGCAGGTGCAGTGTGACGATCGCCGGGTAGAGCTTCAAGGTCACTGTGTACTTGCCAAACAGGCCCTGCACGATCACCCACACCAGCGTGGCGGCGCTCCAGCCCCACGCATGCGGCAGCACGCGCCTGTGGCGCCAGCTGGCCACCGCGCCGATCAGGATCAGCAGGCCCACGGCCATGGCCAGGTAGCGGTGCAGCATCTCGATCCAGGCCTTGGTCAGCGTCACCGGGCCGCTGGGCTGCGCGGCCTCGGCGGCGGCGATGTGGGCGCCGGCACCGATCGGGCTGGCCACACCGTAGCAGCCGGGCCAATCGGGACAGCCCAGGCCGGAGTCGGTCAGGCGGGTGAAGACACCGAAGACGATCAGGTCAAAGGTCAGAAACAGCGTCAGCAGCGTCAGCGCGGCCAGGCGCCGCTGCGGGTCGGCGCCGCGGGTGCGCAGCAGCCACCACAGCAGCGGCAGGCCGGCCGCGGCCAAGCCCACGGCGGCGAGTCGGAACAGGGCGGCGGCGGAGTGGTCGGGCAGCATGCTCAGGTGTGGCGCCGTTCCCACGAAACGCCCTCAGGTTTACCCGAAGAACTGACGCTCGCTGGCGGCGGCGGCGGATTGTCACCCGGGTGAGCGGCGCTTCCGGCCGGGTTTTCATCGGGAGAAATGCTAGGCGATTGCGATTTGTCAGGCACCGCCCAGGCCGTTAGCATGCGAGGGAGAGGGGCGGATTGATCTTTCGCAATCCGCCCGGGACCGAACCGACCCGACCCACCGACCAGCGCCGCAGCGCTGGCGCAGCACAGGAGACAGCATGTCGCACGACGTCAGCGCCGCCCACGCGCACCATGACGAGCACCATGGCGGCCACTGGGAGTGGAGCGTCTACCCCTTCCTCGCCAGCATGGGCATCTTTGCGCTGGCGGTCGCCTTCAGCTTCCATTTCGTCTACCACAGCGGCCTGCTGGCCGCGATCTCGCTGGGCATTGGTGTGGTGCTGGTGCTGGCCGGCATCGTCGGCTGGACGGCCGAAGCCATGGGCCACGGTGAAGGCCTGTCCTACGGCGCGATGGGCTGGTTCATCCTGGCCGAGGCGATGATCTTCGTCTCCTTTTTCGCGATGTACTGGTTCGCGCGCCTGAACGCCGCCAGCTGGCCGCCCGAGAACACGCCCCACATCGACACCACGCTGCCGCTGCTGATGACCGGCGTGCTGGTGGCCTCGTCGTTCACGATCCACCACGCCGAAGCGCTGCTGCATGACGGCAACCAGGCGGGTGCCCGCACCTGGGTGCTGATCACGGTGGTGCTGGGCGCCACCTTCCTGGGCATGTCGGCCTGGGAGTGGAACCACCTGATCCACGGCGGCTTCGTGCCGGGCACCAACATCTTCAGCACGGCCTTCTTCTCGATCACCGGCTTCCATGGCGGCCACGTGATCGTCGGCCTGTCGATCTTCCTGGCCGGCATGCCCTCGCTGATGCGCGGCGATGCCGATCTGGGTTTTCTGCGCACCGCCGGCCTGTACTGGCACTTCGTGGACATCATCTGGTTCTTCGTCGTCTCGCAGATCTACTTCTGGTGACGCGGACCACGGGCTGAAGACGATCATGGCAGTGCGACGGCTGGCCGCCTGGGTGCTGGCGCTGGTGACCGGTGTGTCGCTGGCGGGTGGGCGCGCGCCCGATCCCGAGCGCACCAAGATCGACCCGGCCGTCACCCGCATCGACGAGCAGGCCCACCTGGGCAACCGGCTGGACCGCGCGGTCCCCTTGCTTGACGAGCACGGCAAGCCCTTCACCTTCGGTGAGCTGCTGGGCAAGCCGACGATCCTGGTGCTGTCCTACTTCGGCTGCGACGGCACCTGTCCGACGATCAACCGCAACCTGGCCCGCGCCCTGCCTGGCGTCACGCGCTTCCAGCCGGGCAAGGACTACCAGGTGCTGACGGTCTCGTTCGACCGCCAGGACACGCCGCAGCGCGCGGCCGAGTTCATTCGCCAGCTGCAGTCCGAAGTCCCTGGCGCCGAGCGCGGCTGGCGCTTCGCCGTGCTGGCTGACACCACCGCCGACGCGCCGCAGCGCTTCGCGAAGCAGGTGGGCTTCAACTTCTTCTGGTCGCGCGTCGACAAGACCTTCCTGCACCCGAATGTGCTGGTCTTCCTGACGCCCGATGGCCGTGTGGCGCGCTACCTGTACGGCACCGCCATGGATCCGCAGAACCTGCAGCTGGCCCTGATCGACGCCGACTGGGGCCGCATCAGCGAGTCCAAGGACGCCATCTTCGACATGGTCACCGGCGCCTGCTTCAGTTTCAACTACGCCGAAGGGCGCTACCAGCCGAACTACGCCCTGCTCACCGGCGTGGCGGCACTGCTTTTCGGGCTTGGGTCGATGGGCCTGGGCCTGTGGGCTTACCGAAGAAAACCCGCCAGGAGACCTGTGCATGCACATTGAGACCCACCAACCGTCCCGGCGCCTGGCGCTGCGGCCTCTGCTGCTTGCCGCCGGCGGGCTGCTGATGACGCTGCCGGCACTGGCCTACGAGGCCAAGACGGCCGCGCCCGGCGTGATCAACGACCCCGCCGCCGGTTACGACAAGCTGTGGCACGAGGTCCTGATCGACATCACCGTGATCGGCGTCGCCTTCGCGCTGGTCATGGCCTGGTTCCTGATCAAGTACCGCCAGAAGAAGGCCGGCGATGTGGGCTCGGCGCCGAAGCTCAGTTCCGCCGCCATGGTCGGCTGGGCGGTGATCCCGATCTTCGTCTTCCTGTCGGACGACCTGTTCCTGGCCGCCAATGGCTGGAAGCTCTGGAACGACTACCGCGACGTGCCGGCCGACCGCCTGGAGGTCAAGCTGGAGTCGGGCATGTACAGCTGGGACTACACCTACCCCAACGGCGTGCAGGCGCAGAACATTCTGCGCGTGCCGGCCGGCAAGCCGGTGATGCTGCGCATGACCAGCCGTGACACGCTGCACAGCCACTTCATCCCCGACTTCCGGGTCAAGGAAGACTCGATGCCCGGGCGCATCACCTACCTGTGGTTCTACCCCAAGGCGCCTGGCGAGCACGTGGTGACCTGCGCCGAATACTGCGGCGTGATGCACGGCTACATGGCCGGCAAGATCGTCGTGCTGCCCGAAGCTGAATACAAGGCCTGGATGGATGCGGAGGCTGCCAAGCTGTCCGCCACCAACAAGCCGGCCTGACGCATAACAAGGAGTCACGAACGTGAACTTGAAGGAATGGCTCTTCACCACCGACCACAAGCGGGTCGGCATCCTCTACCTGATCGGATCGATCGCCGCCTTTGGGGTGGCCGGCTTCGCGGCGCTGATGATGCGCATCGAGCTGTCGCAGCTGGGCCCGACCATCACCAACAACCCGACGCAGTACAACGTCTGGCTGTACACCCATGGCGCGGTGATGATCCTGGGCTTCCAGATCCCGGCGCTCACCGGCTTCTTCGCCAACTACTGCATCCCGCTGATGATCGGGGCAAAGGATGTGGCCTTCCCGCGCGTCAATGCGCTGTCGGTATGGCTGTTCTACGTGGGCATCTTCCTGGCGCTGCTGACCTTCGTGGTGCCGGATCCGCCCGATGTCATGTGGACCGGCTACCCGCCTTACTCCACCATCACCACCGGCAACACCGCGCTCTACACCTTCACGGTGCTGATCCTGGGCTTTGCCTCGATCATCGGTGGCGTGAACTTCCTGACCACGGTGGCCTACATGCGCGCCCCGGGCCTGAAGTGGAGCAACCTGAACATCTTCGTGTGGTGCACGCTGGGCGCGTTCGTGCTGCAGCTGATCTTCGTGCCGGTGCTGGGCACCGCGGTCACCTTGCTCAGCTTTGACAAGTACCTGGGCACCCACTTCTTCGACGCTGCCGCCGGCGGTGACGTGCTGACGTATCAGAACCTGTTCTGGTTTTACTCGCACCCGGCGGTGTACGTGATCTTCATGCCCTTCTTCGGCGTGGTGTTCGAGATCATCGCCACCTTTGCCCGCAACCGCATCTTCAACCTGAAGGTCGCGCTGTGGGGCGGCATCGGCGGCATCGTGATCCTGTCGGGCACGGTGTGGGTGCACCACCTGTATGTGTCGGGCATGGCCGACTGGATCCGCATCGGCCAGATGGTGACGACGCTGATGATCTCGGTGCCGGTGGGCCTGCTGGTGATCTCGCTGGCCGGCACGCTGTACAAGGGCTCGATCACCTTCGAGACCCCGATGCTCTACGCGCTGGGCGTGCTGTTCCTGTTCCTGATCGGCGGCCTGACCGGCATTCCGCTGGCGCTGACCTCGCTGACCCTGCACCTGGGTGAAACCTACTACGTGGTGGGCCACTTCCACTACGTGATGGCGGTGGCCGGCACCTTTGCGATCTTCGGTGGCGTGTACTACTGGTTCCCGAAGATGACGGGCCGGATGTACAACGAGTTCTGGGGCAAGCTGGGCTTCTGGCTGACCTTCGTCGGCGTCAACATCGTCTTCTGGCTGATGATGACCGTGGGCGTCAAGGGCATGCCGCGCCGCTACTACGACTACCAGCACTTCCCGCAGTTCGAGGGTGCGCACCAGATGATGACCATCGGCGCGCTGATCCTGGGCGTGGGCTTCCTGATCGCGGTGCTGAACTGGATCATCGGCGCCATGAAGGGCGCACCGGCCGGCGACAACCCCTGGGGTTCCAAGTCGCTGGAGTGGACCACCGTCTCGCCGCCGCCGCACGGCAACTGGCCGTCGCCGCCGAGCGTGCATGACGACTGGACGCCGTACGACTACGCCAAGTCCTGAGGACCTTCCTGCCCCGTCGTGACACCAGGGGCAGCCCCGCGCTGCCCCTGTCTCCATCCAGCCCTGCGGCATGTCTGTGACCCACCCTGCCCCGCCCCTGGCCCGGCGCGCGCTGCTGATTGGCGGCGCGCTGGCCGCGCTCGGCGCTGCGCTGGTCTGGTCCTCGCTGAAGCGGTCTGCGGCCCAGGCGCCTGAGGCGGCCGCGGGGGTGGCGCCTGCGGCTGACCTGCACGGGGTGCAGGTGTTCGACACCCCAACAGCCCTGCCCGCCTTCCAGGTGATGGCGCCCGGCGGCGCCCGCGACCTGAGCAGCCTGCAAGGCCACTGGAGCGTGCTCTTCTTCGGCTACACCCAGTGCCCCGATGTCTGCCCGGGCAGCCTGGGCATGCTGGCGACGGCACTGAAGCAGCTGCCTGCCGCTGCGCGGCCCTCCGTGCTGTTCATTTCAGTGGATCCGGCGCGCGACACCGCCGAGCTGCTGGCGCAGTACGTGCCGGCCTTCGATCCGGCCTTCGAGGGCGCTGCCGGCAGCGACGCCTCGATCGCCGCGCTGGTGCGCTCACTCGGCGTGGTCTACGAGCGCCATGCGCCCTCGGCCAGCGGCCAGTACACGGTGGACCACACGGCGTCGCTGTTCCTGGTCGATCCGCAGGCGCGCCTGAAGGCCGTCTTCACCCCGCCGCACGACGCCGATGCCGTGGCATCGGCGCTTCGTCGGCTCATGGCTTGAGGCTGCGATGAGGCCACATCGACTGCAGGCAGGCCAGCACGAACATGACGCCGCCGATCACCGCGATCAGGCCGCCCAGGCCCATCATGCCCATGCCGATGCGCTCGCCCAGGGTGGTCAGCACCTGGTCGGTGCCGGCCACCTTGCGCTGCACACCATAGCCGCCCGACCAGGCCAGACCCAGCACATGCATCAGCTGGCCGCCGCCGTAGACCAGCGGCTGCCAGTGCGCGAAGCGCGCCGTCACCGGCCGGAAGCCCAGCGTGGGCAGCAGCGCGTAGGCCAGGCCCATGAAGGCCAGCGTCACGCCGACGATCGAGCCGTGGTAGTGCGCGGGCACCACCACATTGACGCCGCGGATAAGAAAGGCCAGCACGCCGCCGGTGCCGAACAACAGCAGCGAGGCCAGCCAGGCCGAGCGCTGCGGACTGGCCGGTGCACGCCAGACGCCTGGCAGCACCGACAGCGCCATCAGCCCCAGGGGCAGCATCAGCAGATGGCCCCAGCGCATCAGCTGGGCGAAGCCCTCCATCTGCTCGCCGGTGCCCACCGGCCACAGCACCAGCAGCACCGGCACGGCGAGCAGCGGCAGCGCAGCCAGCGCGAAGGCCTGGCGCACCCGCTCGGGCTGCCAGCGCACCTCGGTGACAGAGGCGCCCAGCCACAGCCAGGCCACCGCAGCCAGCAGTGCATGCTGGAACTGCAGCGCATGGCCGGCACCCCAGAACAGCTTTTCGTAGTGGGCCTGCCCCTCCCCGGCGGGCAGCAGCCACAGTGTCCAGCTGAGCGTCAGCCAGGCGAGTGCCCCGGCCGCAGCGGCCAGACGGATGCCCAGGGCCAGCGCGCGCGCGGGCTCAGCCGCCTGGCCATCGGGCCGGGCGAACAGCATGGCGCGCAGCCAGGCCACCGCAAAACCCAGACCGCAGGCGCCCAGCGAGGCCAGGAAGACTGGCTGCTCCAGCACCGGGATGTAGTTGTTCAGCAGCGGCGTGGCGCCCTCCAGGAAGGGCGAGACCAGCAGACCCGCGGTGCCCAGGGCCGTCAGGCCCCAGCCGGCCCAGCCCAGCGCCATGGCGCGGGCCGGCGTCACCAGCGCCCAGGCCAGGGCCGCAAAGGCCATGAACCAGATCAGCACCGACAGATCAACGTGCACCACCAGCGCGGCGCGAAAGATGTCACGCAGCGGAAACACCGCAGCGATGCCGGGCGTGCGCGACAGCACCAGCACCACGGCCAGCAGGCCCGAGCCGATCAGAGCAGCCACCCCCAGCCAAAGCTGGGCACGGGCCAGGGAAGCGGCGGCAGGCGGGGGCGCATCCAGCGCCCAGCGGGCATCGTTCATGGAATCGGATCGGGCTTGAAGTCGTCAGGCCGGGCAGTAGACCACAGGGCCGCAGCGGCCCTCACAGGGCAAGCGCGCATGGTGTGCGCGCGGGCCGTCTTCCTAGAATTTCATCCAACCAGGAGTCATCCGCGATGCGCATTCGTCTGACCTACGGGGCCCTCGTTGCCGCGGCCGTCCTCTCCACCTCGCCCGTGATGGCGGCAGGCAGCGCCGAGGCCGGCAAGACCAAGGCCGCGGTCTGCATGGGCTGTCACGGTGTGGATGGCAACAGCCCCGCCGACATGTGGCCCAAGATCGCCGGCCAGCTGCAGCCCTACATCGTCAAGCAGCTGCACGACTTCAAGGACGGTCGCCGCAAGAACGAGCAGATGAGCCCGATGGCCGCGCCGCTGTCCGATCAGGACATCGAGGATCTGGCCGCCTTCTTCTCGACCCAGAAGGTCAATGCGGTGGCCAATGCCAAGGCCGAGCTGCTGGGCGCCGGCCAGAAGGTCTACCTCAAGGGCAAGGGCCGGCCCAATGTCGTGCCCGCCTGCGTTGGTTGCCACTCGCCGGGCGGTCAGGGCAAGAACGACTGGAGCGACATCCTGATGAAGTCGCCGCCCACCACACTGGCACCCGCGATCGGCGGCCAGCACCCGGCCTACCTGGCCAAGCAACTGGCGGCCTACAAGAGCGGCGAGCGCAACAACGACATCGGTCGGGTGATGCGCAACATCGCCGAGCGCCTGACCGACGCCGACATTGCCGCGGTGTCCGAGTACGCCGCCTCACTGGCCCGCTGAGGCCTGATCCCGGAGACACTGCATGAACACCCAGGCGCTTCGCCGCAAGCCGGCCTTTGGCCAGTTCCTCGCGCTGGCCAAGCCCCGCGTCGTCTCGCTGATCGTGTTCTGCGCGGTCATCGGCATGTTCCTCGCCACGCCGGGGCTGCCGCCGGTGTCGGTGGTGCTGTTCGGCACGCTGGGCATTGCGCTGACGGCCGGCTCGGCCGCGGCGGTCAACTGCCTGCTCGAGCAGCACATCGATGCGCAGATGGCCCGCACGCGCGGCCGCCCGCTGCCCTCCGGCACGGTCAACTCGCGTCAGACGGTGACCTTTGCCTTCCTGGTGGGGGGCATCGGCCTGCTGCTGCTGCACCACTTCGTCAATCCGCTGACGATGTGGCTGACCTTCGGCACCTTTGTCGGCTACGCCTTCATCTACACGCTGTGGCTCAAGCCGGCCACGCCGCAGAACATCGTGATCGGTGGCGCCTCGGGGGCGATGCCGCCGGTGCTGGGCTGGTCGGCGGTCACCGGCACGGTGCCGGCCGAGGCCTGGCTGCTGTTCCTGATCATTTTCATGTGGACGCCGCCGCACTTCTGGTCGCTGGCGCTGTACCGCACCAAGGACTATGAGCGCGCCGGCCTGCCGATGCTGCCGGTCACCCACGGCTCGCTGTACACCCGCCGCTCGATCGTGGCCTACACGCTGGCCCTGATCGTCGTCACGGTGATGCCCTATGTGATCGGCATGAATGGGTTACCCTACCTGTTGTGCGCGCTGGGCCTGGGCGGCGTCTTCCTGTACCGTGCGGTGAAGCTGCTGACCCACTACTCCGACGCCTGGGCGCGCGGCACCTTCAAGTTCTCGATCCTCTACCTGGCTGCCCTGTTCGCGGCGCTGCTGGTCGACCACTACCTGGTCTGATGCACGCGCGGCGCACGGAGCCTCCTGCCCCATGCGCCGACGCCTGCTCCTCAGTCTCTGCCTGCTCACCGCCCTGGCCGCCTGCCGGCCCGGCGGCCCGGCCCCCAGCCCGTTCAAGGGCATCGACATCACCGGGGCCGAATACGCCCGCCACCTCGACCTGAAAGACCCCAGCGGCCAGGAGCGACACCTGGCTGACTTCAAGGGCAAGGTGGTGGTCGTGTTCTTCGGCTACACCCAGTGCCCCGACGTGTGCCCCACCTCGATGGCCGAGCTGGCCGCGGCGCGCCAGTTGCTAGGCGCTGATGGCGAGCGCGTGCAAGGCCTCTTCGTCAGCGTCGACCCCGAGCGCGACACGCCCGAGGTGTTGAGCGCGTATGCCGACAGCTTCAAGGCCGGTTTCATCGCGCTGCGCGGCACACTGGAGCAAACCCAGGCCGCGGCCAAGGAGTTCAAGGTCTTCTACGCCAAGGTGCCGGGCAAGACCGAAGGCAGCTACACCGTGGACCACACGGCCGGCTCCTATGTCTTCGACGCCCAGGGCCGCATCCGGGTGTTCAGCCGCTATGGCGCTGGCGCCGAGACGCTGGCGCACGACCTGCGCGTGCTGCTGAAAGAGGGCGCCTGAAACGCCGACGGCCCCGTCGGGGCCGTCGTGTGGCTGCAGGGTGGACCGGCTTCAGGCCGCTTCCAGCGCCTTGCGCATCTTCTTCAGCGCGGCCACCTCGATCTGGCGGATGCGCTCGGCACTGACGCCGTACTCGGCGGCCAGCTCATGCAGTGTCATGCCACCGCTGCTGTCGTCGTTGACCTTGAGCCAGCGCTCTTCGACGATGCGGCGGCTGCGCGCATCCAGTTGCTCCAGCGCATGGGCCACGCCTTGGGTGGACAGGGCCTCGCGGCGGCGCGACTCGATCACCCGTGTGGGCTCCTGGCGCTCGTCGGCCAGGTAGGCAATCGGGGCGACGCTGTCCTCGCGGTCATCGTCCTGCGGCTCCAGCGCCACGTCGTTGCCGGCCAGCCGGGTTTCCATCTCGACCACGTCCTCGGGACGCACGTCGAGTTCGGCCGCGACCTTGGCAACCTCATCGGCCGACAGGGCCTGGCGGTAGGTGTCGCCGTCGGCAGCGTCGCTCTTCAGGCTGCGCTTCATCGAGCGCAGGTTGAAGAACAGCTTGCGCTGGGCCTTGGTGGTGGCCACCTTGACCATGCGCCAGTTCTTCAGGATGTACTCATGGATCTCGGCCTTGATCCAGTGCAGCGCATAGCTGACCAGGCGCACGCCCTGTTCAGGGTCAAAGCGCTTGACGGCCTTCATCAGGCCGACGTTGCCTTCCTGGATCAGGTCACCCTGCGGCAGGCCGTAGCCCAGGTACTGGCGCGACACCGCCACCACCAGGCGCAGGTGCGACAGCACCAGGCGGCTGGCGGCCTGCAGGTCGCCCTCGTCGCGCAGCGCGCGGGCGAAGCGGGTTTCCTCTTCCTGGGTCAACAGCGGCAGCTGGTTGACGGCCGAGATGTAGGCGTCCAGATTGCCGAGCGAGGGCACCAGGGCCCAAGGGTCACGCAGGGCGACGGCGTTGGCGGTGGAGTGCTGGGTCATGGCTGGATTGGAGGGGCTTGGGGCCCATTGGTTCCAACGATATTAGCACTCTTGGCAAATGAGTGCTAAGACCGTGTGCGCCGACACCAGGCGGCGCGGGAAAGCCCCATGAAACTTCTCCTGGAGAACTCTTGTAGAACTCTGAAGAAGGGCCTACAGTGCTGCTCACGCAAGGACGCATCGGGCGTCATGGAGGAATCCGCGATGGACACATCCCTCGTTGCAGCGGTCCGCCGCTGTCTTGGCCTGCGCCAGGCCGCCACCGCGCTGGCGCTGGTCGCCGGCCTGCTGCATCCGGCCGCGCCGGTGCTGGCCAAGGCCGTCACGGTGGTCGGTGACGGCTGGGTCACCGATCTGTCGGCCGACGGCCGCAGCGCCACCGGCCAGCTCGCGGCCGATTTCCAGACCTTCCGCTGGACCGCCCAGGACGGCCAGGTGCCGCTGGGCCGGGCCACCACCGCGATCGGCCTGTACAGCGGCACCCCGGCCATCTCGGCCAATGGCGAGGTGATCGCCGGCAGCATCCTGGACGACAGCGGCCAGTTCGGCATCCAGGGCCGCTGGACGGCCGCCACCGGCTGGCAGGTGCTGGGCCCGCTGCCGCACGACGCCGGCCAGATGGACCTGGACCAGGCCGGGGTCTACGGCATGTCGGGCAACGGCAAGGTGGTCACCGGCCTGTACTGGCGTGCCGGCAAGAAGAACGGCCTGGCCCATGGCAGCGCCTGGACGGCGCGCAAGGGCGTGAAGGACCAGGGCAGCGGCGGCCGCTCCAGCCGCATTGACGACGCCGACCACGACGGCCGGGTGATGGTCGGCTGGGACGAGCATGTCGAGTGGGGCATGCGCCAGGCGGCCGTCTGGCTGAACGGCCAGCGCCAGCTGCTGGAGATCAGCGACTGGCCCAGCGAGGCCGCCGCGGTGGACGCCGCCGGCACCCGCATCGTCGGCCAGGCTTTTGACGCCGGCACCGGTGTCGAGTCGGCCATGATGTGGACCGCCGACGGCAGCGGCGGCTGGCAGCGTCAGCTGCTGGGTGTGCTGCCCGGCACCAGCTGGGACGGCTCGGCCTATGCATTGGGCCTGTCGGACGATGGCCAGGTGGTGGTGGGCTTTGGCCGCACCGAGTTCGGTCCGCAGTCCTTGGGCTGGGTCTGGACGCCCGCCAGCGGTCTGATGGAGGCGCGCGCCTTCCTGAGCGCCCAGGGCATCGACCTGCCCAAGCGCTACCAGGTCTTCGAGGTCAGCGCCGTCAGCGGCGACGGCCGCACGCTGGCGCTGGCCACGCTGGACCGCCAGGCGCCGGGCAGCTACCGCGCGCTGCTGGTGCGGCTGCCGCGCCACTGAACCCACGTTGGGAGGCCGCGGCCGCCGGTCGGCGGGGGACAATGAGCACCACCACATCGCCCCGAGAGCCCGTGAACGACCGAATCCCGGACGCCCACGCCGTGGTGCAGCAGTTGCGCGCGGCACTCGGCCCCTTGATGGACGCGCACGCCGGCCGCCCCGCCCGCGGCGTGCGCCTGACGCGCGAGCTGGGCCTGGACAAGAGCCTGGCCAGCCGCCTGGTGCGGGCCTGCGCCAGCGGCAGCGAAGGCGAGTTCGTCCATCACCTGCCCTCGCCCACCGGCCTGCGCAAGCTGCTGGACGCGGCCCTGGGCCGCGGCAGCAACACCCTGAACGCCGCTGCCGCGGTTGACAGCTACCAGCAGCTGCTGGATCGCCTGCCAGGCCACCGCCAGGCCCTGGAAGCGCAGCTGGGCTGCGGATCGCGCCTGGTGCGCGAGCGGCTGGGCCATGCCTCGCGCCAGGCAGTGTTCAAGGCCCAGTCCTACCTGTTCGGCCATGGCTGCGACACGATGGCCTCGGCACTGTTCCTGTGGCCCGCGGCCGACGGACCTTGGGTCGACGCGCTGGAGGTGCATCGCCGCCGTGGCCTGTGGCGGGTGCAGCCCGACGTGGCCGTGCCGCTGCTGAGCGTGATGCCGCACAGCGCCGGCACCGGCGGCGCGACCATGGCCCCGCTGCACGGCCGGGGTGATCCGGCCGACTACCTGCTCGGGCCCGCGGTGGCACTGCAGGTCTTGCAGGACGGCCCGGTGACCACACTGGTGCTGCCGGCCGAGCTCGACCCGCTGCCCGACGCACTGGACACCGCCTACCTGGTGCGCCAGGCGCTGCCGTTGGCGCGTGCCGACGGCTGGCAGCGCCTGCGCAACTACATGCTGCACACCCCCTGCAAGCAGGTCTGTCGCGAGCTGTACCTGGCGCGGGACTTGTGGCCCAGCGCACGCATCGAGACCTTGTTCCAGCTGCCCTCGCCTTCCGGCGTGCAATTGCCTGACGCCACGCCGGAGCGGCCGCACCACCGGCGACTGGCCTTGCAGGCCCAGCTGGTATCGCTGGGCGCCGATCCCCTGGCCTCCCCGCCGGACGGCCTGCCCGACCATGCGGCCGTGCTGCACCGTGCGCTGGCGCTGGCGGGATTGTCCGGACAGGTCTGGCGTGGCTGGCGCAGCGAACTGGCCTATCCGCTGCCGCTGGTCGAGATGCAGTGGCTGCTGCAGCCCGCCTGAGCCCGGGCGCCTACTCGGCCCGCGCTTCGCGGCGCATCAGCAGCTCGACCAGTTGGCGGGCATCGACCTGCCCCTGCAGCAGCGCATGCACGCCCTGCGCGATCGGCATCTCCACCCCCAACGCCTGGGCCCGCTGCACCACGGTGGCGGCGCTGTAGACGCCCTCGGCCACATGGCCCAGTCGCTGCAAGATGCCGGGCAAATCCAGCCCCTCGGCCAGCAGCAGGCCCACGCGCCGGTTGCGCGACAGGTCGCCGGTGGCGGTGAGCACCAGATCGCCCAGTCCGGCCAGACCGGCAAAGGTGTCGGTGCGCGCGCCCAGGGCCACGCCCAGCCGGGTCATTTCGGCCAGACCACGGGTGATCAGCGCAGCGCGGGCGTTCAGGCCCAGTTGCAGGCCGTCGCACACGCCGGTGGCGATCGCCAGCACGTTCTTGACCGCGCCGCCCACCTCCACCCCGATCGGGTCGGTGGAGCTGTAGATGCGCAGCGCGCCGCGGTGAAAGGCCTCGACCGCGCGCTCGCGCAAGCGCGCATCGGGACTGGCCACCACCAGCGCCGCCGGCAGGCCGGCCGCCACTTCCTGTGCGAAGCTGGGGCCGGAGAGGATGCCGCAGGCCAGGCCAGGCGCGGTGGCCGCGGCGATCTCATGGCCCAGCAGGCCGCTGCCGGCCTCGAAGCCCTTGCACAGCCACAGCACCGGCGCCGGGCCGTGCAGACCGGCCAACATGCCGCGCAGCGCCGCCATCGGCGTGGCCAGCACGCACAGGTCGGGACCGGCCGCCAGCGCCTGCGCCAGGTCGGCGGTGACACTCACGCGGGCCGGCAAGGGCACACCGGGCAGGTAGCGCGCGTTCTCGCGCGTGGCCTGCATCGCCGCCGCCTGCGCCGGGTCACGGGCCCACAGACAGACCTCGTGGCGGACCTCAGGCCAGGAGGCCGCGGCCACTGCCAGCGCGGAGCCCCACGCGCCAGCGCCCAGAATGGCCAGACGCATGCGGGATCAAGCGATCAGTTGACCGAAGGCGCTTCGCCGTTGCCCGCGGCCTGCTGCAGCTGGGCTTCGTACATGGCCTGGAAGTTCACCTCGGCCAGCAGGATCGGCGGGAAGCCGGCGCGGGTGCAGACGTCAGAGACGATGGCGCGCAGGTAGGGATAGATCATCTGCGGGCAGACCACGCCCAGGATGCCCTGGATCTGGTCGTCGGGCAGGTTGCGCAGCTCGAAGATGCCGGCCTGCTTGGCCTCGACCAGGAACAGCGTGCGATCGCCCAGCTGGGTGGTCACGGTGGCGGTGACGGCCACTTCGTAGACGCCATCGGCAATGCCCTCGGCGCCCATGGCCAGCTGGATATCAACCTGCGGCTGCTGCTGCTCAAGCAGGATCTGGGGCGAGTTGGGCTGCTCCAGCGACAGGTCCTTCAGGTACATGCGCTGCAGCTGGAACACGGGGGCGAGTTCTTGGTCGGCCATGGGAAAGCTTTCTGCAAAGACGACAACGGCCAGCCGCCGGGCTTGGCGGCCAGCCTGGGTCAACCAGTGAGTGTAGCGCGGGGGACGGCCTGCGCCGCCCGCTCAGGCGCCCTGCAGCAGCGGCATCAGGCCGCCGCGCTGGTCCAGCGCGACCAGGTCGTCGCAACCGCCGACATGGGTCTCGCCGATGAAGATCTGCGGCACCGTGCGCCGGCCGGTCAGGCTCATCATCTGGTCGCGCTGCACGGGGTCGAGGTCGACGCGGATTTCCTCGATCTCGGCCACGCCGCGCTGCGACAGCAGGGTCTTGGCCCGCACGCAGTAGGGGCAGACCTGGGTCGTGTACATCTTGACCTTGTTCATGGGTGACACGCTGGTGGGTTCAGTCCTCGGGATTGTCCGACCGAAGCGCCGACACTGCAGCGCCCGCCGCGCAAGACCCTGATCAGCCCTTCGCGCCGGTCACCACCGGCAGGCTGGCCTCGCGCCAGGCCCGCATGCCGCCGGCCATCACGCGCACGTCCTGGTAGCCCTGCTTGCGCAGCGTGGCAGCGGCGCGCTGCGCGCGCGCGCCCGACGCACAGGTCACCAGCAGCGGCAGCGCCTTGTTGCTGGGCAGGCCCTTGGCCTCGTCCAGGCTGCCCAGCGGCACGCTGCGCGCGCCGCCGATGTGGCCCTGCTCGAACTCGGCCGGCTCGCAGACATCGATCACCGTGGCCTTCTCGTGGTTCATCAGCCGCACCGCCTCGGCCGGCGACACGCCCGAGCCCCCTTGCAGGCTGCCACGCAGCAACAGCGCGCCGGAGACGACGGCGACGAGGATCAGCATCCAGTTCTCGATCACGAATTGCACGGGGCAGGCCTTTGGAAAGTCAGGAAGAGCAAAGCACCCGGATTATAGAATTCGGGGTTTGCACCAAGTCTGACGCGGGCCTTCACACCCGCCTATCACCGCCATGTACAAGCTCGTGCTGATCCGCCACGGCGAATCGACCTGGAACCTCGAGAACCGCTTCACCGGCTGGACCGACGTGGAGCTCACGCCCACCGGTGTGTCGCAGGCCCTGTCGGCCGGCCAGCTGCTGAAGGCCGAGGGCTATGAGTTCGACGTTGCCTACACCTCGGTGCTCAAGCGCGCGATCCACACCCTCAACCACGTGCTCGACGGCATGGACCGCGCCTGGCTGCCGGTGGTCAAGGACTGGCGCCTGAACGAGCGCCACTACGGCGGCCTGCAGGGCCTGAACAAGGCCGACATGGCCAAGCAGTACGGCGACGAGCAGGTGCTGATCTGGCGCCGCAGCTACGACACCCCGCCGCCCCCGCTGGACGCGGCCGACCCGCGCGGCCAGCGCCAGGACCCGCGCTATGCGCGTCTGGCCCCCGAGCAGGTGCCGCTGACCGAGTGCCTCAAGGACACCGTGGCCCGCGTGCTGCCCTGCTGGAACGACACCCTGGCCCCGGCGATCCGTGCCGGCCAGCGCATCGTGCTGGCCGCCCATGGCAACTCGATCCGCGCGCTGGTCAAGTACCTGGACGACATCAGCGACGCCGACATCGTGGGCCTGAACATCCCCAACGGCATTCCGCTGGTCTACGAGCTGGGCGCTGATCTCAAGCCGATCCGCAGCTACTACCTGGGCGATGCCGCGGCGGCGGCCGCCGCCGCCGCCGCGGTCGCGGCCCAGGGCAAGAAGGCCTGAGCCGGCGCCCGCTGCGGGCCGCCACGGCGGCCCGCGTCCGTGCGATCATCGCGGCACGCCACCCCCGGAGGAGCCCGCGATGCAGACCCTCGACGAGATGCTGGAGCGCCACCTGCTGAGCCCGGCGCAGCACGCCGAGATCCGCGACTGGGTCATGCGCGAGCGCACCCCCGAAGGCATCCTGGCGATGCCCGAGCACCTGTGGCGCCGGCTGGAGCTGGCCTGCGTGCTGATGGGCGGCGTGCCGGGCGACCCGGCCTGAGGCGCGCTCAGCGCGGGCGCCGCAGCGCGCCGGACAGCAGCACCTGCCGCCCCTGCACCGTGGGCACACCGGCCCGCAGGGCGGCCGCCACCGCGGCGGCCGGGATCGGCCGGTAATTGGCCGGCACCAGCGGGCCCAGCCAGCGGCCCAGCGCCGAGGCCCAGCGCTCACCCGGCCGCTCGGGCTGGCCCAGCGCCGAGCGGTCACCCTCCAGCATCGACGGCCGGGCGATCAGCAGCCCGTTGAAGGGCAGCGTGGCCAGCGTGTCCTCCAGTTCGCCCTTGACCCGGCTGTAGAAGACCGCCGAGCGCGCATCGGCGCCCATCGCGCTGACCAGCCCGGCGCGGCGTGCACCCGCCGCCAGCGCGGCACGCGCCACGGCCAGGTTGGCGTCAAAGTCCACCGCGCGGAAGGCGGCCTGGCTGCCCGCCACCTTGATCGTCGTGCCCAGCGCCAGGTAGACCTCGTCGGTGGGCGGCAGCGCCGGCAGCGCCGTGAAGTCGACCACCAGGCTCTGCAGCCGCGGGTGCGCCAGCGCGGACGGGCGGCGCCCCAGGCTGATCACCTGCGCCACGCCGGGATCGGCCAGCAACCCCTTCAGCAGGTGCTGGCCCACCAGGCCGGTGGCGCCGGCCAGCACGACGGTGCGTCCGCTCATCAGGGTCTCCTTCGCAGGCCACAGGGTGCGGCCGCGTAGACTGCGGCGCATCACCAGTATCCCCGCTTGACGATGGCCCAGAGCATCCACGACTTCCACGACGACCCGCGCAATGCGGACATCCGCATCTGGATCAACGGCCGGCTGCTGCCACGCGCCGAGGCGGTGGTGTCGGTCTTCGACAGCGGCTTCGTGCTGGGCGATGGCGTCTGGGAGGGCCTGCGCGTGGTGGACGGCGAGCCGGTCTTCCTGGCCGCCCATCTGGACCGGCTGTTCGAAGGCGCCCGCGCGCTGGCGCTGGACATCGGCCTGAGCCGCGCGCAACTGGCCGCCGCACTGCGCGAGACCCTGGCCGCCAACAACATGCACGACGGTGTGCATGTGCGGCTGATGGTCACGCGCGGCATCAAGCGCACGCCCTACCAGGACCCGCGCGCCTGCATCGGCAACGCCACCGTGGTGATCCTGCCCGAGTTCAAGCGCCCCAAGCCCGAGCTGCTGGCCCAGGGCCTGAAGCTGTTCACCGTGCATGTGCGGCGCGGCGCGCCCGATGTGCAGGACCCCAAGCTCAACAGCCACAGCAAGATCAACTGCATCACCGCCTGCATCCAGGCCACCGAGGCCGGGGCCGACGAGGCGCTGATGCTGGACCCGCACGGCTTTGTCGCCACCTGCAACTCCACCCATTTCTTCATCGTGCGGAAGGGCGAGGTCTGGACCAGCAGCGGCGACTACTGCCTGGGCGGCATCACCCGCGCCAACGTGCTGCAGGTCTGCCGCGAGGCCGGCATCCCGGTCTTCGAGAAGAACTTCAGCCTGACCCAGGTCTACAGCGCCGACGAGGCCTTCTGCACCGGCACCTACGCCGGCGTGGCGCCGGTGCGCTCGGTCGACGGCCGCGCCTTTGACACGGTGCCCGGCCCGATGGTGCAGCGCCTGCAGGCGCTGTACGCCGACCTGGTGCGCAGCGACGCGGCCGCCGCCCGCGCCGGGAGCGGCGCATGACGGCCACGCCGCTGCGCGTGGCCATGTGGAGCGGGCCGCGCAACATCAGCACCGCGATGATGCGCTCCTGGGAGAACCGCGGCGACTGCGCGGTCAGCGACGAGCCGCTCTACGCCGCCTACCTGGCCGCCACCGGCCTGGACCACCCGGGCCGCGACGAGATCATCGCCCAGGGCGAGTGCGACCCCGCACGGGTGGTGGCTCAGCTGCTGGGCCCGGTGCCAGGCGATCTGCCGGTCTGGTACCAGAAGCACATGGCCCACCACCTGCCGGCCAGCCTGGCGCTGGACTGGGTGGACGGCCTGCACAACGTGCTGCTGATCCGCGACCCGGTGCGGGTGGTGGCCTCGTATGTGAAGTCGCGCGCCGACGTGGTGCCCGAGGACCTGGGCGTGCTGCAGCAACTGCGCCTGCTGGAGCACCTGCAAGCGCGTGACGGCCGGGTGCCGCCGATCATCGACAGCGCCGACTTCCTGCAGCGCCCCGAGGCCCACCTGCGCGCGCTGTGCGCCCACCTGGCCCTGGACTTCCGTCCCGGCATGCTGCAGTGGCCAGCCGGGCCGCGCGCCTCGGATGGTGTCTGGGCGCCGCACTGGTACGCCGCGGTGTGGCGCTCCACCGGCTTCGAACGGCCGGCCGACGAGGCCCCGGTGCTGACGGGACACGCCGCCGAGGTGGCCGAAGCCTGCCGCCCCGCCTACGATCAGCTGCGTGCGCTGCGCTGGCGCATCGACTGAGTCGCGCGCTCAGGCCCGCGCCAGGGCCAGCCGGTCGCTCAGCGGCGGCAGGCGCAGCGCGCCGCCCTGCAGCCGCTGGTCATGGCGGTAGCCGTCCACCGACTGCACCCGCCAGTGGTCACGGCCCGCGGCGCGCGCCAGGGCACGCGCAATGCGGTCGAAGCGCCAGCCGTCGCCGGCATTGCTGTCCAGGTGCAGCACGCCCGGCAGCGGATCCTGCAGCAACTGGGCCAGCACCTGTACCGTGTCGTCGATGAAGGAACAGGCCGGTCGCCAGTGGCGGCTGGCCTCGATCACGCCCTGCTCCTGCTGCCAGCGCTCCAGCGTGGCCAGCATGGTGTTGCCGCCGCGGGCCAGGTCGATCTGCCAGCCCAGGCGGGCGATGCTGGCAAAGGGGTGGGCGCGGCGGATGGCGTCCTCGCAGACGATCTTGCCGCGGCCGTAGGCGTCGCGGGCGGTGCGCGCATCGGCCGGCTGGTGCGGCCCGTCGGGCTGCGCGTCAAAGACCATCGCCGTGCTGGTGAAGACGAAGGGCCGGTCGCCCTGCGCCGCCCACCAGGCCATCCAGCCGGCCCAGTGCGCATCGCCGGTGGCCAGATGGACGATGGCATCGGGGCGCACCTGGTCGAGCCAGGCGCGGCCGGCGGCCTCGTCGTCCACCGGCTGGCGCGCGCGGTCCCAGCCGATGACCTCGTGGCCGTCGGTGCGCAGACGCGCCGCCAGCACCGGCGCCAGCGTGCCGTTCAGGCCGGTGACCAGGACCTTCATGCGTTCACCGCCACGGCACGCAGCACGAGCGCGCCATAAGGCGCCAGCGACACCTGAGGCAGCCGCTGTGGCCCGGCGATCGGCGGGCTGGCCAGCAGCACCTCGGCGGCGTCGCCGGTGCCCGCGGGCAGGCCCTGCACGCGCACCGTGCAGGCCTGCGCGCCCCAGTTCAGCAGCACCAGGGCCAGCGTGCCGTCCGCGGCGCGGCGGCCGAAGGCCAGCACCGTGTCGTGGTCGGTGTGCAGCGGCCAATGGGCGCCGGCGTGCAGCGCCGGGTCCTCGCGCTTGAGGGTGATCAGCGTGCGGTACCAGTGCCACAGCGAGGCGGGGTCGGCGCGCTGAGCCGCCACATGGCGGTCGCCCCAGGCACGCGGCAGCGGCAGCCAGGGCTCGCCCGCGCTGAAGCCGGCCTGTGGGCCGGCGTCCCACTGCATCGGCGTGCGGGCGCGGTCGCGCGGGTCGGCCCGCGGCCGGCTTGGGCCCAGCGGCGCGGCGGCCAGCTCGGCCTCGGGCAGGTCGGCCATGCCGATCTCCTCGCCGTAGTAGACCAGGGCGGTGCCGCGCTGCAGCAGCGTCATGGCCGCCGTGAGCCGGGCGATGGCGTCGTTGTGAACGCCGTCGCCAAAGGCGCTCCACTGGCGCCAGTGGTCGTGGTTGCTGAAGAAGCTCACCGGCGTGCGGTCGTGCAGCAGCGCCTGGGTCTCGTCGATCAGCCGCTGGAAGAACGGCGCATCGCGCTGCCAGTGGCGCGCGTAGACGAAGTTCATCGGCAGCTGGATCTCGTCGCCCTGCTCGCCGTAGGCGGCGCGCAGCTCGGCCAGGGTGTCGGTGGTGGACTCGCCCAGCAGGACTCGCTCATCGTCGAACTCGGCGTCGAACTCGGCCAGCACCGCGCGCAGCTCGCGCAGCACGCCGTGGTTCTCGGGCCGGTTGCTGTTGAAAGGCTGCAGCGGCCAGGGGGGCTGGCGGTCGGGGTCCGGGTCGTCAGGCCAGGCGGGGTCCTCGAACAGGAAGGCGGTGGCGTCCAGCCGGAAGCCGCTGGCGCCGCGGCGCAGCCAGAAGCGCGCGACATCGGCCATCGCCGCACGCACGCCCGGGTGGTGCCAGTTCAGGTCGGGCTGCTGCGGCAGGAAGGCGTGGTAGTACCACTGGCCGCTGCGCGGCTCGCGCGTCCAGGCCGGGCCGCCGAAGACCGAGCGCCAGTTGGTGGGCGGGCCGCCATCCGGCCGGCCATTGCGCCAGACATACCAGTCGCGCCGCGGGTGCTGGGGCGAGCTGCAGGCCTCGCGGAACCACGGGTGCTGGTCGGAGCTGTGGTTGAGCACGAGGTCCACCAGCAGGCGCATGCCGCGCTGCCGGGCCTGGCGCACCAGCTCGTCCCAGTCGGCCAGCGTGCCGTACTCGGGCGCCACATTGCTGTAGTCGCTGACGTCGTAGCCGAAGTCGGCGTTGGGCGAGGGAAAGAAGGGCGTGATCCAGATCGACTGCACGCCCAGGGCCTGCAGCGCATCCAGCCGGCGGGTCAGGCCCGGCAGGTCGCCGATGCCGTCGCCGTTGCTGTCCTGGAAACTGCGCAGGTAGACCTGGTAGATGACCGTGTTCTGCCACCAGGGTGCGGGGCGGGTCATGGCGCGTCGATCTGCCAGGCCCAGGGGGCCAGGCGCTGCACCGCAGGCAGCGCCGCCAGCGCCACCGTCTGCGGCTGGTCACTGACGTTGACCACCACCGTGACCTGGTCGCTGCCCTGGCGGCGGCGGATGGCGAAGACCTTGGGGCTGCCGGCCTCCAGCAGCTCGACGTCGGCCCCGTACTGACCGTTCCACAGCGCCGGGTGCGCGTGCTTGAGCGCCAGCAGCCGGGTGTAGAGCGCTTCGTGCGGAAAGCTGGAGAGGTCCATCGTGTCCTTCTCGAAGAAGGCCAGGCGCTTGCGCAGCCCCGCCTCCTGGCCGCCCAGGATCAGCGGCATGCCGGGCAGCGTGGCGGCCAGCACGGCCATCGCCGGGAAGGCGTCGCCGTAGAGCTCGCCATCGTGGCCATGCCAGGAGTTGTGGTCGTGGTTGCTGGTGAAGCGCATGCGGTAGGCGCTCTTCGGGAAGGCGCGGCCGGCCTTGCTGGGCGGCGGCTGACGCACCAAGGCGGTCAGGTCGCGCGCATCGGCCTGGCCCTTGGCCACCCGACCCAGCACGTCCGTCAGGTCCCAGCCGTAGGTCATGTCGAAGGCCCGCTCGTGCAGGTCCACCTCGGACCACTCGGCCAGCATGAACATCGGCTTGATCGCGTCCAGCTCGGCGCGTGCCTGGTCCCAGAACGGCGTGGGGACCAGGCCGGCCACGTCACAGCGGAAGCCGTCCAGATCGGCCTCGCGGACCCAGAAGGCCATCGCGTCGATCATCGCCCGACGCAGGGCGGCGCTGGCGTAGTTCAGCGCCACCACATCGGTCCAGTACTCGACCTGCGGCGTGCCGGCATTGAAGGTGACCGGGAAGATCTGCCCCTTCGCATCAAGCTTGTACCAGTCGGTGTGCGCCTGGGTCCAGGGGTGGTCCCAGGCGGTGTGGTTGGCCACCCAGTCGAGGATCACCTTGAAGCCCATGGCGTGCGCCTCGCGCACCAGCGCGCGCGCATCGGCCAGTGTGCCGAACTCGGGGTTCACCGCGGTGTAGTCGCGGATCGAGTAATAGCTGCCCAGCGTGCCCTTGCGCTCCTGCAAGCCGATCGGCTGGATCGGCATCAGCCACAGGATGTCCACGCCCATGCGGCGCAGCCGCGGCAGGTGGGCCATGAAGGCGCGCAGCGTGCCCTCGGGCGTGTACTGGCGGATGTTGACTTCGTAGATGTTGGCGCTGCGGGTCCAGGGCAGGTGTTCCTGGGCGGCAGGCAGGGCGGCGTGGCTCATCGTGGGCAGACAGGCAAGGACCGGCGTCAGCGACGCGGCCAGGTTGAAGTGGCGACGCCTCATCCCTTGACGCCGCCCGCGGCCAGACCGGCAATCAGCCAGCGCTGCGCCAGCAGGAACACCGCGGTGATCGGCAGGCCCGAGAGGATGGCGGCGGCGGCAAAGTCGCCCCAGCGGAAGTTGTGCTCGTGCACGAAGAGCTTGGCGCCCACGGCCAGCGTCAGCTGGTCCTGCTGGGTCAGCAGCACCGAGGCCACCGGGTACTCGATCACCGCGCCGATGAAGGCCAGCAGGAAGACCACCGCCAGGATGGGCAAGGCCATCGGTAGCAGCACGCGCCAGAAGGTGGTCCAGGTGCCGGCGCCGTCCACGCGGGCGGCCTCCTCGATCTCGGTGGGCAGGGTGTCGTAGTAGCCCTTGATCGTCCACACATGCATGGCGATGCCGCCCGAGTAGGCCAGCACCAGCGAGGCGTGGGTGTTCAGGCCGATGGCCGGCACGGCGGCGCCCAGGCGGTCGAAGATGGCGTAGATCGCCACCAGCGCCAGCACGGCCGGGAACATCTGCATCAGCATCAGCCCGGTCAGCACCTGCCTCCGGCCGCGAAAGCGCATGCGCGCCAGCGCATAGGCGGCGGTGGTGGACAGCAGCAGTGTCACCGCGCCCGACACCGTGGCCACCTTCACCGAGTTCCACAGCCAGCGCAGCACCGGCAGATCGGGCTCGACCATCCGGCCATCGGGCCCCGCATAGGGCAGGCCCAGCACATAACGCCAGTGCTCCCAGCTGATGGCCTCAGGGATCAGCGAGCCGGCTGCGAAGTTGCCCGGCCGCAGCGACACCGACACCACCACCAGGAAAGGGAACAGCACCACGGCGCACAGCGCCAGCAGGAAGGCGTGGGCGGCCAGCTTGCGCCAGCGCTGCGATCGGCTTTGGACGATGGGCATGGCAGTCAGCGCGCGGGTTCGTCGTTGATCCTGGTGAAGCGCATCTGCACCAGCGTGATGGCCGCGACGATGGCGAAGATCACGGTGGAGATGGCCGCGGCCAGGCCGAACTGCTGGCCCGAGTCCTGGAAGGCGATGCGCCAGGTGTAGCTGACCAGGATGTCGGTGCCGCCCACCGGCAGCGCGGTGTCCACCCGGTCGGGGCCACCGGCGGTGAGCAGGCTGACCAGCACGAAGTTGTTGAAGTTGAAGGCGAAGGCGCTGATCAGCAGCGGCGTCAGCGGCTTCAGGATCAGCGGCAGCGTGACCCGGCGGAAATGCGTCAGCGGCCCGGCGCCCAGCACGGCCGAGGCCTCGACCAGATCGCCCGGGATCGCCTTGATCAGGCCCGAGCACAGCACCATCATGTAGGGGAAGCCCAGCCAGATGTTGACGAACAGCAGCATGGCGCGGGCCAGCGCGGGATCGGTGAACCAGGCCGGCTGGATGCCGAACAGCCCGTTCAGGATCAGGTTGATCTCGCCCAGGTTCTGGTTGAACAGGCCCTTGAACACCAGGATCGAGATGAAGCCCGGCACCGCGTAGGGCAGGAACAGCACCACGCGGTACAGGGCCCGGCCCTCCAGCGCCTCCCAGTTCAGCAGCACGGCCAGCAGCAGGCCCAGCGCGGTGACGCCCAGCACCGTGAGCGCCGAGAAGGCCACGGTCCACAGTAAGACACTGGCGAAGGGCTCCTGGAAGCGGCCGTCGCTGAAGATGCGCTGGTAGTGGCGCCAGCCCACGGCCACGCGAAAGCCCGGTTGCAGCTGATCGCCCGCTTCGCTGGTGAAGAAGCCCTCGACCATGTCGGGCCGGTAGGCGGTGGCGGTCAGGGTGTCGACCAGCGCGCCATCGTCACGCAGGGTGTAGAGCGGCCGCGAGGGCGCCACATGGCGCAGCGACTGCAGGCTCCAGGTCTGGCCGTCGGGCGTGGTCAGCTGCAGCGCGCGCAGCGCTGGCACGCGCTCGACCACCTGGGCTGGCGTGGCGGCGGGGGTCAGCGCGGTGTCGGCAAGCGGCTGCAGCGGCACCGCGCGGGGCTCGGCGGTGTCCAGCGTGAGTGGCGCGGTGACCAGCGCGGCCTGCGCGCCCTCCGCCGGCAGCGCCACGCGCCAGCGCGCGCCGTCGGCGTGCAGCGTGAACGCGCGCTCGCTGCCCGGCTGCACCAGGCGCTCTTCCAGCAGTTGGGCCCGCGCGCGCTCGAACTCCAGCAGGTTGCGCGCGCTGTAGTTGGTGAAGCCCAGGCTCAGCGTGTAGAGCATCGGGAAGACGACGAACACCGCCGCTGCGGCCAGGGCCGGCAGCAGATAGCGCCAGGCGGGGGAGGATTGGCCGCTCATGCGCTGTCCCGGATGCGGCGCTCGGCCGCCTGCAAAGCCTCAAGCGGCGTCTGCCGGCCGTCGGTGAGGTTGGTCAGGGCGGCCTTCATCGCGCTCCAGAAGCGGCCCATCTCGGGCAAGGGCGGGATGGGCGTGCCGTCGCGCGCCGAGTCCATGATGCCGGCCACCTTGTCGCCCAGGCCGGGGCGTGCACGCAGCTCGGCAAACAGGGCCCGGCTGGCCGGCGCGCCCAGCGGCTCGGCGGCATCGATCAGGCGCAGGCCCTCGGGGCGCAGCAGCCAGTGCTCGATGAACTCGGCCGCCAGCTCGCGCTGCGCACTGGCACGGTTGATCAGGAAACCGCGCACGCCGATGAACGGCGCCGCGCGGTGCCCGGCCACCGCCGGGATGCGGGCGACGCCGAAATCGATGCCGGCGCGCTGCAGGTTCACCCAGGACCAGGCGCCGTTGATCATCATCGCCGCGCGGCCCTGGGCCATGGCCGCTTCCATCTCGGCGTAGCCCGAGCCCGGCGGCATCACGCCCTCGGCCACCAGACGCGCCAGCAGCTCGGCACCGCGCAGCGCACCGGCGTTGGCCACGCCCACGTCGTTCGGGTCAAAGCTGCCGTCCTCGCGCTGGCGGAAGGCATAGCCGCCGCCGGCCGCCAGCAGCGGCCAGGTGAAGTAGTTGTTGGTGTAATCCCAGACGATGGCGTGCCGACCCTGGCGCGCCAGCCGCGCCTCGATCTCGAACACCTCGTCGAAGCTGCTGGGTGGACGCGCCACCAGGGCCTTGTTGTAGATCAGCGTGACCGCGTCGATCGCGTACGGGTAGCCCCAGTCGCGCCCGCGCCAGCGCATCGCGCGCCAGGCCAGCGGGTCGATGTCCGCCAGCAGCGCGCGCGAGGGGCTGACGGCATGGACCAGCCCGCCGGCCACGTACTCGCCAATGCGGTCATGCGGGAAGGTGCAGATGTCCGGGCCCTTGCCCCCCGAGGCCGCTTGCTGGAAGCGCGCCGGAATGCCATCGGGCGTCTCCACCACCACCGGCACGCCGGTGGCGGCGGTGAAGGCCTCGCCCACACGGCGAATGGCCTTGGCGCCTTCGACGCTGTACCAGACGACCAGCGGGCGGCGCTCAGCGGCGCGCACGCCGCCGGCCATCATCAGGCCGGCGCCGGCAAGCTGGCGGCGGGTCAGAGTCACACGTCAAAATGGTAGTTTGACTACATTTTCGCGGAGAGAGTTTCCATATGACCACCATGCAAACCCTTGCATCCGCCGTCAAGCAGGAGCGAAAATTTGTAGTTTGACTACCCCGGTGCCACGCTTCAAGCGCCGGCAGCGGCGCAGTGCTGCGCGATGTACTGCTCGTGGGTGGGCATGACGTCTACGCACTTGGCAATCACCTGGCGAACGCTCTCCAGGTAATCAGCCGTGCTGTCGTCGCCGGGCAGGTCGGCCAGCGGGTGGTGCCGCTCGCAGTCCAGGTTCTGGCCTTCCATCACCTGCAGCCAGCTGGGTTCGGTGAACAGTTCCTGGTCGATACGTACCAGGCGGCCTCGCGCCTGGTACAGCTCGATCTTGTGCGCCAGCGAATCGGGAATCGGCATGGCTGCGCAGGCCTTCCAGAACTCGCTGTCGCTGCGCTGGTTGACCTTGTAGTGCAGGATGACAAAGTCGCGAATGCGCTCGTACTCGAAGCGCGATTGGCGGTTGTACTCGGCGATCTCCACCGGGTTGAAGCCGTCGTCGGGGAAGAAGTCGATCAGGCGCTGGATCGACGACTGGATCAGGTGGATGCTGGTGGACTCCAGCGGCTCCAGGAAGCCGCTGGCCAGACCAATGGCCACCACGTTGCGGTTCCAGCCCTGCTCGCGCATGCCGGTGGTGAAGCGGATCGGCCGCGGATCGGCCAAGGGCGCGCCGTCGAGGTTTGACAACAGGGTGGAGGCCGCCTCGTCGTCGCTGACGAACTGGCTGCAGTAGACGTGGCCGTTGCCGATGCGGTGCTGCAGCGGAATGCGCCACTGCCAGCCGGCGCGGTGTGCGGTGGCGCGGGTGTAGGGCAGCAGCCGGGGGGCCGACGCGCAGGGCACGGCCAGCGCGCGGTCGCAGGGCAGCCAGTGCTGCCAGTTCTCGTAGCCGGTGCGCAGCGTCTCCTCAATCAGCAGGCCACGAAAGCCTGAGCAGTCGATGAAGAGCTCGCCCTCGACGCGCTCGCCCGAGGCCATCACCACCGCATCCACGTGGCCGTCAACGGGTCGCTGGCTGACCTGCACGATGCGGCCCTCGATGCGCTGAACGCCGCGCTGCTCGGCGATACCGCGCAGGAAACGCGCATACAGGCTGGCATCAAAGTGGTAGGCGTGGGCGATGTGGTTGAGCGGCGAGTTCGGCACATCCATCTGTGCCGGCAGGAACTTGCCCGCCTTGCAGGCCATGCGCGTGATCGAGTACTCCTCCAGCGGCGCCGCACGCCCGAGTGCGCGCATCTTGCGCCAGTACTGCTCGAAGGGCACGGTCCACAGGTCCTGCCCCAGCTTGCCAAAGCCGTGGATGTAGCGCTCGCCCAGTCTGCCCCAGTTGACAAACTCGATGCCCAGCTTGAAGGTACCCTGGGTGGCGCGGATGAAGTCGTTCTCGTCGATGCCGACGACTTTGTTGAACAGCTGGATCATCGGGATCGTGGCTTCACCCACACCAATGATGCCGATCTCGTCCGACTCGACCAGCCGGATCTTCACGCGGCCCTTGAGCGTGGTGGCCAGGGCGGTGGCGGTCATCCAGCCGGCGGTGCCGCCGCCGACGATGACCACGGTCTGGAGGGGTTGTGCCTGCATCGTGGGTATCCTGCTGGAAAGAAAAAGCGGCGAAGGTGACGAAAAACGGGGAGCCCGCTCGGGCTCCCCGTCAGCATAGAGCCGCCAGCCGCCGATGGGACGGCTGGGACCTGATGAGGGTCAGAACTTGTAGCTGACGCCCACCAGGTAGCTCTTGCCGAAGCGCTTGCGGTCGGTGACGTTGCCGTTGCCGATGTCGTAGCGGACAAACTCGGTGTTGGTCAGGTTGTTGCCCTGCGCCATCAGGCTCAGGCCCTTCAGCGGACCACTGCCGAACTCGTAAGCGAGCTGCAGGTCGATCTGCGTCTCGGCCTTGATGCCGACCAACTGCGTCTTGTCCTGGTAGTCCGAGATCTCGCCAATGAAGTCCGAGCGGTGGCGCGCGGCCGCGGCGATCTGAAAGCCGTGCTTCTCGTAGTACAGGCGCAGGTTCGCGGTTTCCTTGGACAGACCCGGCAGCGGGATCGTCACCGACGAGATGTTGGCGGTACTGACGCCAGCGGTCGGAATCTTCACCGAGCTGCTGGTGTTGCCGTAGTTGACCATCACGCCGAAGCCATCCAGCTTCTCAGTGAGCAACGAGAAGGGCACGTTCACCGCCAGCTCGACGCCGCTGATGCGGCCGCCATCGCCGTTGATCGGCCGGGTCAGGGTGTCATTGGCCGTCACCGGCTGGGCACCGGGCAGCAGCAGTCCGCTGTAGTCGAAGGCCTGGGCCACCTTGACGATGTAGGACTTCAGGTTCTTGTGGAACGCGGCCACCGAGACGTAACCCTTCTTGCCGAAGTACTGCTCGAAGGAGATGTCCAGTGCATCGGCACGGAAGGGCTTGAGCTGCGGGTTGCCGGCGGTGCCCTTGTAGTGATTCTCGGTGCTGTCGTAGCTGAAGTCGATGCCGGCCTTCATGTCCTCCATGTTGGCGCGGGCCACCACACGGCCAGCACCAAAGCGCAGGAAGCGGTCACCGCCCAGGTCGGCCGCCAGGTTCAGGCTGGGCAGCACGTCGGTGTAGCTGGCACCACCGTTGATGGCGCTGAAGCTGCACTGGTGAGTGCCACCATTGCAGGTGGACTGGTCGATCAGGAAGCTGGAGCCCGACTGCTTGGTGCCCACGATCTGCAGGCCGACGTTGCCGCGCACTGGCAGGCCGCCAATCTCGGTGTCGACGTCACCCTTGACGAAGGCGGTGGTGATCTTCTCCTTCACACCCCAGGACTTCGAGACGATGTCATGGTCGCTCCAGGGGTTGAGCTGGTAGACCTTGCCCAGCGAGCCGGCCGGATCCCAGTTCAGCGTGGGGATGCCGGTCAGGCCGCCGACGCCGACGGTGGCGCCCGGCATGTCGGTGGAGATCAGGCGATCCTTCACCGAACCATCAGCGTTCAGGCCGCCGATGATGACCAGCGCGCCTTCCTTGGCCACGCGGTCCTTGGTGCGGTCGGCATAGTTGGCACCGAACTCGACACCCACCACCGGGCCCCACTGCACGTCCTTCTGGGCGGCCAGGCGGATGGCCTGGATCTTGTCGGTGGTGACCGGGTTGGCGTAGTAGCCATCCTGCACGCCGGCGCCGCCGGCCCAGCCTTGCACGTCGGTCAGCTTGATGATGTTCGGGTCGGCGTAGTTCAGACCCGAGGTGTACTTCACGTCCGCCAGGTTGCTGCCGTTGAAGCCGCTGAAGCTGATGGTGTCGGCGGCGTTGTAGGCATTGCCCGGCAGGCCGGCGGTGGTCTCGTAGCGCACCGCGTTCTTCGTGACCTTGGAATAGGACAGGTCGCTCTTCAGCGTCCAGCCACCCGCCGCCTTCAGGGTGTTGGCCCAGCCGATCGAATTGAGCTCGTCGGTGTAGTCCTCGTTGTGGTTGCGGATGACGCCCTTCCAGTTCTCGAAGGTGCCGGAAGTGGCCACGCCATTGACGATGGTGGCGTTGATCAGCTTGCCGCCCTGGTCATTGGCGCCGGCCGACAGGCCGCCCAGCGGGCCTTCCAGGCCGCGCTTCTTCACCGAGAAGTCGCCCTTGGAGTAGAAGACGTCCAGGACCGACTCGAAGTCCTTGTTGGGCTTGAACTGCAGCACGGCCATGGCGCCGGTGCGCTGCGAATCGGTGGTTTCGATGTCGGTGGTGAAGCCGCCCGGGGTCTTGACCTTGCCGCCGTTGTAGTCGACATCGGCCACCCAGCCGCCCCAGGTGTTGAAGTTCGGGCGGGCGTTGCCGTTGTTCTTGGACTTGGTCACGCCCAGCGCCACACCGATGGTGCGGTCGGCGAACTGGTCGATGTAGGACAGCGACGCGCGGTCGCCGTCGCCGGTGGTGAAGCCGGGCAGGTCTTCAGCCTTGCCCTGCATCTCGTGCTTGTAGCTGCCGACGATGGTGCGCTTGCCAAAGGACAGCGGACGCACGGTCTGGATGTCCACCGTGCCCGACAGACCCTGGGTCATCAGGCTGGCGTTGGACGACTTGTAGACGGTGGCGCCGCCAACCAGTTCGGCGGGGTACAGGTCCAGCTCAACGCTGCGGCTGGCCGAGGTGGTGGCCTGCTCGCGGCCGTTGAGCAGCGTGACGCCGAAATCGGGCGGCATGCCGCGCAGCGTGACCTGCTGGGCGCGGCCAGTGACGGCGCTGCGCTGCACGGTGATGCCCGGCAGGCGGGAGATCGACTCGGCGACGCTGGCATCGGGCAGCTTGCCGATGTCTTCGGCCGACATGGCCTCGACGATGGCGTCGGCGTTCTTCTTGACCGAAATCGCGTCCTCGATGCCCTTGCGGATGCCGGTGACGGTGATGGTCTGGGTGGCGTCCTGAGCCTGGGCGGCGAAGGCCGACACCAGCAGGGCGGCGCCGATCGCGGTGGCGGTCAGCGGGGTAGGACAGTGACGGCGCGAGCGCGGGTGGGACTGGGGCTTCACCGGGGTACTCCTTCTCTGGACGAAAGGTCTCTTGGCGGGGCGGGCGCAGACGGTGGCGGCGCCCGGACAGGGCACGACACAAATCGCGCCAACGATTGGAACGCCACGTTTGTACCAAAACTAGCTCAGCGTCAAACTTTGTGAAAACCCTAAGAGTGGCCACTCAGCGACACGGAAAGACCCCATCCTCCTCTGTAGAGCAGGTAGGATTCCACAACTGCGGCACTTCTCCAACAGAGCAAGCGTCACCAATTTGTAGCCCAACTACATATTCACGTGCGTCCCATGAAACTCCCTGTCTGGACCCTGCTGGCCGCTCTGGGCGCTGCGCAGGCCGCCCCCGCGGCAGCGGTCGACTGGCGCGACCAGGTGCTGTACTTCGTACTGACCGATCGCTTCGACGACGGCAACCCGCGCAACAACGACCAGGGCCGCGGCGAGTACCGCCCGGGCAGCCTGGAGCACTACCAGGGCGGTGACTTCGCCGGCCTGCAGCGCCGGCTGGACTACCTGCGGGGGCTGGGCGCCACCGGGGTGTGGATCACGCCGCCGGTGGCCAACCAGTGGCTGGACCCGTCGGGCCACAGCGCGGGCTACCACGGCTACTGGGCCGAGCACTTCATGAAGGTGGACCCCCACCTGGGCACGCTGGCCGACTACCGCGCACTGGCGCGGGCGCTGCACGGCCGCGGCATGACGCTGGTGCAGGACATCGTGGTCAACCACACCGGCAATTTCTTCGGCTACCGGCCGGCCGAATGGCGCGCCGACGACCCCACGGCCGGCTACTGGCCCCACCCGGACAGCCCGCCAGTGGCCCGGCCCAGCCAGTGGCCGTTCTCGCTGAATGACCCGCGGCGTGCGGCCGATCGCCGCGCCGGCGTCTACCACTGGACGCCGGATGTCAGCGACTACGCCGACCGCCAGCAGGTGCTGAACCGTCAGATGTCCTCGCTGGATGACCTGGCCACCGAAAACCCGCTGGTGCGGCGTGCGCTGCGGCGCTCGTATGCGCACTGGATCCGCGAGGTGGGCGTCGATGCCTTCCGGGTCGACACCGCGTTCTACGTGCCGCCGGCGTACTTCACCGATTTCATGCACGCGCATGACCCGCAGGCGCCGGGCATGGCCCGTGTGGCGCGGGCACTGGGCAAGCCCAGCTTCTTCACCTTCGGTGAGGGCTTCGGCATCGACGGCCCGGGTCAGGACACGCAAACCCGCCTGATCGAGTCCTACGCCGGCCCCGACAAGCTGGGCGGCATGCTGAACTTCCCGCTCTATGGCGCGCTGGGCGCGGTGTTCGCCAGCGGCCGCCCGCCGGCCGAGCTGGGCGAGCGCATCCAGACGATGATGCGCCTGCACCGCGACCCCTGGCGCCTGCCCAGCTTCGTCGACAACCACGACGTCGACCGCTTCCTGGCTGGTGGCAGCCAGGCCGGTCTGAAGCAGGCCCTGCTGGCGATCTACACGCTGCCGGGCATCCCGGTCATCTACTACGGCACCGAGCAGGGCTTCACCGTGCCGCGCGCCAGCATGTTCGCCGCCGGTGCGGGCTCCGGCGGACGTGACCATTTCGACACCCACGCGCCGCTGTACCGGCTGCTCAGTGAGCTGGCGGCACTGCGCGCGGGTGATGGCCGCGTGTTCTCACGCGGTACGCCCACCGTGCTGCTGGCGCAAGCCGAAGGGGCCGGTGCGGTGGCCTGGCGCACCGACCACGGCGCGCAGCGCGCGCTGGTGGTGATGAACACCGCCGAGCATGAACTGCTGCTCGACGCGCTGGACACGGGCCTGCCGCCCGGCACCCGGCTGCAGGGCCGCTACGGCCTGCAGGGCCAGCCGGCTGATCTGCAGGTGGACGCCCAGGGCCGGGTGAGCTTGCGGCTGCCGCCGCGCGCCGGCATGGTCTGGCGCGCCGCCGGCCAGACCGCGGCCGCACCCGCGCGCGGCCTGGCGCTGAGCATCGACGCCCCGCCCGACGCGCTGCAGCAGGACAGCCTGCTGCTGAGCGGCCGTGCCGACAGCAGCGCCCCCTTCCAACTGGTGGCTGACGGCCGACTCGACCGCGCCGTGACGGTGCAGCCCGGAGCCGACGGCCGTTGGCAGCAGCGCTGGGACGCCGGCGACTGGACCGACCCCGACGCCCGCCACCGCCTGGTGGCCTGGCGCGCCAGCGATGGCGCGCTGTCCGCCCCGGTGACGCTGCGCCTGTGGCAGCCCTGGCTGCCCGCGGCCGAGCACGCCGACCCCGCCGACGACGACCGCGGCCCCAGCGGCCGCTACCGCTATCCGCTGGATGCCAGCTTCGGCACGAGCCGCCCCGGCGATGTGCGCGCCCTGCGTGCCTGGCGCGCCGGTGGCGCCTTGCAGGTCGAGGTGGACATGGCCTCGATCAGCCGCGCCTGGAACCCGTCCCAGGGCTTCGACCATGTGGCCTTCACGCTGTTCATCGAGCTGCCCGGCCAGACCGGCGGCGCGCGCGTGATGCCAGGCCAGGACACCATGCTGCCTGACGACATGGTCTGGCACCGCCGGCTGCGGGTGCATGGCTGGTCGAACGCGCTGTTCAGCCCGGCAGGCGCCGACGCACGGCAGGAGGGCACGCCGGTGGCGCCCTCGGCCCGCGTGCAGGTGGACGCCGCGCAGCGCCGCGTGCGCTTCACGCTTGATGCCGATGCCCTGGGTCGTCCCGCCACGCTGCAGGGCGCGCGCCTGTACCTGAGCACCTGGGACTACGACGGCGGCTTTCGTGCGCTGGCGCCCGAGCCGGCCGCCTGGTCCTTCGGCGGCGGCGCGCCCGGCGCACCCAAGGTGATGGACGACACGCCGGTGCTGACCCTTCGGTGAAGCCGTCAGGCCGGCCGCAAGCGTCGGTGCGTGGCCCGCGCATACGGCACCCAGCGCAGCCGCACCCAGCGCCGCCACATCAGCAGGCCGCGCAGCCACTCGTCGGCCGCGTAGGCCACCCACAGCCCCGGCAGGCCCCAACCCAGGCCGATGCCCAGCGCCCAGCTGCCGCCGGCCAGCACCACCAGCATCGACGCGGTGCCGGCCATCACCGGATAGCGCGCGTCACCGGTGGCACGCAGCGCATTGATCACCACCAGGTTGAAGGTGCGGCCGGATTCGACGGCCACCGTCAGCCACAGCAGGCGCACGCCCATCGCGATGATCGCCTCGTCCCGGGTGAACAGCCGCATCAGCCACGGCCCGGCCAGCGCCACCGCCAAGGCCAGGCCGGTGCTGACCGCCAGGCCCACGCCCATCGCGCGGCGCAGCAGGCGGTCGGCCTCGCGCAGGCGGCCGGCCCCCACCAAGTGGCCCACCACGATCTCCACCGCAATGCCGGTGGCCGCACCGAACAGCAGCACCCCCATCATCACCTGCATCACGTAGGCATGGGTGGCCAGCGCCGCCGCACCCAGCAGGCCCACCACCGCCAGGCTGGCCATGAAGCACAGCCGCCAGGCGATGTTCTCGGCCGCGCCCGGCAGGCCGATGTGCAGCACCGCCGCCAGCTCGGCGCGCGGCAGGCGCCACCAGTCGGCCGCGCGTGGCCGCAGCTGCAGCCGCCGGCCCCACAGCAGCAGGTGCAGGCCCACACCCAGCGCCCGCGAAACCAGCAAGGCCAGCGCAAAGCCGCTCAGCCCCCAGGCCGGCAGCGGTCCCCAGCCCAGCATCAGCGGCAGGCTGAGCGCCAGGTGGGTGGCGTGCATGGCGACGATCACCATCAGCGTGTCGCGCGCCCGCAGGTGCGAGCGCATCACCGCCGCCATCGAGGCGTTCCAGGCGTCCAGCAGCAGCGACAGGCCCAGCCAGCGCAGGAAGGGCTCGGCCAGCGGCAGCACCTCGGGCGGGGTGTTCAGCAGGGCCAGCAGCGGGCCAGCGAACAGCACGCAGGCCAGGCCGGTGCCGCCGCCCAGCCAGCTGCTGGCGCCCAGCGTGGCCAGGGCCACGGCGTCGGCCTGGTCGCGCTGTCCGGCGCCCAGGCGCTGGGTCAGCACCACGCTGGCACCGGCGCCGATGATGCGAAACAGCACGAAGAGCATGGCCGCCAGCTGGTGGGCGATCGCGAAGGCGCCGCCGGCGGCGTCACCGCCGCGCGCCGCCAGTGCGGTGCCGACGATGCCCACGGCCACGCCCAGCCACAACTCCAGGTACAGCGGCCAGATCAGCGGCAGCAGCCGCGGCCGCGGCGCAGCGCCCGGGCCGCTCAAGCGCCGTCCTGCTCGATCGCGAAGGCGGCGCCGGTCAGTGCGGCCAGGGTGTCGGTGATCAGTGCGGTGGGGATGGCGTGCAGGTAGCCACGGAAGCGCCCCTTGGCCTCGAAGCGCTCGCGAAAGCGCGACTGGAAAAAGCGCTCGCCCAGCCGCGGCACGATGCCGCCGCCCACGTACACGCCACCGCGCGCACCCAGCGTGAGCGCCACGCTGCCGGCAAAGCCGCCCAGCATCGCGCAAAAGGTGTCCAGCGTGCGCTCGCACAGGGCATCGACGCCGGCCACGCCGCGCTCGACGATCACCTCGGCCGGCAACAGCTCGACCGCCTGCCCCATGGCCTCGGCCACCGAGGCATGCAGCACCGGCAAACCGATGCCCGACAGCAGCCGCTCGGCCGAGACGTGCTCGAAGCGGGTGCGTGCGGCGGCCAGCACCGCGCTTTCAAATTCGTCGGCCGGGGCCAGTGTGGCGTGGCCGCCCTCTCCGGGCAGTGCCACCCAGCCGTGGCGGGTGCGCGTGACGCCGCCCACCCCCAGCCCGGTGCCTGGGCCGATCACGGCCAGCGTGCCCTCGGGCCGCGGCAGGCCCGGGCCGATGGCGCGCAGCTGCCCGGCGCCCAGGCGCGGCAGCGACAGCGCCAGCGCCTCGAAGTCGTTGAGCACCTGCAGGCGCTCCAGGCCCAGCGTCTGTTGCAGCGCGCGGGCCGAGAAACGCCAGGGGCTGTTGGTGAAGGCGATCTCGTCGTGCCCCACCGCGGTGGCCACGGCCAGCGCGGCGCGGCGCGGTACGGCCGGACCGTCCACCAGCGGCCCCACCTGTTCCAGGTAGGCCCGCACCGCGTCGTGCGGATGGGCGTGGCCCAGCACCGGCAAGGTGCGCACATGGCACACGTCGCCGCCAGGGCCCTCGACCCAGCCCAGGCGGGCATTGGTGCCGCCGATGTCGGCGACCAGCCAGGGACCGTGGGGAACGGTCATGTCAACAGTGGCAAGGTGCGCCGGACTCATGAATCAACTTTAGCAAAACTACACCTGTTTAGACCCGGTGTATCGGCCGCACTTTCCGGTAAGCTGGTCACCAATGTAGTGAAGTTACCAACAAAATCCATCCCCGACAACCCCAGTGCGATGCGCCGGTGTGGCCCTGGCAGGCTGGTGGACAATCGGGCGAACCCAGCCCCTGCGGTCGCCGTCCCATGACGCCCTTCGAGCACCCTCGCCTGATCGCCGACATCGGCGGCACCTACGCCCGCTTCGCGCTGGAAACCGCGCCGGGCCGATTCGACCACGCTGCCTCGCTGCGCTGCGCCGACCACGCCGATTTTCACGCCGCGATCAGCGCCTTCCTGGCCGGCCTGCCCAGCACCACGATCCGGCACGCCGCGGTGGCGATTGCCAACCCGGTGGATGGCGATCTGGTGCGGATGACGAACTACCACTGGCAGTTCTCGATCGAGCAGATGCGCGAGCGCCTGGGCTTCGAGACCCTGGTGGTGGTCAATGACTTCACCGCGCTGGCGATGGCGCTGCCGCGCCTGAGCATGGAGCAGCGCCGCCAGGTGGGCAGCGGCGCGCCGCGCGAGCCCAGCGTGATCGGCCTGCTGGGTTCGGGCTCGGGCCTGGGTGTGTCGGGCCTGATCCCGGCCGCCGACGGCTGGGTGGCGCTGGGCACCGAGGGCGGCCACACCAGCTTCGCGCCGCAGGACGAGCGCGAGATCGCCATCCTGCGCTTCGCCTGGAAGCAGTTTTCGCATGTGTCCTTCGAGCGCCTGTTGTCGGGGTCGGGCCTGGAGCTGATGTACCGCGCGCTGGCCGAGCACGCCGGCGTCAAGGCTGAAGCACTTTCCGCGCCAGACATCACCCAGCGCGCACTGGCCGGCGCCGACCGCGTCTGCATGGACACGCTCGAGGTCTTCTGCGGCCTGCTGGGCACCGCCGCCAGCAACCTGGCGGTGACGCTGGGCGCCTTTGGCGGCATCTACATCGGCGGCGGCATCGTGCCGCGCCTGGGCGAGTACTTCGACCGCTCGCCCTTCCGCGCCCGCTTCGAGGACAAGGGCCGCTTCACCGATTACGTCAAGGCCATCCCCACCTACGTCATCACCGCGCCCAACGCCACCTTTGTGGGCGCCTCGGCCATCCTGGAGGCGCAGCTGCGCTCGCTGGAGACCGGCAGCGGCAGCGCCATCCTCGACCAGATCCGCCGCGCCATCCCGGGCCTCTCGCCGGCCGAGAAGCGCGTGGCCGAGCATGTGCTGGCCCAGCCGCGCACGGTGCTGGGCGACCCGATCGCCGAGATCGCCCGCGCTGCCGAGGTGAGCCAGCCCACTGTCATCCGCTTCTGCCGCTCGCTGGGCTGCGAGGGCCTGTCCGACTTCAAGCTGCGCCTGGCCTCGGGCCTGACCGGCACCATCCCGGTCAGCCACGTGCAGGTGCAGCAGAGCGACTCGATGAACGAGCTGGGCGCCAAGGTGCTGGGCAACACCGCCTCGGCCATCTTGCAGGTGCGCGACCAGCTCAACCGCGAGTCGATCGAGCGCGCGATCGAGCTGCTCAACAGCGCCCACCGCATCGAGTTCCACGCCAGCGGCCACTACGGCGTGGTGGCGCAGGACGCGCAGTTCAAGTTCCTGCGCTTCGGCATCGGCTGCAACGCCTGCACCGACCCGCGCCTGCAGGTGCTGGCCGCCGGCGTGCTGGGCCCGCGCGACGTGGTGGTGGTGATCAGCAGCTCCGGCAAGGTGCCCGAGCTGCTGGAGGTGGTCGACATCGCCCACGCCCGCGGCGCCGCGGTGGTGGCCATCACCGCCAGCCAGAGCCCGCTGGCGCGCAAGGCCGACGCGGTGCTGATCGTCGACCACGACGAGGACGTGGCCACCCACGTGCCCATGGTCAGCCGCATCCTGCACCTGCTGGTGATCGACATCCTGGCCGTGGGCGTGGCCATGCGCCGCCAGGCGCCCAACGAGGACGGCACACAACCCGCCGTGCCGGCACCCGGCCGCCGCCGCGTGGCGCCGGGGGTCAGCGCGTCGACGCCGCTGGCCAGGTTGACATCGCACTCGCGATAGGCTGATCGGCGCGACCCAATCAGATGGCAGCTGGCTGCCCGGAGCAGCCGTAGGCTGCTCCGGGCCGAGGCCCGCACATGGAGCTCCCCCCAGCCCCCCTCCAAGAGGGTGGCTCCAGTCAGAACGACAAAGGGTGGTGCGCCCAGCGTGCCAGCGCTACGCCGGCCGGCAGGCCGGCCCGAAGCTCATGCTGGAGCCCCCTTCTTGGAGGGGGGCTGGGGGAGCTCAACGGAAGAGGGCCCTGCCCACAGCGGCCTACGGCCGCTGTGGGCAGAGATCAGCCAGCCAGCTGCTCATCCAGCCGCTGCTGGATCTGCTGCTGCAACGCCGCCGCCAGCGCCCGCCGCTCAGCATGCACGCTGGCCTGCGGCGGCAGGAAGTCGACGTCGACGCTCAGGCCCTGCGCGGCCAGCACGCGCCACAGGCTCTGCAGCAACGTGGTGTCGCCGATGTACTGCGCCGCCACCGAAAAGGGCTGACCAGGCTCGGCAAAGCGCAGGGCCACCGGCTGGATCGGTGTGGCCACCGCGATCGCGGCCTGCAGCAGGTTGGCGTGGAAGGGCAGCACGGTGGCGCCGGCGCCGGTGGTGCCCTCGGGGAACACCGCCACCGTTTCGCCGCGCTGCAGCGCGGCAGCCATCTCGTGGACCATGCGCATCGCGTCGCGCTTGCGCTCGCGCTCGATGAACAGTGTGCCGGCGCCGGCGATCAGCCAGCCCAGCAGCGGCCAGCGCTTGACGTCGGCCTTGCTGACGAAGCGCGCCTGCGGGCAGGCGGCGTGGATGGCGGCGATGTCCAGCCAACTGACGTGGTTGGCCACCAGCAGCGCGCCACCGGGGCGTGGGGCGCCGTGCACGGTCAGCGTGAGGCCGGCGCGGCGCAGCAGCTTGGCGCTCCACCACTGGATACGCCGCTGCCGGCCTGGCTCGTCCAGGCGCCGCCACAGCAGCGCCATCAGCAGCATGCCGTGCAGCACGTGAAGCACCAGTCCGACGCTGCGGCCCAGCGCACGCAGCGCCGACATCAGGCCAGGTAGGCCACGGTACCGGCCACCACGGTGGCACGCACCCGGCCCGGCAGCGCGGTGCCGCTGGTGGCGAAGTCGAAGGGCGTGTGCTTGCCCTGGCTGCGCAGGCCGGCGGGCTCGACCTGCCAGATGGCGGCGGGGTCGAACACGCACAGGTCGGCCACGCCGCCCTCGGCCAAGCGGCCGGCGCTCTCGGCCAGCGAGCCCAGCGCCTCGCCCAGCACCGCCACCGGGCGGCTGGTGATGCGCGCCAGCGTGTCAGCCAGGCTCAGGCCGCTGTCCTCGCCCCATTTCAGCGTCAGGCTCAGCAGCAGCTCCAGCCCGGTGGCACCAGGCTCGGCCTCGCCGAAGGGCAGGGTCTTGGCATCGGGCTCGACCGGCGTGTGGTCGGAGACCAGCGCGTCGATCGTGCCGTCGGCCAGCGCGGCGCGCAGCGCGGCGCGGTCGGCCTGCTGGCGCAGCGGCGGGTTCAGACGCATCGCCGGATTGAAGTAGCCGATGTCGACATCGGTCAGGTGCAGCGAGTTGATGCTGACGTCGGCCGTGACCTTCAGGCCCTCGGCCTTGGCACGGCGCAGCAGCTCGACACCAGCGGCGCTGGACAGACGGCACAGGTGCACGCGCGCGCCGGTCACCCGCATCAGCTCGAAGATGGTGTGCAGTGCGATCGTCTCGGCGGCCACCGGCACGCCGGAGAGGCCCAGGCGCGTGGCCACCGCGCCGCTGGCCGCTACGCCCTTGCCCAGCCAGCCGTCCTGCGGCCGCAGCCACACGGTGTAGCCGTAGGTGGCGGCGTACTGCAGCGCGCGCTGCAGCACCAGCGTGTCCTGGATCGGCACCTCGGCCTGCGAAAAGCCGACGCAGCCGCTCTCGGTGAGCTCGGCCATCTCGGTGATCGCCTCGCCCTTCAGGCCACGCGTCAGCGCGCCCAGCGGGAACAGCCGGCACAGGCTGAGTTTGCGGGCGCGGAACTTCAGCATGTCGACCAGGCCGGGCTCGTCCAGCGCGGGGTCGGTGTCGGGCGGGCAGACCAGGCTGGTCACGCCACCGGCGGCGGCGGCGTTGAGTTCGCTCTCGAGCATGCCCTCGTGTTCGTGGCCGGGCTCGCGCAGGCGCGCCGCCAGATCGACCAGGCCCGGGGCGACGATGCAGCCGCTGGCATCGATCACGCGCGCCGCGTCGAAACCGGCGGGCGCGGCGCCGATGGCCACGATGCGGCCGGCAGCCACCGCCACGTCGGCGCGCTCGTCACGGCCGGTGGCCGGGTCGATCACGCGGCCGCCTTTGATCAGGATTTTCATGCTTCGTTACCCGCAATGATGGACATCACGGCCATGCGCACCGCGATGCCGAAGGTCACCTGCGGCAGGATCACGCTGTGGGTGCCGTCGGCCACGGACGAGTCGATCTCGACGCCGCGGTTGATCGGGCCCGGGTGCATCACGATGCAATCGGGCTTGGCCAGCGCCAGCTTGTCGGGGGTCAGGCCGTAGTGCTTGAAATACTCGCCGGCGCTGGGCAGCATCGCGCCGCTCATGCGCTCGTTCTGCAGGCGCAGCATGATGATCACGTCGGCGCCGCGGATGCCCTCGGCCATGTCGTGGCACACCCGCACACCCATCTCGCGCAGGTCGCCCGGCACCAGGGTCTTGGGGCCCACCGCGCGGATGTCGGGCACGCCCAGTGTGGTCAGCGCGTGGATGTCCGAGCGGGCCACGCGCGAGTGGACGATGTCGCCCACGATGGCCACGCTGAGCTGGGTGAAGTCCTTCTTGAAATGCCGGATCGTGTACATGTCCAGCAGGCCCTGCGTGGGGTGCGCATGACGGCCGTCACCGGCATTGACCACATGCACATGCGGCGCGCAGTGCTGGGCGATCAGGTAGGGCGCGCCGCTCTCGGAGTGGCGCACCACGAACATGTCGGCGTGCATCGCGCTGAGGTTGGCGATGGTGTCAAGCAGGCTCTCGCCCTTGGAGGCGCTGGACTTGGCGATGTCCAGGTTGATGACATCGGCCGACAGGCGCTTGGCGGCGATCTCGAAGGTGGTGCGGGTGCGCGTGCTGTTCTCGAAGAACAGGTTGAACACGCTCTTGCCGCGCAGCAGCGGCACCTTCTTGACCTCGCGGTCGTTGACCGACAGGAAGGTGCCGGCGGTGTCGAGGATGTGCGTCAGCACGGCCTTGGGCAGGCCCTCGATCGACAGCAGGTGGATCAGCTCGCCGTGGCGGTTGAGCTGCGGGTTGCGCTTGGAGAGCATCGGGGTCAGTGCTCCTGGTCGTTCACGGTGAATGTCAGCGCGCCGCCCTGGGTGCGCGCCAGGCGCAGGCTCTGGTGGGCCGGCAGGGCGACGCGGGCGGCGGCGAAGGCGGGCTGGATCGGCAGCTGGCGGCCGCCGCGGTCGACCAGCACCGCCAGCTGCACGCTGGCCGGGCGGCCAAAGTCGAACAGCTCGTTGATCACCGCGCGGATCGTGCGGCCGGTGTAGAGCACGTCGTCGATCAGCAGGATGTGGCGGCCGTCGATCGCGAAGGGCAGGTGCGTGGCGTCGGTGGTGGCGGCCAGGCCGCGCTCGCCGAAATCGTCGCGGTGCAGGGTGCTGCTGATCACGCCGTGCTGGCCGGCCAGGCCCAGGTCGGCCTGCAGGCGCTCGGCCAGCCAGGCGCCGCCCGACCAGATGCCGACCAGCGAGGTGTCGGGCTGCAGCAGCGGGCGCACGCCGGTCAGCAGCTCGGCATAGAGCGCGTCGGCGTCCAGGTTCAGGGTACTCATGCGCAGGGTTCCCGCAGGAATTGGGACAGGATGATCGCGGCCGAGGCCGCATCGGCGTCGGCCGCACCGGCGGCCAGGGCCTCGGTGGTGGTGTAGCGCTCGTCCACCTCGTGCACCGGCAGGCCGAAGCGGCCCTGCAGTTGGCGGGCGAAGCGGCGCGCGCGGCGGGTATTGTCGTGCTCGGCGCCGTCAGGGTGGAAGGGCACACCCACCACCAGCGCGTCGGGCTCCCACTCCTTGATCAGCAGGCTGATCGCGGCAAAGCGGGCGTCGCCTTCGGCGGCAATGGTGCGCAGCGGCTGGCCTTCGCCCAGCAGGCGGTTGCCGCTGGCCACGCCCACCCGCTTGAGGCCGAAATCGAAGGCAAGAAAGCGGGAACCGGAGGCGCGGGCGGTGGCGCTCGCGGCGCTCACGCGTGCCCCGCTTCCTGCGACAGCATGCGCGGGTCCACCCCCAGCAGGTGCATCGCGCGCTCGTAGCGCTGCTCCACCGGGGTATCGAAGACCAGTGAGGCCTCGGCCGGCACGGTCAGCCAGCCGTTGCGGCCGATTTCCTCTTCCAGCTGGCCAGCGCCCCAGCCGCTGTAGCCCAGCGTGATCAGCAGGCGCTGCGGGCCGTGACCCGCGGCGATGGCCTCCAGCACGTCCTTGCTGGTGGTCATGGCCAGGCCGGCCGGCACCGACAGGGTGCTGGCAAATCCGGGGGTGTCGGCGCTCATCGGCTCGTGGAGCACAAAACCGCGCTCGGTCTGCACCGGGCCGCCAAAGAAGACCGGCTGCGCCGCCAGCGATTCGTCGGGCAGGCTCAGGTCAACCTTCTCGAACAGCGAACCCAGCGTGATGTCGGTGGGCTTGTTGATCACCAGACCCATCGCGCCCTGGGCGTTGTGCTCGCAGAGGTAGACCACGGAGCCGGCGAAATGGCCGTCCAGCATGCCCGGCATGGCGATCAGGAACTGGTGGGTGAGGTTGATGCCGTCCGAGGCCATGCCCGCCATTCTATTTCACGGCGCCTGCCAGGGCCGGCCGATCCGGGCGACACTCGGCGCCATGGACAAGGCACTGGACCATGCGCTGGTCTGGTTCCGGCGCGATTTGCGCGCCGACGACCACGCCGCGCTCTACGCCGCCTGCCGCGCCGCCCGGCAGGTGCACGGCGTCTTCATCTTCGACACCGCCATCCTGGACGCCCTGCCCCGCCGCGACCGCCGCGTGGCCTTCATCCGCGCCAGCCTGGTCGACCTGGACAGCCAGTTGCAGGCGCTGGGCCGCAGCCATGGCGTGGAGCGCGTGCACCTGATCGTGCGCCATGGCGACGCGCGGGCGCAGATCCCGCAGCTGGCCAGCCAACTGGGCGTGCAGGCGGTCTATGCCAGCCACGACGACGAGCCCGACGCGCTGGCCCGCGACGCCCAGGTGCGCGGCCGCCTGGCCGAGCGGGGGGTGGCGCTGCACACGATGAAGGACCATGTGGTCTTCGAGCGCAGCGAGGTGCTGACCGGCAGCGGCACCTCGTACAGCGTCTTCACGCCCTACAAGAACGCCTGGCTGCGCCAGCTGACCGAGTTCTATGTCAAGGCCTGGCCGGTGGCCCACCACGCATCGGCGCTGGCGCCCTGGCCCGCGGCGCTGGGCCAGCCCGGCGTGCCCACGTTGGCCGAGATCGGCTTCGAGCCGCCACCCGCCGATGAGCCCCACCTGCCCGCCGGCAGCGCCGGTGGCGCCGAGCTGCTGGCCGATTTCCTGGGGCGGATCGACCGCTACGACCGTGCGCGCGACTTTCCAGCCATCAAGGGCCCCAGCTACCTGAGCACCCACCTGCGCTTCGGCACGCTGTCGGTGCGGCGGCTGGCGCGTGAGGCCTGGCACCGGATGCAGGGCGGCTCGCGCGGGGCCGAGGTGTGGCTGTCCGAGCTGATCTGGCGCGATTTCTACCACCAGATCCTGCACCACCACCCGCGCGTGGTGGGCCATGCCTTCCGGCCCGAGTACGACGCGATCCAGTGGGAACACGGCAAGCACGCCGAGGCACTGTTCGCCGCCTGGTGCGAGGGCCGCACCGGCTACCCACTGGTCGATGCCGCGATGCTGCAGCTGGCCCGCACCGGCTACATGCACAACCGGCTGCGCATGGTCACCGCCAGCTTCCTGACCAAGGACCTGGGCATCGACTGGCGCCGCGGCGAAGCCTGGTTCGCGCTGCACCTGAACGACTTCGACCTGGCCGCCAACAACGGCGGCTGGCAATGGGCCGCCAGCACCGGCTGCGACGCCCAGCCCTATTTCCGCATCTTCAACCCGGTCAGCCAGAGCGAGAAGTTCGACCCCGAGGGCAAGTTCATCCGCCGCTACCTGCCCCAGCTCGCCGGCCTGTCAGCGCGCGCCATCCACGCACCCTGGCTGGCCAAGCCGCTGGAGCTGGCCGAGGCCGGGCTGCGCCTGGGCGTGGACTACCCGGAGCCGGTGGTCAACCACGACGAGGCGCGGCAGCGCACGCTGGCGCGCTTTGCGGTGGCGCGCGGCGCCAAGGGCTAGGGCCTGTTCAGAAGAACTCGACGTCGCTGGTCTGCACCAGGTCGCTGAGCTCGCCCTCGCGCACCAGCGCGGCATGCGAGCGGACCTGGTTGCGGCCGTGGCGCTTGGCGTAGTAGACCGCCATGTCGGCGCGCTCGACCGCCGCGGGCGGCGTGTCGCCGGAGCGCACATCGGTGTAGCCCACGCTCACGGTGACGTGCTGCACCCGCGGGAACACGAAGCCCTCGACCTGGGCACGAAAGCGCTGCAACGCGGCCATGGCTTCTTCCTCGCCCGGGCAGCGCAGCAGCACCACGAACTCCTCGCCGCCAAAGCGGTAGAGCTTGTCCAACGCGCGAAAGCTCTGGCGCATCACCCGCGACAGCAGCAGCAGCACCTCGTCACCGATCAGGTGGCCGTGCTGGTCGTTGACCTGCTTGAAGTGGTCAATGTCGATCACGCCCAGCCAGTAGCGCTGCTCGCGCACCAGACGCCGCTCGGGCTCGTCGCCCATCTGGCTCAGCGGCAGCGCCGAGGCCCGGTAGAAGGTGTCGTCAAAGCTCTTGCGGTTGAGCAGCCCGGTCAGGGTGTCGCACTCGGTGTAGTCGAGCAGGCTGACCAGGTTGCGGTAGATGTCCAGCAGGCCGCGCACATCGGCCAGGGCAGTGTCATCGGGCAGGGCGCTGGTGCGCGCCTCAACCACGCCCAGCACGCCGGCGCTGCCGCGCAGCGGCAGCAGGGTCAGGCTGGCGGTGGCCGGCGGCGGCTCGGCGGCGCGCATGCAGTCGCGCCAGGTGGGCTGATCGTCCAGGGTCGGCAGGTCGCGCAGCTCGACCCAGGACGGGTCGGCGCAGGTCGCTTCTTCCGCCGGGCCCACCTGGGCGCCGACCAGCCAGCGCTCATCACCCGGATCGCCCAGCAGGCGGGCGACGCGCACCTCGTCGGCGGCCAGCCGCAGGCGGATGGCCTGTGCCAGGCACAGGTCCATCTCCTCGCGGTTGCGCAGCGCTGTCAGCTGGGTGAGTTGCTCGATCAGACCGGACATGGGCGTTCAGGCAGGCGCCTGCACGGACTGGCGCACCAGCGCCAGCAGGGTGTCCTCATCGTAAGGCTTGCCGAGATAATGGTCCACGCCCAATTCCCGTGCATGGTCGCGGTGTTTCTGGGCGATGCGCGAGGTGATCATCACCACCGGCAGATCGGCCCAGCGCGGCTCGGCACGCACGTTGCGCACCAGGTCGAAGCCGTCCATGCGGGGCATCTCGATGTCGCTGAGCATCAGCGCCGGCCGCTCGGCGGCCAGCATCTCCAGCGCCTCCAGGCCGTCGCGCGCCAGCGCCACGCGGTAGCCCTCGCGCAGCAACAGGCGCTGGGTGACCCGGCGAACCGTCAGCGAGTCGTCGACCACCAGCACCAGCGGCGCTGAGGGTTCAGCGTGGGTGTCGGCCTCGGGGCTGTGCTGCGGCGCCGCGGTGGACACCTGGGCCAGGCGGGCACGGGCCTGATCGCCATAGACCGCCGCCAGCGCCACCGGGTTGTAGATCAGCACCGTCTGGCCGCTGGGCAGCAGCGACATGCCGGCCAGGCCGGGCAGGCGCGCCAGCTGCGGGCCGAGGTTCTTGACCACCACTTCCTGGTTGCCCTGGATGTCGCGCACATGCACCACCACCCGTTGCGCGGCCGAACGGATCACCAGCACCTGGGCGGTGCGGCCCTCGATCTGGCCGCGCTCGGCCAGTTGCAGCAGCGCGCCCAGCCAGAAGAAGGGCAGGTCACGGCCGTTGTGGGCCAGCACGCCGCTGGCATAGGCCGCTTCCAGCTCGGCCGGCGTGATGCGCCGCACCTGCTCGACCAGGATGGACGGCACCGCCACCACCTGGCCACCCACGTCCAGCGGCACCACCTGGGTGACGGCGGTGGTCAGCGGCAGGATCAGCCGGAACGACGTGCCCTGACCGGTGGCCGACGAGGTCTCGACGCGGCCGCCCATGGCGGTCACCTCGGAGCGCACCACGTCCATGCCGATGCCGCGGCCGGCCAGTTCGGTCACCTCGTCCGCGGTGGTGAAGCCGGGGCGGAAGATCAGCTGCGCCAGCTCGGTCTCGGTGGGCCGGTCCTCGGCGCCCAGCAGGCCGGCAGCACGGGCGCGCTCGGCGATGCGGGCCAGATCCAGCCCGGCGCCGTCATCGCGCACCTCGATGCGCACCTCGTTGCCTGAGGGCCGCACCGCCACCTCGATGGCCCCGGTGGCGGGCTTGCCGGTGGCCTCGCGCAGGCCGGGCGGCTCGATGCCATGAACCACGGCATTGCGCAGCAGGTGTTCGAAGGCCGGCGTCATGCGGTCCAGCACACTGCGGTCCAGTTCGGCGCTGCCGCCCGACAAGTCCAGGCGGACCTGCTTGCCGGTCTCCTTGGCCGCCTGCCGCACCACGCGGTAGAGGCGGTCGGAGACGGTGTCGAACTCCACCATGCGGGCACGCAGCAGGTCGTCCTGCAGCTCGCGAATCATGCGCGACTGCGCGGCCAGCTGGTCTTCGGCCGTCTGCAGCGACTGTTGCAGGCCGCGCTGCACGGTGCCCACGTCACCGACCGACTCGGTCAGCATGCGGGTCAGCTCCTGCACGCGGGTGAAACGGTCCATCTCCAGCGGGTCGAAAGCCTGGTTGGACTGCCGCGCGGCCTCCATGCGCGAGGTCATCTGGGTCTCGGCCTGCAGGTCCAGGTCACGCAGCTGGCGGCGCAGGCGCTCAAGGTTGTCGGTCAGCTCGCGCAGCTGGCCGCGCATCTGGCCCACCTCGGTGTCGATGCGTGCGCGCGCCGTGCCCACCTCGCCGGCATGGCTGACCAGGCGGTCCAGCAGGCCGGCGCGCACGCGCACCTGGGCCTGGCCGGCAGGCGCGGCGTCGGCCACCGCGGCCCAGGCGGGCGAAGCGACCGGCTGGGCGAAGGCGCTCCAGTCGATGCGCGGCTGGTCCTCGCCCCACAGGGGGGTCTCAACGACCGTCGGCGCCTCGGGCAGCTCGGGCAGCGCCGCAACCGGGGGCGCTTCAGCGGCTGCCTCGGACACCTCGGGCGGCCGTGTGGCCAGGGCCGGCGGTGCCGGCATGGGCTGATCCGCGGCCTCGTCCAGCGTCATCGGCCGGCTGGCCGCGTCGGCCGCCGGGCGGTCCAGCAGGCGCTGCAGTTCCTCGGCCAGCGCGTCGACGCTGGCGTGCAACTGGGCAAAGGCGGCGGCGTCGGGCACGCCGCGCGCGGTCAGCGGCTCGACCGCGGTCTCCAGCCGGTGGGCCATCTCGCCCAGGCGCATCGCGCCAGCCAGGCGGGCACCGCCCTTGAGCGTGTGCAGCGAGCGCATCGCGGCGATGCCGCGGCCGGGCTCGGTGGGCTCGGCGTCCCACTGGCGGACCTGCTCGGCCAGACGCGGCAGCAGTTCGCGGGCCTCGTCGACGAAGATCTCGAAGAGCTCGTCATCGAGGGCATCCACCGCGTCGACATCCGCCACCGACAGCGCCGGCGCATGGGCCAGGCTGGTCGTCGCCACGGGCGGGGCGGGCGGCTCGGGGCTGCGGACCGAGGTCAGCGGCGTGAACTGGACCGCGCCCAGCGCCGTGTCCTCGAAGCCCATCGCGCCGCTGGGCGTTGCGTCGTCGGGCTCGGACGCGGGGTGCAGGCGCTCGGCGCCGGCCTGCTGCTCGTGGGCGTCCAGCCGCGCCAGCAACTCGGCCGGTACCGGCTTCAGGAAGCCGGCGGCGAACTGGTGCAGCAGGCGGCGGATTTCCTCGGCCACATCCAGGAACAGCAGGGCCTCGGCCGGATGGCCCTGGCCGCGTTGCTGGGCGTGCTCCAGCTGATGTTCCAGCCGGCGCGCCAGCGCCGAGAGCTCGTGGTAGCCCACGGTGGCCGAGTTACCGGCCAGCGAATGTGCCAGCGCCACCGCGGTGTCGCTGACCGGCCGCTCCAGTTCGTGCTGCCATTCCGCCAGATCGGTGGACAGGCGGCGTGACTGCTCGTCGGCCTCGTTGAGGTAGATGTTGAACAGTGCGATCGGCACGCGCAGCGCGCCGACCTGCTTGAAGGCATCCGGATCGGGCTCGGGCTCGGATGCCGGGGCGTGCCGGCTGGCATCGTGCACCAGGGTCAGCACCGGTGCAGCCACCGGGGCGGTGGCGGTTTCCGGGCGGGTGTCCAGCGCGTCCAGGTCCAGCTCGAAATCGATCGCCTCGGCGTCTGGCGCCGGGGGCGCCGGGGGCGGCTCGGTCGGCTCGGTCGGCTCGGTCGGCTCGGTCAGGTCGGCCGCTGCGGCCTCGCTGAGGTCCAGGTCCAGCGTCAGATCCAGATCCAGACCCGGCATCGGCGGCAGCTCGGGCAGCGGCATCGGCTCGGTTGGCTGGTCGAAGCCGTCGGGCGGCGGTGCAGGCTCCACCACCTCCAGGTCCTCGGGCAGCTCGACCAGGGCGTCGACCACCGGCTCGGGCGGCAGCGCCGCTGGGGCCGCTGGCACCTCGCTGGGTGGGGCCGCAGGCTGGTCGCGCAAGGCATCAGCACGGGCAATCAGCGCCCGGCCGTCGTGCGGGCCATCGTGGCCCAGCGTGCGCAGCGCGCCGGTCCAGGCCTGGAAGGCGTCCAGCGCCTCGGCAGTGAACTGGCGCAGCTCGGCATCGACCGTCGCCTCGGCCTGCGCCAGCCGGGTGTTGTACAGGCGCTCACAGGCCCAGGCGGCCTCGCCGAAGGCGGGCAGCTGGACCATGCGCGAGCTGCCCTTGAGCGTGTGAAAGGCCCGCCGAACGGTGGTCATGGCCTCCAGGTCGGCCGGCCGCTGGGACAGCGCCTGCAGCGCCTCGCGGGCCTGCGCGGCCACCTCGTCGGCCTCTTCGAAAAAGACCGCCCGCATGTCCTCGTCGTCATCGACGGCGACCGGCGGCGGCACGCTGGCAGCGGACGCGTTTGGCTCGTCACGCAGCGCCTGCAGAGCCTGCGCCACGTCGGCGCGCGCCGCTTCGGCCGACTCGGCCTGCTGCAATGCCTCACGGGCCTGGGCGGTGGCCTGGGCCAGCGCCGGGTCTTCGGCGGCCGCGGCGTGGTGCGACAGCAGCTCCAGCCGGTGCGCCAGGTCGGCCGGGCTGATCGCCTGCTGGTCGAGGTCGCCGGCCAGGGCCTGGGCGCGCTCGCGCAGCGCCGGCTCGGCGGCCACCGCGGCGGGCGCGCTGCTGGCGTGGGTGCGACCCATCACCGCACTGAAACGGCCGGTGTCAGCGTCAAAGCGGAACAGCGTGCGCGCCAGCTGCGGCTGCACGCCCAGCAGGTCGATCAGGAAGGACATCACGCCCAGGTTGTCGGCCAGGCGCGCGGCGGCATCGCCGGACTCGTCGCCGGCCAGCAACTGGTCCACGTCCTGGCGCATGCGCTGCACGGCCTGCGAGGCCGGACCCAGGCCCAGCACGCCCAGCACTCCGCGCATCGTGGCCAGCTGGGCGGGCACCGGGATCAGCAGCTCGCGCTCCTGCGGGTGGCGGTGGTAGCGGTCGAGCTGCTGCTCGACCTCGGCCAGCGCGGCGCGCAGTTCCTGCACCACGCTGCCCATGGTCTGGCGGTCGGAGACTTCGCGGTAGAGCGCCTCCATCCAGGGCTCGATCGGCTCGGCGCCCTGCCCGCTCAGCAGGCCCTGCAGGCGCTGCGAGAGGCGCTGGATGCGCTGGCCCAGGTCGGCCTGGCCGAGGTCGTCGAGCGAGGCGTCCAGGCACAGCAGCGCGGTGGCCATCTCCATCGACAGCTCGGTGCCCGGGGCCTTTTGCGCGCCGGCGCAGTGCTGCACGGCGTCGACCAGGGCCCGCGCCAACGCGTCGCCGCTGGGGTAGAGCTGGCGCACCGATTCAGCCACCAGCGCCACCTGCTCGCTGCAGGCGGGCAGCACGCCATCATCGCCCGAGGCGGCCACGGCCCAGATGTCCTTGAAGGCGCCAAAGCGCCGACGCGCCTGCGGCACCAGCGCCGGGTCGAAGCGGCCCAGCGGGCTGTCGTCGTAGTCGACCCGGTCCAGCGCCGGCAACGCCAGGCGCTGGCGCACGGCGGCCAGGCGCGGCGCGGCATCTGGCCCGCCGGAGCGCGCACGGGCGCAGAAGAAGCTGAGGTCCTGCAGCAGCCGCTGCGGCACGATGTCGGCGCCCTTGGCACTGGCCCGCAGCTGCGACAGCAGGCGCGAACCCAGGCGCTGCACATGCACGTCCGGGCTCAGCAGGCGCCAGGCCTGGGCCTCGTAGAAGGCACTGGCCAGACGCCACAGCACGGCATGGCTGGCGTCGGGCGCGCCGCTGGCCATGCCGGCGAAGATGCGGCTCAGCCGCGCCTGGGCATCGACCTGGCCGCGCATCGCCGGCAGCAGCGAGCCTTCGATGGCGGCGCCCACGCGCGGATCGTCGGCCAGCAGCGGTGCGGCGTCGGCGGCCAGCTCGGACAAGCGCTCGGCGCCCGGTGCCTGCCACAGGTCGGCCGGGTGGATGCGCTCGGCGCCGGCCATGGTCATGACCGTGCGGTAGGCCGGGAACAGCGCCAACGAGGACACGTCCTGACCGTTGAGTCGGCGCCCCAGGTAATCGAGCAGCGCAAAGGACAGGCGCTCCAGCGCCGCCACCTGGTCGGCCTGCAGGGCCGAGCCCTCGGCCCCCAGGCGCTGCAGCAGTTGCTCGCTGGCCGACAGGCAGGTGGCCGCGACCGGCTGGCCGATCATCGCCAGCACGCCGCAGCCCTGGTGCACCAGGCTGCGCGCCTGCTGCAGCGCGGGCGTGACCACCAGGCCCTCGCCTGGGTTGCCATGGCGCAGGTCCTGGTCGCGCAGCAGCCGGCGCAGGGCCTTGTGCGTGGTGTCCAGGCTGCGCCGCAGCTCGTCCAGCACCCAGGCCAGCGCGGTCAGGTCGCCGTCGGCGGGCGGGGCGTCCGGGGTCAGGGCCGGGTCGTGCATGCGGCGCGCTCGTCAGGCGATCTTGAAGCGGTCGACCGACTGGCGCAGCTCGCGCGCGCTGCGCGAGAGCTCATGCACCATCTGGGCGGTGGAGCGCGTGCCCTCACCGGTCTGCTCGGTCACCGCGAAGATGTGCTGGATGTTGACCGCCACCACGTTGGCGCTTTCGGCTTCGCGGCGCGCTTGTTCGGAGATGCGGCCGATCAGGCTAGAGAGTTCGCGCGTCACGCGGTCGATGTCGGCCAGCGCCGAGCCGGCGGCGTCGGACAGCGAGGCGCCACGCACCACGCCCTGCGTCGAGTGTTCCATGGCCGCCACCGCGTCCTGGGTGTCGGTCTGAATCGTCTTGACCAGCGCCGCGATCTGGCGCGTCGCGTCGGCCGAGCGCTCGGCCAGCCGCTGCACTTCCTCGGCCACCACCGAGAAGCCGCGCCCGGCTTCACCGGCCGAGGCCGCCTGGATGGCGGCGTTGAGCGCCAGCACGTTGGTCTGCTCGGTGATGTCCGAGATCAGCTCGGTGATTTCGCCGATCTCCTGCGACGACTCGCCCAGGCGCTTGATGCGCTTGGAGGTTTCCTGGATCTGCTCGCGGATCGCGTTCATGCCGCCGATCGTGTCCTGCACCGCCTGGCGACCGTTGAGCGCGGCCTCCAGCGACTGGCGCGCCACGTCCACCGTCTGCTGCGCTTCGGCCGACACCTGGTTGATGCGCGCCGCCATCTGCAACACCGACTCGCCGGTCTCGCGGATCTCGCGCAGCTGCTCGGACGAGGCCGCCAGCAGCTCGGTCGAGGTGGACTCGACCTGCTGCGTGGTCTGCGCCACCCGCTCGGTCGTGCCCTGCACCTGGGCCACCAGGTTGCGCAGCTCCTCCACCGTGTAGTTCACCGAGTCGGCGATCGCGCCGGTGATGTCCTCGGTCACGGTGGCCTGCTGGGTCAGGTCGCCCTCGGCCACCGACTGCAGCTCGTTCATCAGCCGCAAGATGGCGGCCTGGTTGGCGTCGTTGACGCGCTTGGCCTCGCGCTCCTGCTCCTCGGCCGCCAGACGCTGCTGCTCGGCCTGCACCGCGCGCTGCGCCTGCTCGCGCACATACAAGCGCAGGATGCCGACACCACCGGCCAGCATGGCCAGCAGCGACACCACCAGCAGGAACACGTGCAGCCCGCGCAGGCCGCCCTGCGATTCCAGCGCCGACTGCACGGCTTCCAGGCCGGTGCGCAGCTTCTCGGAGTCGCCGACGATGGCCGACTGCGCCTCGCGCGCCGACACCAGGCCCTGCAGGTTGCCCAGGATCGAGCTGGCCTGCGTACGGGTCTGTTCGTACTGCGCGATCAATTGCTCCAGGCGCTCGCGGGTGGCGGCGTCCTTGGTGCCGGGCAGGCGCAGGTCGACACTGCCCTTGAGCAGGCCGTCGGCGATCTCGCGGAAGGTGTTCAGGTCCTTGCCCAGCAGGAACACCGCCTCGGGGCTGACGCCCTCCAGCGTGAGGAACTCGTTGGCCGACTTGCCGATGCGCTGCGTCAGCATCACCAGCTGGCCCACGCCCGACAGCTCGGCCGGCGTGGCGTTGGCCTGCAACTTCAGCGAAGACACGGTCTCGGCCAGCTCCAGCATGTCCGACGACTGGCGGTTGATCGTGCGCAGCGCCTGGCCCACCTGGGTCAGTGTGGCCTGCTGGCCCAGCACCACGGTGGCGTTCTTTTCGGCGCGGTCCACCAGCGGCAGCAGCTCGGACACGCCCTCGGCCGCGGCGCCGTCCACCGACTCGACCACGTCGTTGCCGTTGGCCAGGCCGCGCACGCCAGCGGCCAGCACCTGCGAGCTCTCGCGCACCTCAGGGAAGGCCGAGGCGGCGCCCACCAGCGCCTGCGACACCGACTTGGCCAGCCGCTGCGACTGCATCAGCACCTGACCGGTGGTGCCCAGCTGCTTGGCCTGGCGGCCCGAGGCCCCCAGCGCCAGCACCGCCGTCAGCGCAAACACCGCCGCGCCCACGCCAATCAGCGTGAACAGCACGCGCTGCTGCTGCGCCGCCGACTGGTGGCCGATGAGCGGCAAGGCGGCCTGGGTGGCGGGGCCGTCCTGGTTCTCGGCCAGACGCGACGGCAGGGCTTCCAGGGGCGCGGCGGCGCTGGACGCCGGCTCAGCGCCCAGCGGCTGCGCCTGCGACTGCGCGGCCAGGCGCTGATCGATTTCGCTGAGCAGGGCCTCGACGTCCGAGTCGCTGGCGGTGTCACGCGGCGACGCCTGGGCGTCCGCCGCAGCGGCGTCTGAACGGCGGGGCCATCGGTTCTTCAGCTGGTCGAACAGACTCATCGGATCCTCGGGAAAAACGCGCCGGTGCGGCCGGCGCTTGTCATGTTGCTTGGGCCTCGGCCACGTCCAGGAATCTCGCGTCGGCGGCCAGGGCCGCCAGGTCCAGGGCCTGCCACAGGCGGCCCTGATCATCGCGCCAGCGGGCTCCGGCGAAGGCCGGCTGCGGCTCGCCGGAGGCCGCCTGCAGCTGCATCCGCGCGGCATCGCGCAGGCCCAGCAGCCGGTCCACGCGCAGCGCGCAATTCAGCCGCAGGTTGGGATTGAGCGCCACCAGCTGGGCGCCGACGGGCGCCTGCGAGGCCTCGCGCAGGCCCAGGAAGCGGGCCAGGTCCACCACCGCCTGCAGCTGGCCACGCAGGTTGGCCACACCCACCAGCCACGGGCGCGCATGCGGCACCACCGTCAGCTGCCGCGCGTTGTGGATCTCGCCGGCCTGGCCCAGCGGCAGCAGCACGCCGACACCGGCCACCTCGACCGCCAGCCAACCCGCCTCGCGCGGCTGGTCACGGACCGCCTGCAGGCGCTCGGCCAGCCGGACCTGGAGTTCCTTCAGCGCGTCCTTCTTGGCCATGACTGGCGATCAGCCCAGGGCCTCGATCTTGGCCATCAGGTCGTTCGGGTCGACCGGCTTGACGATGTAGTCGCGCGCGCCCTGGCGCATGCCCCAGACGCGGTCGGTGTCCTGGCCCTTGCTGGTGCACATGATCACCGGGATGCCCGAGTAGCGCGGGTCGCGGGTGATGGTGCGGGTGAGCTGGAAGCCGTTGGTGCCGGGCATCACCACGTCCATCAGGATCAGGTCGGGGCGCTGTTCGTGCAGGCGGCGCATGGCCTCATCCCCGCCTTCGGCGGTGGCCACGGTGAAGCCACGCTTGGTGAGCAGGTCGGAGAGGTAGTGCAACTCGGTCTTCGAGTCGTCCACCAGAAGAATGTGCTGGATGGCCATGGGCGGTGTCCTCGGCCAGGTCTCGGCCGCTTGGGTGTCTTCGAATTGCTGCGTATCGTCCCACGACATCGTTGTTTACCCCGGCTGCGGGCAGAACTGCGCGACGGCGCGCAGCAGCTGCTCCTTGGTGAAGGGCTTGGTCAGGTACTCGTCCGAGCCGACCATGCGGCCGCGCGCCTTGTCGAACACGCCGTCCCGCGAGGACAGCATGACGACCGGCACGGCCGAGAAACGGGGGTTGCGCTTGATGATCGCGCAGGTCTGGTAGCCATCCAGGCGCGGCATCAGGATGTCGCAGAAGATCAGGTCGGGCTCGGTGTCGTTGACCTTGGCCAGCGCCTCGAAGCCGTCCTCGGCCAGCAGCACCTCGTAGCCGCCCTGGCGCAGGAAGATCTCCGCACTGCGACGGATGGTGTTGCTGTCATCGATGACCAGCACCCGAGGCGTGCCTGACGCGGGCCCGCTCGTCTGCACTTCACTCACCTCGCGCCCCCTAACGACATGTGGCGATCGGTGCCGCCGTGGTACGGCCCGGATCCTTCGGTCAGCTGACCGTTCAGATCTGGACCATCTCGAAATCTTCCTTGCGAGCGCCGCACTCTGGGCAGGTCCAGTTCATCGGGACGTCGGCCCAGGCCGTGCCGGCAGCGATGCCGTGCTCCGGGTCACCAGCGGCTTCGTCATAGATCCAGCCGCAGATCAGGCACATCCAGGTTCTGGTTTCGCTCACGGTGGTGGAGTCACTCACTACAATCGTGCGGAGTATAGCGACGACGCTTGCGGAAAAAGCAAGGGTTCGTCGGCACATACACAACATAGCTCAAGCTTTTTCGTCGTTTTCAAGCGACCGGCCCGATGACCACCGAACACTCTCCCGACGAGGCCCCCGCGGCCGTCGACCCCCTGGCCGAGTCGCCCCCACCCGCCTGCGTGATGTGCTTCAACGCCAACGACGCCACCGGCGCCGGCGGCGTGGGCGGCGACGTCGCCACCATGGCCGCGATGGGCGCGCATGCGCTGCCGGTGGTGGCCACGCTGCTGGTGCGCGACACCGCCGAGATCTTCGACCAGCACCCGATCGATGGCGACGCCATCGTCGAGCAGGCCCGCCACCTGCTGGAGGACGCCAGCGTCTCGGGCTTCAAGGTGGGCTTCCTGGGCAGCGCCGAGAACGTCAGCGCGGTGGCCGAGATCCTCTCTGACTACGCCGAGCTGCCGCTGGTCTCCTACCTGCCCAACCTGTCGTGGATGGACGATGAGGACCAGCGCCAGAGCTACCTGGATGCGCTGCGCGAGCTGATCCTGCCTGCCACCGAGGTGCTGGTGGGCAGCCACCAGACCCTGACCGACTTCCTGCTGCCCGAGTGGGACAACGAGCGCCCGCCGTCGGCGCGCGAGCTGGCGGTGGCCGCCGCCGAGCACGGCACCCGCTTCGTGCTGGTCACCGGCATCCTGCTGCCGGCCGCCAAGGGCCAGCCGCAGTTCATCGACAACGTGCTGGCCTCGGCCCAGGGCGCGCTCACCGGCGAGAAGTTCGAGCTGTTTGAGGTGTCCTTCGTCGGTGCGGGCGACACCTTGTCGGCGTCGATGGCGGCGCTGCTGGCGGTGGGCTCCGAGGTGCAGGCCGCCACCGGCGAGGCCTTGCAGTTCCTGGACCAGAGCCTGGACGCGGGTTTCCGCCCCGGCATGGGCCATGTCGTCCCTGACCGCTTCTTCTGGGCCTTGCCCCCGGAAGGCGAAGAGGGCGAGGAGCCCGGGGCCGCCGGGCCCGACGATTTCAACAACCCCGATCAACCGTTCCCGCCCGGAGGCTCGCGCCGTGTCCACTAATGCCCAGCTGTTCGACCGCGCGCAGCAGTCCATCCCCGGTGGCGTCAACTCGCCGGTGCGCGCCTTCCGCGCCGTCGGCGGCACGCCGCGCTTCATCGCCCGCGCTGAAGGGCCCTACATGTGGGACGCTGAAGGCAAGCGTTACATCGATTACATCGGCTCCTGGGGCCCGATGATCCTGGGCCATGGCCACCCGGCCGTGCTCGAGGCGGTGATGCAGGCCGCACGCGACGGCTTCAGCTTCGGCGCGCCCACCGAGCGCGAGGTGGAACTGGCCGAGGAGATCATCCGCCACGTGCCCAGCATCGAGCAGGTGCGCCTGGTCAGCTCGGGCACCGAGGCCGGCATGAGCGCGATCCGCCTGGCGCGCGGCGCCACCGGCCGCAGCAAGATCATCAAGTTCGAGGGCTGCTACCACGGCCACGCCGACGCGCTGCTGGTGAAGGCCGGCTCGGGCCTGGCCACCTTCGGCCACCCCACCAGCGCCGGCGTGCCGGCCGAGGTGGTGCAGCACACGCTGGTGCTGGAGTACAACAACCTGGCGCAGATCGAAGAGACCTTCCGCACCCAGGGGCACGAGATCGCCTGCGTGATGATCGAGCCGATCGCCGGCAACATGAACTTCGTGCGCGCCCAGGTGCCCTTCGTCCAGCGCATCCGCGAGCTGTGCGACCAGCATGGCGCGCTGTTCGTGTTCGACGAGGTGATGACGGGCTTCCGCGTCGCGCTGGGTTCGGCGCAAAGCGTCTACGCCAAGCTCATCCCCGGCTTCCGGCCCGACATCAGTGTGTTCGGCAAGGTCATCGGCGGCGGCATGCCGCTGGCCGCCTTCGGCACCACCCGGAAGATCATGCAGCAGCTGGCGCCGCTGGGCCCGGTCTACCAGGCCGGCACGCTCAGCGGCAACCCGGTGGCCACCGCCTGCGGCCTGGCCACGCTGAAAGAGATTGCCAAGCCCGGCTTCTACGAGGCCCTGGGCGCGAAGACCCAGGCCCTGGTGGCCGGCCTGACCCAGGCCGCCAAGGATGCTGGCGTGCCCTTCGTGGGCGACAGCGAAGGCGGCATGTTCGGCTTCTTCTTCACCGACGCGCTGCCGCAGAACTACAACGTGGTGATGGCCACCGACAAGGAGCGCTTCAACCGCTTCTTCCACGGCATGCTCGATCGAGGCGTCTACCTGGCCCCGGCGCTGTACGAGGCCGGCTTCGTCAGCGCCGCGCACACCGACGCCGACATCGCTGCCACGGTGGCGGCGGCTGCCGAGGTGCTGAAGGCCGCATGAGCGACACCCCCGTCACGCTGAGCGACTTCCAAGGCCAGCCCGCGCTGCATTTGCGCGCGCCCGATGGTGCGCAGGCCACGGTGCTGCTGCATGGCGCCCACCTGGTGTCGTGGATCCCGGCCGGTGGCGAGGAGCAGCTCTACCTGTCGCCCACCGCGAAGTACGGCCTGGGCGCCTCGGTGCGCGGCGGTGTGCCGGTGATCTTCCCGCAGTTCAACGAGCGCGGCCCGCTGCCGCGCCATGGCCTGGTGCGCACCCGCGCCTGGCAGGCGGTGGAGTCGGTGCGCCGCGCGGGCGCGGCGATCGGCGTGCTGCGTTTCACCGACGACATCGCCACCCGCGTGCACTGGAAGCAGGGCTTCGAGGCCGAGCTGACGGTCGTGGTGGGTGGCAACACGCTGGAGATCGAGCTGGCCGTGACCAACACCGGCGAGACCGCGTTCGAGTTCACCGCCGCCCTGCACACCTACCTGCGCTGCAACGAGCTGCTGCGCGCCCAGCTCGAGGGCCTGCAGGGCTGCGCCTATGAGGACTTCCTGCTGAAGGCCGATGGCCAGCAGTGGGGTGATGTGCTGACCTTTGTCGGTGCGATCGACCGCATCTACCATGGCGCCGCCCAGCCCCTGGTGCTGCGCGAGCTGGGCCGGCGCGTGCGCGTGGCCATGGACGGCTTCGAGGACGTGGTGGTCTGGAACCCCGGCGACGACGGCGTGCAGCAGCTGTCCGACATGCCCGACGAGGACTGGCGCCACATGCTGTGCGTCGAAGCCGCGCTGATCCGCCAACCCGCCCGACTCGCCCCCGGCGAGGACTGGGCCGGCATGCAAACTCTCTCCGTCTGACCTGCGCGCGCCCCGCTGCGGCGCGCCCTCCCCCATGCACATCCACATCCTCGGCATCTGCGGCACCTTCATGGGCGGTATCGCCGCGCTGGCGCGCGAAGCCGGCCACACCGTGACCGGCTGCGACGCCAACGTCTACCCGCCGATGAGCGACCAGTTGCGCGCACTCGGCATCGACCTGATCGAGGGCTTCGGCGCCGAACAGATGGCGCTCAAGCCCGATGTCTTCGTGGTGGGCAATGTGGTCACCCGCGGCAACCCACTGATGGAGGCCATCCTGGATGCGGGCGCCGCCTACACCAGCGGCCCGCAGTGGCTGGCGGAGAACGTGCTGCAGGGCCGCCATGTGCTGGCGGTGGCCGGCACCCACGGCAAGACCACCACCACCTCGATGCTGGCCTGGGTGCTGGAGTATGCCGGGCTGCAGCCGGGCTTCCTGGTCGGCGGTGTGCCGCAGAACTTCGGCATCAGCGCGCGGCTGGGCGGCGGCCGGTACTTTGTCATCGAGGCCGACGAGTACGACACCGCCTTCTTCGACAAGCGCAGCAAGTTCGTGCACTACCGGCCGCGCACCGCGGTGCTGAACAACCTGGAGTTCGACCACGCCGACATCTTTGCCGACCTGGCCGCGATCGAAACCCAGTTCCACCACCTGGTGCGCACCGTGCCGGCCAGCGGCCGGCTGGTGGTGAACGCCCGTGAAGAATCCCTGCAGCGCGTGCTGGCGCGCGGCTGTTGGAGCGAGGTGGTGCGCTTCGGCCCGATGAAGGAAGAGCCTGGCGCACTGCGCGCCCGCGGCGAGCCCCATGCCTTTGACGTGCTGCGCGGCGCCATGAAGGTGGCCCGCGTCGACTGGGCGCTGCTGGGCGAGCACAACCAGCTCAATGCCCTGGCCACGATCGCCGCGGCCGAGCATGTGGGCGTGGCGCCCGAGGTGGCCGCCGCCGGCCTGGCCACGTTCCAGAACGTCAAGCGCCGTCTGGAAAAGCGCGGCGAGGCCGGCGGCGTCACCGTCTACGACGACTTCGCCCACCACCCCACCGCGATCCGCACCACCGTCAACGGCCTGCGCCGCAAAGTAGGGGCGGCGCGCATCCTGGCCGCCTTCGAGCCGCGCAGCAACACCATGAAACTGGGCACGATGAAGGCCCAGCTGCCCTGGGCGCTGGAGGAGGCCGACCTGTCCTTCTGCCACAGCGGCAATCTGGGCTGGGACGCCGCCGAGGCGCTGGCGCCGATGGGCGATCAGGCCGTGGTGCTGGACTCGATCGACAAGATGGTGGCGGCCATCGTCAAGGCCGCGCGCCCGGGCGACCAGGTGCTGTGCATGAGCAATGGCGGCTTCGGCGGCATCCACGCCAAGCTGCTGGCCGCGCTGGCCGCCAAGGCCTGAGGCCCGCCGACGTGCCGCCGATCAGCCACATCCTCTACCTGCACGGTTTCAGGTCCTCGCCGCTGTCGACCAAGGCGCGCATGACCCACGCCTGGGTGCAGGCGAACCGGCCCGACCTGCACTGGTGGTGCCCGCAGCTGCCCGGCTCGCCCGCTGCAGCGATGCAGCTGATCATGGACGGCATCGCCGACTGGCCGTGGCAGCGCATGGCGGTGATCGGCAGCTCACTGGGCGGCTTCTACGCCACCGCGGTGGCCGAGCGCACCGGCTGCCGCGCCGTGCTGCTCAACCCCGCGGTCGATCCGGCGCGCGACCTGGTGAAGTACCTGGGCGAGCAGCCCGCCTGGCACGACCCCACGCAGGTGGTGGAGGTGCGGCTGGAGCACATGGACGAGCTGCGCGCGATCGCCCCGTCGGCCATCACCCGTCCCGAGCGCTATTTCGTCGTCATCGCCCAGGGCGACGAGGTGCTGGACTGGCGCGAGATGCACGCCCGCTACACCGGCTGCCCCATCCGCCTGCTGGAGGGCAGCGACCACGCGCTGTCCGACTACGACCAGGACCTGCCCCAGCTCACCCGTTTCCTGAACCTCTGAAGAAGAACTCACCCACCATGCGTTTGAAGGACAAGGTCAGCATCATCACCGGCGCCGCCCAGGGCATTGGCCTGGCCACCGCGCTGAAGTTCGCCCGCGAGGGTGCCACCGTCATCGTCTGCGACATGAAGGCCGCCGCGGTGGATGAGGCGGTGGCCGAATGCCGCCGTCTGGGCGCGCAGGCCGCCGGCTTCGTGGTCAACGTCACCGACCGCGCCCAGGTCGATGCGATGGTGGCCGCGGTGAAGGCCCAGTTCGGCCGCATCGACGTGCTGGTCAACAACGCCGGCATCACCCAGGACGCGCGGCTGCAGAAGATGACGCTGGCGCAGTTCGACGCGGTGATCGACGTCAACCTGCGCGGCGTCTTCCACTGCGCGCAGGCGGTGGTGGACACCATGGTGGACCAGCGCGCCGGCGTGATCCTGAACGCCTCCAGCGTGGTGGGCATCTATGGCAACTTCGGCCAGACCAACTACGCCGCCAGCAAGTTCGGCGTGATCGGTTTCACCAAGACCTGGAGTCGCGAGCTGGGCCCCAAGGGCGTGCGCGTCAACGCGGTGGCGCCGGGCTTCATCGAGACGCCCATCCTGGCCAGCATGCCTGACAAGGTGCTCGACCACATGCGCGAGCAGGTGCCCCTCAAGCGCCTGGGCCACGCCGACGAGATCGCCAACGCCTATGCCTTCCTGGCCAGCGACGAGGCCAGCTATGTCAACGGCGCGGTGCTGGAAGTGTCGGGCGGCATGACCGTCTGATCAGTAGCCGCCGCCACCGACAGGCGGTGTTGGCGCTGTCCGGAAGCGCCGCGCCATGTCGCTGGCGGCCTTGACCAGCATCGCCGTGTCCAGGCCGACGGCCACGAACAGCGCTCCGGCGTCCAGGTACTGCTGCGCCAGCGCCGGGTCGGTGGCCAGGATGCCTGGCGCCTTGCCGGCAGCACGCACGGTGGCGATGCCGTCCAGGATCACCTTCTGCACATCCGGGTGTCCCGGCTGGCCGCGGTAGCCCATGCTGGCCGACAGGTCGGCCGGACCGAAGAACACGCCGTCGACGCCGTCCACCGCAGCGATGGCCGCCAGGTGCTGCACCGCCTGCACCGTCTCGGCCTGCACCAGCAGGCACATCTCGTCGTTGGCCTTGTGCACGTACTGCTCGACCTGGTTCCAGCGCGAGGCCCGCGCCAGCGCCGCGCCCATGCCGCGGATGCCCTCGGGCGGGTAGCGCATGGCCCGTACCAGCAGCGCCGCCTGCTCGGGCGTATCGACCATCGGCACCAGCAGCGTCTGCGCGCCCACGTCCAGGTACTGCTTGATCAGCGCCACATCGCCGATCACCGGCCGCACGATGGCCTGCGTGGGGTAAGGCGCCATCGCGCGCAGCTGGGCCAGCACGGTGCGCGGATCGTTCGGCGCGTGCTCGCCATCAAGCAACAGCCAGTCGTAGCCGCAAGTGGCCAGCGCCTCGGCGACGTTGGGATCGGCAAAACCGACCCAGCAACCGATCTGGGCGCGGCCCTCGCGCAGCGCGTGGCGGAAGTGGTTGGCGGGGATCTGCATCATGCGGCGTCCTTGGGGTACAGGCCGCGTTCGCGGGCCATCAGCCGGGTCAGGCCCAGCAGCGCGTCAATGTTCGGTGTGGCGAGGCCCAGGTGCTGGCCGATCTCGCGCACCGCGCCCACCAACGCGTCCAGTTCGATCGCGCGACCGGCTTCCACGTCCTGCAGCATCGAGGTCTTGAATGAGCCCAGGCTGCGGGTGATCGCGTGGCGGTCATCAGGCACCTGGTCGATGCCGCAGCCGATGCGCGCGCCGATCGCCTGGGCCTCGGTCATCACGGCGCTGCAGAAGCCACGCACCAGCGGGTCATCGAGGATGCGGTCACAGGGTGCGCCGGTCAGCGCCGAGACCGGGTTCATCGTCATGTTGCCCCACAGCTTGAACCAGATCTCCTGCTGGATGCGCTCGGCCTGCTTGACCGCGAAGCCGGCCGACTCCAGCAGCGCGGCCACCGCCTGCACGCGAGGGCTGAGGCCGCCTGCCGGCTCACCGATGATCAGCTGGTTGTTCTTGATGCGCTCGATGCGCCCGGGCCGCGGCGCCGCGGCGCTGACATGGACCACGCAGCCCAGCACCTGCGCGGTGGGCAGCGCGGCGGCGGTGCGGCCGCCCGGGTCCACGGCCTGGAGTTGCAGACCCGCACACTCGCCGCCCAGGCCGTCGAAGAACCACCAGGGCACGCCGTTCATCGCCACCAGCACCACCGTGTGGGCGGCCAGCAGCGGGCGGATCTGCTCGGCCACCGCCGGCATCGCCGGACCCTTGACGGAGACGATCACCAGGTCCTGCGGGCCCAGCGCGGTCGCGTCATCGCTGGCAGCCAGGGTGATGCGCTGCTCGCCGCCATCGCCGTCGACCCAGCACAGCCCATCGGCCTGCAGCGTGCGCAGCGTCTGGCCGCGTGCCAGCGCGCTCAGCGCGATCTGTCCGGTCGGCAGCCGCGAGCCCAGCCAGGCCGCGAACACGCCCCCAATGGCGCCGACACCGACGACGCAGACCTTGTGCAGCGGAACACTCATGCGCGGTAGCCGGGGTCGATGCGGTCGATCAGCCGCTGCATGGCGGCAAACGAGTCCTCACCAGCCCCGAAGTTCGGGTTGAAGTTCAGCGAGTCTCGCACGCAGGCCTGCAGCGCGGCCTCGCTGATCGGCTGCAGCGTCCCCATCGGCTGCGAGGCCATCTGCACCTCGCAGGCGCGCTGCACCAGCCACATCAGGTTGAAGGCCTGCGCCAGCGAGCGGCCGATCACCACCGGGCCGTGGTTGCGCAGTAGCAGCACCGGCTTGCCCTGACTGGAGGCCAGGATGCGCGCACCTTCCTCGCGGTGCACGGTGATGCCCTCGAAGTCGTGGTACGCCACCTGGCCGTACAGCTGCGCCGCATAGAAGTTGGTGAAGGACAGCCCGTCCTGCAGGCAGCACACCGCCATCGTCGGCGTGGTGTGCACATGCATCACGCAGTGCGCGTCGGGCAGCGTGGCGTGGATCGCGCCGTGGAAGGTGAAGCCGGCCGGGTTGATCGGCCAGTCGCTGTGGCCGACGATGTTTCCGTCGATGTCCACCTTCACCAGGTTGCTGGCCGTGACCTCGGTGTAGTGCAGGCCGAAGGGGTTGATGAGGAAGTGACCGTCCTCGTCAGGAACACGCAGCGAGATGTGGTTGTAGATCAGCTCCGACCAGCCCAGGTGGGCAAAGATGCGGTAGCAGGCGGCCAGTTGGACGCGGGCGTCCCATTCGGTTGGACTGTAGCGAGCCGGGCGGGTGAATGCAGTCATCGGTCTGCCCCTCAGACGAAACGGAAGTTCAGGACGCCCAGCGGGCCGTAGTCGGCCTGGAAGACATCGCCCGCCTTGGCCGCCACCGGCCGCGTGAACGAGCCCGCCAGCACGATGTGGCCGGGCTGCAGCGTCTCGCCCCAGGGCGCCAGCTTGTTGGCCAGCCAGGCGATGCCGATGGCCGGATCGCCCTGCACGCCGGCGGCCAGCCCAGTCTCTTCGACCACGCCGTTCTGGCGCAGGATGGCGCCGCACCAGGCACGGTCCACCGCGCGTGGGCCGACCCGCTGGCCGCCCAGCACGATGCCGGCATTGGCGGCGTTGTCGCTGATCGTGTCGAAGACCTTGCGCATGGCCTTGGTGTGGCGGTCGAACTGTTCGATGCGGGCATCGATGATCTCGATCGCCGGGGTGATGAACTCTGTGGCGTCCAGCACCTGCTCCACCGTCACGTCGGGCCCGCGCAGCGGCGACTTCAGGATGAAGGCCAGCTCCACCTCCACGCGCGGGGCGATGAAGCGGTTCAGCGGAATGTCGAGCACCGCCTCGCCCTCGCAGCGGTAGAGCATGTGGTCCAGCAGCGTGCCGTAGTCGGGCTCGGTGATCTGGCTGCTGATCTGCATCGCGCGGCTGGTCAGGCCGATCTTGTGGCCGATCACGCGCGCGCCACCGGCGATCTGCGCTGCCACCCAGGCGCGGCTGACGCGGTAGCCGTCCTCGATCGTCATGCCGGGGAAGCGCTTGCTGAAGTGCTCGACCGGCACGCGGGTCTGCTCGGAGGTGTGCAGCTCGGCGGCGAGCTGGGCGATGGTGGTGTCGTCGAGCATGGGTCAGGGCTTGCGGAACAAGGGGTGCAGCGAGCTGTTCTTGGCGTCAAAGACCTCGGGGCCTTCGTCGATCTGCAGCGTCACGCCAATCGGCCGCGTCGCCAGCAGCGGCGCGAAGTGGTTCTTGGCGGTGGCCTCCAGCGCCTGACCCACCGCCGCATGCACCGCGGCGCTGCGGCCGCGGCCCATGCGCAGGTTCAGGTAGACGAAGCCGTAGTCGCCGCGGCCGTCGGCCACCGCGCTGTGCGCGGCCGGGTAGGCCAGCACGCGCACGCCGCCCGGGGGGAAGACCGCCGAACCGGCTTCATCGCGTGCGGCCAGCATGGTGTCGGCCAGCGCGCGGCACAGCGCCGTCATGTCGCTGCCGCCCTGGTCCAGTGGGCGGTCCAGGTCGGGCGTGTAGAGGATCACCAGGTGCGGCATCGCGCGTCCTTCACAGACGGGTCGAGATGGCGGTGTACCCCTCGGCCGATGAGGCCTGGGCCGCCGGGATCGCTCGGCCGCTGACCGGTGTGACCGGGAACAGCGCATTGATCTGGCCGGTGCCGCTGGCGCCAAAGTAAGGCGTGATGATCTCGGCGGGGCCGGCGTACTCGCTCCAGCCCAGTGCGCCCAGCATCATCGCGGTGTCGTGCATGAACCCCTCGCCGTGGCCCTTGCTGGCGTACTCGGGCAGCATGGCGCAGAAGTCGGCCCACTGGCCCCGCTGCCACATCTCGACCACGCGGCGGTCCAGCTGCTCCAGGAAGGGACTCCAGATCTTGAACGCGTACTCGGGCGCCAGGCCGTTCTGCGCGAAGCGGTGGCTCAAGGATCCGCTGGCCAGAAAGGCCACGGTGCCGTCGTAGTGCTGCTCCACCGCCTGGCGCAGCGCCCAGCCCAGGCGCGCCGAATCATTGAGGTAGTGCACCGTGCACAGCGCCGACACCGAGATCACCTTGAAGTGCTGGTCGGCGTTCATGTAGCGCATCGGCACCAGGGTGCCGTACTCGGGGTCCAGCGTGGTCTCGGCGTGGGCCAGGGTCTCGACGCCCATCTCGGTGGCCACCTGCGCCATCAGCCGCCCCAGCTCGGGGTTGCCGGGGCACGCGAAGGGCAGGTTCTTGATGAAGTGCGGCAGCTCGTTGCTGGTGTAGGTGCCCTGGAAATGCGGCGCGCAGTTCAGGTGGTAGTTGGCGTTGACCAGCCAGTGGGTGTCGAACACCACGATGGTATCCACGCCCAGCTCGCGGCAGCGCCGGCCGATCTCGATGTGGCCGTCGATCGCGTCCTGGCGCGTGCCCTGGCGCGGGCCGTCCAGCTCGGACAGGTACATCGACGGGACGTGGGTGATCTTGCCCACCAAAGCCAATCGTCCCATGGTCAGACTCCCCAGTGCGGAATGTGGTGCGAGCCCATCGACACGGCGATGTTCTTGGGCTCCAGGAAGACCTCGTAGCTCCAGGTGCCCCCCTCCCGGCCGGTGCCGCTGGCCTTGGTGCCGCCAAAGGGCTGGCGCAGGTCGCGCACGTTCTGGCTGTTGACGAAGCACATGCCCGCCTCGATGGCGGCGGCCACGCGGTGCGCCTTGCCCAGGTTCTCGGTCCAGACATAGCTGGACAGGCCGTAGGCCGTGTCGTTGGCGATGCGGATGGCCTCGGCCTCGTCCTCGAACGGGATCAGGCAGGCGACCGGGCCGAAGATCTCATCCTGGGCGATCTTCATGCGGTTGTCGACGTCGGCAAACACCGTCGGCCTGACGAAGTTGCCTTGGGCCAGATGGGCCGGCAGCTCCGGCGCCTCCAGGCCGCCGCACAGCAGTGTGGCGCCCTCCTTCGGGCCCAGCTCGATGTAGTGGCGCACCTTGGCCAGGTGGCCGGGGGAGATCATCGGGCCGATGATGGTCTGCTCGTCGAGCGGGTCGCCCACGGTGATGCGCTTCGCGCGCTCGGCGAACTTCGCGGCGAAGTCCGCGTAGATGCTCTGTTGCACCAGGATGCGGCTGCCCGCGGTGCAGCGCTCACCGTTGTTGCTGAAGATCATGAACACCGCGGCGTCCAGCGCGCGGTCCAGGTCAGCGTCGGCAAAGATGACGAACGGGCTCTTGCCGCCCAGTTCCATGCTGAACTTCTTCAGGCCCGCCGCCTGCACGATGCGGTTGCCGGTGGCGGTGGAGCCAGTGAAGCTGATCGCCCGCACATCGGGGTGGGCGCACAGCGGCTCGCCGGCGTCCCGGCCATAGCCGTGCACGATGTTCAGCACGCCCGCCGGGATGCCGGCCTCCAGTGCCAGCTCACCCAGGCGGGCGGCGGTCATCGGCGACAGCTCGCTCATCTTCAACACCGCGGTGTTGCCAAAGGCCAGGCAGGGCGCCACTTTCCAGGTGGCGGTCATGAAGGGCACGTTCCAGGGGCTGATCAGCGCGCACACGCCCACCGGGTGGAACAGCGTGTAGTTCAGGTGCGTGGGCGTGGGGTAGGTGTGGCCATCCACGCGCACACACATCTCGGCGAAGTAGTGGAAGTTGTCGGCGGCGCGTGGCACCAGCTGCTTGCCGGTCTGGCTGATGCTCTGGCCGGTGTCCTTCGTCTCGGTCTGCGCCAGCTCGGGCACATGCTTCGTGATCAGGTCACCCAGTGCGCGGATCTTCCTGGCGCGCTCCGGCGCAGGCAGCCCGGCCCAGGCCGGGAACGCCGCCTTGGCGGCCTGCACCGCAGCGTCCACCTCGGCGGCACCACCGGCGGCCACCTCGGCCAGCACAGCCTGGGTGGCGGGGTTGACGGTCTCGAAGTACTGGCTGCCGGCCACGGGACGGCCGTTGATCAGGTGGTCAATGCGCATGAATGATCTCTCGTGTGTGTCAGCGGCCGAACACGCCGTCGCCGACGATCGTGTTGACCAGACGGCCGATGCCGTCGATCTCGCAGACGACCTCGTCGCCCTCGTTGACGTTGACCACGCCCTCGGGCGTGCCGGTGAGGATGACGTCGCCCGCCTGCAGCGTCATGAAACTGCTGAGATACTCGATCAGCGCCGGAATGGTGTTGACCATGTTCGCCGTCGTACCCTGCTGCACGGTCTGGCCGTTGACGCGGGTGCGCAGCGCCAATGCATGGGGATCAGGCACATCGGCCACGGGCACGAACCACGGACCCAGCGCAGTGGCGCCATCGCGGTTCTTGACGCGCAGGTTGGGGCGGTACCAGTTCTCCAGATAGTCGCGGATCGCGTAGTCGTTGCAGACGGTGTAGCCGGCCACATGGGCCATGGCGTCCTTGGCGGACACGTGGCGCGCCGTGCGGCCGATCACCACCGCCAACTCGCACTCGTAGTGCATGAACTGCACGCCGGCCGGGCGGCGCGTGACGCCGCGGTGGCCCACCAGTGCGCCTGGGCCCTTCAGGAAGACCAGCGGCTCGTCCTTGGCCGTGACGGTGAGCTCCTTGCTGAGCTCCTTCAGGTGGTCGGCGTAGTTCAGGCCCAGCGCCAGGATGGTGCCCACCGCGAGGGGCGGCAACCACTGCACCTGGTCCTCGCGCAGGACGCGGCCATCGGTCAGTTGCAGGCCCTGCGGGTGCGGGCGGGCGGTGTGCACGGCGCCCGCATAGGCCACGCGGGCCACCGGGCCGCGCGGCGGCAGATCGGTGCCATCCACCGCGGGGGGATCGTTCGGCACGGCGGGCGCAGCCTGCTCCTCGCACAATGAGAAGGACAGGGTGCCCAGCTCCTCGATCGCCACCGCCACCGCGTCCCCGGCGCGCGCCTGCGGCGCGGGCGTGTCGGCGCCCAGCAGCAGCACATCGCCGGGCTGCAGCGTCATGAACTCGGTCACCGCGGCGATCAGCTCGGCCACACCGCGCACGCGATCGCCGGTGTGGCCCTGGTGCGCTGTCTGGCCACCGATCAGCACCTGCACCGCCAGCGCATCGGGGTCGTCAATCTCGCTGGCGGCCACCACCGGACCGATGACGGTGAAGCCGTCGCGCGCCTTCAGGCGCACTGTGGGGCGATAGTGGTTGTCGGGCGGCAGGCCCAGCTCGGCCACCACCGCGTAGCCGGCGATCACGCCCGGCGCATCGTCCACCGACACCCGGCAAGCCGTGCGGCCGATGACGACGCCCAGCGAGGCCCCCACCTCCACCGCCGCCGGCACCGCCACCACCGAGCCCGGCCCGCACAGCGTGTTGCGCGGCCGGACCTGCAGCACCGGGTGAGCCGGCGGCGCCTTGTAGGGCGCGGCGTGCACGGCCTGGCCCAGCGCGGCCAGTTGCGGCGCATGGTTGACCAGCGCGCCATAGACGACGCCGGTCAGCCGCCAGGGCGCTACGGCGAAGGAGGATGGCATGGGGGTCAGGGGCATGGCGGTGGCAGCAGGCTTAATTCACTCACACATGAGCAATGTATTCGCTAAGATATGAGCATGTCAACCAAGGGCCAAGCCCGAGCCAAACCGGAGCAGGCGGCGCGGGCGGTGGGGTTCCGCCACCGCAACCTGCCGCTGCTGCTGCTGCATGCGCGCGAAGGCGTGATCGGCCAGTTCCGGCCCATCCTCAACGCCCATGGCGTGACAGAGCAGCAGTGGCGCATCATCCGCGCGCTGCTGGAGCGCGGGCCGATGGAGCCGCGCGAGATCGGCGCGGTGTGCCGCTTCTCCAGCCCCGCCACCACCGGCATGCTGGCGCGCATGGACGACCTGGGCCTGCTCACCCGCGAGCGCCAGGCGCAGGACGCGCGCCGCGTCACCGTCACGCTCACGCCCAAGGCGCGCGCGCTGGCGGCCGAACTGGCGCCGCAGATCGAGGCCATCTACCAGCGCATCGAGGACCACATCGGCCCCGAGTTCACCGAGCGCTTCTACGCCACGCTGGATGAGGTGATTGCGCTGCTGGGCGAGCTGCCGGCGGTGGAGGGCGAGTGAGTCCCCTCACAGCCTGAGGCCGGACCTCACCACCAGCCCGGCGCCCACCAGCGCGAACAGCGCGAAGCTCGCCATCGACACCGCGCGCAGCCGCCGCGTCTGGCGCTGCAGCGGCGCATCCAGGTGCGCCGGCGGGCGCCAGCTCAGCAGCCCGCTGGCCAGGCCGGCGCTGGCGCCGATGAACAGCGGCAGGTACAGCACGAAGCCGACGTGGTCGTACTCGCGCTTGAGCACGCAGAACGGGCAGTGGTGGTGCGGCGACTCGTACACATAGGGCGAGATCGCCGCCACCACCGCCAGCAGGCCCAGGCCCAGGAAGCCCAGGCTGGCCAGGCCGTAGGCGGGCGCTAGCGCCGCCACGCGGCTGGCCAGTGCGCCCCAGGCCAGCACCACCACCAGGCCGATGGCCAGCGCCCACAGCGCGGTGGCCGGCGCCACGGCCGAGGCCTCGGCGGCCAGGCCGACGTGCTCGGGGTGGAAGCTGCTGCCGCAGCAGGCGGTCAGCGTGTCGGGCTGCAGGTCGGTGAAGTACAGCGTGGACAGCGCCGCGTCGGCCAGCGCCAGCGGCAGCAGCACGGCCAGCAGCAAGCGGTAGCTGCGGCGCGTCAGCGGCCAGTCGGGCGCGGCGCGGTCGGCACGCTGCAGCGCCAGCCAGGCGCCGGCGGCAAAGAACAGGCTCAGCTTGGCGTACAGCGCCGGAAAGCCCCAGACGCTGGCATTGAAGCTGCCGAAGGCGCACATCGCGCCCACCAGCAGCGGCGCGGTGCGGTCGGCGTTGACCACCATCAGCAGCAGCGCCGCGCCCTGCCAGGCCAGCAGCTGCCCCACCAGCGTGGCCACCAGCTCGGTCTGGCGCTCGAGCAACAGTTGGCGTGGCGCACCCGAGGCGGGGTTCCAGTGCCGCAGCAGCTGCAGGCCAAAGGCCCCGGCCCACAGCAGCGTCAGCGCACCCAGCCAGGCCACGGCCAGCAGCGCCATCACCGGGGCCTGCATCAGCATGGCGCGTCCTCGCCCCGCAGCCGGCCGTCGGCCAGGTGGATGACGCGGTCCACCACCGGCGCACCGATCACGCGCGGGTCGTGGCTGGCGATGACCCAGGTGTGGCCGCGCGCCTTCAGCGTGGCGACGGTGTCCAGGAACTGACGCCCCAGCGCGGCATCCAGGTGCGCGGTGGGTTCGTCGGCGATCAGCAGCGGCGGCTGGGTCAGCAGCGCGCGGGCGATGGCCACGCGCTGCATCTCGCCGCCCGACAGGCGCTCCACCCGCTCATGCGCGCGCGGCGCCACGCCCAGCTCGGCCAGCACCTGCAGCGCGCGCGCCTGCAGCCGCTCGCGCGGCCAGCCCAGCGGCACGCCGGGCAGGCGCACGTTCTCCAGCGCGGTCAGGCCGGGCACCAGGTGGTAGCGCTGGAAGATGAAGCCGATGCGCTCGCGGCGCAGCGCCGCCAGGTGGTGCTCGGGCAGGCCCGACAGAGGCGCGCCGTCCAGCCGCACCCGGCCCTCGCTGGGCCGCGCCACACCGCCGATCAGCGACAGCAGTGTGGACTTGCCCGAGCCACTGGGGCCGGCCAGCACATGCACCTGAGCACGCGCCAACTGCAGCGTGATGCCGTGCAGCGCGGTGAACTCACCGGGCTCGCCCTCATGGAAGCGCTTGACCACGCCGTCCAGCTCGATGAAGGGCTGGCTCATCGCAGCACCTCGTCGGGGTCGGCCGCCGCGGTTCGCCACACCGGCCAGACGATCGCCGCCAGGTAAGGCAGCACCGCCAGCATCGCCAGCGTGGCCCACTGCAGGCCGTCGATCACCGGCACCCAGTCGGCCCGCGGAAACAGCACCGACCAGCCCTGCAGCACCGGCCGCAGCAGCGGCGCGCCCAGCACGAACACATGCGCATAGGCCAGCAGGCTGCCCAGCACCAGGGCGCTGCCGGCCACCACGCCGGCCTCCCAGAGCTTCCAGTGCAGGATGTCGCGCGTGTCCCAGCCCAAGGCCTTGAGCACGCCGATCTCGTGGCGCTCGGCGGCCGACAGGCCGCTGGCCTTGTCAAAGGCCAGGATGGCAAAGGCCAGCAGCGCGGCGGCGCCCAGCGCCAGCAGCAGGCCCTCGCGCCAGCTGAACAGGTGCTGGTAGCTGCGCAGCAGGTCCTCGCGGGTGATCACCCGGTGGCTGCGCAGCGCCAGGCCGGCCTTCTCGGCCACCTTGGGCACCTCCTTGGGGTTGCGCACCGACAGGCTCAGGTCGGTGTAGACATCGGCGGGCAGGCGGAAGAAGCGGCGGAAGTCGGTCTCGTTCAGCAGCACCAGGTCGCTGCTGAAGCCGGCACTGGCCGGGTCCAGCACCGACCGCACGCGCAGGTTGAGGAACTCGCCCGAGGGCGCGACCAGGTAGAGCCGGCCACCGGTCTGCAGACGGCGCAGCCGGGCCACGCCCTCGCCCACCAGGGCCTCGCCCGGCGCGGGCATCAGCGCCGCGGCCTCATCGGCCGGCACCTGCAGCGTGTAGGTGGCCGCGGTGGAGGTGTCGTACAGGTAGCCCCACAGCCGCCCCTGCACGCGCTGCACGCCACGGATGCCGCGCAGGGCCTCAAGATCGGCCGCGCTGCTCAGCGCATGGCGGCCCATTTGCAGGCCCTGGACGACCACCTCGGGCGCCGCGGCCAATGCGTGCTCGGCCTCGTGGCGCAGCGCGGTGGTCAGCCACATCACCGAGGCCAGCGCCGCCACCAGCACGGTATGCACCAGCCCCACGCCGACGTTCTTGGCACGGTGGCGCGACATCGAGGCCAGCGCGTGCTCCAGCAGACCGCGCTGGCGGTGCCACCAGGGGCTCATTCAGCGGGCTCCTGGCGGCGGCAGCCACACCGCCGACGGGAAGTGATCGGGCAGGCCCGGGCCGTCCTGGAAGGCGGTGTGCCCATCGGCCTGGCTGAAGTGGCGCGTAGCACGCGCCTCGGTGAACCAGGCCGGGTCGGTCAGTTGCAGGGCCTGCACCAGCGCGCGGGTGCGGGCTTCGCGCGATGGGGCCTGGTGCTGCAGCCAGGCCGCGTGCAGCACCGCTGCCAGCGCCGCGCCGGCCAGGCCCAGTGCCACGGCGCCTGCGCGGCGCACACGGTCCGTGGGTGGCTTCACAGGAACTTCCCGTCGTCCAGGGCCAAGGCCAGCGCCAGCGTGGCGTCCGAGAAACGCAGCACGCGCTTGCCCTTATGGTCGGCCATGAACTCCTTGGCGTCGGCCTCGGTGTCGTGCGGCACCAACTCATGCCCCATCGGCCCCAGCACGTCGGAACCGATGACGTACCAGGCCTCGCGCGCGTCGATGCGGGCGGTGGCGTAGTAATCGGTCACCGCCATCGCGACGATGTCGCCGCGCTGGCGCTTGGGCTCGTACTTCGCCAGCTCGGCCAGGTACTTGAAGAAGTCCTTGGCGCCATCGAAGTGCACCGCCCGGCCATCGCGCCACAGCACCGTGGCCACCCACATCCGGTAGGGCGCGACGAACATGCCGCAGACCGGACAGGTGTCGCGCGGGCCGGGCATCGGCAGCTGGACCGGCTTGCCCTGCGCGGCGCCACCGGCCGCCAGGGCCAGCAGGCCGCGCAGCCAGTCACGGCGGTGCAGCGGGCGCAGCGTGGCGCCCGGTGGCGCGTCATCGGCGCGGCACATCGGCTTAGCCCGCCTTCTGCGCGGTCATCTTGCGGCGCATCTCGCCACGGCGCTGGCGCAGCATCACGGTGTCGGCGGCCATGCCCAGGTAGGCGCTGGTCAACGCGTCGTCAAAGCCCACCACCTTGGCGCCGGCCTTGGCCGCGGCCTCGCCGCTGGCGGCCTTGTCGGCGGCGGCGCGATCGGCGTAGGCCCACTTGCTGGCCTTGGTCATGGTGCCCGGCTTGCTGGGGTCCAGCACATAGTGAGCGCGGTCGGCCAGCACCAGCGGCTTGATCTTCTCGGGGCTGCCGGCGTCGCCGCAATAGATGGCCTTGGGGCCGCGGTCCATGTTCAGCGACAGGCTGATCGCCGCGCAGTGGATCGAGCAGGTGCCCTCGACGCTGTCGTCGGCGTAGACCAGCAAGTGCCTGGTGTGGCTGAACTTGGCGCGCTCCATGCCGCAGTAGCGGCAGCGCGGGTACTTGGCCAGTTCGTTGTCCAGCGGCGCGGTGTCCTTGCGCAGGGTGTTGACCAGGCCGAACTGGTCGGTCCAGTCGGTGGGCGCCAGGCCGGGGGCGGCGGCGTCGGGCTGCTGGGTGGTGGCGCAGCCGGACAGGCCAAGTGCGCCCAGCGCGGTACCGGTGATCCACAGGCGGCGGTTGAAGGGCAGGTCGTTCATGGTGTGCTCCTTGTTGAGTGGGGACGATCAGGACAGAGACAAAACCGTGCGCAACTCGGCCGCCTGGCCGGCGGCATCGAGGGTGGGCGGCAGGGCGCGGCGCACGCGGCCCTGGCGGTCGTAGAGATAGACCATGACGCTGTGGTCCAGCGTGTAGCTGCCGGCCAGCGGCACCTTGCGGTAGAAGACCTTGAAGGCCTCCGCGGTGCGGCGTGTCAGGTCGACGTCGCCGCGCAGCGGCGTGATGCCTTCGCCGAAGGCGTCGGCAAAGGCGCGCAGGATCGGACCGCTGTCGCGCTCCGGATCCAGGCTGACAAAGACCAGCTGCACCTGGTCGGCCTGCGCCCCCAGTTGCTGGCGCGCCTGGACGGCCTTGGCCATCGCCGCCGGGCAGACATCGGGGCACTGCGTGAAGCCGAAGAACAGCATCACCACCCGGCCGCGGTAGTCGGCCAGCGTGCGCCACTCGCCCTGCGGATCCTGCAGGCGGAAGTCCTGCGCGTAGCGGGCGTCGCTCAGGTCAATCGCGCCCAGCGCGGGTGCTGGCGCCGGGCGGAACCAGGCGATGGCCGCAGCGGCCAGTGCAGCCAGCAGCAGGGCCGCGGCCACGCCGGCGCGGCGGATGGACGGGGAAAGGGTGGGCACGAAGGCCTCCACACGGCAGGGGTCCCAGGCAGCGCGCGCACGGCGCGCTCCAACAGCGGCCCGGCAGCAGCGCCAGGCAGCGCCACGCTCACGTAGAGCGCGTCAAGCGTGTGCGGGTGGGCCTTGCGGGCAGGCGCGGCGGGGTGGCGGCTGTGGCGCCCAGACATCCTTGGCGGATGGGCGGTCCGGTGCCACGCTCGCCACCAGGAACGGCACCGACCGCGGCTCGGTCGGCGTGCCCAGCATCGGCACGCTCAGTACGCACAGCAGGCAGGATGCACCGTGTGCCTGCGCCGGCGCAGGGTCGTCGCTCGGCGCGGCGGTCCCCGCCACGCTGCAGACTTCGCCCAGGGCCATGGCGACACCGGGCGTCGGCGCCAGACCGGCCAGCGCCATGAGCGTGGGCAGCACGGCCCAGGCCAAAGCCGCAGACCAGACGGTCCAGACCCGGCGACGCAGGAGGGCTCGGCGCGATGACATGGCGCGACTGTAGAAGCCTGGTGGGGTATGAGTCTTGATACGGCGCAATCGTGCCGATCGGACAGCGACGCGGCCGCGCCGAAGGTCAATCAGAAGCCCCTCTGCTCGAGACGCCGTCCATTGACGCCCTCGGCGCGTGGCCCACCACCGTCGGCGAGGCGCAGGTGCGCGACTTCAACGCGCGGGTCGTGTCGGCCGCGCTGCGACACAGCCTCGGTGGCCCCTTTCATGGCCGCTGAGGCCAGATCGGCCTGTGAACCAGGAGACCCCGACGCACTTGACCCTGACCAGAGAACCGCCGTGAACGCCTGCGGCGCCCGGGCAGGCGACGACGCTGCCGCGATCCGCACCCCGCACCGTGCTGATGCAGCCGTTTGATCAGCCCGAAGCGCGGCTACAGGTCGCTCCGGTGGTCACCCAGGGCGAGCACGCGGTGGCCGGCTGAGCCCCGCGGCGCGCCAGCGCCTACCACGTCTCGATGGCCTGGTGCGCCTGGATGCGCAGGGCCGGCACCCGCATCGCTGCCCGCCAGACCTCGTTCTGCCCGCCACCTCACCACGATGGCTGCAAGGGTCCAGTCGCTACGGCCGAGCTGGCGTGGGATGGGACGACGGACCAACGAAACTCGTGCCGCCTGTCATGATGCGTCCATGCGACGTCGACACCTGCTGCTGATTCCTGGCCTGACCGGCTTGAATGGCCTGACGACCGGCTCCGCTCGAGCCCATGACACCCGCGTCGGCGATCTGCTGATCGACCACGCCTATGCGCTGCCCAGCGCGCCTGGCCAGGACCAGGGCCAGGCCCATCTGCGCAAGCTCAGCAACCGCGGTGTCCGGCCCGATCGCCTGCTCGGCGCAAGCACGCCAGTGGCCGCTTCGGTGCTGCTGCAGCGCCATGGCCTGACGGTGCCGGCGATCGAGCTGCCGCCCGGCATCGAGTTGAGCCTGCGCCATGACGGCGAGTGGCGGCTGCTCCTGCAAGGACTGAAGGCGCCGCTGCTGAACGGCCAGCGCTTCGCCCTGCTGTTGCGCTTTGAACAGGCGGGAGAATGCGAGGTGCGCGCCTGGGTGCAGCAACCACGCGGCCCAGGCGGCTCGCAGCACTGAAGAAGGCCCTCCCGATGCAATGCCAGACGCTGGCCAGGACATCTGGTGGCGGCCGGGCAGGTCTGCATCCAGGCCTGCACGCCGCAGGTGGATCACCACGCCGAGTGCAGGCGCTGCCCTGACGCCTGCGCGGCCGCGGTCCAGGCGGCCAACGCGCTGGGTTGATCAGAAACGCATCGCCAGCGTCAGCCGCAGGCTGCGCGGCTCCGCCGGGTGAACGATGCGGTCGTCCACCGGCGCGGCTTCACCGGACAACTGCGACTCGTACCAGTACTGGATGTCGTCCACCTGGCGGTTGGTGAGGTTGAAGACATCCAGTGTCAACGTGGCCGGGCGGCCCAGCCAGTCGCGCAGGTCGCGCGAGGCGCGCAGGTTCAGTGTCGACGAGGGCCGTGTGCGTTGGCTGTTGTCCTCGATAAGCGCACCGCTGCCCAGGTAGCGCCACTGCAGGCTGGCCGACCAGGGCCCGTAGTCTTTCATCGTGGCCGCCACCGAGGCCACATGGTCCACCGCGTTGGGGATGCGCTCGCCGTTGTCGAAGCGGGCATGGGTCCAGGCCAGGTCGGCGTCGATCAGCCAGTGGCGGCTGGGCGTCCAGCGGTTGTTGAATTCGATGCCGCGGCGCGTGCTGGCGCCGCTGGCCTCGGTGGCGCCAGCGTCACCCACATAGACCAGCTCAGAGGCCGAGCGCAGCTGCCACAGCGCCAGCGAGCTCTGCAGCCCCGGCACGGCCTCGGTGCGCAGGCCCAGCTCCCAGCCGCGCTGCGGCACCAGGCCGGGCACCGGATCGACCGCTTCGCCCGTCTTGGGGTCGCGGTGCGCGGTGGTGCCGCGCGCGTCGTTGCTGTGCAGGCCGCGGCCGGCGTTGATGAAAAACTCGGTCTTCGCCCAGGGCCCCAGCACCAGGCTCAGCTTGGGCGAGAGCTGGCGGTCGTTGGCGCGGCCCGTGTTGGCGGCGGCTATGGCGTCGCCCTTGAGGCTGTCGACCTGGAAGCGCGCGCTGTCGGCACGCAGGCCGGCGATGGCCTTGAGCCAGGGCGTGGCCTGCCACGCGGCCTGGGCGTACAGCGCCGCCTGGGTTTGCACCACCTCGTCCTCGCGGGTGGTGGCCAGGATGCGGCGCGCCTGGGTGTCGAACAGGCCGACGCGGATGCGGTCGTGGCGCAGCTGGGCGCCCAGCTCGGTGCGCAGCGCGTCACTGATCTGCCAGGCCTGCGCGGCCTGCAGGCCGTAGACGCTGCGCGCATCCTGCTGCGAGAACTGGTCGCCGGTGGCCGGGCGCTCCAGCGCGTAGGTGAAGTTGGAGAACAGCTTCAGGCGGTAGCGCATCGCGTAGGCCGAGACGCGGGCCTCGCCGGCGTCGTCGGCGCGGTGCCATTCGCCCGACAGGCTGGCGCGTGAGGTGCTGCCGCCGTCGCTGGCGTCCAGCGAGTCGAAACGGCCGAAGGGCTGGCCCAGGTAGGTGCCGGCGTCGATCAGGCGCTGCGGCACCTGGTCGGTGCTGGTCCAGCGGGCGTCGTAGGCCATGGCGCTGGCCGACCAGCCCCGGGTCCGCGAGCCCTGGCTGAGCGTGAGCACGCCATTGCGGCGCTGCAGGTTTTCCGGCACGGTCCAGGGGCCGTCGTTGCCCATCCACTCGACGACGCCGAGCAGCGCGGTGTCGGGGGCCAGCTCGGTCGAGCCGCCGCCCACCGCGCGGCGGTAGCCGTTCTCGCCCAAGGTGAGCTGCACGAAGGGCGCATCCAGCCGCGTGCGGTAGGCGATGTCGGCGGCGCCGGCCGACGCGAAATCACCGTGTGTCGCGAAGGTCGGCCCCTTGCGGTAGGTGATGCGGTCCACCAGCTCTGGGATCAGGAAGTTCAGGTCCGAATAGCCCTGGCCATGGCCGTGGGTGGGCATGTTGACCGGCAGGCCGGCCACGGTGGTGGCGAAGTCGGTGCCATGGTCCAGGTTGAAGCCGCGCAGGAAATACTGGTTGGCCTTGCCGTCGCCCGAGTGCTGGGTGACGATGACGCCGGGCACGAACTCGAGCACTTCACCCGGGCGCAGCGCCGGCCGGCTCTTCAGCAGCTCGGCGCGGATCACGCCCTGCGAGGCGGCCTCGCTGCTGCCCACCGCGTTGTCATAGTGGCGGCCACTGACCTCGACGGTCTGCGGGGCGTCTTCGGCGTGGGTCAGGCCGGCGCAAACGGCAATGGCCGTCCCCGCCAGCGCGTTCAAGCGCAGCGTCTGCATGGGGTGTCTCCGTATCAGGGGTGGGTCATTGGGCGCGTGCGGCGCGCCAGCCACAAGGCCAGGCCGTAGCCCAGCGCGATCACCGCCAGCACCGTGGTGCCGAAGGCCAGTTCACGGCCCTCGGTCCAGGCCTCGAAGGCCGGCGAGGTCCAGCGGGCGATGCCCAGCGCGGCCACCAGCAGGCTCACGCCTGCCACGGCCGCGCCCATCACCCGCGAGGCGACCACGGCGATCTGGTCGGCACGGGCGATCAGCCGCGCGATCCACCAGCCGTTCAGGCCGTCAGTCACCAGCATGCCCAGCACAAACAGGCCGCCGAGCACCAGCGCCCGGCCCACGCCGCCGAACTGCGTGGCGGTGGCGGCAAACAGCGCCGACTGGCTGAGGGTGTCAAAGGACAGCGCGAACAGCGCACCCACGCCGGCCACGCCCAGCGGGCTGCGCGCCTGCGCCAGCCGGCCCAGCCAGCGGCCCTTCAGGCCCACCGGCGCCACCAGCTCGCCCGGCGCCGCCGCCAGCACCGCTCGCAGATTGACCACGCCCAGGCCCAGCAGAAAGACGATCGACACCGCGCTGCCAAAGCCATCCACCCACTCGGGCGGCACCCACTGGGCGCTGGCCGAGCCCACCAGCGCGGCGATCAGCAGCACCACCGCGCCATGGCCCAGCGAGAACAGCGCGCCACAGCCGCCCGCAAAGGCAGCGCCGCGGCGCCGGTTCAGGCGCGTCAGACCGTCGATGGTGGCCAGGTGGTCGGCATCAAAGCCGTGGCGCATCCCGAGCAGGAAGACCAGCGCACACAGCGCGGTCCAGTCAGTGGGCAGGTCGTGCATGGGGTGAGAGTATGAAGATTCTCAGCATCTTCATACAAGTTGCGTGCCAAGCATGTACGCACGCATCGCCGCCTCGGATGCAGCCATGAACCCTGGGGAGAACCCCCGGTCAGCAGGCTGCCGATCTGGACACCAGCGCGGTCAGGGCCTGATCAGCGGCGCAGAGGCCCGCTGGCCGGCACCAGATGGGCGTGGCCGTGGCCGTGTTGCTCGACCATCGGCACCAGGTGCAGCTGGCCGTGGCTGACGCCGGGTTGCGCGATCACCGCATCGGCGAAAGCCTGCACAGCGTGCGCCGGGCCACGCAGGATCACCACCTCCACGCAGTGCTCGTGGTCCAGGTGGGCATGCGTGGTGGACACGGTCAGCTCGTGGTGCTCGTGCTGCAGGTCGGTCAGGCGTGCCGCCAGCTGGCGCTGGTGGTGGTTGTAGACGTAGCTGAGCGTGGCGATGCAGGGGCCATCCGGGTGCGCCGCCTGATGGGTGCGACCCAGCTCGGTGCGCAGCAGGTCGCGGAAGGCTTCGCTGCGGTTGGCGTAGCCGCGCTCGCGGATCACCGCCTCGAAGGCCTCGGCCAGTTCGTCGTCGACCGAGATCGTCAGGCGCTGCATGCTCAGCCGATGCGGTCCAACGCGCCGGCCAGCGAGGCCACGCTGCGCTCCACATTCGCCAGCTTGTCCAGGCCGAACAGGCCCAGTCGGAAGGTCTTGAAGTCGGCGCCCTCGTCGCATTGCAGCGGCACGCCGGCGGCCGTCTGCAGGCCCTGGGCGATGAACTTGCTGCCGTTCTGGATGCCGGGGTCCTCGGTATAGCTGACCACCACGCCGGGCGCCTGGTAGCCGGGCGCGGCCACCGGCCGGATGCCGCGGCCTTCCAGCATCGCGCGCACCGCGCGGCCCAGCGCCCACTGCTGCTCCTTAAGCACCGCAAACCCACGCTGCTCCATCTCGGCCATCGCATCACGCAGGCGCGTCAGCGCGCCGGTGGGCATGGTCGTGTGGTACGCATGACCGCCGGCCAGGAAGGCCTGCATGATCTGGTGCCACTTTTTCAGGTCGGCGGCAAAGCTGGTGCTGGTGGTCTCGTCCAGGCGCTTGAGGCCGCGCTCGCCCAGCATCACCAGTGCACAGCCGGGCTCGGCGCTCCAGCCTTTCTGCGGCGCGCTGACCAGCACGTCGATGCCCAGCGCCGCCATGTCCACCCACACGGTGCCGCTGGCAATGCAGTCGAGCACGAAGATGCCGCCCACCGCGTGCACCGCGTCGGCCACGGCCTTCAGGTAGTCGTCGGGCAGGATCATGCCGCTGGCGGTTTCCACATGCGGCGCGAAGACCACTGCCGGCTGCTGGTCGGCGATCGCGGCGCGCACTTCCTCCAGCGAGGCCGGCGCCCAGGGCTGCTGCGCGCCGGGGCCCACCGGGCGGGCCTTGAGCACGCGCTGCTCGGACGGGATGGCGCCCATGTCCAGGATCTGCGTCCAGCGGAAGCTGAACCAGCCGTTGCGCAGGACCAGCACCTTCTGGCCGGTGGCAAACTGGCGCGCCACCGCTTCCATGCCGAAGCTGCCGCTGCCGGGGATGACCACCGCTGCCTCGGCGCCGTAGACGGCCTTGAGCGTGCGCGAGATGTCGCCCATCACGCCCTGGAACTTCTTCGACATGTGGTTCAGGGCGCGGTCGGTGTAGACCACCGAGTATTCGAGCAGGCCGTCGGGGTCGATGTCGGGCAGCAGGCCGGGCATGGGTGTCTCCAGGGTTCTTGTCAGGGCAGGTTGAGCGCGATCAGCGGCCCAGCTTAGCACTGCCCGCGTCGCCCTCAGTCACAGCGGGGACGTGCCGAGCCGGGCGGCTGAGCCAGCCATTCCTCGGTACGCGCCACGCCACGCAGGTAGGGTTCGTTGTAGGCCCGCACCCTCACCGAGGTGGCGCAACTGGCGCTGCTGCCGAGCTCGGCATGGAGGTGATGGCGCGGTGTCTGGTCGTGCCGATACTGCTCCACCAGGGCCAGCGACACGCCGCCCTGCCGGTCGGCTTGCCGTTCCAGGCGAAACGGCCGCACCACCGCCGTCTGCAGCAGCACGCCACCGGCGGGCATCATGTGGCCACCCACCGACTTGTCGTAGCAAGCCATCCAGGCGGCACTCAGGCGCGCCTCGACCTCGGCTGCGGGCAGCGGCGAACACAGCGTCGCCGACTGGCTGGTCGGGTGCTGGCCGAAGCTCTTGTCGACGTCGGCACAGCCACCCAGCCCCAGCAGGGCGGCCGCGACGAGCCAAGCCGGCCGGCCGCTACGCACAGGACAGCTCCATGGCGCCGCCACACTTGTCTGTTGATGCATGCTGTCTCCCTGAGGTTTGCATTGGATCAGCGCATCAGCTTAGCACCGCCGCTCAGCGGTTCCAGGCGCTACGATGGTCTCATCCCCACTGCCAGGAGATCCCATGCGCTACCTGCTCCCCGTCGACGGCAGCCCGGCCGCCCTGGCCGCGGTGCGCCACGCGATCGGCCTGAAGCTGGCCGGTCTGTCGATCACCGTGGTGCTGGCCAATGCCCAGGAGCCACCGCACCTGTACGAGGTGGTGCTGGCGCCTGACCCCGCGCTGCTGGACCGCGCCAGCGAGGGCGCCGGCCACCATGCGCTGCAGGCCGCCGGCCAGATGCTGCAAGGCGCCGGCGTGCCCTACACCGAGGTCGTGGTGCACGGCGAGCCGGCCACGGTGCTGCGCGATCTGGCCGAGTCCGAAGACTGCGACGGCGTGATCGTCGGTGCCGGCCAGCCCGGCCTGATCGACAGCGGCCGACTGGGCAGCGTGGCCCAGGCGCTGCTGCACCACGCCGGCGTGCCGGTCACGGTGGTGCACGCGCCGGACGAGGACGCGTAGGGTTCAGAGGCTGAGCGTTTTTCGATCGTGCCCGACAGGCGCCTGCAAACGCCTCCGATCGAGGCGCAAAGCACAGCCATAGCTCGGGCTATGGCGAGCATTTGCAACGACGAGCGGGGGCGTTTTCAGGTGCAGGGCGGGCATGAGTGAAAGACTCTCAGCCTCTCAGCCCACCCGCTCCCAGTCCATGGACCAGTTCAGCGCCCAGCTGCGCCCGCCGTCGTGCGAGCTGCCTTGCTGCCAGCGGCAGCTGCGCGGCGTGATGCGGTCCCATACGCCGCGGTAGATCACCGGCCGGCCTTGGTCCTGGTCCTCGTACTCGAAGATCCCGGCGCCGTCCTCGAAGCTGCCGGGCTGGCCGGGGCTCACCAGCACGCCGCTGGCCGCGCCGACCCAGAAGTCGCTCCACTGCGACTGCTGCACGTCCAGCAGCCGCAGGCCCATGCCCGAGAAACGCCGCGCCGGGATGCGCAGCTCCTCGATCGAGGCCAGGCCACCCAGGATGCTGAAGCAACTGGCCTCGCCCTCGAAGCCATCCCAGCCCAGGCCGGCGCGCAGGCGCTGCTGGCGGATGCGCCAGTGGCCATCCAGAAAGCTGAACTGTCCTGGCCGTCCCGGGCTGCGCTGGCGCATCGGCGGCCGCAGCATCGCCGGCCCGGCCTCGGGGGCTTCGGTGGGGTGAAAAGGCACGGGCTCGGGCGGCGCTGCGGCCGCCGATGCGGCGGGCGCAGCGCCGGCCAGAGCCATGGACGCCAGGGTCTGCAGCAGCTCGCGGCGGTCGGGGTCGTCGGTACTCATCAAGGCTCCTGAGGGTGGTATGTCCGCCATGCTGCACGCCTATTCATGACAGCTCATGTCATGATGACTGGCCATGCGCGCCAGCCGCCTGTTGTCGATCCTGATCCTGCTGCAGCTGCGCCAGCGGCTGACGGCCGAGCAGCTGGCGGACGAGTTCGAGGTCTCGCCGCGCACCATCCACCGCGACATCGAGGCGCTGTCAGCAGCCGGCGTGCCGGTCTACGGCGAGCGCGGCCCGGGCGGCGGTTTCCAGCTGCACGCCGGCTGGCGCACCCAGCTGACCGGCCTGGACGCCGACGAGGCCCGCGCCCTGCCGCTGCTGACCCTGCCCGCCGCCGCCCGCGAGCTGGGCCTGGGCGACGCCGCCCGTCGCGCCGGCGCCAAGCTGCTGGCCGCGCTGCCCGGCGACACGGCCACGCTCAGCGGCCGGCTGCAGACCTGCTTGCATGTTGATCCGCTGGGCTGGTACCACGCGCCCGACGCGGTGCCGCAGCTGCCGGCGCTGGCCCGCGCGGTGCTGGAGGCTCGACGGGTGCGGATCGAGTACCTGAGCTGGAAGGGCCCACGCCGCTACCACGCCGATCCCTTGGGCCTGGTGCTCAAGGCCGGCCAGTGGTATGCCGTGGTGGCCTGCGGCGCGCGCACGATGACGCTCAAGGTGATGCAGGTCCAGGCGCTGGAGGTGCTGGACGAGGTGTTCCAGCGGCCCGCGGACTTCGATCTGCAGCGCTGGTGGCAGGCGTCGATCGAGCGCTTCGAGCGCGAGCTGCGGCCGCTGCGCGCCACGCTGCTGGCCTCGCCCGAGGGCTGTCGGCGACTGGCCGAGCTGGGCCACTATGCGGCACAGGCCGTGGCGCGCGCCTCACCGGCCGCACCGGGCACCGTTTGGCGGCGTCTGAGCCTGCCGATCGAGAACATCGAGCAGGCCGCACGCCTGGTGATGGGCCTGGTGCCCGAGCTCGAGGTGATCGAGCCCGCGCCGCTGCGCGATCAGGTCGCCCGCTGGTGCCGGGCGCTGGCGCGCCGGCACCAGGTCCCCAAGGTCTGACGGGGCCTGACCCTCACTGCCCCGGTGGGGGCTGCCACAGCTCGACCTTGTTGCCCTCCGGATCCATGACCCATCCGAACTTGCCGTATTCGGACTCCTCGACCTTGTCCATCACCTCGCAGCCATCGGCGCGCAAGGCGGCCAGCAGACCCTGCAGGTCCTCGACGCGGAAGTTCACCATGAAGGCCGCGGTGCTCGGCTCGAAGTAGCGCGTGTCATGCTTGAAGGGGGTCCAGATCGTCGTGCCCGAGCCGGCGGGGCTGTCGTCCGCCCAGCGGAACGCCACGCCCCCCCAATCATCAACCGCCAGACCCAGGTGGGTGCGGTACCAGGCCCCCAGGGCCTGCGGGTCGCGGGCCTTGAAGAAAATGCCGCCGATGCCGGTGACGCGTCTCATGGCCGACTCCTGTCTGCTGGGTGAAAGTGCTGCAGACCATCGTAGCCAATTGACCCAGGCAGCGCCAGCCGCGTGCAGGTGATGCGATAGTTGGGGCCCGCACACCAGACACGGTGGCCCAGCCGGACAGTCGATCACCCACGCCCGCACCAACACGCCCGCACCAGCACGCCCGCACCATCACGCCCAGATGCCCTCGGTCCAGCGCTTCGCCTTCGGCCCCTTCGAACTGGACATCGCCCAGCGCGAACTGCGCCACGACGGCCAGCCCGTGGCGCTGGGGCCGCGCCTGTTTGACCTGCTGCACCTGCTGGTCGAACAGCGCCACCGCGTGGTGGCGCGCGAGGAGATCCTGGCGCGCGTATGGGCAGGCCGGGTGACCTCGCCCGGCGTGCTGCCGCAGGCCATGCTGAAGCTGCGCGGGGCGCTGGAGCGTGGTGCGCCGACCGAGTGGTTCAAGAGCGCGCGCGGCGTGGGCTACCGCTTCGTCCATCCGGTGCAGGAACTGGACCCCGCCGGCGCACCCCGGGCGCCGCGCGCCGCGCCGGTTCCGCGCAGCGGCAGCCTGCGCGTGGGCATGCTGCCGTGCATGAACTACACCGGCGACCCGGCACTGCAGTGGTTGTGCCTGGGTCTGCCCGCGCTGGCCGCGCAGATGCTGGAGGCCGACACCCGCCTGTCGCTGATCGGCAGCGCCACCATGGCCGACTACGCCCGCGCGGCCCAGGAACCCGCGCCCGCCGATGACCTGGCACTGCGCGCGCTGCGTGAGCTGGGCCTGGACGTGGTGGTGCAAGGTCGCCTGACCCGCCAATCCGGCCTGTTGTGGCTGCATGGCGATCTGGTCTTCAGCGATGGCCGCCGGGTGCCGGTGACCAGCCTGCGCGGCCCGCACTGGCACTCGCTGGCGATGCGCTGGGCGGAGTCGGTCCAGGAGCTGCTCACCTCAGGCTCGGGAACGGCCCTGACGACGATCTCGCCCGACCCCTTCGTGGTCGAGGCCTTTGCCCGCGCCTGCGAGCTGTTCCTGCGCGGCGAGTACGCCAAGGCCCGGCCGCTGCTGCAGGTGGTGCACGACCTGGAGCCGCAGCAGCCCGACGTGCAGCTGCAGCTGCTGCGCACCAAGTTCGTGATGAACGATCCGTCGGCGGTGCCGTTCGGCGAGCAACTGGTGGCCTGGCTGCAGCGCCAGGGCGCCCGGCCAGCGCTGATGGCGCCAGCCCACCTGGCCCTGGCCCTGGCCTACACCCAGCATGCCGGCGACCGGGCGGCGGCCGGGGTGCACGAGCAACTGCGGCTGGCACTGAGCCAGTGCCAGGGCCAGGGCGATCAGGACTGGGCCCTGATGGTGCGCCTGAACGCCGCCGTGCTGCAGGGCCGCAGCGGTGAGCTGGCCGAGGCCGAGCTCGAGTTCAACGAGGTCATCCGCCAGTGCCGGCGCTGCGGCAACCTCAAGCGCTTGGGTCAGTCACTGACCGGGGCGTCGATGTTCGATCTGCTGGGCGGCCAGCTGGCCCTGGCCCGCCAGCGCCTGGAAGAGGCCATGGACATCTGGCAGCGGCGCGTGCCGCATGTGCGCTCGGCCATCCACACCGAGCTGAGCCTGGTCGAGGCCGAAGGCCTGATGGGCTGCCTGGACTCGGCCATGGACCATGCCGACCGGGCGATGGCCGCTCTCGAGACCGAGGGCTTCCTGCCCTATCTGGGGTCGGCGCTGACCACCGCCGCCTACCCGCTGTTGGACCGCATGGACCTGGCGCGCGCCCGGCGCCTGCTGGCGCTGTACGGTGCGCAGCCCGAGTTGCAGCATCCGCTGGTCGAGTGCGGCCGCGCCGGCGTGCAGGGCATGGTCCACCTGCTCAGCGGCAACGTCGACGCGGCCCAGCAGGCCTGGGCACTGGTCCACGCCAAGGCCGAGGCTGCCAACGGGCCCGGCTTTGCCGTCTGGCGCGCCTGGAGCGTGCCGCTGCTGCGGTTGGCGCTGCGCCACGGGCTGCAGACACTGCGTCGGCCGCTGGAGGCCGCCTTGCGCGCCCACCGCTGCCTGGCGCGCGATGTCGAGCTGCGCGGCGTGCTGGCGCATGTGGCGGCCGCTGACGCACTGGCTGACGACCGCCGCGATGAGGCCGCGGCCTGCCTGGCCGAGCTGTCCCGGCATCCCGATCGAGGCCATGAGCCAGCGCTGGCTGCGCTGGACCTGGCCTGGCTGCATCTGGAGGACGCCCGGCTGGACCCGGCCCAGGACCTGCTCTCGCGCCTGGGCCCCTGGGCCGACCAGCACCCCCTGGGCCGGCTGCTGCAGGCCCGCCTGCGGCAGGCGCACGGCGACATCTCAGGCGCCGTCGAACAGCACGCGCAGGCCCGGGCGCAACTGGCCGGTGCACAAGCCTCCTGGCTGGCCGCATGGCCCGACGCCCGCCAGCGCGCGCCACGCTTGCCGCGCCTGCTCAGTGCGCTGCACTTCGAGCCCTACAGCGGCGTCAGCTGATCGCCAGGTGCCGGCCGGCAGCCGTCGGCGATCGATGGCCCGTTCTCGCGCAGCACCACCTGCCGACCGTTGTGGCAGATCTCAAGGCGTTGCGCCTGCGGGTAGCGCTGCAGCACGAAATCCTCGATCGAGCTGGGCAGGCTGACCTGCCACAGGCCCTGCTGCAGCGGCTCGCGCGGCTGACCCGCGCTGCGCACCCAGGGGATGAAGGGCGCCAGGCCCTGCAGCGCGCCGGTCTCGATCCGCGCGGGCTGGTAGCCAGCAGCGGCCAGCCAGGCCTGGGCGCCGGCCCGGCCCGGCGGCGCGCCCCAGGCGCGGGCCATCAGCTCCAGCAGCCACTGGTTGCAGTTCTGGTCGCTCAGGTCGAAGGGATAGCTGGCCGCGTTGTAGCGCGGCTCCAGCACGCTCAGCGCAGCGGCCTCGTCCAGCGCTGTGCGCGCCAGCGCCGCAGCCGCCTCGGGAGGCAGCAGCAGCAGGGACACATAGCCTTCTTCGGGATCGGCAAAGTCCAGCACAAAGCCCGGCAGGCCCTGGTCAAACACCCGCGAGCGCTGTTCCTCGCAGGCGAAGTACAGCTGGCGCACCGCCCAGGGCGCCAGCGGGTTGTCGCGCAGCGCGACACCGGCATGCGAATAGCGCTGGCCCAGCCAGTGCAGGTTGGTGCCCGAGCGCGAGACCAGCACCGCCGACGCCCCCGACTGCCGCAGCCGCTCGCGCAGCACCGCCCCGAAGCGCAGCAGGCGGTCGTGCTGGGTGGCGTTGGGTTGCAGCGGCTGGCTGCACCAGGCGGGCCAGCGCGCCTGCACCGCAGACGCACACAGCAGCGCCAGCGCCGCCGCCGCCAGCGCGCGGCGCCAAGGCATGGGGCTCAGAGGGCGCGCGTCTGCAACTCGGCGTGCCAGTCGTCGGCCACCACCAGGAAGAAGGCGGCCTGCGTGGCCGCACTGCGCAGCTCGGTGCCATAGGGCCGATCGGTGGCGCTGACCACGCCACCCACCGCCAGCTGGCCGGCCTGCGCCGCAGCCGGCGGCAGCAGCAGCGCAAAGTCCTGCGCCGGGTGGCCATCGATCGCCTGCAGGCTCACCCGCAGCCGACCGGCGGCATCACCCGCCTCGGCAATCTGCATGATGCGGTACTCGCCCTGGGCCACCTGCGCAGGACGGCTGGACGAGTTGCTCGAGCCCTGCACCGAGTCGGAACTGCTGCCCAGCGAAGCCGAGCCCGCCGACGAGGCCGATGAAGCAAAGCTCTCGGCCCGGGCGGGTGCGGTCGCCACGGCCCCCAGCAGTGCGGCGGCGAGACACAGTCGAACAGCGTGCATGGCAGGCTCCTGGCAGATCAGTCAATATGAGCCGCAAGCATACCTGCCCGCCAGGCGATGGCGAACGATCAGGGCACCGGCGGCGGGTTCAGGCCGGTGAAGCAGGGGAAGCTGCGCACGTCGGTGATGAAACTCAGGTCCAGTGCCACGCTGCCCAGCGCGGGCGTGAAGTGCACCTCCTCGATCGAGTAGGCCGTCATCTGGCGACCCGCCGCGTCGGTGATGCGCCAGGTGTCGGGCGCCAGGGCGTCGACCCGGTAATCGGCGGCCGTGCCGACCAGACTCAGGCTGTCATGGCCCAGGCTGCCATTGACCAGCGTGCCGTTGTCGAAGCTGCCCAGCGTGATCTGGTCATCGCCCTGCGCCAGATGGACCACGCCGGCATTGCGGCCCAGCAGCACGACATCATTGCCATCGGCCGTCTCCAGCGAGCGCACGGCCCCATTGACCTGCAGCTGGTCGTCGCCCGAGCCCAGGTTCAGCGCATTGGCGCTGCCGCCGATGAACATCAGGTCGTTGCCGCCCGCGAGCACCACGTCATTGACGTTGAGCGCCACGCTGACCACATCCGTGCCGTCGCCGGTGCACAGGTTGCCCATGTTCTGGCCGACGTACAGGCTGTTGTTGCCATAGCCCATGTTGATCGAGCCGATGCTGCCATCGACCACGGCACGGTCGTTGTCGTGACCAAAGCAGACGCTGCCCACGTCACCGCCCACCAGCAGCACGTTGTCACCAAAGCCGAAGCTGATCGAGCCGGCGTCGCCGCGCACATTCAGCGAGTCGATGCCCGAGCCGCCCGAGTACGAGCCCAGGTCGCCGCCCACCTCGACGCAGTTGCGGCCATCGCCCACGCTGGCCGAGCGCAGGTCGCCGAACACGATGATCTTGTCCTGGTCCCAGCCGGTGGAGACACTGGCCAGGTCGCCGCCCACACGCAGAAAGTTGGTCCCGGCGCCCAGGCTGGCGCTGTCCAGATCCCCCTCCACCCGCACCGTGTCCTGGTCATGACCGGTCGAGATGCTGGCCAGATCGCCGCCCACCGTCACGTCGTTGGTGCCAAAGCCCAGCGAGGCCGAGTCCAGATCGCCCTTGACGTTCACCAGATCGTTGCCATGCCCGGTCGACAGGCTGGCCAGGTCACCGTCCACCTGCACACGGTTGTTGCCAAAGCCCAGCGATGCCGAGGCCAGGTGGCCGCGGACCACCACCAGATCGTCGCCATGGCCCGTGCTGATGCTGGCCAGATTGCCGGCCACGGACACTTCATTGCGACCATCGCCCAGGCTGGCCGAGGCCAGGTTGCCGCCCACGCGCACCCGGTCGTCGCCCGACCCGGTGCTGAGGCTGGCCAGGTGGCCCGAGACATCCACATCGTTCAGGCCGTTGCCCAGGCTGGCGCTGTCCAGATCACCATGGATGAGCACGCGGTCATCGCCCTGGCCACCGCCCAGCACCCTCACCCGCACCACGCCATCGGGGCTGGTGGCCCCCACCTCCAGTTGGTTGTTGCCCTCGCCCAGCTGCACCTGGTCCACGCTGTCGCCCACAACGATGCGGTCGTTGCCGGTGCCGGCGCTGATCGAGACCGCGCTGCCAGTGATCGAGAAGGTGTTGTCGCCGTTGCTGAGCCAGATATTGCGGGCATCGCCGTCGATGTCGAACGGGGTGCGGAATCTGAAGTCGTAGTCGGTGGTCGATCGGCTGACAGCCATGGGTACTCCATTGGTGAACGGGATGTGTCCGAATGTTAGGAACTTGGGCCCGCGACCGCTGCAGCCGAGCATCACTTTTGGCTCACTTCTCCATCAGCATTGATGCGACAGCCCGCTGCGGCCCGTGCCGGCGGCTCAAGCTCCGGCCTGCATGTCTCATCAGTACGATTTCGGACCCTTTCAGCTGGATGTGTGGCAGCGTGAACTGCGGCGGCGGCAGCAGCTCGTCGCGCTCAGTCCCAAGCTCTTCGAGTTGCTGCGGCTGCTGGTCGAGCAACACCACCGCGTGGTCACCCGCCAGGAGATCCTGAGCAGGGTGTGGGCCGGGCGCGTGACCACACCGGGCGTGCTGCCGCAGGCGGTGCTCAAGCTGCGCGCGGCGCTCGAGGAGGACCCCGCGCAGCCCTGGATTCGCAGTGTGCGCGGCGTCGGTTACCGTTTCCTGGGGGAGGTGCGCGAAGGCCTGCCACAGGCCCCACGGGCGCCCCACCGCCCCGACCCGGTCGGCCTGCGGCTGGGTCTGATGCCCTGCCTGAACCGGACTGGCGATGACAGCCTGCAGTGGCTCAGCCTGGGCCTGCCGGCGCTGCTGCACCAGATGCTCGAGGCCGAGCCGAGACTGGCACTGTTCGGTCCCGGCCCACCACTGGCGCCTGCCGAACCGGTACCGGCATCGCTCGGCCTGGACGGGGTGCTGCAGGGCTGTCTGGTCCGGCACAGCGGCGCGCTGGGGCTGCACAGCCAACTGGTGTCCGCCGATGGCCGGGTGCTGCACACCGACAGCATGTGCGAGCCGCGCTGGGACATGCTGTGCACGCGCTGGGCGCACAGCGTGCACACGGCGCTGTGCCCGGGCAGCGATATCCGGCTGGTGGCACTGTCGCCCGACCCCTTCGCCCTGGAGGCCTTCGCCCGCGGCAGTTCCCTGCTGCTGCGCGGTGATGGGGCACTGGCCCGGCCGCTGCTGCAGGTGGCACACGATCTGCTGCCCGATCAGCCGGCCGTGCACACGGCGCTGCTGCGCGCAACGGCGCTGGCTGGCGACGCCTCGGGCTGATTCACCGAGGCCGTCTGCCGGGGCCATGCATCGCCCGCGCACCGCTACGATCGGGCGATGCTGATCGACCACGACTTCAAGGGCTTCCCGCCGCTGCACCCGCCGCTGCCGCTGTCGGCCATCGGCGCCCAGGGCTGGCAGCTGCTGCGCGGCGACCTGGCGCTGCCGCTGGCGGTGCTGCGCGAGGACGCGCTGCGCCACAACCTGGCCTGGATGCGCGACTTTTGCGCCGAGCGCGGTCTGAGCCTGGCGCCGCATGGCAAGACCAGCATGTCGCCCGAGCTGTGGGCGCTGCAGCGCGAGGCCGGCGCCTGGGGCCTGAGCGTGGCCACCGCCTGGCAGGCGGCACAGGCGGCGCGGCACGGCATGCCGCGGATCATCATCGCCAACCAGGTGGTGCAGGCGGCCGAGCTGGACACGCTGTCTGGACTGCTCGATCGCGACCCCGGGCTGCGCCTGTGGTTCCTGGTGGACTCAATCGCGCAGGTGGCGCTGATCGAGGCCTGGCAGGCGGCGCGCGGCACCGCGCGGCGCTTTGACGTGCTGCTGGAGCTGGGCCTGGCCGGCCAGCGCACCGGCACGCGCGGCCATGACGAGGCGCTGGCGCTGGGACAGCGCATCGCCGCCAGCCCGGCGCTGCGCCTGGCTGGCCTGGAGTGCTACGAGGGCGCGCTGGCCACCTGCAACGACGCGATCGATGTGCCGGCGGTGAACGCGCTGATGGACCGTCTGGACGCGCTGGCCCGTGCGCTGCTGGCCGAGCAGGCCTTTGACAGCGGCGACGAGCCGCTGATCCTGAGCGCCGGCGGCTCCTCGGTGTTCGATCTGGTGTCGGCGCGGCTGCAGCCTGAGCTGGGCGTGCCGGTGCGCGGCGTGCTGCGCTCGGGCTGCTACCTGACGCACGATCAGTTGCACTACCACCGCCACCTGCAGTGTCTGGGCCTGCGGCTGCGCCAGACGGCCACGCTGCAACCGGCGCTGGAGGTGCTGGCCGCGGTGCAATCGGTACCCGAGCCGGGGCTGGCGCTGCTGGGCTGCGGCAAGCGCGATGTGTCCTTCGACATGGACCTGCCGCTGCCGCTGTGGCGTGCCCGGGTGGGCGACGCCGTCACCCAGGCCGCGCCCGCGCACTGGCAGATCAGCCGTCTGAACGACCAGCACGCCTACCTGCGCTTCGACGCCAGCGCAGCCGAGGCAGCGCCACGCGTGGGCGACCTGGTAGGCCTGGGCATCTCGCACCCCTGCACCACTTTCGACAAGTGGCGCTGGCTGCCGCTGGTGGACAGCGGCTACCGCGTCACCGGCGCGGTCACGACGCGGTTCTGACCCGGTTGCGGCCGTCGCGCTTGGCCTGGTAGAGCGCCTCATCGGCAGCGCGCAGCAGGCTGGCGCCGTCGGCATCGCTGGTGTCGGCCAGACTGGCCACGCCGGCGCTGACGGTGAGCTCCACCGACTCATCGATCCAGGCCAGCGGCCTGTGCGCCAGTGTGGCGCGCAGGCGGTCGATGCTGGCCAGCGCCTGCGCCAGGTCGGTGTCGGGCATCAGCACCACGAACTCCTCGCCGCCCAGGCGGCCGCAGGTGTCGTAGGCGCGCAGCTCGCTGCGCATCAGCGCCGAGAACTCGCGCAGCACCTGGTCACCCGCGGCGTGGCCATGCTGGTCATTGATGCTCTTGAAGTGGTCCAGGTCCAGCACCGCCAGGCACAGCGGGCGCTGGCTGCGCCGGGCCAGCGCCACCTCGCCCGCCAAGGACTGCAGCAGTGCGCGCCGGTTGCGCAGGCCGGTCAGCACATCGGTGCCGGCCAGTTCCAGCAGGCGCTGCTCGTTCAGGTCGGCAGCCCATTCGCTGATCGCCGTCAGGGCCATCGCCACCGCGATGCAGCCGGCCACCAGCGAGGACGACAGCCACTGGCGCGTGGTCTCGGGCAGCTCGAACAGCGCCGGGTGCGCCGGCCAGCCCCAGCGCTCGAAGGCAAAGAACAGCGTCGCGTTCAAGGTGGACAACAGCAGCGCTGAGCGCCACTGCGTCAGGGGAAAGAAGGCCAGCGTCAGCACCGCGAACAGCAGAAAGTAGACCTGCGCCCCCAGCGCCGAGCCCAGACCGGCCAGGATGGCGGCCAAGGTGCCCCCCACCGCCAGACCGAAGACCGCCCAGCGCGCCCAGACGTCGTGGCCGCGGGCGTTGAGCCGCCACACCAGCACCGACGCCAGCCCGAAGGGCAGTTGCGCCCAGCCCGTGCGCACCAGCGCCGAGTTGCCGCTCCACTGGTAGTAGACGAAGTAGCTCAGCACCGTCAGCAGCACGCCGGCAGCGCCCAGGTTGACCTGGATGATCTTGCGCTGCATCGTCACACTGGCACCGCCGCGGGCGCCGGCCCACAGCCAAGCCAGCCAGGGCTGGCACGCAGGGACGTGGGGCTGAAGACTGCTGGACATCGGCCTTAACGAGCGGGTATCTCGGTGATACATCGGCCCGCCGGCTGTTTGCTTGAGACAGATCAGGTGCCGCGCCAGGACTCCACCAGCGCCTGCAGCCCCCCGACGCGGCCCACCCACTGGATGCCAGGGGGTGGCGTGCGCCCCAGCGCCGCCTGCGCCGGCCCGCCCACCCACAGCGCCACCGCGGGCGGCAGCGCGGCGCGCAGGCGTTCCAGGTCGGCACGCAGCGTTCGCGGCAGCACATGGCTGCTGGTGCCCAGGCCCACCGCGTCCACCTGCAGGCGCGCAGCAGCCGCAGCGATCTCGTCGACCGGGGTGTTGGGGCCCAGCATCACGGTGTCGCAGCGCTCCAGCGCCAGCACCGCCTGGGCCATCAGCAGGCCCAGCGTGTGCAGCTCGCCGGCCAGCGTGGTCAGCAGCACGCGCGGCGGCCGCAGTGGCGGCGCGGTGCCGGGCGAAAGCGCGGCAGTGGCCTCGCGCAGCGCAGCCTCCACCGCCTCGCTGAACAGGTGTTCCTGGTAAACCGACAGCTCGCCCTGGGCCCAGGCCGCGCCCACCTGCGCCGCCAGCGGCGCCACCACCTCTTCCAGCGTGGCCACCAGGCCGCGCGCCAACCACTGCTGGCGCAGGCCGGCCAGCAGCGCGTCCAGACGGTGCTCGCGCACCAGGGCCAGCCACTGCGGATCCAGCCCGGACACGCCCTGCGCCGTCTGGGCATGGCGCGCCCGCGGCCGGCGGCCGGCCGGCGCCTGGCTGCCCAGGGCCACCAGCGCCTCGGTGGGCAGCGGCACGACCTGGCCGGGCCGGTGGCCGGCGTCCAGCAGGCGGCGGATCAGGCGCAGGCGGTGCAGCTGGCCGTCGTCATAGCGGCGCTCGCCCTGGGCGTCGCGCTCGGGCGAGGGAAAGCCATAGCGACGCTCCCAAACGCGCAGCGTGTCCTTGCCCAGGCCGGTCTCGCGCTCGATGTCGGCAATGCCGTGGCGGGCGTCGCTCATGCCCGCTCCTGCCGCCGGCCCGGTGGGGCGGCAGCGCGTTCACGCGCCTGGACAGAAAGGCTCTGCATGAGCGCATTGTCGAGTCCAAACCTCGACACCGACAAGGGAAAGACCACTTTGTCGTGGACAAAACGGTCATTTGTTGGATACTGTCCACGACAAATCAGCGCCCGGCCGGTCCGTCTACCCCTCCACCTCGAAGGTCTGCACATGAGAATCGCCATCGTCGGCTCCGGCATCTCCGGCCTCGCTGTCGCCCACGCGCTGCGTGGCCAGGCCGAGCTGACGCTCTACGAGGCCGGCGCGCATTTTGGTGGCCACGCGCACACCGTCGACGTGACGCTGCCCGCGCCCCAGGGCCCACTCACCCACGGCGTGGACACCGGCTTCCTGGTGTTCAACTACCGCACCTACCCGCGCCTGCTGCGCCTGTTCGACACGCTGGACGTGCCCACCGCGCCGTCGGACATGTCCTTCTCGGTGCAGGCGCCCACGGCGCAGGGCACGCTGGAGTGGAGCGGCCACTCACTTTCAACCGTCTTCGCCCAGCGCAGCAACCTGCTGCGCCCGCGCTTCTGGGGCATGTTGGGCGATCTGCTGCGCTTCAACCACCTGTGTACCCGCCTGGCCGACAGCGGCGAAGAGGCCGCGCTGCAGGAGCCGCTGCAGGACTTCCTGGACCGCCACCGCTTCGGCGCCGCGCTGCGCGAGCACTACCTGCTGCCGATGCTGGCCTGCATCTGGAGCTGCCCCACCGACCAGATGCTGCGCTTCCCGGTGGCCACGATGATCCGCTTCTGCCACAACCACGGCCTGCTGCAGGTGGCCGACCGGCCGCAGTGGTACACCGTGCGGGGGGGCTCGCGTGAGTACGTGCGCCGCATCATCGCCGGCCTGACCGATGCGCGCCTGAACACCCCCGTGCGCGCGATCCAGCGCCTGCCCGGCGGCGTGCGGGTGCACACCGACCAGGGCAGCGAGGCCTTCGACGAGGTGGTGCTGGCCACCCACGCCCCGCAAGCGCTGGCGCTGCTGGGCGAGCAGGCCGACACGCTCGAGCGCTCGGTGCTGGGCGCCATCCGCACCCAGCCCAACCGCGCCGTGCTGCACACCGACGCCTCGGTGCTGCCCAGCCGCCCCGCCGCCTGGGCGGCGTGGAACTTTGAGAGTGCCGGCCAGGGCACGCGCGAGGTCTGCCTGCACTACCTGATCAACCGCCTGCAGCCGCTGCCCTGGGCGCAGCCGGTGGTGGTCTCGCTGAACCCGCTGCGGCCGATCGCCCCACAGCATGTGCTGGGCGAATTTGATGTGGCCCACCCGGTGTTCGACCAGGCCGCGATCGACGCCCAGCGTCGCCTGCCCGCGCTGCAGGGCCAGCACCACACCTGGTTCTGCGGCGCCTGGGCCGGCTACGGCTTCCATGAGGACGGCCTGGCCGCCGGCCAGCGCGTGGCCGAGGCGCTGGCGCTGCGCATCGCCGAGCAGCCGCCGCGCGCGCTGGAGGCCGCGTGAACACCGCCCAGCTGGGCTTTGGCCAGGTGCGGCACACGCGGCTGCGCCCGCAGCGGCATGCCTTTGCCTACCCCAGCGCCTTCCTGATGCTGCCGATGCGCAGCCTGCAACAGCAGCCCGGTGCGCTGCCGCGCAACCGCTGGGCGCCGATCGCCTTCTGGGACCGCGACCACGGCGACGGCCGCGGCCCGCAGGATGGCGGCGCGCTGGCCTGGCTGGACGAGCTGCTGCGCAGCGAAGGCATCACCGACGCCGACGGCGAGATCTGGCTGCAGTGCTTCCCGCGCGTGCTGGGCCACACCTTCAAGCCGGTCAGCTTCTGGTGGTGCGAGCGCGCCGACGGCACGCTGCGCGCCGTGGTGGCCGAGGTCAACAACACCTTCGGCGAGCGCCATTGCTACCTGCTGGACGACCCGCGCGAAGGCCAGGAGCTGCGCGCCGACAAGGTCTTCCATGTCTCGCCCTTCTGCGATGTGGCCGGCAGCTACCGCTTCCGCCTGCTGCGCGCCCAGCGCCCGGGCGAGGCCCCGCGCGTGGTGGTGCGTGTCGACCACGATGACCCGCACGGCGCGCTGCTGCAGACCAGCTGGAGCGGCGCGCTCGAAGCCGTCACCCCCGCCGCACTGCGCCGCGCCTGGCTGCGCCACCCGATGTTGACGCTGGGCATCGTCTGGCGCATCCACTGGCAGGCCCTGGGCCTGTGGTGGCGGCGCACTGGTTTTCGCTCCAAGCCCGCGCCGCCGGCGCGCTTCGTCACCCGCTGACCCCTTGTCATCGAGAGGCCCCCGATGAACACCCGCACCCTGCGCTCCCCGCTGTCCCTGGCGCTGCCCGGCGACACCCCTGCCGCCGCCCGCACCGTGCTGCGTCTGCTGGGCGGCCTGCAACACGGCCAGCTCACGCTGCAGTTGCCCGGCGGCGCGGTGCAGCACTTCGGCGCGCATGACGCGCCGCTGCACGCCCAGTTGCACCTGCATGACTGGACACCGTTCTCGGCCGCGCTGAAGTCCGGCGACATCGGCTTTGCCGAGGCCTGGATCGACGGCCGCTGGAGCACGCCCGATCTGCCCGTGCTGCTGCGCGTGCTGGCCGCCAACCGGCCGGTGCTCGACGAGGCGATCTTCGGCCGCTGGTGGGGTCGGCTGGCCTACCGCCTGCGCCACCTGATGCGCCGCAACACCCGCGCCAACAGCCGCAAGAACATCCATGCCCACTACGACCTGGGCAACGACTTCTACCGCCTGTGGCTGGACGAGACGATGAACTATTCGTCCGCCTGGTTTGCCGGCGACGCCCAGCGCAAGCTGCCCGAGGCCCAGCACGCCAAGGTCCAGCGCGTGCTGCAGCAGGCCCGCGTGCAGCCCGGCTCGCGCGTGCTGGAGATCGGCTGCGGCTGGGGCGCGCTGGCCGAAGCGGCCGCCAGCGCCGGGGCGCAGCTCACCGGCGTGACGCTGTCCACCGAGCAGTTGGCCTGGGCACGCGAGCGCCTGGCCAAGGCCGGTCTGCAGGCCGACCTGCGTCTGCAGGACTACCGCGACATTGCCGACGGCCCGTACGACGCGATCTGCTCGGTCGAGATGATCGAGGCCGTGGGCCGCGAATGGTGGCCCACCTACTTCCGCAGCCTGAAGAAGCTGCTGGCGCCGGGCGGCCGGGTCTGCCTGCAAAGCATCGTGATCCGCGACGAGTTGTTCGAGCGCTACCTGCAGGGCACCGACTTCATCCAGCAGTACATCTTCCCCGGCGGCTGCCTGCCCAGCCCCGAAGCCATCCGCCGCGAAGCCGCTGCGGCCGGCCTGAAGGTGGTCGACGCGATGGCCTTCGGCCCCGACTACGCCCGCACCTGCGCGCTGTGGCGCGAGCGCTTCCTGGCCAGGCGCGCCGAGGCCGCCGGCCTGGGCTTCGACGAGCGCTTCCAGCGCACCTGGGAGTTCTACCTCGCCTACTGCGAGGCCGGCTTCACCCAGGGCGACATCGACGTGCTGCACGTCACGCTGGCGCACGACGACTGAGCCATGCGCCGCCGCACGCTGCTGGCCGCTGCCCTGGCCCCGCTGGCCGCCCACGGCCACGAACCCAGCGCGCGCCAGGCCGGCCTGCAGCCGGCCGGCGAATCGCTGTTCAAGGTCTGGGGCTTCGAGGTCTATGTGGCGCGGCTGTGGGTGGCGCCCGACTTCAAGGCCGCCGACTTTGCCGCCCGGCCGCTGGCGCTGGAGCTGGCCTACCGGCGCGCCTTCAGCGGCGCCGACATCGCCCGCCGCTCGCTGACCGAGATGCGCCGCCAGGAGAGCTTCGACGACGCCCAGGCGGCGCGCTGGGAGAGCCAGCTCAATGCGCTGCTGCCCGATGTGCGCGCCGGCGAATCGCTCAGCGGCCTGCACCGGCCGGGCGAGGGCGCCGAGTTCCTGCGCAGCGATGGTCGCTCGCTGGGCCTGCTGCGCGATGCGCGCTTCTCGAAGCTGTTCTTCGGCATCTGGCTGTCGCCGCGCACCTCCGAGCCCGCCTTGCGCCGCGCGCTGCTGGGCCCCTTCGCCGAGGCCGGATGAACACCGCGGCCGATGCCGGCGCCGGCTGGCGCTACGGGCTGCTGGGCGCACCGGTGGCCTTTGCCAGCGTGCCGCTGTATGTGCACCTGCCGCACCACTACGCGCAGACCCTGGGCTGGCCGCTGGCCGCGCTGGGCACGCTGCTGCTGGCCTCGCGCCTGGCCGATGCGCTGATCGATCCGCTGCTGGGCCGCTGGGTCGACCGCCTGCATGCGCGCTCGCCCGGCCACGTGCTGGCCTTTGGCGCGGGCGCCGCGCTGGTGATGGCCCTCACGCTGTGGCTGCTCTTCTTTCCGCCCTGGCCCGCTGCGCTGCAGTGGCCAGGCGCCGCCCTGACCTTGCTGCTGGCCTGCGGCAGCGCCAGCGCCTTGGCCATCGCCCACCAGGGCTGGGGCGCGCGGCTGGGTGGCAATGCGCTGCAGCGCGGCCGCATCGTCGCCTGGCGCGAGGGCCTGGGCCTGGCCGGCGTGCTGGCCGCGTCGGTCACACCGGAGCTGGCCGGCTACGGTGCCTCGCTGGCGCTGTGCGCCGTGCTGCTGGCGCTGGGCTGGCTGGCCTGGACCCGCGCACCGCGCCCGCTCGACGTGGCCGCCACCGATGCCGGCGACTGGCGCCGCCCCTGGCAGCAGGCCGCCTTCCGCCGCCTGCTGGCGGTGTTCGCGCTCAACGGCATCGCCAGCGCGATCCCGGCCACGCTGGTGCTGTTCTACATCGCAGACCGGCTGCAGGCCGCCGCGCCCTGGCCGGGGCTGCTGCTGGCGGCCTACTTCGGCGCCGCCGCCGCCGCGCTGCCGCTGTGGCTGCGCGGCGTGGCGCGCTGGGGCCTGGCGCGCGCCTGGCTGGCTGGCATGGGCTTGTCGATCGTGGCCTTTATCGGCGCGGCGGCGCTGGATGCCGGCGACGCGCCCTGGTTTCTGGTCGTGTGCCTGGCCGCTGGGGCGGCGCTGGGCGCTGATCTGGCCCTGCCCGGCGCGCTGCTGTCGGGCGTGATCGGCCGCGCCGGTGACCGCGGCCAGCACGACGGCGCCTATGTCGGCTGGTGGCAGGTGGTCACCAAGCTCAACCTGGCCCTGGCGGCCGGCGCGGTGCTGCCGCTGCTGGCCGCGCTGGGCTACCAGCCGGGCCAGCGCGACCCGGCCGCGCTGGCCTGGCTGGCCGCGGTCTACGCGCTGCTACCCTGTGTGCTCAAGGCCCTGGCCGCGCTGCTGCTGTGGCGGCAGTGGGCCGCCCACCCGGAGGATCTGGCATGAAACGCCGTCACCTGATGCTGGCTGCCACCGCAGCCGGGCTGACCCAGCTGGCGGGCTGCGCCAGCCCGTCGATCGCTGACCTGGCCAACGAGCGGCCACTGCTGGACCTGAAGCAGTACTTCGCCGGCCGCGTGATGGCCCACGGCGTGTTCCAGGACCGCTTCGGCCGCGTCGTCAAGCGCTTCACGGTGCAGATCGACGGCCGCTGGCAGGGCGAGGAAGGCGAGCTCGATGAGCGCTTCAGCTACTCGGACGGCAGCACCCAGCGCCGCGTCTGGCGCCTGAAGCACCTGGGCAATGGCCGCTGGCAGGGCCAGGCCGACGACGTGGTGGGCCTGGCCAGCGGCGAGGCCGCCGGCAACGCGCTGAACTGGCGCTACACGCTGCGCCTGCCGATCGACGGCCGCGAGTGGGAGGTGCAGTTTGACGACTGGATGTGGCTGGTCGATGAGCGCGTGCTGCTCAACCGCGCGGTGATGAGCAAATGGGGGGTGACACTCGGCGAGGTGCTGATCTCGTTCACCCGATCTCCATGAGCCTCAATCCTCCCTTGGCCGACTGGCGCGATCGCCACGTCTGGATCGTCGGCGCTAGCAGCGGCATCGGCGCCGCGCTGGCAGCCGCGCTGCATGAACGCGGGGCGCGCGTGACGGTGTCGGCGCGCCGGCTGGAGGCGCTGCAGGCGCTGGGGCGCCAGCACCCCGGCCTGCGGCCGATCGCGCTGGACGTGACCGACGCCACCGCGCTGGCGGCCACGGTGGAGCGCCTGTTCTCGTCCCACCCGCCCGACCTGGTCTGCTACTGCGCCGGCCACTACGAGCCCGGTGGGGCCAGGGAGCTGAGCCTGCGCGGCTGGGAACAGCACCGCGCCGTCAACCTGGACGCCGCCGTGGCGCTGTCGCTGGCGGTGCTGCGGCCGATGCGCGCCCGCGGCCATGGCCACCTCAGCCTGGTCAGCAGCGTGGCCGGGCACCGCGGCCTGCCCAACGCACTGGCCTACGGCACCACCAAGGCCGCCCTCACCCACTTCGGCGAGGCGCTGCACCTGGAAATGGCCCCCTTGGGCGTGGGCATCAGCGTGGTGACGCCCGGCTTCGTCGAGACCCCGATGACCGCGGTCAACGACTTCCGCATGCCGGCCGTCATCACGCCCGGACAGGCCGCCCAGGCCATGCTGGCCGGCTGGGCGCGCGGGCGCTTCATGATCGACTTCCCGCGCCGCTTCACATGGTGGCTGGACCTGCTGCGCTGCCTGCCCTACGCCTGGTACTTTCCGCTGGTGCGCCGGCTGACCCGCCGCTGAGTCCCCCATGAGCCCGCTGGACGACCTGGTCATGTTCTACGAGCAGTTGCAGCCCGCCGACCTGGCGCGGCTGCCGCAGCTCTACGCCGCCGACGCCCGCTTCAAGGACCCGTTCAACGAGGTGCAGGGCATTGCCGCGATCGAGGCGGTGTTCGAGCACATGTTCCGCCGCCTGCAGGGCCCGCGCTTCGTGGTGACCGAGCGGGTGGATGGCGGCGAGCAGGCCTTCCTGACCTGGGACTTCCTGTTCACGCTGCCCGGTGAGCACACCGAACGCCGCATCCGTGGCGCCACCCACCTGCGCTTTGACGCCGAGGGCCGCGTGACGCTGCACCGCGACTACTGGGACGCCGCCGAGGAGCTGTACGAGCAACTGCCGCTGCTGGGCGCGCTGATGCGCTGGCTCAAGCGCCGCGCGCGCCGTGGCTGAGGGCCCGCGGGCCCAGGCCGACGCCCTGCGTTCCCAGGCCGAGGCCTTGCCGGAGGCCCCCGGCGTCTACCTGTTCTGGGGCCGCTCGGCCACGCTGCCGCTGTACATCGGCAAGAGCATCCACCTGCGCAGCCGCGTGCTGTCGCACCTGCGCGATCCCGACAGCGCGCGCTGGGTGGCGCAGAGCCTGCTCATCGAGCACCGCCGCACGCCCGGCGAGGTGGGCGCGCTGCTGCTGGAGGCCGCTCTGGTCAAGCAGCTGCAGCCGCTGCACAACCAGCGCCTGCGCCGGCTGCGCCACCTGCACGCCTGGCGTCTGGTCGACGGGGCCGAGCGCCCCGAACTGGTCGACACCACGCGGGTGGACTTCGCCACCACGCCGCACCTCCACGGCCTGTTCGCCAGCCGCCACGCGGCCCAGCAGGCCCTGCGCTCGCTGGCCGACGAGCACCACCTGTGCCTGCAACGCCTGGGCCTGGAGCGCCCCTGGCGCGGCAGCGGCGCCTGCTTTCGTGCCCGCATCGCCCGCTGCGGCGGCGTCTGTGCCGGCCACGAAGCGCCCGCCGAGCATGACGCGCGCCTGCATGCCGCGCTGGCCGCGCTGCGCCTGCTGGTGTGGCCGCACCCCGGCGCGGTGGGTCTGATCGAGTGCGACGAGACCGGCTGGCAGCAGGTGCATGTGCTGCGCCACTGGTGCTACCTGGGCAGCGCCGACACGCTGACGGCCGCCCGCGCGCTGGACCGCAGCGCGCCGGGCTTCGACATGGACAGCTACCGTATCCTCAGCGGCGGCGTGCTGCGCGAGGGCGCCACGCTGGTGCCCCTCTGACCGGCTTGTCCCTGATGGCCGCAGGGCGGCAGCCCGGCCACCTATCATCGCGCCCCCCACCGACGGACCCACCCGCATGGAACTGCTGACAAGCCCCGAAGCCTGGATCGCCTTCGCCACCCTCACTGCGCTGGAGCTGGTGCTGGGCATCGACAACATCATCTTCATCTCGATCCTGGTCGACAAGCTGCCCCCCGAGCGGCGCGAGTTTGCTCGCCGCCTGGGCCTGTTCATGGCCATGTTCATGCGCATCGGCCTGCTGCTGGTGCTGGCCTGGATCGTCGGCCTGGTGCAGCCGCTGTTCACGGTGCTGGGCCAGGCGATCTCCGGCCGCGACCTGATCCTGATCCTGGGCGGCCTGTTCCTGGTCTGGAAAAGCACCACCGAGATCCACGGCTCGCTCGAGGGCGAGGAAGGCCACGCCGCCGCCGCCGTCAAGACCACCTTTGCGGCGGTGCTGCTGCAGATCATGCTGATCGACCTGGTGTTCTCGCTGGACTCGATCATCACCGCCGTGGGCATGGTCGACGACGTGCGCATCATGATCGCCGCGGTGATCGCCTCGGTGGGCCTGATGATGCTGTTCGCCACGCCGATCGGCCGCTTCGTCTCGGACCATCCCACCATCAAGATGCTGGCGCTGTCCTTCCTGGTGGTGGTGGGCGTGGTGCTGATCGCCGAGGGCTTCGACCACCATGTGCCCAAGGGCTATGTCTACTTCGCGATGGCCTTCTCGCTGGGCGTGGAGATGCTCAACATCCGCACCCGCAAGCGGGCGAAGAAGGTGGTCGACCTGCACAGCCCCTACGAGGCGCCTTCGGCCGAGGCCGACAGGCACTGATCAGGGATCCCAGCGCGCGATCTCGTCCACCGTGGGCCGCAGCCGCGCCGCCTTGGCGCGGCTCACGGTGCCCAGCGTGATGCAGCACACCGCGTGTTCGCCGTCCCGCAGCCCGAAGGCCTGGCGCAGAGCGGTCGAGCGCATTGCGCGGCCGCTGGTCAGCCCGCTGCCCCAGCCGCGCGCCTGCGCGGCCAGCAGCAGGTTCTGGATCGCTGCGCCCAGTGACACCAGTCGTTCGGCCTCGGCCACGCCGGGCTCGTCGGCGCGCAGATCGGCCACCGCCAGCAGCAGCACCGGGCCGCGCAGTGCCTTGTCGCGCGCATCGGCAAGCTGGCTTTCAGTGGCCACGGGGTCGCGCTCCCGCAGCGCCTGCGCAAAGGCCTCGCCCAGCCGCGCCCGCGCCTGCGGGCCCAGCACATGGAAGCGCCACGGCCGCAGCTGCTGGTGATCGGGCGCCGCGGCCGCGGCCGCCAGCAGCACGCGCAGCGTGGCCTCGTCCGGACCCGGCGCGACCAGGCGCTTGGGGCCGATGTGCTGGCGGCTGTGGATCAGTGCGTCACACAGTTCGGCCAGGGCCGGGGCATCGTGGGCATCGGTCATCAAGGGTGGCGTTCGGGCATCACAGCCCCGATGGTGCCACCACGGCCATCGCCGGTGCCAGCAGCGCCCGCAGCCGCACCACCTCACCCACAAAGATCAGCGCCGGGGGCTGAATGCCCGCGTCAGCGGCCAGCGCCGGCAGCGTGGCCAGCGTGCCCTCCACACAGCGCTGGCCGGGCAGCGTGGCGCGCTCGACCAGCGCCGCGGGCGTGTCAGCCGACAGGCCGTGCGCCACCAGGCCGGCGCAGATCGCCGGCAGATGGGCCACGCCCATGTAGATGACGCTGGTCTGCTGCGGCCGCGCCAGCAGCGACCAGTCCAGGTCCAGCGGCTGGCCCTCACGGCCATGGCCGGTGGCCAGCACCAGGGCGCGGCCGTGGTCGCGGTGGGTCAGCGGAATGCCCGCCGTGGCGGCCGCGCCCTGCGCCGCCGTCAGGCCCGGAATCACCTGGAAGGGCACGCCGGCAATGGCCAGCGCCTCGGCCTCCTCGCCACCCCGGCCGAAGATGTAGCCGTCGCCGCCCTTGAGGCGCAGCACATCGCGGCCCTCATGGGCCAGACGCACCAGCAGCGCGGTGATCTCGCGTTGCGGCAAGGCGTGGCGCGCCGCCTCCTTGCCCACATAGTGCTGCTCGCAGCCCGGCGGCAGCAGGGCCAGCACCTCGTCGCCGACCAGGTGGTCGTACAGCACCAGGCGGGCGCACTGCAGCGCCTTGACGGCCTTCACCGTCAGCAGTTCAGGATCGCCCGGACCGGCGCCGAGCAGCGTGACCGTGCCAGGGCGGCGCGGTGGATGGTCAAGGTCTCTGGGCATGGACGCATCTTCGCGAGCGGTGGTCGGTGCCGTCCTTGAACCAGTTCAAGGACACCCCCGACCCGGCGGCGGGACCATGCCCACGCTCGCTGCTTCGACGATGGACAGCCGCCCGGCGAGCCCGCCCCCTGCACCGTGCACGGGCCGACCCACGCGCTGCTCCTCGAGGAACGAAGACACACCATGAACGCTCCGACGATTGCCCGGCTCACCGCGATGACCCTCGCGACGCTGCTGGCCACCGGCGCCCTGGCGCAGGACAAGAAGGCCGTCACCCAGCCCGAGATGAACTACCAGGCGGGCGGCTCGCCGCTGGCCAGCGAGCCGATGTACCAGAGCTCGAACCCGAAAGCGCCGCAGATGACGCAGGCCGAGTTCGACAAGGCCCGCCAGATCTACTTCGAGCGCTGCGCCGGCTGCCACGGCGTGCTGCGCAAGGGCGCCACCGGCAAGCCGCTGACGCCGGACATCACGCTGGGCAAGGGCACCGATTACCTGAAGATCTTCATCGCCTACGGCTCGCCCGCCGGCATGCCCAACTGGCAGACCAGCGGCGACTTCGACGAGAAGACCGTCGACCTGATGGCGCGCTATATCCAGCAGGATCCTCCGCAGCCGCCCGAGTGGAGCATGGAGGACATGAAGAAGTCCTGGAAGCTCATCGTCCCGCCCGAGCAGCGGCCGACGAAGAAGATGAACGACTACAACATCGCCAACATCTTCTCCACCACGCTGCGCGACACCGGCGAGGTGGCGCTGATCGACGGCGACACCAAGCAGATCATCAACATCGTCAAGACCGGCTACGCGGTGCACATCAGCCGCCTGTCGGCCTCGGGCCGCTACCTGTTCGTGATCGGCCGCGACGCCAAGATCAACATGATCGACCTGTGGATGCCCAAGCCCGACAACGTGGCCGAGATCCGCGTGGGCCTGGAGGCCCGCTCGGTGGACACCAGCAAGTTCAAGGGCTTCGAGGACAAGCTGGCGATTGCCGGCAGCTACTGGCCGCCGCAGTACACCATCATGAAGGGCGACACGCTGGAGCCGCTGAAGATCGTCGGCACCCGAGGCATGACGGTGGACAAGCAGGAGTACCACCCCGAGCCGCGCGTGGCCTCGATCGTGGCCAGCCACTTCAAGCCCGAGTTCGTCGTCAACGTCAAGGAGACGGGCAAGACGCTGCTGGTCGACTACTCCGACCTCAAGGCGCTGAAGACCACTGAGATCGAGACCGCCCGCTTCCTGCACGACGGCGGCCTGGACAGCACGCACCGGTATTTCATGGTGGCGGCCAACCAATCCAACAAGATCGCCGCCATCGACCTGAAGGAAGGCAAGCTCTCGGCGCTGATCGACGTGGGCAAGATCCCGCACCCGGGTCGTGGTGCCAACTTCACGCACCCGCAGTTCGGGCCGGTCTGGGCCACCAGCCACCTGGGCGACGAGACCATCTCGCTGATCGGCACCGACCCCAAGGGCCATCCCCAGCAGGCCTGGAAGGTGGTCGAGACCGTCAAGGGCCAGGGCGGCGGCTCGCTGTTCATCAAGAGCCACCCCAAGTCGACCCACCTGTACGTGGACACGCCGCTCAACCCGGATCCCAAGCTGTCGCAGTCGGTGGCGGTGTACGACGTGAAGAACCTGGCCAAGGGCTTCACCGTGCTGCCGATCGCCGAGTGGGCCGGGTTGACGGATGACGGCGCCAAGCGCGTGGTCCAGCCTGAGTACAACAAGGCGGGCGACGAGGTCTGGTTCTCGGTGTGGAGCGCCAAGAACAAGCAAAGCGCGCTGGTGGTGGTGGACGACAAGACGCTGAAGCTCAAGGCCGTGATCAAGGACCCGCGTCTGATCACGCCAACGGGCCACTTCAACGTCAACAACACCCAGCACGACATCTACTGAGCCGCGGAGGACACCATGAGAACCCTGCTGATCGCCGCCGCGCTGGCGGTGGGCGCCACCGGCGCCATGGCCAACGCCGACGAGGCGCTGAACAAGGCCGGCTGCATGGCCTGCCACGCCAAGGACAAGAAGCTGGTCGGCCCGTCCTTCAAGGACATCGCCGCCAAGTACAAGGGTCAGGACGTGGTGGCCCGGCTGATGGACAAGGTCCGCAAGGGCGGCGCCGGCAGCTTCGGGCCGATCCCGATGTCGCCCAACGGGCCCGACAAGATCAACGACGCCGACCTCAGGGCCGCCGTCGAGCAGATCCTCAAGGGCTGAGCGTGGGCCGCGCCGCCGTCCTGCTGCTCGCGCTGCTGCCTTTGGCGGCGGCGGCCGAGCCCGCACCGCAGCGTCAGCAGCAGCTGGTGCGCATGGTGCGGCAGGACTGCGGCGCCTGCCATGGCATGCGGCTGACTGGCGGACTGGGCCCGGCACTCACGCCCGCCGCGCTGGCCGACAAGCCACTTGAATCCATGGTCGCGACGATCGTCCACGGTCGTCCCGGCACTCCGATGCCGCCCTGGCGGGCGATGCTCAGCGAGCCCGAGGCGCGCTGGATCGCCCAGCGTCTGGCGGCCGGTTTTCCTGAAGAAGCGAAGGCCCCGCGATGATGCGCCGCCGTGACACCCTGCTGGCCGCTGGCCTGCTGCCCCTGCTGGCCGCCTGCGCCACCCCCGCGCTGCGCGGCAGCGGCGACCTCGGCGTGATCGTGCAGCGCGCGCGTGGTGCGCTGTCCCTCATCGACACCAGCGAGCGCCGGATCATCGGCGAGGTGGGCGGCCTGGGCGATCTGTCGCACGCCTCGGTGGTGTTCTCGCGCGATGGCCGGCTGGCCTATGTCTTCGGCCGCGACGGCGGGTTGACGATGGTCGACCTGCTGACCCAGCGCATCGTGCAGCGCGTGATGCAGGCCGGTAACTCGATCGGTGGCGCGATCAGTGCCGACGGCAGGCTGGTGGCCGCACAGAACTACACGCCCGGCGGCATCAAGGTCTTCGACGCCCGCACCTTGGCGCTGCTGGCCGATGTGCCGGCCGAGTTCGCGCCGGGCCAGCGCTCGCGCGTGGTGGGCCTGGTCGACCTGCCGGGCCGACGCTTCGCCTACAGCCTGTTCGACGCCGACGCGATCTGGATCACCGACTGCAGCGACGCCGCGCACCCGGTGACGACCCGGCTGCCCGGCATCGGCCGCCAGCCCTACGACGCGCTGGTCACACCCGATGGCCGCCACTACATCGCCGGTCTGTTCGGCGAGGACGGCCTGGCGATGGTCGACCTGTGGGCCGACACCCCGCGCGCGCAGCGCATCCTGAACGGCTACGGCCGCGGTCAGCAGCCGCTGCCGGTCTACAAGATGCCGCACCTGCGCGGCTGGGCCGTGGCCGGCCGCCACGCCTACCTGCCGGCCATCGGCCGCCACGAAGTGCTGGTGGTCGACACCGCCACCTGGCAGGAGGCGGGCCGCATCCCGGTGGCCGGACAGCCGGTGTTCGTGATGGCCCGGCCCGACGGCCGCCAGGTGTGGGTGAACTTCGCGGTGCCCGACTACGACCGCGTGCAGGTGATCGACACCCCCACGCAGCGCGTGGTGGCCACGCTCCAGCCCGGCCAGGCGGTGCTGCACATGGAGTTCACGCCGCGCGGCGAGGCCGTCTGGATCAGCAGCCGCGATGCGAACCGCGTCAGCGTCATCGACACCCGCCACCTGCAGACGCTGGCGCAGCTGGAGGTGGACGCCCCCAGCGGCATCTTCTTCACTGCGCGCGCTGCGCGCCTGGGGTTCTGAATGGACCGACTCTCCCTGCTCAACGCCTGGCAGCGCGGCCTGCCGCTGACCGAGCGCCCGTTCGACACGCTGGCCACGGTGCATGGCTGCAGCGTGCCGGCACTGCTGGCCGAGTTGCGCAGTGCGCAGCAGGCAGGCCAGCTCAGCCGGGTCGGTGGCGTCTTTGCCGCCAGCGCCGGTGGCGCCGCGCTGCTGGCCGCGATGGCCGTGCCCGAGGCACGGCTGGACGCAGTGGCCGCCATCGTGTCGGCGCACCCCGGTGTCAACCACAACTACGCCCGCGAGCACGCCCACAACCTGTGGTTCGTGATGACCGGGGTGGACGCCGCGGCCGTGGAGCGCAGCATGCAGGCCCTGGAGGCGGCCACCAGCCTGCCCGCGCTGCGCCTGCCGCTGCGCCGCCCCTACCGGATCGACCTGGGCTTTGACCTGCGCCGCTCCACCGCCGGCACCGCCCCAGGCGAGCGGCGCCTGCGCGCGCCCGCCGTGGCCGATCATGATCGCGCCCTGGCCGCGCTGGTCGAGGACGGCCTGCCGCTGATCGAGCGTCCCTTCAACGCCTGGGCCCAGGCGCTGGGCTGGCGCACCGAGCGCGTGCTGCAGGTGCTGGCGCGCTGGCTGGACCAGGGCACGCTGCGCCGCTTCGGGCTGATCGTGCGGCACCACGAGTTCGGATTCACCCACAACGCGATGGCCGTGTTCGATGTGCCCGACACCCAGGTCGATGTCCTGGGCCCGCGCCTGGCCGCGCAGCCCGGCATCACGCTGTGCTACCGCCGCGAGCGCGCCGGCGGCTGGCCCTACAACCTCTACGGCATGGTGCATGGCCGCGATCGCGACAGCGTGCGCGCCGTGCTCGCCAGCGCCACCGCTGCCGCGGGCCTGGATGGCCTGTCGCAGCAGGTGCTGTTCTCGTGGCGGCGCTACAAGCAGACCGGTGCCCGCCGCTTCCGTGACCTGCCCGTGATGGAGACCGACCATGCCCACGCCGGATGAGCTGCGCCTGATCAGCCACCTGCACGGCGGCTTTCCGCTCAGTGACCGCCCCTTCCTGGAGGTGGCGCGCCAGCTGGGCTGGACCGAAGACACCGTGATCGAGCGCCTGCGCCACCTGCTGTCGCACGGCGAGCTCACCCGCTTCGGACCGCTGTTCCAGATCGAGCGCGCCGGCGGCCGCTTCGTGCTGGCCGCGATGGCGGTGCCCGAGGAACGCTTCGACGCGGTGGCGGCCCGGGTCAATGCGCTGCCCGAGGTGGCGCACAACTACCGCCGCGACCATGCGCTGAACATGTGGTTCGTCATCGCCACCGAGACCGAGGACGCGGTGCCCGCGGTGATCGCCCGCATCGAGGCCGCCGCCGGCCTGCCGGTCATGGCCTTCCCCAAGGAGCGCGAGTACCGGGTGGAGTTGCGCCTGCCGCTGCTGGCGCCGGAGCTGCACGATGCCCCTCACTGAGTTCGACCGCGAGCTGATCGCCGCCACCCAGGGCGGGCTGCCCTTGGTCAGCCGCCCCTACGAGGCCCTGGGCGCGATGCTGGGCGTGCCCGGCGAGACCGTGCGCCAGCGCCTGGCCGCCATGCAGGCCGAGGGCCTGGTGCGCCGCATCGGCGCCGTCCCCAACCACTACCGCCTGGGCTTCACCGCCAACGGCATGAGCGTGTGGGATGTGGACGACGCGCAGGTCGATGCGCTGGGCGAGCAGGTGGCCACGCTGGAGGGCGTCAGCCACTGCTACCGCCGCCCGCGCCACGGCAGCGCCTGGCCCTACAACCTGTTCGCCATGCTGCACGGCCGCCACCGCGCCGAAGTCCAGCAGCAGGCCGACCGCATCGCAACGCTGCTCGGTCCCGCGTGCCGCGCCCACGACATCCTCTACAGCTCGGCCATCCTGAAGAAGACCGGGCTGCGATTGAAGGACTGAGCCATGTTCCGTGTCTCCCACTACCTGCGTGAGCTGGCCGAGGCTGAGCGCCGTGGCCAGTATCCAAGCACCCGACGCCGCGGTGAGCCACCCGGACCGGTGGTCATCTGGAACCTGATCCGCCGCTGCAACCTGACCTGCCAGCACTGCTACGCCCTGTCGGCCGACCACGACTACGCGGGTGAGCTGGACACCGGCGAGGTCTTCACCGTGATGGACGACCTGAAGGCCTTCGGCGTGCCGGTGCTGATCCTCAGCGGCGGCGAGCCGCTGCTGCGGCCCGATCTGTTCCCCATCGCCGAGCGCGCCATCGGCATGGGCTTTTACACCGGCCTGTCGACCAACGGCACGCTGATCGACGAACCGCTGGCCGAGCGCATCGCTGCCACCGGCTTTCACTACGTGGGCATCAGCCTGGACGGCCTGCGCGCCACGCATGACCGCTTCCGCCGCCTGGACGGCGCCTTCGAGCGCAGCCTGGCCGCCGTGCGGCACCTGCTCGCCCGCGGCGTGAAGGTGGGTCTGCGCTACACGCTGACCGCCCCCAACGCACACGACTTCGAGCCGCTGCTGGACCTGATGCGCGCCGAAGGGGCGCCCAAGTTCTACTTCTCGCACCTGAACTACGCCGGCCGGGGCAACCTCCACCGCGCCAAGGACGCCCAGTTCGCCGCCACCCGCGCCGCACTCGACACCTTGTTCGACCGCGCCTGGGACGCCGCCCAGCGCGGTCTGGACGAGGAGTACGTCACCGGCAACAACGACGCCGACGGCCCCTGGCTGCTGCTGTGGCTGCAGCGCCGCCGGCCTGACCTGGCGGCGCGCTTCGGCGACGCGCTGCGCCAGCGCCTGCAAGCCTGGGGCGGCAATGCCTCGGGCCTGCACGTGGCCAACATCGACAACCTGGGCGAGGTCCACCCCGACACCATGTGGTGGCACCACCCGCTGGGCAATGTGCGCCAGCGCCCCTTCAGCGCCCTCTGGCCCGACACCACCGACCCGTTGATGGCCGGCCTGAAGCAGCAGCCCCGCCCGGTGGGCGGCCGCTGCGCCGACTGCCAGCACCTGGCGATCTGCGGCGGCAACACCCGCGTGCGCGCCCAGCAACTGACCGGCGACCCCTGGGCCGAGGACCCGGGCTGCTACCTGGACGACGCCGAGATCGGTCTCGCCCAGGGCCGGCCGCGCGTGCCCCTGAGCGCCTTTCGTTCTCAGCGCGCTGTCAAGGTCCCGGTCGTGGCCGGCTGAAGCAGCCGACAATGCGGGCCTCGCCGCCCGGAGTCTGTCCCTGTGAAACCCTATGACATCGAAATCCAGCGCCTCAAAGCCATGCGCCACGCCCACGGCTTGATTGAGGTCAGCGTGGACGCGCTGGTGCAGACCCGCCAACTGCGCGACGACGAATCGCCGTCCACGGTGCTGAGCCTGCCGGTCGAGCACGCCCGCACGCTGCTGCTGCTGCTGCGCCAGCAGCTGGCCGAGCTGGACAGGCTGCAGCCGCGCAGCCGCCGCTCCGGCCGGGCCTGAACCGGGCTCGCGCCTGGCCCGGCGTGCTGCTCAGCGCTGCGCCAGCGCGGCGCGGATATGGCCCACCAGCGCGTCCAGCGCAGTGGCCAGCGCGCGCATCTCGGGCTCGGGCGGCGGCACGCCGCGCGCCAGCTCGGATTCGAGGCGACCGATCTGCTCCATCAGCGTTTCAGCGCCCAGGTTGCCCAGCGCGCCGCGCAGGCTGTGCAGGTCCTGGCCCAGCAGGTCCAGCCGGCCCTCGCGCCAGGCGGCCAGCAGGCGGGTGCCGTCGTCGGCGTGGTGGTCGGCATAGACCTCAAGCAGGCGCGACAGCAGCGCGCCCTGGCCAGCCAGTCGGCGCAAGGCCAGGTCCAGATCCAGACCCTCAATGGTGGGCCCGCGCCAGGCGCTGGGTGCCGCGGCAGGCGGCGGCGGCGCGGGCAGCCAGCGGCGCAGCAGCGCACCCAGGGCCTCGGGCTCGACCGGCTTGGCGATGAAGTCGTCCATGCCGGCGACACGGCAGCGCTCGCGGTCCTCGGGGAAGGCATTGGCGGTCATCGCCACGATCGGCGTGCGCGCATGGCCCGGCAACTGGCGGATGCGGCGCGTGGCCTCCAGGCCGTCGACCTGGGGCATCTGCACGTCCATCAGGATCAGGTCGTAGGCGGCCTGGCTGGCCAGCTCGATCGCCATCTGGCCATCGTGGGCCAGGTCGGGGTTCAGGCCCAGGGTTTCGAGCAGCTGCGCGCTGACCTCGCGGTTGAGCGGGTTGTCCTCGACCAGCAGCACGCGCGCATGGGCACTGGCCTGCCAGGGCGGATCCTGCGGCGCCACGGCCTCGCGCTGGTCTCGGCGCAGCGCGCGCGTCAGCGCATCGTGCAGCTGCGACGGCGAGACCGGCTTGACCAGCACCGCGGCGAAGCCCACCGCGCCCAGGGTATCGCGCGGCACCTGCCCCCCCATGGCCGAGATCATCAGGAAGGCCGGCTGCTGGCGCAGCGGCAGCGCGCGGATCTGGCGCGCCGTCTCGACGCCGTCCATCACCGGCATGCGCCAGTCCAGCACGCAGAGCTCGTAGGGGTCGCCCTCGGTCTCGGCCGAGGCCAGGCGCTTCAGGGCCTGCTCGCCGCCGGCCACCGCATCGGCGCGCAGGCCCAGCATCTCGAGCATCTCGACCAGGGCCAGGCGGGCATCTTCCAGGTCGTCCACCACCAGCGCCCGGGTGCCCATGAAGCGGGCCACCGCGCGGCGGCCGGGCTGCGGCGACAGCGCCGGCTCCAGCGGCAGGTCGAACCAGAAGCGGCTGCCCTGGCCCGGGCGGCTTTCCACGCGCAGCGTACCCCCCATCATCTCGACCAGCCGGCGGCTGATCGACAGGCCCAGCCCGGTGCCGCCGAAGCGCCGAGTGGTGGAGCCGTCGGCCTGCTCGAAGGGTTGGAAGACGCGCTGCTGCTGCGCGTCGTCCATGCCGATGCCGGTGTCGCGCACCTCGAAGCGCACCAGCGGTCGGCCGTCGGCCGACTGCAGGCGCGAGAGGTTCACGCGCACATGGCCGCGCTCGGTGAACTTGATCGCATTGCCGATCAGGTTGACCAGCACCTGGCCCAGGCGCAGGTCGTCGCCGCGCAGGTGGCTGGGCAGCGTGGGATCGAGGCGCTGCACCACTTCCACACCCTTGGCCATGGCGCGTTCGCAGACCAGCTGGCTGGCCTGGTCCACCATGTCATCGACATCGAAATCGCGCGAGGCGAGCGTGAGCTTGCCGGCCTCGATCTTGGAGAAGTCGAGGATGTCATTGAGGATGGCCAGCAGATGCCGCGCCGCGGTGCCGATGCGGTCGAGGTGGGCGGCCTGCTGCGGTTGGGCGTCACGCCGCGCCAGGTAGGCCAGACCGATGATGGCGTTCATCGGCGTGCGGATCTCATGGCTCATGTTGGCCAGGAATTCGCTCTTCGAGCGGGTGGCGGCCTCGGCCTCGTCGCGTGAGCGCTCCAGCGCCTGGGTGCGCTCCTGCACCAGGTCTTCCAGCTGGTGGCGGTAGCGCGAGAGCTCGGCCTCGGCGGCCAGGCGTTCGGTGATGTCACGGATCACCGCGGTGGAGTGCCACATGCCGTCCACCTGGACGCGCGAGAGCGAGACGTTCAGATCGATGTAGCGGCCGTCGCGGCACAGGCCGCGCACGCGGCGGTCGGCACCCATGGTGCGCACGCCCGCGCCGTCCTGCGTGCCCAGTGCCACCAGGGCCGCATGGCCCTGGCGCACATCGGGCGGGAGCAGGCGGTCCAGCGGCTGGCCCAGCATCTCGGCGGCAGACCAGCCGAAGAGGCGCTCGGCCGCGGCATTGAACTGCGTGATGCGGCCGTCGGCGGCCACGCTCAGCACGGCCTCGGGCGCCGCGTCGATCAGCGTGCGCAGCCGGTGCTCGCTGGTCTGCACCTGCTGCACACGCAGCGCCAGGTCGGCCGCCATGCGGTTGATGCTCTCGGCCATGCGTGAGAGCTCGAGCGTGCGCTGCGGCGGCAGGCGGCGGCCCAGGTCGCCCTCGCCGATCGCCTTGGCCGCCTGGCCCATGGCCGCCAGCGGCCGCGCCACCCAGGCCTCGACCAGGATCCACAGCACCAGCGACGCCAGCAGAAAGACCGCCGCCTGCCAGCCCAGGCGCTCCCAGGAGTCCTCGCCCAGCTGGCGCAGCGGCTCGGCCAGCGTGTACTGCAACAGCACCAGGCCCTGGCGGCCGGTGCGCAGCTGGCCGGCCTCGGCCGGCCACTCGAAGGCGTGCACCAGCAACACGCGGCGTGGCTGGTCCAGCTCGATCACGCGCGAGGCGCTGCCGCTGTGCAGGCCCTGCCACCACTGGGCCTGCAGGTCCGGCAGGCGGTCAGCGGCCAGGCCAAGGTCGCTCGGGCGGCTGGAGGCCACCACCTGCAGGGTCGGCCCGATCACCGCGGCGTGCGACACCATGGTGTCGGACGAGGCGTGGGCCAGCACCTCGCGCAGCAGCGACGGATCGAGCGCGGCCATGCGCTCGGCGGCCACGGCGATCAGCGTCAGCTGGTGGCGGGCGCGCTGTTGCAGCTCCGTCTGCAGCTGGGCCGCGTCGCGCCGGTAGTGCATCCACTGCAGCGCTGCCAGCGCCACCAGCATCACCACCCCCAGCAGCATCGCCAGTCGCCAGCGCAGCGAGGTCGACGCCCTGCTCATGCGGCCACCCCGGCAGGCAGGAAATCGGCACTGCCCAGTGACTCGATGACGGGCAGCGCCGCCAGCAGGCCGGCGCGCAGCATCACCTGGCGCAGGCGCTCGGCGCTGTCCTGCAGGCGACCGCCGGGCCGCAGCCAGGTCTGGTTGTCGGCCACGCCGGGCAGTTCCAGCCGCGCCAGGCTGGCCTCCAGTTCGGCCGGTGCCATGCCCAGCCGGCGAGCCATGGGAGACATCAGCCGCTGTGGCGACTCGCGCAAGGCCGACAAGGCGCCGAAGTGGGCCGCCAACGCGGCCCGGATCTGGGTCGCCCGTGACGCCATCACCTCGGACCGCACCGCCAGCACATCGACGATGGTGCCCGGTACCTCGGCGCTGCTGAACAGCGGCCGCGCGCCCTCGGCCAGCAAGCGGCCGGCCATCGGGTCGTAGGTGACCAGGGCGTCCACGCGTCCATCGCGCCAGGCCGCCTCGTGCTGGTCAGCGGCCAGCGGCACGACCTGGACATCGGTGCTGCGCATGCCGGAGCGCGACAGCATGGCATCCAGCATCACCGCGCCGACGGCCGAGGATTCCACCCCGACACGCCGCCCGGCCAGCGCCGACACCGAACCCAGGCCCGCGCGGGCCAGCACCACATCGGCGCCCACCGACACATCCAGCACCGCCACCACGCGCAGGTCCATGCCGCGCGAGCGGGCGCTGAGCACCTCGTCCAGCGTCAGGCCGGCGGCATCCAGCGACTGGGTGCCCAGGCCGCGCAGGCTGGAACTGGCCGAGGGCATGTCGACCAGATGCACCTCATCGGTGGGCCAGGTGCCTTGTTCACGCGAAAGAAAGAACAGCTCATAACCCGGCCAGGGGTGACAGCCCAGACGCAGCGGGCCGCGCGGCCCGGGTTGGCAAGCCGACAAGGGCGCCAACGCCGCCAGTGCCGCCCCCAGACAGACACGGCGGCGTGGGTTGGCGGGACGGGCAGTCATGGTGGCGGACGCGTTGCACTGATTGTGCCTGCGCGGCCGGGTTTCACCACATCATCGCGCCAGCACGGGCGCCAGGGCCAGACCGGTGTGGGTACCGGCCGACACCAGGCGTTCCGGCGCACCGGCGCAGACCACACGCCCACCGGCGCTGCCACCCTCGGGGCCCAGGTCGATCACCCAGTCGGCCTCGGCCACCACGTCCAGGTCGTGCTCGATCACCACCACGCTGTGGCCGCCACCCACCAGGCGGTGCAGCACGTGGATCAGCTTCTCGACATCGGCCATGTGCAGGCCCACCGTGGGCTCGTCCAGCACGTACAGCGTGTGCGGCGCCTTCTGGCCGCGGCGGGTGACGTCGTCCCGCACCTTGCTGAGTTCGGTCACCAATTTGATGCGCTGGGCCTCGCCGCCGCTGAGCGTGGGACTGGGCTGGCCCAGTGTCAGGTAGCCCAGGCCCACGTCCTTCAGCAGCTGCAGCGGGTGGGCGATGGCGGGCATGCTGGCGAAGAACTCGACCGCCTCGTCCACCTCCATGCGCAGCACGTCGCCGATGCTCTTGCCGCGCCAGGTGACCGCCAGGGTCTCGGGGTTGAAGCGCTGGCCGTGGCAGACGTCGCAGGGCACCTTCACGTCCGGCAGGAAGCTCATCTCGATGGTGCGCATCCCCTGCCCTTCACAGGCCGGGCAGCGGCCCTGGCCGGTGTTGAACGAGAAGCGGCCGGCGGCGTAGCCGCGCGCCTTGGCCTCCAGGGTCTCGGTGAAGAGCTTGCGGATGCTGTCCCAGAAGCCGATGTAGGTGGCCGGGCAGGAGCGCGGCGTCTTGCCGATCGGCGTCTGGTCGACCTCCAGCACGCGGTCCACGCTGCCCCAGCCCGACAGGCTGGCACAGCCGCTGAGCATCACGCTGGAGGCCGCCGCCTCGTCGGGCTTGCGGCCCTTGGCCGCCACCAGCGCCGCCACATTGGCCAGCAGCACATCGCGCGCCAGCGTGCTCTTGCCCGAGCCCGAGACGCCGGTCACCGCCACCAGGCGGCCCAGCGGCACGTCCACGTCCACCTGCTGCAGGTTGTGCAGCGAGGCGCCGCGCAGCGCCATCGCTGGCGTGCCAGCATCGACCGGGCGGCGCGCTTGCAGCGGATGCTTCAGTGGCGCGGCCAGGCAGCGGCCAGTGAGTGAATCAGGGTGCGCGGCCAGCTCGGCCGGCGCGCCCTGCGCCACCAGGCGGCCGCCGCGCTTGCCGGCGCCGGGGCCGATGTCGATCACATGGTCGGCGCGGCGGATCGTGTCCTCGTCATGCTCGACCACCACCAGGGTGTTGCCGGCGTCGCCCAATTTCTTCAGCGCCCCCAGCAGGATGCCGTTGTCGCGCGGGTGCAGGCCGATCGTCGGCTCGTCCAGCACATAGCAGACGCCTTGCAGGTGGCTGCCCAGCTGCGCGGCCAGGCGGATGCGCTGGGCCTCGCCCCCGCTGAGCGTGGGCGCGGCACGGTCCAGCGTCAGGTAGCCCAGGCCCACTTCTTCCAGGAATTCCAGGCGGCTGCGGATCTCGGTGATGACGTCGCGGGCGATGCCGGCATCGCGGCCGGTGAGGGTGAGCCCGTCGATCCAGGCACGCGCCTCGCGCACCGAGCCAGCCGCCACGTCGTGGATCGTGCGCTCAGCGAAGGTGACGCCGCGCGCCACCGGGTTCAGGCGCGCGCCGTGGCAATCGAGGCAAGGCTCGCCGGCCAGGCCTTCCACCTCGGGCTCGTCGCTGGGAAAGCGCTGCTCGCGGCCCTTGTCGTCGTCGTTGCGCACCGAATCGTCGAAGGCCTGGCGCTGCTCGCGCGTCAGCGTCAAACCGGTGCCCACGCAGGTGCTGCACCAGCCGTGCTTGCTGTTGTAGCTGAACAGGCGCGGGTCGAGTTCGGGGTAGCTGGTGCCGCACTGCGGGCAGGCGCGCTTGGTGGAGAACACCTTCAGCGCGCCCAAGCCGGTGGTGGGCTGGCCGGCCTCCAGCCGCTCGGCCAGGCCGTCCAGCGGCGCCAGCAGGTGCATCACGCCCTTGCCGGCCTCCAGCGCCTCGGCCAGCAGCGCGCGCAGCTCGGGCTCGGTGGCGGCCGACACCACCAGGTCGCCCACCGGCAGCTCGATGGTGTGCTCCTTGAAGCGGTCGAGCTTGGGCCAGGGGTCGGTGGGCAGGAACTCGCCATCCACCCGCAGGTGGCTGTGGCCGCGCGCCTTGGCCCACTTGGCCAGGTCGTTGTAGATGCCCTTGCGGTGGACCACCAGCGGCGCCAGCAGGCCCACGTGCTGGCCGGCATGGTCGCGCAGCAGCTGTGCGGCAATGCTCTCGGCGCTTTGCGGCCGCACCGGCGCGCCGTCATGCACGCAGTGCTGCAGGCCCAGCTTGACCCACAGCAGGCGCAGGAAGTGCCAGACCTCGGTGGTGGTGGCCACGGTGGACTTGCGCCCGCCGCGTGAGAGCCGCTGCTCGATCGCCACGGTGGGCGGAATGCCCCACACCGCATCCACCTCCGGCCGCCCCGCCGGCTGCACGATCGAGCGCGCATAGGCGTTGAGCGACTCCAGGTAGCGCCGCTGTCCCTCGTTGAACAGGATGTCAAACGCCAGCGTGCTCTTGCCCGAGCCCGACACCCCGGTGACCACGGTGAACTTGCCGCGCGGAATGTCCACATCCAGCGACTTCAGGTTGTGCTCGCGCGCATTGACGATGCGGATCGCCTCGTCCCGCACCGCCCGCCCCAGATACGCCCCACCCCCCAAATCGGTGTCAGACTCCAATTTCTTCTCGGCCACGCCGAGGGCCCCGTCGTACTGGCGCAGCGCGGCGCCGGTGTGCGAGCTGGGGTGGGCGCGCAGATCGTCCGGCGTGCCGGCGGCGACCAATTGGCCACCGGCGTCGCCGCCCTCAGGTCCCAGGTCGATCAGCCAATCGGCAGCGCGGATCACGTCCAGGTTGTGCTCGATCACCAGCAGCGAATGGCCGGCATCGAGCAGCTTGCGCAGCGCGCGCATCAGCTTGGCGATGTCGTCGAAGTGCAGGCCGGTGGTAGGCTCGTCGAAGACGAACAGCGTGCCTTTCTTCGCCACCGCCTGGCGCGGGCTGGCCGCCGCCTCGGCCAGGAAGCCGGCCAGCTTCAGCCGCTGCGCCTCGCCGCCCGACAGCGTGGGCACCGGCTGGCCCAGGCGCACATAGTCCAGGCCGACGTCGACGATGGGCTGCAGCGTGCGCAGGACCTCGCGGTCCTTGGCGAAGCACTGCACCGCCTCGCTGACGGTCAGGTCCAGCACATCGGCGATGCTCAGGCGGCGCTCGCCGCGGGTGATCAGCACCTCCAGGATTTCGGCGCGGTAGCGGCGGCCGTCGCAGTCGGGGCAGCGCAGGTAGACGTCGGACAGGAACTGCATCTCGACATGCTCGAAGCCCGAGCCACCGCAGGCCGGGCAGCGCCCATCACCCGCGTTGAAGCTGAACATGCCGGCGGTGTAGCGGCGCTCCTGCGCCAGCGGCGCCACCGCGAAGAGCTTGCGGATCTCGTCAAACGCGCCCACATAGCTGGCCGGGTTGGAGCGCGCGGTCTTGCCGATCGGGCTCTGGTCGACGAAGACCGCATCGGCCAGGTGGTCGGCGCCCAGCAGCCGCTCATGCGCCCCCGGCGCATCGGTGGCCTGGCCGAAGTGGCGCATCAGCGCCGGCACCAGGATGTCCTGCACGAGCGTGCTCTTGCCCGAGCCCGAGACGCCAGTGACCACGGTCAGCCGCTGCAGCGGGAACTCGACCGTCACGTTCTTCAGGTTGTTCTGCCGCGCGCCTTCCAGGATCAGCCGCGGCGTGGCCTCGTCGACAAAGCGCTTGAAGCCCATGCCCACACTCTTGCGCGCCCCCAGGTAGGCGCCGGTCAGCGTGTCGGCCGAGCGGGCGGCGTCGGGGCTGCCGTCAAAGACGATCTGGCCGCCCTTCTCGCCCGGCCCCGGGCCCATGTCGATCAGGCGGTCGGCGGCCAGCATCACCGCCGGGTCGTGTTCGACCACCACCAGCGTGTTGCCGGCATCGCGCAGGCGCTGCATGGCCTGCACGATGCGGTTCATGTCGCGCGGATGCAGGCCGATGCTGGGCTCGTCCAGCACGAACAGGGTGTTGACCAGCGAGGTGCCCAGCGCGGTGGTCAGGTTGATGCGCTGCACCTCGCCGCCGCTGAGCGTGCGGCTCTGGCGGTCCAGCGTCAGGTAGCCCAGGCCCACGTCGCACAGGTAGCGCAGTCGGGTGCGGATTTCATCCAGCAGCAGCTTCAGGGCCTCATCCAGAAAACCTTCCGGAAGGTGGATGCCATCGAAGAAGCGCTTCAGCCGCTCGATCGGCAGCAGCATCAGGTCGTGCAGGTTCAGACCCGGCAGCGCCTCCAGTTGCGCGCGCGACCAGGCCGCGCCCTGCGGCAGCATGCGCTGCGCGGGCGCCAGCACCGCGTCGGCATCCTCCTTCGCACCGATGCGCCACAGCAGCGACTCCAGCTTCAGCCGCGCGCCACCGCAGGCGGTGCACGGCGTGTAGCTGCGGTACTTGGACAAGAGCACGCGGATGTGCATCTTGTAGGCCTTGCTCTCGAGGTACTCGAAGAAGCGGCGCACGCCGTACCACTGCTTGTTCCAGTTGCCGCTCCAGTTCGGCGAACCCTCCAGCACCCACTGGCGCTGCGCCTCGGTCAGCTGGCTCCAGGCGGTGTCACGCGGGATGCCGGCCTCGCCCGCGTACTTGACCAGGTCGTCCTGGCACTCCTGCCAGGCCGGCGTCTGCATCGGCTTGATCGCACCGTTGCGCAGGGTCTTGCGGTGGTCGGGAATGACCAGGCCGAAGTCGACGCCAATCACGCGGCCGAAGCCGCGGCAGGTCTCGCAGGCGCCGTAGGCCGAGTTGAAACTGAACAGCGCGGGCTGCGGATCGCCGTAGCGCAGGTCGCTCTCGGGGCAGTGCAGGCCGGTGCTGTACTTCCACAGCGTGGGTTCGCCCTCGTCAGCCAGCGCATAGACGCTGAGCCGGCCCTGGCCGCGCTTCAGGCCCAGCTCGATGGCCTCCATCACGCGGGCGCGCTCGGCGCTGCTGAAACGGAAGCGATCAGCCACGACGTCCAGCAGCTTCTTGTCGCCGCTGACCCGCTCGGCCTGCACGCGCGAGAAGCCGCCGGCCAGCAGCCATTGCTCCACCTCCTCGGCGCTGGTGTTGGCCGGCAGCTCCACCGGAAAGGTGATGACTAGGCGCGGGTCGCCCGCCGCCGCGGCGCGGGTCGCCAGGTCGGCATGGATGGTCTCGGCGTTGTCGTGCCGCACCGGCAGCGCGGTCTGGCGGTCGAACAGCTGGCCGGCGCGGGCGAACAACAGCTTCAGGTGGTCGTTCAGCTCGGTCATCGTGCCGACCGTGGAGCGGCTGGTGCGCACCGGGTTGGTCTGGTCGATGGCGATGGCCGGCGGCACGCCGTCGACCTTGTCCACCGCCGGGCGGTCCATGCGGTCGAGGAACTGGCGGGCGTAGGCCGAGAAGGTCTCGACATAGCGCCGCTGACCCTCGGCATACAGCGTGTCGAACACCAGGCTGGACTTGCCCGAGCCGCTGGGCCCGGTGACCACCGTCAGCTCACCGGTGCGGATGTCCAGGTCCAGATTCTTCAGGTTGTGCTGGCGGGCACCGCGGATCTCGATCAGGCCGGACGACATGGAAGGGTCTGGAGTGAAGCTGGACCCAGCATGTTGGCACAAACGCTCGGGCGGCGGAGGCGCCCGCGCCGGGCTCGGCAGACGCCCTGCCCCGCACGCTCAAGGTGGTCTGGTACGGGATGCCGGAAGCGACGTCGCTGGCACAGGACAACGGGGAGCGGCCAGGTCAGCCGCAGAGCACATTCAGGCTGATGACGGTCTGAAACTGCCCACCTAGGAACTGGAACCGTCCGGGCACGCCCTCGCCCAGCCGAAATTTGATGAAGTTGCTGAAGACATCGAAGGAGAAGTTCGATGTGTCGGCCAGATCGTTGCGCAGCACTTCGTGCTCCGAGCCAAGCTCGTAGAAGCAACTGCCGCCAGCGTCGCCCAGCACGACATGGATGTAGCCGTGGAAGTGGTTGGCGCGGCCAGTGTCCAGCGACTGCATGGTCAGCAGGTACCTGGGGGTACCTGAACCGTCCAGCTTCTCCAGCGAGAAATGCACCCGGCCGTCTGGCTTGTCGCCGATGTTGCTCCGCAGGTGCCGCTCGTCCAGCACGGGGCCTTTCGATCGGTAGACCACCTTCTGCAGCGCGCCGCCGACCTGGTCGCGCAGCACCGTGTGCATCCTGGTTTGGTCGAGCTCGATCGCATCGGCCACCGCGGCGGCGCCGGTCAGCAGCATCACCAGGCCGAGCCCCCCGCGGGCGCAGCGCGCGAAAAAGCCTTGCATCGCATTCCCTCCACACATCCATCGATACCGGCCCGCACTGTAGCCACCGGCCATGACCGCACCCATCCCTTGTTTTGTCACCCACGACATCAGGGTCACCATCGGGACGGGGCCGAAGCGATGGCAAGCTGGGGGGCTGACGACGGCGTTGGGCCGCCGTCCTGCTGGCCGCGCTGGTCAGCAGCGCCGCCGCGGCTGCGCCGGTGTACCGGGTGAACGATCTGGGTGGTCTGTTCAGCAAGGGTTGGAGCACCGCTCAGGCGATCAACGCCCGGGGCGAGGTGGTCGGCTCAGCGATGCCGCGGCCCATCGGCCCGTACCAGCCACCCGCACGCCCCGTGCTCTTCGGCCAGCGCAGGCCGCTCGACCTGATCGCCGCGACCGGGGTCGACGCCGATGAGGGCGACTCCACCGACATCAACAGCGACGGCCACATCGCCGGCTATCTGCGGATGAATCGGGACGGCTCGTACAGACCCTTCGTCTACCGGCAGGGCACGATGGAGGTGGTCGACGCACCCCATTACGCCGCCGGCAGTCCCGTCCGATGGAGCGACCTGGGCCACCTGCTGGTCCCGGTCGACTCTTCCAGCGGAGTCAACAGGACCGTCATCACCGTCATGCGCCGGCCCGACAGGACGTGGGTGACGACGCTGACGCCCTGGAATGACCGTGCCGATACCTGCACAGTCGGCCGCGCCATCAACCGCCAAGGCAGCATTGTTGTGGGCTATTCTTCCAAGGCCGGGTCATCTGACAAGGCCCTGGTGTGGCGAGACAACGTTCCGACACCAGTGCCGGGCACCAAAGACTACCGTTCGTCGCGAGCAAGCGCCGTCAGTGATCGCGGCGAAATCGCGGGCGTTCACGATGTCGACTCGGTAGGAGGCTGTTGCAAGTACCGTCCGTTTGTGGTTGCCGATGGCGTGCTGACCGATCTGCTCGGCCCGGATCTCTACACTGAAGTGACCGGGCTGGACAATTTGGGCCGCGTCGTCGGCAAGGTCTTCGAGACGAGTGTCCCGAGGGCCTTCCTGTACCAGGATGGTCAAACAATGATGCTGGATGATCTGGTCGAACCTGCACAACCAGGGCAGTGGCAGATCTAGGAGGCCCACGCGATCCATGACGCTGGTGAGATCGCTGCCCAGGGCCTCTCGGCTGCCACCGGCATTGAGCGTGCGCTGAAACTGGTGCCGGTGACCGCGCGCGGAACTGACTTGGGACGGGCCCATGGGCCCCGCGACGCGCAACCCTGTCATCCGGCGAGCCGGCTCAGGGGTTGATAGCTGATGAACACGTCCTTTTCCAGCGCCCTTGGGCGCCGCCTGATGGTGGGGTCGAGCCTGCTCGCCCTGCTGGCCCTGCCCGCCTGCGTGGTCGTGCCGGCGCACCGGCCGGCCTATGGTGGCCCGCCACCGGTGTATGAATCCGGTCCGGTCGTGATGGCCCCGATGGCGCCGCCGCCGCCGCGCTACGAGGTGGTGCCCGCACTGCCCTATGCCGGCGCGGTCTGGATTGGCGGGTACTGGAACTGGTCGGGCCGCGCCCATGTCTGGGTGCCCGGCCGCTGGGAAGCGCCGCGCCACGGCTGGCACTATGAGCCTCGGCGCTGGGAGCCGGCGGCCCGCGGCGGCTACGAGTTGCGCGGTGGCTGGCGCGTGCGCTGAGCCCGCTCAGGGTCAACCCGATACGCAGTCTCCACGCCAAAGACCCTGACACCCGCGCGACAATGGCCGCCCACAAGGCCACGAGAGCATGAGGCAGTCGATGGGTGCACGAGTCCGCCAGGCGTGGCGTTCAGCCGCGGGGGTGGCCCTGCTGGCGCTGAGCGTCAGCCTCAGCGCACAGGCGCAGTGGAAGATCGGCCAGACCGTGGGCCTGAGCGGCGCGGTGGCCGCCACCGTGGCCGAAACCCGCCAGGGCGCGATGCTCTGGATCGAGGCGGTGAACCGCCAGGGCGGCGTGCAGGGCCAGCCGATCGAGCTGATCAGCCTGGACGACCGCTTCGAGGTGCCGCAGGCAGTGGCCAACGCGCGCCAGCTGATCGACCAGGGCGTGCTGGCGCTGTTCCTGAACCGCGGCACGCCGCACACCCAGGCCTTGATGCCGCTGCTGAGCGAAGCGCGCATCCCCTTGATTGCACCTTCCACCGGCGCGATGGTGTTGCACCAGCCGGTGCACCCCTGGCTGTTCAATGTGCGCGCCACCTACCAGCGCGAGGCCGAGCGCGCCATCACCCACCTCACCCAGATCGGCGTGCGCCGCATTGGCCTGGTGCAGGTGGACGACAGCTTTGGCGAGGACGCGGTGCAAGGTGCGCTCAAGGGCCTGAAGGCCGCCGGCCTGAGCGCTGTGAGCCATCAGCGCTATGACCGCAGCAAGCCCGACTTCTCGGCGCTGATCCCGGCCCTGGTGAAGGCCGAGCCGCAGGCGGTGATGTTCATCGGCTCGGGCACCGCGGTGGTCGACGCGATGAAGGCGCTGCGAGCCGCCGGCTCTCGGGCGCAGATGGTGACGCTGTCGAACAACGCCTCGGCCGGCTTCGTCAAGCTGCTGGGTGAGCAGGCGCGCGGCGTGATCGTCAGCCAGGTCTTTCCATCCGAGCGCTCGATCGCCGTGCCGATGGTCAAGGAGGCCCAGGCACTGGCCAAAGCCAAGGGACTGACCCTGACACCGGCGATGTTGGAGGGCTTTGCCGCCGCCAAGGTGCTGGTCGAGGGCCTGCGCCGCGCCGGTCGCATCCCCACGCGGCAGAGCCTGGCCGACGCCCTGAACGGCCTGCAGCGCCTGGACCTGGGTGGGCTGGAGCTGGGCTTCAGCCAGGCCGACCACAGCGGCCTGGACTATGTGGACCTGTCGATCATCGCCGAGGACGGCCGCTTCCAACGCTGAGCCTCAGCGCCCTTCCAGCATCGCCACCATCGCGCTGAAGCCGCGCTCACGCGCCAGTTGCAGCGGCGTGCGGCCGTGGCCGTCGGTCAGGCGGGGGTTGGCGCCAGCCGCCAGCAGCGCCTGCAGCACCGCCTGGTGGCGCGCGCCGCCATCGCCCAGCACCACCGCCTCGATCATTGCGGTCCAGTGCAGGTTGTTGACATGGTCCAGCGGCGCGCCCGCAGCGATCAGCTGGCGCACCACGCCGTCGTGGCCCAGGTGGGCGGCAGCGATCAACGCGGTGCCGTCATAGCGGCTGGTCACCAGCCGCGCCGACGCGCCCAGCGCCAGCAGGGTGCGCAGGGTCTCCTCGTCGTCGGCCACGGCGGCGATGGTCACCGCGTCGTAGCGGTCGTGTTCCAGCAGCTGCAGGTCGGCGCCGTGTCGGGCCAGGCGGCGCAAGGCCTCGCGCTGGCCAGCGAAGGCGGCCACGTGCACGGGTGTACGGCCGTGGTCGTCGCGCGGGTTCAGGCGCACCTGGTCGGCCAGCGCGTCGATGCGCGCCAGGTCGCCCCGCCACGCCGCGGCATGCAGGCTGCCGTAGCGACCGATCTCGGCGGGCGTGGGGGCGGTCTGGGCGCGCGCCGTCAGCGCCAGCACGGCCAGCCCCAGGCCAAAGGCGCGGCGTTTCACTGCAGCTGCGCCTTGACCTGGTCCAGCGCCGCCATCGCGCACTGCTCATCCAGGTGGCCGCCCGGCGCACCGCCAATGCCCACCGCACCGACCACCTCATTGCCGGCCTTGATCGGCACGCCGCCGCCCAGCAGCAGGAAGCCGGGGATGTTCACCAGGTTGGCGGCCGCCGGGTTCTTCTGCGCGTTCTCCATCATCGCCAGCGTGGTGTTCCTGGCCGAGGCCGAGGTCCAGGCCTTGGCGCGGCTGGCTTCCAGCGTGTGGGCGCCAGCGTTGTCGGCGCGCTGCACGGCGCGCACGCCGCCGGCACGGTCGACCACGGTGACGGTCACCGCGTAGCCATTGGCCTGGCAGGCGGCCACGCCGGCCGCGGCGATCTGGTTGGCCAGTGCCAGCGGCAGGGCCTTTTCGGTGCGCAGTTCGGCCTGGGCGGCAGTGGCGCACAGCGCGACGGCGAGCAGGGTCAGTCGGGGGGTGAACAGCATGGGATTCTCCTGAGGTGGCGGCCATCGTTTGACCGTGCGCTCACTGTAGGAATCCATGGCCCCGGCGACCATTCGGCCGGCTACGCGCGGCGCTCCGTAGAACTACGCAGCGCCGTCGCCCTCTTCGACCAGCCGGGCATAGCGCCGGATCAGCTGCGCCAGCGATTCGGCGCCCAGCTTGGCGAAGAGGTTGGCGCGGTGGGTCTCGACGGTGCGCGGCGACAGGCCCAGCGCGCGGCCAATCTCCTTGTTGGTGAGACCTTCGACGATCAGGCCCAGCACCTCCCGCTCGCGCTGCGACAGCTGGGCGTGGCGGGCACGGGCCTCGCGATCAGCGGTGTGGCGCTCGCGCGAGCGCACATGCTGGCGCACGGCCTGCTGCAGCGTCTCGAGCAGCAGCTCGTCATCGACCGGCTTCTCCAGGAACTCGGCCGCACCGCTCTTGAAGGCGCGACGGCACAGCGCCACCGTGCCATGGCCGGTCAGCATCACCACCGGCTGGTCCACGCCCTCGGACTGCAGGCGCTCCAGCACCGCGATGCCGCCCAGGCCGGGCATGCGCACGTCCAGCACGATGGCGCCGATGGCCTGGCGGTCAAAGCCGGCGATGAAGGCCTGCGGGTCGTCCCAGGTCTGCACCCGCAGGCCCACGGTGCCGATCAGCAGCGCCAGGCCATCGCGCACCGCGGCGTCGTCGTCGACGAGGTGGATCAAGGGTGTCTGCATCACGTGGCCTGCGCTCGCGGCAGGCTGAGACGAAAGGCGGCGCCGCGCTCGGCCAGCGGCTGCAGCGTCAGCGCGCCGCCTTGCGCCTGGGCCAGTGACTCGCTCAGGCTCAGCCCCAGGCCCAGTCCGCCTTCGCGGGTGCTGACAAAGGGCTGGAACAGCCGCGCCGCCACCTCGGGCGCCAGGCCTTCGCCGCTGTCGATGACGCTGAGGTGCGCCGCCTGGGCATCGGCCTCGACCTGCACGGTCAGCCGGCGCTCGTTGGTGGGCACCGCCGCCAGGGCCTGCAGCGCGTTGCGCAGCAGGTTGTGCAGGATCTGCTCCACCGCCACCGGATCGGCGCGCACCGCGGCGGCGCTGGGGGCCACCTGCAGTTGCGGGCGCACGCCCAGCGCCTGGGCCTCGGGGTCCAGCAGATCCAGTGCTGCGCGCGCCGCGGCCTCCAGGCGCAAGCTGCTGCTGGGCGGCGGCTCGTCGGGCCGCGCCAGGGCCTGGCGCAAGCGGGACAGCACCTCGCTGGCGCGGCGCGCCTGGGCGGCGGCCTGGGTCATCGCCTGGCGCGCGGTGGCCAGCTCGGGCGGGTGCTCATCGAGCAGCCGGCCGGCCGCCTGGGTATTGGCCAGCACCGCGGTCAGCGGCTGGTTCAGCTCATGGGCCATGCCCGCAGCCAGCTCGCCCAGCGTGTTCAGCCGCGCCACCTGGCCCAGGCGCAGCCACTCCTCGGCGCGGCGGCGAGCCTGGCGCTGGCGCCAGGCGGCACGCACCAGCAGTGTGGTCGCGGTGCACAGCAACGTCCACAGGGCCCAGGCCAGCCAGGGCAGTTGCGCCCAGCCCCAGGGCTGCTGCAGCACCACGTCCACCGGCAGGCTGTCAGCGGCCAGGTGCTTGCGCGCCTCGTAGCGGCCCAGCACCGTGCTTGTCGAGGCGCCCGGCTGCAGCAGCAGCGGCGGCCGGTCGGCCGGCACCAGGGCCACCGACACCGCCGAGCCCGGCGCCACCGGCCAGTCGGCCTCGCGCAGCGGCTGCGACAGGTCCACCTCCAGCGCGTAGCTGCTGGGCTGGCCCGCACGCAGCAGCAGCGCGCGCGGCGCGGCAGGGTCCAGCCGCACCAGCACCGCGCGGTGACTCTCGCGCGAACGCAGCTCGGCCGCCTGCAAACGCGCGTCGGCCCAGGCCTGCGGGTCGGTGCGCTGCTGCACGCTGCGCACCGCGGGCAGCAGCGCCGGCAGGCGGCGCGCGGCGTCGCCGCCCTCCGGGCCGGCGGCCACCAGGGTCAGCGTGGCCAGCACCGCCTCCATCTGCAGCGCATGCTGGCTCAGCAGACGGTGGGCGATGCGGGCTTGGGTGTCAAAGGTCTCGCGTCGCTGCGCGTCATCCAGGCGCCACAGCAGGCCGCAGCCCAGCGCGGCCAACACCAGCGCGGCCACGCCCCATCGGGCAGCAGACGGGTTCAGACGCAGGCCTCGACGACCCTGAAGTACAGCTGCAACTGGCCCGCGGTGAACTGCATCGGGGTGCGCTGCGCGCGGTGGAAGGACACGTGGAGTTCGTCATCGAGGGTGTACCAATACACGGGCTTCGCACCGCTGGTCAGATCGTCCGCCAGCAGATTGGTATCGACCACGGTCCAATAGCCAAACCGGCAACTGATCTCCTTGGGCAGATCCAGGCGGACGTGAAAACGGTAGTGGTCGGCCGAGCCCAGGTCCTGCGACTGCAGCTGCAACACGTAGCTGTCATCGCCAACCTGGGACAGCGTGGCATGCACGCGCGCATCCACCTTGCCCGTGTCGTTCTTGACCAGGTGGCGCTCATCCAGCGTCGCCCCCTTCGCGAGGTGAACAAGCACATGGCGAACCCCTCGCACCTGCTCCTGAACCACCGACCGCATCACGGTGTTGTCCAGGTTCAACGGGTAGGCCCAGCAGGCGCTGGCCAGCCAGGCAGCGGCACCGCAGACCAGGGCTCGAAGGCCATGACGATGACGAAGGGGACGCACAGACATGGGTGAACTCCAGCGGCCGGCAAAACAGGCGACCAGCCTAGCGAGATGGCCGTGGCGCCGCAACCGGGGCGACAACGATCCCCCCTTGGGCAAGGGGGCCAGACTAGGGATGCACAGCCGTCCCCGGCAGCAGCACAGTGCCCAACGGTGCACAGGGTGTGCTCGTGGGAGATGGCCCGATGAAACGATACCTGTGGAGCTGGGCGGTGATGGCGGCGCTGGCCGGTGTGGTCAATGCCGCTGCCGCCGCGGCGCTGCGCTACGAGTTGGTGGACCTGGCGGCGAGCAGCGAGGTCCACCAGAGCTCAGCCACTGCAATCAACAACACCGACAAGGTGGTGGGCTACACGGTACTGCGCAGCAACCGCAACCAGCAGCCGGTGCGGTTCATCGATGGCCGGGCGCAGCGCCTGGTGCAGCGCACCGACCAGCCCTATCGCGGCGGCGTGGCAGAAGCCATCAGCGATGCCGGCCATGTGGCCGGCAACCTGGATGTCTATGGCACCGACTTTCCTGTCTTCGTCACGCTGGGTGGCGTCACCACGCTGTATCGGCCACCCGCGGGGAATGCCGTTGCCAGGGGTGTCAACAGCCTGGGCGAGGTGGCCGGCTCGCGCTCAACGATCGGTCAAGCCACGCGTGCGTTCGTGATGCGCGACGGGCAATGGACAGACTTGCCAGTGCCGCAGCCCGGCCTGCCCAGCGAGGCCTGGGCGATCAACGACGCCGGACAAGTGGTTGGTCATCACAGCCGCAGCGTCGACGGGATGGAGGTCCAGCTGGGGGCCCTGTGGCAGGACGGCGAGCTCAAGGAGAGCTTTGGTCTGGCGGGCAGCCGCTACACGCGGGCCCTGGCTGTCAATCGGCAGGGCTGGGTCACCGGCTATTCGCAGGCCGGGCGCCACATGAGCTGGGATCATGCCTACATCCACCGCGACGGCGTGACCACCGACCTGGAGACCCACCTCGGCGCACGCAGCTACGGCTATGGGATCAATGCGGCCGGCGAAGTGGTCGGCGACCGGGTGGCGGGCAATCACGCCGGGCCCTTTCTGTACAGCGACGGAAAGATGCGCTGGCTTGCGCAGTTGCTGCCGGCGGCGCAGCAGGCCCAGTGGCGGCTGGTGTCGGTCCACGCCATCAATGACGCCGGCCATGTGGTGGGCCTCGCGGTCAATATTGCGCAGGACAAACTGAAGGCGGTGATGCTGCGCCGCTTGCCCGACCAGGGGGCGGCTCCGTGAGGCTGGGGCCGCAGCGCGCTCGGGTACCACGCTGCGCCCAGCGGCGGCCTGAAGGCCGGTTCAGGGACAGGCTTTGAACACCTTGAACGCGATCTCGACACAGTCGTCAAGATTCAACACCACACTCTGCGCGCCCAGGGTCAGCTCGACCTGAAGCACCAGGTGCCGACCATCGAGGCGGTCGCCGACGCGCCTGTGGAGGGTCTCGTGCGTGACGCCCCGCGTCGATCAGTCGCCGCCGAGGAAGTCCTCCACCAGCGCGAACTGGGCCGGCGTGTTCAGCGCTGGCGCATGGCCGCAGCCAGGCACGGTCACCACGGTGGCCCGCGGACCGCGCAGACGCATCTGCTCGGCCACCGGCGCCTCCAGCAGGTCGGAGTGTTCGCCGCGCAGGCACAGCACCGGGATGTCCAGGCTGTCCCACTGCGGCCACTGGTCGTAGTCGGCGGGATGGTCGATGAACTGGCGCACCATCTGCGGGTCGTAGTGCGGCGTCACGCGGCCGTCGGGCAGGCGGCGCACGCTGGTTTCGGTCAGGCGGCGCCACTGGGCGTCGCTGAGCCAGCCGTAGGGCGCGTAGATGCTGCGGAAGTACTGTTCCAGTTCGCCCACGGTGGCAAAGCTGGCCGGGCTGCCGGCGTAGGTGCGGATGCGCTCTACCGCCGATGTGGCAATCTCCGGGCCCATGTCGTTCAGCACCAGACGCCGGATGCGCCCGCGCAGTCGGCCGGCGGCGGCGCGCAGGCCGATCGCGCCGCCCATCGAGGTGCCCAGCCACAGGCATTCACGCACGCCCAGCTGGTCCAGCAGCGACTCGGCCAGGCGCACATAGAAGTCCAGGCAGTACTCGGCGCCCGGGTCCGGGCTCCACTGACTGAGGCCGCGGCCGATGGTGTCCGGGCAGATCACGCGCCAGCGCGTGGACAGATGGGCCGCGATGTCGTCCATGTCCCTGCCGGTACGCGCCAGGCCGTGCCAGGCGATCACCGTCTCGGGCTGTCCCGCGCCCCACTCGGTGTAGTGGAGCTCGCGCTCCAGGCAGCGCAGGTAGTTCGAGGTGTGCGACATCGCGGCTCCCGATCGGTCAGTCGGGCACGTACAGGCGGTTGCGCTGCTGGGTGATGAGGTCGCCCGGAGCCGGCGAGTCGGCGATCGGCGGCACGTTGGCGGCCGTCAGCGCCGGAGCGGCGCCGCTGACGCCACCCCGGGGCACGGTGCGCACCACCTGGCTGGGCGGCAGCGCAGCGCCGTCCTTCAGGTGCGCCCACATCGCATCCATCGCGCGGTTGAAGTAGACGTGCAGTGGAATGAAGCGGGTGTCGTAGCCCATCAGCGCGCCGAAGGCGATGAAGCCGTCGAAGTGCTGGGCGTTGGTGACCTCGACCAGCCGGATGTTGTCGGCGTCGTCCTTGATTCGGCTGACAACGTAGTAGGCGCGTGCGGTGTGGTTGACCGGCAGCAGGGCATCATTGCGCCCGGCCACGATCAGCGTGGGCTTGCCCTTCAGGCGACCCAGGGGCCGCACGCTGTCGACGCCGGCCCGCACGCGGTACGACTGCAGGGCCAGATCCCCTTGCAGCGGCGCACCGGTGACAGCATCCACGCCCAGAGCCAGCGAGCGCAGGCACAGCGCGCCGTCGAGCGCGAAGTCGAACTGGCTGGTGGACGGCGAGATGGCCACGAAGTCCAGCTTGGCGCCCCCCACCGAGGGGTTGTAGACGATGTTGACCCCGCTGGTCGGCGGCACGCCGTTGCCGCTGGCAAACAGGCCGGCCTGTACCACCGGCACCTGGGCCGTCGGACTGCCGTTGGCGTCAGTGTTGGCCATGCTGAAGCCGCAGACGTTGTCCAGCACACTGAAGCCACCCGCCGCATTGACGTAGGTGACGGCGATCGAGTTGGTGGCGAAACGGAAGTGCGACTGCTGCAGGAAGTTGCTCTCGGGCTGCCAGCCATAGGCCAGCATGCGCGCCAGCGCGTCGTTCGCCTGCTCGGCCAGCGTGGCGCCGGTCAGCAAGCCCTTGCTGGCCAGGGCTGCGCAGCGGTTCTGCGCAATCGTCGTGAAGGCTGCGGGCCAGAAGGCCGCGTTGAGCGACAGCCCGGCCTGGTCCGACAGCAGCGCGCAAGGCTGGTAGACGTTGGCGAAGGTGAAGTAGTCGACCAGCGGACGGCCGACGGTCTGGATCCTGCGGTCGCCCTGCTGGATCTTCACCCGGTGCGAGCCCTGCGGGCTGGCATTGGGCTCGCTCACCGCCACGCCGTCGATCAGGCCGTCTCGGTCCTGCTCGGCCGCCGCCAGCGCGGCACCGCCGCCATTGGACACGCTGGAGGCGATGACCAGGGTCTGCTCGGGCGTGATCGTGGCGAGGTGATGCTTGGGCCGATTGGGGTCGGGCGCACCAAAGCGTTCATTGATGGCCCAGAAGGCCAGCCGGATCGCGTCCAGCGTGTGGCGGCCCCAGTCCTTTTCGGGGTTGCGCTGCGAATGCGCGTGCTTGTAGGCCACGCGGTTGGGCGTGGCGGCATTGAACGCAGCGCGCTGCTCCTCGGTCAGCTGGGCCTGGAAGATCGCTTCGGTGCCGGCGGTGGCGGCGTTGAGCAGCGTGCCGTCGCGGGCCATCACCGCACCGCTCATCAGGTCGTGCAGACCGTTGCCGGTGCCCTTGTCGGTGTAGGCCACCGCGCAGCCGCGCTTCAGCCCCCACTCACCGGCGGTGGCGATCGCGCCATAGACGCCGCGCGAGCCCGACGAGGTGGCGCTGACGATGCACGGCGCCGCCGGGTTGAAGCTGTCGGGCAATTGCACCATCAGCGTCACGTTGCGCTGGCCGCTGCCGTCGTCGGACCAGGCGATGTATTCGCGGCCAGGCACCTTGCCCTCGCCCAGCGTGTCCTGGCCATTGACATCGATGTTGGGGCCGTAGAACACGCCCATCCCGCCAGCAGCGGTGTAGTCGACCAGCGCGCGGTAGTTGACGTAGATGGCGTTGCGACGCAGCTCGGCCGCGGTGGGCGCGGCCGGGTTGACATAGGCGGGCGTGCCGCCCATCAGACCGGTCTTGCCCAGGCCGGCGGTCAGCAGGTCGTTGCTGACGCCGTCGTAGACGGTTTCGATCACCGGCCCGCGCACCGCGCCAGGCAGGCGGTTGGGTTGGAGCTCACTGGACTTCGCGGCCTCGGCCAGCGCCGGGCCCATCAGGGCCACCAGGGTGGCTGCGGCCAGGGGCCGCCAGGTCGGTCGATGTGTGTTCACGGCTGTCTCCTCGTGGTGTCGACGGGATGTCATCGAAACCGGTCCACCTGGTCAATGGCCGGCTGGGGAAGGCCCGGGAGTTGACCGGGCCCGCAAACGCCCCACCAGGCCGGTGGGGAAGTGGTACACGCACAGCACGAAGCCCAGGCCCAGCCAGAGCAGCCAGCGGTCGGGCGAGACCAGCGCGCCCAGTACCGGCACCTCAGCCAGCCAGCCGCCTTCGCCGCCCATCCAGCGCAAACCTTCTTGCAGGTAGTTCTGCGCGAAAACGAAGAGCACCGAGCCCAGCACCGCGCCGTACATCGTGCCCATGCCGCCGATCACCACGATCAGCAGCACGTCGAGCATGATCTCGAAGCTCAGCGTGGTGTCCGGACCGGTGTAGCGCAGCCACAGCGCCAGCAGCGCGCCGGCCAGCGTGGCCACCAGCGCCGACAACAGGGTCGAGCCGGTGCGGTAGACCGCGCTGCGGTAGCCGATCGCCTCGGCCCGGAAGTCGTTCTCGCGGATCGCCTGCAGCACGCGGCCGAAGGGCGAATTGACCGCCCGCAACAGCGCCAGGAAGACCATCAGCACCACCGTGAAGATCAGGTAGTAGGTGAACACCTGGCCATCGATCACGCGGCCCAGCACCGGGGCCACGAAGGGTTCGAAGGCCGGCGTCAGCACCTCGGGCACCGAGAAGCTCAGGCCGTCCTCGCCGCCGGTGACATCGCTCAGCTGCGAGGCCAGACCCTGGAAGGCCGCCGCCACCGCCAGCGTGATCATGGCGAAGAAGATGGCCTTGACGCGCAGGCTGAACAGGCCGATCAGCAGCCCCAGCACCAGCGACAAGCCCAGCGCGCCCGCCACGCCGATCAGCAGTGCGCCGAAGCCGGTGCCGTCCTCGCCGCCCAGGCGGGTGGCGCCGATCGCCACGCCGTAGGCACCGATGCCGAAGAACATGGTGTGGGCGAAGCTGACGATGCCGGTGTAGCCCAGCAGCAGGTCGTAGCTGGCCACGAGCAGGATGAAGACCAGCATCTTGGCCGCCACGCCCAGCGCCTTGGCGCCCGGGAACAGGAAGGGCGCGCAGGCCAGACCCAGCACGGTGGCCAGCAGCAGCACGGCCAGCAGGCGGCTGCGCGGCGGATCGGCACTCAGCAGGCGATCGATCAGCATGGTCTCAGCGCCCTCCCACCGGGTACAGGCCCTGCGGCCGCCACAGCAGCACGGCCATCATCAGCGCGATGTTGGAAAACAGCGCCGCCTTGGGCGCCACAAAGCCCAGGTAATTGGCCACCAGGCCCACCAGCAGCGCGCCGACAAAGCTGCCCAGCGTGCTGCCCAGGCCGCCGATGATGATGACGATGAAGATCAGCGTGTTGACCTGCGCACCGATCTGCGGCACCACGCTCTGCTGGTACAGGCCCCACAGCACGCCGCCCAGACCGGCCAGCGCCGAGCCGGCGACGAACACGCCGAGGAACAGGTGGCGCACGCGGTAGCCCAGGGCCTCGACCATCTCGCGGTCCTGCACGCCGGCGCGGATCAGCAGGCCCAGCTTGGTGCGCCCCAGCACCCAGGCCAGCAGTACGAACACCGCCAGCCCGATCACCACCGCCAGCAGCCGGTAGCGCTCGACCGCGGCGTCACCCAGCAGGAGGGCGCCGCGCAAGGCTTCAGGCAGCGGCAGCGGGATCTGTGCCGGGCCCCAGATCACCTTGATCAACTCCTCGCCGATGATCATGCCGCCCATCGTGATCAGAATCTGCTTGAGGTGCTGGCCGTAGACGGGCCGCACGATCACCCGCTCGAAGGCCAGGCCGATCGCACCGGCCACGGCCATCGCCACCACCATGGCCGCGCCCACCGCCACCAGGTTGGCGCCCAGCGAGGCCGAGCCGGTCCAGTCGGCCATGCCACCCATCACGCTGGTGGCCACGAAGGCGCCCACCGCAATGAACACGCCGTGGCCGAAGTTCAGCACGTCCATCAGGCCGAAGACCAGCGTCAGGCCCGAGGCGATGATGAAGACGATCAGCCCCATCGCCAGCCCGGCGACGGTGAGCGTCAGCCAGGTGCTGCCGCTGCCCACCAGCGGCCAGCCGATGGCCATCACCGCGGCCAGCAGCCACAGCGGGCGGGCATCGAACTGCGCCTTGGGGATGGCGGCGCCGTCGGCCGGATGGCTCGTCATGCGTGCGCTCCGAGTGAGAGGCCCAGCAGGCGCTGTTGCAGCTCGGCGTCGGCGGCCAGCTCGGCCATGCCGCCGGTGTGCACCACGCGGCCGTCGTCCATCACCGCGACCTGGTCGCCCAGCGCGCGGGCCATCATCACGTTCTGCTCGACCAGCAGGATGGTGGTGCGCTCGCGCTTCAACTCGGCCAGGCACTGCACCAGGTTCTGCACGATGGCCGGCGCCAGGCCCTTGCTGGGCTCGTCGATCAGCAGCAGCGCGCGCGGCTCGATGATGGCGCGGGCCACCGCCAGCATCTGCTTCTGGCCGCCGCTGAGCTTGCCGGCCGGGTAGAGCCAGAACTTGTGCAACGCCGGGAAGAAACCAAAGATCCAGTCGAGACGGGCCCGGTCAAGCTGCTCCTCGCGGCGCGCGGCGCGGGCGGCCAGCAGCATGTTCTCGCGCACCGTCAGGTCGCTGAAGATGCCCATGCTCTCAGGCACGTAGGCGATGCCGGCGCGGGCGATGTCGGGCGTGGTGGCGCTGGCGTCCGGGCCGCCGATCGCCTGGCCCCGAAAGCGCACGCTGCCGGCGCTGGCCGCCCACAGGCCCATGATGGTGCGCAGCGTGGTGGTCTTGCCGGCGCCATTGCGGCCCAGCAGCATGGTCACCTCGCCCGCGGGCACCGCCAGGTCCACACCATGCAGGATGTGGTACGCGCCGATGTGGGTGTGCACCCCCTGCAGTTCCAGCACGGCCGTCATGCCGCCTCCTGCGTCGCCGCGGTGCCCAGGTAGGCCTGCTGCACCACGTCGGAGGCGATCACCGCGGCCGGCTCGCCATCGGCCACCAGCGCGCCCTGGTGCAGCACGACGATGCGGTCGGCCAGCTCGCGCACCACGTCCATCTTGTGCTCGACCAGCAGGATCACGCGGTCGCGCCGCGCCTTCAGCGCGCGGATCAGGTCCAGCACCACCGGCGCCTCGTCCAGGCTCATGCCGGCCGTGGGTTCGTCGAACATGTAGACGCGCGGGTCCAGCGCCATCAGCAGCGCCACCTCGAGCTTGCGCTGGTCGCCGTGCGACAGGCTGGCGGCCAGCGCGTCGCGGCGATCGAACAGGCGCACCGTGGTCAGCAGCTCGCGGGTTTCTTCCAGCCAGTCGCGGCGGTCGCGCCAGACCTGCCAGAGGTTCATGCCGCCGCCGTGGCGGGCCTGCACCGCCAGGCGCACGTTCTCCTGCACGCTCAGGCCCGGAAACAGCTGGGTCAGCTGGAAGGCGCGGCCCAGGCCGCGGCGGGTGCGCTGCGGCGCCGACAGGCCGCTGATGTCCATGTCGTCGAGCAGGACCTGGCCTTCGCTGGCCGGCAGTTGGCCGCTGATCAGGTTGAAGTAGGTGGTCTTGCCGGCGCCGTTGGGGCCGACGATGGCGGTCAGCGTGCCGGGCGCGAAGGCGCAGCTGACGTGGTCCACCGCCACATGGCCGCCGAAGCGGATGGTCAGGCCGCGGGTTTCCAGCATCAGTCGCAGCTCCCGCGGCGGAACTGGCCGGCAGGCCATTCGCGCAGCGTGGTGGTCTGCCACCACCAGCCCAGGTTTTCGCCGCTGCCGATGGCGCGCACGCCACCAAAACCATCGGTGCTGGCGCGGTCGGCCCAGTAATGGGTCCAGTTGCTGGCGGTGGTGCAGGCCGCCACCGGCGCATCGGCCGGCGCGCCCTGCAGCCGGCGCACCATGGCCATCACCGCGCGCACCTGCGGGCCCTGGCGGGTGGCGTAACGGGCGTCGTCATGGCCCCACCAGTCCCAGCAACCACGCGGGTTGTTGGGTGAACTGGGATCGGTCTGCGGGTACAGCACCACCAGCCGGTTGCTGGCGGCCCAGCGGTTGAAGCCGGCGTGGTCGACAAAGTCGCTGCCGATCGCGCCCACCGATTGGCGGCAGCCGTGCAGCGCCACATGCAGGCCGCAGGGTCGCTCGCGGCTGCAATCGGCCGGCACAAAGATGCGGCCCTCGGCGGCCAGGCCATGGCCGGTGACGAAGGCGCGCTGGTCGAAGGCCTGGGCGGCCGGCGTGCCGTCCACCCGCGGCCGTGGCAGGCGCGCCTGGCCGCCTGCCACCAGATGGCCCAGCAGCTCGCCGGCCAGGTCGACATCGCAGTCGTTCATGAAGTTGGCCGAGTCGGCCGCGCAGGTCGGGCCGAAATCCTCGGTGACGAAGCTGTGGCCGGCCGCGACATCGCGGCGCTCGCGCAGGCGATCGGCAGGCACGAAAGCGCGGTAGAAGGCGCGCAGGTCGTCCATCACACCCGGGCGAACGGTCTCGTCGCGCGTGCCGCCAAACAGGTAGACGCGGCCCGCGCCCACCTGTGCGGTGGGCGCCAGCTCACCCCGCTGCGCCGCGCTGCGCGCGCGCTGTACCAGCGTGTCCACGGGGATCGGCTGCTCGTGCGCCATGCAGCGGCCCAGCGCCTTGGCCACCTCGCCCTCGGCGCAGCCCAGTGGGCCGCCGGCCACCACGCCCACGCCCTGCGTGAAGGTCTGGGCATGGGCAAAGTGCAGCTGCACCGCCATGTAGCCGCCCGAGGAGATGCCCGACACCGACGCCCCCAGCGCCGGATCGACGATGCCCGCGGGCAGCGGCGGCAGCGCGGCGCCGGCGATCGGCGCCACGCCGGCCAGCAGCCAGGCAGCAAGGCGAGGGATCACCGGCAACTCAGCGCTTGTTGCGGATGGGCACGTCCATCTCGGACGCCTTGATCTCGCGCACCAGCTCGGGCACGCCCCAGGCAAAGGCCGGGTCCACCTTGATCTTGAAGTGGTACATGCTCTGCATGGCCTGGTGGTCTTCCTTGCGGAAGGTCATCGTGCCCTTGGGGGTGTCGAAGCTCATGCCCTCCATGGTGCTGATCAGCTTGGGCGTGGCGGTGTCGCCGTTGGTCTTCTTCAGCGCGGTGACCACCGCCATCGCGGCGCTGAAGCCACCGGCGGTGAAGAAGTCGGGCGGCTGCTTGAACTGCTTGTAGTGCTGCGCCACCATCGCCTCGTTGACCGGATTCTTCGGGATGCCGAAGTAGTAGTAGCTGGCGCCTTCCATGCCGGGGAAGTTCTTGTAGGCCGCCATGGCCGGCAGGATGTTGCCGCCGGTGGCGATCTCAATGCCGTGGCGCTTGAGGTCCAGGTCGGCGATCTTGAACGGGTTGCCGGCACCCGCCCAGATGATGAAGATCAGCTTACGCCCGGGCTGGTCCTTGAGCTTGTCGATCAGGCGCTGCGCACCAGCGGTGAAGTCGGTGGTGTTGGTGGGCAGGTATTCCTCATGCACCACCTTGGCGGTCTTGATCGCGTCCTTGAAGGCCTTGACGCCGTCGCGGCCGAAGGCGTAGTCCTGGGCCAGCGTGGCGATCACGGTGCCGGGCTTGTCCAGCGCCACCGCGTTGCTGATCGCATCCTGGCTGCTGTTGCGGCCGGTGCGGAAGATGTACTTGTTCCACTTGTCGCCGGTGATCGAGTCGGCCACCGCGGGCTCGACCAGCAGGATCTTCTTGTACTCGGCGGCCACCGGCAGCATCGCCAGCGCCACGCCCGACGAGGTCGGGCCCACCGCGATGTCGGCCTTGTCGTCGCCATAGGCGGCGGCCAGCAGGCTCTTGCCCAGGTCGGGCTTGCCCTGGTCGTCCTTTTCGATCAGCACCAGGGTCTTGCCGGCCACCTGCATCGTGCCGTTGGTGGCGTACTCCAGGCCCATCTTGAAGCCCAGCGCGGTCTGCTTGCCGTAGGCCTCGAGCGGGCCGGTCTTGCTGTGGATGTGGGCGATGCGGATCTCGCCGGCCGCGGCAGCGGGCAAGGCAGTGGCGCCCAGCGCGATCAGCGCGGCGGCGGCCAGGGTGAGGCGACGCAGGGTCATCGTGTCTCCAGTGTCCGAAAGAGATGGAGACAGGATTGCAACGCCCGTGCCCGCCGGGCACAGGACAAACCCGGGTCAGGCGCGCAGCAGACCGACCACAGCGCCGATCAACAGCGTCAGCGTCGGGCCGATGCTCAGTGCGAAGCCGGCGCTGCGGCTGGCCGGGTTGCGCACATAGCTCAGGGCATAGACGCCGCGGCCCACCAGGTAGACCAGGCCCCCGATGACGGCAGCGGTGGGCGACCAGAACGAGCCGGCCAGCCACAGCGCCGGCAACAGCATCACCAGCATCTCCAGCGTGTTCATCTGCACGCGGTAGTGGCGCTCGAAGACCTCGTGGCCGGTGACGGCCGGCGCCGCCACACGGTAGCGGCCACGTGCCCAGCCGACGATGCTGCTGAAGACGAAGTACTGCAGCAGCGCCGCGATGGCAACCAGGTGAACGGCGGTCATGGTCATGAAGGGCTCCGGGTGGGGGGAAGGTTCAGGTGGGCGAGTTTCTCGTACAGCGTGGCGCGGGCAATGCCCAGGCGCCGCGCCGCGGCCAGCTTGTTGCCGCCGGTGGCCTGCAGGGCCTCGGTGATCAGACGCTGCTCCAGCGCCGCCACCGCAGCCGGGAGGGTCAGGCCCTCGGGCGCCGTGTCCGGACGCCGGACAGTGGGCAGCGGTCGTGATTCGTCGATCGCCAGCAGCGGGCGCAGGTGGCGCGCGCCCAGCAGGCGCTCGTCGCTGACCAGGCTGGCCTGCTCGAGCAGATTGCGCAGCTCGCGGATGTTGCCCGGCCAGTCATGGCGGGCCAGCCAGTCGAGCGCGTCGGCGGCCAGGCTGCGCGGCGGCAAGCCGTCGCGGCGGGCAATGTCGTCCAGCAGGTGCTCGGCCAGCGCGTCCAGGTCGTCCAGGCGCTCGCGCAGCGCCGGCACGCGGATCGGCAGCACATGCAGGCGGTAATACAGGTCAGCGCGGAACTGGCCGGCGGCCACCATCGCCGGCAGGTCGCGGCTGGTGGCGGCGATCACGCGCACATCCAGCGGCACCACGGTGTTGCTGCCCAGCGGTTCCACCTCCTGCTCCTGCAGCACGCGCAGCAGCTTGGCCTGCAGCGGCAGCGGCATGTCACCGATCTCGTCGAGGAACAAGGTGCCGCCCTCGGCCAGCTGGAACTTGCCGGGCCGGCCCTTGCGCTCGGCGCCGGTGTACGCGCCAGGCGCGACGCCAAAGAACTCAGCCTCCAGCAGCGTGTCCGGCACGGCGGCGATGTTGACGCCCACAAAGGGCCGCGCGACGCGCGGGCCAGCGTTGTGGATCGCCTGGGCCAGCAGTTCCTTGCCGGTGCCGGTCTCACCCAGCAGCAGCACGGTGGCATCGCTGGCGGCGGCGCGGCGCGCCAGGCGCTTGAGCTCGAGCACCGCCGGGCTGGCGCCCACATAGCTGGCGATGGTGTGCTTGGCACGGCGTCGGCGGCCCTGTTCGGCGGCCAGTTGGCGGCGCGCGTCGGCCAACTCCTCGGTGAGCCGGCTGAACTTGGTCATCAGCGGCTGCATGGTGGTTTCAGGGTGGTCCAGCAGCACCAGACCCAGCGCGCCGATCACCTGGCCCAGCTCGTCGCGCAGCGGCAGGCGGCTGACCAGGAAGGTGCCGGCCTTGTTGGTCAGCAGGTCCAGCAGGAGCGGCTGGCCGGTGTCGATCACCTGGGCCAGCAGGGTGTTGGGCACCACGTCCTCGACCCGCTTGCCGACGAACTGGTCTTCGCGCTCGAAGCCCAGCGCCGGCAGGAAGCGCTTGTAGCCCTCGCTGATCCAGACGATGCGGTGGCGCCGGTCCACCACCAGCATGCCCTGGGCGGCCTGGGCCAGGGTGTCAAACATCGTGCGCGCGGCCAGCTCCAGTACCGCTTCGGCGGAGCGCGGCAGGTGACTGGCGGGCAGGCTCATCGAGCCAGTGTATCGATTTCAGACACCTCGTGTTTGATATCCAGTCACCCCCGGCTCGGGGAAACGCCTCGGCAAGCCGCACCCGGGCTGCCGTTAGGATCCAGACCAGAACCACACGACAGGAGACTCCATGCCCCCGATCGACACCGATCGCCGTGCCCTGCTGGCGGCAGCCGCCGGCTCGACCCTGCTGGCCGGCCTGCCGGGCACTGCCCGTGCCCAGGGCAGCTGGCCCGCCCGGCCGGTGACCATCGTCGTGCCCTTCCCGGCCGGTGGCGGCACCGACGCCTTCGCCAGGCCGCTGACCGCCCACCTGAGCCACAAGCTGGGCAAGCAGTTCATCATCGACAACAAGGGCGGCGCCGGTGGCACGCTGGGCGCCACGCTGGCGTCCAAGGCCACCCCCGACGGCTACACCTTCTTCATGGGCGCGGTGCACCATGCGATCGCCCCGGCCATGTACCCGAAGCTGGAGTACGACCTGGAGCGCGATTTCGTGCCCGTGGGCCTGATCTCCAGCGTTCCGCAGGTCATCGTGGTCAATCCGCAGAAGGTCACGGCCCGCGATCTGCCCGGTCTGCTGGACTACCTGCGTCGCAACCCTGGCCGGTTGAACTACGGCTCGGCCGGCAATGGCACGTCGCACCATCTGGCGGGCGAGCTGTTCAAGCTGCAGACCAAGACCTTCATCACCCATATCCCCTACCGCGGCGCCGGCCCGGCGCTGCAGGACCTGATGGCGGGCCAGGTCGACCTGATGTTCGACGGCCTGGGCAGCTCGGCGGCGCACATCAAGTCGGGCCGCATCAAGGCCCTGGCAGTGGCTTCGGCACAGCGCGCGCCGGGCTTCCCGGACATTCCCACCGCGGCCGAAGGCTCGGTGCCCACCTACCAGGTCGCCACCTGGTACGGCCTGTGGGCGCCCAAGGGCACGCCGCGCGAGATCGTCGAGCAGATGCAGTCCGAGCTGAAGAAAGCCCTGGGCTCCGACGAGCTGAAAGCCACCTGGACTGGCCTGGGCAGCACCCTGCCCACGCTGTGGGGCGACGATTTCGGCAAGTTCGTGAATGACGAGATCAAGCGCTGGGGCTCGGTGGTCAAGCTCTCGGGGGCCAAACTCGACTGATACTTGCCGGCATGACCGGACATGTTCGACTTGACGCGGCCGATGCCCACGGCATCGCCCGCCTGACGATTGCCCACCCCGGCAAGCTCAACGCGCTGGACACCACCATGTGGCGCGAACTGCGCGCCCACGCCGAGGCGCTGCAGGCCAGCGCGGCGCGCGCGGTGATCGTGCAGGGCGAGGGCGGCACTTTCGTCGCCGGTGGCGACATCGAGGAATTCCCCGCCTTCCGCTTCCAGGCCGACACGCTGGCGCATTTCCACGAGGAGATCGTCGCGCCCGCGCTGTGGGCCCTGCTGGCGTTGGAGGTGCCGCTGGTGGCGCAGATCGACGGCGCCTGCATCGGCGGCGGTCTGGAGATCGCCTGCTGCTGCGACCTGCGCATCGCTGGCCAGGGCAGCCGCTTCGGCGTGCCGATCGCCAAGCTGGGCTTTCCGATGGCGCCGGCCGAGATCGAGATCGTCGCCCGCGTGGTGGGTGAGACCGTGCTGCGCGAGCTGCTGCTGGAAGCCCGCGTGCTGGGTGCCGACGAGGCCTTGCGCCGCGGCCTGCTCACCCGCGTGGTGCCGGATGCCGAGGTGGCCGCCGAGGCCCTGGCCAGCGCGCGCCAGATCGCCCGCCTGTCGCCGCAGGCGATGCGCCTGAACAAGCGCGCGCTGCGCCAGTTCGCCCACCGCGAGCAGGCCAGCCACCGCGCCGAGCGCGAACCCCATTACGCCTACGCCCCGTCTGACGAACACCGCGAGGGGCTGGCGGCTTTCAACGAGAAGCGCCCGGCGGTCTTCCGCTGACGGACCAGGACAACGACCCATGCTCAACCACAACCTCTTCGTCACGCTGCGCCAGCACTTCCCGGCCGATCTGGACGCCTGCGCGATCGAGACCGCCGACGGCCCCGGCGCACCGCTGTACTACAGCTGGCGCGACCTGGACCGCGCCAGTGCCCGCATCGCCAACCTGCTGGAGTCGCTGGACCTGCCGCCGGCCAGCCGTGTGGCGGTGCAAACCGAGAAAAGCGTCGAAGCGCTGATCCTGTACCTGGCGGTGCTGCGCGCCGGCCATGTCTACCTGCCGCTCAACACCGCCTACCAGGCGGCCGAGATCGAGTACTTCATCGGCAACGCCGAGCCGGCGGTGTTCGTCACCACGCAGAAGAACTTCACCTGGGTCAGCCGCATCGCCTTTGCGGCCGGCACCACCCATGTCTTCACGCTGAACGAGGACCGCACGGGCACGCTGCTCGATCGCGCCGCCTTCCAGGCCGACGAGCACACGCCCGCCTTCAAGGAGAGTGACGAGCTGGCGGCCATCCTCTACACCAGCGGCACCACCGGCCGCAGCAAGGGGGCGATGCTGTCGCACCGCAACCTGGCCAGCAATGCCCAGGTGCTCAAGCACTACTGGCGCTGGCAAGCGGGCGACGTGCTGATCCATGCGCTGCCGATCTTCCATGTGCACGGCCTGTTCGTCGCCTCGCACGGTGCATTGCTCAACGGCAGCAAGATGATCTGGTTGGCGAAGTACGACCCCAAGGCGGTGCTGGCGCGCCTGCCCGAGGCAACCGTCTTCATGGGCGTGCCCACGCTGTATGTGCGCCTGCTGGCCGAGAACGGTCTGGACCGCGCGGCCTGCCGGAACATGCGCCTGTTCATCAGCGGCTCGGCGCCGCTGCTGATCGAGACCTTCACCGACTGGCAGCAGCGCACCGGCCACACCATCCTCGAGCGCTACGGCATGAGCGAGACCATCATGCTGACCTCCAACCCTTGCGACCCGGCCGATGGCGAGCGCCGTGGCGGCACCGTGGGCTTCCCGCTGCCGGGCGTGGGCCTGCGCATCCGCGACGATGCCGGCCAGGACCTGCCGGCCGGAGAGATCGGCGGCATCCAGGTGCATGGTCCCAACGTCTTCGCCGGCTATTGGCGCATGCCCGAGAAGACGAAGGAAGAGTTCACCGACGACGGCTGGTTCAAGACCGGCGACGTCGGCCAGCGCGATGCGGATGGCTACGTGACCATCGTCGGCCGCAGCAAGGACCTGATCATCACCGGCGGTTACAACGTTTACCCGGCCGAGGTCGAGGGCTTCATCAACGACATGCCCGGCGTGGCCGAGAGCGCGGTGATCGGTGTGCCGCACCCCGACTTCGGCGAGGGCGTGGTGGCGGTGGTGGTGCCCAAAGCAGGCATGAGCCTGGATGGTGTCGCCATCGTCGCCGAACTGAAGTCGAAGATCGCCAACTTCAAGGTGCCCAAGCAGGTCTTCGTGGTGCCCGAGCTGCCGCGCAACACCATGGGCAAGGTGCAGAAGAACCTGCTGCGCGAGCAGCACCGCGGGCTGTTCGCCTGAGCCGCTCCTAGGGGCTGGCGCGGCGCAGGCCGCGTCGTAGCATCGCGCACTTCCCATCAAGGAGACTGCCGATGTCGCGCCAAACCCTGACCGCGATCGCCGCGCTGCTGCTGCCCCTGCTGGCCGGCGCCCACCCGATTTCCGCCGACAGCCGCGCGCAGTGGCAGTCCGAGGCCGATGCAGAGCGCGCCACCGCCCGCTACTACCGCGTCAGCTTCGCCGACAGCGCCACTGCACGCAAGGCCATGATCAGCCTGCACGAGGCGGTGGTCGACGGCCACTGGAAGCAGGCCGTGCTGGTGATGCAGCTCGACGACGAGGAACTGGCCAAGCTGCGCCCGCATGCGCGCCGCATCGAACCGGCGGACGACTTCGCCGCGCTGCGCCAGCGCCAGCTCGACGCGCTGTCGCGCCAGGCCAGCCCGCGCATCCTGGGCACAAGCGCCGCGCAGGAGGTGGGCACCGAGTCCATCCCCGGCTACAGCTGCTACGAGACCGTCGAGGAGACCCAGACCGCCGCCCAGGCCCTGGTCACCGCCCGACCCACGCTGGCCAGCTACATCGCGATCGGCTCAAGCTGGGAGAAGGCCAATGGCCTGGGTGGCTATGACCTCAAGGTGCTGAAGCTGACCAATTCGGCCATCGGCGGCGACAAGCCCAAGCTGTTCGTCAACTCGGCCATCCATGCCCGCGAGTACGTCACCGCGCCCACTGCGCTGGCGCTGGCGCAGCAGCTGGTCAACGGCCACGGCACCGACCCCGAGGCCACCTGGATCCTCGACCACCATGAGGTCCACCTGCTGCTGCACACCAACCCCGACGGTCGCAAGAAGGCCGAGACCGGGCTGCTGTGGCGCAAGAACACCAACCGCAACTACTGCGGTGTCAACAGCAACAACCGCGGCGCCGACCTGAACCGCAATTTCACGTTCAACTGGAACATCACCAACGGTCAGGGGTCCAGCAGCAATGCCTGCGCTGAGACCTACCGTGGCCCGTCGGCCGGCTCCGAGCCCGAGACCCAGGCCATGCAGGCCTATGTGCGCTCGTTGTGGCCCGACCGCCGCGGGACCGCTGTGGGCGATGCCGCACCGCGCGACACCAGCGGCATCCACATCGACATCCACAGCTACGGTCAATTGGTGTTGTGGCCCTGGGGCTCGACGGCCACCAGGACCGGCAATGCCGACGACCTGCAGACCCTGGGTCGGCGCTTCGCCTACCTCAATGGGCATTTCCCCGACCAGTCGATCGGCCTGTACCCCACCGACGGCACCACCGACGGCGTCAGCTACGGCGAGCTGGGCGTGGCGGCCTACACCTTCGAGATGGGCAACAACTTCTTCCAGAGCTGCGCCAGCTACCCGGCCATCAAGGCGGGCAACCTGGCCGCGCTGATGTACGCCGCCAAGGTGGTGCGCGCGCCCTACATCCTGCCCTCCGGCCCGGATGCGCTGTCGCTGAGCCTGAGCGCCAACAACGTGACACCGGGCACGCCGGTCACGCTGCGCGCGAAGATCGACGCCAAGCGGCTCAGCACCGCCAACGGCAAGCAGGCCATGCCCAAGATCGCCTCGGCCAAGGCCTACGTCGACGTGCCGCCCTGGGCGCCAGGTGCCACCGCACTGCCCATGGCCGCCACCGATGGTGCCTTTGACGGCAAGACCGAGAACGTCAACGTCAGCCTGCCGACCGGCGCTCTGACGCCGGGCCGCCACCTGGTGTGGGTTGAAGGCACCAACGTCAAGGGCGATACCGGCCCGGTGACTGCGATCTTCCTGGACATCCAGTGAGGCCTGGGCGGCCCGGCGCCGCCCGTGCACAAATCGGCACGGGCGTCGGCCCGCCCCGACGCTGGCCGCCGCCTGCGTGACAGGCTGCCCGCGCCGCCCCGTCTGGGTGGCGCGGGCGGGCACGCGGCTGCCTAGAGTGCGGCTGTCCATTGCTGCCGTCTGCCTGCCGAATGCCGCGTCTTCGCCCTGCCCTGTCCGCGCTCAGCGCCTGCCTGCTGCTGACCGCCTGCCAGTCCACGCCACCGGCCGCACCGGCCCCAGCGCCCGACACGCCCTATCGCGGCGCGGTGCTGGCCGTCGACCAGACCGAGCGCGGCGTGCAGATCGTGCTGCCCGGCAGCGTGCTGTTCGAGTCGGGCCAAGCCAGCTTCCAGGCCGCCGAAGCCGCTCCCTTCCTGGACCGCGTGGCGCAGCTGCTGCTCACCAAGACCGACAAGCGGGTGGCCGTGGAAGGCCACACCGACACCGATGGCAGCGCCCCCCTCAACGAGCAGCTCTCGCTGGCGCGTGCGCGCGCCGTGGCCGACGCGCTGAGCAGCCGTGGCGTGCCCGCCGCGCGCCTGGACACCGCAGGTTTCTCTTTCCGCCGGCCGGTGGCGTCGAACAGCACCGAGGACGGCAAGCGCCTGAACCGCCGCGTGGAGCTGGTGGTGCTGGGCGAACAGCTCGCCACACTCACCGCCAACGAGCCTGCGGGCGCCTTCGAGTCGGCCTGGGCGCGCTTGCGCGGCCTGATCGAGCAGGGCCGCGTGCAGGCGGCAGACGCCGCCGCGCCGCGATGAGCCCGTCGCGACGCGCGCTGCTGGGCGCGGGCGCGCTGGCGCTGGCGCTGCCGGCAAGCGCTCAGCCGCGGCCCCGGCTGGCCCTGGCCCTGGGGGGCGGCTCGGCGCGCGGCTTGGCCCACATCGGCGTGGCGCGCGCGCTGGAGCAGGCGGGCATCGCCGCCGATCTGGTCGTCGGCACCAGCGCCGGTGCGCTGGTCGGCGCCTTCCTGGCCGCCGGCTGGAGCGCAGCGCAAATGGAGGCCTTCGCCCTGCAGGTGCGCGAGGCCGATGTGGCGGATTTCGCCAGCGCCGGCCGGCGCGGCATGCTGGCCGGCGAAGCGCTGGCGCGCATCGTTGCCGAGCGCCTGCGCGGCGCCCAGATCGAGCAGCTGCGCACCCGCTTCGCCGCGGTCACCACCGACCTGCGCAGCGGCGAGCTGGTGCTGCTGCGCCAGGGGCCGGTGGCCGACGCCGTGCGCGCCTCGTGCAGCATCCCCGGGGTCTTCGTGCCGCCGATGGTGCAGGGGCGCGAGCTGGTCGACGGCGGCCTGGTCTCGCCGTTGCCGGTGCGCGCCGCGCGCCAACTGGGCGCCGAGCTGGTGCTGGCGGTGGACGTGGCGGCGCGCCCGCGGCGCCAGGAGCTCAGCGGCCTCTACGAGGTGATCCTGCAGTCCTTCGAGATCATGGGCCGGGCACTGGCCGACCAGGAAGCGCTGCAGGCCGACCTGGTGGTTCGCCCGGACACCGCCCAGTTCGCCAGCAGCGACTTCGGCGCCCGCCGCGAGATGATCCAGGCCGGCTACGAGGCGGCCCAGCCGCTGATCCCGGTGCTGCGCAAGCGCCTGGACAGCGGCGTGGCACGCCCGCGCCGCGGCTGAGGCCGCTGCGCCACAGGCGCTGGCGGGCGGCCCAGGCTGGGCCTACCATGGTGTGGTGGCCACGCTGCGCCTGCCCCGCTCCTCAACCCGCCGCCCCGCGCGCTGGCGGTCGGCCGTGGGCCGGGCGGTGGCGATCGTTCTGTTCAGCGCCAGCCTCAGCACCGCACTGCAGGCCGCAGGCCATCCGCTGCTGGAGGGCTGCGCCGATCCCCTCACCCCCGACTGCGCCGAACGCCTGGAACACCGCGCGCTGCAAGCCCATGCCGAGCTGGCCCGCCGCGAATCGGGCCAGCTCCAGCTGAGTCCGCCGATCGAGGTGGCACGCTCGCCGGGCACCCGCTGGCTGGGCCCGCTGGGCGACAGCGGCCTGCAGCTGCTGGTCGAGTTTGCGCCGGCTCAGCCCCCGGCCTACCGACTGGCCGGCGAGGGCGCGCCACCGCTGACCCTGCCCGGCCCCGCCTGGCCTGCGCCTGGCGGTCGGCTCTTGATCAGCACCGGCACGCTGGCCGAGGGTCAGCCGGTGGTGGTGCTGCTGGGACGGGTGGAATCACGCTGGCGCGTGCTGCTGCGGCAGGAGGCTTCGCCGGGCGGCCGCCTGGCCTTCGTGGGCTGGCGCGCTGACGGCGCCGCAGCCCGTCTGCAATGGAGCTGCCGCGGCACACCGGCGTTGGCGCTGCAGCTGCGCGACGGGCCTTACGGCTGGGACTGGGTGCCGCCGCTGCCGTCGCGCTGCGCGCGCTGAGCCGGCCGGCCGCGAGGCGCGCTCACTCCTCGTCTTCGTCGTCGTCCGTGCCATTGGCCCCCGGGGCGCGGCCGGGTTGCGCCACGCGCCCGGGCTCGGCCGGCTGACCCATCGGTCGGATGGCCGCGCCGGGCTGGACCACGCCACCGGGCTGCAGCACGGCGCCCGGCTGCCCCGGCATGGGCCGCGGCTGGAAGCCGCCGGCCACCGCCGGCGCGCTGCTGCGCACCGGCTCGGGCAGGCGCAATTCGGTGTCGGCCGGGCCGCCGCGCGGCCCCAGCGACGCCGTGCGCCGCCCCACGGCCAGCAGCACCAGGTCCTCGGTGACCGCGGCGCCGGTGCGGAAGGCCTTGGCCGGCTGACCGCCCACCGAGATCAGTGCCACGCCCTGCGGCGAATGCTCGGCACCGCGCGGCGCCACCACGCCCAGCAGTTGCATGGAGTCGTCGCCGGAAACCTCGTCTTCTTCCTCGTCAGCCGCCGCCACCGCGCTGCTGCCCAGCAGGCGGTGCAGATCGCCGCCACCGGGCAGGCCGCGCACCGGCGCCTGGGCGTGCGCGGGCAGGGCCGGTCCGCCGGCGCCCAGCTTCAATCCCCAGAACGTGGCGGCCAGGGCCACCAGCGCCCAGACGGCAAGGCTTAACAATCGCGTCCGCATCCGACGATTATCATCCAGCGATCCCGCAGCACGAGCCCTCCGCCCATGAAGCACCCCCTGTTCAACGCCCGCCGCCTGGTCCAGCGCGGTTTCACCCTGATCGAGCTGATGGTGGTGCTGGTCATCATCGGTGTGCTCGCCGCGCTGGTGGTGCCCAACATCCTCGACCGCGCCGATGACGCCCGTGTCACCGCGGCACGCACCGACGTCGGCAACCTCATGCAGGCGCTCAAGCTGTACAAGCTTGACAACCAGCGCTACCCCACCGCCGAGCAGGGCCTGGAGGCCCTGGTGGCGCGGCCCACCGCCGGCCCGGCGCCGGCCAACTGGAAGAAGTACGTCGAGAAGTTGCCGGCCGATCCCTGGGGCCGCCCCTACCAGTACGCCAACCCCGGCGTGAAGGGCGAGATCGATGTCTTCACGCTGGGCGCCGACGGCCAGCCCGGCGGCGAAGGCAAGGACGCCGATATTGGCTCCTGGCAGTAAGCCGCCCCGGCTGCAGCGCCGCAGCACCAGCGGCTTCACGCTGCTGGAGCTGATGATCGTCGTCGCGCTGATCGCGGTGGCCACGGGCGTGGCGGTGCTGGCGCTGCGCGACGCCAATGCCAGCCGCCTCGAGGAAGAGGCGGCCCGCCTGTCGGCGCTGTTCGAGGCCGCCCGCGCCCGCTCGCGCGCCACCGGGCAGCCGGTGAACTGGCTGCCGGTGCGCGAGGAAGGCGACGGCTTTGCGTTCACCGGCCTGGGCGAGCGCGCCGGCCTGCCCACCCAGTGGCTGGATGCGCGCACCCGCGCCGAGGTGATCGGCGCGCCGCTGCTGCGCCTGGGTCCCGAGCCGGTGATCGGCGCGCAGCGTGTGGCACTGCGCCTGGAGGACCGGCAGGTGGTGCTGGCCACCGACGGCCTGGCACCCTTCGCCGTGCTCGAGAGCGGCGCCCTGGCGGCGCGCTGAGGCCATGCGCAGTCGCGGCTTCACGCTGGTTGAGGTGCTGGTGGCGGTGGCCATCGTCGCCATCGCGCTGGCCGCTGGCAGCCGCGCCGGGGGTGCCCTGCTCGACAACTCGCAGCGCCTGGGCGACGTGATGATGGCGCAGTGGTGCGCCGAGAACCGCCTGTCGACGATGCGCCTGACCAAGCTGTTCCCCGACGTCGGCCAGGTCGACGACGAGTGCACGCTGATGGGCCGGCGCTTCCAGCTCAAGCAGCAGGTGCGGGCCTCGTTCAACCCGAGTTTTCGCATCGTCGACCTGGGCGTGGCCGACGACCAGGGCCAGCCGCTGGTGCGGCTGTCAGTGATCATCCCGAGGTACTGACGTGGCACCGTCCAGCTCATCGCGCGGATTCACGCTGGTCGAGGTGCTGGTGGCGCTGTTCGTCATGGCGGTGCTGGCCGGGATGGCCTGGCAGGGCATCGACGCGCTGGCGCGCAGCCGCGAGGGCGCGCAGCAGGCCAGTGCGCAGGTGCTGCGTCTGAGCAATGTGCTGGCCCAGTGGGAGCAGGACCTGAACCAGATCCAGGACAGCGCCGCGGCGCCCTCGCTGCGCTTTGACGGCGCCGCGCTGCGCCTGACGCGCCGCACGCCCGAGGGCCTGCAGTTCGTGGTCTGGACGCTGCAGGACCGCCAGCTGTGGCGCTGGGCCTCGCCGCCGGTGACGCGGGTGCGCGACATGCAGGACTGGTGGATCCGCGGCCAGCAGTGGAGCGCGATCAGCGGCGACGCGCTGCGCATGCTGGGCGATGTCGACAGTTGGCAGGTCTACTACTGGCGCCTGACCGACAACAACTGGTCCAACGCCCAATCCACCGGTGACACCGCGCCGGTGCCGCCCGTCAAGCAGGGCGACAACGACCCGCCGCCCGACTTCGACCGCGAACTGCTGCCCCGCGGCGTGCGCCTGCTGCTGCAGATGCCGCCCGGCCCGCTCACCCGCGACATCGTGCTGCGTCCATGACACGTGCCCTCCTGCGCTCCACCCAGCGCGGCGCCGCGCTGCTGCTGGCCATGCTGATCGTCACGCTGGTGGCCACGCTGACCGCCGGCATGGTCTGGCAACAGTGGCAGGCCATCGAGGTCGAGGGCGCCGAGCGCGCGCGCAGCCAGGCCAGCTGGCTGGTGCAGGGCGCCGTCGACTGGGCGCGGCTGATCCTGCGCACCGACCTGCAGGACACCAAGCACCGCAACATCGACTCGCTCGACGAGGTCTGGGCCACACCGCTGCAGGACGTGCGCCTGTCCGAGTTCCTGGCGGCCGACCGCAACAACAGCGCAGACAGCAGCGGCCTGGACGCCTTCCTGACCGGCCGCATCACCGACGCCCAGTCGCGCTACAACCTGCGCAACCTGGTGCAGGACGAAAAAGAGGACGCCGACCTGCAGCTGCAGCTGATGCAGCGCCTGTGCGACACCCTGGGCCTGCCGCGCGAGGTGGCCACGCGCATCGCCGACGGCATGAACGGTGCCTCGCTGGCCGAGGACCAGATCGACGATTCCGAGCGCGTCGCCCCCGGCTCGCCGCTGACGCCGATGCGCATGGAGCAACTGGCCTGGCTGGGCCTGGACAGTGAGACCATCCGCCGGCTGGAGCCCTTTGTCGCGATCTTGCCCGCGTCCAGCAGGATCAACCTCAACACCGCCCCGCCCGAGGTGCTGATGGCCGCCGTCGAGGGCCTGGACCGCGCCACCGCCGAGCGCCTGCTGCGGGCCCGCCTGAGCGGCGGCTTCGCCTCCCTGGCCGACGCCAAGAAGCTGCTGCCTGAGCGCATGCAACTCTCCGACAAGCTGCTGGGCGTCAACTCGCAGTACTTCGAGGTGCTGGGCGAGCTGCGCTATGACAGCTTCGTGCTGCGCGAACGCAGCCTGGTGATGCGGCGCGGCCAGGATGTGGTCGTGATGCGCCGCGAGACCCTCCCCCCAGAATCATGACCGTCCCCCGTGCGAGCGATGCCACCCACCGGGGCGACACCATAATGCGGTACAAAGCTGGTCAGGGTGCGGCCCGGGGCTGCGCTCCGACGTACCCTGCGCCTCGCGGCCCCGAATTCCCTCCATGTCCATTCTGATCGTCCTCTTGCCGGCCCCGCCCCGGCTGTCCGTGCAGGCCCCTGCGTCGGCGCCCACCGACGGCGCCGACCCCGAGTGGGACTGGGTGCTGGCCAGCGATGCCCGGCAGCTCACCCGCCAGGGACGCGATCCCGTGGCCCGGCTGCCGCGTGCCGGCAGTGTGGTGGCGGTGCTGCCGCCTGAAGCGCTGTCCTGGCACCGCCTGCCCATCCCCAAGGCCCCGGCGGCCCGCCTGCGCGCGGCGCTGGCCGGCCTGCTCGAAGAATCACTGCTCGAGGACGAGGCCGACCTGCACCTGGCGCTGGCGCCCGGCTGGAAGGCCGGTGAGCCCGGCTGGGTGGCGGTCACCCACCGCGGCTGGCTGCGCGGCCAGTTGGCGGCGCTGGAAACCGGCGGCGCCACCGTAGACCGCGTGGTGCCGGCCTGGGCGCCCAACGGCGAGCCGGCCGGCCACGCCTACGCCCCGGCCCAGCCGGGCGGCCAGACCCTGGCCTGGCGCGACCCCGACGGCCTGGCCTGCCTGCCGCTGCATGGCGGCGGCGCCCGTGCCTGGGTGGCCGGCCGCAGCGCCGGCGCCTCGGTGCGCTGGAGCGCCGCGGGCGACAGTGCCCAGCCGCTGGCCCACCTCGACGCCGAAACCGTGGCCGCCCGCTCGGCCACCGATCTGACCCTGGCCGCCGTCGCCTGGGACGGCAATCTGCGCCAGTTCGACCTGGCGCCCCAGCACCGCGGCAGCCGCCTGCTGCGCGATGGTTGGCGGCGTTTCCGCAGCGAGCGCGCCTGGCGTCCGGTGCGCTGGGGCCTGGTGGCCCTGGTCGCCGTGCAACTGCTGGGTCTGAACGCCTGGGCCTGGCAGCAGCGCCAGGCGCTGACCCGTCAGAAGGCCGCGATGGCCTCGCTGCTGCAGGGCAGCTTCCCGCATGTGCGCGCCGTGATCGATCCCGGCGTGCAGATGCAAAAGGAAATCGAGCTGCTGCGCGCCAGCGCCGGCCGCCCCGGCGAGACCGACCTGGAGCCGATGCTGCAGGCGGTGGACGCCGCCTGGCCGCCGTCGCGCGGCCCGGCCGACTCGATCAAGTTCGAACCCGGCAGCCTGACGCTGGCCAGCGCCGGCTGGACGCCGGCCGAGATCGACGGCCTGCGCAGCCGGCTGCAGCCCTTCGGCCTGGACGCCGAGGCCGCGCCGGGCCGCCTGGTCATCGGCCGCCTTGACCCGCGCCGCGCCCCGCCCGCCGCGGCCGCGCCGGCAGCGCGCCCGCCCGGCCCCGTCGGACC
>NZ_JAGQDE010000011.1 GCF_018069755.1 Ideonella aquatica | reverse complement strand
CCGCCGCGCGCCAGCCGCTGCCCCTGCGACCGACACCGCCCCGCCGCCGCCCGCCGACGCACCGGCCGTCGAGCCCGAACCCGCTGCGCCGCGCAAGCCGCGCAGCCGCCGCAAGCCCGCCGCCGAGCCGGTGGCCGAGGCCGTACCGTCGGCCCTCGAGCCCGGGCCCGCGCCCGAGCCGGCGCCCGAACCCGAACCCCAGCAGCCCATCGCTCCGCCCGAGCCACCGGCCCACGCCCGCATCACGCTGCGCGGCGCACCGGTCTTTGAGCCAGGCCGCAACAGCACCGACGCGCACGCGCAGCGTCTGGCCCGCTGGCTGGATGACGATGGCGCGCTGCGCCTGCCTGATGCCGATGCGCTGGTGCGCCTGCTGGACGAGCTGGACGGCCGGGTCGATGTCGATGACGGCGTCTGGGCGCTGCTGGCGCGCCGCGGCGACCTGCAGCAGCGCATCGACCATCTCTCGGCGCTGTACCCGCAGGGCCTGGACACGGTGGACCTGCCAGCCGCCGCTGAGCTGCGCGCCTGCCAGCGCGAAGGCGCGTTCTACGCTGCCTGCGTCGGCAGCTGTGCGCTGGCCGATGACACCGCGCTGCAGCCCCAGCGCCAACTGGCGCTGGCCTGGCAACTGGTGCAGCGCCACTTCGGCGCCCAGCGCCTGGCGCTGCAGGCCCCGGCCGAGACCGTGGCGGACTGGGCTGCGCTGTTGGGTACCCTGCCGGCGCTGGAGGCCACCGCTGCCGATGTGTTGATCATCGACGCCCGCACCGGCCTGCCGCCGCTGGGCGCGTTGCCCGCCACCCCCTGGCTGTGGCTGCTGGCGCCGCCCGCGCTGCTGGACGATCCCGCCGCGGCGGCCTGGCTGGAGGCGCTGGACCGCACCGCCACCGGCGCCGTGGCGGCCTGGCAGGCCAATGGCGACGAGCGCGCGCTGGCGCCGCTGCTGCTGCGTCGGCGCTTTGCCGACGTGGCCGAGCAATGGCCGGCCTGGTCGGTGCACGAGCAACCGGTCTCACCCAGCGAGGACGAGGCCGCGCAACTGGACAGTCTGCTGGTCGGGATGCGTGAGGGCCTGGCGCGCTGGCAGCGCAGCGGCTTCCTGTCCGACAGCGATCAGCTGGCCCTGCTGCGCCAGCGCCGTGCCTGCGAGCAACTGGCCCGCGCGGCCGCCGCGGGGGCGCTGGTGCCCGCGGTGCAGCGCGCGCTGGCCGAGGGCGCGCAGCGGGTGCTGGTCTTCACCGCCGATGCCGAGCTGGTGGTGCCGCTGACCGAGGTGCTGCAGGGCGAGTACCTGCCGGCCCAGGCGCTGCCGGCCGGTGACGAGGCCGATGCGGCGCTGCGCCTGTGGCGCGATGCCGATGGCCCGCGCGTGCTGGTGCTGGCCGACGATGGGGACGGTCCGCGCATCGCCACGCACCCGCACCGGCCGGTGGTGATCCTGCTCGACGGTGCCACGGACGAAACCTTGCGGCACGCGCGCCTGGCGCGCGTGCGCGTGCCCCGCGGCGAGCGCGAGGTGCCGGTGCATGTCTTGCGGGTGCCGGGCTGGCCCGGCCTGCCGGCCGCGCCGACGCGTGCGCTGCTGCGCGGCGCCGAGCTGGCGGCCTGGCTGAAGGCGCTGCAGGCGGCGCTGCAGACCGACGCCATCGCGCCCTGACGCGGGCGCGACGGGGCGGCGTGCGCCGCCCCGCAGGCGTCACTCCAGAACGAAGTTGAACGCCACGAGGTTGCTCAGCACCGGCGTGCCGCCGGCGTTGAAGTCATAGGTCGTGACTTCCAGGTCGCCGGCCGGGCAGTCGGTGAAGGCGAAGGTGTCCTTGGTGAAGGCCAGCAGCGCAAAGCCCGACGACAGGTTCCAGTCGACGGTGACCTGCGGGGTCACCTTTGCCAGGTCCACGGAGATCGACGGCGTGATGCAGTGGATGCCGGTGGCTGGGGTGCTGACGGCGGCGATGCCCTTGGAGTGGATCACGCCACCAAAGCTCGGCGAGTAGTACAGCGCCACCTTGGCCTTGGTGGTGTAGGTGGCCGTCGTGGCTGCGTCCTTGATGCGGGCTGCGCCCGCCTTGCCGGCGTTCGGCGTGGCGGCAAAGGTGGCGGCAGCGGCAGCGGCAAGGCTCAGCACGGCGAGTGAGCGAATGATACGCATGGTGTTCTCCTGGCGGGTGGTGGTTGGGGAGGTCGGCCCGGGCAGTTTCTGTGGGGTGGCCCCGGCGCCTCTGGCATTGGGCTCGCGGACGCTGAGCAAACACATCCCTAGTGCGCAACTCGTCGCCCCCTAGGACCGATGGCGCTTTTGCGGCGGCAAAACGTCGCATGCTGCGCTGGTCGCTGCGCGGTGTGGTCAGAATCGGGCCATGCACACTTGGATGGCGCGTCTGCGCCAGGGCCTGCTGGCCCCGCTCAAATGGCTGCTGGCCCTGCTGATCCTGTTCGAGGAATGGGGCTGGGAGCCGCTGCAGCGCGTGGTGGCGGCGATCGGCCGCTGGCCCGGTTTTCGCTGGATCGAGGGCTGGGTGCGTCGCCTGCCGCCCTATGCCGCGCTGGCGCTGTTCGCGCTGCCGGCGCTGGCGCTGCTGCCCGTCAAGCTGGCGGCGCTGTGGGCCATCCGCCAGGGGCATGCGTTGCTGGGCGTGACGGTGATCGTCGTGGCCAAGCTGGTGGGCACGGCGATCGTCGCGCGCCTGTTCACGCTGACCCATGACGCGCTGATGCGCCTGCCCTGGTTCGCGGCGCTGTACGCGCGCTGGAGCGCCTGGAAGGCCGGCCTGCTGGCCTGGGCGCGTGCCACCGCGGCCTGGCAAGCGGCGCAGGACTTGAAGGCGCGCGTGCGGGCTTGGCTGGCGGCGATCAGGAACTCAGGCGCTGGTCAGCGCCGCTCGTAGTAGTAGATGCCGCACAGTGACGGGTCGGCCGTGGAGGCCGGTGCGCGCTCGCCGGAGAACGCCGCCATCGCACGCGGCGACTCGCCCGCGGACAGCGGCTCGGGCCGCCACAGCGCGATGTAGGTCACAGCGCGCGGCTTGGCGGCCGAGCCGCACAGCCGGTTCTTGTTCAGCAGCACCGGGTCGGCGGGCCCGCTGACGCGCAGCACCGCGGCTTGCACCCGCTCGCCCTGGTCGGCGAAGCTGACGCTGGGCGCCGGCCCTTCCAGCGCCAGGCCGGCACCATTGCCGAACACCAGGCGCCGGCCCGAGACCTGCACCGGCCCGGTGATGGACAGCGCGGTGGTGCTGGAGGCCACCCAGTGCTCGGTCGCATCGGGCCAGAGTGCGGCGGCCGGCGCCGCAGCCGACGCTTGCGCCGCCGAGGCCAGCACCGTGGCGGCCAGCAGGGCCCAACCGGCGGGTCTCATGGCTTCTCCTGGGGCTTGTCGGTGAGCTTGAGCAGCGCGCCCTGGAAGTCCTTCACGCGCACCGGGGTCTGGCTGGCCCAGCGCGACTTCTTGACCTCGGCGGCCGCGCCGGAGTAATTGCCGGCCAGGATCAGGGCCCAGGTTTTCTTGTGGACCTTGTACCAACCCGTGCCGAGCTGGAAATTCACCGAGGCCAGGTAGACCACGAAGTCGCTGTCCTTGATGCCAGCCTTCGAGGCCTGCGACTTGGCCGCCGACAGCGCAGCGGCGGAGTCGGCCTTGAAGAAGGCACTGACCTGGGCGTCGTCGATCTTGTCGCCGACCTTCAGCTTGTCGGCCGCGGTCACCAGGTGACCGATGCCCACCGTGGGGCGCTTGAGTGAATCCAGGTAGACATCATTGCGCACGCCTTCCCGGCGGCGCAGCAGGCTCTCCAGCGATGGCATGGTCCGTGGCCTCCCAGCCCAGTGATCCCAAGGGGTTGTGAGGGTAGCGCCGAATGTCGGCGCTCACCACCCCTGTTTGTGGGGCGCGGCGTCGGCAGCGGCCTGTCGCAGCGCGTGCTGGGCGGTCAGCTCGCCCCGGATCTGCGCCAGCAGCGCCTGCTGGCCGTCGCGGTAGAACAGGTTGTGGCTCTCGAAGGGCACCATGCGGCCGTCGGGCAGGGCCATGTGGATGCAGCTCTTCTTCAGCGCGCGGATGTCCAGCGAGCGCGCGTCCATGAACTGCACGATCAGCACGCGAAAGACGCTGCGGTAGTCCAGCCCCTCGGGCGCGGCGATCTGCGGCAGGCAGCACATCAGCTCACTCAGACAACTCGCTTGCGATTCGGGCGAATGGTTGGTGCTGAAGAGCTTGAAGACCTGGGACTTGAGCGACTCGTCGCGCTCGAAGACGATGGTGTTGCGGCTGGCCTCGACCAGCGTGGTGGGGTCCAGGTAGCGGGTCAGCGGCTGCAGGCCGCCGCCGGGCGTGCGGATCGCGTAGGCCATGGCCAGCGTGTCGGGGTTGCAGGGCACGGGCACCACGTCCTCGGCGGTGAAGACGCCGCTTTGGTCGACGATGCGGCGGCGCAGTTCGCTGACCGTCAGGCGGTGCCTGGCCGGGTCGTAGTTGTCGCAGCGGCCGGCGTCCTGCACTGGCTGCAGCGTCACGCCGCGCACGCAGGACCAGCCTTGCGCGTGCCGGATGATGTCGCCGATCTCGTCGTCGTTGACGCCGCGCTTGACGGTGACCACCAGCGTGGTCGACACGCCGGCCGCGTCCAGCGCGCGCAGCGCGTCCTCGCGCACACGGCGCAGGTCGGCGCCGCGCAAATCCAGCAAGGCGTCCCGGCGCAGTGAATCAAACTGGAGATACACCTCGAAGCCCGGCGCGTAGCCCGCCAGCCGCTCGGCAAAGCCCGGCTCCTGCGCGATCCGGAGGCCATTGGTGTTGAGCATCAGGTGACGGATCGGCCGCGCCTTGGCCGCGTCCAGGATGTCCCAGAAGCGCGGGTGCAGCGTGGGCTCGCCGCCGCTGAGCTGCACCACGTCGGGCTCGCCCTCGCTGGCCACGGCGGCGTCCAGCATCGCCAGCACCTCGTCGAAGGAGCGGTGCGTCAGCCGCTCGGGGCCGCTGCCGGCATAGCAGGTGGGGCAGCGCAGGTTGCAGTGGTCGGTCAGCTCGACGATGGTCAGGCAGCTGTGCTGCATGTGGTCCGGGCACAGGCCGCAATCGAAGGGGCAGCCGTACTGCATGGGCGTGGCGAATCGCTCGGGCATCTCGGGCGCCTTGACGTACACCTCGCGGCACAGGCGGTAGTAGGCGGCATCGTCACTGATCAGCACGCGCTCGGTGCCGTGCGCCGGGCACCACTTGTCCATGAAGACCTGGTTGTCCTTCAGCACGATCTTGGCCTCCACCGGCCGCAGGCAGGTGGTGCAGACCGAGCTGGTGGTGTCGTAGAACAGCCAGGGGCGGGTCTTGCGGCTCATGCGCCTGTCCTGTGCTGGAACCGTTGGCAGGCGCGCACGGCCCATTGGCAGGCTGCTGCCAGGACCAGGCTGAGCAGGCCGGTCAGCGCCAGCCCTTCGGCAAACTCGTCACGGTGGCCCGGCGGACCGCCCAGCGCGGCACCCAGGCCGAAGACCACGGCCGGGATGCCACACAGCAGCAGGAATGCCATGGCCAGCCGCAGCAGCAGGATCACCGGCCACAGGCCGTTCGTGGAGGCGGGAGAGTTCATTGGGGGCTCAGGATGGGCTGTTCTGTCCGTTGTCGCGGGGGGATGGCGGCGTAGCGGGGGGTGGCGCGGCGGGCGAGAACGGGGACAGATCGACATCGTCCGGCTCGGGCGCTGCAGACTGTTGTCGATTGGCGCGCAGCGCTCGTCGCAGCAGCCAGCCGGTCAGCGCGGCGATGGCCACGCCCACGCCACCCACAGCCAGGAACATGGCGCCATAGGCGCCGCTTTCGCCGCCCTCGGTCACCGAGACCAGTCCGGCCACCACCCCGAAGCCGCCGCACAGCCCGAAGCCGGCGGTGCTGAGCACCAGCAGCGTCAGCCACAGACCGCGCAGGAAGCGCTCTCCCGACCGCTCACCCGGCCGGGCACGCCGCAGGTAGACCACGGCGCCGATAATCAGCAGCAGGATGACCAGGGGGTTCAGCAGGAATCCGATCAGCAGGCTCATCAGCGGTCCTCCGCGGGCGAGGTCTTGAACAACTGGCGGGCCAGTGCCCCGGCAATGAGCAGGCCCACGGACCCCAGTCCGATCGCCAACCCGGCAGCGTCACCGCCGCTCTGCAGGATGATGATGCCTTCCATCACTCCCCAGCTGCCGCACAGGCCGAAGCCGGCCATGAGCACGACCAGTGTCACCACCACCAGGCCGCGCCACAGGCGGGTCAGTGGGCGGGCCGGGGCACCTGGCCTGGGCTGCGGGCCGCCACGGCCCTGGAAACGCAGGTCCTGCCACAGCGCCCAGCCCGCCACACCCGAGATCAGCAGGCCCGGCAACTGGGTGAACAGCAGCATCGGGGTCCAGGTCTGGATGTCCGGATGGGTGGCCAACTGCCAGCCCAGCATCGCCAGCGCAAACAGTGCCTGCGCCACCACCAACGCGAGCAGCGCCCGGGCGAGCCACTGCCATGTCCGCCCAGGGCCCGACAGCATCGTCGGATCGGCCTGCGCGCGGCGCAGGAACCAGATGGCCAGGGCCATCAGCACAAACGCAAGGTAAGCCATCGTGGTCTTCAGGCGGTGAGCGCGCTGGGGTGCCGGCGCCAGGCACGCGCCAGCAGTGGGGCATAGGCCATCAGGGCGACCAGGCACACCCACTGGATGCCCGAGAGGCCGCCAGCGTACTCGACGCGCACCGGCTTCAGGCTGTCTCCGATCAAGCGCCACAGCAGGTAGGCGCTGAGGAAGAGCTTGAAGCACAGACCCGGCACGGCCGCCCAGCGCGCCTGTCCGCGGTGCAGCAGCGTGCCCAGCAGCACGAGGAAGCCGATCTCATAAAGCGCGCTGGGATGGCGCGGCACGCCGTCGCCCTGGTCCACCCCCCAGGGCAGCGCGGTGGGCAGGCCGTAGGTGTCGTCGTGCAGGCCGGCCAGGAAGCAGCCCACGCGGCCCAGCACCAGGCCGGCGATGAGGGGCGTGACCATCAGGTCGCCGGTGGACGCCCGTTGGCCGGTCAGCGCCTTCGCGGCTTCAATGCCCAGCAGACCGCCCAGCAGGCCGCCGACGATCGACTGCCCCAGCACCAGCGGCCCGCCGGCCCACCAGGCGGCGATCAGGTCGGGCCGCTCGACCGCGAACACCCCCTTGTTGCCGATGGCGGCGCCCAGCAGCAGGCCGGTGATCAGCGCGAAGCTGCCCGATGCGGTGAGCGCCGACAGGCCACTGCGCTGCCGGGCGCGCCGGTACAGCGCCACGCCCAGCGCGATGCCGCCGTACTCGAACAGTGCGTGGGTCGCATGAGCCACCACGATGTCAGTGATCATGGGGCATCCGTGTCGTCATGGTCCGAGTTGTTGAAAATCGTGGCGAACTTGTAGGCACCCCAGGCCAGGCCCAAAGCGATTGATCCGAAGCTGAGAGCTGCCCAGGCGCCACCCAATTCACCACCGGTGTGGCCTCGCAACAGGTCGCGGATCCCGATGCCCACCCATGTCGCCCCGCACAATCCGAAGCCGCACGTGGCCACAATCAGCAGCAAGTACCAGAAGAACTTGATCAAGCCGAACATCACGCCCCCATGGACGAAGCAGGGTCCAGCAGGCGCGCGACGCTGGTCTGGACGGTCTGCGGCGTGACCTCACCCGCAGCCATGGCGGGGCCAATATTCAATCCCACCTGGTTGAACAGCCCACGGCGCAGCGGCTTGACCATCGCGTTGCCGCCCTCCACGCGCGAGAAGTACGAGCCCCACAGGTTGGTCAGCGCCATCGGCACCACCGGCACCGCGCGGCGCTCCAGAATCTTCGCGATGCCGCCCTTGAAGGGCTGCAGCTGGCCGTCGCGGGTGATGCCGCCTTCGGGGAAGATGCCCAGCAGGTCGCCCTCGGCCAGCACCTGGTCGGCCGCGGCCAGCGCGGCCTCATAAGCGGCCGGGTCCTCGCTGCGCGGCGCCACCGGGATGGCCTTGGCCAGGCGGAACAGCCAGCCCAGCACCGGCACCTGGAAGATGCGGTGGTCCATCAGGAAGCGGATCGGCCGCGGGCTGGCGGCCATCAGCAGCACCGCGTCGATGAAGCTCACGTGGTTGCAGGCCAGGATCGCCGGGCCCTGGGCCGGGATGTGCTCGTCGCCCTGCACGCGGAAGCGGTAGATGAAGTGGCTCAGCACCCAGGCCACGAAGCGCAGCAGGTACTCGGGCACCAGCAGGAACACATAGGCCGCCACCAGCGCGTTGGCCAGCGCCAGCAGACCGAAGACCTGCGGGATGCTCAAGCCTGCCGACAGCAGCGCGCCGGCGCCCAGCGCGCTGACGATCATGAAGATCGCGTTGAGGATGTTGTTGGCGGCAATGATGCGCGCGCGATGGCTGGCCGGCGAGCGCAGCTGGATCAGCGCGTACATCGGCACGCTGTACAGACCGGCGCTGAACGACAGCGCGAACAGATCAATCAGCACCCGCCAGTTCGCGCCCACGCCCAGGAAGGCCGTGAGCCCCAGCCGCTCGCTGGCGGGCACCTGCGAGGCGGCCCACCACAGATCGGCGGCGAACACGCTCATGCCGATCGCGCCCAGCGGCACCAGGCCGATCTCCACATGGCGGCGGCTGAAGGTCTCGCACATCAGCGAGCCCAGGCCCACGCCCACCGAGAACACCACCAGCAGCAGCGAGGCCACATGCTCGTCGCCATGCAGTACGTCCTTGGCAAAGCTGGGGAACTGGCCCAGGAAGACCGCGCCGAAGAACCACATCCAAGAGATGCCCAGCAGCGAGCGGAAGACCACCAGGTTCTGGTGCGCCAGCTGCAGGTTGCGCCAGGTCTCGGTGACCGGGTTCCAGTTGATGACCAGCTCGGGCGAGGTGGACGGCGTGGGCGGGATGCGCTGCGCCACCACCCGGCCGACCACGGCCAGCGCCAGCGCGGTCCAGCCCACCGCCTCGGCGCCGGTGAGCCACCAGCCCTCGGGCAGCGCGATCAGGATGCCGCCCACCACATTGCCCAGCAGGATGGCCACGAAGGTGCCCATCTCGACCATGCCGTTGCCGCCGGTGATCTCGCGCTCGTCCAGGTGCTGCGGCAGGTAGGCGTACTTCACCGGGCCGAACAGCGTGCTGTGCAGGCCCAGGCCGAAGATGCAGCCTAGCAGCAGCGCCGGCCACTGCATCAGCAGGCCCACCATCGCCAGCACCATGATGGCGATCTCCAGGCTCTTGACCAGCTGCGCCAGCCGCGCCTTGTCGTACTTGTCGGCCAGCTGGCCCGAGGTGGCCGAGAACAGCAGGAAGGGCAGGATGAAGACCGCGCCGATCACCAGGCCGGCCATCTGCGGCGGCAGCCAGGCCACCTCGACGCGGTAGGTCACCAGCATCGTGAAGGCGAACTTGAAGACGTTGTCGTTGGCCGCGCCCAGGAACTGCGTCCAGAAAAAGGGCGCAAAGCGGCGCTGGCGCAGCAGGGCGAACTGGTTGGGGTGTGGCTGGGCGCTCACGCGGGGCTCCTCCTGGGTGTGCGTGGACTGTAGCGGCTTGGCATCAGTGCAGAACCTGCACCGCGTCCCCCAGACGGGTGCGTTGCAGCCAGTCGAAGGCCGAGTCCACGGTGGTGGTCTCGATGCGGTCCGAGAAGCGCTTGTCGTTGGGGTGGTCGTCAAAGGCGATGTTGGCGCGGGTGGCACGGGCGCCCAGGCGGGTCAGCGGGCCCAGGTACAGCACGGTGGGCGTGTAGCCGCGCAGCTGCAGCCAGGCCTGGGCGCGTGGGCGGTCGCTGGCGCCGTCGTCCATGGCGCCCGCCAGGGTCTCCAGCGCCCACTGGTTGCTCTGCTGGTAGCGCGTGGACCAGGGGTAGGCCAGCATGTTGTAGCGCGGCTCGTGCCAGCGCAGCAGGCGCTCGTCGTCCTGCAGCAGCGGCAGCAGGCGGGCCTGCAGCTCGGGCGCGGGCACGACCAGGGCGGCCTCGTAGCGCCAGGGCCGGTCCAGGAAGAACTCGGCCAGGCCTTGGCGGAAGACCTGGGCACGGTCGCTGCCGCAGTGGTTGAGCTTGTGCACCACGCGCCAGACCGTCTGGCCGCTGGCGTCGTTCTGGCGGTAGGCCCAGCCCATGTGCGACCAGCGCAGCCGGTAGGCGCTGAGGTCCTGGCCGGCGCGCGCCAGCAGCACCACGCTGGCGCCGCTGGCCTGCAGCGCGGCGTCGGTGCGCAGGGCCAGCGCCAGGCCCTGTTGGACCTCGGCCAGCGTGGGCGGCTCGGGCTCGCAGGGGCGACCGGCCCGGGCGCCGCTGCCCAGCAGCAGCGCCAGCACCAGGGCGATGACCCGCCAGGTCGCGTTCATCGTGACAGCGCCTGGTGGTGGAACAGGTGGGCATGCGCCGCATCGGGCAGCACCGCCAGCGCGCGGCTGCCATCGACCAGCAGCCAGCCGCTCTCGACCGCCACCACCGTCAGCGCCTGGCCCAGCGCCAGCGCGCTGGCGCCGACAGCGCTCAGCACGATGCGCGCGCCGTCGGCGCTGCGCTCCAGCACCCACACGCTGCCCTCGGCGGTCAGCTCGACCGCCTTCACCAGCAGAACGCCGGTGCCCGCCGACAGCAGCAGCGGCGCGCCCACCAGCGTCAGCACCGGCAGTGCCGACAGCGCCGCCGAGGCCTCGGACGGGCCGCCGCGGTGGGCGCGCACCGGGGTGGCGGACAGCGTGGTCAGCAGCGCCAGCGTCAGCGGCAACAGGGGGCGCAGGAGTGAGGGTGCCATGGTGTCGTGCCGACGGGTTCGGTCCGGTGTTGAACAAGGCTTCATCTTGGCGCGGCCGGGTCAAAGGTGGCTTGAATCAATGCTGTGTGCCACTTCTTGACCTGTCAGGTATTGTTTGGTGATACTTTGGCCATGTCGACCACCCAGGCCCTGATCCAGGTGCTGAAAGCCGAGCTGAAGGCCGCCGGCTGGACCTACGCCGTGCTGGCCCGCGAGCTGGGCCTGGCCGAGTCCAGCGTCAAGCGCATGTTTGCCCGCGGTGACATGCCGCTGGCCCGCGTTGACGCGATCTGCGCGCTGCTGAAGACCGATTTCACCGAGCTCAGCCGCCGCGTGGCCGCATCGCAGCCCGAGCGCCACGAGCTGACGCTGGCGCAGGAGCGCGCCGTGGTGGCCGACCGCAAGCTGCTGCTGATGGCGGTGTGCTGCCAGAGCCAGTGGACGCTGGAGCAGGTGGTGGCGCACTACCGCCTGAGCGAGGCCGAAGGCATCGCGCTGCTGGCCCAGCTCGACCGCCTGGGCATCATCGAGCTGCGGCCGCACAACCGCTACCGCCTGAAGCTGGCCAAGGCCTTCCGCTGGCGGCCGCACGGGCCGGTGATGGCCTTCTTCCGCGAGCAGGTGGTGGGCGACTTTTTCGGCGGCGGCTTTGATGGCGACGGCGAGCTGCTGACGCTGGTGCACGGCCAGATCCGGCCGGCCCTGGTGGCCTCATACAACGACCGGCTGCAGCGCCTGGCCCAGGACTTTGCGCAGCAGCACCTGGCCGACCAGAAGCTGCCGCCCGAGCAGAAGCAGGCCTGCACGCTGCTGATCGGCATGCGCAGCTGGCTGTTCGGCGCTTTCCGCGAGCTGCGCCGCAGCGGCACCTGATCAGGCGCGCGCATCCTCGCGCGGGCGCCCCACGGCCAGTTGCAGCGACAGCAGCGCGGTGGCCAGCTCGTCCTGCACCGCCAGCAGTGCCACCAGGCCGTCGCGCATGGCGGCGTGCCGACCCTCGCGCCACAGGCTGTCCAGCCGGTCGACCTCGCGGTGCAGCCGCCGGTGCAGCGCGTCGACCTGCGCCGTTTGCGGGTGTGCCGCGTAGCGCAGCCGACCGTCGGCCTCGAACCAGGTGCCGAAGGCGCAGCGGGTGGGATCACCGAAGTGCTGGTGCGGGATCGGCCGAAGCTCCAGCACCGCGCGCTGCACCTGGTCTACCCAGGCGCGCAGCTGGATCTCGGCCGTCAGCAGTTGGCGATCGGTGTCGCTCCAGTGCAGCGCGGCCACGGCTTGCCACGATGGATCAGGCCGCCAGGCGGCCAGCCAGGGCAGCCAGTCGCCGGCCGGCATCGGCCGGGCGATGCCGTGGCCCTGCGCCAGGTCGCCGTCGAGCTGCAGCAGCATGCGGCCGTGCAACGGCGACTCGATGCCCTCGGCCAGCACCTGGCGGCCGAAGGCGCGCGCCAGCTCGATGACGCCGCGCACGATGATCAGGTTGTCCAGGTCGGTGGGCAGCTCGCGCACAAAGCCCAGGTCGATCTTGATCAGCTCGATTGGCAGGCGCTTGAGGTAGCTGAGCGACGAGTAGCCCGCGCCGAAATCGTCCAGCGCCACGCTGACACCCAACGCACGGCAGTCATCGATCACGCGTGCGGTGCGCACGATGTCCTCCAGCGCGGTGGTCTCCAGCACCTCCAGCGCCAGCAGGTCGGCCACCGCCGGGTGGCGGGCCTGGGCGGCGCGCAGCCGATCGACGAAGTCGCGCGCCTGCAGGTGGCGGCCGGCGATGTTGACGCTCACCGGCAGTCGCTGGCCGGCAAGGTGCCAGACGTCGAGCTGGCTCAGCGCCTGCTCGATCACCCAGTCGCCGACCGACTCGATCAGCTCGGCGTCGTCGATCTGCGGCAGGAAGTCGGCCGGGCCCAGCAGGCCGCGCTGCGGGTGCTGCCAGCGGATCAGGGCCTCGGCGCCAACCACGCGACCGGCGCGCAGGTCCACCTGCGGCTGGTAGTGCAGCACCAGCTCGCCTTGGCGCAGCGCGTCGGCCAGCCGCGCCACATGGCCGTGGCGGTGGCGCTGGCTGCGCTCCTCTTCGGCATTGAAGAAGCGGTAGCCCCTCTTGCCGGCCTGCTTGGCCTGGTACATCGCCTGGTCGGCGTGGCGCAGCAGCGTGTCGGGGCCCTCGTCGTCGGCGGGGAACAGCGTCACGCCGATGCTGGCCGACACGCTGGTCGACTGCGGCAGGCCACCCAGCGGCAGCGCGACCACGCTGATCAGCCGGCGCAGCACTTCTTCGCACTCCTCCACCGAGCCCAGACCATTGAGCAGCAGCGCGAACTCGTCGCCGCCCAGGCGCGCCACGGTGTCACCGCCGCGCACCGCGCGCAGCAGGCGCTGGCCGATCTCCACCAGCACGCGGTCACCGGCCTCGTGGCCCCATTGGTCGTTGATTGGCTTGAAGCCGTCCAGATCGAGCAGGCACACCGCCAGCAAGCGTCCGCCGTGGTGGGCCTGAGCGATGGCGTGGCCCAGGCGTTCGGCCAGCAGCTTGCGGTTGGGCAGCTCGGTCAGTGCATCGAAGTAGGCCAGCTGCTTGAGCTGGCGCTCCTGGTGCTTGAGGTGGCCGATGTCGGCGAACACCGCGACGAAGTTGCGCGTCTGGCCCTGGGCATCGCGCACCGCGGCGATCGACAGCAGCTCGGGGTAGATCGCCCCTTCGCGGTTGCGGTTCCAGATCTCGCCCGACCAGCGTCCGGTGTCGGCGATCGAGCGCCACATCTCGCGGTAGAAGGCGTCGTCGTGGTAGCCCGACTTCAGCACGCGCGGGTTGCGGCCGATGACCTCCTCGCGTGTCCAGCCGGTGATGCGCGTGAAGGCCGGGTTGACGTCGAGGATATTGCCCTGCGCGTCGGTCAGCGTGATGCCGTCGTGGGCGTTGCGAAAGGCGGTGGCGTGCAGCGTCAGCAGCTGCTGGGCGGCCAGCTGCGCGTCGTAGAGCTTGGCCAGCTCGGCGTGGGTGCGTTGCAGGCTGCGGCGCGCCCGCGCCAGGTGCCACAGCAGCCAGCCCACCACGCCGGCCAGCAGCACGCTGACCGCCGACAGCGCCTGGCGGTAGCGTGTGGCCTGCGCTGCCGCTCGCGCATGGCCGGCGGTGTAGTGGTGCGCCAGCGCATCCACGCGCGCGTCCGTGGCCAGGGCCAGCAACTGCTGGTCCAGCGCGTCCAGGCGGGCGTCGCGCTCGACCAGCACCGCACCGTGGCGACCCAGCTCGGCGATCCGCTCGGCCAGTGCTGGCGGACCGGCCAGGATCAGCGGCGGCGGTGGATGGCGCTCGGCGCTCAGCGTGCCGGCAGTCAGCAGGCGCGCGTAGCGGCCGATGGCATCGCGCTGCGCGGCATCCAGGTGGGCGGCCTGCGGGCCGTCCAGCAGCTCGCGGACCAGCGACTCCAGGTAGTTGCGCGAGTTGGTCAGGACCGCGTTCTCGCGCCGGAACTGGTCGACCAGCTCGGCCTTCTCGATCAGCGCTGCGGCCAGCGCGTCGGCCTCGGCCGCCACCGTGGGGGCGTCGCGGCTCAACAGGAAGGCCGGTGGCGGTGCCAGCTGCGCCGCCAGCGCGGCCAGTTCCCGGGTGTGGCCGGTCAGGTCGTCATAGTGGCGGCTGCGCTGCCAGCGCGCCGCCAGCAGGTCGCGGTCGACCGCGGCGTTCAGGCTGCGCACATCGTGCAGGCGCTCCGAGTAGGCGGCGTGGACTGCCGCGGGCACAGCGCTGGCGCCGCGCTCCAGCACGGCGAACAGGCCCACCGCCAGCACCATCAGCAGGGCGATCACGAGGCGGCCGCGCCAACGGCGGCGATCGGTCCAGGCGATCGGGGGCGGCGCGGCGCTGCTCACTGCAGGGCCTGCCCGCGCCAGCGGCCGGTCAGCGACTGCAGGAAGGCGACGATCAACTCGACATCCTGCGCCGTCAGATCGTGCCCCAGCTGCACCCGCGCCATGGTGCGCACTGCCTCGTCCAGCGTGGCGGCCGAGGCGTCGTGGAAGTAGGGCGCCGTCAGTGCCACATTGCGCAGCCCCGGCACCTTGAAGACGCCGCGGTCGGACTCGCGCCCGGTGACCGCCTGGCGGCCGCTGTCGCGTGCCGCCTCGGGCGGCGGCGCCTCCATCACGCCGAAGCGCTGAAACATGTTGCCGCCCAGGCCCACGCCCTGGTGGCAGCTGGCGCAGCCCAGCTCGATGAAGCGCTGCATGCCGGCGCGCTGGCGCGCATCGAGCGCGTCGGGCTCGCCGCGCAGGTGGCGGTCCAGCGGGCTGTCGGGCGTGAGCAGCGTTTCCTCGAAGCTGGCCAGCGCGTCGACGATGCGCTCGGCCGTGGGCGGCCCGCCGTAGACGTCGGCAAAGGCCTGCAGGTAGCCGGCATCAGCACTCAGCTTGGCCAGCACCTCGGGCCAGTTCGAGGCCATCTCCACCGGGTTGTGCACCGGGCCTGCGGCCTGCTCGCGCAGCGAGGCCGCGCGGCCATCCCAGAACTGCACGAAGTTCAGGCTGGCATTGAACACCGTGGGCGCGTTGCGCTGCCCGGGCTGACCCCGCACGCCCAGCGACACCCGGCGTGCGTCGGCACCACCATGTGCCAGGTCGTGGCAGCTGGCGCAGGACAGGCTGTCGTCGTGCGACAGGCGCTTCTCGTGGAACAGGCGCTCGCCCAGTGCCACCCGCTCGGGTGGCAGCGCGGGCGTGGGTGGCAAAGGCTGCAGCGCCTGGAAGGGCAGGGCCGACGGCGGGGCCGGCGGTGGGGCGGGCAGCACATCGGGTTCGGTCTGGCGCTGGGTCCAGCCGATGCACAGTCCGATGCACAGCAGGGCCAGCGCGGCAACGAGAGGCGGGCGAAACGACATGGCGGCACTCGGGGCCGCCATGGTTGGCCCAAGCGGCGCCGTACGGCTTGACCGTCATCAAGGGCTTGGTTCAACGCCGCCGAAGGGGACGGTCGAGCGTGTGCTGTGCACGCTCGACCGGTGCCACGACGCGGCCTCAGGCGGCGCCCAGCGCACCGACCAGGGCGCCTGCGGCCAGCAGCGCCCAGGTCGGCCAGCGCGTGCGCAGCACTGCCAGCGCGGTGGCCGCAGCCAGCGCCAGCCCGAGCGGGGTGTCTGCACCCAGCCCGGCGCCGCGGCCGATGAAGACCGCGGTGCCCAGCATCGCGGCTACCACCACCGGCTCCATGCCGCGGCGAAAGGCCTGCAGCAGCGCCTGCTCGCGCCAGCGCTGTGCCAGGTGGGCTGCCAGGCAGGCCAGCAAGGAGCTGGGCAGCAGCAGGCCGACCAGGGCGGTGGCCGCCGCTGCGGCGGCCAGGCTGGCCTGGGCGCCCAGCCCGCCTTGGGCGTGTTGCCAGCCGATCAGCCAGCCGGCCAGCGCGACATAGAGCACGTTGGGCCCGGGCGCGGCCTGGGCCAGCGTCAGGCTGCGGGTGAAATCGGCCTCGGACAGCCAGCCGCGCTCGTCCACCAGCAGGCGGTGCAGGTCGGGCGCCACCGTCATCGCGCCGCCCACCGTGAAGGGCGACAGGCTCAGGTGGATCAGCAGCAACTGACCCAGGTCCAGCGGCAGGTCCATCCGGCCCTCAGCGCGGCGCGCGCAGCCTGCGCCACGTCAGGACGCAGGCTGGCACGCCGACCAGCACCACCACCGCCACCATGGGCAGGCGGGCGCCCAGCAGCGCGGCCAGCGCCAGTGCGGCCAGCGCGCTGGCCGGCCACCGCCCCAAAGGATGCGTGGCCAGGCCGGCGCCCAGGCGCAGGCCGGCGCCTGCCACCAGACCGGCCGCCACCGCCGACAGGCCGCCGATGGCGCCGCGCACCAACGGCCAGGATTCGACCTGGCTCAGCAGCGTGGCCAGCAGCAGCAACAGCAGCGTGGGCGCCAGCAGCAGTCCGCCCAAGGCGGTCAGGGCACCCGCCACACCGAACTGGCGCCAGCCGTACATCAGCGCCAGGTTGCAAACGTTGGGGCCGGGCAGGACCTGGGCCGTGGCCCAGTCGCCGGCAAACGCCTGCTCGTCCAGCCAGCGGCGGCGCTCTACCAGTTCTCGGTGTACCACCCCCAGCACGCCACCAAAGCCTTGCAGTGCCATGACCGAGAAGGCCACGAACAGCTCGCCCAGGTGCGCCGGGCGCCGCAGCGGGCCGCTCATGCCGCCGCTCAGCGCTTCACGGCGGCCGGCTCCAGGCCGGTGGCGCGCACGATCTCGGCCACCGCGGCGGACGACAGGAAGCGCGCCAGGTGCGCGGCCCATTCGGCCTCCTTGCTGCCCTTGACCAGGCCGGCGGAGAAGAAGATCGTCTGCTGCACTTCCTCTGGCAGGGTGCCGATGAAGTCCAGCTCCTTGAAGTAGATCAGCTCGCTGACCTGCTGGAAGCCCAGCTCGGCGTCGCCGCGCGCCACCACCGCACCGACGCGCTCGCTGAGGATGCGCTGGCCGGTTTCCTTCAGCCGCTCGGCCACGCCCAGCTTGGGGAACAGCTCGGTCGACAGGTAGGTGCCGCTGGCGCTGGCCGAGTAGGCCACCGACTTGGCGTCCAGCAGCGTCTTCTTCAGCGCCTCGACGGTGCTGATGTCGGGCCTGGGCGTGCCTTTGCGCACCGCGGCGCCAATCTTCGAGCGCGCCAGGTCGATGCGCGAACCGGGCTGCACCTGGCCGGCCTTGACCAGCGCTTCCAGCCCGCCTTCGGAAAGGATCACCAGGTCGAACACCTCGCCGCGGGCGAAGCGGCTGGGGATGGAATCGGGCGCATTGCCGATCGAGGCGCCGAAGCTGCTGATCACGGTGTGGCCGGTAGCCTGCTCGTAGATCGGGATCAGCTGCTTGTAGGCCTCGGTGAAGGCGCCCGAGGTGACGACGCGGATCTCGGCCGCCCAGGCGCCGATCTGGGTCAGGGCCAGGCCGGCCAGCAGGGCCAGGCGATAGACGATGTGCATGGAGTGTCTCCTGCCGAGGGCGGGCTCAGTCGATCTTGATCTTGCGGTCGCGGATCACGCGGCCCCACATCGCCGATTCGCGGGCGATTTCCTGCGCCAGCTCCTCACGCGTGCCCGGCGCGGGCGGCATGCCGTGCTGGTTCAGCTCGGCCACCACGTCGGGCGACTTCAGCACCTTGACCAGCTCGGTGTTCCAGCGGTCCAGGATGGGCTTGGGCACCTTGGCCGAGGCGACGAAGGCGTACCAGTTGGTGGCCAGGTAGCCGGGGAAGCCCGACTCGGCGATGGTGGGCACGTTCGGCAGCTGCGGAATGCGCTTGGCGCCGGTCACGGCCAGCGGGATCAGCTTGCCGGCGTCGATGTGCTGCTGCGCGGTGGACAAGGTCGAGTAGTAGGCCGCCACGCGGCCGCCCAGCAGGTCCTGCAGCGCCGGTGCGCCGCCCTTGTAGGGGATGTGCACCGTGTCGATCTTGGCCATGTCGTCCATCAGCTCGCCCGCCAGGTGCGAGGCCGAGCCCGCGCCGGTGGAGGCGTAATCGAGCTTGCCGGGGTTCTTGCGCGCGAAGTCGATGTACTCGGCGAATGTCCTGATCTTCAGGCCGGTGTGCACCACCAGCACGTTCGGGAAGTTCACGCCCATGGTCACCGGCGTCAGGTCCTTGACCGGGTCGTAAGGCAGCTTCATCAGGTGCGGCGCGATCGCCAGCGGGCCCACCGAACCGAACAGCAGCACCGAGCCATCGGCCGGGCCGGTGGCGGCGAACTGGTGGGCGATGTTGCCGCCGGCGCCGGCCTTGTTGTCGATCACCACGGTGAAGCCGGTGTTGTCGGCCAGCTTCTTGCCGATGATGCGCGCCGCGGTGTCGGCCGCGCCGCCGGCGGCGAAGCCGACGACGATGGTGAGGTTCTTCTTGGCGGGCAGGTCCTGTGCGGGGCTGCACAGTGGCATCAGCGCGATGGCCAGGGCGGCCAGCAGTGGTCGGCGGTTCATCGGGTGTCTCCTTGGGAAATCATCAGTCGGCGCCCAGGCCGACGGGGTTGGGTTGGCGGCGCTCCACCGCGGCGCGCAGCAGCGCGGCGGTGCGGTAGATGCCGTGGGCGAACTTGCCGCAGGGCAGGGTGGCGAACAGGGCCAGCACCGCGCCCAGGTGCACACAGAGCCACCAGGGCATGGCGGCGCTGGCGCCGGCCAGCCACAGGCCCAGGCCGCTGACGGCCACCAGGCACAGCAGGGCGATGAAGCCCAGGTCCATCGGCCGCTGCGCCGGGTCGCCGTGCAGCGGGTGGCGCCTCAGATGCAGCCAGCCCAGGCCGGCCGTGCCCACGGCCAGCGCCACGCCGCCCGGCACGCCCAGCAGCTTGGGCAGCGCCGGCCAGGCATAAGGCGCCTGCCAGCCGAAGGCGTAGTGGTAGAGCGTGGCCACCGCGGTGGCCGCAAAGCACAGCATGAAGCCGTAGAAGGTCAGGTGGTGGAAGCGCCGGCGCGCGTGGGTCCAGGCGTCGTCGGCGTTGTGGCAGCCCTCGCCATGGCCGCCGTCCAGGTAGCGCAGCACCAGCACCTGGCCGGTGGCCTCACGGGCCGCGTCGGCACCCAGGGGCTGGCCGCTGCTGACCGGCGTGGCCTGGCGCCAGAAGCGGCGCACGCCGATCGCCAGCGACAGCGCGGCAAAACCCAGCACCGGCGCGAACAGCGCCACCAGCAGGCCGTGCGGCAGCACCGCGTAGAAGCCGGCGCCCGCGGGCACCTGCCATCCGCCGCCCAGCACCACCGCGACCGCCAGCACCAGCGCCAGCGCGGCGGCCAGCGCCAGCGACAGCACCAGGCCGTTGCGCTCGTAGGCGCGGCCCAGCGCGGCCGGCCAGGCGTTGACCGCGTAGGTGCGCTGGCGCACCCGCGCCATCGCCCGCGGCACGTTCACCGCAAACTCGTGCGGCGGCGCGTATTGGCAGGCGTGCAGGCAGGCGCCGCAGGCGTGACACAGGTTGGCCAGGTAGTGGGCGTCGGCCGGCTCGAAGCGCAGCCGGTAGGTCATTGCCGGGAAGACGGCGCAGAAGCCCTCGCAGTAGCGGCAGGCATTGCAGATCTGCATCACCCGCGCCACCTCGGCCTCGGGCGTGGGCGTGCCCTGGGCCAGCGCCACGGCCTGCGCGGCCAGCGACTCAAGCGGCTGCATGGCGCACCTCCTGCACCCGGGCCGCGGCGGCGGCGCGCTCGCCGGCGATGCGGCCAAACGCCGTGCCGATCGACATGCCGACACCGGCGGTGTAGCCCTGGCCCAGCACATTGCCGGCCATCATCTCGCCGGCCACGAACAGATTGGGGCTGGGCCGGTCGGCAAAGCGCACCGCGGCGGTCTCGTCGGTGCGCAGGCCCAGGTAGGTGAAGGTCACGCCGGGGCGCAGTGCGTAGCCGTAGAAGGGCGGCGTGTCGATCGGCCGCGCCCAGTGGCTCTTGGCGGGCGTCAGGCCCTCGGTGGCGCAGTCGTCAAGCACGGTGTGGTCGAAGCGCCCGGGGCGGCAGGCGCGGTTGTAGTCGTCCAGGGTCTGCATGAAGCGGTCCTCGGGCAGGCCCAGGCGGCGCGCCAGCTCGGGCAGGCTGTCGGCCACCACGCCGGGAAAGACCGGCGGCATGAAACGGCCCACGGCCTTGGCGTCGATCACCGACCAGGCGGTCTGCCCCGGCTGGTGGGCCACCAGCCGGCCCCAGATCGCGTAGCGCTTGGGCCAGAAGTCCTCGCCCTCGTCGTAGAAGCGCTCGCCGTCGCGGTTGAGGACCACGCCCAGGCTGACGCAGTCGATGCGGGTGCAGATGCCGCCGTCGTAGAGCGGCGCGCGGGCATCGATCGCCACCATGTGGGCCTGGGTGGCGTCGCCGATCGCATCGGCGTGCTGCTCGTCGATCAGGTGGCGCAGCAGCGTGCCCTGGTTGAAGCGGGTGCCGCGGATCAGGAACTGGTCGGCCGGCCATTCGCCGCGCGCGTTGCGGCCCCAGGCCTCGCGCAGCCAGTCGCGGTTGGACTCGAAGCCGCCGGCCGCCAGCACGCAGCTGGCGGCCTCTATGCGCTCACCGCCGGCCCAGGCGGCGACGAAGCGGCCGTCCTGCAGCTCGATGCGCTGCACCGGCGTGTCGTAGCGCACCTGCACGCCCAGGCGCTCGGCGCTGCGGTAGTAGGCGTTGACCAGGGCCTTGCCGCCACCCATGAAGAAGGCGTTGGTGCGCGCCACATGCAGCGCGCCCGACAGCGGCGGCTGGAAGCGCACGCCATGGCGCTGCATCCAGCCACGGCAGGTGGCGGATGCGCGGATCACCAGCCGCGCCAGCGCCTCGTTGGTGCGCCCGCCGGTGACCTTCAGCAGGTCCTGCCAGTACTCTTCCTCAGGGTAGGCGTCGACCAGCACGTCCTGCGGCGCGTCGTGCATGCAACGCAGGTTGCGGGTGTGGGCCGAGTTGCCGCCGCGCAGCGCGCGCGGCGCGGCTTCGAGCAGCAGCACGCGCGCACCCGCCTCGCGCGCCGTCAGCGCCGCGCACAGGGCCGCATTGCCCCCACCGATGACCAGCACGTCCGTGCCCATGAACCGCCCCACAGCCGATGAAACAGGGGGCGATTGTGGAAACCGGCGATTGATTCGTGAAATGAAAAGGACGGATCGATTATTGCGATCCAGGCATCAGTGGCCGCACCGCCGGTTCAGGGCTTGAAGCGCGCCTGCTCAATCAGCTTCCTGAACGCCAGCGCCGCCGGCGACAGTGCCTGCTCGCGGCGCTGCAGCAGCACCACCTGGCGCCGCACCACCGGGTGGGTCAGCGGGATCTTGCGCACGCCGGGCCGGTCGCCCGGCTGGAAGGTGGACGAGGGCAGGATGGCCGCTCCTACGCCGGCCGCCACCAGGTTGATCGCGGTGGCGTGGTGCTGCACCTCGTAGCGACCCTGCAGCCGGATGCCGCGCTTGGCCAGCTGGTAGTCCATGAAGATACGCGTGGCCATGAAGCTGCTGACGCCGATCAGCTCGGTGTCGTGCAGGTCGCTCCAGCGCACCTCGGCGGCCTGCTCCAGCGGGTGCGGCGTGCGGCACAGGAACACCAGCGGGTCGCTGAACAGCCGCCGCTCCTCCAGGTCGGGGTGCGGCTCGCCGTGCAGCGCGATGCCCAGGTCGGCCTGGCCATCCAGCACCGCCTGGCGCACCTCGGTGGACGAGCCGTCGTGCAGCCGGATGCGGTTGTCCGGGTGCGCCTGCGCGTACTGGCGGATCAGGCCGGGCAGGACGTGCGAGCTCATCGAGGGGATACAGGCCAGCGCCAGCTGTCCGCTGCCCAGCCGCGACATGTCCTTCAGTCGCTCGACGGCGCTGGTCATGTCCTGCACCAGCGCGCGCGCCTGCGGCAGGAACTCGCGGCCCACGGTGCTCAGCTCCACGCGCCGCGTGGTGCGGTCCAGCAGTTTCAGGCCCAGGTAGGCCTCGAGCTTCTGCACGCGCCGCGTCAGCGCGGTCTGCGTGAGGTGCAGCTCGCGCGCCGCGCGGCTGAAGCCGCCCAGCTCGGCCACCGCCACGAAGGCCTGCACGCCATCGAAATCGACCTTCATGCGCCGATCTTACGGCGCGCGAAAATCGGCCCATGCCCCGACTTCAGCTTCAGCCCCCCGAGCGCTTCGGTTTCGAGACCGCCGTGCAGATCTACATCAGCCACGTCAACCAGGGCGGGCATCTGGACAACGCGCAGCTCATCACGCTGGTGTCCGAGGCGCGCTTGCGCTTCTTCCGCGCACTGGGCTGGCGCGAGGGCGATGTGGGCGGCTGCCCGATCGTGGTGGCCGAGCTGCAGGCGCAGTACCAGAGCGAGGGCTTCCATGGCGAGACCATGCGCATCCGCATGCAGCCGGTGGAGTTTGCGCGCTGCGGCTTCGCGCTGGCCTTCCAGATGAGCGACGAGGCCAGCGGCCGGCCAGTGGCGCGCGGGCAGAGCGGCATCGTCTTCATCGACCGCGCCACACGCAAGCCGGTGGACATTCCGCCCGCCGTGCGGGCTCAGCTGCTGGCGGTCTGATCCTTCAGCACGTCGGCCGCCAGCCACAGCCGCAGGTCGAATTCGCGCTGGTGGTAGTCGCCCAGCATGTGGGTGCACAGGCCGTAGAAGGCCTTGTCGTGCTCGGGCTCCTTCAGGTGGGCCAGCTCGTGCACGACGATCATCTCCAGGAAGGCCGCGGGCAGGTCGCGGAACAGCGTGGCGATGCGGATCTCGCGGCGCGACTTCAGCTGACCGCCCTGCACCTGGGTGCGCCGGGTGTGGGTGCCCAGCGCCTGCTGCAGCAGGCGGATCTTGGCGTCATAGGCGATGCGGGCGATCGGCGGCGCGTTGCGCAGGAAGCGCTGCTTGCGCTCGTTGACGAAGTCGAACAGCGCGCGGTCGTCGCGCACCGCGTGCGCCTCGGCGTAGCGCCGCTGCAGCAGCGCGTGCATCTGCCCGGCCAGCAGCGTGGGTGTGACCTGGGCGATCAGCTCGGGCGGGTAGCCGCCCAGCGGCGCCAGCGCCTTGGCGGGCAGGGCGACGGGCGCACTCACTTCGCGCTGTAGATCGCCGACAGGCGGTCGCTCTGGCCGTCGGCGCGCTGGAGCACCGGGAAGCGCTGGCCGCCGCGCCAGTCGATCGTCACCAGGCGGTAGAGATCGTCCTCCTTGAGCAGCAGCTGGATCGGCGCGCGCCCTTCGCGGTTGGCGTCGATCGCCTGCGCCAGGCGCTCGGGGGTGTAGGCCTGCAGGTTGACTGCCAGGAGCGTCAGGCCCGGCGCCAGGCCGGCCTTGAACGCGGGGCTGTCCCAGGCCACCTGCTCGAGCTTGCCCTCGTGTGTGACCATCAGCCCCAGTGACCAGCGGAAGTCGGCCGGGCGCGGCTTGCCGTCGCGCGACGGGGCGTTCTTCGCGAAGGGGCTTTCGGTGCTGCTCCAGCCCAGCGTCCAGCCGCCGCGGGCCAGGCCGTCGAGCGGCGCGCCGGGGCCGTGGCTGTCCAGGCGCTGGCGCAGGAAGCCGGCCCAGTCGTGCGGCTGCACCGCGTTCAGCGCGGCCACCACGTCATCGAAGGTGTAGGGCTGGGGGGCGATGCTGCCATCGGCGCGAAAGGCCGTGGGCACGCCGAAGAAGGCGCGGGCGAAATCGTCCAGCGACTTGGCGCCGCCGCTCTTCTCGCGGATCAGCGTGTCGGCGTCCAGCCAGATCAGCGTGGCCTCGTCGTAGTAGTCGACGCCGCGCTGCCAGTCGCGCCAGGCCTTGTCGCGGCTGCTGCGGATCGTGCCCTCGTTGGTGGTGTCCTGCAGGGTGCGCCAGGTGCGGCCGGCGCGCGCATCCAGATACGCGGCCACGTAGGCCAGCGCATCGCGCGACTGTTCGGGCGTGGCCAGGCCCGAGCGGGCGGTCAGCACATGGCCCCAGTACTGGGTCATGCCTTCGTAGACCCACAGCAGCGTGTTCTGCATCGGCACGTTGTAGTGCGGGGTCAGCAGGTCGGCGGGGCGGCGGAACTTGCCGTTCCACGAGTGCACGTACTCGTGCGGCAGCAGCTCGCGCGAGGCGATCGCCTTGTCCCAGTCCTTGAAGTAGCCGGGACGCACGCCGTTCTCGCTGGACTCGTGGTGCTCCAGGCCGATGCCGCCGAAGTGCCTGGACTGCGCCAGCAGGAAGTCGTACTGGCGCCAGTGGCGCGCGCCGAACAGGCGGTCGGACTGCTGCACCAGGCGGCGGTGGGCCTCCAGCTGCGCATCGCTGGCGTCCAGCAGGCCAGGCTCGTCGGCCAGCAGGTTCAGCGCCACCGGGCGCGGCGTGCCGGGCGGGTCCAGTTCCACCCGCTTCGCATGGCGGCCGGCAAACAGCGGCGAGTCGACCAGCGTCTCCACCGACACCGGTGCAAAGCGCACCCAGCCCTGGCCATCGGCCTGGGCCACGCGGCCTTGCGGGTCGCGCAGCGCGGTGGCGGCCTGCCAGCCGGCGGGCAGCTTCACCTGCGCCTGCACGCGCACCGCGGCGGCGGGCACCTGGGTGGGGTAGAGCAGGGTCTGGTTCCACTGCACACCCAGGATCTGCCGCGTCATCGTCGGCCGGCCCTGGCCGGCGTTCTGCGGTGCCAGGTGCTCGTAGCGCAGCGTCAGCTCGCGCACACCGGCGGGCACGTCGATCAGGAAGGCGTAGGGGTCCAGCGTGTCGCGGCGCCACTCGATCCGGCGCTCGCCGGCGCTGATCTGCAGCCCGGCCAGCTGGGCCACATCGCCATAGGGGCCGTGGGTGCCGGGCAGGAAGCGCGGGTAGTGCAGCGTCAGCGGGCCGGGGCCGGCCACCGGCAGCGTCTGGGTGACGCGCTGAATCTGGTGGTCGAGATCCGTGGCGTCCACCGCCAGCGTGACCGTGCCGGGCCAGGGGCCGGCGGAGGTGGGGGCAGCGGCCGGGGCGGCGGTGGTGGCCAGCGCGGTCAGCGCGGCCGCCAGGACAGCGCGCAGGCTGGCCTTGTGGGCGAGGATGCGGGGCATGGGTGAGGCGTCCGTGAGGGAGACGCGACCATACCTCAGTGGCCGGGGTCAGCGCGGGCGGTAGATCGCCGACAGCAGGTCAGGCTGCCCGGTCTGGCGCTGCAGCAGCGGCTGGCGCGGGCCCTGGCGCCAGTCGATCGTCACGCTGCGGTAGCGCTCGCCGTCCTTGACCAGCAGGCGCAGCGGCGCGTCACCACCGGTGTTGGCGCGCAGCGCGGCGTCCAGGCGCTCGGGCTTGTAGGCCAGGTCGTTGACCGCCAGCAGCGTCATGCCCTTGGTCAGGCCGCCCTCATAGGCGGGGCTGCCCCAGAAGACCTGGGTCAGCGTGCCGTTGCCGATCACGCGCAGGCCCAGCGAATGGGCCAGGTTCTGCGGGCGCTCGGTGCCCGAGTCGCCCTCCCAGCCGCGTTCATGCTGCTGGAAGCGGCTTTCGTCGGCCTGCCAGCCCAGGGCCCAGCCGCTGTGGGTCAGGGCCAGCGCGGCGTCGCGGCCGGGCTGGTCCAGGCGCTGGTGAAAGAAATGCCGCCAGTCCAGCGGCTGCACCGCATGGAGGGCGGCGAACAGTTCGTCCTCGGTGTAGGGCTGCGGGCGGATCGAGCCGTCGGCGTGGCGACCTGGCGCGCGGCCGTGAAAGCGCCGCGCGAAGTCGTCCAGCGAGCGCTGGCCACCGCTGGCCTGGCGGATCGCCAGGTCGGCCTCCAGCCACAGCAGCAGGCCCTCGTCGTAGTAGTCCTGCTGGCGCTGGTGATCCTCCCACTCGCGGCTGTGGCCGGGACCGATGGCCGGGTCGATCTGGGTGTCGGCCAGCGCACGCCAGCGGCGACCGGCGCGCGCCTGCACCTCGGCCACGGTGGTGGCCAGGCGGTCCACCGCCTGCTCGGGCGTGGACAGGCCGGCGCGCGCGGCCAGCACATGGCCCCAGTACTCGGTCAGGCCCTCGTAGACCCACAGCAGCGCGGTGCCCATGACCTGGTGGTAGTTGGGTGTCAGCAGGTCGGCCGGCCGGTGGGCCTTGCCGTTCCAGGCGTGCACGTACTCGTGCGGCAGCAGCTCGCGACCGCGGATCGCGTCGGCCCAGTCCTTGAAGTAGTCGGGGCGCAGTGCGTTCTCGCTGGACTCGTGGTGCTCCAGGCCCATGCCGCCAAACTCCTCGGACAGCGCCAGCATCAGCTCGTAGTGGCGAAACGGCCGCTGGCCACCGAACAGGCGATCGGCCTGGGCCACCAGCGCGCGGTGGGCGGCCAGCTGCTCAGGGGTGGCGGCCAGGGCGCCGGGCTCGTCAGCCAGCAGGGCCAGGCTCACCGGCGCGGCGCCGGGGCTGTCGTCCAGCGCGTGGCGGCGCAGGTGGCGGCCGGCAAACAGCGGTGAGTCGACCAGGGTCTCGACCGACATCTCGCGGTACTGCCGCCAGCCCTGGGCATCGGGTTCGGCGCGCTGGCCCGCGGCGTCTCGCAGCGCACTGGCCTCCTGCCAGCCGGCGGGCAGGCGCAGCCGCGGCGTGATGCGCTGGGCATCGACGGCCGGTCCGTCCTGGTAGAGCAGCACGGTTTCCCACTCGATGCCCAGCAGCGCCGGCGTGATGCTGATGCGCTCGCCGCTGCCGCGCACCGGGGCCAGGTACTGGAAGTCCAGGTCCAGTGTCGCCACGCCGGGCGGCACCTCGATCAGGAAGGCAAAGGGGTCGCCCGCCAGGCGCCGCCAGGCCAGCGGTCGCCCGCCGGCCTGCACCCGCAGGCCGGCCAGGCGCGTGACATCGCCGTAGGGGCCGTGGCCGCCGGGCAGGTAGCGGGCGTAGCGCAGCGTCAGTGGGCCGGGACGCTCCACATCGATCTGCTGCTGCACGCGCAGTACGCGGCGGTCCAGGTCGGTGGCGTCCACGGCCAGGCGCATCGGCGCGGCCTGGGCCGCCAGCGCCATCCACAAGCTGGCGGCGAGCAGCCGCCGCACGGCGATCCAGGGCGAAGTCATTGCACGACGATAACCGAGCCGGCGGCGGATCCTGTCCGGTTTGAGGCATCATCGCCGGATGTTCGTCCTCCCCCGGTTCCTGTCTCTGGCGCTGCTGGCCGCAATGGCCTCCGGCCCGCAGGCGGCCGCGTCGGACGACGCGCCGCGCAGCTCGACCATCTACCGCTGCGACGGCGGTGGCACGCCCACCTACTCTGACAGCGCGGTGCGCTGCGACAACGGTGCGGTGCTGACCAACCCCAAGCCGTCGGCGGTGCCCCTGGTCGGACCGGCCACGGCCAAGCTCACGCTGAACGGGCCGCCCTGCCCCCTGCCGCAAACCGACCCCGAAGGCCCGGCCTGGGCGCCGATCCGCGCCTGCTTCCGCCAGGCCCTGCAGCAGCAGCCCGAGCACAAGGTGAGTGAGGCCCAGTTGGCCGGCGTGCTGATGGGCGTGTGCGAAACAGAAACCCGCACGCTGATGCAGGGCAACAGCTTCCCGGCGGAACTGGGCCGCACGCCTGACGAGCGCCGTGCCGCGATCCGCCGCTGGTCGCAGTGGCTGGTGCAGCAAAGCGGCCGCGCCAGCGACAGCGTGCCGGTGCAGTCGCTGGCGGCGGGCAAGGCGGTGCCGCTGCAGCGCATCAGCGGGCCGGCCGAGCTGCAACTGCCCAGCGGCCAGATCACCGAGGCGCTGCCTGGCACCTTGTTGCGCCAGGGCGACCAGATCTATGTGCGGCGTGGCACGAGCCTGCAGGTGGGCGGCCAGAACCTGCCCGCCCAGCAGCGCGATCGCTGCGTGCGCGTCGACTGATTACTTCAGCTGCAGGATCCAGCCGACCAGCCTGGAGGCGTCGGCTTCGGTGATCGCCACCTTGTTGGGCGGCATGGCCAGGCCGCTGACCTTGCCCTTCCAGTGGCTCTCGTAGGGGTTGGAGCCGGCCATCACCGTGGCGGTGAGGGTCTTCTGGGCCTCCTTCTGGCCCTTGTACTTGACCGCCACGTCCTTCCAGGCCGGGCCGATCGGCGCCAGGCCGTCCGGGCCCTTGCCGCCCGGCTCGATGTGGTGGCAGGTCAGGCAGCCACTGGTGTTGGCCAGCTTGAGCATGGCGTCGTCATTGCCGGCGGCCAGGGCCGGGCCGGCGACGAGTGCGGCGGCAAGGCCGGTGCTGAGGGCGATCAGGTGCGGGGTGCGCAGCATGGTGGACTCCTTTGAAAGCGGTGAACCCTTGGACCGCATCTTGGGAGCCGGCGCGCCGGCAATGTTGAGCCTCATCAAGACTGCCTGCGCTTTTGCCAGGATGGAGCACCCTGGCACATCCGCGGCGCAGCGCGCACGCGACGTCTGCGCCAGCACGCGACAGACGCCGGACCTCAGGCGCGCTGCAGCAGCATCGCGTCGCCGTAGCTGAAGAAGCGGTAGCCGGTCTCGATCGCGTGGCGGTACAGCGCCATCACGTGCGGGTAGCCGGCGAAGGCGCTGACCAGCATCATCAGCGTGCTCTTGGGCAGGTGGAAGTTGGTCAACAGCACATCCACCACCTGGAACGAGAAGCCCGGCGTGATGAAGATGTCGGTCTCGCCGCTGACCGCGCCGCTGAGGCCACCGCGGCCGGCATGGCGGGCGGCGGACTCCAGCGCCCGCAGCGTGGTGGTGCCCACCGAGACCACACGGCCGCCGCGCGCGCGGCAAGCGGTGATGGCCTCCACCGTGGTGGGCGGCACCTCGTACCACTCGCTGTGCATGCGGTGCTCGGCCAGGTTCTCGGTGCGCACCGGCTGGAAGGTGCCCGCACCCACATGCAGGGTGACCTGGGCGCGCGCAATGCCGGCCTCGGCCAGGGCTGCCAGCACGCCTTCGTCGAAGTGCAGCGCCGCCGTGGGGGCGGCCACGGCGCCCGGGCTGCGGGCGAAGACGGTCTGGTAGCGCTCGGCGTCCTCGGGGGCGTCGTCGTGGGTGATGTAGGGCGGCAGCGGCACATGGCCGTGGCGCTCCAGCAAGGCCAGCGGGTCGCCCTCGACGCGCAGGTGGAACAGGCTGCCATCGGGCCCGGCACGGCCCATCACCAGCGCATCGAAGCCCTCGGCGCCACCAAAGCGCACCGTGCTGCCCTCGCGCGGGGATTTGCTGGCGCGCAGGTGGGCCAGCATCTCGCCATGCCGGGCGTCGTGACCGGGCAGCAGGCGCTCGACCAGGGCCTCGACCGCGCCGCCAGTGGGCTTTTCACCGAACAGGCGGGCCTTCAGCACACGGGTGTCGTTGAAGACCAGCAGGTCGCCCGGGTGCAGCAGCGTGGGCAGCGTGCGGAACACGCGGTCCACGGGCAGCGGCCCGGTGCCGTCAAGCAGGCGCGAGGCGCTGCGCTCCGGGGCCGGGTGCTGGGCGATCAGCTCGGCCGGCAGGTGAAAGTCGAAATCGGCCAGCTGGAACGGCCGACCACTGGGGTGCAGGGAGGAGGAGGACATGGCTTGCAGGCTGTACCGGCCTTCAAGGACCGCGGATGACGCGGATTGTTCCATGTGCGGCGCCGGGCCCATGCCTCACAGGGCCATCCAAGGACCCCGCCCGCAGGGCCGGGCTGGGGCGGATCAGCGTGCGGCGGCCGCGACGGTGTCGGGATCGTTGCGGTCCCAGGCCCAGGCGAACGCCAGGCTCAGGCCCAACACCAGCGACATCAACAGCAGAAAACGGGCAAGGAGGCGCATGGTGGTGGGCAGGCTTCAGGGCAGCGGGAGGTGCGCAAATGCGCTGGTCAGATTTGATTGTCCGCCGGGGCCGCGGGCGCGGCCTAGGGGAAGTCCTCAAGGCGTGTCGAAATGGGCAGCGTCCAGAGCCACTGTGGTCGGCGCCCGACAGGCGCGCAGAGCAGCGCACGCCGCCACAATCGGCCCATGGTCACGCCGGTTCCCGCCCCCGCTCCCGCCGCCCTCAGCGGCCCGGCGCGCGCGCTGCAGCGCCTGGGCCTGGACACGCCGCTGGCGCTGGCCCTGCACCTGCCACTGCGCTACGAGGATGAGACCCGCCTGACCCCGCTGGCCCAGGCCCGTGCCGGCGAGACGGTGCAGGTCCAGGTCAGTGTCGTCCACAGCCAGGTGGAGCAGCGCAGCCGACGCCAGCTGCTGCTGCGCTGCCGTGACGAGGCCGGCGACGAGCTGCTGCTGCGCTTTCTGCACTTCTACCCGTCGCAGCAGAAGGCCTGGGCGCCCGGCACCGGGCTGCGGGTGCGCGGCGAGTTGCGCCACGGCTTCTTCGGCCGCGAGATGGTGCACCCGCAGGTCAAGGTGGCCGAGGCCGACGACGCGCTGCCCCAGGCGCTGACGCCGGTCTACCCCGCCAGCGCCCAGCTGCCGCAGGCCTACCTGCGCAAGGCGGTGGCCGGCGGCCTGCAGCGCGCCGACCTGCGCGAGCTGCTGCCGCCTGAGGTGGTGCCGCCCGGCCTGCCTGCGCTGCGCGCCGCGCTGGCTTTTCTGCACCACCCGCCGCCCGGCACGCCGCTGGCCACGCTGGAGGACCACAGCCACCCCGCCTGGCAGCGCCTGAAGTACGAGGAACTGCTGGCCCAGCAGCTCAGCCAGCAGCAGGCCCGGCGCGAGCGCGCCCGCCTGCGCGCCCCCGAGCTGCCGGTGCGCCCCGGCGGCGTGCGCGACGGCCTGCTGGCCGCGCTGCCCTGGGGCCTGACCGACGCCCAGCGCCGCGTGGCCGAGGAGATCGCCGCCGACATCGCCCGCCCCCAGCCCATGCACCGCCTGCTGCAGGGCGACGTGGGCGCCGGCAAGACGGTGGTGGCCGCACTGGCCGCCGCGGTGGCGATCGACGCCGGCTGGCAGTGCGCCCTGATGGCGCCCACCGAGATCCTGGCCGAGCAGCACTTCAAGAAGCTGGTGCAGTGGCTGGAGCCGCTGGGCCTGCAGGTGGCCTGGCTCAGCGGCAGCCGCAAGGGCAAGCTGCGGCGCGAGCAACTGGCGGCGATCGCCGAGGGCCGCGCCCGCCTGGTGGTGGGTACGCACGCGGTGATCCAGGACGATGTCCACTTCCAGCGCCTGGGCCTGGCCATCGTGGATGAACAGCACCGCTTTGGCGTGGCCCAGCGCCTGGCGCTGCGCCACAAGCTGCGCCTGGCCTTGCCCGACGGCGGCGCGCTGGAGCCGCACCTGCTGATGATGAGTGCCACGCCCATCCCGCGCACGTTGGCCATGACCTACTACGCCGACCTGGAGGTGTCGACGATCGACCAGCTGCCGCCCGGCCGCAGCCCGATCGTCACCCGCGTCTTTGCCGAGTCGCGCCGCGATGAGGTGATCGGCCGCATCCGCGACGAGGTGGCGCGCGGCCGCCAGGTCTACTGGGTCTGCCCGCTGGTCGAGGCCAGCGAGGCCGAGGACCTGACCGGCAAGTCCATGGCCGAGCTGGCCAACGTCACCGAGACCCACGCGCAGCTCAGCGAGACCCTGGCCGGCATCGGCGTGGGCCTGCTGCACGGCCGGCTGCCGCCCGCCGACAAGGCGGCGGTGATGGCGCGCTTCGCTGCCGGCGAGCTGGCGGTGCTGGTGGCCACCACGGTGATCGAGGTGGGCGTGGATGTGCCCAATGCCAGCCTGATGGTGATCGAGCACGCCGAGCGCTTCGGCCTGGCCCAGCTGCACCAGTTGCGCGGACGGGTGGGCCGGGGTTCGGTCGAGAGTGTGTGCGTACTGTTGTTCAGCCAGCCGCTGTCCGAGACCGGCAAGTCGCGCCTGAAGGCGATGGCCGAGACCACCGACGGCTTCGAGATCGCCCGCCGCGACCTGGAACTGCGCGGCCCGGGCGAGTTCATGGGCCAGCGCCAGTCCGGCGATGCGCTGCTGCGCTTTGCCGACCTGGCCGAGGATGCGCCGCTGCTGGCGGCGGCCCGCCGCCATGCGCCGCGCCTGCTGGAGCAGCAGCCGGCGGTGGCCGCGGCCCAGGTGCAGCGCTGGTTGGGTGCGGCGGCCGAGTTCATGAAGGCCTGATGGGCAGACGGCACATGCCTAGAACTGGGGGGTGTTCGGCGCACCAGACAGGGGCGAGACTCGCGGTTTGACCTCAACCCACGGCCGGTGCCACGAGCGGCGGCCTCACCTGGAAGTCCCATGACCCCTCGCTTCGCCCTCCGTCGCCTGAGCCTGGCGCTGGCCGCCCTGGTTGGCCTGTCCGGCACCGCCCTGGCCGCGCCTGACGCCTCCCACCCTGCCGTGCAGCGCGCGCTGCAACACCTCGGCGGCGGCGCCATGGGCCTGGCGAGCGTTTCGCTGGACGACAGCTATGTGGCCAAGGACGTGGTGGTCGACGCCGACGGTACCGAGCATGTGCGCCTGGACCGCCTGTACAAGGGCCTGCCCGTCATCGCTGGTGACCTGATCGTGCGCAGCGAGCCCGGTGGCCAGCTGCACGGCGTGATCCAGACCCTGCAGCGCCCGCTGGCGCTGAACACCACGCCGTCCCTGTCGGCTGATCGCGCCGCTGCCCGTGCCCTGAAGGGCTTCAAGCACCTGAACGGCCAGGTGGGCGAGCGGCGCCTGGTGGTCTATGCGCGCGGCGATGTGCCGCACCTGGCCTGGGACGTGGCCGTGGAGGGTGTGCAGCGCGACGGCACGCCCAGCCAGGCCCGCCTGATCGTCCACGCCGACAGCGGCAAGGTGGTCGACCAGTGGGACACGGTGCACACCAAGGCCTATGTCGGCACCGGCAAGACGCTGTACTCGGGTGATGTGGTGCTGAACACCAAGGGCAACAAGGCCGGCACCAAGTTCGAGCTGAAGGACCTGACCCGCGGCAAGCAGTACACGGTCACGATGAACAACGGCACCGGCGTCGAATCGGTCATCACCGACACCGACAACATCTGGGGCACCAACCTGAAGACCAACCCGCAGTCCGCCGCCGCCGACGCGCAGTACGGCATGGCCGTGACCTGGGATTACTACCTGAACGTGCACGGCCGCAAGGGCGTCGATGGTGCGGGCACCCCGGCCCGCTCGCGCGTGCACTACGCCAGTGCCTACAACAATGCCTTCTGGTCGGATGGCTGCTACTGCATGACCTATGGCGACGGCAGCGGCAGCTACCCCGGCTTCAACCCGTTGGTGTCGCTGGACGTGGCGGGCCACGAGATGACCCATGGCGTGACCAGCCGCACCGCCGGCCTGATCTACTCGGGCGAGTCGGGCGGCCTGAACGAAGCCACCTCGGACATCTTCGGCAGCATGGTCGAGTACTACGCCGCCAATGCCAACGACGCGGGCGACTACCTGATCGGCGAGGAAATCTCGATCGCCCCGCGTGCCTACCTGCGCACCATGATCCAGCCCAGCGCCGATGGCAGCTCGTCCGACTGCTGGTACAGCGGCGTGGGCAACATCGATGTGCACTACTCGTCGGGCGTGGCCAACCACTTCTTCTTCCTGCTGGCCGAAGGCACCACCAACGGCGTGCCGTCCAAGACCTGCACCAGCGGCACCCGCGTGGCCACCGGCACCGGCACGGTCGCCGGCATTGGCCGCGCCAAGGCCGAAAAGATCTGGTACCGCGCGCTGACCACCAAGTTCACCAGTGGCACGACCTTCGCCAACGCCCGCACCCACACCATTGCGGCGGCGAACGAGCTCTACGGTACCGGCTCGGCCGAGTCGAACGCCGTGGCCGCCGCCTGGTCGGCCGTGAACCGCAACTGATCGGCAGCTTCAGCCACCACGCCGCCCAGGGCCTGCCGGCCCGGGCGGCGTTTTTGTTTGCACAATCGGGCCATGACCCTGACCGAACTGCGCTACATCGTCGCCGTGGCCCGCGAGCGGCATTTCGGCCGCGCCGCCGAGGCCTGCTTCGTCTCGCAGCCCACGCTGTCGGTGGCGATCAAGAAGCTCGAGGAGGAGTTGGACGTCAAGATCTTCGAGCGCGGCAGCACCGAGGTCACGATGACCGCGCTGGGCGAGGCCATCGTGCGCCAGGCGCAGCAGGTGATCGAGCAGGCCGCGGCCATCAAGGAGATCGCCCAGCGCGGCAAGGACCCGCTGGCCGGGCCGCTGCGCCTGGGCATCATCTACACGATCGGCCCCTACCTGCTGCCCGAGCTGGTGCGCCACGCGATCGAGCAGTCGCCGCAGATGCCGCTGGTGCTGCAGGAGAACTTCACCGTCAAGCTGCTCGACATGCTGCGCACCGGCGAGCTGGACTGCGCCATCATGGCCGAGCCCTTCCCCGATGCCGGCCTGGCTGTGGCGCCGCTCTACGACGAGCCCTTCATGGTGGCCGTGCCCAAGGCCCACGCGCTGGCCAAGCGCAAATCGATCAGCAGCCAGGAGCTCAAGCAGGAGACCATGCTGCTGCTGGGCACCGGCCACTGCTTCCGCGACCAGGTGCTGGAGGTCTGCCCCGAGTTCGCCCGTTTTTCCAGCGACGCCGAGGGCATCCGCAAGAGCTTCGAGGGCTCCTCGCTGGAGACCATCAAGCACATGGTGGCCTCGGGCATGGGCGTGACCGTGGTGCCGCGCCTGAGCGTGCCGCGCGAGGCGCAGCCGCACCTGAAGTTCATCCCCTTTGAAGCGCCGGTGCCCACGCGCCGCGTGGTGCTGGCCTGGCGGCGAAGCTTCACCCGCTACGAGGCGATTGCCGCGCTGCGCAACGCGGTGCACGCCTGCGAGCTGCGCGGCGTGACGCGCTTGCGCGAGTAGCGCTGCCTCAGCGCGCGGCGCGCATCGCCTGGCCGACCTCGTTGGTGCCTTGGGCCGAGCCCGATTCGGGCACCACCTCGCCCTCGTCGCGCTGCGAGATGGCGTCCCACTGCGCCGCCACCTGCTCCGGCGTGTCCGGCGCCAGGCCCAGGTGCACGCCTTGTGTCATCGTGATGTAGGCGCGCTCGAAGGTGCCGGCACCGGCGCAGGCGATGGCGCGGGTGGGCGCGTCGTCGTGGCACAGGTGCAGCAGCGCGGGGGTCACCGCCTCGGGCTTGAGCAGGTCCAGCACGGCCTGCGGCATCAGGCCTTCGGTCATGCGGGTGGCGGCGGTGGGCGCCAGGCAGTTGACGCGGATGTTGTTCTTCGCGCCTTCCAGCGACAGCGTCTGCATCAGGCCCACCAGCGCCATCTTGGCGGCGCCGTAGTTGCTCTGGCCAAAGTTGCCGTACAGGCCCGAGGACGAGGTGGTCATGACGATGCGGCCGTGGTTCTGCGCGCGCATGATCTCCCACACCGCCTTGCAGCAGTGGACCGCGCCCATCAGGTGCACGTCCATCACCAGGCGGAAGTCGTCCAGCGCCATCTTGGCGAAGCTCTTGTCACGCAGGATGCCGGCGTTGTTGACCAGGATGTCCACCCGGCCCCAGGCGTCCACGGCCTGCTGCACCATGGCCTGCACGGCGGCAAAGTCGGTGACCGAGGCGCCGTTGGCCAGCGCCTCGCCACCGGCGGCGCGGATCGCGGCCACCACGGCGTCGGCCGGGCTGTCGCTGCCATGCGCGGGCGCGAAATCATTGACGATGACCTTGGCGCCACGGGCCGCCAGGGCCAGCGCATGCTGGCGGCCCAGGCCGCCGCCGGCACCGGTGACGATGGCCACGCGGCCATCAAAGCGAAGGGGGTTGGCAGTGCTCATGGCCACCATTCGACCACGAAGCGCCGGGGCGGCGCTGCCGCTCGCGTGACAGTGGTCAGTCCAGCGTGCGCTGCACGATGTCCGCCATGGCCTGCGCGTCGTCGCCCGGCTGGGTGCGCAGGCCGGCCACCGTGCCGTGGCGGTCGGCCAGGTCCTCGTCCTGGCTGGCCTTGCGGCGGGCCTCGAGGCGATCAATCACCAGCTCGATGCCGACGATGCCGCGCAGCAGCCCGGCCAGGTAGTCGGCGGGCGCGTCGGCGGGCGCCCAGGGGCGGGGCTGGGTGGCCTCGTGGCGCGCGCTGAGGCGGTCCAGCAGATCGCGCAGCGCGGCCGGGTCATCGACAGCGCGGGCGGTGCCGTGTACATGCACCGCCACGTAGTTCCAGGTGGGCACGACGCGGCCGTGTTCGGACTTGCCCGGGTACCAGCCGGGCGTGATGTAGGCCTGCGGGCCGCGGAACACCACCAATGCCGGCGACCCATCGCCCAGCGCGCGCCACAGCGGGTTGGCCCGCGACACATGGGCCTGCAGCCGGCCGTGGGGGCCGTGGTCAGGTTCCAGCAGCGTGGGCAGGTGGTGCGCCTGCAGCTCGCCACCTGCCGCGGTGATCCAGGTGGCCAGCGGGTGGTCGCGCATCAGCGCCAGCGCGTCGGCGCGCTCGGGCATCGCATGCAGGCGGGGCACGTACATCGGGGTGTTCCTTCAGGCCAGCGCTTCGCGCAGCAGCAGCGCGGCCAGCAGCGCCATCGTGGCACCGATCAGGCCGTCCAGCACCTGCCAGGCGCGCGGCCGCGCAAACACCGGTGCCAGCCAGCGCGCGCCATAGCCCAGCGCGCCGAACCACAGCGCGCTGGCCGTGCCGGCGCCGCCGATGAAGGCGCCGCGCAGCGCCGGCGGCTGCTGCGCGCCGATGCTGCCCACCAGCAGCACCGTGTCCAGGTAGACATGCGGGTTCAGCACGGTGAAGGCCACCGCCTGTGCCAGCGCCGCGCCCAGTGCCATCGGCGCGCCGCCCGGCGCGGCCTGCAGCGATTCGGTGTGCAACGCCCGGCGCAGCGCGCGCCAGGCATAGGCCGCCAGGAACAGCGCGCCACCCAGCGCCAGCGCGCGCGCCAGCCCCGGCCGCTCGCCCAGCGCCTGGCCCAGGCCCAGCACGCCGGCGGCGATCAGCGCCACGTCGGCCAGCGCGCAGAACGCGACGATCGGCCCCACATGCTCGCGCCGCAGCCCCTGGCGCAGCACGAAGGCGTTCTGCGCGCCGATCGCCACGATCAAGCTGCCGCCCAGCGCCGCGCCCTGCAGAAAGACCGGCACCGCGGCCGGAAAGGCGTCATTCATCGGCGCCAGCTTGCCAGCTGGAGGCAATGAAGACAAACTGAATCTGCTAAGCACAGATGAGAGGAGCTTCATTCATGCTGGACTACGCAGCGCTGGCCGCACTGGCTGCCGTGGTGCGCGAAGGCAGCTTCGAGCGCGCCGCGCGGGCCCTGCATGTCACGCCGTCGGCGGTGTCGCAACGCATCCGCTGGCTGGAGGAGCGCAGCGGCTGTGCGCTGGTGGTGCGCGGTCAGCCCTGCACCGCCACCGAGGCCGGCCGCCGCCTGTGCCAGCACGTCGACCGGGTGCGCCTGCTGGAGCAGGAACTGCAGGGCGCGCTGCCCACGCTGGCCCCGCAGGACGGCGTGCGCGTGCCGCTGCCGGTGGCCGTCAACGCCGACAGCCTGGCCACCTGGTTCGCGCCCGCGCTGGCCGCCTTCGCCGCCGACGCCCCGGTGCTGATGCAGGTGGCGGTGGACGACGAAGAGCACACGGCCGGCTGGCTGCGCAGCGGCGCCGTGCTGGCCGCGGTGTCGTCGGCGCCGCGCGCGCCGGCCGGCTGCAACAGCCAACCGCTGGGCGCGATGCGCTACGTGGCCGCCGCCAGCCCGGCCTTCATGCAACGGCACTTCGCCGACGGCGTGGGCGCCGGCAGCCTGGCCCGCGCGCCCAGCCTGGTCTTCAGCACCAAGGACGAGCTGCAGCAGCGCTGGGCGCGCCGCGTGTGCCACCGCCACGTGGAACTGCCGCGCCACACCCTGCCCTCCTCGCAGGCCTTCGTCACCGCAGCGCTGGCCGGCATGGGCTGGGGCATGCACCCGCTGCCGCTGGTGGCCGACGCGCTGCGGCGCGGCATGCTGGTCGAACTGGTTGCGGGCACCGCGCTGGAAGTGCCGCTGTACTGGCACCAGGCCAGGGCCGCGTCGGGGCTGCTGGACGGTTTGACGAGGGTGGTGCTGGGGGCGGCACGGGCGGCCCTGGGTCCGGTACAGGGGGCGGCATAGGGGGGCGGCATAGGGAGGCGGCCCCACGCTTCGCAACGCGGCCCAATGCCCACCGCGTCAGTTGATCGGTGCTCGTGCCGCCACCGCCAGGAGAACGACGCATACCCTTCGCCTCAGCTGGCGGCGCAGTCGGCCGCCGTTCGTGCCGGCTCAGCGCGCAGGCGTTCCTCAAGGTAGTACTTCAGCATGCCCTGTGCGCCGCGCTCGCCGCCGGCAGGCAGCATCGGCCCCAGGTCGGCCAGCCAGCCGTCGCTGCATTCGCTCGCGGCGCGAGCGCTGCCGGCACAGGCCAGCAAGCGGTCGTACGCCGCGCGGTAGCGGTCGAACTCGGCCCGGTTCATGATGGGGCCGTGCCCGGGCACGACCCGCTCGAAGGGCATCGAGGCCAGCTCGGAGAGCGACGCTCTCCAGCGCTCGGGGCAGGCGGTATCGAAGAAGGGGACCGGCAGCGTCACGAAGTCGCCCACCGCGAGCGTTCCGCTGGCAGGATCGAACAGCCACAGGTCGCCGCCACTGACACCGAACGCCACGCCGACCCGCAGCGGGCGGCCGGCAAGGGTGAGATCCTGCGCTGGCCCTTCGATCAGCACGTCGGGTTCAAGCGCCTCCCGACGCGCATACAGGGCCAGGTCGATCTCGACCATGCGGCGGGTGGCCTCGTCGATCTGCGGGTCGGCTTTCATGCGCTCAAGATCGATGGCCGACTCGGGCATGCGCCGGCGCACGGCGTCTCGCACAGCAGGTGCTGCGTACGCGCGCATGGCGGGCGCCGCCGCGCGCAGCATGGCATTGCCACCCAGGTGGTCGAGGTGCCAGTGGCTGTTCACCACCGCACGCAGGGGCTGGCCACTCGCGCGCACCCAGTCCAGCAGCGCCTGGGTGTGTTCGGCGTGGCGACCGCTGTCGACGATCACGATGCCCTGCGGACCCTGCAGGATCAGGCTGTTGCCGTCGGGCTGGCGCTCGCGCTCGAACCGGCCAGGCAGCCACCACACGCCGGGTGCCACCGCCTGCACGTCGGCACTGCGAGCCGGCGACGACTGAGCGACCGATGGCGGTGATCCGGCGACCACAAGGGAAACGAGGAACCAGGCGACGGCAGGCACATGCATGGCAGCGCTCTCGTTGAGTGCAGGCAGCCCCGAGCATGCCGTATCCGGGCCGGTCTGTACGGTCGCCCATGCACGCGACGCCGCTCCAGAAACCGTCGACGCATCAGACCCGACCGGTCCTGCACCAACGCTGGCCACCGGCCGGAAGGCGCAGGGCTCGATCCCCAGGCACTATAGTGTAGTGTGGGGACAGGGAGACAGGTCATGAATACAAGGCTTTGCTGCCGCGTCCGTGCGGCGTGTGCGATGGGCATCGTCGCGTTGCTGACGGCTTGCGGCGGCGGCGGCAGCAGCGGTGGCGGTGGCGGCGAAGAACCCGGCGGCGTGGACATCGGCAAGCCTGGCGCCGACTACTTCCCCACCACGGCCGGCGCCGTCTGGCGCTACCAGCGTCCCGATGCAGGCGCCGTCGTCAGTCGGGTGACCGGCACGCGCGCAGTCAACGGTCGCACTGTGGCGATCGTCGAGGAGACTGACAGCAGCGGCACCACCGAATCCCTTTATGACCGCACCTCCGCCGGGGTGCTGCAGTTGCCATCCGCCCAGGCGGATGCGGTGGAGCGCGCCCTGTCGACTGTGCCCATCCTGCCGCTGCCGCTGCAGTCAGGTCAGACCAGCGTGCCGCTGGATCAGGGCGGCATCGTCATCGAGGACGTGGATGGTGACGGTCGGGCCGACTCACTGCACTTGCGGGCCGACCAGGAGGTCGTGGCCTTCGGTGTGGTCACCACCCTGGCCGGTGACTTCCAGCAAGCGGCGCACGTGCGCACAGTCCTCACCGAGACCGTGACCTTGAGCAGCGGCGGGTCGCCGGTCATCGTGACGGTCACGCTTGACGCCTGGTTCGCACCTGACGTGGGCCTGGTGAAGGCGCGCTACGTGACCGCCGGACCTGGCGGTTCCGACACGGAGGACAGCCAGATCACTGCCTACAACGTAGGAGGCCTGCGCAGCGAGCGCGTGGCGCCGACGATCAGCGCGCGCGTGCCGGAAGCGTCCTCCGTGGGAACGGGCACGGCGGTGCAGGTGAGCTTCAGCGAGGCCATGGACGCGCATGGCGATGCGCAAGCCTTGATGACGGTGAAAGGCGCCAGCGGTGCTGCGCTGCCGGGCACGGTGAGCTGGGTTGACGAGCGCACGCTGGCCTTCGCACCCACGGGCGTGCCCGCCAGCGGCACCTACACCGTGACCTTGGCCGCCAGCGTGCAGGACCTGGCGACCAACCCGCTCTCGGGTGCACGCGAGTGGACATTCACCGTCGACCGCGACCCGCCGGCCGTGACCGCGGTGGTGCCTGCAGACGGCAGTGTCGATGTGCCGACCGATGTGCAGGTCCAGATAGATTTCGGCGAGGCGCCTCTGCCCGAGACGGTCAACGCCAGCAGCGTGCAGCTCGTCGGCCCCGATGGCGTCGTCCAGGCTACGCTCGGTATCAGCGGCACGCGGGTCACGCTGACGCCCAGCACGCCCTTGGCACGGGCCTACTACTACAGCATCGAAGTTCACGGCGTGACCGATGCACTGGGCAATGCGATGGGCCCGGGCGTCCTGTCGAGGTTTCGCACCGACAACGGCCGCCTCGGGCTGCCGGTGGCGCTGTCGGGCCTGGACAGCATCTCCGAAGCGAAGGCTGCCGATCTGGATGGCGACGGGCGAACCGACCTGCTGGTGCTGGGCTGGGTCTCCCAGCCAGGCTCTGTGGGTCTGTACGACGTGCGGCAGCAGTCCGACGGATCGCTGGCGGCGCCGGTGGCCGTGCCGGTGTCGGTGGGGCCGGGCTGCGACCTGGTCGGGGGCCTGCCCACCGATGTCGATGGCGACGGCCGGACCGATGTCGTCGTGGCCACGGGGTGCAACATCCAGGTGCTGCTGCGCCAGACCGACGGCAGCCTGCGCAGGGCCGCGACGCTGGCGCTGACCACGGCCACTTCACAACTGGAGCGCATTCGGACGCAGGGCCTGCCGTCACTGGCGACCTTGCCAATGGACTCCAGCGGCCCCTCCGGCATGTCGAAGCTGCGCGTTTGGCGGCAGACCTCGGCTGGCGTGTTCTCGTCACCGACGGACCTCGCGCCGGCGCTGCGGTCGCTGTACGCGCTGCGTGTGGCCGATGTCAACGGCGATGGCCTTGACGATCTGCTGTTCTGGGGCCTGCTGAGCACCTCGGATGACTACGGCGTGGAGATCCTGCTACAGAAGCCGGACGGCAGCTTCATGGCGGGCACGCAATGGGCCGCGCCACACTGCGGTGGTGAGTACGACGTGGTGGTGGGCGACGTCAACAGCGATGGCCGCGCCGACTTGGTGCTGATCGCCCCCGGCTGCGGCATGGACGCCCAGATCGCCGTGAGATTGCAGTTGCCCACTGGCAGCTTCGGGCCTGTCTCGTTGCTGAACTCGGCCACGAATCTGTCGCGTCTTGCGCTGGCCGACATGGACGGCGACGGCCGCATCGACGTCGTCGCGCTGCATGACAGCTATGGCGTCGGCCTTTACCTTCAGCAGGCCGACGGCAGCTTGGGCGCCGAAACGCTTTACGGCGGCGGCGGCCACGCGGAGCTGGTCGTGGCCGACCTGACCGGTGATGGCCGCCTCGATGTGTTCACCTCGACCGGCCTGATGCGTCAGAAGGCCACTTCGCCTGGCGCCACCGAAGTGCGCGGGCCGCTCAGGCGCCCGCTTGGTCGTTTGCTGCGCGGCGCGCATTGATCCTCTGCCGGACGCCACGATGGGTCCCTCCCAAGGGAAGCAGGTGTGGTCCGGGCGGTCGGAGGGGCGGGGTGCACGCCCGCGCGCAGGCCTCAGGGCTGATCCGCCCGGATCGGCCCGAACTCCACCGGCACCCACGCATAGCCCTTTGCATCCTGGCGGATGCGCCCCAGCCCCGGGAAGGGCAGGTGCGCGCCGGCGATCTGCCAGCCGGCTTGGGCGGCGCGTTGGAACAGCGCCTTGCGGGTGGCGATGGCCTGCTTCTGGTTGACGTCGAATTCCAGCGACACCTCGGGGTGGGCGAATTGCACCGCGTGCGAGTGCACCACGTCGCCCCAGACCAGCAGCTGCCGGCCCTTGGAGCTGAACAGGAAGGAGCTGTGGCCGGGCGTGTGGCCATGGGTGGGCACCACGCTCAGGCCGGGCACCAGGGCGTCGCCGTCGTTGAAGGTGCGAAAGCGGCCCTGGGCCTGGTAGGGCGCACGCCGTCGCGGGCCATCTGGAAGAAGCCCTTCATGCCCTCGGGGGCCTTGTCGGCCACGGTCTGGCTGAGCCAGAAGTCGGCGTCTTGCTTGGCAGCCCAGACGGTGGCCTTGGGGAAGGCTGGCTGGCCGGCGGCATCGCGCAGGCCGCACAGGTGGTCGGCGTGCAGGTGGGTCAGCAGCACCACGTCCACATCGGCGGGGTCCACACCGGCGGCGCGCAGGTTGGCACCCACCTGGCCCAGCGTGGGGCCGAAGCAGCTGGCGGCGCCGGCGTCCACCAGCACCAGGTGCTCGCCGGTGTGCACCAGGTAGGCGTTGACGGCGGTCTGCACGCCTTTTTCGTTGGCGATGAACATGCGCGCCAGCAGCGACTGGATCTGCGGTGCGCGCAGGCCGTGCAGCAGCGTGGGCGGCAGGTCGATGTAGCCGTCGTAGAGCGAGGTGACGGTGAAGTCGCCCAGCGCGTGGCGGTAGAAGCCGGGCACCTGGGTGCGCTGGGCCTCGGGTGGGGCGGCGTGGGCGGCGGTGGCGGCGGTGGCGGCCAGGGTCAGCGTGGCGGCGGCGGCGCGCAGCCAGGTCGGCATCCGGATCATGAGGGCTCCTCCTGGTGAGGAGCGCAGCTTACTGCTCGGCGGCGATCAGCGCAGCCAGGGCCTGCGCCACCTCGGCCGCAGCCACGCCGTCGCCCAGCGCCACCGGTGCGCCATCCAGCGCGGCGGCGCCTTCAGTTTTCAAGCGCTTGACCCAGGCGCCGGCGTCGCGGCCGCCGTCAAAGCCCTGGCTTTGCAGCAGCACCCGGCCATCGTGGGCGCTGAGCTTGAAGTAGAAGCGGTTGTCGGCCTCGCGGTACTGCTTGAACACCGGCAGCTGGACCTTGGCCTTGACGCCAGCGTCCACCGGCGCGGCCAGCGCCTGGAAGCGGCGCAGGCCCACCGCGTGGCGCAGCTCATCGAGCAGCGGGCGGGCGATGGCGCGGGCCTTGGCGGCGCCAGCCTGCAGGATGGCCTCGATCTTCTCGGGCTCGGCCATCAGTGCGTCGTAACGCGCGCGCATCGGCGCGATCTGGCGGTTGATCTGCTCGAACAGGCGCTGCTTGGCCTCGCCCCAGGCCAGGCCGGCGCGCAGCTCGGCCCGGAAGGCGGCACGCTCCTCGGGCGTGGCGAAGGCGTCGAAGATCTGGATCAGCGCGGTGCCTTCGGGCTCCTTGGGCTCGCCGGGCAGGCGGCTGTCGGTGACGATGCGGGCGATGGCCTCGCGCAACGCCTTCTCGCCGCCCTCGAACAGCGGGATGACGTTGTCATAGCTCTTGCTCATCTTGCGGCCGTCCAGGCCGGGCAGCAGCTCCATCTCGGCGTCGATCTGCGCCTCGGGCAGCACGAAGAACTCGCGGTTGATGGCGGCGCCGTAGAGGTGGTTGAAGCGCTGCGCCACGTCGCGCGCCATCTCGATGTGCTGCACCTGGTCCTTGCCCACCGGCACCACATGGGCGTTGAACATCAGGATGTCGGCGGCCATCAGGATGGGGTAGCAGTACAGGCCCATCGTGATGCCGGCGTCGGCGTCTTCGCCGGCGGCGGCGTTGGCGTCGGTGGCGGCCTTGTAGGCGTGGGCGCGGTTCATCTGGCCCTTGCCGATGACGCAGGTCAGCAGCCAGGTCAGCTCGGGGATCTCGGGGATGTCGCTCTGGCGGTAGAAGGTGGCGCGGTCGGTGTCCAGGCCGGCGGCGATCCAGGTGGCGGCGATCTGCAGCCGGCTGGCCTCGATGCGGGCCGGCTCGTCGCACTTGATCAGCGCGTGGTAGTCGGCCATGAAGAAGAAGCTGTCGACGTCGGCGCGCCGGCTGGCATCGATGCAGGGGCGCACGGCGCCCACATAGTTGCCCAGGTGCAGGGTGCCGGTGGTGGTGATGCCGGTGAGGACGCGGGTGACGGGCATGGTGGCGCAGTGCAGCGGTGGAACGACGGGAGCGGCGATTGTCGCCGCTCCCGTCAGGGGGCGATCAGCGCGCCAGCCGCAGGCCGCGCCGGCTGCGCTCGCGCACGGCCTGCAGCAGGGCCTGCACCTCGTCGCCGGGGCGCTGTGGCAGCTTCCAGTAGGCCGAGCAGTCGTCCTCGCGGGCGAGCAGGCCCATGTTGATCAGCTCGCGCCGCGGCGTGACGTGGTCGCCATAGATGGTCCAGGCCTTGAGCAGCGTGTTGACCTCGCGCTCGGTGTAGTGCCGGCCGGTGTCGAAGCGCGTCCACAGCACCCACATCGCCAGCCGCTGCACGCTGTGCTTGTGCGGCCAGCGGGTCAGCCGGCCCTGGTCATCAAACTGGGTCAGGGCCTTGGCGGCGGCGGCACTCAGTGGCGCGGCGGGTGCGTCGGGCGTGTCGTCCACGGGCGGTGGCGCCTCGGCGGGCGGTTCGGGGGCCAGCATCGGCGCCATGGCGCGCATCGCCTGCCAGTTGCGGTGGCCGGCGGCGTGGGCCAGCATCTGCAGCAACTGGGTATGGCTGGGCGGTTCGGCGTGCTCGGCGTGGTGGCCCAGCAGCTGGCGCCGCAGCGCCTTGGCAAAGCCCGACAGGTCGGGGCTGTGCAGCGGCACGCGATGGCGCTGCGCAGGGCGTTCATGGCGGCGGGCCGCGGAGGAGGGTTCCGTGTTCATGCAAGTCTCCTGCATGCACCGGGGGAGTGGCGCGGGGCAGGCCCGCGCCGGCTGGGGTTGCCGACTTGCAGCCGCGGTGCACACCAGAGGACAGGTGAGCCACAGACGGTGAGGGATTCAGGGCAGGTTCAGCTCGCAGACAGGCTGCGCGGCAACGCCTCGGTGAACTGCCGACCGGGGCCGCGATGATAGCGGCCCCGACGGCGGCGTCAACGCTTCAGCGTGGGCGACTCCAGGTCCAGGGCCGCCGCCTCCAGGCTCAGCGCCTGCGGGTCCAGGGCCTTCAGCGTGGGGCCGCTGGCGGCCACGTCGCCGACGATCACGGTGCGCAGCTGGCTGGCCTGCCAGTGGCGGGCGGCGTAATCGCGCACCTGCTCGGCGCTGACGGCTTCGATCTCGGGCACCACCTGGCGCAGCTGCGCCAGCTGGCGACCGCGTTCCAGTTCGCTGATGACGATGCCGGCGATGCCGCCGGTGGTGTCGAACTGGCGCGAGAAGCCGCCGATCAGCGAGGCCTTGCGCGCTGCCAGCTCATCGGCGCCCGGGGCCTCGCGGCCCAGGCGCTGCATCTCGTCCATCGTCACCTGGGCCAGCTCGGCGGCGGTGCTGGGCTTGGTCTGGGCGGCGGCCTTGAGGATGCCGCCGCTGGCCTGGCTGTCGTGCACGGCGGTGGCGCCGTAGGTCAGGCCGCGCTTGATGCGCAGCTCGGCGCCCAGCCGCGCCGAGTAGCCGCCGCCCAGCACCGCGGTGGCCAGCTGGGCCGCGCGGCGCTCGGGCGAATCGGTCGCCACGCCGGGCGCGGTGACCACCACGCCGCTCTGGCCGGCGCCGGGCAGGTTGACCAGCACGGTGCGCGGCGTCTGCGGCGCGGGCGGCTCGCGGCGGGCGGAGGGTGGCGAGGCGTCGCTGCCGCGCCAGTCGCCCAGCGTCTGCTGGGCCAGGTCGCGCGCTTGCGCCGGTGTGATGTCGCCCACCATCACCAGCGTGGCCTGCTGCGGCTGGGCCAGGCGGCGCTGCAGCTCGCGGATCTCGTCCAGCGTGATGCGGCCGACGCTGGCCGGTGTGGCCTGGCTGCCGAACACCGAGGCGCCCCAGGCGCCCTGGGTGGCCGCCAGGCTGGCCAGTTGCATCGGGTCGGCCAACGGGATCTTCAGGCTGTCCAGGGTCTGGGCCTTCAGGCGCTCCAGTTCGTCAGCGGCCAGCAGCGGGTCGCGCACCACGGCGGCGACCAGGGTCAGCGCTTGCGCGACGTTGGGCGTGATGACGGTCATGCTGGTGCTCAGGCCGCCGCGGCTGGCGCCGGCGTCCAGCGCGCCACCCAGCGCCTCGGCGCGCTGCGCCAGCGCGCTGGCGCTGAGGGCCTGGCCGCCCACGCGTGCGCCCTTCAGGCGCAATTGCGCGGTCAGGCTGCTCAGGCCGGCGCGGCCGGCGGGCTCGGCGCTGCTGCCGGGGGCCAGGTGCAGCACCACGCTGACCAGCGGCACGCTGGGGCGCGGCACCACCACCAGGCGCAGGCCGTTGGGCAGGCGGTCTTCATGGATGTCGGGCAGGGCCAGCGCGCGCGGCGCGCCGGGCACGGGGGGCTCATCGACGCCGGGCGTGGCGGCGGCGGGCAGTGCGGCCAGCACCAGGCTGACCAGCAGCGTGGCGCGGCGCAGGCGGTGGGGCAGGCGCTGCGGCAGGGCGGGGGACATCAGCGACTCTCCTGACGGGTCGGGGTGCGGGGCCGCGCGCTGCGGCCCTGGGTGTAATGCAGCACCGTGCTGGGTCGGCCCAGCACGTACTGGCGCAGCACGCGCTGCACGTCGGCCGCGCCGACGGCCTGCAGCTCGGCCAACTCGCGGTTGATGGCCTCAGGATCGTTGCGGTGGATCACTGCCCAGCCGATGGCCTCGGCCAGGCCCTGGGCGCTCTGGCGCGCGCCCAGCGAGGCGGTGAGCATCTGCGTCTTGACCTTGTCCAGCTCGGCGGCCGGGATCGGCCCCTGAGCCAGGCGGCGCAGCTCGGCCAGCAGCGGCGGCAGCAGTTGCTGTGGCGTGCTGCGGCCGGCGGCGATGGCGTAGGCGAACAGCGCGCCGGCGTCGGTGTGCGGGTCGGCCTGGAAGGCGGCGGCCTGGGCGATGCGCTGGCGGTAGACCAGCGACTGGTTCAAGCGCGACGATTCACCCGAGGACAGCAGCGCCTGCGCCACCGACAGCGCCGCCACATCCGGGTGGCCGGCCTTGGGGCCCTGCCAGATGGCGACCACCGCCGGCAGCGGCACGCTGGGGCCGGTGACCGCGATGCGCCGGCTGCTGCGCCAGGCCGGCTCGGCCACGTCGACGCGCGGCACCGGGGTGTCGGGGCGGGGGATGGGTGCAAAGTAGCGGTCGACCCAGGCATCGAGCTGCGCGGGGTCGAAGTCGCCGGCCACGATCAGCACCGCGTTGTCGGGCCGGTAGTAGGTGGCGTGAAAGCGCCGCACGTCGTCCAGGGTGGCGGCGTCCAGGTCCTCGATGCTGCCGATCACCGAGCGCCGGTAGGGGTGGCGCTGGTAGGTGGCGGCGGGGATGGCATTGAACAGCCGGCCATAGGGCTCGGCCAGCACGCGCTGGCGGAATTCCTCCTGCACCACCGCGCGCTCGCTGCGGAAGTTGCCCTCGTCCAGGCGCAGGCTGGCCAGGCGGTCGGCCTCGGCCCACAGGATGCGCTCCAGGTGGTGCGAGGGCACGACCGCGTGGTAGGCGGTGACGTCCTCGGCGGTGAAGGCGTTGTTCTCGCCGCCGACGTCCTCGGTCAGGCGGTCGAACTGCTCGGGCAGCATGTGCGCCGAGCCCTTGAACATCAGGTGCTCGAAGAGGTGGGCAAAGCCCGAGCGGCCCTCGGGGTCGTCCTTGCCGCCCACGCGGTACCAGACATTGATCGCCACCGTGCCCACGCCACCGGCGCGCAGGCTGATGACCTGCAGGCCGTTGGCCAGGCGGCGCTGGCGCAGCGGAAGGGGCGGCACAGCCACCGGGGCGGCCGCGAAGACGGAGCCGCCGGCCAGGCTGGCCAGCGGGGCGCCGGTCAGGCTCGCGAGGAGCTGGCGGCGGTCAAGACAAGACATGGGCGGGGTCTCCTGATCGGTGCCGGCGAGCATACGCCCGCGCGGCCGACCCGGATGGATCCCGCCTGGGTCCGCCGGTTCCGTGACCGGCGTGGGGGGGTCAGGCGCTCAGGTCGATATGCCGGCCCAGCGTGCCCTCCTGGGCCAGCGGGCGGTTGTTGGTGGCCTCGGAGCCGTGCGACTGGCGCTTCTCGACAAGCTTTTGGAAGGCGTTGCCGGCAGCCTGCATGTCACCGGCGGCCAAGGCGGCCTGCAACTGGGCGAAGGGGCCGTCGGGGCGGCGCACGCGGCCTTCGGCGCTGGCGTCGCTGAGGGTGGTGAAGGCGGTTCGGGCGGCCTCCAGGTCGCCGCTGGCCAGCGCGGCGCCCAGGGCCTCGCGGGCCTGCTGGCGGCCCGGCTTGACGCGGTCGCTGTCAGTGGGGATCAGGGCGGTGCGGCCGCTGTGGATGCTGCTGATGCTCATGGGATGCTCCGGGTGGTGTGGGTGCCCGGTCCCCGGCGGGGCTGCACCCGGTGCTATTTCAGCGCGGCCAGGCGCGGCACAATGGCCGGAAGTGCGCTGTCCTGGGGCGCCTGTTTCGCGCGCCACACCGATGAACGACATTGACGCCACCGTCCACCACCTGCGCCACACGCTGAGCCAGCTCGAAGCCGGCGAGATCGGCCCCGAGGCCGTCTGCGCGCGCTTTCGCTTGGCGGCGCTGCAGTGGAATGGCCTGCCGCAGCGCTATGCGCAGGTGCTGGAGCGGCTGCTGCAGCCGCTGGACACGGCGGTGATGCTGGGCGAGGAAAGCTGCTCGTTCAGCCGCGCCGACCTGGTGCAGGCCCTGGGGCAGTGGCTGGACCACGCCGCGCAGCTGCCGCGCTGATCCCGCCGCGCGCGGCCGCTCAGGCCTTGTCGCCGCCCGCGCCCTGCAGGCGCGACACCACGAACAGCAGCACCAGCGCGCCCAGCACCGAGGCGATCCAGCCGGCCTTGTCGCCGGCCCCGTAAAAGCCCGCCACCTGACCGGCAAAGCTGGCCAGGAACGATCCCGCCACGCCCAGCAGGCTGGTCATGGTCCAGCCCATGCGCTGGTCGCCGGGCATCAGCAGCCGCGCCACGGCGCCGACCACCAGGCCCACCAGCAGTGTCATCAGGATGTTCGTCATCGTGTGGTCCTCGCCTTGCGCAGTGCTCAACCCGACACCCTAGCGGGCCGGGCGAGCGGTGTGCAAACGATCGACATCGCCTTGCGGCAGACCCGGCGCGGCAGTGGCGCCCGGGCGACTGGGGCGCCAAATCCTGCTCAGCCCAGCAGCAGGCGCAGTGCCTCGGGCAGGGTGCGCGCCTGCGGCAGCCAGTGGTGCAGCAGCAGGCCGGCCCCGCCCACGCACACCGCCAGGCCCAGCATCGGCCCGGTGGTGCGGCGCAGGGCGTGCGACAGCCAGCCTTCGCGCTGCGCGCGCCAGGCCAGCGCACCCCCCATCGAGGCAAAGGCCAGCTCCACCGCCACGCCCAGCAGCACGTCCACGCCGAACAGGCCGAAGACCGCGAAGCCCAGCGCCGCGGCCAGCGACAGCGCCACGCCGAGGACCACCAGCAGCGGCACCACGACCACCGCACCCTCGTCGGCATCGCCCAGCGCGTCCAGCGAGCCGGACACCGCGCGGCCGCCGACCTCGACCAGGGCCTCGCTGGCGTTCTCAAAGGCCTCGCCGGCGGGTTCGGGCAGATCAAGGTGGGCCTGAGCGCCGCCGCCGCCAAATTGCCCGCCACCGCCGCTCAGCGGGGGGCGCCGCAGCTCGGCCAGGCCGCGCGCGGCGGCACGGGCACCATCGGCCGCCAGGTGGGCAGCGTCGCCCACCGCGTCGCCCGGGTCCAGCGCGTCGGCCAGGCTGGTGCGGTCGTCCGAGATCAGCCAGCGGCCCCACAGCCACAGCAGCCCCAGGTACAGCGGCCAGGTCAGCAGCACGGCGGTCAGCGGCCGCCAGGCCAGCGACTCCATGCCGGCGTAACGCAACAGCGCCGAGACGCCCCAGCACAGCGCGGTGGTCAACCCTGCCAGCAGCAGCACATGCAGGCGCAGCCAGCGGCGTTGCTGCAGGTCGGCGCGGGTGGCGCGCTCGAAGGCGGCGGCGGCGCGGTGCAAGGCAACAGCCATGTCAGAGCGCCTCGGCGCGGATGGCCACGCGCGGCGCGACCGCGCACATCAGCTCGTAGCCGATGGTGCCGGCGGCGCGGGCCACCTCGTCGATGTCCAGCCGCGTGCCGCGCGGGCCCTGGCCCCACAGCGTCACCTCGCTGCCGATCTGCGCCGCCGGCACCGGCTCCAGGTCCACTGCCAGCATGTCCATCGACACCCGGCCGATGCTGCGCGTGCGCAGGCCCTCGACCAGCACCGGCGTGCCGGTGGGCGCGTGGCGCGGGTAGCCGTCGGCATAGCCGCAGGCGACGATGCCGATGCGCATCGGCGCCTCGGCGGTGAAGGCGCTGCCGTAGCCCACGCTGTCGCCCGGCTGCAGATGCTGGATGCCGATCAGGCGCGAGCGCAGCGTCATCGCCGGCTGCAGGTCCCAGTGGGTGGCGTCGTGCTCGGGGTAGTCGGGCACCCCGCCGTAGCTCATGATGCCGGCGCGCACCCAGTCGGCGCGCACGCCGGCGCGGTCCAGGTGGCGCAGCGTGGCGGCGCTGTTGGCCAGGCTGCGCTCGCCGGGCAGGTCGTGGGTGGCCTCGTGCCAGGCGGCCAGTTGGTGGGCGATGCCGTCGCCGCCGTGGCGGCTGGCGTCGGCGTCCGAGAAATGGGTCATCAGCGAGACCTCGTCCACCTGCGGCAGCGCATTCAGCCGCGCCCAGGCGGCGCGAAAGGCGCGCGGCGTGAAGCCCAGCCGGTTCATGCCGCTGTTGAGCTTCAGGAACACCCGGTGCGGCTGGTGGGTCTTGTGGGCGGCCAGCCAGTCGATCTGCTGCTCGCAGTGCACGGCGTGCCACAGGTTCAGGCGCGAGCACAGCTCCAGGTCGCGCGGCTCGAACACGCCTTCGAGCAGCAGGATCGGGCCGCGCCAGTCCAGCGCGCGCAGGCGCTCGGCCTCGGCCAGGTCCAGCAGCGCGAAGCCGTCGGCGGCGCGCAGGCCCTCGAAGGCGCGCTCCACGCCATGGCCATAGGCATTGGCCTTGACCACTGCCCAGACGCGGGCGTCGCCGGCCTGCTGGCGGGCGCGGGCCAGGTTGTGGGCCAGGGCGGCGGTGTGGACCAGGGCTTCGATCGGACGGGGCATGACCAGGCGGCGACAGGGGGTTCGGACAGGGGAGCGCCGGGCAGTGTGCCAGAGGGTGGGGCGTGAATTCCTCGGTTCGGTGCGGGTCTGGCGCACCCGGCTGGTGCCACGGCTGGGGTAAATTCGCGGTTTCCGGCCCGCCTGCCGGGCCGCTGGCCGTCTTGCAGCGGCCGCCCGCGCGGGGTCGACGCCACCGCCGCCATGGACGTCTTCAACGCGCTGCTTCCCCTCTTCACCGAATACGGCTACCTGGCGGTTTTCACCATGCTGCTGATCTGCGGCTTCGGTGTTCCCGTGCCCGAGGACGTGACGCTGGTGACCGGCGGCGTGATCGCCGGCCTGGGCTACGCCGACCCGCACACCATGTTTGCGGTGGGCATGGCCGGCGTGTTGATCGGTGACGGCCTGGTCTTCACCGTCGGCCGCTTCCAGGGCGCCAAGGTGATGCGCTGGCCCTTCTTCCGCCGCGTGCTGACGCCCGAGCGCTTCGAGCTGGCGCAGCGCGCCTTCGAAAAGTACGGCCGCTGGGTGATGTTCGTGGCGCGCTTCCTGCCGGGCCTGCGCACGCCGGTGTTCTTCACCGCCGGCATGAGCCACCGTGTGGGCTTTGGCACCTGGTTGCTGATGGATGGCCTGGCGGCATTGATCAGCGTGCCGATCTGGGTCTACCTGGGCTACTTCGGGGCGCGCAACTGGGACTGGATGTGGCGCATGGTGCACAACTTCCAGTACGGCATCTTCGGTCTGCTGGGGGTGGTGATCGTGGTCGTGGGCGTGGTCTGGTGGCGCCGCCGCCAGCGCGAGCGGCAGCTCTGACGGTGCCGCACGGTGCGCTCCAGCCCGCCGCCGTGGCCGGGCTGCTGTTCAATGCCATGACCTGGGGCCTGTCGTGGTGGCCGATGCGCCAGCTGCACGACGCCGGTCTGCACCCGCTGTGGGCCACCGCCATCATCTTCGCGGTGGCCTCGGCGGCGATCAGCTGGCGCAGCCCCGGGGCCTGGCGCGAGCTGGCCGGTTCGCCGCCGCTGTGGGGCATCCTGCTGGCGGCCGGCACCACCAATGCCAGCTTCAACTGGGGTGTCACCGCGGGCGACGTGGTGCGGGTGATCCTGCTGTTCTACGTGATGCCGCTGTGGGCGGTGGTGCTGGCGCGCCTGGTGCTGCATGAGCCGATCACACGCGGCGCGGTGCTGCGCGTGGCGCTGGGCCTGGCGGGCGCCGCCACGGTGCTGTGGCCCACCGAGCCCGGCCGCGCGCTGGCAGTGGCGCCGGTGGACCTGCTGGGCCTGCTGGGCGGTTTCAGCTTCGCGGTCAACAACATCCTGCTGCGCCGCGAGGCGCACCGCAGCGGCGGCGGCCGCGGGCTGGCGATGTTTGTCGGCGGCTGCGTGGTCTCCACCGTGCTGGCGCTGATGCTGCAGGTGGACGCGCCGCCCCCACCCGGCCCCTGGTTGGCTGGCGCGGTGGCGATGGGCGGCGTCTTCCTGGCCAGCAACCTGGCGCTGCAGTACGGCGTGTCGCGCCTGAAGGCCAACGTGACCGCGGTGATCATGCTGACCGAGGTGCTGTGGGCCAGCGGCTCGTCGCTGCTGCTGGGCGCCGGCGTGCTGACGCCGCAGCTGCTGATCGGCGGTGGCCTGATCCTAGGGGGGGCGGCCCTGGCGGCGTTGCGCCCCTGAGCGGCCGCTCCGCGCCACAATCGGCGCCCCACAGGGGGAAGACTGATGAGACTCTCAGACGCCATCGGCGTGCTGTGCGCGGCCGCCTGTCTGATGGTGGGCGCCAGCGTCCACGCCGCGCCGCGCCAGACCGGCAGCCGTCCGCCGGCCGCCACCGATACCCCGCAGGCCGCCACCTGGGCCTGGTCCACCATCCAGCGCTTCGCCGGCCTGCGCGGCATGGTCCTGGCCGACAACGGCGCCGACCGCGAGGTGTACCTGACCGACTACCTCGACCGCGGCACCAGCGAGGTCTGGCGCGCGCTGAAGGTCAGCGGCTCCGGCTCCGGCACCCTCCTGACGCCGTTTTTCAGTTCGGCCGCCCTGGGCAGCGAGATCGTGGGCCTGCTCGTGGCCGAGCCGGCGGGGGGGCTGCCGCGGCGCCTGCTGGTGCCGCTGAAGGACGGGCGTCAGCTGAGCTACGACCAGGCCAGCAAGGTGCTGCTGTCGTCGGTCAACGGCCCCTGCACCCTCCGCGGCGGCCTGGTCAGCTTCACCCAGGCGGATCTGGACGCCGACGGCCTGCCCGAGCAACTGTCCGTCTGCCAGGACGGCCAGCTGGTGGTGCACCATGACGCGCAGGTCGACTGGACGGTGTCCGGCGTCGGCGGCGACTGGATCGTCGTGGGCCAGATGGACGATGACCCGGCGCTGGAGATCGCCACCACCGCCGGCCAGATCGTCGACAGCGCCTCGCGCCGCGTGCAATGGACGCTGCGGGGCGGCATGGGGTGGCGTCTGGTGATGGCCGATATCGATGGCGATGGCCGCCAGGAACTGATCGCCTCGGACACGGCCTATCAGATCCGCGCCTTTGACGTCGACAGCCAGCAGCTGAAGTGGACCGCGCGCACCGCGCAGGACATCGCCAGGATGGCGGTGGCGGACATGGACCTTGATGGTCGGCTCGATCTGGTCTATGCCGATGGCCAATGGGGCTCGTTGCATGTGCTTGATGCCGCCACCGGACTGGCCAAGGACTCGATCGCCAACCCGGGCTGGTGGGTGAGGGGCATGCTCGTGGCCGACCTGACCCGTGACGGGGTACCGGACATCCTGTTCACCTCGGAGGTCGACGGTGGTCGGGGCCCGAACCTGCAGCTGATGGATGGCGCGCAGCGCGCGATGGCCGGTGCCAGCCTGGCCGTGAACGGTCCGTTCGTCGGCCCGAAGCTGGGTGACATCGACGGTGACGGCGTGCCCGACATCGTGCTGGCGTCGGGGGCCTCCGGCGACGGGCGCATCCTCGTGATGGACAGCCGCACGCTGCAGATCAAGGCCACGTCGCCGCCGTCTGGTGGCCGCCTGAGCCTGTACGGCGCCACCGCGCTGGCGCTGCGGGACATCGACGGCGACGGTCGTCTGGACGTGCTGGTGGCCACGGACCGCGGCGGTTCCGGATCCGTCGAGGCCTACGGCCTGAGCACGCGAGGCAAGCTGCAACGCCTCTGGCGGAATGCCAGTGAGCCCGCGGAATCGGTGTTCACCACCGTGGAGCTGGCCGATGTCGATGGCGACGGTGTCGCCGAGGTGCTGGCTGGCAACCGGGTGCTGGGCACCAACTCGGCGGGTCGCTTCGTCTATGCCTACGACCTGGCCACCGGGGCCGAGAAGTGGCGCCAGCAGATCGGCTCCTGGGGCTTCCAACCGATACGAGGCGTGGAGGTGTTCGACCTGGATGGGAACGGCAGCCGCGAGCTGGTCGTCATGGTGCCCACCCTCGGCACGCTGGTGTTCGACGGTGCCACGCGCCAGCTGCTGAGCCAGGTGGCCGACGACGGCAACGTGCTGACGCGCGATGGTCGGCGGCGGCTGGTGTTGGCGCAGTCGACCGGCCACCTGGTCCGGCTGGCCTACGACGACAGTGGTCTGCGGGTGAAGTCCCGGCGGCAACCCGTGACCACGTCAATCGATGGTCTCAGTGACCTGGGTCGCAAGGGTGTCTGGTTCGGCTCCGATGGCAGGCTGTGGCGCTCCGACCAGTGCTGCAGCGTGTCGTTCGAGAGCCTGCCCTACGGGGCCTTCACCGGGCGGGAGACGATCGTGCTGGACAGCGGCATGGTGGTCACCGGGACCGGCTTCGGGCTGATCGGGTTCATGCCGCCCTGACCGAGGGTCGATGAGGGAAAGCGCTGGCTCCGCGGTGTCGGCGTCTGCATCGATAATCATGCTCACGAGTCAGGGAGTGAACACGATGAACAAAAGTCTTCTGGGCGGGCTGTGCGCCGTCGCCAGCGTGCTGGTGCTGTCGGCGCAGGCGGCCCCCCGGCTGCAGGATGGCCGCGCGCTGCCCACGGTGCGCCCGGCGCCGGTGAACGCCGCCGGCCAGCCGCTCAAGCGCGCCGATGGCCGCCGCCTCACCTACGGCCCGCGCAGCTGGCGCCAGGGCGCGGTGCCACTGGCCCCGGCCAAGGCCGCCTCGGATCCGTCGGGCCAGGCGGCGCAGTGGGCCTGGTCGGCACTGGGCTCGGGCATCGGCCAGAACGGCATCGTCTCGGCCGACAACGGCGGCGACACCGAGGTCTACGTCACTGCCGCCCGGGGGGGCTTTGGCAGCAGCGCGGTGTGGCATGCGCTGAAGGCCAAGGTCACCAGCCGGGCCACCAGCCTGAGCCCTTTCTTCAGCTCACCCGTCTACCCCAGCTCGATCGTGCGCCTGATGGTGGCCGAGCCGGCCGGTGGCCTGCCGCGCCGCGTGCTGGTGGCGCTGCAGGACGGCCAGCAACTGGCTTATGACCAGGCCAGCAAGGCGCTGCTGTCGTCGACCAACGGGCCCTGCGCCAGCCGCGGCGGTCTGCGGGACTTCACCCAGGCCGACCTGGATGCCGACGGCGTGCCCGAGCAGATCTCGGTCTGCCTGGATGATCAGTTGGTGGTGCACCGCGACGCCACGGTGCTGTGGTCGCTGGCCGCTGTCGGCGGCGGCTCGATTGTCGTCGGGCAGATGGACGACGATGCGGCCCCCGAGATCGCCACCACCTCCGGCCGCGTGATCGACAGCGCGACCCACCGCGTGCAGTGGTACCGCGGCCAGGGCTTCGGCGCCCGGTTGGCGCTGGCCGATGTGGATGGCGACGGTCGCCAGGAGCTGATCAGTGCCGACAGCTGGTACTGGATCTGGGCCTACGACGTCGACCGCCAACTGCCCAAGTGGTCGATCCGCACCGACCTGGACATCGGCGCGCTGACGATGTCCGATATTGACGGCGACGGCGTGCAGGACCTGCTCTACGGCGACGGCCAGTGGGGCGCGGTGCATGTGCTGGACCCCGCTACCGGCACCGAGAAGGGCCGCATCGACAACCCCGAGCACGGCGTCACGCAGATCGCGCTGGTCGATCTGGCGCGCGACGGCAGCCCCGAGATCCTGTTCGGCGCCGGTGCCACCAGCAGCGGCCCCGACCACCTCTATGTGGCCGACTGGGCGCAGCGCCGCATCGTCTGGGAGAACCCCGACCTGAGCGGCCCCTTCATCGGTCCCGAGCTGGGCGATGTCGACGGCGACGGCGAGCCTGAGGTGGTGATGGCCTCGTCCGAGTCCGATGCCGGCTACTCCTCGGGCCGCATCATCGTGCTCGACGGCAAGACGCTGCGCCTGAAGGCACTGTCCGATCCCATCGCCAACGGCCTGTCCTGGGTGGGCCTGAACGACCTCAAACTGCGCGATGTCAACGGTGACGGCCGGCTGGACATCGTGGTGGCGGCCGACTACCTGTACGACGGCGTGGTCGAGGCCTACAGCATGGGCAAGAAGGGCGCGCTGACCCGCATCTGGCAGAACGCCAGCCGGCCTTCGGGCTCGCCGTTCACGGCGGTCGAGGTGGCCGATGTCGATGGCGACGGCGTGGCCGAGGTGCTGGTGGGCAATGGCGTGGCGCACAGCGGGTCGGAAGGCACCTTCATTTATGCCTACGACATGGCCACCGGCGCCCAGAAGTGGCACACCATCCACATGCCGGGCGGCTGGAGTGGCGTCAGCGGCCTGGTCGTGGCCGACCTGGACGGCAACGGCACGCTGGAGATTGCCACCATGGTGCCGGGTGCCGGGACCTATGTGTTCGACGGCGCCACCCACAGCCCGCAGAGCATCCTGCCCGCGGACGGCACCTACCTGGGCCAGGACGCCAAGCGCCGCCTGTTGCTGGCGGATGCCACGGGGGTGCTGTCCCGCCTGGGCTACGGCGATGGCGGTCTGCGCATCAAGGCGCAGCGGCAGCCGGTGGCCGGTCCGATCGTCGGCTTCACCGACCTGGACCGCCAGGGCTTCTGGTTCGGCTCGGGCGGCGTGCTGCGCCGCTCCGACCGGGACAGCACCGTGCTGTTCGAGAGCCTGAACTACGGCGAAGGCACCGGCCGCCGCACGGCGGTGCTGGGCAACGGCATGGTCCTGACCTGTACGGCCAGCGGCATCGTCGGCTTCCGCTGAGGGCGGCTGCCCTGCTGTGCAGCGTGGGTTTCAAGGGGCGCACTAAGATCAGGGCCCCTTCCCCCGCGCTGCCCGTCGCCCCACTGCCATGCCCAGCCTCTACGACTTCGACGCCACCGACATCAACGGCAAGCCGGTGAAGCTGGCCGACTACCGCGGCCGCGTGCTGCTGATCGTCAACACCGCCAGCGCCTGTGGCTTCACGCCGCAGTTCAAGGGTCTGCAGACCCTGTGGGAGCGCTATGGCGAGCGTGGCCTGACGGTGCTGGGCTTCCCCAGCAACGAGTTCGGCGGCCAGGACCCGGGCAGCAATGACGAGATCTCGTCGTTCTGTGAGCTGAACTACGGCGTCAGCTTCCCGATGATGGCCAAGGTCGAGGTTAACGGCAGTGGCGCGCACCCGCTGTGGCAGTACCTGAAGAAGGCCAAGCCGGGCCTGCTGGGCAGCGAGGCCATCAAGTGGAACTTCACCAAGTTCCTGATCGGCCGCGACGGCGCAGTGCTGGGCCGCTACGCACCGCAGGACACGCCCGAGAAGATCGCCGCCGACATCGAAGCGGCGCTCTGAGCCGGCCCAGGGACAGCGCTGCGATGAGCCCGCTGTTTCTGGACCTGCACCAGATCGACCCCGCAGCGCTGGCGCGCGAGGCGGCGCTAGGCCTGCTGGCGCAGCCCGCTGCGGTGTCGCCCAAGTTCTTCTACGACGCGCTGGGCTCGCGCCTCTTCGAGGCGATCACCGCGCTGGACGAGTACTACCTCACCCGCACCGAGGCGGCGATCTTCGAGCGCCACGGCGCCGCGATCGCGGCGGCGGTGCATGCGCGGCTGGGCCCGCGGCCGGTGCTGGTCGAGCCCGGCGCCGGCAGCTGCCGCAAGGCCGCGTCGCTGTTCGGGATGCTGCGGCCGCGGCGCTATGTGGCGCTGGACATCTCGGTCGACTACCTGCGCGAGGCGCTGTGGGCGCTGCAGCCGGCCCACCCGGCGCTGGCGCTGGTGGGCGTGGGCCTGGATTTCTCGGCCCGACTGGCGCTGCCGCCCGAGGCGCTGGGCACCGATGTCGGGCCGTCGCTGGTCTTCTACCCCGGCTCCAGCATCGGCAACTTCGCACCCGCGCAGGCGCTGCGCCTGCTGCGCGAGGCGCGTGCGCTCAGCCAGGGCGGGGCGCTGCTGATCGGCGTTGACCGCGTCAAGCCGGCGGCCGTGTTGAACGCCGCCTACGACGACGCGCTGGGCGTGACCGCGGCCTTCAACCTGAATCTGCTGCGCCACCTGAACCGCGTGCTGGGCAGCGACTTCCGGCCGGCCGACTGGCGCCACATCGCGTTCTTCGACGTGGCAGCCTCGCGCATCGAGATGCACCTTGAGGCTCGCCACGCCACCGCCGTGCACTGGCCCGGCGGCGAGCGCCACTTCATGGCCGGCGATCGCCTGCTGACCGAGCATGCCTACAAGTGGACGCCCGAAGCCTTCGAGGCGCTGCTGCATGAGGCCGGCTACCGCGACTGCCAGCACTGGAGCGATGACGCGGGCGGGTTCTCGGTGATGCTGGCGGCGTGATCGCCCACGCCCATGTGTGCGACGCGGCCGCCCACCCCCCGCTGGCATCTGCGCCTGCTGGGCACGCCCGCCTGGCGCACCGCTGAGGGCGACTGGCAGACACTGCAGCGCAAGGACGCCGCGCTGCTGGCCCGCCTGGCGCTGCTGGGCGAGCAGCCGCGCGAGCACATGGCTGCGCTGCTGTGGCCGGACGTGGCACAGGCCCGGGCCCAGGCCAATCTGCGCCAGCGGCTGTTCCGCCTGCGCCAGGAGGTCGGCGGCGACCTGATCGGCCTGGCTGGACCGCTGCGCCTGGCCGAGGACGCCAGCGTCGATCTGGACGACGAGGCCGTTGACACGCCCGAACTGCTGGCGGCGCTGGACTTCAGCGCCGAGTCTGAGCTGCTGGAGGCCTGGGTCCAGCAGGCCCGCCTGCAATGGCGGGGGCGACAGATCGACCGCCTGCTGGGGCGAGCCGCCCGGATGAGCGAGCGGGGAGAGCTGGCCGGGGCGATCGGGCTGATCGAGCGTGCCCTGGGCCTGGACAGTCTGCACGAGCACGCCTGGCGCCGTCTGATGCAGGCGCACTACCTGCGCGGCGACCGCGCCGCAGCCGTGGCTGCCTTCGAGCGCTGCGAGCAGGTGCTGCGCGCCGAGCTGGGCCTGCGCCCGGGCGCCGAGACGCTGGCCTTGCTGGCCCAGGTCGAGCGTGTCGAGCCGCCACCGCAACGGCGGTCGCTGCCGCCCAGCCTGCTGCGCCCGCCGCGGCTGGTCGGTCGCGCCGACGAGTGCGCCCGCATGCACCTGGCCTGGCAGAGCGGCCAGGCCTTTGTGCTGCTGGGCGACGCGGGACTGGGCAAGTCCCGGCTGCTGGCGGACCATGGCCTGGCCTGCCCGCCCGGTGTTGCTGCGGTCGCGGCCCGTCCCGGCGACGAGGGCGTGCCCTACGCCGTGCTGGTGTCCTTGATACGGGTCGTGATGGCTTGCCCGGCGCTGCGTCCCCCCGACCCGGTGCATGAGCTGGCCCGTCTGATCCCCGAGTGGGGGCCGGCGCCCGAGGGCCCGGGTCACGACAAGCTGCTGGCCGCTGCGGCCGAGCAGTGGCTGGACCAGGCCGTGGCCGGCGGGCTGCATGGCCTGCTGATCGACGACCTGCAGCACGCCGACGCGGCCTCGCTGCAACTGCTGCGGCGCTGGCTCAGTCGGCCCCTGCCGCGCCTGGGCCTGGCGGCGCGCGAGGCCACGGCGCCGGCGCCGCTGAGCCGCTGGCTGGGCGCGGTGCTTACTGACTCGCAGCGGGCGGTGCCGCTGCGGCTGCAAGCCCTGGACGAGGGCGCGCTGGTCGAGCTGGTGCACAGCCTTGACCTGCCACACGGCGACCAGGCCATGCTGATCGAGCCCCTGTCGCGGCATTGGGGCGGCAACCCGCTGTTCGCGCTGGAGATGCTCAAGGACTGGTTGTTGCGGGGCGCGCCGCAGGGCGACGTGCGCCTGCCGGACTCGGTGGAAGTGCTGCTTGAGCGCCGGCTGGGCACCCTCAGCCCGGCGGCGCTGCAGCTGGCCCGCGTGGCAGCAGTTGCTGGCGCCGACTTCCAGGCCGAGGTGGCGGCCGATGTGCTGGGCTGTGCCCTGCTGGCGCTGGCGCAGCCCTGGGCCGAGCTGGAGGCGGCGCAGATCCTGCGCGGCGGCCAGATCACCCACGAGTCGATGCTGGACGCCCTGCTGCGGGGCCTGCCGCAGGCCCTCAGACCACCGCTGCACGGCCAGGTGGCGGGCAGCCTGAGTCGCCTGGGCGCGCCGTTCGAGCGCATCGCCCGGCACCATGCCTGTGCCGGCGCGTGGTCGGCCGCGGCGCAGGCGGGGCTGCAGGCGGCACAGTCGGCCGAGCAGCGGGGGCAACGCGATGCGCAGCTGGCCCACTTGCGCCAGGCCGCCGACTGGTTCGACCAGGCCGGGCAGGCCCAGCGCGCCTTTGACACCCGTCTGCTGGCGGTGCCGCTGTGCATGGTCTGCGAGGGCCTGGCGGCCGTGCGGCTCTGGCTGGACACCTTGGGCGACGCCGCGCAGGCGCTGGGTGGCCTGGCGCCCTGGGCGATGGAGCGCAGCATGGTGGCCGTGTGGGCGGGAGAGGTGAGCCCGGCGATCGAGCTGGCTCGCCAGGCCATGGCCTGCAGCTCGCCGGACAGCGACCTGCACCTGCGCGCCCAGCTCGCGCTGGCGGTGGCGCAGGCCTTGGGCGGCCAGGCGGGTCAGGCCGTGGACACGGTCGAGCCGCTGTGGCCGCGCTTCGATGGCGTGGCCGACCCCCGTCTGGCCTGCGAGCTGTGGGGACACCTGGGCGTGGTGCGCCACTACGCAGGCCGGATGGCGCTTGCCTCGCAGGCGGTGGAGCGGCAGATTGCGATCGCCCAGCGCATCGGCCATGTGGCCGACGCCGCCAGCGCGCAATGCAATCTCGTCGGCCAGTATGTCCATGTGGGGCGGGCGCGGGATGCCGTGGCGATCGCCCAGCAGGCCCGCGCCACGCTGGCCCGGCTGGGCGACAACCTGCAGGGGCGCACCAATGACCTGAACCTGAGCTACGCCCTGCTGGGTCTGGGCCGCCACGCCGAGGCGCTGGCGCTGCTGAGCGACACCCTGGACTACGCGCGCCAGACGGCGCCGCTCAGCCTGCTGCGCCATGCCGCCGAGGAGCAGATGGCCGAGTGGTGCCTGTCGGTGAACCGCCCGGACCAGGCCCTGGCCGAGCTGAGCGGCTTGCCTGAAGAGCAGTGGCTGCCGCAGCGGCGCGGCCTGCGGCTGACCTTGCGCGTGCGGGCCTGGTGGCAGGCCGGCCAGCCGGCGCTGGCGGCGCAGGCCGCCGAACAGGCCGTGGCGTCTTGCGGGCCGCAGCTGCCCGATTCGTTGCGTGTGCGGGTCCAGCTGCATGCCGCCCTGGCCCTGCCGCCAGAGGTGGGCGGGCCGCTGGCTGAGCAGGCGCTGGCCGACGCCCGGCGGATCGAGTTCCTGCCCGGCGCCCTGCTGGCCCACGGCCGCCTGGCCGGGCTGGCCCTGCGCCGCAGCGAGCCCGGCCCGGCCGCCGAGCAGGCCCGCCAGGCGCTGGTGCTGCTGGCGCAGGGCACGGCGCACGGCGCCGTCAACGGCATGGAGATGCGGGCGATGGCGGCACAGGCCCTCGACGCGCACGGCGACGCGGCCGGGGCGCAGGCCACCCGCCACGGGGCCCAGCGCTGGCTGGACGAGGTGGTCTGGCCCCAACTGCCCGCCGAGCACCGGGGCAGCTACGTCGCGCATCCGCTGTACGCCGCTCTGGGTCTGGCCGCACCGGTGTGACGCTGCTGTGACGGCGCCGGTCGTAGGCTGCCGCCATCGGAGTGAGACGCACCGCGCACTCCCCCACCCGCCAACGCTGGAGACTGCCATGCCCATGTCCTGCCCCCCGAGAGCGTCTGCCCTGGTGACCGCCCTGGTGGCCTTGTGGGGCCTGGTGTCCGCACCGAGTGTGGTGGCCGGTGCGCAGCCGGCGACACAGCGCTCGATCGACACCTCGGTCTATGGCAACGCCACCTGCAACGATGGCAGCGTGGCCCGATACTACGTGCGCAAGACCACCAAGGCCGCCTACCGCAAGAAGTGGCTGATCGTCTTCCAGGGCGGTGGCTCCTGCTTCAGCAATGCCTCCTGCCTGGAGCGCTGGAATGATCTGGACGGGACATCGCCGCCCATTGGCAGCCACGACAACATGGTGGGCGACGGTGGCGCGGCCAACATGTCCGACTTCGACCACCAGGGCATCCTGGACGAGGACGGCAACTCCCCTCTCACGCTGCTCGCCAATCCGTTCCGGCACTTCAACAAGATCCATGTCCACTACTGCTCGTCCGACACCTGGAAGGGGCGTGGTGGCCAGCAGACGATGACCGGCCTGGATGCCAACGGCCTGCCGCTGGAGATGCCGATCGTCTTCAATGGCGCCCACATTGCCGAGGCAGTGGTCGACATCGTCAAGAAAGGCAAGGTCGACTCGGGTGGAGGTGGGGTGACGGTCGATCCGAGGTACCGGCCTGACGATGCGAGCAGTGAGGTAGTGCTGTATGGACAATCCGCCGGCGCCGGCGGCCTGGCCTCTCACCTCGATCAGTTGGCAGCCCATCTGAAAAGCCCGCCGGTGATCGAAGGCGGGCCGACGGTCTGGGGCATCATCGACTCCAGCGACGCGGTCGGCCTGGACCTGAGCGTCAAGGACCAGAACGTGCTGAAGGCCTTGTCCTACTGGTCGGGGGGCAGCGCAGACGTGGTGATCTCCGAGAACATCTCGGTGGATCAGTCCTGTGGCGACGCCTATCCCACCTACCCGGACCGCCACCTGTGCAACAACGCCGGTCGCCTGCTGCTGGAGTACATCACCACGCCGGCCTTCGTGGCTGAGAACGCCCACGACGGGGTGATCCACGGCGACTACGAGTGGGACGAGATCAACAACCCTGACGGCCTGAGCACGCAGCAGATCCGCGCGGGCATCACCGCTGGCGGCGCGCTGTTCCCGGCGTGGATGGGCGTGTTCCGGCCCAATTTCTCGAAGCGCGAGCATGTGCAGGGCATGAACAACGGCACCTTCCTGGCCACCGACGATGGCAGCCACCCGGCGCCGCCGCGCATGGTGCGGACCGGCAAGACCAGCCGGGTGAGCCTGGCCTATGCCCTGTCCTGCTACCGCGACAAGCAGAACGGCCAGACCACCTCGGCCTGCCGCTTCGTCAACAAGACCGCCAGATGAGCACTGGGTTGGCGTTCAGAACAATGTGGTCAAGGTCAGCCAGCCCTCGGGCAGCCAGTTGTTCACCCGCGCCTCCAGCCACTTGTCGCCGCCGCTCAGGATCAACACGCCCATGCCGCCCAGCAGCAGCGCAAAGACGTTCTTGACCAGGCCGATGCGCCCCAGCACCCAGCCGCGCACGCGCTGGAAGCCGGCGCGCGAGGCATAGGCCACTGCCACCAGCGGAATCGCCGCACCCAGGCCGAAGACGCCCAGGATCAGGCCCCCGCGCGCCACGCCGCCCTCGCTGGCCACCAGCGTCAGCGCCGAGGCCAGCAGCGGCCCGGAGCAGGGGCTCCAGACCAGGCCCAGCACGGCGCCCAGGCCGAAGGCGCTGGCCAGCGAGCCGCCCGACAGACGCGAGGATGCGGCGTTCGCCCCACTGGCCAGCGGCGCCATCAGCAACGTGAAGCGCTCATTCCACGCAGGGATCAGCATCACCAGCGCAAAGGCGATCAGCAGCCAGGCGCCGGCCACACGTACCAGGTCGCCATCCAGGCCCAGCGCCGGGCCGGCCGCGCCCAGCAGCATGCCGATGCCGGCAAAGGAGCTGGCCATGCCCAGGCCCAGCGCCACCGGCGCCAGCCGGTTGGCCTGCAGCGCACCCCCCAGCACCAGCGGCAGCAGTGGGAACACGCAGGGGCTGAGCGTGGTCAGGCTGCCGGCGGCCAGGCTCAGGCCCAGTTCGGGAAACGACACCATCGCCGACCGATCAGAGAGCGGCCTGCAGCGCGGCGCGGATCTTGTCGGGCGCGGTCTCGCCGGCGATGCGGGCCTTTTCAGTGGCTCCCTTGTAGACGATGACGGTCGACTGGGTGCGCACCTGCAGCGCCTTGCGCAGGTCCTTCTCGTTGTCGTAGTTGACGACCAGCACGGTCAGCTTCAGCGCCGGATCGGCCTTGAGCTGATTCAGCACGGTGGTCTGCTGCCGGCAGGTCGGGCACCAGTCGGCATGGAAGTGCAGCGCCACCGGCTGGCCGGCCTGCTGGGCCGCGGCCAGGGCCTGGGCGGTGTAGGGCTGGGTCTCCAGCGCCTGGGCCAGCGGGGCCAGGGTGGACAGGGTGGCAGCGAACAGGCTGCCCAGCAGCCAGCGGCGGTTCATCATGGGGTCTCCTTCGATCGGTGGACAAGACACCGGCCGACGGCCGGTGATCCCCCTTCGTCGTGCAAACGGGGCGATTCCTTACAGCCGGGCGAGACGCTTCGGTGATACTGGCCGCTGATCGGGCTTCCACCGGGCCGAGCGTGCCGCCGCTGTCCACCGAACCACCATCCCCCGCCGACGCGGCCGCGCTGCTGCAGTGCCTGCGCGCGGTGCGCGCGCAGACCGAAGCGCTGGTCGCGCCGCTCAGCGAGGCCGATGCGCAGGCGCAGAGCATGCCCGACGCCAGCCCGGCCAAGTGGCACCTGGCCCACACCACCTGGTTCTTCGAGACCCTGGTGCTGGAAGCCGCCGAGCCCGGCTTCCGGCCCCACCACCCGGCCTACCGGGTGCTGTTCAACAGCTACTACCAGGCCATCGGCCCGCAGCATGCGCGGGCCGAGCGCGGTCTGATCACCCGCCCCGGGCTGGCCGAGGTGCGGGCCTACCGCGCGGCGGTGGACGAGCGTCTGGCGCGGCTGCTGCAGCAGCAGCCCGAGCGCGTACCGGCCGGCCTGGTTGAGCTGGGCCTGCACCACGAGCAGCAGCACCAGGAGCTGCTGCTGACCGACCTGAAGCACCTGCTGTCGGCCAACCCGCTGCGGCCGGCCTACCGCGATGCGCCACCGCGGCCCGCAGTGGAGGCCGAGCAGACGATGGGCTGGCTGGTCTGCGACGGCGGCCGCGTCGACATCGGCCACGACGGCTCCGGCTTCGGCTTCGACAACGAGGACCCGCGCCACCCCCACTGGCTGGCGCCGCATGCGCTCGCTGACCGCCTGGTCAGCGTGGCCGAGTTCGCGGCCTTCATCGCCGATGGCGGCTACCGCAGCCCGCGCTGGTGGCTGTCCGACGGCTGGGCCTGGGTGCAGCGCAGCGGTGCCCAGGCCCCGCTGTACTGGGAAGGGCCGGCGCCCGCCGACGGCCTGTTCACGCTGCATGGCGTGCAAGCGCCCGACCCCGCCGAGCCGGTGCTGCACCTGAACCTCTATGAGGCCGACGCCTACACCCGCTGGGCCGCCGCGCAGAGCGGCCTGCCGCTGCGCCTGCCCACCGAGCAGGAGTGGGAGCACGCCGCGCGCCGCCTGCAGGCCGCGCCCGAGCGCCGTGCGCTGATCGATCCCGCGGCGCAGTGGCTGCACGCCAGCGCACCCGAGGCGGGCGGCGGCCTGCGCCAGGCCTTCGGCGAGGCCTGGCAATGGACCGCCAGCGCCTACGCCGCCTACCCCGGCTACCGGCCCTGGGCCGGCGCGGTGGGCGAGTACAACGGCAAGTTCATGGCCAACCAGGCGGTGCTGCGTGGCGCCTCGTTCGCCACCCCGGCGGGCCACCGCCGCGCCAGCTACCGCAACTTCTTCCCGGCCGAGGCGCGCTGGCAATTCACCGGCCTGCGGCTGGCGCGCGACCTGCGCTGACCATCCCGCGGAGAATGCATCCCATGACTGACCGCCCGCCGACCCCCACCGACGAACCCCGCCTGACCTCGCTCTCCCACGGCGGCGGCTGCGGCTGCAAGATTGCCCCGGGCGTGCTCTCCGAGATCCTGCGCGGCACCGCCGCGATGCCGCTGCCGCCCGAGCTGCTGGTGGGCATCGAGACCTCGGATGACGCCGCCGTCTACCGTCTGAACGACGAGCAGGCGCTGATCGCCACCACCGACTTCTTCATGCCCATCGTCGACGACCCGTTCGACTTCGGCCGCATCGCCGCCACCAACGCGATCAGCGATGTCTACGCCATGGGCGGCCGGCCGATCCTGGCGCTGGCGCTGGTGGGCATGCCGATCGGCAAGCTCAGCACCGCCACCATCGGCCGCATCCTGGAAGGCGGCGCCAGCGTCTGCCGGGCCGCGGGCATTCCGGTGGCCGGCGGCCACACGATCGACTCGGTCGAGGCCATCTACGGTCTGGTGGCGCTGGGCCTGGTGCACCCGGCGCGCGTCAAGCGCAACGCCGACGCCCGCGAGGGTGACCTGCTGGTGCTGGGCAAGCCGCTGGGCGTGGGCGTGATGAGCGCGGCGCTGAAGAAGGGCGCGCTGGACGCTGAGGGCTACGCCCGCATGATCGCCAGCACCACCGCGCTGAACACGCCGGGTCCCGACCTGGCGCTGATCGACGGCGTGCACGCGATCACCGACGTCACCGGCTTCGGACTGGCCGGCCACGGCCTGGAAATGGCCCGCGGCGCCGGCCTGCAGGCCCAGATCGACTGGCGCGCGGTGCCGCTGCACCCGGGTGTGCGGGCGCTGGCCGAGCAGGGTTTCGTCACCGGCGCGTCGGGCCGCAACTGGGCCGGCTACGGCGCCGAGGTGAGCCTGCCCGCCGGTTTTGCCGACGTGGACCGCGCGCTGCTGACCGACCCGCAGACCAGCGGCGGCCTGCTGGTCGCCTGCGCGCCCGAGGCGCTGGACGCGGTGCAGGCGGTGTTCGCCCGCCACGGCTTTGCGCAGGCGGCGGTGGTGGGCCGGATGGCGGCGGGGCAGGGCCTGGCGCTCAGCGCCTGAACAGGCAGGCCAGCGGGATGTATGCCCGCGCGTTGGGGGATCAATCAGGCAGCAGCCAGAGGGTGCCATAGCGGCGCTGCACGCGGCCCTGGGATGCCAACTGAGCCAGCAGGGTGTTGACGCGCTGGCGCGAGAGCCCGGCCAGCTCGGCCAGTGCCTGCTGGGTGGTGCGCAGCGGCACCGCGCCGCGCCCGTCGGGGGCGGGCGCCTGCTCGCGGCGCAGCTGGGCCAGGGCCAGCGTCAGCCGCTCCATGCCGCCCTGCAGCCGGGCGGCAGCCAACTGCTGCACCGTGCCATCGTGGCGCCGTGCGAACTCGCGCAGCAGTGCGCGGCCGAAGCCGGGCACCGTGTCCATCAGCAGCGTGTAGGCGGCGGCGTCGATGCACAGCAGCCGGGTGGGCGCGGCGGCCACCGCCTCGTAGCTGGACGGCGCGCCGGTCGCCAGACTGGTCAGGCCAAACAGCTGGCCGGCGCCGACATGCTCGATCACCGACACCCCGCCATCTGCTGCCAGCAGCCGGATCTCCAGCGCGCCGGCGAGCACGCCGTACAGCGGGTGGCCGCTGGCCCCCTGCGGCACGATCACTGCGCCGCGCGCCACCCGGCGGCTGCGCAGCAGCGGCGCCAGTGCGGCCGGCCAGCGCAGGCCGGGGAAGTGGCCGTCCAGAAAGCGGCGAGCGTCGTCGTCCATCGGCGGTATCTTCGCCAACTGTCCACCGTTTGACAATCTGGCAGCGCGCCGACCGCTAGCCTTGCGGGGAATGAACGACGACCTGCGACGGCCGCTGGCCGACCACCCGGACGCGGCGCGCTATGAGCGCTGCGGGCTCGACGATTTCCAGGAGGAGCCGCTGTACCAGCGGCTGTGCCGGCTGGTGGCGCGCCGCCCGGCGCTGCTGGCGCTGCACGATGTCGCACCGCCCACCCAGCGCCGCGCCACGCTGCTGCTGGCGGCGCTGCACGAGCGCGTGCTGGCCGACGGCCGGCCGCTGGGCCTGGGAGCCTGGTACGCCAGCGTGGGTGGCCAGCGCCTGCCCGAGGACCCCGCGCTGGGCGCGGCGCTGGAGACCTGTGTGGCGCAGCACCACGCTGCGCTGAGCGCGACGCTGGCGTGCCGCCACACGCAGACCAACGAGATCGGTCGCTGCAGCGTGCTGTGGCCGGCGCTGGCGCAGGTGGCGGCACTCAGCGGCCGCCCGCGGCTGGCGCTGTTCGACTTCGGCTGCAGCGCCGGCCTGAACCTGCAGGTCGATGCCTGCCGCATTCGATATCTCGGCGCGGACGGCGCGCTGCATGAGCGGGGCAGTGCGGCCGATGGCGCGCTGGTGCTGGACGCCCGCAGCCACGGCACCGTGCCGCCCGCCGGGCCGACCTGGCAGCTCGACGCCCGCCTGGGCGTGGACCTGCAGCCGGTGGACCTGGCCGACCCCCAGGCGCTGCGCTGGCTGCGCGCCTGCCTGTGGCCGAGCGACCGCGCGCGCGACGCGCGCCTGCAGGCCGCCGCCGCATTGGCGCGCCAGCGGCCGTTCCCGGTCGAGCGCTGCGACGACGGCCTGGCCCGCCTGACCCGCTGGCTGGACACGCTGCCGCCCGGCGTGCAACCGGTGCTGCTGCACAGCTGGGTGCTGGCCTACTTCGACAACGCGGCACTGGCCCGCTTTGCGGCGCAGGCCGAGGCGCTGGTGCGCCAGCGCGGCCTGGCCTGGCTGTCGGCCGAGGATGCGCGCTGCACGCAGGCGCTGGGCGGCATCACGCTGCCCACCGGCCCGGTGCCTGGTGAGGCCCGCGCCGACCCGGCGGCGCAGACCTTCTGGCGCCTGCGCTGGGGCCGGCAGACGGCGTTGCTGGCGCGGAGTCATCCGCACGGCCAGTGGCTATCGTGGCAGGAATGGTCCGTTACTCTTTGAATTGCTGGCGCTTGGCGTTGAAAAGAGTGGCTGGAAACCCACTGCGTCCCGACAGATGCCCTCGGCGCCGAGCCCCTGAGTCCGGCCCGGGGGCTACCATGTGTTGACGAGATGCCGACAAGAACTGGCATCCAAGATCACTTCAGGGAACTCATATGCGATACACGGGGCGGTGCAGGCTTCGCGCCGGTGCGATGGCGCGCCGGATGGTGTGGATTTGCATGGCGGTGTGGGGCCATTGATGGACTCGCACAACGGGCTGCGCCAGCATGGTTTGGGCCTGTCGTCGCAGCCACCGGCGAGGTCGCTGCCGCATCGGGCTTTCACGTGTCGCACCGCCGGGCTGCGCGCCATGGCCTGGCTGCTCGGCCTGGGGCTGTCCCTGCTCTGCCTGACCCCAGCGGCCGCCGTTGAGCGAGTCTGGCTGAGATACGGCGAGATCGCCGAGCTCCACGAGACATTCGAATCCATCGCGCCTGAGCAGCGCCGCGGCCTGCGCCTGCGCCTGCGACTGGATCCCAGCGTGCCGGTGCCAGTGGGCGGCCTGCGCCTGTTTGTGAGCCCGACCGCGCGTGTCGAGGTGCCGATCCATGCCGATCATCTGGTGGTCCTGCCGCGTGGCGTCCATTGGCGCCAGGAAGACCCCGAGGTCTTGTTGCAGGCGCCGCCGGGCGTCAAAGTCGGACTGGTGGTCGAGGTGGGCATTGATCCGCCAGCGCAGGGCAGCCGCAGCTACGCCGACTGGATGCAGTCGGTGCAGCAGGCCGCCGCAGGGATCCGCAAACACGCCGGCTTCTGGGCGCTGTTCATGCCCAAGGCGACAGGATTGGATCTGCGTTTCGCCAAGGGCGACGCGGCGGTCGCCTCGCTGGAGGTCCAAGGCGTCATGCGCCGCTGGCAGGCCGATGCCAACGGGCGGCTGATCGTTCCCCTGGATGCTGAGCTGCTGAGTAGCCCGGCGCCGCTGCAGCTCTCGCACGCGCCCCTGCTGGCCTTGCCGCACTTCAAGACCACGATGACGCTGATGCCCAGCGGCGAGTCGGCGGTGAAGTGACGCTGCGCCCCAAGACCTTCGGTGCCCGACGATGGGTTCTTCAGCGTCACCTGTTCACTCAGGCAGCGCGCCATGGGCCAGGATGACAGCTCGCCGGCTGTTGGCATCGGGGATGGTGCCCGTCCGGGTGTTGGCCACCCCACTGCCGCAAGCGATCGTCAACGCCGGCTGGGCAGGCTGCCGCAAGCAACATCCGATGGGCCGTGCGGCGGCTGCCACAGCGGCCCCGCCCGCCTGAACCTGAGTCCCCCTACACCATGACGACCCTGCCCCTGCACCGACGCGGCTTTCTCACACTCCCTCTGCTGGCCGCCACCCCTCTGGCCCATGCCAACCTGATGGACTGGTTCAACGGCATCAGCCTGGGGCAGCGCATCGCGATCCCGGAGTTGGCCTACCTGGATCGCCGGCCCCGCGCTGGCAGCGCACTGACCATGTGGTACTTCTGGGCCACTTGGTGTGAGCCGTGCCGCGAGACCTTTCCCCTGCTGAACGAATGGCGCCGCTCGGAGCCAGGCCTGGAGATCATCGCCGTCACTGACGAGGACGCGGGCAAGGTATCCCCCTTTGTGGCCAAGGTCCCTGTCGAGCTGCCCATTGCGCTCGATACCCGGCGCCAGCTGTTCGACCCGCTGCGCGTGCGCGGCGTGCCCTACGCCATGACCCTGAACCGGCAGAGCGTGGTGACCTGGCGCGGACAGCCCAAGGAATTGACCACCGCTCAGTTGAAGGATCTGCTGAGCGCCGCAGCCGGCTGAGGCGCTGCACCCAGGGGGTCTCAGGCCGCGTGCGGCGCGAACGCCCGCAGCCGGTGCCCATCCGGGTCGGCCACGGTGCAGGTGTGGCCGAAGTCCATGTCGGTGGGCGGCTGCAGCACCCGCAGGCCTTGCGCGGCCCACCGGGCGTGCAGCGCGTCGACCTCGGCGTGCGTGCCCAGCGTGATCGTCAGCTCACTGCCGCCGGGGGCGCCGGCGGCAGGCTGCACGTCGGGCGCTTTCCACAGGCCGATCTGCAGGCCGCCGGGCAGCACGAACATCGCGAAGCCGGGCGAGGCTTCGACCGGTTGCAGCGCGAGCCGCTCGCCCCACCAGCGGGCGCTGGCCAGCGGATCGGCGACATAGAGGATGGTGGTGCTGGGGTGGGTCATGGGGGGCTCCGTTGAAGAGCCACCATGCTCGCGCTGCGCCGTGTCAGATTCCGTCAGCAGTGATGCCCTGTTCGGCGCGCCACTCGGCCAGCAGCGTGGCGCGGCGGCGCGGGTAGCGTCCGGCCAGGTCGTCCACGCTGCTGAGGCGGTCGGTGCGGAAATGCCGCAGCGCGCCGCGCAGCTCGCACCAGGCGACCAGCACCTGCACGCGGTCGAAGAAGCCCAGTGCCAGCGGCCAGACCACGCGCTGGCTGGTCTCGCCGTGGACATCGCGGTAGCCGATGCGCAGCCGGTGCTCGGCGCGGATCGCGCGGCGCAGCGTGGCCAGGGCCTCGGGGTCCTGCTCGGCGGGTGTGGCTGGGCCCACCAGCAGGCCGCTGTGCTCGACGGCCGTGCGCCGCTCGGGCGGCAGCACGGCGCTGATCTTGGCCAGCGCGTCGCGCGCGGCGGCGGCCAAGGCTGGATCAGCGCGGTCGGCCACCCAGCGGCAGCCCAGCACCAGCGCATCCAGCTCGTCGGCGCCGAACATCAGCGGCGGCAGCAGGAAGCCGTCGCGCAGCTGGTAGCCCAGGCCGGGCGCGCCGTCGATGGCTGCACCCTGGGCCTGCAGCGTGGCGATGTCGCGGTACAGCGTGCGCAGGCTGATGCCCAGCTCGGCGGCGATCGCGGCGCCGGTCAGCGGGCGGCGGTGGCGGCGCAGCAGCTGCAGCAGATCCAGCAGGCGTGCGGCGCGGCTCACGGGCGGAACGAGGCGATGGGCGGTGTCACCCGCACATCGTACTCAGGAGCGCATCAGGCGCCAGGGCAGCCAGATCAGTGCGGCCAACCAGACGAAGGGCCAGGAGATCAGCATCCCCAGCAGCCGAAACGGCAGCGTGATCAGCCACACCAGCGGCCACAGCACCAGCGCCAGCAGGGCCAGCGGCCAGCACAGCACGAACAGCAGGCACCACAGCAGAAAGCTCAGCATGGCGGCGCTCCTCAGGCGATCTGGGCCGAGGGCGGCAGCGGGCGCTCGGCCAGCGGCACCAGCAGCCAAGCCAGCAGGTACAGCACGAAGCCGGTGCCACCGCACAGCAGCAGGCCCAGGAAGACCAGACGCCAGATCCACGAGGCCAGGCCGGTGGACAGCGCCAGGCCGCCGCAAACGCCGCCCAGCCAGCGGTCGTCACGGGACCGGCGCAGGCCGTTGAGGCCCTGGCCGACCTGTCGCGCCACCGAGGGACCGGCGAGCGCTTGCGCCTTGGCGCGGGCGTACTCGTCGTCGCTCAGGTGGCCCTCGGCATGCAGGCGGGCCAGGCGTTCCAGTTCGTCGGTCAGGGACATCACGTTCTCCTTGGGGTGGTCCATCACTCGATGGCTGCACTGTGCGCCTGGATCAGGTGGGTGTCCAACGGCGCGCGACAGTCGGGGCTGTGGGCCGGACAGACTGCAAGAATGGCGTTCCGAACGGTGGCGGCCCGACTAGGCCGACGGATGGCGGTGTGCTGAAATCAGCGCCAACAAACACAACAGGGTGGGATCTCATGAGTCAGGTGCTGATCAACCAGTATTTGGGCGAACTCAGCCGCTTGCGTCAGGTGAGCGGTTCCTCCCGTGAATCCGTTTTGCGGGAGGCCTTCAAGGACCTGCTCAAGGGCTGGGGCCGTCAGCACGATCTGATCTTCGTGCCCGAGTACGAGATCCAGACCGCCACCAAGGACCGCCGCTATGTCGATGGTGCCCTGCTGCACGAGCTGCGCGTGCCCTTCGGCTACTGGGAGGCCAAGGACGAGGCCGACGACCTGGACGAGGAGATCGCCCGCAAGTTCAAGCGCGGCTACCCGCAGGACAACATCCTGTTCGAGGACACCCATGAGGCGGTGCTGATCCAGCACCGCAACGAGGTCATGCGCTGCGCGGTGGATGACGTGGCGCAACTGGAGAAGCTGCTCAAGCTGTTCTTCAGCTTCGAGCGCGCCGAAGTGGCTGACTTCCGGCAGGCGGTGGCCCAGTTCAAGACCGATCTGCCCGCAGTCCTGCAAGCGCTACGCGAGATGATCGAGCGCCAGCAGAAGGACAACGCCGGCTTTCGCAAGGCGGCCAAGCGCTTCCTGGCGCATGCACAGGAGGCGATCAATCCCAGCCTCACCGACGCCGATGTGCGCGAGATGCTGATCCAGCACATCCTGACTGAGGAGATCTTCTCCAAAGTCTTCGGCGAGGACGACTTCCACCGCCAGAACAACGTGGCCAAAGAGCTGTATCAGCTCGAGGGAACTTTCTTCAGCGGCGACGTGAAGAAGCGCACGCTGCGCGGCCTGGACGCCTACTACGCCGCCATCAAGAGCGCCGCTGCACAGATCAGCAGCCACCAGGAAAAGCAGAGCTTCCTAAAGCTGATCTACGAGAACTTCTACAAGGTCTACAACGCCAAGGCCGCCGACCGACTGGGCGTGGTCTACACGCCCAATGAGATCGTGCGCTTCATGATCGACGGCGCCGATTGGCTGTGCGAGCAGCACTTCGGCAAGAGCCTGGTGGACAAGGGCGTCGACATTCTGGACCCGGCCACCGGCACCGGCACTTTCATCTGTGAGCTGCTGGAGCACTTCCGTGGTCAGCCCGCCAAGCTCAAGCACAAGTACGACCATGAGCTGCACGCCAACGAGGTGGCCATCCTGCCGTACTACGTGGCCAACCTGAACATCGAGGCCACCTACGCTGCCATCACCGGTGAGTATCGAGAGTTCGCCAGCCTGTGCTTTGTGGATACGCTGGACAACGTGGGGCTGCACACCCAGGCCCACGGCACCACCGCCGACCTGTTCGGCAGCGTCAGCGAGGAGAACGTGGCCCGCATCAGGCGCCAGAACGCCCGGCGCATCAGCGTGGTCATTGGCAACCCGCCCTACAACGCCAACCAGGCGAATGAGAACGACAACAACAAGAACCGAACCTACCCGGCGATCGACGCGCGCATCAAGCAGACCTACGTTGCAGAGAGCGCTGCGAAGAAGACCAAGCGCTACGACATGTACAGCCGATTCTTTCGGTGGGCAAGCGACCGTTTGGACGAAAACGGCGTGTTGGCCTTCATCACCAATCGGAATTTCCTGGATGCCAGAGAGGCCGACGGCTTTCGAAAAACCTTGGCCAAGGAGTTTGTTGAGGTACGCATCTTGGATCTGGGCGGCAGTGTCAACGACAACCCGAAACTCAGTGGCACAAAGCACAATGTCTTTGGAATCAAGACGGGCGTTGCGATCAGCTTTCTAGTCAAAAGGCGTGGTAACTCAAAGAGTGAACGCTGCCGGATCTTCTACTCTCGCCGACCAGAGTTCGAAGAGGCCTCCGAAAAGCTCGCATTCGTTGGCAAGGCACGTTTGGCCTCAGTCGAGAGCGAAGAGATTCGTCCCAACGCAAGACATGACTGGCTTCATCAAACTCATACCGATTATGCAGGATTGATGCCGTTGGCCGATCGCGAGGGAACAGGAAGGGCTGTTTTTTCGCTCACTGCCAATGGTGTCAATACAGCCCGTGACGAGTGGGTCTATGAATGCGATCGAGCGAGCCTTGAAGCAAAGGTCAAGTTCATGATCAGCGAATTTAACAAGGAGAACAACCGATGGAGGGGAGTCAAGGAGATTGATCGGGAGCGTCTTGGTAGTCGAATCAAATGGAGTGAGTCCTTGCTGGCGAAGGTAAGGCGTGATCCTGTGCATGGCCTGTCGTCACGGTTCTGGGCTTCCTCGCACTATCGGCCATTTGTTTCATTGCACTACTACGCAGACCCAACATTCTCAGATCGCCTCACTAACAACCATTTTCAATTATTTGGTCGCGGCTTGGAGGTTCGGGTGCCAAGCTTTGCGATTTCAGCACCAGGAACCTCAGCCGTATTCAGGACACTTGCATCCGACCGAGTTTGCGACTGGCACTTCATGGGCGATACCCAGATCTACGCGCTGTACAGGCACGATGATCACGGCCAATCTCACGACAACATCACCGACTGGGCGCTCAAGCAATTCACTGCCCACTACAAAGCCGGCGCCGGCAAGCGCCTACCCGAGCCCACCAAGGAGGGCATCTTCCATTACGTCTACGCCGTGCTGCACGACCCGCACTACCGCGAGACCTATGCTCAGAACCTCAAGCGCGAGTTCCCGCGCGTGCCGTTGCACGGCAGCACCCGGGCCGACTTCTGGCGTTGGGCCGGATGGGGTCAGGCCCTGATGGACTTGCACATCGGCTACGAGTCTGCCGAGCCCTTCGCCTTCAAGCGGGTGGACGTGCCCGATACCAAAGCGCGCCAGAACCACGGTGAGGCCTATGCGCCCAAGCCGATCCTGAAGTCGGAGCCCGAGGACGGCCGCATCCGCATTGACGGCGAAACCACGCTCAGCGGTATCCCTCCTGAGGCCTGGGACTACCGACTGGGCAACCGCTCGGCCATCGACTGGGTGCTCGACCAGTACAAGGAGCGTAAACCCAAGGACCCGACCATTCGCGCCAGATTCGACACCTACCGATTCGCCGACCACAAGGAGGACGTGATCAAGTTGCTGGCCCGCGTGGTGTTCGTGAGCCTGCGGACCCTGGCCACAGTGTCCGAGATTGAGGCTGCGAGCCGGTGAGCACGCTGGTGCCGCCTGTCAGGCGCCATTGCTACGTGGACGAGGCGGGCGACCCCACCTTGTTCAGCGCGCGTGGGCAGGTGCGCGTTGGCGAGGAAGGGTGCTCGCGCTACTTCATGATGGGTGCGCTGGAGGTGACGGAACCCGGCCGGTTGGCGCAGGACTTGACCGCCCTGCGGGCCGACCTGATGGCGGACCCTTACTTTCGCGGTGTGCCCTCGATGCAACCAGAGGCCCGCAAGACGGCCGCAGCGTTTCACGCGAAGGACGATGTCGCCGAGGTGCGACGCGAGGTGTTCCGGGTCCTGACACAGCACGCCTTGACGTTCTTTGCCGTGGTGCGCGACAAGCGGCGTGTGTTGGCCTATGTGCAGGGTCGCAATCAACTGGATCCCGCTTACCGCTACCAACCCAATGAGCTATACGACACCTTGGTGTCGCGGCTGTTCAAGAACCGGCTGCACCTGACGCCGGAGGTGGACGTGTGCTTTGCGGCGCGGGGCCAGTCTGACCGCACAGCTGCCTTGCGCTTGGCGTTGGACAAGGCGCGCAGCCGCTTCGAGTCGACATGGCGGCGCGAGGTGGATGCCAGCATCGTGGCCCGACAGTCCACACCACGGCATGAGGCGGGACTGCAGGCGGTGGACTACTTCCTCTGGGCACTGCAGCGACACTTCGAGCGAGGCGAGTCGCGCTACGCGGAGTTGGTCTGGCCACAGGTCGGCGTGGTCCACGCGGTGGACGACACTGAGCATGCGGCCTACGGGACTTACTACACCAAGAAAAAGCCGCTGACCTGGGGAGGATCAGCGGCTTCAGAGAAGGCGTCGGGAATATAGGTGTCAGGCACCAAGGCCTGCTCACACACGGCGTGAAGCCGAATTTCGTTCCCGAACCGGTGTATTTTAGGCCTGCTTGCGTTGCTTCGCCAACTGCACGGCCTGCGGGTTCCAGCGGCACTCGAACGCCGCGCGCGGGCAACGGATAATTCAGGACTCAGCTTCAGCCCACTGCGCACACCATGTTTGCCCACATCGAGCCCTACGGCGGCGACCCGATCCTCACCCTCAACGAGAACTTCCAGAAGGACCCGCGCGAGGGCAAGATCAACCTGTCGATCGGCATCTACTTCGACGATGCCGGCCGCATCCCGGTGATGGCCTGCGTGAAGGAGGCCGAGGCGCGCATCGCCGCCCAGGTCGGCCCCAAGCCCTATTTGCCGATGGAGGGCCTGGCGGCCTTCCGCTCGGGCGTGCAGACGCTGCTGTTCGGTGCCGGCCATCCGGCGCTGGCGGACAAGCGCGTCACCACCATCCAGACCGTGGGCTCGTCCGGCGGCCTGAAGGTGGGCGCCGACTTCATCGCCCGCTGGTTCCCCGGCAGTGGCCTCTGGGTCAGCGACCCCACCTGGGACAACCACAAGGCGGTCTTCGAGGGGGCCGGCCTGACGGTGGGCACCTACCCGTACTACGACGCCGCCACCGGCGGCCTGCGCTTCGAGGCGATGTGCGAGGCGCTGCGCGCGCTGCCGCCCAAGAGCGTGGTGCTGCTGCACGCCTGCTGCCACAACCCCACCGGCGTCGACCTCACCCGCGCCCAATGGGACGCGCTGATCCCGCTGCTCAAGGAGCGCGGCCTGATCGCCTTCCTGGACCTGGCCTACCAGGGCTTTGGTGACAGCGTGGACGATGACGCCTACGCAGTGCGAGCGCTGGCCGCTGCGGGCCTGTCCTTCTTCGTGGCCAACTCGTTCAGCAAGAGCCTGTCGGTCTACGGCGAGCGCTGTGGCGCGCTGAGCGTGGTCTGCCCCGATGCGGCCCAGGCCGATCTGGTGCTGGGCCAGCTCAAGGCTACGGTGCGGCGCAACTACTCCAATCCGCCGCTGCACGCCGGCCAGCTGGTGGCCACGATCCTGAACACGCCCGAGCTGCACGCGATGTGGGTGGCCGAACTCAATGGCATGCGCGTGCGCATCCAGGCCATGCGCGAGCGCCTGCACGCGGTGGTCAGCGCCAAGGTGCCGGGGCGCGACTTCAGCTACTTCCTCACCCAGCGCGGCATGTTCAGCTACACCGGCCTGAGCGCCGCGCAGGTGGATCGGCTGCGCGAGGAGTTCGGCGTCTACCTGGTGCGCTCGGGCCGCATGTGCGTGGCCGGCCTGAACACCGGCAACGTTGAGCGCACCGCCGAGGCGATGGCCGCCGTGCTGGCGGTTTGACTTCGGTCAGACCGGCTTTAAGAGGGGCCTAAGCCCCCACGGACACCATGGGCACCATCGCATCCCGATGGAGTGCCCCATGTTCAAGCCCCTGATCCTTGCCGCCCTGCTGGGCGGCGCCCTGGCGGCCCAGGCCGCCACCCCCGCCGAGCTGCTGGCCGGCTACACCGCCCAGGCGGGTGCGCCGGCCCAGGCCGCGCGCGGCCAGGCCTTCTTCACCAGCAAGCACGGCAAGGAATGGTCGTGCAGCAGCTGCCACGGCGCCGCGCCCACCGGCGCGGGCCAGCACGCCAGCACCGCCAAGGCGATCAAGCCGCTGGCGCCGTCGGCCAATGCCGAGCGCTTCACCGAGCTGGCCAAGTCCGAGAAGTGGTTCCGCCGCAACTGCAACGATGTGGTCGGCCGCGAATGCAGCGCCGGTGAGAAGGCCGACGTGCTGGCCTGGCTGCTGACGCTGAAGTGAGGAGCCCGAGCATGAAGACCTGGATCACCGCCGCCGCCCTGGCCGTCGCCGCCCTCTCGGCGCAGGCCGACGACCACGGCTCCCGCACCCCACCGCTGCCGGCCTACCAGTCCGAATGCGGCAGCTGCCACGTGGCCTTCCCGGCGCGTGGTCTGCCGGCCTCGTCGTGGCAGCACCTGATGGGCGGCCTGGGCAAGCACTACGGCACCGATGCCTCGCTGGACGCGCCCACCGCCAAGACGATTGCCGACTGGCTGCAGGCCAACGCCGGCCGCGGTGACCCGCCGCCCGAGGACCGCATGACCCGCAGCCGCTGGTTCGTGCGCGAGCACGACGAGGCCGGCCCCGGCGTGTTCCAGCGCGCCTCGATCAAGTCGGCCAGCAACTGCGCCGCCTGCCACACCCGCGCCGCCGAGGGCAGCTTCCGCGAACGCGAGATCCGCATCCCGAAGTAAGGAGCCTGCGATGGACACCTCCATGAGCCGCGTGCGCGTCTGGGACGTGCCGGTGCGCGTCTTCCACTGGCTGCTGGTGCTGAGCTTTGCCGGCGCCTGGCTGAGCGCCGAGAGCGAGCGCTGGCGGCTGCTGCACGTCACGCTGGGCTACACCGTGGCCGGCCTGGTGGCCTTTCGCCTGGTCTGGGGCCTGGTGGGCACGACGCCGGCGCGCTTTGCCAGCTTCGTGCGCGGACCCGCCGCCGTGCTGGCCTACCTGAAAGGCCTGCTGGCCGGTCGCGCGCCGCACACCACCGGCCACAACCCGGCAGGCGCGCTGGCCATCATCGGCCTGCTGGGGCTGGCCGCGCTGACCACCGCGCTGGGCTGGGCCACCTACAACGACCTGGGCGGCGAGTTCGCCGAAGAAGGCCACGAGCTGGCCGCCAACCTGATGCTGCTGTTGGTGGGCGTGCACCTGCTGGGCGTGCTGGTGGGCAGCCTGGCCCACCGCGAGAACCTGGTGCGCGCGATGTTCACCGGCCGCAAGCAGGGCCACCCGGAGGAATCCGCCCAGCGTGCCTGGGCACCGCTGGGCGCGGCGCTGCTGGTGGCGGTGCTGGGCTTTTGGGCCTGGCAGTGGAACAGTGCGCCGCAGCCGGATGCGTCATGGCAGACTGCATCGGCCGGCCAGACCCCGGCGACCGGTCCGCTGGCCGCGCTGAAGTCGCTGCTGGACGACGATGACGATGACGACAAGGAAGGCCACTGATGCGCATCCTGCTGGTCGAGGACGATCCGCTGCTGGGTGACGGCCTGCGCGCCGGCCTGCGCCAGCAGGGCTTCCAGGTGGACTGGGTGCGCGATGGCCTGGCCGGCGAGCGCGAGCTGCGCAGCGGCGCCTACACCGCCGCGGTGCTGGACCTGGGCCTGCCCGGCCTGGATGGCATGGAGGTGCTGCGCCAGACCCGGGCTGCCGGCGGCAGCCTGCCGGTGCTGGTGCTGACCGCGCGTGACGCGATCGACGACCGCATCCGCGGCCTGGACGGCGGCGCCGACGACTATGTCGTCAAGCCGGTCGATCTGCATGAGCTGGGCGCCCGCCTGCGCGCGTTGGTGCGCCGCGCCCACGGCCAGGTGCAGGAGCTGCTGCAGGCCCAGGGCGTGGCGCTGGACCCGGCCGCGCGCACCGTGACGCTGGACGGCGAGCCGGTGGCGCTGTCGATGCGCGAGTTCGACCTGCTGCAGGCGCTGATGCTGGGCGCCGGCCGCGTGCTCTCGCGCGAGCAGCTGGAGCAGAGCCTGTACAGCTGGGGCCAGGAGGTGGAGAGCAACGCCGTGGAGGTGCACATCCATCACCTGCGCAAGAAGCTCAAGCCCGAGCTGATCACCACCGTGCGCGGCGTGGGCTACACCATTGCCCGCACGCCGCCGGCATGACAGCACGTTCGCTGCAGCTGCGCCTGGCGCTGCGCACGCTGGCCATGGTGGGCACGCTGTGGCTGCTGGCGGCGCTGTGGACGGCCTGGGATGCGCGCCATGAGCTGGACGAGCTGTTCGACGCCCACCTGTCGCAATCGGCCGCGCTGCTGGTGGCGCAGCAGTCGGGCGGGCACGGCGATGACGACGCCGAAGCCATCGAACACGCGCTGGGCGGCGGCCGCAAGGGCCACCCCTACGAGCGCAAGGTGGCCTTCCAGGTCTGGCACGAGGGGCGTCTGGGTGCGCACTCGCCCAACGCCGACGGCGCGCCGCTGTCGACGCTGCGCGAGGGTTTCGAGACCATCGAGTACCGCGGCGAGACCTGGCGTCTGTTCGCTGCCAACGGCGCCGAGGACGACGTGCAGGTCTTCGTGGCCGAGCAGGAGGAGGTGCGGCTGGACGTGCTGTGGCCGGTGCTGCAGGGCACCTTCGGGCCGCTGCTGCTGGTGCTGCCGCTGGTGGCCCTGTCGGTGTGGTGGTCGGTGCGCCAGGGCCTGGCGCCACTGCGCGAGCTGGGCGAGGTGCTGCAGCAGCGTGCGCCGCAGCAGCTCTCGCCGGTGGCCCTGTCCGAGACGGCACCCACCGAGCTGCAGGCACCGCTGGACGCGCTCAATGCGCTGCTCGAGCGCATCGGCCGGCTGATCGATGGCGAGCGCCGCTTCACCGCCGATGCCGCGCATGAGCTGCGCACGCCGATCGCCATCGTCCGCACCCAGGCCCAGGTGGCGCTGGGCGCCACCGACGAGGCTGAGCGCCGCCATGCGCTGCAGGCCACGATCGCCGGTTGCGACCGCGCGGTGCACCTGGTGCAGCAGTTGCTGACGCTGGCGCGGCTGGACGGCAGCGCCAGCCAGCGCGCCGCCGCCGTGCACGACGGCGCGGCGATGGCGCGCCGGCTGCTGGGCGAGCTGGCGCCACAGGCGCTGGCGCGCGGCCAGACGCTGGAGCTGGACGCGCCTGATCACTGCCCGCTGGCGATGGACGAGGCGCTCGCCGCGATGCTGCTGCGCAACCTGGTCGACAACGCGCTGCGCTACAGCCCCGATGGCGCCACCGTGCAGGTGACGATCGCCGCGGCGGACGGCGGCGTGCGCTGGAGCGTGGAAGACAGCGGCCCCGGCTTGTCAGAGGCCGACCAGGCCCGGCTGGGCGAGCGCTTCTTCCGCGCCAGTGCCACGCAGGACCAGGCCGGCAGCGGCCTGGGCTGGTCGATCGTGCGGCGCATCGCCCAGGCGGGCGGGCTGCGCATCACGTTGGGCCGCTCGGCGCGGCTGGGCGGGCTGTCGGTGGGCGTGGCCTGGCCGGCGGCCTGATCAGGCGGGTGTCGGCGCCTGCGCCACCTGCTGGCGCAGCCAGGCCTGGGCGGGCACCGCGTCCAGCCGCATGTGCCACAGCATGGCCACCTGGATCGGCTGCAGCGCAAACGGCAGCTCGCGCGTGACCAGCGCGTCGGGCACGCCGGTGGCGCCCAGGAAGGACACCGGCAGCACGGTCAGCAGGTCGGAGCCGGCCACCACCTGGCCGGCGGTGTAGAACTGGTTGACCGTCAGCACGATCCGCCGGCGCCGCCCCAGCGCCAGCAGGGCCTGGTCGACAAAGCCGTGCGGCCGGCCCGAGAAGCTCACCAGCAGGTGCTGCGCGGCGCAGTAGGCGTCCAGGTCCAGCGGCTGGCTGGCCAGCGGGTGTGTGCGGCGCATCACGCACACGTAGCGGCTCTCGTAGAGCTGCTGGTGGCGCAGTGTGGCGGTGTCGCCCTCGGCCACCAGGCCGGTGATGGCGTCGGGGAAGTGGCCCACCGCCAGGTCGGCGTCGCCGCGCGCCAGCAGGGCCCGCGGGTCGCGCGTGGTCAGCGGCAGCACCCGGAAGTTCACCGCGGCGCCGCTGCGCTCCACGGTGGCGATCAGGTGCGGCATCAGCAGCACCGCGGTGGCGTCCACCATCGCCAGGCGGAAGTTGACCGGGTCGGCGACCGGGTCGAAATCCTGCGGCGCCAGTGCCTGCTGCAGCCCGGCCAGCGCTGCGCGCACCTGCGGCCACAGCGCCTGCGCACGCGCGGTGGGCTGCATGCCGCGCGCGCTGCGCTCGAAAAGCGTTTCGCCCAGCGACTCGTGCAGGCGACGCAGCGCATGGCTGGCGGCCGGCTGGGTCATGGCCAGGCGGCCGGCGGCGCGGGTCAGACTGCCTTCGGCCATCAGGGTGTCGAACACCCGCAACAGGTTCAGGTCCAGTGTGCGGAAATTGGCCTGCGGGCGAGACATGCCGGAAATTTATATCTAACTTGAAGAATATTCAGTCGACAAACACTGGTGCTAACCCTAGGATTGCGTCCCATGAGCCTGCAAACGTCCCCCCGTCCCCGCGCTGCCTCGCTGCGACAAGTCGTCGCGTCCTGGCTGCGTTGCTGGCCGTGGCGACTGCGCAGCGCACCGGTCGGTTACCGCTGACCCCTTCCCCTGGCTCGCGGGACGCGGCGAGCCGCTTGATCGGACACCCCGAAGGAGCACACCATGGCTGCCATCACCTCCCAGACCTTCCATCCCGCCCCCACCCTGGGCATGCCGCGCGGTGCGCGCATCGCCGCCACCGCCTTCCTGGCGCTGCTGTCGGGCATCTCGCGCCACCTGGCCCATCAGGTCACCGCGCCGCGCCAGCGCAGCCGCATGGACGACGCCGCCGAGGTGCGTGAGATGGCCCGCCACTGGGAACACTCCGACCCCGGTTTCGCCGCCGACCTCTACGCCGCCGCTGCGCGGCACGAGAGCCAGGACGACTGATCGTCCCGCCCACCGGCCCTGGCCGGTGTTTTGAGGCACCATCGGGCCTGTCGCCCCTGCGCGGGCCGCCCGAGGTTGCCGATGCCCCCTGATCAGCGAGAGAGCGCGCTGCACGCGATCCCCGCGGCCGAACTGGCGCCGCTGTACCGTCGGCGCCAGTTGTCGCCGGTGGAGGTCACCCAGGCGGTCCTGGAGCGCATCGACACCTGCGACCGCCGCGTCGCCGCCACCTGGGGGCTCGACCCGGAGTCGGCACTGGCCCAGGCCCGTGCGAGTGAGGCCCGCTGGGCGCGCCGCGCCGCGCTGGGGCCGCTGGACGGCGTGCCCGTCACCCTCAAGGAAAACATCGCCTCGCGCGGCGTGCCGCAGCCGCTGGGCTGTGCCGCGTCGTTGCTGACCCCGGCGCGCGAGGACGCCCCACCCACCGCCCGCCTGCGCGAGGCCGGCGCGGTCTTCGTGGCCCGCACCACCATGCCCGACTGGGGCATGCTCAGCTCGGGCCTGTCCAGCTTCCACCGCCTGACCCGCAACCCCTGGGACCTGCGCCGCAACCCGGGCGGCTCCAGCGCCGGTGCCGGCGCCGCCGCGGCCATGGGCTACGGCCCGATCCACCTGGGCACCGACATCGGTGGCTCGATCCGCCTGCCCGCCGGCTGGTGCGGCGTGGTGGGCTTCAAGCCCAGCCTGGGCCGCATCCCGATCAAGCCGCCCTACATCGGCCGCGTCGCCGGCCCGCTGACGCGCACGGTCACCGACTGCGCGCTGGCGATGAGCGTGCTCAGCCGCCCCGACTGGCGCGACGCCAGCAGCCTGCCGCCCGCCGACATCGACTGGCTGGACCTGCAGCGCCCACTGAAGGGCCTGCGCCTGGGCGTGCTGCTCGATGCCGGCTGGGGCGATCCGCTGCAGCCCGAGGTGCGCGACGCCGTGATGCTGGCCGCGCTGATGCTGGCCGCCGAAGGCGCCGAGCTGGTGGAGCTCAAGCCGATCTCCACCCGCGCGATGGTCGACGGCCTGGACCGCTTCTGGCGCATGCGCTCGTGGCTGGACTACGCCGCGCTGCCGCCCGAGCGCCAGGCCAAGGTGCTGCCCTACATCCGCCGCTGGATCGAGCGCGGCGCGCAGATGAGCGGCGAAGAGGTCTTCCGCGGCTTCAGCCAGATCGCCGCGCTGCGCGACGCCGCCATCGCCGGCACCCACGCGGTGGACTATGTGCTCTCGCCCGTCAGCCCCGACGTCGCCTTTGGTGCGGCCCAGGCCAGCCCGCTGAACGACCCCGAGCGCCCTTTCGAGCACATCGCCTACACGCTGCCCTACAACATGAGCGAGCAGCCGGCCATCTCGGTGCCTGCCGGCCACGACCGCCGCGGCCTGCCGATCGGCCTGCAGATCGCCGGACGGCGCCACGACGACATCGGCGTGCTGCGCCTGGCCCGCGCCTGGGAGCAGCTCCGCCCGGCGCTGCGCGACTGGCCCGAGCCTTAAGATCGCGCCATGAGCACGCCCGCGGCCCCGGCCCAGTTGCGCGACCAGCGCGATCAGCGCCTGGGCACGACCTCGCGCGCGGCGGCCGACGCGGCCGAGACCGCGCTGTGGCGCCTGGTCAGCCAGATCGGCTCGCCCGAGGACGCGCTGGACCAGGCCTGCGCCGCCGACCCGCGCTGGGCCTGGCCGCAGCTGATGCGTGCCGGCCAGCGCCTGCTGCACGCCGATGGCCGGGTCGACGACGGCGTGCTCGCCGCGCTGGCGGCCGCGGCCCGCGGCATCGACGACGCCCCGCCGCGCGAGCAGCGCCACCTGGTCGCATTGCAGGCACTGGTGGAGGGCCGCTGCGCGTTGGCCTGCCAGATCTGGGACGACCTGCTGCTGGAGCACCCGCACGACGCACTGGCCCTGCTGTGGGCCCAGGCCTGGGACCTGCGCCGCGGCGAGCTGCCGCCGCTGCAGACGCGCCCGGCCGAGGTGCTGCCTGAGTGGTCCCCCGAGGACCCGCTGCAGCCGCACCTGCTGGGGCTGTATGCCTTCGGTCTGCAGGAGAACCAGCGCGACGCCCAGGCCGAGGACGTGGCGCGGCGGGCGCTGGCGCGCGAGCCCCAGGTGCCGCGCGCCGTGCTGGCTGTGGCGCATGTGATGGAGAGCCAGGGCCGCTTTGACGACGGCACCGCCTGGCTGCGCCAGCACCAGGCCGGCTGGGCCGACGACTCGGCGCTGGCGGCCCACCTGTGGTGGCACATGGGCCTGTTCCGGCTGGAGGCGCTCGACCTGCCTGGCGTGCACCGCCTGATCGATGCCCACCTCAGCGGCCCCACGCTGGTGGGTGACGCCGACCACCGCGATGCCGTGGCCCTGCTGTGGCGCCTGCACCTGCTGGGCGAGGATGTGGGTGCACGCCTGGTGCAGCTGCTGGCGGCCTGGCCCGCCGATGAGGGCGAGGCCGGCCTGTGCGCCTTCCACGACCTGCATGTGCTGCTGGCCCTGCTGGGCGCCGATGAGCTGGTGCGCGCCGAGCGCTGGGTGGCCCGCGTCGCCGCCCGTGCGATGCAGGCCGAGGACGCCCGCCGCAGCAACCACGCCGTCACCCGCGAGGTGGCGCTGCCGGTGATGCGCGCACTGCTGGCCCTGGCCCGCGGCGATGCCGCGGCGGCCTGCAGCGCGCTGCGCGCCAGCCGCCCACACTGGCCGCGCCTGGGCGGCAGCCGTCTGCAGCGCGACCTGCTGGAGCTGACGCTGATCGCCGCGGCGGCACGCGCGCCGCTGCAGCCACTGCACCGCGCCCTGCTCAACGCTCGCCGCCTGGCGCGCGCGCCGTCACCGCTGTTGCGGCGGCTGGAAGGGCCCTGAGCGGCTGAACCGCTGCGCGCCCGGTCAGGCCCAGGGCAGGCGCAGCGCGAAGGTCGCGCCCTGGCCCGGCGCGCTGTGCGCGCTCAGCGTGCCGCCCATGGCCTGCGCCAGCTGCTGCGACAGCGACAGGCCCAGGCCGGTGCCTTCAATGCCGCGGCGCGCGGCGTCCAGGCGCTCGAAGGGGCTGAAGAGGCGGGCAATCTGCTCAGGGGTCAGCCCCTCGCCCTCGTCGCGCACCTCGAAGACGATGGCCGGGCCGTCGGCGCGCAGCGCCACATGCACGGCGCCGCCCGGGCGGTTGTACTTGACCGCGTTGCTCAGCAGGTTGACCAGCACCTGCAGCAGGCGGCGGCGGTCGGCGCGCACCGGCGGCAGGGCCGGCGGGATGTCGCGCACCAGGGAGCAGGGCGGCCGGCCTGCCAGCGGGGCGGCCTGCACCATGGACCAGGCCTCGTCCAGCAGGGGTTCGGCCGACAGGTCGCTCAGGCTCAGCTGCAGCTGGCCGCTCTGGGCGGCGGACAGGTCCAGCACCTCGTCCACCAGGTCCAGCAGGTGGCGACCGGCCTGCAGGATGTGGCCGGTCCATTCGGTGGCGGTGCTGCCGGGCGGCAGGTCGCGCTGCAGCAGCTGGGCAAAACCCAGCACCGCATTGAGCGGCGTGCGCAGCTCGTGGCTGACGCGCGAGAGCAGCTGGGTCTTGGCCTGGTTGGCGGCCTCGGCGCGGTCGCGCTCGATGCGCAGCGCGTCGGCCTGGCGGCGCGCGGTGATGTCGGTGTGGGTGCCGATCATGCGGGCCGGTCGGCCGTCGGCGTCGCGCTCGATCACCAGGCCGCGCGACAGCACCCACTTCCACTGGCCATCATGGCAGCGCACGCGGTGCTCATTCACGTAGGTGGGCGTGCGGCCGCTGAAATGGGCCTCGCGGTCGCGCAGCATGGCGGGCACGTCGTCGGGGTGGGTCAGGCTGTCGAGCACCCGTGGGTTGTGCGCCAGGTCGGCCTCGGTGTAGCCGTACATCGCCAGGAACTGCTCGGAGTAGGTCTCGTCGCCGGTCTGCAGGTTCCAGTCCCAGACGCCGTCGCCGGTGCTGTTGAGCGCCAGCTTCCAGCGCTCGTTGCTCTCCAGCAGCCGCGCCTCGGCGCGCTTGCGGGCGGTGACGTCGATCACCACGCCGGCGTACTCGCTGCGCTGCGGCGACAGGTGGACCGGCGTGGATCGCACGTGCAGCCACTTCTCGGTGCCGTCGGTCAGCACCACGCGGTGCTCGATCGACAGCGTGCGGCCGCTGGCCCGCGCGGCCTCGCTGGCAGCGGCCACGCGGGCGGCGTCGGCCGGGTGCCACAGGCGGCGGATGGCGTCTCCATCGGCCATCACCTGCTCCGGCGTCAGGCCCAGCAGCTCGCGCACGCCGCGGCTGACGTAGGAGAACACCCGGGTGCCGTCCGGCTGCATCACGGTGCGGAACACCATGCCCGAGACCTGGTCGGCGATGCGGTCGACCTGGTCGCGGCTGTGTTCCAGGTCGCTGATGTCCTCGACCGTGCCTTCGTAGCAGCGCACCCGGCCTTCGGCGTCGCGCAGCGCATGGGCGTGTTCACGCACCCAGATGCGTTCGCGCGAGCGATGGCGGTGGATTTCAGAGACAAAACCCTGCACCTGGCCATCGCGCGCCAGCAGGCGCATGAACTCGCGCCGCCGCCCGGGTTGCACATACCACTCGCTGCCGATGTCACGCACGGCGCGCAGCAGTTCGGCCTCGGTGCTGTAGCCGTTGATGTGCACCAGCGCCGGATTGGCGCGCAGCATCGTGCCGTCAGGGTGCGAGCGGTAGGCCCCGATGGGCAGGAAGTCGAAGAAGCTGGAGAAGTCGTCGTGCACGACGGGCCTGGCGCGCTGTGGCGTGACCCCTGCCACGCTCCATCGGCCAGCTTAGCGCATCAGCGTGGCCGCAGCAGCAGTGCGGCTGCTCCGGCCACCACACCCCAGAAGGCCGAGCCGATGCCCAGCAGGCTCACCCCCGAGAGCGTGACCAGGAAGGTCAGCAGCGCGGCGTCGCGCCGCGTCTCGTCCTTGAGCGCGCCATGCAGGCCGCCGGCGATCGTGCCCAGCAGCGCCAGTCCGGCCAGCGTGACCACCAGGCTGCGCGGCAGGGCGCCAAACAGCGCCACCACCGCACCGCCGGCCAGGCCGGTGGCCAGGTAGAACACGCCGGCCGAGGCCGAGGCCCAGTAGCGGCGGCGCGGGTCGTCGTGCGCCTCGGGGCTCATGCACAGCGCCGCGGTGATCGCGGCCAGGTTGATCGCGTAGCCGCCCAGGGGCGCCAGCAGCAGGCTGACCAGGCCGGTGGTGCCCACCACCGGCGAGACCGGGGTGTCGTAGCCGGCGGCCCGCTGCGCCGCCACGCCCGGCAGGTTCTGCGAGGCCATGGTGACGATGAACAGCGGCAGGCCCAGGCCGATGATGGCGGCCGGCGCGAACACGGGCGCGGTCCAGACCGGCTGGGTCCAGGCCAGCGTCACGCCGCCCAGCGCCAGCCGACCGCCCACGGCGGCCACCGCCAGCCCGCACAGCAGCACGCCCGGCACCGCGTAGCGCGGCCACCAGCGCCGCCCGGCCAGGAAGGCCGCCAGCATGGCCAGCACCAGCGGCGGGTCCACCGCGGTGGCCAGCGCGGCGTCCAGCGCAAAGCGCACCAGGATGCCGGCCAGCAGCGCCTGGGCGATGGCGGCGGGGATGCGCGCCATCAGCCGCTCGAACAGGCCGCTGTAGCCGGCCAGCGTGATCAGCAGCGCGCAGACGATGAAGGCGCCGGTGGCCTCGGGCAGGGCCAGGCCGTGGCTGGCGGCGATCAGCGCCGCGCCGGGCGTGGACCAGGCGGTCAGCACCGGGCGGCGGTACCACAGCGACAGGCCGGTGCTGGTGAGCGCCATGCCCAGGCCCAGCGCCCACAGCCACGAGGCGGTCTGGTCCGGCGTGGCGCCCAGCGCCTGCGCGGCGGCGAAGACGATGGCCACCGAGCTGGTGTAGCCCACCAGCACGGCGATGAAGCCGGCCACCACGGCCGGCAGGGACAGGTCCTTCAGCACCGAGGAAGAACGCTCAGATCTCGACCTTCGCACCGAGCTCAACGATGCGGTTGGACGGCAGGTTCAGGAAGTCGGCCATGTCGGCGGCATTGCGGTGCATGCTGGCGAAGAGCTTCTCGCGCCACATGGCCATGCCGTCGCCGAAGGTGGGAATCACCGTGTCGCGGCTGAGGAAGTAGCTGGTGTCCATGTCATCCAGCGGCACGCCGCGGTCCTTGAGCTGCTGCAGCGCCTCGGGCACGTCGGGGTCGTTCTTGAAGCCGAAGTTCAGCGTCACCTGCCAGCAGTCGTGGCCCAGCGACTCCAGCTGCAGGCGCTTGTCAAAGCCGATCCAGGGCACCTCGTGGTGGCGCACGGTGACGAACAGGTTGTACTCGTGCAGCACCTTGTTGTGCTTGAGGTTGTGCATCAGCGCATTGGGCGTCAGGCCCTGCTCGGCCACCAGGAAGACCGCGGTGCCGGGCACGCGCACTGGCGGGCTGACGAAGATGGCCTCGAGGAAGCCGGCCAGGTCGATCGCCTCGTCGCGCACGCGATCGCGCATCAGGCGGCGGCCCTGCTTCCAGGTCAGCATCAGCAGGAACATGCCGGCGCCGATCAGCAGCGGGAACCAGCCGCCGGCCACCAGCTTGAGCATGTTGGACAGGAAGAAGGTGATGTCGATCGTGAAGAAGAACACCGTGGCCAGCAGCGACAGGCCCAGCGGGTACTTCCAGCCGTAGCGGATGACGAAGAAGGTCATCACGGTGGTGATCGACATGTCCAGCGTCACCGCGATGCCGTAGGCCGAGGCCAGGTTGGACGAGTTCTTGAACAGCGCCACCGCCAGCACGATGAAGACGTACAGGCTCCAGTTGATGAAGGGCACGTAGATCTGGCCCGTGTCCTTGACCGAGGTGTGCTTGACCGCCATGCGCGGCAGGATGCCCAGCTGGATGGCCTGCTTGGTGACCGAGAAGGCCGCCGAGATCAACGCCTGCGAGGCGATCACCGTGGCCGCCGTGGCCAGGAACACCAGCGGCAGCTGGGCCCAGTCGGGCGCCATGTGGAAGAAGGGGTTGCCCACCGCCTCGGGTTCCTTGAGCAGCATCGCGCCCTGGCCGAAGTAGTTGACCACCAGCGCCGGCATCACGAAGCCGTACCAGGCGATGCGGATCGGCCGCTTGCCGAAGTGGCCCATGTCGGCATAGAGCGCCTCGCCGCCGGTGACGCACAGCACCACCGCACCCAGCGCGATGAAGGCGATCAGCGGCTGGGCGATGAAGAAACCCGCCGCATGCATGGGATTCAGCGCCACCAGCACCGCCGGGTTGGCCACGATGTGCGGGATGCCCAGCAGCACCAGCACGATGAACCAGACCAGCGTGATCGGGCCGAAGAACTTGCCGATGCCACCGGTGCCGAAGCGCTGCACCGCGAACAGCCCGGTCAGCACCACCAGCGTGATCGGGATGATCCAGCTGTGCAGCCCGGGCGCGGCCACCTCCAGGCCCTCGACCGCCGACAGCACCGAGATGGCGGGTGTGATGACGCCGTCGCCATAGAAGATGGCGGTGCCGAACAGGCCGACGATCATCAGCACGCGGCGCAGCGCCGGCTTGTCCTTCACGGCCGTGGTGGCCAGCGCCAGCATGGCGATCAGGCCGCCTTCGCCGTTGTTGTCGGCGCGCAGGATCAGCAGCACGTACTTCAGAGAGACGATGATGGTCATCGTCCAGAAGATCAGGCTGAGCACGCCCAGGATGTTGCCGGGCGAGGCTTCGACATGGCCAGCGTGGAAGACTTCCTTCAGCGCATACAGCGGGCTGGTGCCGATGTCGCCATACACCACACCCAGGGCTGCCAGAGTCAGCGCGGCCAGCGCGCCCGGCGTTTGTGCGCCGCGTTCAGGAGAATGCAAGTTGGGGTGGGGACGAGTCGCCGATCAGGCTATTGTGGCGCCGGATGGCGGCGCGGTCGATCGGTGGCCTGTTGCCCGGTCGCGACGCTTGCGCCCGGCGGCGCCCAGGAGCGCACGGCCAGGCGGGGAGACCCTGCTTCAATCGTAGGTTTCGGCGTTCGGGTCGGTGGCTTCCAGCTCGTAGGCAGCGGCCAGCATCGCCAGACGGCCGATCACGCCGTACATGTAGAAGCGGTTGGGCGCGCTGACGCCGGGCTTCTCGCCCGGGCGCGGCAGCTGGTTGCTTTTCTCGAAGGCCAGCGGCACAAAGCTGGCCCCGGGCGCGTTGAGGTTCTCGTCGATGCCGCGCTCGGCATGCACGCGGTAGAAGCCGCCCACCACATAGCGGTCGATCATGTAGACCACCGGCTCGGCCACGGCCTCGTTGACCCGCTCGTAGGTGGGCACGCCTTCCTGGATGATCACCTGGGTCACGCGCTGGCCGTCCTTGACGACGTCCATCTTGTTGCGCGTGCGGCGGTTGACCTCGTCCAGGTCCTTGGCGTCGCGCACCGTCATGATGCCCATGCCATAGGTGCCGTTGTCGGCCTTGACGACCACAAAGGGCTTCTCGCCGATGCCGTATTCCTTGTGCTTGCGGCGGATCTTGGTGAGCAGCGCGTCGACCTGGGTCTGCACGCACTCCAGGCCGGTGCCGGCCTGCCAGTCGACCTCGCCGCAGTGGGCGTACATGGGGTTGATCAGCCAGGGGTCCATGCCCAGCAGCTTGGCGAACTTCTTGGCCACTTCCTCGTAGGCCTCGAAGTGGCGGGTCTTGCGCCGCACCGCCCAGCCGGCATGCAGCGGCGGCAGCAGGTACTGCTCGTGCAGGCCCTCCAGCACCTTGGGGATGCCGGCCGACAGGTCGTTGTTCAGCAAGATGGTGCAGGGGTCGAAGTTCTTCAGGCCCAGGCGGCGCTGGCTGCGCAGCAGCGGCTCGAGCGTCAGGCTGCTGCCGTCGGGCAGCTCGATCGGTGTGGGCTCGGTGATGGCCTCGTCCAGCGTGCCCAGGCGCACATTCAGGCCGGCGTTGGTGAAGATGCGCACCAGCCGCTGCACGTTCATCAGGTAGAACATGTTGCGGGTGTGGCGTTCGGGCACCAGCAGCAGGTTGCGCGCTTCGGGGCAGATCTTCTCGATCGCCGCCATCGCCGCCTGCACCGCCAGCGGCAGCATTTCGTCGGTCAGGTTGTTGAAGCCGCCGGGGAACAGGTTGGTGTCCACCGGCGCCAGCTTGTAGCCGGCGTTGCGCACGTCCACCGAGGTGTAGAACGGTGGCGTGTGCTCCATCCACTCCAGGCGGAACCAGCGCTCGATGGCTGGCATCGACTCGAGGATGCGCTGCTCCAGCTCATTGATCGGGCCGATGAGTGCGGTGACGAGGTGGGGGACCATGGCGGCGGCAGGCGTGCGTGCGGGAGGCGATCGATTCTAGGCAGATGGGGCCCCGCAGGGGGATTTCCAGCCACCCGCGCCAAAAAAGGGCGCCGTCGCCAGGTTCAGGTGCGGGCGCGCAGCCGCTCCAGGGCCTGCTGATGCAGCTTCAGATCGTCGGCGTTGTGGGTCAGCAGCGCCGCGTAGCAGGCCTCGCCCACCTCGGCGCGCAGGCGCTCGAGCCGCTCTTCCAGCGGCGCGTTGGTGTCGCGGCTGACATTGGCGTGCACGCTGCGGGCCACGAACTCGGGCAGGTCGTCCTGCACCAGCGACTGCAGCAGGGCCATCGAGCGGTCGAACTCCTCGACCACCCCCACGAAGGGCAGGGTCTCGACCGCCCGGCTGGCGCGCTCGAATTCGGTGCCTTCGGTGGCCGGGAACATCGGCGCGAAGCGGCTGAGGTGGAAATTGCGGCACTGGCGGTCGCGCGCTATCGACAGGCGCACCTCGACATAGCCGGCCAGCGTGGTGTGGCGGGCCAGCACGCTGCCAAAACCGTCGCCGCCCTGTTTGCGCTCGAAGGCATAGGCCGAGGCAATGCGGTCGATCGGGTGGCGGATGAAGATCACCGGCAGGATGTCGACCTGCCCCATGTCGGGCGGCGGCAGCTCGACGGTGTGCGACGAGAAGGCCACGGCCTCGGGGTGGTCGCGGATCCACTCGGCCACCTCGCGCCGGTGTGGCGTGGGGTTGGCACGGGCCACGAACTCGCGCGTCACCCAGCGGCTGCCGAAGCAGGCGCGCAGCAGTTCGTCCACCGAGGTGCCGGCGTTCTTGAACAGATGGTGATGCAGGATGACCTTGCGGCGGGGGCGGGCGGGTGTCATGCGGCGGCGGCCGGGCTGGGTTCGATGGCCGCGGCGATCGCGGCGTCCACCACCTCGGCAGAACAATGGTCGGCGATCATGGCCAGGCCGGCCTGGGCCAGCCGCTCGGCGAGCGCGCGGTCGGCGTGCAGCGCCAGGATCTTGGCGGCAAAGTGGGCCGGGTCCTCGGCGACGAGTTCGCCCAGCGGGCCATCGACCGGGATGCCCTCGGCGGCACAGGGGGTCATCACGCAGGGCAGGCCGGCCGCCAGGGCCTCCAGCACCTTGCCCTTGACGCCCGCGCCGTAGCGCAGCGGGGCTACGCTGAGCAGGCACTGCTCGTACATCGCCTGCACATCGGGCACATAGCCCATGGTCCACACGCGCGGGCCGGCCAGGCGACGCACCTCATCGGTCATGTAGCTGCCCACCAGGCTGACCTGGACATCGGGCGCCGATGCCCAGACCAGCGGCATGATCTCTTCGACCAGCCAGCGCGCGGCGTCGACATTGGGCGTGTGGCGGAAGCCGCCCACGAAGACCACGCCCTGGCGCTGGCGTGCATCGGTCTTCACCGGGCGCAGCGGGTAGGTCCAGGGCACCACATGCACGCGGGACTGCGGCGTGGCCTCGGCCAGCAGCGCCCGCTCGACGCTGGAGTGGACGATGGTGGCGTCCACCGACTGGATCACCGACAGCTCGACCTGGCGCACTTCAGCGGCGCGCTGCGCCAGCGCGGCGTTGTCGGTGTGGCGGGCCTCGCGCTCCATGCGCAGGTGGTGCAGGTCGGCCACGTTGTAGAGGATGCGCGCCTGGGGCTGGTGGCGGCGCAGCATGCCGGCGTACTTGGTGCCGTTGGTGAAGCGGTGCAGGTAGACCACGTCGATCGGCATCTGGTTCTTGCGCAGATACTCCTCGACGCTCCAGAAGAACGGGTGGTAGATGCACTCCACGCCGATGGCCTGCAGCGCCTCGGTGTAGGGGTAGATCTGGGCCATGTTGTCGGCCGGGATGAAGGTGACCTTGTAGCCCAGGCGGATCAGCGAGCGGATGTGCTGCATCGCCGCGTTGCTGCCGGCATCCTGGTCCGGGGTGGGCACCACATCATCGATGAACAGCGCGCGCTTGCGCACTGTGCGCTCCACCTCGATGTCGGGCTGGTTGGAGTTGAAGCCGTGGCTGGCCAGCGCGTCCTTCCAGCGCTCGTAGAACTTGCGGTGGTTGACGGCCTGGTACTTCTTCATGCCGCCACCGGTCACGCTGGTGCCGCTGGTCAGGCCTTCCAGGTGCACCACCACCGACTGCGGCTGCACCACCACCCGCCAGCCGGCCTGGCGCACGCGGAAGCACAGGTCGGTGTCCTCGTAGTAGGCCGGGGCGAAATGGGTGTCGAAGCCGCCCAGCTCGTCGAACAGGCCCTTGCGGATCATCAGCGCGGCGCCCGAGACATAGTCGGCATCGCGCAGGAAGCAAAAGCGCGGCTCGGCCGGGTCGCGATGGCGGCCCCAGTTCCAGGCATCGCCCATGCGCCAGACGATGCCGCCGAACTCCTGCAGCGAGCCGTCACCGAACAGCAGCTTGGAGCCCACCACGCCCACGCGCGGCACCTGCTCGAAAGTCTTGACCAGTGCGTCCAGCCAGCCCGGCCGCACCAGGGTGTCGTTGTTCAGGAAGAACAGGAACTCGCCGCGCGCCAGCGAGGCGCCGCGGTTGCAGCTCTTGACGAAGCCCAGGTTGGTGTCATTGCGCACCACCTGCACCGAACCACCGAAGACCAGCGGCGCCAGCAGGGTCTCGTCGGCGGAACAGTCGTCCACCATGATGACCTCGATCGGCGCGTCGGGCAGGGCCTTGGCGATGGCGTCGATGCAGTCGTAGGTCAGCTGGAACTTGCCATGCACCGGGATGATCACCGAGACCAGCGGGGCGCCGCTCAGCGGCAGGCGCAGCGGGCGGTAGCGCGTGGACAGTGCGATGCTGGCGCCCTGCACCCACTGTGCGGGGGTGGCGGCGTCGATGAGTTCGCTCAGGGGACCCAGATCAGGCGCCGCCGGTTCGGTGCCCAGCTCGGCGCGGCGCTGCAGCAGCGTGCCCAGTTGCGCCACCACAAAGGACAGCGCGCGGTCAAGGTCGGCCGGACGACGGGCGCTGTCGACTTCGTTGCGGCACAGCGTGGCCACGTGCTGCTGGGCCGCGTCGTCCAGGCCGCCGTCTTCGCGCACCAGCTCGATGGGCGAGCCGGTGAGCTCGGCGCCGTCGCGCAGCCGACGCACGCTGATCAGGTGGCGCGACTTGGGCAGCAGCGAGGCGCTGAAGCTCAGGATGAAACCGCAGTAGCCGTCGCCCAGGCCGGCGTCCCGCACATCGGGGCGGAACAGATTGGCCTCGATCGTGGCCAGGCGCTCGCCGCCGTCGAGGATCTCCACCATCACCGGGCCGTCCGAGGCCTCCGGGTCCCAGGCCCAGCCGGAGATCTGGGTGGCCGAGACCATGTCGAGATGGCCATTGCCGAATCGGGCCGCCAGATTTTTCGCGGAGGGTTTGCTCATGGAGGGATTGTCAGCGCTGCTGGGGGCGGCCGGGGCGACGGCGGGCCGCAGCGACCGGAGCCAGGAGGGGCCCGCCATCGCTCAGGCCTTGCGGGCGGCGGCCCGCTCCTCGCGCCGCGCCGCCTTGTCCGGGTCGTCCACCGCGAAGTGGCGCCGGGTCTGGCGCAGGATGCTGGCGTCCTCGGCCTGGGCCGCCAACTGCAGCTTCTCGGTCATGGTCGCAGCGATGTCGCTGGACTGCGCCGAGACCCCCAGCACGTCCACCGCCCAGCGTCGGGTTTCCTCGTCCAGATCCAATACCTGCCGCAGGTCGGTGAGACCATCCGGGGCCGGCTTGCGGTTCAGGTGGCCCAGCGGACAGCCCAGGCGCGACTCCATCCAGGCGATGTCCTCGGCCGTGCCCTTGACAGCCTCGACCAGCAGCTCGTTGCTCAGGCGCAGTTTGGGGCCGGGCAGCTGCGAGGCCAGGCGGGTGATCCAGCGCGTGGCCTGCAGATCGCGGCTGTGGGTGCGGCTGGCGAGCTGATGGTTGAAGTTGGCGATCACGGCCACGCCGCGGCGCGACAGGCCCTCGTTCTTGCGCACGATGGAGGATTCGGGCAGGTCCAGGCCGGTGGTGGCGATGAAGTCGCTGACCACGTCGCCGTTGCGCAGCTTGGCGCTGCTGAAGTGGCGGTAGATGACGTTCTCGGCGCCGAAGACGTCCTCCACCTCGGTGAACCAGGCCTTGTAGGGCGGGCTCATGCGCGCCAGGTTCACGAACTCGACCGAGCGCTTCTTCAGCTGTTCCTGGAACAGGCTCTCGATGTAGCCGTAGGGCTCGCGCACGTAGAGCACCACGCGCATGTCGTCGACCTTCTTGGCGAACCAGTCGCGCATCATGGTCAGGCTGGCAGTGCCGAAGGCCGAGCCGATCATCTCGGAGGAGATCACGAACACGGACTTCGGGCGGTCGAGGAATTTCTCGACCCGGTCACCGAAGTTGTGCAGGCCGGCCACACGGCCTTTGCCCTTCTCGTTGAGGTTGCCGGTGAAGCTGGCATCGAACATCGAGCGCAGGTAGTAGCCCGAGTTGCCGTTCTCGCGGTAGAGGAACTGGTAGAGCGGCGTGGTCGGCGTCTCGCTGAGCGTCACCTGGATCGAGGTGCTGCCGGTCTTCTGCATGCCGCCGTGGATGAACAGGGTCTTGCGCGGGGTGGAGGTCATGGGTTGCTCGCGGTGTTCTGGGTCACGTCCACCGGGCACTCCAGCGGCGTGAAGCCCTTTTGTTCGAACCAGCACCAGCCCTCCTGCAGTCCGGTGATCTGCAGGATGTAGCGGCCGGGTTCGGCCGGTGCCAACACCTCGATGTCGGCCGGGATGCGCTGGCCGGGGTGCACCAGCTGCACGGGCAGCGGCGTGCGCCGGCCTTCGAAGTGGGCCATGCGGCGGTCAGCGTGCAGCCAGTGGTAGCACAGGCGCAGCGGCATCTGGGGCGTGCCGCGCCACCATTGCGGGCTTTGCTGCTGCAGCGTCACCCGCAGGCGCTCGACCTGACCCGCCCGCATCGTGGTGGGGGGCGTGTCCCAGACCATGTGGCCCTGGGCGCTTTCCAGACGCAGCGGCCCGAGCGTGGCTTCCAGGTAGAGCAGCGCCGCCTCCCGGGCGAAGCGGGTGGCGTCCTCGTCCTGGGGACCGGCCTGTCGCAGGTAGCGCTCGGGCACCTCGTCGAATACGATGCCGAACTCGTCGCGCAGCACCTCGGCGTGCGGCTTGAACTCGGTCAGGACGTACTCGATCTGCTCCGCGCTGAGCTTGATCGGTTCGCCGGTGAGGCGGTTGAGCTGACTGCCGTGGTGGTTGTTGAAGTCGGCCTGCGACATGCGGATGCCCAGCGCCGCGAGGTGCTCGCGCAGGGCCATGCCGAAGGCCAGGCCATGGGCACTGAGGCTTTCATTGGCGCTGCGCTGGCGCTGCGCCAGCGCGCGCGCCTGTGCCAGGTCCAGCCCCAGGGCGTGGAAGAAGTCGATCACCACGTCGCCCTCGGTCAGGGCCTGGCGCGTGAATAGACGCACCTCCAGGGCCTCACGCCCGAAGGCATTGACCAGGTTGTTGAAGCGCTCCTTGAAGCGGTAGATCGGCCGCTCTTCGTCGGGCGCCCAGGCCGGGCGGCCCATCTTGACGCGCTGGCTCATGGCGCTGACCGCGTAGGACAGGGGCGGGCGCACATAGACCAGCACCTTGACGCGGTGGGCAAAGCCCTCGCAGTAGGCGCGCATGGCGGCCAGCTCCGGCTGGCTCAGGCCGATGAAGCCCTCGTACGAGAACAGCAACTGGCGCGCTGGCGGCTGGGCGCGGATCCACTCGGTCTGCTCGCGCAGGTAGATCTCGTCAGCCGCACGGATCGCGGTCTCGTCGGTGCGGCCCATCTCGAGGTTGAGGGCATAGCTGGCCGGGCTGCTGGAGAAATACGAGCCCAACTGGGCGTGCCAGCTGCCCGGCGGATACACCAACGAGCAGCGCGATGCCAGCTCGGCCCGGGCCTGGTTGCACACGTCCTGGATGGCGGTGGAACCGGTCTTGTCGATGCCGAAATGCAGGATCGCGGTGTCGAAGGGCTTGGCTGTCATCGGTTGAAGTCTGCCGCAAAGGCCACCGCGGTCACGACACGCTCAGCTTGGACGAGAACTTGGTGAAGCCCTTCTGGTCCAGCCAGGCGTGCTGTTCCTGGACCACGCTGATCTCCAGCGTGTACTCGCCTGGCGCCTTGGGCGCCTTCACCTTGAGCTCCAGCTTGCACTTGTCGCGCGCGCGCAGTCGGGCATGTGGCAGCGGGGTACGGCCGCCGCCGGCGATCAGCTTGCCGTCGGCACCGCGGTAGCGGTAGCCGATGTTGATCGGGTTGGGGTTGGTGGACTGCCACAGCACGCTGGAGTCGTTGAACAGCGTGATGCCCAGCTTCAGGTCGGCGCCAGCCTTGGCCTGGGCCGGCATGTTGTCGACCTCGACATGGCCGAAGGCGTTCTCGAGCAGGCACTGCTTGATCACCATGGCGGTGACGACGTTGGCGATGTCGCGCAGGATCTCTTCCGAGGCGGTGTCGGCCGGCGCAATGTACTTCTCGGGCGGGTCCTTGAAGACGATGCCGAACTCGCTGCGCAGGTAGTCCAGGCCGGCGCGGCTGGTCTGGGCCACCACCTCGGCCTGCTCGGGCGTCAGCTTGATCGAGGGGCCCGGCAGGTCGGCGATCAGACCACCGTACTTGCGCTGGTACTCGGCCGACGGCAGCTTGATGCCGGCATCCAGCAGCGCCTTGGCGAAGGCGCCGCCGAACATCATGGCGCGCGAGGTCATGCGCTGGTTGGCGCGCTCGGGTGTGACGTAGTCCGGTGAATCGATGATGTCGGCAGCGCCGACGATGTGCAGGAAGTCGATCACGGCATCGTTGCCGGTCAGCTGGTCGGACTCGAAGGAGCGCACCATCACCGAGTCACGGCCGAAGAGCTTGACCAGGCGGCCGACCTTCTCGGGGAAGTTGTGGATCGGGATGCGGCCGCTGGGGCAGGGCTCCTTGCCCATGCGCACGTTCTGGCCCATGGCGCTGACGGCATAGGAATGCGGCTCGCGCACGTACATCACCGCGATCACCGAGTCGGCGTAGCGCCGCGCCCATTTGTACAGACCCTCCAGTGCCTCGTCGGGCAGATGCATGAAGCCTTCATAGGAGGCGACCAGGGTCTCGCAGTTCTGCGCCGACTTGATGAAGTCCTCGACCTCGACCAGGTACTGCTTGTCGCGGGCCTGAATCTTGGCGCGGTCGGCAATGCCGAGGTTGCGGTTGAAGACGTAGCTTTCGGGTTCGGCGCAGAAGGCCGAGCCGAGCATCGGATGCACATCGCCAGGCAGGTAGGCTGCCAGACCCCGGCGGCGCAGCGGCTCGCGCATGGTCCCCAAGGCCTTCTGGATGGAGGTGCTGCCGGTCTTGTCGGTCCCAACGTGGATGATGACTTGTTTGTACTGCTTCATGTAGAACTCCTGGGGGGTTCAGGGGCGCCGAGCGTGCCTTGTGGGCTGCCCGACAACTGGTATTCCATGAGAACAAAACCGAGCACGCGCGCATCACCTTCCGCCGAGTGCGGGGTCAGGTCCAACTCCACGTGGTAGCGGGCCGGCACGTTCATCGTGAACACGATCTCGAAGGTATCTTCGTCGTATTGCACCTGGGTGTCGCTGGTGTCGGAGCGGATGCGCAGCGCATGCAGCGTGCCGCCGATGCCGCGCCGCCAGCCCTTGAGGCGCAGGTGGGCTCCGGGCCGCTGGGTGGTGCAGCGCAGGCGAAGCGTGTTGCTCACCCAGCCGTCGTCGTAGCGGTTGCCGTCGTGGATGTGGACCGTGGTGCCGAGTGCCTCGTCGCTCACCAGCAGGCGCGTCGGGTCGGGGTCGCCCAGGTCCAGCTGCTGCGGCGGCGCCTGCACGCGCAGGATGTGGACCACGTCCTCCAGCAGGCGCGGCAGGTTGCTGTCGGACAGCAGCGAGTAGCGCGGCCGCATGGCCTTGAGCTTGTCGGTGAACTCCTGGGCCCCCAGGATGCCGCCGCGCACGCCGTTGAGGCGGTCGATGTGCGGCGCATGGTGGCGGGCGAACTCCTCGAGGTCACCGGCCGAGGGCATGCGCGAGAGCAGCGTCAGGTAGGCGTAGACCGCCATCCGGTCGGCGTCCTTGAGCAACAGCGGGACATGGTTGTCCAGCCGCTCCAGCGCGGGCAGCAGCAGGTCTTCCTGGACCAGGGTGCGGAAGCGCTTGTCCGCCGGGTCCCAGATGGCGCGCAGCGCGGCCAGCGGCAAGTCCAGCAGCGTGAAGGCCACGAACTCGAGCGGCATGTCCTTGCTGAGCGGCCAGCGCAGCTGGTAGAGGCCGCTGGCGTCCTGGGCGGCCGGGCGCAGCACCTGCACCGGATCGCCCCGGAACCAGACGATGACCAGCGGGTGCAGGCCATGCGACCCCAGGCTGCCGCACTCGATGTGGCAGTGATCGGCCTCGACACGAACCAGCAGGGAGCTCATCGCAGCAGCGCCGATTTCACGGTCTCGTAGGAGCTGTCCCAGTGGCTTTCGGCGATCGCCTGGCCGCGCGTGTCCGCGGCGGTGCTGGTGAAGCGCGCCGCCAGGGCCTCGAACTGGCGACCGAAGTCGCCGCGCTTGAACGGGGAGAAGTAATGCACGTGACTGGGGGCCACTTCGGGGATGGAGCTGGATCGGGTGGTCAGCACCGGCGCGCCGCAGACGAAGGCCTCACGCACCGGCATGCCATAGCCCTCGAACACCGACGGGTAGATCAGCAGGTGCGAGCGGCGGATCAGGTCGAGCTTGGCTTCTTCGGAGATGTAGCCCGGGAACTGGATCGTGCCGGCCTGGACCTGCGGCTCCAGGCCCAGGCGCTCGATCAGGCGGTGCATCGATTCGCCCCAGCCGAACTTGCCCGGCAGGATGAAGGCGAAGCGCGAGGCGAACGTGGGGCTCTCGGCGATGTATTCCAGCACCTGGCGGATGTTCTTGCGCGGCTCCAGCGTGCCCAGCACGGTGACGATCGGCCGTTCGTCGTGGAACGAGGGCATGGAGAAGTCGGCCACCACCGCCCCGGGGTTGCAGATCACCCGGCGCTTTTTCAGCGACTGCGGGAAATACAGCTCCAGGTCGCGCAGCGTGGCCTGCGAGACGGCAAAGACGATGTCCGAGGTCTCGATGTCGCGCGCCACCGTCGTGCGGTGGTGGCGGATGGTCTCCTTCGAGTGGAACTGCGGCGTCGTGACCGTGCTCAGGTCATGGACGATGAAGCCCTCGGTGCTGAAGACGCCGCGGATGGACTTGTAATTCGGGAAGAAGCCGATGCTGCCCGGCGCCGGGGCGATCTGGCGCAGCGGCAGGCGGGCCATGTCGGCCAGCCGGGCGCCGCTGGCGTCGTCGATGGCCAGGCGCACGAAGGACTGCGGGATCTCGTGCCAGTTGATGAAGAAACGCGTCTCGAGCGTGTCGGCGTCGGCCAGGAAACGGCGCGCCAGCTCCTTGGCCACGTTGGGGATGCCGCTGAAATTGCGCTCGAAGAGCGGCGACACCTCAAAATAGACGACGGGTTTCATGCGAGCAACTGGTCCAGGCGAAGGCGGCGCCACAGCGGCTGGCGATCGGGCTCGAAGGTGCCGTCGAAGTCCTGGGTGGCCACCCGCAGGCCAATCAGCTGGGACAGCGCGTTCTCGAACAGGTGGCGGCTGCGGTAGCCGGTGCTGAACAGCTCGAAATCCAGGTCGCGCAGCGCCGCCATCAGGCCGAGCTCGATGTCCAGCGTCTCGAGCAGCACCACGCCCGGGTGCCGCTGGGCCAGCCGGTCCAGCGCCTCGGCCACCGGGTCGTCGTGGCCGTCCTCGGTGCTGAAGACGATCAGCAGGTTCAGCACCACGTCCAGCCGCCGGGCGGCCAGATCCAGCGCAAAACCCAGGCGGGTGATCTCGTCCAGGTCGGGTTGCACCACCAGCAGGTTGCGCGCGCGGACCTCATTGGAGCGCTGCTGCAGCAGGCGCACATGCAGCTTGGACATGGCCAGCTTGTGCTTGATCGGCAGCTTGACGTGGCTGGGGTCGAGCGGGAAGGTGGGCGGCTTCGGGCAGTACTGCACAAAGCGCTGCAGCAGGTCATCGCCCGCCAGGTTGGCGGTGGGCAGGCTGGCGCCCAGCGCGTGGTCGCCCACATAGTCGCCCTGGATGTCGACGTAGTAGCCGACATCGGCGCCCTTGAGGTAGCGGTGGTCCTCGGGGGCGCGCAGGCTGAAGAAGACGATCGGCGTGCCGTCGTCCACCTCGAACTCGGAGAGCAGCTCGGCCCGGCTGGCGAAGTACTCGGGCAGGGCCAGGTGGGCCGCCTTGGGCAGGCCGTGGCGCTGCGCCGTCTCCACCAGGATCCGGGCCAGGGCAAAGGACAGGTCGGCCACCTCGTCCGCGGCCGGGCGGCGCCCGTAGACGTGCGAGGTGGCGAAGAGCAGCAGGGGCGGTCGACCAGAGCCCAGGCGGTCTTCAGCCGTCTGCCCGGGTTCCGCCTGTACTGCAGTCATGTTCATTCGACGGACGGCTCCTGGAGATCAGACAGGGTGTCGTCGGCCTTCTCGCCGGCCGGCTTGGGCTGCACGAACAGGGTGCGCATCACCGGCTTGCCGGCCGACGGGCCTTCCTTGGCGATGACCGACTTCGAGCGGAAGACGCCCAGGCGCGGGATGCGGGTGTCGCCCTCACCGCCGTCGCGGACCTCGGCGATGATGACGCCGAAGGCGGTCTCCAGCGCCGCCGCCAGCGTGGCGTTGGGCAGCGCGCGGACTTCGGCGCCGCCCTCGTCCTTGACGCGCTTCATCAGGTCAGAAAAAGTCATGTTCATGGTTCAGACCCCCGTCCATTTGCCGCAGGTTGGCTGGACCGAGGTGGCGTGGGCAAGGCGGGCTTTCCGCGTGACAGTGGCTCGCATTGGCATGGTGGCTTCCTGAAGTCTGTAAGAGTCGTGAGCATGCGCGAAAGACGCGCAGGCGGCCAGGGACGACTGCACACGACACCGCCGATTGTGATAGCTACTTCGGAGGCCAGGCGCCGAACTATAGGCCCAGCCGTCGCGGCGCCCACCCCACTGATCGCGCGCTTGCGCACAGCTGAAAATGTTGCTAGGCGCGGCTTTGCGGGCCATGGCGCAAAAAAAACGGGGCCACGTCGCCGTGGCCCCGAACTCGCTCCGAACTGTTCAGGGGCCGGGGGGCGCCTGCTGGCGCTCCCCGGCCCGGTCTCATCACTTGTTGTAGGCGGTTTCGCCGTGGGTCGTGATGTCCAGACCCTCGCGTTCCTCTTCTTCGGTCACGCGCAGGCCGATCACCATGTCGACCACCTTGTAGGCGATCAGCGACACCACGCCCGACCAGACCACCGTGATCGCCACGGCCTTGGCCTGCACCCAGACCTGGCTGGCGATGCTGTAGGCGTCCGGGGCGATCATGCCCACCGTCACCCAGTCGCCCACCGCGCTCGGGCCGCCCAGGTTGGGCGAGTTGAAGACGCCGGTCAGCAGCGCACCCAGGATGCCGCAGACACCGTGCACGCCGAACACGTCCAGCGAGTCGTCGGCGCCCAGCATCTTCTTCAGGCCCGACACGCCCCACAGGCCGGCGAAGCCCGAGATCGCACCGATCACCAGCGCACCGCCGATGCCGACGTTGCCGGCGGCCGGGGTGATCGCCACCAGGCCGGCGACGGCACCGGAGGCAGCGCCCAGCATCGAGGCCTTGCCCTTGTGCAGCGCTTCACCCACGCTCCAGCCCAGCACCGCAGCGGCGGTGGCGACGAAGGTGTTGATGAAGGCCAGGGCAGCAAAGCCGTTGGCTTCCAGGGCGGAGCCGGCGTTGAAGCCGAACCAGCCCACCCACAGCAGCGAGGCACCGACCATGGTCAGCGTCAGGCTGTGCGGCGCCATCGATTCCTTGCCGTAGCCCACGCGCTTGCCGATCATGTAGGCACCCACCAGGCCCGCCACGGCGGCGTTGATGTGCACCACGGTGCCGCCGGCAAAGTCCAGCGCACCCATCTGCCAGATGAAGCCGGCCTTGGCGTTCATCGCGTCGACCACTTCGGCGCCGGTGTAGGCGTCCGGACCCATCCAGTACCACACCATGTGGGCGATCGGGGCGTAGCTGAAGGTGAACCAGATCACCATGAACAGCAGCACCGCCGAGAACTTGGCGCGCTCGGCGAAGGCGCCCACGATCAGCGCGCAGGTGATGCCGGCGAAGGTGGCCTGGAAGGCGGCAAAGACGATCTCGGGGATGTAGACGCCCTTGCTGAAGGTGGCCGCCGGCGTGAAGGTGCCCGCGACGTTGTCCCAGACGCCCTTCATGAACAGCCGGTCAAAGCCGCCGAAGAAGGCATTGCCCTCGGTGAAGGCCAGGCTGTAGCCGTAGACGGCCCACAGCACGACGATCAGCGAGAACGTGACCATCACCTGCATCAGCACCGACAGCATGTTCTTGCTGCGCACCAGGCCGCCGTAGAACAGCGCCAGGCCGGGCACGGTCATCAGGATGACCAGCAGGGTGGAGACCATCATCCAGGCGGTGTCGCCCTTGTTGATGACGGGGGCTGCGGCGGCCGAGGCGGCTTCCGCGGGGGCGGAGGCGGCCTCAGCAGCCGGCGCCGCCGCCGAGGCGGCATCGGCCACCGCCGCCGCCACGGAGGCAGCAGCGGCAGGCGCAGAGGCGGCGTCCTGGGCCAGGACGGCGCCCGCGAAGCCCCAGGCCGCGAGGCCCAGGGCGAGGGAGGCAATCAACTTCTTCATGATGTGCGTGTCTCTGGTGGGTCTTTCGGTGTCAGAGGGCGTCCTTGCCGGTCTCGCCGGTGCGGATGCGTACGACCTGTTCCAGCGGCGAGACGAAGATCTTGCCGTCGCCGATCTTGCCGGTGCGGGCCGAGCCCTCGATGGCCTCGATGACGCGGTCGACGAGGGCGTCGTCAATCGCCGCCTCGATCTTGACCTTGGGCAGGAAGTCGACGACGTACTCGGCGCCGCGGTAGAGCTCGGTGTGGCCCTTCTGGCGGCCGAAGCCCTTGACTTCGGTGACAGTGATGCCTTGCACGCCGATCGCGCTCAGGGCTTCGCGGACTTCGTCGAGCTTGAAGGGCTTGACAATCGCGGTGACCATCTTCATGGCTGGGCTCCTTGTGTGTGGCAGGGCGTCAGAAAGCGGCCTTCACGGCCAGGACCACGCCGGACTTGCCCAGGTCCTTGTTGCCGACCGGCGAGACGTAGGCGTCGGTGTCGGTGTTGACCACGGCGATCGACGGCGTCCACATGCCGAAGGTCTTGCTCAGCGTCAGCGAGTAGTCGGTGTAGCTGGCGGCGCTCAGGTGCGCGACCTTCTGGTAGCCCACGTGCGGGGTCAGCATCAGGCCGTCGCCCAGGTCGAAGCCGGCGCTCAGGTCCACGTAGCCGCTGTTCTTGCTGTTGGGGAAGCCGAACAGGTTGGTCACGCTGTGCGAGTACTTCAGCGTGGCCGGGCCGTAGCTCAGGGCGCCGTAGATCTCGGTGGTGTTGGCGCTGGGGTTCAGGTTGTTGCTCGGGTAGATGTAGGTCAGCGCGCCCACGTCCAGCGTCAGGCCGGCCGAGACCTCGCCCTTCCAGCCGCCGTACACGTCGATTTCGACGCTGGCATCACCGCCGCCGTCCTTGACCCACTTGATGGTCGAGGCCCAGGCGCCCAGGTACAGGCCGTTCGGGCCGGCGAAGTCCAGGCCGCCTTGCAGCGCCGGCTTCACACGGGTTTGCGAGATGCCGCGGTAGCGGTAGTCGCTGGTCAGGCTGACGTTGAAGGACAGCGGGCTGGCTTCTTCGGCCTGGCTGACCGTGGGCAGGGCGGTCAGCAGCAGGCTGGCGGCGAGGGCGATGAGCGACTTGTTCATGTGGGAGTGACTCCAGAGGTGGGATGGACAGATCCAAGTGATCGGCAGGCTTTCTGCAGCTTCCGTGCCATGCGTGCCCGCCGGGCTCAGCCCTGGCGTGGCACCGTTGTGGTGCACCAGTGTGGTGCGGCGGGCTTGGTCCCGGCGCGTTGGCGCGGCACAATGGGGCGTATCGGCCGGCGATGTATCGGCTTTGCCCATCGATGGGGCGCACGGGGCCGCCAGGCCCCCAGGGGAGGTCCTGGAATGTCATTGGCAGTGGTCTTCAGCCGCGCGCTGGACGGCTTGCGCGCGCCCGAAGTGCGGGTCGAGGTGCATCTGGCCAACGGCCTGCCCAGCTTCACGCTGGTCGGTCTGGCCGACACGGAAGTCAAGGAGGCGCGCGAGCGCGTGCGCGCCGCGCTGCAGCAGTGCGGCTACGACTTCCCGCACAACCGCCGCGTCACGGTCAACCTGGCGCCGGCCGATCTGCCCAAGGAGTCGGGCCGCTTCGATCTGCCGATCGCGGTGGGCCTGCTGGCCGCCCAGGGCCTGCTCGACGAGGCCCGGCTGGCGCGGCTGGAGCTGGCCGGCGAGCTGTCGCTGGCGGGCGAGCTGCGCCCGGTGCGCGGCGCGCTGGCGCTGGCCCTGGCGGCGCAGCGCGACGGCGAGGGCCGCACCCTGGTGCTGCCCGCTGACAGCGCGGCCGAGGCGGCCCTGGTCGACGGCCTGGACGTGCGCGCCGCGCGCCACCTGTCCGAGGTGGTCGCGGCGCTGCTGCCCCAGGCGGCCGAAGCCTTGCCCGCGGCCCAGCCGCGCGCGCCAGTGCCTCCCGCCGCCGTGCCTGATCTGGCCGAGGTGCGCGGCCAGGCGGCGGCGCGGCGCGCGCTGGAGATTGCTGCGGCTGGCGGCCACAGCCTGCTGCTGGTGGGTCCGCCCGGCACCGGCAAGTCGATGCTGGCGCAGCGCCTGCCGGGCCTGCTGCCACCGATGACCCGCGCCGAGGCGCTGGAGAGCGCCGCGCTGCAAGGCCTGGCGGCCAGCGGTTTCGATGCCGCCGGATGGCGCCAGCGGCCCTGGCGCGCGCCGCACCACTCGGCCAGCTCGGCGGCCCTGGTCGGCGGCGGCAGCCCGCCGCGGCCGGGCGAGATCTCGCTGGCGCATGGCGGCGTGCTGTTCCTGGACGAGCTGCCCGAGTTTCCGCGCAGCGCGCTCGAGGCCCTGCGCGAGCCGCTGGAGAACGGCCACATCACGATCTCGCGCGCGGCGCGGCAGGCGCGCTTCCCGGCGCGCTTCCAGCTGGTCGCGGCGATGAACCCCTGCCCCTGCGGCTGGCTGGGCACGCCTGATGGCGGCCCCATGGCCTGCCGCTGCACGCCCGAGGCGGTGGCGCGCTACCAGCGCCGGCTGTCGGGCCCGCTGCTCGACCGCATCGACATGCAGGTCGAGGTGCCGGCGCTCACGCCCGCCGAGCTGCTGGCCGCCGCACCCGGCGAGCCCAGCGCGGTGGTGGCCGAGCGCGTGGCGGCCGCCGCCGCGCGCGCCCACGCGCGCCAGGGCGAGCTGCCCAACGCCTGGCTGGCCGGCCCGCGCCTGCAGTCCCACGCGCCGCTGGCGCCGGCGGCGCGCACCCTGCTGGAATCGGCCGCCAGCCGCCTGGGCTGGTCGGGCCGCGGCCTGCACCGGGTGCTGCGCGTGGCGCGCACCATCGCCGACCTGGCCGACCAGGCCCAGATCGACGTGCCCGCGGTGGCCGAGGCCATCCAGTACCGCCGGGCCCTGCCCGATACTTGAGGGGTGACGCCCACCCCCGCCGCCCGCCCTGCGCCTGCCCGACCCTGGTCGCTGGCCTTTCTGGCGGTGGGGGGGGAGCGCACCCGCACGGTGGACGACGGCTCCTGGCGCTACCGCATCGCCCACCTGGCGCAGGCCCTGCAGGCGCGCGGCCACCGCGTGCACCTGGGCCATGGCCTGGCGCCGCTGCCCTGGCGGCCCGACCTGGTGCTGCTGCACCGCCCGGCCGACGGCTTCTGGCTGCGACAGCGCCTGGCCGCGTGGCGCCGCGCTGGCGTGCCGGTGCTGGCCGACTTTGACGACCTGGTGTTCGAGCCCGCGCTGGCGCCCGAGAGCCCCGCGGTGCTCAACCGCCGCCTGCCCGAGGCCGAGATGGCGCGCCGCTACCGGGCCCACCGCGCGGTGCTGGCCCAGGTGGACGGTTTCACCGTGGCCACCCAGGCGCTGGCCGAGGAACTGCACACCGTGCTGGCCCACGATGGCCTGGCGCGCCCGGTGGCCTGCATTCCCAACGCCGTGCCGCCGGCCTGGTGCGGCCTGCCCGCCACGCCCTGGCCGACCGATCCGGCCGGGCCGGCGATCGGCTACTTCAGCGGCACCCACAGCCACGACCGCGACCTGGCCGAGGCCGCGCCCGGCCTGGCCCAGGCGCTGCGCGGCCAGCCCGCCTGGCGGCTGCAGCTGGTGGGGCGCGGTGATTTTCAGGTGGACCTCGCGCCCGCGCGCCTGCGCCGCCTGCCGCGCCTGCCCTTCGACAACGGCTACACCGACGCCCTGCGCCAGGTGGCGCTGGCCCTGCTGCCGCTGCAGCCCACGCGCTTCAACCGCTGCAAGTCGGCCCTCAAGCTGATCGAGGCGGGCTGGTGGAACGTGCCCGTGCTGGCCTCGCCGCTGCCCGATGCCGGGCGCTTCGCCGGTCCCGGCCTGGTCACGGTCGAGCGGCCGCAGGACTGGGCCGACGCGGTGCAGGCGCTGATGGCCGATCCGGCGCGCCTGGCCGCCGCGTCGCACGGCTTGCGCCAACGCGTGCTGGCGCAGGCCGACGGCGAGCGCATCGCCGCCGACTGGCGCCGCTTCGTGGTCAGCGCGCTGGGGGTGGGGCGGTGAGCGCCGGAGGGCGTCTGGTCTTTGCCGCAGGCACTGGGATGTCCCGCCTTGCGGCGCCATTGGTGCAGGAACATACTCTGGCGCGGTAAGGCGGGGCCCCGGACACCAGGGCAACCAGACACACCCCCCGGCGACCCTGTACGCCGGAACACAGCGCGACCGGGAGGCGACGCACCATGACAGCCTATCTCAACGGGCTCTTGAGCGAGGGAGCCATTGGCGAGGCAGAGTTCGGCGTCCTGATCGCCCTGGGTCCGCGCAGTGCCGCCGAGTTGTACGCGCTGTGCTGCCATTTCACGGGTTTGCTCAGCCGCACCTTGCCTCGAGGCGATGTTTCCAGAATTTCCTTCATCGCGGCGCGGGATACCGCGCTGTCGTTTCGCAACACGGTCACCAGTCGCTTGGGCCATCCCCGGGCCATTGGGCCGCTGGGGGCATCGGCGCCCTCAGGGGCGTTCCCGGCGATGGGGCAGCCGCACAGCGGGCCCGGGGCGCCCGGCGCAGGCACTGCCGCATCCCTTCGGCCCATCGACCACCACACCGCCCTGCGCAGGCAAGGCTGGCCGGTGCGAGACCAGGGCGACCGCGGTACCTGTGTCGCCCATGCCCTGGTCGCGGCCTGGGAACAACGCGTCCACCGCGGTGGCGCGCCCACCGACTACTCTGAGCAGTTCGTGTTCTGGAGCGCCAAGCAGGCCGATGGCGACCCTGGCGATGGCACGCAACATGCTTTCGCCCTGCAGGGCCTCCAGTCGCGAGGGATCTGCAAGGAGGCGGACTGGCCCTATGACGGCAACATTCAGGCGGGTTCCGTCGACCACGGTCCACCACCACCGTTGGCGGTCGCACAGGCGTCCGCCCAAGTCCATGCCGGCGGCGGGGTCCGACGCAATGCGACCGCGCTGGGGCTGTACAAGCAACTCCTGCGCGGGCCTGTCGCGATCGGGCTGCCGGTGTACGCCGATCCGATGGATACCCAGTTCAACAATTGGAATGTGCCGGGTCTCTACGAGTGGGGTATCGTCGCGCAGCCGCCGCTGTCGTCCATCGTCATCGGTGGGCATGCGGTCTGCGTTGTCGGGTTCGAGCCGGATCCGGACGAGCCCTCGGGGAACGGCTGGTTCATCATCCGCAATTCCTGGGGGGCCGACTTTGGCCAGCAGTTGCCCGGACCCGCTGGGGGTGGGGCGGCCGCCGCCTTCGGACCCGAGCCGGGTTACGGGCAGGTCAGTTGGGACTACGTCGATGCGCGGCTGTGGGAAGTGTGCTGGCTCTAGGGGCAGACTGGGCCCGGCCGGTGAACTAGGCTTGAGCGGGCCCTGTTATCCGGGCGCTTGCGCCCTGGACACCGCTGCATCGTTCGGATCTGTCAGAACGTCATCCGGGTGCCGAATTGAAGATTCACGCTGACCCCTCCATCACGCCTTCGCCCGGTGACTTTGGCGCCCGGGTCGATGGTGCTGCCAACACGCTGCTTGTCGCGCCTGCGCTGGCCGAGTTCGCGCGACGCCACCATCTGGTCACCGCCGAGGCGCTGGCGGGTTTCGCCAGTGCGTTCCCGTCGGCACTGGCGTCCAGCCTCTCCTGGCGTGCCGCCTCGGTCCTCACTGCCGTTCAAGGTCTGAATGCATTGATGGCGTCCAACGGTGTTCCCGTTGGCGAGGCCCAGGCACCCAGACGCAAGCGAGTGCTTGGCCTCGGATGACGTTTTGAGGTGCTGGGCGTCCCGGATCCTGGCCGCGCTCAGGCGCAGGCAGGGTCGCTATCACCGGTCGCTGCTCGCCCTGGCCAATGCCCAGGCCGTCGGCGGTGGGCACCACCTGCTGGCCGCCGCCGAGCTGCGGCGCGACCTGGGTCGGCCCTTGCCGCAGCGCTGGGTGGCCCCGCTGGTGCAGGGCCTGGCGGCGCTGCCGCCCGCGCGGCGCGCGCGGGCGCTGGGCCTGCTGGCCGAGGTGGTCCCCGCGCTGCTGCCCACACTGCCCGCCGCGGTGGTGGACGGGGCTGCCGACCTGCCGCCTGGTGCGGCCGAACAGCTGGGCCGACCCCAGCCGCTGGCCGATGCCGAAGCCCGCGCCGCGTTTTTGGCCTGGGTGCAGGCCCAGCGGGCCGGCGGCCATGCGCTGGTGGGCAATGCCGCCACGCTGGCCGGCCGCCGCCTGGGCGCGCAGATCGACGCCTCGGCCGCTGTCTGGCGCTTCAACCACTGGCAGGGCGCTGGTGCCCATGCGCTGGATGTAGGCGGGCGCTGTGATGTGTGGGTGCTGGCTCCGGATGTGCAGGACGCGCCCCTGCCGGCCGGGCTGCGCTGGGCCGTGGTCAGCGGACCGGACCCGCGTTTTCGCCTGACCCGCTGGCCGCTGGCCGAGCGCCTGCGGCAGGCCGGCGTGCCGGTGCTGACGGTGCCGCTGCCGGTCTGGCGCTCGGCGGTCCAGTCCCTGCAGGCGCCCCCCAGTGCCGGCCTGCTGATGCTGGCCTGGCTGGGCAGCTTGCCGGGCGGCTGGCAGGGTGTGTCGGCCCTGGGCATCGGCGAGGGTGTCGCCGCCGGTGGTCGCTACCACCTGGCCCAGCCGGCGGCGCGGCCCGGCCGCCGCCACGACTGGTCGGCGGAGGCCGCTCTGGTCGCCCGCTGGCGCGCCCAGGGTCTGCGCTGAGCCCGGACCTCAGCCGCAGACCTGCTCGATCACCCGCTGCCACTGCGGCAGGCAGACGCTGCGCAGATCGCAGCGCTCCACCACCGTGCGCCGCGCGGCGGCGCGCAGCGCGGCATCGGCCTGCGGTGGGGCCTGCAGCACGCGCGCCGCGGTGTCGGCCAAGGCGTCGGTGTCGAAGAAGTCCACCAGGCTGCCGTTGACACCGTCCTCGATGAAGTCCTGCACCGGCGCGGTCCGGCTGCCGATCACATGGCCGCCCACGCTCATTGCCTCCAGGCAGCTCCAGCTCAGCACAAAGGGGTAGGTCAGGTAGACATGGGCGCGCGCCACCTGCAGCAGCCGGGTCAGCGCGGCGCGCGGCAACAGGCCGGTGAAGTGCACCCGCGACAGGTCCAGCTGATCCTGCACCTCGGCCAGGAAGTGCTGCTTCCAGGTGCGGCCGGCGGGCGCCGCGGCGCCGTAGCTGACGCCGTCGCCACCCACGATCACCACCTGCGCGTCAGGCACCAGGCGCTGCAGCCGGGGCAGGGCGCGCATGAAGCGGTGGTAGCCGCGGTAGGGCTCCAGGTTGCGGTTCACGAAGCTCAGCACCCGGTCACCCGGGCCCAGGTCCAGCCCCAGGGCAGGCCATTGAAAGCGGGCCTGCGGGTCGGGCGCAATGGCCTGGGTGTCGATGCCGTCAAAGACCACGCTCAGCTTGGCGGCGAACGCCGCCGGCATCCGGCTGGCCTGCCAGGCGGTGGGCACCACACCGTGGTCCATCTGCAACAGTGCTTCGCTCAAGGCGGTGTTGCGCATGCGCAGCTTGACCCGCTCGTCAATGCCCACGCGGTCGAACTCGGGGTCGAAGCCCACGTCCGCGCCCTCGCTGCCGTAATAGAACTCCATCAGGCAGATCAGCCGGGCGCGCGGGAAGATGTCCTTCACGAACAGCGCCTCGCCCCAGCCCGGGTGGGCGATGACCAGGTCGGGCACCCAGCCGCGGCGCGACAGCGCCAGCATCGCCCGGGCGCAGGCCTCGCCGCGCAGCACCTTGGTTTCGGCGTCGCGCAGCAGCGTGTGCGGCAGCGGCAGACCGTCGGGCCGGCCGACCCGGTAACGGTGGATGTGTACGCCCGGCAGTGGCTCGCAGCGCTGCACGCACAAGGCATGCACCTCGTGCCCGGCCGCCGCCAGCGTGGGCGCCAAATGGCGGAATTGGCCCGGGAAGTTCTGGTGGATGAACAGAATCCGCATGGAAAGCAGGAATAGTGGCGTCTGTCTACCCACTTTAGGGGGAGTCTAAACAGACCGCTTTGCTACATTCCCCGGACTCGGGGCCCCACAGGGTACCGGGGCCGCGGCCGCGGCAGGTCTTTGAGGTGTCACGTTGAGCGGATGGCGGGGTGAGCGTTGATCGAGGTGCCCAAGCGCGCCTTGGATGCGCGGGTGATGCTGCAAAGCATCCGCCTGCTGCGCTCGCTTGGGCGGGCGGTGGGCCGCTCGAACTCGCTGGTGCGCTTCGAGGCCGAGCTCACCCGCGGCATGGGCCTGTTCGACACCCCGTTCTACCTGTCGCAGGTGGACGCCGCCGAGCTGGGCGGCATGAAGCCGCTGCGCCACTATGTGCTGCGCGGCGACGCTGCCGGCCTGTCGCCCAGCCCGCTGCTCGATGTGCGCCACTATGACGCCCAGTGCAGCGACCGCCAGGGCATCAACCGCCTGCTGCACTACGGCCTGATCGGCCGTTTCCAGGGCCTGTCGCCGTCGCCCTGGTTCGACGCCGAGTACTACCTGCGCTGCAACCCCGATGTGGCCCAGTCAGGCATCGAGCCGCTGCGCCATTTCGTGCGCTGGGGCTGGCGCGAGGGCCGCAACCCGCTGCCCGGCGTGGACATTCGCCGTCTGCTGGCCAGCCAACCCGAGCTGCGGGTGGTCAAGGGCAACGCGCTGGCGCTGTTCGCCACCGATGCCATCGCGCGCCACGTGCAGGCCAACGCGCAGGAGCGCTCCGCGCGGGTGCCGGCGCCGGTGCCGCTGCGCCGCCAGGACAGCCTGCAGGACCGCGACATGCTGGACCCCGAGCTGTGGCAGGCGGTGCAGCCGCGCCAGTGGCCGGCGGCGCCCCAGGTCGATGTGCTGGTGCCGGTCTACGGCGGCCTGCAGGAAACCCTGCGCTGCCTCTACACCGTGCTGACCACGCCGGTGCGCACGCCGCACGAGGTGGTGGTCATCAATGACGCCAGCCCGCTGCCTGAACTCTCGGCCATGCTGCGCACGCTGGCCGGCCGCGGTCTGATCACGCTGGAGGTCAATCGCGCCAACCTGGGCTTCGTCGGCACCGTCAACAAGGGCCTGCGCATGCACCGGCTGCGCGATGTGGTCATCCTCAACAGCGACACCGAGGTCTACAACGACTGGCTCGACCGCCTGCTGGCCCACGCCCGCGCCTACCCGCGCCTGGGCAGCATCACGCCGCTGTCGAACAACGCCACCATCTGCAGCTACCCCGAGACCCTGGGCGACAACCGCCTGCCGCTGGAGCTGCCGCACGACGAGATCGACCGCCTGGCGGCCGAGGTCAACCGCCTGCGCCATGTCACCGCCCCCACCGGCGTGGGTTTTTGCATGTACCTGCGCCGCGCGGCGCTGCGCGACGTCGGCCTGCTCGACGAGCGCCGCTTCGGCCGCGGCTACGGCGAGGAAAACGACCTCTGCCAGCGCATGCTGCAGCGCGGCTGGACCAATGCCATCGCCTGCGACATCTATGTGCGCCACGTCGGCTCGGTCAGCTTCAAGGGCGAGGCGGCGCAGCGCACCGCCCGTGCGATCCGCACGCTCGAGCGGCTCTACCCCGATTACAACCAGCAGGTCGCCCGCCACATTGCCGCCGACCCCGCGCTGCCCTACCGCGCGCGCCTGGACCTGGCGCGCCTGAAGCGCCTGCGGCGCGACCGCAATGTGCTGCTGGTCTGCCACAGCCGCGGCGGCGGCACCGAGCGCCACCTGCTGGAAGAGTCGCAGCGCCTGCTGGCCGAAGGCTCGGGCGTGTTCGAGCTGCGCCCCTCACCGCAGGCCGACGCGGTGGCCCTGGTCCACCCCGGCCTGTACGGCCTGCACAACCTGGCCGCGCTGTCGCTGGCCCCGGGCGGCCTGTTCGACGAGGCGGTCGAGGAGCTGGGCCTCAACGAGATCCACGTCCACCACCTGATCGACTTCGCGCCGCGCACCGCCGAGCGCCTGACCGAGATCGCCGCCGCCCGCGCGCTGTCGCTGCGGGTGGCGGTACACGACTACTACAGCGTCTGCCCGCGCGTGAACCTGATCAACGCCGAGGGCCGCTACTGCGGCGACGCCGACGCCGAGGCCTGCAACCGCTGCCTGAGTGCCGACCAGATGATCAGCCAGACCGGCCCGATCGACGCCTGGCGCAGCCGCCATGCCCATCTGCTGTCGGTGGCCGACCAGCTGGTGGTGCCCTCCGAGGACGTCGCGCGGCGCATGGTGCGCCTGATGCCCGGCCTGACACCCGAGGTCGAGCCGCACGAGGACGAGCCGCCGCCGCGCGTCTCGGCCTCGCCGCTGGTGCCGGCCGGCCAGTCGGTGCGGGTGATGGTCATCGGCGCGATCAGCCGCATCAAGGGCTTCGACGTGGTGCTGGGCCTGGCCCGGGCCGCACGCCAGGCCCAGCTGCCGCTGGAGCTGTCGCTGCTGGGCTACTCGATGAACGACGGCGAGCTGGCCAGCCAGGGCGTGCGCCTGCTGGGCCGCTACTTCGACAACGAGCTGGGCGAGCGCATCCACCAGGCCGACCCGCACCTGATCCTGGTGCCCTCGGTCTGGCCCGAGACCTACTGCTACGTGCTGTCCGGCGCACTGCACAGCGGCCGGCGCGTGGCGGTGTTCGACCTGGGTGCCCAGGCCGACCGCGCCCGCCAGCACGACCCGCACCACCTGGTGCTGCCGCTGGCGCTGGCCGATCGCCATGAGGAACTGGCCCGCTTGCTGCTGGGCTCGGCGCGCGCGCCCGAGCTGGCGCCGGGCGCCGAGCCGGTGCGTGCCCAGGGGGGCGCATGATGCGGTGGCGCAGCAGCCTGCCCCGCTACACTGGCGGGGTGATCGTTCCATCGTTACCGGCGGCCTGCCGCGCCCAGCCTGTCCTGCGCCGGAGGGCCTGCGCATGAGCCTGTCGGCGGTCGACCAGGTCCTGAAGCGGCGCTCGCCCTGGCAGATCCAGCGCGCCGTGGTTTTCGCGCTGATGATGCGCGAGCTCAAGACGCGCTTTGGCGGCCACTGGACCGGCGTGTTCTGGATGTTTGCCGAGCCGATCGCCGAGCTGCTGATGTTCCTGTGGATGAACACCGCCATCCGCGGCCGCATCTCGCGCGACGGCTACGACTTCATCGTCTTCCTGCTGGCCGGCGCCACCGGCTTTCGCATGTTCCGCGCGCTTTGGAACCGCCTCAGTCATGCGGCCTCGGCCAACCGAGGCCTGTTCGGCTTCAAGCAGGTCAAGCCGATGGATGCCTTCGTCGCCCGCACGGCGCTGTACGTGGTGCTGGAGATCGCCATCTTCCTGATGACCGCGCTGCTGCTGGCCCGCATGGGCTACGGCCCGATGGTTCCGCACGACATCCTGGCCTTCATGGGCGTGCTGAGCCAGTTCGTGCTGTTCGGGCTGGCGCTGGGCATCATCTTCGCGGTGCTGCTGGATGTGGCGCCGCGGCTGGACGCGGTCACCTCGGTGCTGACCATGCCGATCATGATCCTCTCCGGCGTGATCTTCCGCCTGGACCAGCTGCCGCCCGAGGTCATCCAGCTGCTGCTCTACAACCCGCTGCTGCACCTGGTCGAGATGTCGCGCGTGGCCTACCTGCCTTCCTACCGGCCGCTGCAGGGCGCCAACATCCTGTACCCGAGCATGTGGACGATTTGCGCCGTCACGCTGGCGCTGATGCTGTACCGCTGGCGCCACCGCCAGCTGATTGCCTCGTGAGCGTCGGATGATCGAGCTCGTCAACCTGACCAAGTACTACCCCACCCCGCAGGGGCGCTACTACGTCTTTCGCGACCTGAACTTCACGTTCCCGGACGGTGTCAGCATCGGCCTGATGGGACGCAACGGCGCCGGCAAGTCGACGCTGATGCGGCTGATGGGCGGTCTGGACACGCCCGACAGCGGCGAGGTCCGCACCAACAACAGCATCTCCTGGCCGGTGGGCTTCGGCTCGGGCTTCCAGGGCTCGCTCAGTGCGCGTGACAACGTGCGCTTTGTCTGCCGCGTCTATGGCGCGCACGGCGAGGCCATGCGCGAGCGCGTGCGCTTCGTCGAGGAGTTCGCCGAGATCGGCCGCTTCTTCGACATGCCGCTCAAGACCCTGTCCTCGGGCATGCGCGGGCGGGTCAGCTTCGGCCTGAGCATGGCTTTCGCCTTCGACTACTACCTGGTCGACGAGGGCATGGCCGCGGGCGACCCGATCTTCCGCAAGAAGGCCCATGCCGCCTTCAAGGAGCGGGTCAGCCGCGCCAACCTGATCCTGGTGTCGCACAACATCAAGGACATCCAGGACCTCTGCGACGTGGTCGTCGTGCTCGAGGGCGGCGCCGCCACGCTCTACGAGGACGTCGCCGAAGGCCTGAAGGTCTACCAGAACATGAAGTCGCCCGCCGCGACACCTCGCTGATGAACATCCTCAAGATCCTCAACCCGCGCGTCGTCGCCCTGCTGACGCTGGTGCTGCCGACGGCGCTGGGTACCGTCTACTACTTCGGCCTGGCCGCCGACCGCTACGTCAGCCACGCCGTGGTCGGCGTCAAGGACACCGGCGAGGGCAGCAGCTCCGGCGGCAGCGGCGGGCTGGCCGGTGCCGCGTCGATGCTGCTGGGCGGCGGCGTGGCAGCCACCTCGCTGAGCGACACCTTCTACCTGCAGAACTACATCCTCTCGATGGATCTGCTGAACAAGCTCGACGCCCGCCTCAAGCTGCGCGAGCACTACAGCCGCTCCGGCCTGGATCCGATCTACCGCGTCTGGAGCTGGACCACGCAGGAGTCCTTCCTCGAGTTCTACCGCAACCGCGTCGAGATCACCCGCGACGACTACTCCGGCCTGCTCACCGTCGACGTGCAGGGCTTCGAGCCGCGCTTTGCCCAGGCGCTGTCGCAGGGCATCCTGCAGGAGAGCGAAGCCTTCATCAACGAGTACTCGCACCGCATCGCGCGCGAGAAGATGCGCTTTGCCGAGGGCGAGCTGCAGAGCTCGCGCAAGCGCCTCGAGGAAGCCAAGCAGCAGGTCGCCGCCTTCCAGACCACTTACAAGCTGCTCGACCCCGGCTCTCAGGCGGCGGCGGCCAGCTCCCTGACCGCCGGCCTGCAGGCCAAGCTGGCGCAGCAGGAGGCCGAGCTGCGCGCCGCGCTGGCCATCATGCAGGACGACTCCTTCCAGGTGCGTGCGCTGCGCTCGCAACTGGCCGCCACGCGCGCCCAGCTTGACGCCGAGCGCCAACGCAGCACCGGCGCCAGCGTCGACAGTGCCCAGCTGCCGACGCTGAACATCAAGTTCCAGGAGCTGCTGTCCACGGCGGTCTTTGCCGAGGAAGCCCACAAGGCCTCGTTGATGGCCTACGAGCACGCCCGGCTGGACACCACGCGCAAGCTCAAGACCGTGGTGGTCATCGAGCCGCCCACGCTGCCCCAGGAAGCGCTCTACCCGCGCCGCCTCTACAACCTGTTCACCGTGATGGCCCTGGCCTTCATGGCCTTCGTGATCACCCGCCTGACCCTGGCGACGATCCGCGAACACCAGGACTGACCCATGAAGAAACGTCTCCACTCCGCCCTGTCGCTGCTGCTGGCGTCGCTGGTGCTGCTGAGCCTGCCGCTGGCGCAGGCCCAGGCGCCCGTGGCCGCGTCGGCCCCGGCGCCTGCCCCTGGCGGCGCGCCGCCCATGACCGCTGCCCCGGCGGTGGCCGCACCTGCCCCGGTCACGCCGGCCACCGCCGCCACCGTGCCGCTCGCGCCGCTGCCCATCGATCCGGCGCTGAGCCTCAAGCCGGTGGTCTTCGGGTCGCAGATGTTCACCGGCCGCTTCGCCCAGCAGACCTTCAGCGGCTTCAACCCCGACTACCAGATCGCCGTCGGTGACCGGCTGATGATCCGCATGTGGGGCGCCCAGGTCTACGAGGCCTACCAGACCGTCGACCCGCAGGGCAACATCTTCGTGCCCAACGTCGGCCCGGTGGCCGTGCTGGGCGTGCGCAACACCGACCTGAACCGCCAGGTCGAGGAAGCCGTCAAGCGCGTCTTCCGCGCCAACGTGGGCATCTACGCCACGCTCGATTCGGCGCAGCCGGTCAAGCTCTTCGTCACCGGCTTCGTGCGCGCGCCCGGCCTGTATGCCGGCCTGTCGTCCGACTCGGTGCTGGCCTACCTCGACCGTGCCGGCGGCATCGACCCCGAGCGCGGCAGCTACCTCAACGTCCAGGTCATGCGCGCCGGCCGCGCGCGCGCCACGATCGATCTCTACCGCTTCCTGCTCGACGGCGTGATCGAGCGCCCGCAGCTGCAGGACGGCGACACCATCGTCGTGCAGCCGCGCCGCCACACCGTCACCGTCACCGGCGAGGCGCAGAACCCCTACCTGTTCGAGATCCGCCAGCCCAGCATCCCGGCCGCCGACCTGCTGCGCTACGCCGTGCCCAAGCCCTCGGCCACCCACCTCAGCGTGGTGCGCAACACCGGCGTCGAGCTCAAGAGCGAGTACCACGCCATCGGCAAGGCCGACCAGGTGATGGTGCAGTCGGGCGACCTGGTCACCCTCACCGCCGACAAGTACCCCACCACCCTGCTGGTGCGGGTGGACGGCGCACAGCGCGGCGAGCGCTCGATCGTGCTGCCCAACGGCGCCACGCTGAAGGACCTGATCGCCCGCCTCAACCCCTCGCCGCAGGCCAACATGGCCGGTCTGCAGCTCTACCGCAAGTCGGTGCAGGCGCGCCAGAAGCAAACGCTGGACGTGGCGCTGCGCAACCTCGAGACCTCGGCCCTGACGGCACGCTCCACCACCGCCGAGGAGGCCGCGCTGCGCAAGACCGAAGCCGACCTGATGATCGCCTTCGTCGAGCGCGCCCGCGCGGTGCAGCCGCTGGGCCAGGTGGTGCTGGCCGACCGCGAGTCGGCCGACTCGCTGCTGCTGGAAGACGGCGACGTGGTCAACGTCCCCGAGTCCAAGAACCTGGTGCTGGTCAGCGGCGAGGTGCTGTTCCCCAACGCCCTGGTCTACAGCCAGAAGGCGGCGGTCAACGACTATGTCGAGCTGGCTGGCGGCTACACCCAGAAGGCCGACACCTCCAAGGTGCTGGTGCTGCGCGCCAACGGCAGCGTGGCGCCCCAGGGCAGCACGCCGGGGCCGGGCGACGAGATCATGGTCCTGCCCAAGATCGACTCCAAGAACGTCGAGGTCACCCGCGGCATCACCCAGATCATCTACCAGATCGCCATCGCGGCGAAGGTGGCCCTGGGCCTGTGATGCCCGGCTGATCGCCCCCCAGCCCCCCGCCTGACCAGGGCGCCGGACGCAAGTCCGGCGCCCTTTGTCTTTGGGGCGCCCAGCGCCGATCAGCCCGGCCATCGGGCCCGAATCCGCCGTTTCAGTGCGCGCGGCCCCGTCCGCCATCGGCGATGCCGCGTCGAACTTGAGCGGCAACAGCGCCAGAAAGCTCCCCCACACCCGCCTCAAAGGCCGAGCCCAGTCCTCCGAAACCCAGGCCATGCGCTGCGCAGCACGCGCCGCGCGCCACCAGCCGAGGTTTCGCGATGTCTGTCTCTGTCTCTCCTGCCCGCGGGGCCCTGCCGGGCCGTCCCCTTCATGCTCTCAGCCTGCTGGCCATGGCCGCGGCACTCAGTGCCTGCGGTGGCGGCGGAGGCGGCGGCAGCGACACCGGAACCGACCCCGGTGGCAACGTCGACCAGCCGCAGGGCAGCACCCCGGTCACGATCGATGCGCTGGCCAGCGGCGCTGGCGTGTTCCACTTCAAGGTGGGCGCCTCGCTGGCGTCCGACACCGGGCTGAAGGGCGCCGTCGGCGGCAGCACCTATGCCGCCTGGAACCCGGCCAGCAGCAGCAAGCTCCTGTCGGCCGGCCTGAAGGTCACCTTCTTCGGCAAGGCCGGCGGCTGCCCCGGCACGCGTGACGGCGTGGTCGATGCCGGCGAAGCGCGCGACCTGGGCGTGGCGGCGGCGGCGGCCTCGATCAGCAGCAGCGCCTCGACGCTGTGGCGCTGGGCGCCCTCGGGCCAGTCCACCGGCTGCAACAGCGCCTCCAAGGTGCTCAGCGGGCCGTCGATCACCTACCTCAACCCCACCGACAGCACCGGCGGCCTGGCCATGTACACCCATGCCGGCCCGCGCAGCGACGGCAGCAGCGGCCTGGTCAACGCCTATGGCGCCGAAGGCCAGGACGGCAAGGGCAGCAACGCCCACATCATCGGCACCTTCTCGGCGTTCCGGCAGGCCTGGAACAGCAGCAGCGCGATCAAGCCCTGGGTGGGCCTGAAGTCCACCGCGCAGCAGGCCTCTGCACGGGTGGTGGCCACGCTGGGCGTGGGCGCCGCCGACCTGGGCACCGATGTGACCAGCCAGACCATCCAGGCCAAGCAGCAGATCAGCACCAGCTTCATCAACACCCAGTGCATGGCCGAGGGCTACAGCGCCAAGCGCCCGTGCCAGCTGCAGTACCTGTTCAACACCGCGATCTACCGCTACGGCGTGAGCGACTGGTCCAGCGTCGGCTGGTTCCAGGAAGGCGGCGTCTGGTTCGATCCCATGCAGGGCGGCGTGCCGGTGATCGACGGCCCGGTCAAGGCCTCGGGCCAGACCGTGGTGGACGCCAGCAGCGGCCTGGCCCTGTTCAGCTCCAAGGGCGACGCCACGCAGCACGGCAGCTTCAACGGCAAGACCTTTGACCTGCGCATCAGCTTCACCCAGCTGCAGAACGTGCTGCGGGTGATCTCGGGCCGCAAGGCCGGTGTTGCGCCGGCCGATGTGACCGACGAGCAGCTGGTCGCCGACTGGGGCACGCGCTGGAACGATCCGAGCGCCTGGGCCCTGCTCAACTCGGCCATCGGTCAGGAGATCTACAACCCCGAGTCGGAGCAGCGCGCCGTCAGCATTGGCGGCAACCTCAAGCAGCTCTACGTGGCGCCGCAGTCCTGATCAGCGCGGCAGGCTGCTGATCTCCAGCAGCCGCAGCTGGCCGCCGATCGCGGCGGTCTCGCGGCCGGCGCGGTTGTAGGCCTCCTGGCCCATGTTCAGGCTCAGCAGCACCCAGGCCTCGGGGCGGTTCCAGTCGGGGCCGAACTGGGCCTCCAGCTCCTCGGCGCGCAGGTTCTCGGGGGCGCGCTTGAGCTGACGCCCGACGATCACGCGCTGGGCCGCCAGCAGGTCGCGAAAGCGCACCCGCAGATCGAACACCCGGTCGGCAAACGGCTGGTGCTGCGACGCGGCGCCCTCGGAGCGGTACAGCGGCAGCCGGCTGGCGGCGTCCAGCGCCACGCGGCCGGCCTCGCCCACCGGGCCACGCACCACCGGCATCGCGCCCTGGGCCGGATCGGTCATCACCGAGGCCTGCTGGAACCACGCCACGCGCGACCAGTCGCTCACGCCGCTGCGGTAGACCGCGGTGTTGAACAGGTACTGGATCTGGCACAGGCGCTTCTGGCCGGGGCGGTTCTCGCGCAGGCAGCGCGGGTTGATGACGGTCATCCCCAGCTGCTGCTTGACCTGCAGCTCGCCCTCGGGCGTGCGTGCCGAGCCGGCCTGCACCTGGGCCACGCCCTGGCGCGAGCGCAGCTGCAGCTCGGACTCGGGGCCGCCGGCCCAGGGCCGGAACGCCTGCTCGCTGTTCCAGGCTTGTCGAAAGTGGACGAAGCTGCCCTGGATGTGCGCATTCGCCCCGGTGCGACCCTGGCCGCCCGGGCCATAGGCCTGGAAGCGCGTCTGCGGGCCGGTCACCGTGTACAGGCCCAGGCCGCCCTCGTCGGGGTCGGTGTTGAGCTGCGCCAAGGCCTGCTCGCCGGGCGCGGCGTCGGTGGCCGCGCCGCGGCACACACGCGGCAGCGGCGCCGGCTCCCAGTGGTGGCGCTGATCCGGGCGGCCGGGGGGCAGCCCGGTCAGCTCGGCCAGGCGGCGCCAGCCGCCGCCGTCATCGGTCTGCCGCAGCGGACCGCCTTGCGGTGCCTCGGTCCCGGTGGGGCAGCCTTCCAGCTCGCCAAAGAACATCAGCTTCGGCCCCGGGCGCAGGATGGCGTCAGAGGGGCCGCCGTTCCAGGACCGCCAGACATCGGCCGCGGCCAGGCGCGCGTAGTGCTCGGGCCCGAACACCTGCAGCGTGGCCGCTGCGCGCTGCTGCGCACCCGCCGTGGCCGACAGCGCCACGCAGGCGGCCAGGGCCAGGCGGTGCGGCGTGTGCGTCATGCCGCGCCGGGCTGCTTGTGGCGCGCGCTGTAGTGCGCGTACAGCTCGTTGTCCATCTCGCACCACGAGGCAATGCACTTCATCGTCTCCTCGGAGGCCCCCAGCTCGCGCAGACGCTGCACGCGCGACTGCACCGGCAGGCTGTCGTTGACGTTGTTGCGGAACTCGCTGCGCGGCAGGCTGCGCCCCGGCATGGCCAGCTGGCCGATGGTCTCGAACACCGCCGGCATCTCGTCCACCGTGAACACCCGGTCCAGCTCGGCCAGGTTGGCGCGCGCCACGTCCATCAGCTTCTCGCGGCTGAACACGCCGCGGTTTTGCAGGCCCACCAGGCCGGTGCGCCCGCGGTAGGTGCGGCCGGCGAAGTAGTAGGTGTAGAAGTTGTCGTAGTGGTCGTTCAGGAAATTGCGCAGGTGCGGCGGCCCGGCCAGGAAGTACTCGTCGGGCGTCATCTCGGCCGCCGCGCGCATGCCGGTGTGCTGCGGCTTGGCGCGCTCTGCGGGCGACAGCGCCTCGCCCTGCTTGCGCAGGAAAAAGTAGAACGACAGGATGCGCTCCATGGGGTCGCGCAGGATCGTGAAGCGGTAGCTGGGTCCCTTGAGGCAGTCCAGCAGGCACCAGTCAAAGTGCCCCGAGAACACCTGGTAGCGGTTCAGCTCGGCGATGCTCAGCAGCCGCAGCTGGTCGTTGACGCGGGCCGGGCAGATGGCCGCGGGCTCGAAGGCCGATTCCAGGGCGGCGTGCACCGACTGGCCGGCGGTCTTGGGAATGTGGAGGAAGACGACGCGCATGGAGGAGCATGCCGGCCGCAGCACGGCTCAGCGGCAGGGACCCTCAGACCAGCGAGGACAGCTGGATCTTCTCGGGCTGGTAGGTCTGCTTGCCATCGGCACGCAGTTGTTCGACGAAATCGATGAAGGCCGGGAACTGGTCCACCGGCGCCCCCTTCAGGTCCCAGGGGGCGAACTCCCACCAGCGGGTGCGCAGCATGCGCTCGACCCGCTTGTCGCGGAAGCGGTATTTCTTGACCACCGCCGGGCTGCCGGCCACCACGGCGTAGGGCGGCACGTCCTTGGTGACCACCGACATGGCGGCGATCACCGCGCCGTCGCCAATCGTCACGCCCGGCAGGATGAAGGCGCCGTGGCCGATCCAGACGTCGTTGCCGATGGTGGTGAGCTTGGCCGTCACCGGCGGTGCCGTGCGCGGAAAATCCTTGGCCGGCTGCATCGCGCAGCCCTCGGGCGGCGGCATGTCCAGCACGCCCTTGTAGTCCTGGTAGAAGAACGGCGAGGTGCTGAACCAGTGCATCGGGTGCGGGTGGCGACCGATCTGGACGTTTTCACCGAACGAGCAGTAGCGGCCGATGCGGCAGCCGAAGTAGAAGCCGCTGACCGCGTAGCTGAACGCGCCCAGGTGCAGCGAATGCGCGATCTGCATCCACTTCAGGCTGCAGGGCGGCTCGAGGACCACGTTGTCGGGCAGCGTCGCGCCGGGGGACAGCAGGCTCGACACGCCACGCGCGGTCAGCTTGTCCATGAGTCCCGAGGTGAGTTTGATCGGCATGCTCAGGCGGCAATGAGAGGACGGTGGGACCGTCGAGAAAGCGCAAGGCCCGAGCGCAGCGCACTCGGGCCGTCAGGGCCTGGCGGCCCGGCTGGTGCGCCCGGGCGCTGTCAGGCGCGCGGGCGGGGCCTGGTGAGACTCAGGCGGGCTTGGCAGCCTTGGCGGCGGCCTTGGTGGCTGCCTTGGTCGCGGCCTTGCCGGCCTGGCGGGCCGCCTTTTTCTCGGCGCGCGCGGCGCTGCGCTCGGCGCCCGGGGCCTTCTTGCCGGAGCGCTCAGCCTTGGACTCGGCGTCCTTGGCCTTGGCCAGCTTCAGGATGATGCGGCGCTTGGACTCGCCACCTTCTTCGCCCTTGACGGGCTTGGTCATCACCTGGAAGTTACCCAGGGGAGACAGCTTCAGCGGGCCATCGGCAGCGCTGCCGAGTTCTTCGGCCAGAGCGGTCAGCGCGGTGCGCAGCACCTTGTTGATCTGCGGTGCAGCGATCTCGGGGTGAGCGGCGGCCACCTTGGCGGCCAGTTCCTTGATACCCATGTCGATACTTTCCTTGTGTCAGCTTTCGAATGGTGCAGGCGGGACTGCTTCTGACGAGCCTGCTACTGCACGCGGTGAATTATGCGGCCATTCATTCGGCGCGCAGGTCAAAAAACTGGGGGCTTCGGCCTGTGTGCGCGGCCCTGTGCGGGACATTTGCACGCTCCCGCAGGTCTGCTCAGGCCTGGTGCGCACCGATGAAGCTGCGCACCGCATCCAGCGCGGCGCGGATGGTGACGTCCATGTCCATGTAGCGGTAGGTGCCTAGGCGGCCCACGAAGCTCACGCGCGTTTCCTGCGCGGCGCGTGCCTGGTAGCGCTGCAGCAGCTGGTCACCCTCGGTCAGGTGGACCGGGTAGTAGGGCACATCGTTCTCGCCGCAGGTCCGGCTGAACTCGCGGTAGCACACCGAGCGCGCATGCTCTTCCCAGGGCGCGAAGTGCTTGTGCTCGGTGATGCGGGTGTAGGGCACGTCCACGTCGTTGTAGTTCATCACGGCGCAGCCCTGCACATCGCCCTCGCCCTCGAAGCGCTCGAAATCCAGCGTGCGGTAGGGCAGGCGGCCGTCAGCGTGGCCGTAAAAGGCGTCCAGCGGGCCCGACCAGAAGACATGGTCGTACTGGCCCACATCGGCCGGGCGCAGCGCGCTGCCCAGGTGCACGATGATGTTCGGGTGGTCCAGCATGCGCTGGACCATCACGGTGTAGCCCTCGGCCGGCATGCCCTGGAAGCGGTGGGCGAAGTAGTTGTCGTTGTAGTTGAAGCGCACCGGCAGGCGCTTGAGGATGGCGGCCGGCAGGCGCTTCGGGTCAACCTCCCACTGCTTGAGCGTGTAGCCCTTGAAGAAGGCTTCGTACAGCTCGCGCCCGATGAAGCGCATCGCCTGCTCTTCAAAGCTCTGTGGGTCGGTGATCGAGGTGTCGGCCTGGCGCTCGATGAAGGCGCGCGCCTCGGTGGGCGAGAAGGTCTTGCCGAAGAACTGGTTGATCGTGTGCAGGTTGATCGGCAGCGAAAACACCTGCCCGCGCGCCGTGGCCTTGACCCGGTTCACGTAGGGCTTGAAGTCCATGTAGCGGTTCACCAGCGTCCACACCTCCTCGTCGTCGGTGTGGAAGATGTGCGGCCCGTAGACATGCACCATCACGCCCGAGCCGGCGTCGCGCTCGGTGTGGCAGTTGCCCGCCACATGCGGCCGGGTTTCGTGGATGGTGATGCGGTGGCCGCGCTCGGCCAGCTCGCGGGCGATGACCGCGCAGGACAGACCCGCGCCGGCCATGCCAATGTGCATCGAAGCGCTCATGGGGCTCTCCTTCCGGGGCCCCATGATCGACGCGGTGGGCGCGGGGCTGTCGGCGCAATAGCGCCGCACTGGCCCCGTTATTCCGCTCCCCGCTCAGCTGGTGCGGCCGTAGGTGTCCTCGAAGCGGACGATGTCGTCCTCGCCCAGGTAGCTGCCCGACTGCACTTCCACAATCTCCAGGTCCACCTTGCCCGGGTTGGCCAGGCGGTGTACCTGGCCCAGCGGGATGTAGGTGCTCTGGTTTTCGGTCAGCAGCAGGGTCTTGTCGCCGTTGGTGATCTCGGCCGTGCCGCTGACCACGATCCAGTGCTCGGCGCGGTGGTGGTGCATCTGCAGGCTGAGCGAGGCGCCCGGCTTGACCATGATGCGCTTGACCTGGAAGCGCGGGCCCATGTCGATGCTGTCGTACCAGCCCCAGGGGCGGTGGACCTTGCGGTGCAGCAGCTGCTCGCTGCGGCCACCGGCGGCCAGGCGGTTGACGATGTGCTTGACGTCCTGGCTGCGGCTGCGGTCGGCCACCATCACCGAGTCGGAGGTTTCCACCACCACCAGGTCGCGCACGCCCACGGTGGTCACCAGGCGGCTGCTGGCGTGGACCAAGGTGCGCTCGGTGTCGTGCAGCATCACGTCGCCCGCGGCCACGTTGCCGGCCTCGTCCTGCGCGCCCACCTGCCACACGGCATCCCAGGCGCCCAGGTCGTTCCAGCCGGCGGCCAGCGGCACCACGCGGATGTCGAAGGCGCTGCCGGGGCAGCGCTCCATCACCGCATAGTCCACCGATTCGGAGGGCACGGCCTCGAAGGCGGCCTTGTCCGGGCGCACGAAGCGGCCGTCGGCCTGGCGGCCGGCCCAGGCGGCCTCGCAGGCGCGCAGGATGTCGGGGCGGAACTGCGCCAGCGCCGCCAGCCACACCGAGGCGCGCAGCACGAACATGCCCGAGTTCCAGGTGTAGCCACCCTCGGCCAGGTAGGCCGCGGCGGTGGCGGCGTCAGGCTTTTCCACAAAGCGCGCGACCTTGGCCGGCGAGCCGCTGCCGGCCTCGGCGCGGATGTAGCCGTAGCCGGTCTCGGGCTTGTCGGGCGTGACGCCCAGGATCACGATGCTGCCCTGCGCGGCCTGGGCCACGGCCTGGCGCAGCGCGGCATTGAAGGCCGCCCCATCGGCCACGGTCTGGTCGGCCGGGGTGACCACCATCACCGGGTCGCCGCCGTCGGCGCGCGCCTGCAGCGCCGCCAGGGTCAGCGCGGGCGCGGTGTTGCGGCCGGCCGGCTCCAGCAGCACGGCCGCCGGCTCCTGCTTGATTTCGCGCAGCTGTTCGAGCGTCAGAAAGCGGTGCTCGGCATTGCCCACCACCACCAGCGGCTGCACCGCCAGATCCGGGGCGGCCAGCGCGGCCAGGCGCTGCGCGGCCTGCTGGAACAGGCTGCTGTCACCCGACAGCACCAGGAACTGCTTGGGGAAGCCGGCGCGCGACAGCGGCCACAGCCGGGTGCCGCTGCCACCGGCCATGATCACGGGAACGACGGGGGTCTTATCAGTCATTGCAGGGTCTCGGTCTAGGGAGGTGATGAAGAAGGAACGCAGGATTCGCGCCCGCCAGGGATCAGCGTGGGTTCAGCGGCGGGGCCGCGGCGTCCTTGGCGGACAGCAGCGGCGCCCTGCCCACATCGGGCCAGGCGATCGCCAGGTCGGGGTCGTCCCAGCGGATCGCGCCCTCGGCCTGGGGCGCGTAGTAATCGGTGGTCTTGTAGAGGAAATCGGCGCTGTCGCTGAGCACCAGAAAGCCGTGCGCCAGGCCCGGCGGAATCCACAGCTGGCGCTGGTTGTCGGCGCTCAGCTCCACGCCCACCCAGCGGCCGAAGGTGGCGCTGCCGGGGCGGATGTCCACCGCCACGTCAAACACCGCACCCGCGGCCACCCGCACCAGCTTGCCCTGGGCATGCGGCGCGTTCTGGAAGTGCAGGCCGCGCAGCACGCCCTTGGCCGAGCGTGAGTGGTTGTCCTGCACAAAGGCCGTGGGCTGGCCCACGGCGTCGTCAAAGACGCGCTGGTTGAAGCTTTCCATGAAGAAGCCCCGGTCATCGCCAAATCGCTTGGGCGTGAAGATCAGGACGCCTTCCAGGGCGGTGGTCTCAATGTGCATGGCTCGCGGGCAAGTGGCGGACCCGAAGTATCGCCGGTCCGCCCCGACCGGATCACCCCAAGAAGCCCAGTCGGCGTGAGCTGCTGGGCCAGTTGCCCAGCGCCGGCAGCAGGGCCAGCAGCTCGCTGTCGCTCAGGCCGAACCAGCGCCCCAGCGTGGCGGCGTAGCTGGCCAGGCCGGTGCTGGGCAGCAGCGCGCCGCGCTGGATCTGGTCAGGGCTGTCAAACTCGCCGTTGCCCAGCGCCGCGCCGTACACGGGCAGGCTGCCGTACAGCTCGCCACCCCGCACCGCGCCGCCCATCACGAGGTGGTGGCCGCCCCAGCCGTGGTCGGTGCCGTCGCCGTTGCTGACGAAGCTGCGCCCGAAATCGCTGGCGGTGAAGGTGGTCACCGACTGGTCCACGCCCATCTGCTGCAGCGTGCGGTCAAAGTAGCCCAGGCCGTGCGACAGCTGCGCCAGCAGCAGCGCGTGGCGCGACGGCTGGTTGTCGTGCGTGTCCCAGCCGCTCAGGCTGACAAAAAACACCTGCCGCCCCATGCCCAGCGCACTGCGCGCGGCAATCACCCGCGCCACCGCCTGCAGCTGGCCGGCCAGCGGGTTGAAGGCGGCGGCGCCGCCCAGCGGGTCAGGGCACTGCAGCAGCGGATCGGTGGCCTGGCTCTTGGCCCCCGCGCTGCTCCACGGACCCGCGGCCAAGGCCGGCAGCGCGGCCGACAGCAGCGATTCGGTGTTCATCGAGCGCTGGGTCAGCGCTGCCAGATCGCCCTCGAGCACGCCCGTGCCGCGCTGGCGGCTGGCCGCGGCCAGCAGGGCCTGGCGCGTGACCGCGCTGCCCAGCAGGGTCTCGCCCGCGCCGCCCAGGCGCACCGGCCCGGTGCCCGAGATCTGGCCGCCGGGCAGGCCCGCCGCGCTGGTCCACACCGTGCTGCCGTTGACGCCCATGGCCGCCAGGCCCGGGTGGGCATTCGACGCCCCGGCGCGCGCCGCAAAGGCGCCGCCCCAGCCCTGGGTGCTGCCCTCGTTGCCAAACGACTGCCAGTAGGCCTGCTGGTCGTTGTGCGAGAACAGCCGCCCGGGCCGGCTGCCGCGGCCGGCGGCCCAGTCGGCCTTGGTCAGTGGCTGCGACAGCGCACCCACGTTGGCCACCACGGCCAGGCGGCGTGCCGCAAACAGATCGCGCACTGTGCCCAGCACCGGGTGCAGCGCCATCTGGCGCCCGCCGGGCAGGGCGCTCAGCGGCTCCAGCGGCAGCACGCCGCCCAGGCGCGCATTCACCGACGAGGCACCCGGCCGCGCCGGGGTGCCCGGCGCCGCCAGGGCCACCGGGTCGCCGCCGCCGCCGCGCGCGGCTTCGTAAGCGGCCCAGGAGGCCGCGTCCAGCGGCAGCACGGTGTTGCAGGCGTCGTTGCCGCCAAACAGGAAGACGCAGACCAGGGCCTTGTAGCCGCTGGTGCTGGCCGCAGCGGCCTGCTGCATCGCCAGCAGGTTCAGCGCCATCGGGCTGGCGGTGTACAGGGCGGCCTGGCGCAACCAGGCGCGGCGGGACAGGGAAGGGCTCACGGGGCTCACCTCTGGACGATGAATTCGGGGCTGGCGGCGGTGATCAGCACCGCGGCCTGGACACGCCGCAGCAGGGCGTCATTGACCTTGGCGCGGTTGCTGCCGTCGGCCTTCAGGGCGGGCACGGCAATGCCGGTCACACCCTGCAGCACCAGCGTCTTCAGCGCGGCCGGCGCCGACGGGCCCAGCAGGCGCGCGGTGGTGGCCTCCACCAGCTGGGTGGGCGAGCCGGCCAGCGCCAGCAGCGCCGACAGGTCGGGGTGCAGGTCCGGGCGCGTGCCCTGGGCGGTGCGGTTGTGTGTGCCCACGCCCACCGTCAGCAGCCGCGCCACGTGGTTCACATAGCCGGCCACACTGACCTCGGTGGTGGTCTGCCATTCGGGCACGGTCATGCCCAGGGCGCCCGACTGGCCTTCCATCGGCACATGGCCGGGGCGGAAGAAGTTGAACACCGTGGGCGAGCGCATCGGCGTCTGGCCCAGGCCGCTGGCCGGGTCGTCGTCCACCTCCATCAGCACCTGGCCGGAATCGGACTTCGCGCCCAGCGCGCGCAGCAGCGCGGTCTGGCGCAGCACCGGCTCGCGCAGCTTGCCAAAGGCCGGGCTGGCGGCGGTGGCGGCGCTGCGCGCCTCAGGGTCCAGCAAGATGGCGCGCACCACTGCGCGCAGGTCGCCGCGCACGCCGGCACCGTTGTTGGCCCACACCGCCGAGATGCGCGCCACATAGGCCCGGCTGGGCTGGCTGGTCACCAGACGCTGGATCAGCTGGCGGCCGATGAACGGCCCCACCGACGGGTGCGCGGCCAGCGTATCCAGCGCCTGGCGCAGGCTCAGCGCCGGCTGGGCGGTGGCCTGCGCCGCCACGGTGGTGCCCAGGAAGTGCTTGGCCTGGGTCTCGTGGAAGGCCGGGTAGCCCTGCATCGGGCGCCAGGCGGCGTCACCGGCGGCCACAAAGGCCGTTGAAAAGCGCGCGCTGGAGGTGTCCGGGCCCGCCCAGGAGAACCCGGTCATCACCTGCGACAGCCCTTCGACGTCGTCGGGGCCGTAGTTCTCAAGCGGCCGGCCGCCCACCAGGCGCGGCGTGCCGTCGGCATTCAGCGCCACCAGGCCCACGCTGAACAGCTGCATCAGCTCGCGGGCGAAGTTCTGGTCGGGCTCGCGGCCACCCACCGGGTCGCCCTTGCGGTTCTTCAGGTGCGACAGGTACATGCCCATCGCCGGGTGCAGGGCCACCTTTTCGATCAGCTGGCGGTAGTTGCCCAGCGCGTTGGCGCGCAGCATGTCCAGGTAGGAGGCCACGGCCACCGCCTTGCGGCCCGACATGTCGTAGCTGGAGACCACCATGATCTCGGACAGCGCAAAGGCCACCCGCTGGCGCAGCTGGTCCTGGCCGAACAGCGCCTGCTGGTAGAAGGACGAGGCCACCGACGCCCCGCCGGCCGTCAGACCCGGGTTGCGGGCGCGCGCCGCGGCGTCATCCGCCAGCCAGCGCGACAGGTGCGAGCCCTGCACCGGCAGCGCCATCTGCGCGTCGATCCAGGCGGCCGGGCCGATGCTCATGACGCGCTGGATCTCGGCCTCGGTCGGCCCAAAGCTGGCCTGGGTCAGCAGCCGGAAGGCGTCGGCCCGGATGGTGGGCTGGGCCGGGGTGGCGGCCTGCGCCACCTCGAAGGTGCTGACGGTGGTGCTGTCCGCGGCCTGTGCCGGATCGGCCGTGGCTTCGGTGGCCTCGGTGGCCGCCGGGTCACCCCCGCCGCAGCCGGCCAGCAGCGCCAGCAGCCCCGCACCCACCCATCCTTGCCACCGCCGGGCCCCACCGCCCAAGCGGGCGCTGTCGCGCCGATTCGTCTGCCGCATTGCTGCCACCCACCATCCGGGCGCGCCTCCGGAACGAGACGCGCGTCAAGACGGCTTCATCGGCGGGCGAGCGGGCGCCTTGAGCGGATGGGGGTGGTGGAATGCACAGATCTGCGTGTTCCCCGGGGCCTGACCGGCGCCCAGGTCCGGCACGTCATGGTGGCCGGCACGGTCTGCATGAGGCCGCAGCTGAACGCCGCGCGCCGCGTGTTCGATCCTGGCGTGGTGGTCGCCTGCCGCCCGCGCGAGCTGTGCCGCAAGGGCCTTGATGGCCGGTGGGTGCTGCACCTACCGAGCCCGGCCAGGCGCCGCTGGTGGCTCAGCGCTTGAGCCGGCGCAGCATCAGCCCCACGGCCAGCACGCCCGCGGCCAGGCCGGCCAGCAGGGTGTCCAGATCAGAGGTGCTGGGGAGGGTTCCGTCGGCTGCCATGCTGCTGTGCATCATGACCAGACCCATCAGCAGCACCGGCAGTTTGCCCCATGAGACGCGCTTCATTGCAGGTCCTTTCAATGCCAGGGTTGTTGCAATGCAGCATAGAGATCATGGAGGCCGGCCGTCGCCCCCTAGGGCTAGGGGTTTCTACCCACTTTTTGCACATCAACCCGGGATCAGGACCTCGGTGCCGGGGTAGCGCTGGCGCAGCAGGCCGGCCAGCATGGCCTTGGCGGTGGCGTCGCCGTGGACCAGGCGCAGCTGGCGCGGCGGGCGCGGCAGGCCCGCCACCCAGGCCAGCAGCTGGGCCTGGTCGGCGTGGGCCGAGTAGCCGCCCAGCAGGTGGACATGGGCGCGGATGGGCACGGTCTGGCCGTCCAGGTCAACGCGGGCGGACGGGTCCGGGGCGCGGCCCGCCTGTTCCTGCAGGCGCCGGCCCGGCGTGCCCACCGCCTGGTAGCCGCACAGCAGCACGTCGTGGCGGGCATCGGGCAGCAGGGCTTTCAGGTAGTTCACGATGCGCCCGCCCGCGCACATGCCGCTGGCGGCAATCACGATGGCCGGCTCGCCGGTGCGCGCCAGGTGGTTCACCACCTGCAGGTGCTGGTCATGCGGCCCCACCGTCTGCAGCTGCGAGAAGTCCAGCGGGTGCCGCCCCGCCGCCAGCTGGGCCCGGGCTTCATCGTCCCAGTAGGCCTTGAGCCGCGCGTAGCCGCGTGTGAAATCGGCCGCCAGCGGGGAGTCGACCACCACGGCCAGGTCGCCCCAGGCCAGCCCCGGCGCCGCGGGCTGCTGGCGCTGGGTGTGGACGATGTCTTCCAGCTCGTACAGCAGCTCCTGCGTGCGGCCAATGCTGAAGGCCGGGATCAGCACCGTGCCGCGGTTGGCCAGCGCGCGTTCAATGACGGCCTGCAGGCGCTGGCGGCGCTGGCGCCGGTCATCGTGCAGGCGGTTGCCGTAGGTGCTTTCAAGCACCAGCACATCGGCGCCGCCGCGCGGCAGGGCGGGATCGGGCAGCAGCGGCGTGTCGGTGGCGCCCAGATCGCCCGAGAACACGATGCGTTGCGAGGTGCGGCCGGGCTCGCGCAGGTCCAGCTCTACAAAGGCCGAGCCCAGGATGTGGCCGGCCGGCTGCAGCCGCACCATCAGCTGGCCGCGGGCGTCGTCCCACAGCGTGTGCCAGCGGCCGTAGTGCAGCGGCTGCAGGCGCTGACGCAGCCGCGCCAGCAGCGGCGCCACCAGATGGCGCTCGGCCGCAAAGCCGATTTCCATGGCGTCTTCCAGCACCAGCGGCAGCAGCTCGGCCGAGGCCTGGCTGCACAGGATGGGCCCCTCAAAACCCGCCGCCACCAGCTGCGGCACGCGCCCCACGTGGTCAATGTGGACATGCGTGAGCACCAGCGCCTGCACGCCCTGCAGCGCAAAGCCCACGTCCAGCCGCCCCGCGCCAGCGCTGCCGTCGGAGGAGGTTTCTGCGCCCTGGAACAACCCGCAATCCACCAGCACCGAGCGGCCGCAATCGGCCAGCAACTGGTGGCACGAGCCGGTGACGCCGCGGGTGGCGCCGTGGTGAAGCAATTCCATGTCCCTGCCCTTGTCTTGTGCTTGTCGGTCAGGCAGTCTGGCCCAGGCGCCCCCAGCTCGTCGATCCCACTGGAGAGGGATCTCCCGGGCAAGCACACGCCCTCGAACAAGCGGCCAGGCCCTGGGTTGGTGCGGGGCGCTGCCGGTCGATCCTCCGGACCGGCCCCAATTGCGCGCTCCCCACCCGCCGGCAGCACAATGGTCTGGCGTCAGATGCAGGGCCGATCGTCGGACCCACGGGAGGGGGGCGCGTCAACATGGACACGGCTGTCGATCGTGCGTCCGCGGGTGCTGTAGCGGCCCATTTCCGCCATGCCCCTGTCCATTGGCTGCTCAGCCTGGACCAGGCGCCCGGCGGTGGTCTGCGTGTCTGGTTGAGCGACGGCCGCACCCGGATGATCACTGGCCACGCCCCCTGGCCGGCACCCCATCAACGGGCACTGCCGGACTCGGTGGGCCAGGTCCTCTGCCAGCACCCTGGAGACCGACTCAGCCTGCAACTGCCCGCCGCGTTGGACGATTGGCCCTGGGAGCGCGAATGGACCCAGCTCGGCCTGCCCGGCCGGGCGATCACGCGCTACATCACCGACGTCGGGCTGCCGGATGCCGTGGCCGCCGATGCGCCCCGTTTGGTGGTCACGCGCGCCGCCAACGCCCCTGGTCACCTGGTGGCCGTGGCCCAGGCGCAGTCGCAGGGGCGGCCGCTGGTGGTGGTCGACGAGCAGTGGCCACCCGCTCAGCGCAGCTTGCTGGAGACGCTTCTGCGCAGCCACTGGCGAGACCCGCTGTGGTTCTCCCAGGCGCTGGAGCACTCACTGAAGCAGTTGGGCCTGCCGCTCGACAGCTGTCGGCTGTATGGCGACGCCAAAGGCCTGCTGGATGACGCAGAGCAGGCGTGGCGTCCGGTGACGGCGCTGAGCATCGATCTTGTCGACTCCACGCCCTTGGTCAACAGCGAAAAGGGCGAGCGCTACGGCCAGACCATGCAGGCCTACTACCGCCATTGCCGCGAGGTGACCGAGCATTTCCACGGCACGCTCGAGATGCCGCAGGGCGATGACGGCCTGATGGCCTATTTCGGATTTCCTCGTGCCGTGGAAGGAGCGGCCAAGCGTGCGCTGATGGCCGCCTGGCGGCTCAGCCAGACCCTCGACCGCCTGGGGCTGAAGGTGCGCATCGGCGTGGCATCGGGAGAGGTGGCCATCAATGCGCGTCTGGCCTATGGCGCCGACGTGCATCTCGCCGCACGCGCGCGCGAACACGCCCAGCCGGGCCAGATCGTCGTCGCCCCGGCCACCCTGCCCAGGGTGGGGCCGGAGTTCGTGCTGGACATCCACGCGCAAGACGTGCCCATCAAGGGTTTCGGCATCAGCACCACCTTGTACCGCCTGACCGATGTGGTGGCGCTGCAGGGCGTCGTGCATGGCGGCGCGCACCGCTTTGTGGGGCGCGGCCAGGAGCTTCACACGCTGAGCCGCTTGCTCGACGAGGCGCAGCACAGCGGACCCCAGTGGTGCCTGGTGCGCGGCGAAGCCGGCCTGGGCAAGTCACGCCTGCTGGCCGAGTTCAGCCAGGTCGTGCGTCAGCGTGGCCTGGGCTGCCTGCGCCTGAGCGGCCACCCGCTGGCCGAGCGCAGCCCTTTTGCGGCCATCATTGACCTGTTGCGCGAGCACTGGCGCATCGGCAGCGATGCGTCCATGCCCGCCGTGCGCCGGCTGGTCAACCACACGGTCGGCGAGTCCGCGCCCGAGCAGGTCGAACAGCTGGTGCGGCTGCTGGTGCCCACAGCCGACGCGCTGGAGCCGGCGCCTGCTGACCAGCGCGTGGGTCCGGTGCTGTTGGCCTGCCTGCAGGCGATCATCGCTGCCGCACCCTGCTGCCTGGTGGTCGATGACGCCCACTGGATCGACCCGTCCAGCCTGCAGCTCCTGGATCGATTGCGTCAAGGCGCGGCCCCACAAGCCCGCGTGGTGGTCCTGGGCGAGCGCACCGGCAGCGCCCCCAGGCTCCACGTGGCCGGCGCCCACGAGCTGACGCTGCGCGGCCTGCCCGACGAGGCCATGCGTGAACTGGCCCGCGAGCTTGGCGGTGCGCAGGCCTGGGTCTTGCAGCGCATCATCGATCGTGCCGAGGGCGTGCCACTGTTCCTCGAAGAATCGCTGCGCATGCTGCAGCAGCGGGGCGTCGAGGCCCTCGACGAACTGCCCGCCACACTCGAGGACCTGCTGGTGTCGCGCCTGGACGAGCTGGGCCTGGACCGTGCCATGGCGCAGCTGCTGTCGGTCTTCGGGCGCGAATGCCGGGCCGACCACGTGGCGCGGCTGCTGGAGCTGGACGACCCCTTCGTGCGGCAGGCGCGGCGCCAGGGCAGCCTGGACTGTTTGCTGGAGTCTGGCTTTCTGCTGCCCCTGAGCGGCGCGCAGCCGGGCTATCGGTTCCGCCACGCCCTGATCCGCGATGTGGCCTACCGGTCCACGCCCACGGCCGACCGCGAACGTCTGCATGGCCTGATCGCCACCCTGATCGAGGCGGTATCGCCGGAAATCCCGCGTGAGCGGCCGGAGCTGATCGCTGCCCACCTGCAGGCCGCCGGCCGGCTGGACGAGGCGCGCCGCGCCTGGTTTGCCGCTGCGCGCGGCGCGGCGGCCCGGCAGGCCTACCGCGAGGCGGTGGAGCTCGGCCGGCGCAGCCTCTCACTGGCGGGCGAGCTGTCCGACCCGCTGGTGCGCGCGCGCTTTGCCACCCGCGCCCAGCAGCTCGTGGCCGCGGCGCTGCTGGCTTTGCAGGGCTACGGCAGTGCCGAGGTGGAACAGGCCTACCGCGAGGCCGAAGTCCTGGCCAAGGGCCAGGACGACGCTGCGGTCCTCACCCGCATCCAGTTGGGCCTGGAGGCCTGCTATGTCATGCGCGGCGACCTGCGGCGTGCCAGCCAGATTGCCGACCAAGCGGTGGCCGCCACCGACTGGCATCGCGATCCGCTGCTGGCGCTGCAGTCCCACTGGGCACAGGCCAATGTGCGCTTCCACCGCGGCCACTGGCGACACGCGCTGGACGGTTTCGAAACCTGCCTGGAACACTACCGCGGCATGGCCCGTCCGCGCAGCGCCGTGCAGGATCCGGCGGTGATGTGCCTGGGCTACTCGGCCTGGATCCTGTTTGAGCTGGGACGCGCCGGCGACGCCCTGGATCGCCTGGACCAGCTGCTGGCGCACGCCCGCGCGCTGGACCACCCGTTCAGCCTGGGTGTCGCGCTGGGCTTTGCAGCCAGCATCAAGCGTCTGTGCGGCGACACCGCGGCGGCCATTGCCCACGCCGACGAGGCGGTCGATGTCTGCGAGCGTGGCCAGTTCGAGGTCTGGCTGGCTCACGCCTGGATGGTGCGCGGCCAGCTCGCGGCTGACCGGGGCCAGGTGGACATCGGCGCCCAGGACATGGACCGTGGCTACGCGCTGTGGACCGGCGGCGGCGCCCGGATCTCCTGCGCCACCTACCTGATGACGCGGGCCGAGATCCTGCTGCGCCTGGGCGACACCGCCGGGGCCGGTGCGCTGCTGGACGAGGCCCAGCGCGTCAGCCGCGACATCCGAGAGCTGTACTACCACGCCGAGCTGCGCCGTCTGGTGGGCCTGCACGCCTGGCAGCGCGGCGACACCGCCACCACAGGCGGCTTGCTGGCGCGCGCGCTGCGGCTGGCGCAGCGGCATGCCAAGCCCGGGTTGGCACTGCGCTGCGCCCTGTCGCTGGGCGCCTGGCATGCGGCGCAGGGCCGCTGCACTCAGGCCGCTGCGCTGCTCGACCTTGCCCTGCATCAGGTAGGCCGCAGCCATGCCCGCTGCCGCGACCACCGCTGGGCGCTCCAGGCCCAGGCCGCCTGGTCGCAAGGCGCAGCCTTTGAATCCCGACACCCTGTCCCCTGGGAGCCCGCATGAGACGCCACGATCGACCGCCCTTCGATGCCAATCGCCTGCTGGAGTGCCTCAACCAGCTGCCCAGCGATCAGCTCGACGAAGAGCGCAACCGGCGCTTCTTCGATCACTGGTGCGATCCCGATGACCACCCGGCGCTGATCACAGCGCTCAGGTCAGACCCGTGTTACAGCCTGCCCAGCCGCGTCCACCGCCGCGACGATCCGGCGCCGCCACTGGGGGATCGGCCGCCGCAGGGCTTCCGGCGCGTCTGGCTGATCACCGACGTCCAGGACATCCAGCACGCCCTGACCCAGCCGCAGCATTTCAGCAACCTGCCCTACGCTGAGCTGGGCGGCGGCGCCTTCCTGCTGGCCCGGGACCCGTCAGCCGGCCCGGAGCATGCCGAGCAGCAGGCTTTCGTGCGCCAACTGTTGCAATGTCAGCCGTCCGTCCTGTGGGCCCAGGCGGCTGAGAGGGCGGTGGAGCAGTCGGCGCTGCTGGCGCTGACGCAGGACGACTTTGATCTGGCCGCCTGGGCCGGCCAGGCCGCGCTGCGCTACATGGGCATCGTGTTCGGCTTTGGCTTCCAGGACCACGGGCTGCTGGAGCGCAGCGCGCAGGCCACCTACCGGGCGCTGCAGTACGTCGCCATCGGGCGCCACTTCGTCAGCGAGCCCGCCACCGTGCCCGAGGGGCAACGCGCCGTGGCCGCGCTGATCACGCGCATCTCGGCGCTGGTCGAGGAGTACGACAGCCTGCGGCGCGCGGCGCGGCGCTTTGGCCCGCCCGATCTTGCGCGCACGCCTGTGGGGGTCCAGCCGCTGGATCACCTGTCGCTGCAGTTGCTGGGTCAGCCGCTGCTGCGGCAACTGCCCGAGGTGGCCAGCCCGCTGTCAGGCCACGACCGCGCCATGGTCTGCGCCATGCTGATCGCCGGCACGCTGGGCAATCTCCAGACGGCCGTCTGCCAGGTTGTTGATCAGCTGCTGACGCCTGGCCAGGCGCCACGCCTGGCCGAGCTTCGCGAGATGAGCGCCGCGGCACTGGCCGCTCAGGTGGCAGACCTGGTCGCCCAGCAACCGCCGCTGCCGGTGCTACCGCGCCGAACCATCGGCGCGCAGCAACTGCCAACGGGCACCCGCATCCCCGATGGCGACGACTGCCTGCTGCTGCTCGACGTGGCCCGGCACGTCGAGCAGGCGCGCGCGCAGGTCTGCGCCCATGCCTGGGGTCACACCGCCCATGGCCAGGCGGCGCACCCGTGCCTGGGCAAGGACCTGGCCTTGCCGCTGATCACCGCGCTGGTGAAACGGGTGCTGCACCTGCCGGGTCTGGCGCGCCGCATCGATCCGCTCACCGGCGATGACTTCCCCATGCAGCGCCTGTGGGGTGTGGCCTGCACACAGTTGCCGCTCACCTACAAGCGCGTACGCAGCCGAGCCCAGCGCAACCTGATTGTCTCGATGCGCGTGAAGTCGCCGCGGGCCGAGCATGTCGCCCAGCTGCGCCGCCTGATTGCCGCTGCCGTGCCTCGCATCGAGCACCTGCTGACCAGCTTCGGCGGTGTGCATTTCGCGTGGTTCGAGTTCAGCGACGACGACACCCAGCTGATCCTGCGCACCATCTACAACGGTGAACTTGAGCCCTACCTCTACCACTTCGCGCTGCGCGCTGGCGATCTCTTCGACGGCTTGTTCGAACACCTGGAGGACGCCCCGCCGCACCCCGTCAGCGCGTTCCCCGAGGAATTCATCGCCACCGTCAAGCGCTTCAACCGGGCACCGCTGGCCGGCTACCTGTACAGCGCCTATCCCAACCGCGACGTGCCGATGTGCCGCCGTTGACGCCAAGGACGCGCGATGAACCGCCGAGCCTCTGAAGCCTTCCCCGACGTCCAGTCGGTGCTGCTGCGCCGCCCCGCCGGGGCCGAGGTGCGACACGTCGTACTGCAGGTGCCCGCCGGGCGGGCGCATGACGCCGCCAGGCTGCTGCGATCGCAGCCGATCAGCCATGGCGCCCGCCCTCAGGGCGACATGACCTGCAGCATCGGCTTCAGTTGTGCGGGTCTGGAGGCACTGAAGGTTCCTGACGAGTACCTGCGCGTTTTCCGCAGCCTGGCGCCGTCCTTCGCCGCCGGGGCGCCCGCGCGGCGTGCGGCCGTGGGTGATGGCATCGCCAACCAGCAGCCACCCCAGGAGGACTGGCCTGATTTGTCCCTCGACCGTGCCCATGTGCTGGTGACGCTGCACGGACCTGCGCACCTGGTCGAGACGACCGCCTGCTCGCTGCGTGATGCGTGGCTGGCGCTCAAGACCACCCCCGCCAGTGCGCCGCCCTTTGTGGCGCTGATCCGGGGCGCACACCTGCCGCCGCCCAGCGGCCAGGAGGGGCGCTGGGCCCACTTCGGCCTGCGCGACGACCTGAGCGACATCGCCATCGAGCCCCTCGCCGACATCCCCGCCGCCCAGCAGGCGCTCGACCATCGCCAGCACGCGCCCGGCGCGCTGCTGCTGGGCCATCCCGACGACATGCGGATCAACCGCTGGGCGCTGCCGCGCGCCCCCAGCGCCGTGCGCGAGTTTTTCCGCAACGCCAGCTTCGGCGCGTTCCGTCCGGCCGTGCAGGACGTGGTGGCCTTCGAGCAGGCGGTCACCCGCTGGGCCGATGAACTGCTGGTGCTGTTGGGCAAGGACGAGCCGCTCGCCACGGCGCGCCAGCTCATCAAGGCCAAGCTCAGCGGCCGCTGGCCAGACGGCCGGCGCATCGAGCCCGGCACGATCGCGCCAAGCTGCCCGTCGCGGGGCAGTTTCTGCAGCAAACAGGACTGTGAGTCGCGTGCCGATTGCTGGAAGAAGCGCGACGCCTACGCCCTGCAGCTGCTGCGCCCCAAGGCCTCGTCCACAACACCGGCCCTTTACGAGGAAGCCGACAGCCTTGGCCAGGGCTGCCCCTTCGGCTCGCATGTGCGACGCCTGCAGTCTCGGCCCGATGCCGACGGCGCATGGCGTCCGCGGCCGCTGCTGCGCCGCAGCGTGCCCTTTGGCCCGGCCTGCTGGGAGCAACTGCCCACCGATGGTATCGAGCGCGGTCAGCTGGGCCACTTCTTCTGCGCTGACCTGCAGTCACAGTTCGAGGAACTGCTGGGCCAGTGGGTTGCAGCCTCGCCGCCGGGCCGCGACCTGGACGACCGGGCGCTCGATCCGCTGATCGGTCCGCACGACGACCCCTCAGCCCGGCTGCTGCTGCCGATGGCGGGCTGGCGCGATGTCTGGCTTGAGGGCTTCAAGGTGTTCGTCCGGCCGCGCGGCCTGATGTATGCGTGGTATCCCAGTGCCGGCGCGCTGACCACCCTGCTGACCAACGACTTTGTGCGGGCCGAGGACCGGGGGCCCTGGCTATGAGCGTGCGCTGGGCCTGGCTCTGGCGCGACCGTGCTGCGGTGTTCGACCCCCAGAGCTACGCCAACATCCCTGAGCCGGTGGACGAAGAGCCGCCCGCGGATCAGTTCTGCGACCTGGTGCTCAACGGCGGTGTGGCCAGCGGCGTGGTCTATCCCTGGGCGCTGGTGGGCTTGGCGCGTCACTACCGCTTCCGCCACATAGGCGGCAACTCGGTGGGGGCGGTGGCGGCCACCGTGGCCGCCGCCGCCGAGTACGGCCGCTGCCACGGCGTCCACCGCTCGTTCGAGGCCTTGCGCCGCATGCCGGCCGACCTGGCCCAGGAAAACGAGCGTGGCGAGGCCCTGATGCTGCGCCTGTTCCAGCCACGCCGGCCGGTGCGGCGCCTGTTCAAGTTGTTCGTGCTTGCCGTGCAGCGCTATGGCCAGCCTGTGCCGCCCGACAAGGAGTTCTCCTCCGACGTCAAGGGCGGCGTGACCTGGCTGTTTCGGACCGTGGCCACGGTCTACGGCTGGTGGCTGCCACTGTGCCTGGTGCTGATCGGCAGCCCGGTGGCGGCCTGGCTGCTGGCGCGCGTACACGGCTGGCTCCCGCTGCAGGCACTGGCTGGGGGCGTGGCGTTGCTGGCGGTGGGCCTGGCCCTGGTGGCCTTGCTGGCGGTGCTGCTGTTCCTGCGTGACCTTCGGGCGCTGGCCGACAACGACTACGGCCTGTGTCCCGGCAACAGCCAGGATGGCCGCTCGGAGGCGCTGGTCGAGTGGATGCACCGCGGCGTGCAGCTGTCGGCGGGGCGCGGCGAGGACGACCCGCCGCTGAGCTTCGCCGAGCTGTGGGCCGCGCCGCGCGGCGGCCGCCCCGGGCCTGGGCCACGCCCCGATGGCGGGCCGCCCGACGAGCCCGGCATCGGACTGACCATGTTCACCAGCAACGTCACCCAGGGCCGCCCGGTGCGCCTGCCGCTGGATGAGCCGCTGACCCGCCTGTACTACCTGCCGGAAGAGTGGGCGCGCATCTTTCCGCCCGCCCTGATGCGCGCCCTGGACCGGATTGCCGTGCCCTACGCCCCCCGGTCCGGCAGCGATGACCAGGAGCCCCCGCCGGTGCGCGTCGGCCCCCACGCCGGCGGCCCCCGGCACGAGGTGCCGGCCAGCGCACTGCGCGAGCTGCCCACGGCCGACATGCCCATCGTGGTGGCGGCCCGGCTGAGCCTGTGCTTTCCGTTGCTGTTCGAGTTGGTGCCGGTGTACGCCATGGACTACGAGACCTCGCGCCCGGACAAGGCACAGGCCAGCTCCGCCGACGCCGGTCCGCGGCGAGCCCTGCGCCGCTGCCTGCTGGCCGACGGCGGCCTGTGCGCCAATTTCCCGGTCCACCTGTTTGACCGCGCCCATCCGCGCTGGCCCACCTTTGCGCTGCTCCTGGATCGCCGGCTGCAGGATTACAAGGACGACGCCATCTGGCTGCCAGAAACCCACCGCGAGGGTCAGGCCGACAACTGGCAGCGCGAGGTTCCGGGCGCCGAGAAGCCCGATCCCAACACCGGGCGCATTCCCGAACGCGGCGCGTTCAGCCGCCTGCTGGGCGTTGTCCTGGGCATGGTGCTGACGATGAAGGACTGGAACGACCGCGTCGCCGGACGCCTGCCCATCGTGCGCAACCGCGTGCTGCGCATCGCCCTCAAGCGCGGCGAGGGCCAACTCAACATCGCCATGCGTGGCGACGTGATCATGCGCATCGCCCACAGGTATGGCACCCGTGGTGCTGACCGCTTGCTCAAGCGCTTTGCCCCCCAAGCCGACGGGCGGCCCAGCCGTGGTTGGCAGGAACAGACCTATGTGCGGGCGGTGGTGGAGCTGCGCGCGCTGCGCCGTCACCTGGCCCGATATACCGAGGCCGTGCGCAGCCGCAGCACCGGCCAGGACCTGGCCGCGCTGCTGGACGAGGCCACCCGCAGCTGGCCGCTGACGCCGCGCTACCCGCGCAGCACCAGCGCCCCCGACCCGACACAGCAGGCCACCGGCGACCCGGCCGGACGCATGCTGACCACCAGTGAGCGCGATGCACTGCTGCAAGCCGTTCAGGCCGTGAGCGACCTGGAAGCCCGCCTGACCAGCCTGGAGGATCAGTTCGGCCCGTACCGCGCAGAGCCGATGCCCGAATTGCGGCTGCGACCGCCCATCTAGCGCGCTGTCCAAGCCTGTTGGCGGGTCATGGTGCACGGCCCTGGGCCGACCAGCCCTGCGCAGCCTCGCGTTACCACCAGCGCCACACCGCTGGCACACCCCTGGCACGCCACTCGCTTGGCCTGTCAGCAAGGTAGCCGACAATCCCGGCCAGTTAGCGCATCTCTTTCACCAATTTCCTGCCCATGACCAAGATCGCCATTGCCGGCACCGGCTACGTCGGCCTGTCCAACGCCGTGCTGCTCTCCCAGCACCACACCGTGGTGGCGCTGGACATTGATCCCGCCAAGGTGGCCCTGCTCAACCAGCGCCGCAGCCCGATTGCTGATGCCGAGATTGAGCACTACCTGGCCCACCAGCCCCTGAACCTGCAGTTCACGCTGGACAAGCAGCAGGCCTATGCCGACGCTGAGTTTGTGGTGATTGCCACCCCCACCGACTACGACCCCGAGACCAACTACTTCAACACCCGCAGCGTGGAGGCCGTGGTCAAGGACGTGATGGCCATCAACCCGAACGCGGTGATGGTGATCAAAAGCACCGTGCCCGTGGGCTACACCGCCAAGCTGGCGCAAGAGCTGGGCACGCCCAACCTGATCTTCTCGCCCGAGTTTCTGCGCGAGGGCAAGGCCCTGTACGACAACCTGCACCCTTCACGCATTGTGGTGGGCGAGCGCAGCGAGCGCGCCCAGCGCTTTGCTGATCTGCTGCGCCAGGGCGCCATCAAGCAAGACATTCCTGTGCTGCTGACCCACAGCACCGAGGCCGAGGCCATCAAGCTCTTTGCCAACACCTATCTGGCCATGCGCGTGGCCTACTTCAACGAGCTGGACACCTACGCCGCCAGCCACGGCCTGGACACCCGCCAGATCATCGACGGCGTGTGCCTGGACCCGCGCATTGGCAGCCACTACAACAACCCCAGCTTTGGCTACGGTGGCTACTGCCTGCCCAAGGACACCAAGCAGCTGCTGGCCAACTACCGCGATGTGCCGCAAAACCTGATCCACGCCATCGTCGAGTCCAACACCACCCGCAAAGACTTTGTGGCGTCAGACATCCTGGCGCGCCAGCCCAAGGTGGTGGGCATCTACCGCCTGATCATGAAGGCCGGCTCTGACAACTTCCGCGCCAGCAGCATCCAGGGCATCATGAAACGGCTCAAGGCCAAGGGCGTGGAGGTCATCGTCTATGAACCCGCACTGCCCGACAGCAGCTTCTTCAACTCGCGCGTGGAGCGCGACCTGGCCACCTTCAAGGTCCAGGCCGACCTGATCGTGGCCAACCGCCACGTGCCCGAGCTGGACGACGTGCAGGCCAAGGTCTACACCCGCGACCTGTTTGGCGGCGACTGAGCCGCGCCGTCCAGCCGGGCCCGCCTGGCCGTGAACTAAGTCACGGCTGTGACGATTGAATGGCCCCAACCTCCTCCATTCAAGTGATGGTCGGCTGGCCCGGCAATTGCTAACTTCGGTAACGCTGTGGCTTTTGGCCGGCAGCCAACGAAGTCAATAGAGGGAAGTACATCATGAGAAACGCCAAACTGGCCCTGGTGGCCGTGCTGGCCCTGGGCCTGATCGGCCTGGTCAGCGTGCAGGCCGAACCCAGCAAGGCCGCGCAAGACACCACCCAACCCGTGCGGTCTGCCACCTGAACCCACAGGTTCCTCCGGTGTACCCGCCCCGCCAGCGCGGTGCCCATGCGATCATTCAGGGTTTGCGAGGGTATGGCGCACTACGTTGGTGCTGTTCCCTGCGTCATCTGCGGTCAGGAGCGCCCTGGCCACGCCGTGTGGGCCCTGTGTGGCCCACGTTTTGGCGGTGGGGCGCCCTGGCCAGGTTCTCGTCCCCATCTCGGGCCACAGGCACTGCCTGCGGGCCCTGAGGTGTCGCCCCCTGAAGTTCTGGGGCGGCGCATCCGAAGTCATGTCCATGAATCTGCCCAGCCTGCCGCCCACCCCCGCCCGCACTGACGTGGCCGACCCCGCCGCCTTCCAGCCCATCGGCTTTCAGCTGAGCGACGAACACAAGCTGGAGCTGCTGGAGCACTGGCGCAGCATCAAAAAGCGCAAGTGGCCCATCCTGGGCCTGGCCGGCGTGGCCGCCGTGGTGGCCGGCGCCGTGTCTTTGGCCATGACGCCCATCTACCAGGCCACGGCCACGGTGCAAATTGAATCGGGCCCTGGCAAGCTGGTGTCCATTCAAGACATCTACAGCGCCGGCGCCCAGGTCAAAGAGCATTACCAAACGCAGGTTGAGATCCTCAAATCCCGCGAGGTGGCCGAGCGCACCGTGCGCGTCCTGAAGCTGTGGCAGCACCCCGAGTTTGACCCCCTGCGCGGCAGCGATGGCGTGGTGGGAACGCTCAAACAGGCCCTGGGCATCACCCGCCTGGATGGCCAAGACGAGGCCGCCCTGGTGGCCGCCACCACCAAAACGCTGATGGAAGCCACCACGGTGGAGCCGGTGCGCCTGAGCCAACTGGTGAAAGTGAACGTTGATAGCGCTGACCCAGCCCTGGCCGCGCGGCTGGCCAATGCCCTGGCCGACAACTACATCCTGAACGACCGCGAGGCCCGTTTCAAGGTAAGCCAGCAGGCCAGCGGCTTCCTGCAAGACCGCCTAGGCGCCCTGCGTGACGCGCTGGCCAAGAGCGAGCAAGACCTGCAGGACTACCGCCAAAGCAAGGGCATTGTCAGCCTGGGCGGATCGGCCCAAACGCTGGCGGGCCAGCAGGTAGGTGGCACCAACGCCCAGCTGGTGGACGCGCGCGCGCGCCGGCTACAACTGGAATCGGCCTACCAGCAGGTGCAGGCCGCCCCCAAGGGCAACTATTCCGGCGTGCCCTGGGTGGCCCGCGACGCCACCGTCATCCAGGCTCAGGCCCGGGTGAATGACCTGCTGCAACGCCAGGCCCAGCTGTCTGAAACCCAGGGCGCCAAGAGCCCCGCTCTGCTGCAACTGCAGGCCGAGCTGGACACCGCCCAGCTCACCCTGCGCACGCAACAGGCGGCCGCGGTGGACGCCGTCACCCGTGAATACAGCGCCGCCCGCGCCACCGAGCAAAGCCTGGAGCGCGCCCTGGGCGCCGCCCGCAGCGGCGTGGCCGAGGTCAACAAGGAGGAATTCCAGCTGGCCGTGCTGGAGCGCGAGGTGCAATCCAACCGCGACCTGTACAACATGTTCGTCAATCGCGCTAAAGAGACGGATGTGGCCGGCGAGGTGCAGGCTGCTATAGGCCGTGTAGTTGATGCCGCCGTCGCGCCGCAAAGTCCGGTACGCCCCAAGAAGCTTCAAATGGTGGCGCTGGCGTCGTTGATGACAATGTTGCTTGGATCACTCGTTTCGGTGTTGATGGATAAGCTGGATAACACCATCAAGGGTGGCGATGATGCCGAGGCGCGCCTTCGCCTGCCGACACTGACTGTGCTGCCCAGCCTGCAAGCGCATGACCAGGCGGCCATGGCCCTGCTGTTCCTGCACGAGCCCCAGTCTGCTCATGCCGAAGCCATTCGTACCGCCCGCACCGGCGTGCTGCTCAGCAATATTGACCAACCGCAAAAGAGCCTGCTGGTGACCAGCACCATCCCGGGTGAGGGCAAGACCACTGTGTCCATCAACCTGGCCCTTGCCCACGCCCAAACCCGCCGCACCCTGCTGATTGATGCCGACATGCGCCGCCCCCAGGTGGCCCGCCGCCTGGGCCTGGCGCCCGGCCTGAAGGGTCTGGCCAATCTGGTGGCTGGTGATGCCACGTTGGACGAATGCCTGCACACCGTGGCCGATTCCACCCTACTGGTGATGCCCGTGGGTGACTTGCCGCCCAACCCGCTGGAGCTGCTGCTGTCTGAGCGCTTCAAGGCCATCCTTGCTCAGCTGACCGGGCAATTTGAGATCGTGGTCATCGACTCTCCGCCGGTTGATCTGGTGTCTGAGGCATTGGTGCTGGCGCCGCTGGCCACCAGCACCATCCTGGTGGCCAAGGCCATGAGCACGCCCACCCCCATGGTGCGCAAGAGCATCACCCGGTTGCAACGTGCAGGCGCCAAGATGCTGGGCGTGGTGCTCAACCAGCTGGACATGAATAAAGCAGGAAGGTACCACAGCTATTATCAAGCAGATTATGGTTACAACTACACAGGTGCTGGCTACGCCGCGAAGGACGATGTGATAGACCCAGGCCGTAGCTAATAATGTCGCCTTGTTCTGGGGAGAATTGGCGCATCCTGACTGTCCGATAGATTGCCGCCCTGATTGGTACTCGGTACACGTGAAGTAGTAAATAGCGCAGCGGTACGAAGTATTCAAACTTCAAATTTCATTAGAGTTAATTGTCATGTACAGGGCGAGTAAGAATTGATAAAGGAATCCTTAATCGCGAGCTAGCCGGACCACTGCCCCAAAGCTAGCCTCCACCTTCAAGCTAACTAAAGGGCTAGCGCCAGCCTCGAATTGCTTAGCAATGTGCACGGCCCTCAAATTAACTATCGACACTGGTTTCGTAGCGCAAGATGGACAGTACATAACACTGTTTCAAAAAATTTCTCGAACCGGTGCTTGCGGTAACGCGACTGGACGGTTTTGAGGCCATTGCGAGGAATCTTTCCTATTTCTGGACTTGCATCACACGAGCGGTGACTGAAGCCAAGAGGCAAGGCCCATGCAGTCTTAGTTCGGACGTGTGATGGTAACGGTGTAAGCAGAATGAATCGTCGCCCTCAGCAGTAACAAGTCGCTGCCCAGGAATACTCATGGTAGCGCAGGTAGAAACGCGATCGTACGTGGCGCACCTCGGTGCTTAGCGCAGTTCAATTGCAGTCCCATGCACTTGGACGTGTGCCTGATGGAAAATTCAATAACCTATGGAAGTGTCCTCAAACAGAACGCAACCGGGGTACGAGCCTGCCAAAGGCGCCTTCGTTCTTAATCCAAGTGGCGAACCTATAATGAGCAGTTGAGCAAGCTTTAACTGTGGTTTTCCAGGCTGAAATTACATAACCGCATGCGTAGGTTGAATCTAGATAGAAAAGGGATAACTGCCGACCCTTGGAAGTAAAGAGATTGAACGGTCAAATTTACGTTCACCCCTTACGACCAGCGTCCTGTCACATAGCGCACTTCTTCATTCAACTATGCGAATAAGAAATCAGTTAAGCTGAATCCAGAGACGACATCGTGATGCTTCTGGTCTATTTAGCACTGATGCGAGGTGGGCATCAGCACCCATGATTAAAAAACTCAGATAAATGCAAAGAACTTGTTTATGCATGACGAGTCTGGCGTCGGTTGTGACGCTGAACTGGGCCTAATTGTCGCAAGGGATCTTCATCGCCAGAATTCCACAAAGCCTGCAAAAGAAGTCCTAATATAAAGATGGTGTGGAGTCGTCGGGCCCGCGATTTAACTGCGAATCTCTAATCTTTCTAACCACAATACAGAAAATTCGTTGCGACTTATGCTGATAAGAAGAATCGCAGGACACATGCTTGGAGGATCTGGGTCAGTTCTGGAGAACTACCTCTCTTTGCCTAGGTGGGCTAAAACTAGAGGAATGGTCAAGCTAAGCAGACTTCTGGTGCTACGAATGCAAAGGAAGCTGGGTGTCTTCATATCGGAGAACGCGGTGATCCCCAAAGGGACCAAGTTTCCTCACCCTGTAGCAATAGTAATTGGCGACGGTGTAGTCCTCGGCCAAGGCGTCACCATTTATCAGGGTGTTACCCTTGGCGGGGCCCGATTAGGTGACTACGCCGAGGGCAATTATCCCGTCATAGGAAGTAATGTAACCATCTTCGCTGGCGCCATCGTTGTCGGAAGGGTTAATATCGGAGATGGCGTCACAATTGGTGCTAACGCTGTTGTGCTAACAGATATCACCGAATATTCTGTGGCAGTAGGTGCGCCGGCACGCTGTATTCTCACTAACAAGGACTAATTATGTCTGAACTTCAGAGAATTTTGGTTAAGCCTTCAAGACTTGAAGGCATCGTATCGTTGAGTGGGGCAAAAAACTCGGCCCTTAGACTACTGGCGGCAAGTCTATTGACCAAAAGAACAGTTCGACTGAAGAACTATCCAGCGAGACTACTGGACGCAGAACTGCACGTTGAGATGCTGGAGCTCCTCGGTAAATCGTGTGTTGTAACGAATGAGGATTCAATAGAGATCTCAGCGATTGATAGGGGTCAAGCGCCGCCTACGCGCCTTGAATGGAGCAAACGTTCAATCAGAAACACTTTGCTCATTCTAGGCGGTCTTCTAGCGCGCCATCATGTAGGCTCAGTTCCCCTGCCTGGGGGCTGCAAACTTGGGGAAAGAAAATATGACCTCCATGTAATGGTGATGGAGCGGTTGGGGGCGAGAGTCTGGGAGGAAGGAGACTATCTTTGCGCGGAGGCTCCGTCGGGACTCACGGGTGCTGATATACATTTATCGCTGAGATCTACAGGCGCAACGGAGAACGCAATACTAATGGGGGCTCTGGCGAAAGGCGTCACTCGAATTTGGAATCCACATGTGCGGCCAGAGATCCTTGACCTTATTGCGATGATCCGAAAGATGGGAGCAAAGATCTTTGTTCATGGTCAGGAACAAATAGAAATTCACGGCGTCTCGGAACTGGATGGCGCCGAGCACACTGTAATAAACGACAATATGGAGGCGATAACCTGGGTAGCGGCCGCTGCGATTACCAAGGGAGACATCGAAATTATGGGTTTCCCCTTCGGTGACTTAGAAGTGGTAATGGCACATTTGAGAGCTGCGGGAGCACGATTCTATGCTGGAGAGGACTCTCTTATCATTCGCGGCGGTAAGTGTTATCCCATCGAAATTAGCACCGGGCCACATCCGGGCATAAACTCTGATGTGCAGCCTGTATTGGCATCGTGGGGCGCCTTCGCCAATGGAGAATCAAGGATAACAGATCTACGATTTCCAGGAAGATATGGCTATGCCGAAGAACTCTCCAAAATGGGTCTTCGCACTGCAGTTGAGGGCGACATGCTGAAGATATTCGGGCAGGGGGGGGGCTTAAGAGGGGCGCAAGTGCGAGCGCTAGATCTACGAGCCGGCGCCGCGCTGATGCTCTGCGGCTTGGGTGCGTCCGGAGAGACCGAGATCTCTGACGCCTGGCAAATATCTAGGGGATATATGAACATCGTCGAAAAAATGCAGGCGCTTGGCGGTCAGGTAACAATCCAGAATTAAGAAAATACGTACGATACTACAGCTCAACGGAGTTGATAATGGATGAGGAGCTCATCGGGGGTCTTGTTAACAGATTCCCAGAAATACTTCATACAAATGTACGTCTCTCGGATATAAGTCAATGGAGAACTGGAGGAGTCGCTGACGTTATCATACGCCCCAAGTCGATAGCTAGCTATTTGGATGTCCAGGCTTATTTCCGGCGGGCAGGAACTACACCAATTGTCATTGGCAGCACTAGCAACCTTCTGTTTTCGGACAGGGGGCTGCGATGCCCGTGCATTCAGATTGGGCCATGGTTCGCGTCAACCCGCGTAACTCGCGATACCATTTGCGCCGAGTCGGGCGTAAGCGCTCAAAGGCTTGCGAGGATCTCCATGAGCCTCGGTTATCGGGATCTGGCGCATATTGTCGGAATACCAGGAACCTTGGGCGGGTTGATCTACATGAATGGAGGCTCATGCCGACAATCAATCTCAAGTTCACTTGCCGCCATAACTTCAGTTGACAAAGAGGGCAAATGCCTGGAGAAGCAGCCTGGGGAAATTGGCTTTGCGCACAGATGGTCGGGCTTTCAATCCAACGGAGAGTTCATCGCTTCAGCAACCTTGCAACTAAACGACCATGTTGGGCGGTCGGTCGCAAGGAAGGAGATGCTAAGCATTCTGAGGTCGAGGCGACTTAAGTTTCCGCTGCAGCAGCCGAATTGCGGTTCTACATTCGTTAGCGATCCAACACTGTATGAGCGCGTGGGCCCACCTGGAAAGATAATTGAAGAGTTGGGATTCAAAGGATATCGAGTCGGAGGAGCGCAGGTCTCTGAAAGGCATGCAAATTTCATAGTTAACTGCGGCGGTGCGCTTTCTGCAGACATATTGAGCCTGATACACATTATCCGCACGCGTGTCTACGAGGAAACTGGTCACCTGTTGGCGGCTGAGGTTAGGTATGTCGATGAGAATGGGATTTTTTCGCCGGCTCACAAGGTTCTGAATTGAGATTCGCCCAGAATTTAATATTAACCATATCAGGAAGGTTTGTCCTGAAGGGTGCAAACCTAATTTCTATAATTCTGATATCGAGAATTCTCGATGCGAGTGATTTTGGACTCTTCGGGTTAGTTGTCAGTGCTGGTGCAATTATCTCTGCGATTGGGCATCTTGGCGTACGCCAGTCTGGAGCGCAGCTTCTTGGTTCTGGGTCAATTGAGCTGGGGCAGTACTACCGTGCGAGTATGCTCTCCAGCCCGTTACTACTGATTGTGGTTCTTGGTTCCACCTACCATTTGCTATACAAGGCTAACGTCCCAATAGACATATTCGTATCAGGTACTGTGTGGGTAATTACGCTAACACTGGTAGGTTGGTTGCAGGGCGCGATGTTGGGCCTAAATGATTTCAGTTCGTTTAATTTAATTGAGTCGTTACCAAGGGCGCTCTTTGCGGCTTGCTTACTCGTTGCATGGATGTTTCCAAGTGCTGGTGGGGGACTCTCGGTAACATCTTTGATTCTGCTGCAGTCGTTTTTGGTGGCAACCTCGGTTGCCTTCTTTATAATACGATTGAGCCGAAGGTTCGATACACCTAGCCAAGAGGTTCTGGACCCAAGCGGCAATGACGCCAAAGATTCCACGTTGACGAAATCGGCAAGTGACGCCCGTATTCTGATCGAAAGTGGCGTTACCTTCGCGCTTGCTGTCCTCTTGGTTACATCGATCGACAGAGTTGGCGTGTGGAGTGTGCAACAGGCGAAGGGCTCGGAGGCGGCCGGCAACTTCTTCGCGGCGCTACAAGCAAATCAGATCCTATTCGAAGTAGCCGCAGCGATTGGCTTAGTGTTGTTCTCAGACTCAACGAGAGCTAAGAGTCCTGGGGACGCAGTTGCGCGCATAGCTAAGATCTCTCGTTTACTGCTTGCCTTACTCACAGTCCCTGCAGTTATTTTTGCGCTTTTGGCTGAGATGGTCTGTCACTTGCTCTTCGGGCGCGCTAGCGCAGATATGCTCACTGCCTTTGTTGTCCTATCAATCGGATCTCCCCTAATAGTGGTGACTAAGATAATATATGCTGGATTCTCGGGGACTGGCGACAGGCGATTTGGCTTGGTGATTTATGGTGTGGGATTTATTGTTGCGATCTGCCTAAATTACATTTTGCCAGGGGCTGGAACCGTAAAGAACGCATCTCTGGGAGTTGTGTTTGGCTACTTGGCTGCATTTGTTTGTGCAATAAGCTACTTAACTCTAGCTACAGCAACTAGGCCCAGCTATTTTCTCATTGCTCGTCGATCTGATTTTGAGGAAATTTGGATTCGGCTTTCTGCCGCACTAAGAAGGCTCTACGAAGCAAGGTAATCGCAACTATGATTCAAGCAAAGGTTGTTGCACTGTGTCCATTCCACAATCGGAGCGCTGTGGTTGAACGGACGCTTCGCAGTCTAGCTGCGCAGACTTATGAGGACTTCATTGCCATAGTTTGGGACGACGCATCGTCAGATTCCACATGGAATGAGCTCCAACGAGTGGCTAAGTTACTAAGTGATCCGAGAATTATGGTGCTTCGAGAGGAGCAAAATATTGGAATGACTGCGGGGTTTAAGAAGTATAGTGACCTTGCCGACTCCGTCTATGTTGCAATTGTGGGCTCTGGGGACGAGTGCTTTCCTAGCCGTCTAGCTGAACAAGTGGCTGCACTAGACGAGGATTGGGGCGCATCCTTTGTGGCTACTGCAACAGAAACCATTGATGAGGTGACCGGCAATAGTTTTAGGGACGAAACGCATAGAAAGAGATATGTAGACAATGGAGACTTGACGCGCGCAGTGCCGTTCACCCATGGCTCAGTAATGTATCGGGCAGAGAACTTGAAGGGTGTTGGTGGATATGATACTCGATATAAGTGGTGCTCAGACTGGGATCTCTTTCATCGCCTGCTGAAGGCCTCGCGTGGGATCTATTTGAACAAGGTGCTTTACCGCAGATATGCCAGGCTGGATGGCGTGAGCTACAACCCGGAAAAATCACTTGAGCAAATTCGATATAAGTATTTGGTAGCACTTGTAGATTCCTCACCGGAATCAGAGAGGGACGCGATATTGAGCGCTGCAGCTAAGGATCTAAAAAAGGTTGTGAGCGTCTTCGAGAGGGAAATTGCTCGGGATCTCTCGAGGCGTCGAGTTAAACTGCACTTCATGGGCAGGCACAGACAGGCTGACGACTTGGGAAGAATAATTAAGACCGAGTATCATTCGGCATTCTCAGATGAGGTCCAGGCACTAATGGCTAGGGTCCTTGGTAGTTTCGGTCTTGCACCTGATCGCTTGATTACTGCCGCCAGATCGTTCGCTTCGAAATAGCGCATGAGCATTGTATGAAACAATTGTCTGGTCTTGCGGGAATACTGCCACTCGTAAAGGGTGCTGTCCCAAACTGGGAAGAGTTAGTTGACCAAGCCAGCGCTAGGCAAAGGGCAGTCTTGATTACCTTTGTCAATCCGCTCTCGGTAAGAACCGCGAAGCTAAATCAAGCACATATAAAGCATCTTCATGACTTCGACTATGTATTTGCCGATGGCATTCTGATGGCAAAGGTATGCTCCCTTGTTGAGGGGCGCGAAGTAACCAGAATTTCCTTTGATGGGAATTCAATTGCAACAGATGTACTGATGTGGGCAGGCAAAACAGGTCGCAAGGTAGCTTTTGTCGGGGGCGCCGAGGGCATTGCTGCTGAAGCCGGAAGAATTCTTCAAGGGGTCTTTGATTTGAAGATTGTCTCTACCCGCTCGGGCTATTTTGATGGTAGAGAGCAGCGAGGTGAGTACTGCAGGAAGTTAGTTGCTTCTGATCAGCCTGAACTTGTGGTGTGTGGGATGGGTGCACCGTTTCAAGAGGAATTCTTGTTAGACCTACGGGCCTCAGGGTACAACGCACTTGCTTTCACTTGTGGAGGGTACTTCGATCAGGTGGTCGAAAGCAAGAGTAATGAGTATTATCCAAGATGGGTAAATAGGTGGAATATCCGTGCGCTGTATCGTTTATATAAAGAGCCAGCTCGGCTCTGGCGCCGATACACAGTACAGTACCTTCCGTTTCTGGCGCAGGCATTAATATTGATAATTATAAAGCCCTTTTCATTCGTTCGTCCGAAGCGATGAGCACCACGAAACTAAACTTGGTTGAGAGGGCGCTGATAGCCTTCCTTGTAGTCCTTGGGATTGGTGGGCTCTTATCTTATGAGCAGCTGACCGCAACATACTATCGCCATAACTTATTGCCAGCCACTGCGGCTATAGAGGTCGGCTGCTTTATCTTGCTCCTGACGCAAAGAGCGAGCAGGGCAAACCAATTTCTTTTCATCATCTCAGTCGCATCTTTCTCCTACATTTTGGTTGGAGCTATTAGATTTGCATGGGATGATAGGAATGGCGATTGGTCGGACTTCTTTTACATCTATAAGAGCTTTTTCTACTTAGCCGTACTTTCCCTAAATAGGGGTGGTGGTATTTCAAGTCACGGGCTACGCCGAGTTCTGGATTGTGTAATCGCGCTTATGGCGTTGAAGTATTTTGCTGCGCGTTTGCTCTTCGAGATACCCCGTCCAGGCCTCTTTGCGGAGAATAATTTTGAGTTGATGCTTCCACTATTTCTAGCGCTTAAACTTCACCTGGTGGATGGTGTTGATATAGGCACTATTAGGAAGTTGTGCATTGCGTTTATTGTCATGGCGAGTGGGTCGCTGTCTGGAGCAGCATCTTTCAGCATCCTGTTGTTCATCTGGGCAAGACGTTCAAGTTTGGCCTTTCGCTACAGCGCAATATTCTTCGCGTCGCTGACTGCTTTGATCGCCGTTGGAAGCCGCACGGAGCGTTACTCTTCCGCGGATGATATCGATCGGGTGAAGTTTCTGCAGGTCTTTCTTGCTGAGATGCGAGGGGAGTCTGTTGGGACTTGGCTCCTGGGAAATCCGACAATTACGGCGCTGTCCGATGTCTCATGCATTCAGCTTGCCTTCTACTCACGGCTTTTCAGCGAGTTTGGCGAGGGCAATTGCTTCTCAGTTGTTCTTCATTCTTTTGTCTTGCGCGCTGTCTTCGACCATGGACTTATAGGCCTCATGGTGTTGCTTCTTGGAATGTACGTTGTCTCGTATTATAAATTACGTAGTCGCCTTGCTGCGATATCTATTATTTTCATCCTGATCCTTAATGGGTTGTCAGTTTCCTCCATGAATAGTACGTTTTTCTTCTTCTCAATGCTGTTGATATTTTCGTCAAGCGGGGAAGTATCGAGCGTTCTCAGTGCGAATGGTGTGCGCCGGCTTGGTTCAAGGTAAATTCCGAAGGATAACATTTACTTCTGCTGAAGGTCCCAGATTATGCTGCGGCGTGATTTATTTCGATCATTCTTTGGATTTGTTCTTTCCTCGGTGAATCTGGGTGCTAACTCTGCGATAGTCGGTGATTCTGCCGGATTTCGGGTGCTGTGGTTTGATTTCATAGGCCAGATGTCCTCATACAGATTCGATCAAGAAGGTGGTGAGCGTGTACTGCGGGCACTCGCCTATGTTCGCTCATATCATGCGGGTATGCCCGGGGGGGGCGGGTATTTTGAGCTGGTGCCTGAGAAGGGGGAGGTTGATTGGGGGAAGCGCTTCCCTTCGAATGTGCAGGGGTATCATTGGCAGCGGGTTGGTGGTGTCGGTCAAGTTAATGTTGAGGACTATGGTGCGACTGGTGATGGAGTAACCGACGACAGCGATGCCTTTCATCGTGCGATTCACTCTGGTGCCAATTCAGTCGTCATTCCGCCGGCTAGGGTTGCTTATATTGTTGGCGGGGTGCCTCTGCCCACTGGTATTACTATTTCTGGTATTGGCTACAGGCGCGTATACTCTCCGTCCGGTCCTGAAAATTATGGGGGGCGGCTCCCTCTGATTCATCTGGCGCCGCGTGCCCATCATGTCTTTCTGCCGTCCGGATTGAACACTATTCAAAGACTTTCGCTTTGGGGAAGGCGGGATACGGATGTGTTCGGCAGGGGGGATATGAATGGGATAACCTTTGAGGATGTTTCGGTGGCAAACTTCCGCTATGGATTTGGCTCGGCGGGAGCGTATTGGCGAAATTCAAGATTTACGCGATGTCATGCGACGAAGTGTGTTGTTGGGCTTGGTTCTGCCGTGGACAGTCACTTTATTTCATGTGAGATTAATGCCAATGATGTCGGCATCGAGATGCTGCGAGGCGCTAACGACAATACATTTATGGGGACCAAGTGCGAATGGAACTCCTTGAATTGGCGATTTGTGGGTGCTAGGAATGTCACAATAGTTGGTGGCGTAACTGACAGGGCGGTAGGTAGGTTTGGCTTTGAGATAAGGGATTCGGAGGTGGCAATTAGTGGAAGTGTGATTCGGCGCAATGGGCGCGCTGGCGATGGTGCTCACTTCAAGTGTGCGGGTGACGGGTTGCTCTTGCTTTCCAGTGTAATAGTTCGCAGTGGCGCAGATGATCACGGACGGAGTGTGCAGTTAGCGCCCGTGGCTTGTTTTGATTTGCTGGATGCTAGCGGCAATTTCAGGCTGACCGTGTCGGCATGTGACTTCGACGAGCGATCCGTTCGTTGTGTTGGTGATAACCAAGGGCGGTCAGTTTGTTTCAGCCACTAGATCGATCGTTCCGTGAATTGGGCGCCCTTATATTTGTAAATCACGTTGGTATCCAATGGCAATTGATAGGTAAGTAGCTTAAGTCTGGTCTGCTAGTAGAGTGGGTGAATTGTCTCTCTTTGGGTGCAACCGCTATTTCTCTGAGTTTTGGTCTTTTATCTACACAAGGAGATCGAGTTGAGAGTTCTTGTCACTGGTGCCGCGGGCTTTATCGGCATGCATTTGAGTCAGCGGCTGCTGGCCCGGGGTGACGAAGTTGTCGGGTACGACAACCTCAATCCATACTACGATCCCCACCTTAAATTTGGGCGTCTTAGTGAGCTGCGAGCAAGTGCTGCGTTTAGCTTTGTAGAGGGTGACCTGTCTGAATTGGCGCGACTTCGCGAAGTTTTTGAGGCTAACCGCTTCGATGTGGTAATCAATTTGGCCGCGCAGGCCGGTGTGCGCTACTCAATCGAAAGGCCACATGAGTACGCCAGCTCTAATCTGGTCGGGTTCTTGAATTTGCTTGAAATGTGCCGCGCCTACCCGCCGCAGCACCTTGTCTACGCAAGTAGCTCCAGCGTATACGGTGGCAACAAGGAAATGCCATTCAGCGAGCAACACAGGGTGGACAACCCGGTCAGCCTGTACGCCGCCACCAAGAAGAGCAACGAGCTCATGGCGCACACGTACAGCCACTTGTTCGGCCTGCCCACCACGGGGTTGCGCTTCTTCACGGTGTATGGGCCCTGGGGACGGCCTGACATGGCCTACTTCCTGTTCACCAAGGCCATCTTGGCGGGTGAGCCCATCAAGGTCTTCAATGAAGGCCAGATGATGCGCGACTTCACCTACATCGACGACATTGTGGATGGTGTGGTGGCCACGGTGGACAAGCCCCCGGTGGCTGGCGAGGGCGCACCACCCTACAAGGTCTTCAACATTGGCAACGAAACGCCGGTGAAGCTGGCGGACTTCATTGGCGAGCTGGAGCGGGCCTTGGGCCGTGAGGCCAAGAAGATCCACCTGCCAATGCAGCCTGGCGATGTACCGGCCACCTACGCCGATGTGTCTGCGCTTCGGGCGTGGACGGGTTTGCAGCCGCGCAACACGTCGTTGAGCGAAGGCATCGACCGGTTCGCGGCCTGGTACCGCCAGCACTACGGGACCTGAGCCACATTGCTACACGACACGGTTCCATCCACTGCTGCGATTTCACGTCAGACGTGCTCTTTGACAACGATGGCAACGCCAACACCTGTACCGACTGGTCGCGCCTGGATGCCTGCTCTGCGCTGGGCATGAAGAAGAAGTACGAAACGCGGATGACGATCATCGGCGGTGTGCTTGGGTCTGACACCGCCCGGTCGAGCGCAGGGCGCAAGCGCTGAGGCCTGGGCAGGCCGCCGGCGCCTGTCTGGGCGGGTGGTCGTCTGGTGCACTGCGCCAGTGCGCGTGGTTGCCCCAAGGGTGTGCCAATGCCCACGCAAGCCACTCAGGAATGGCGTGCGAGGTGCCAAGTTCGTCACAGGGCCCACCCACCGCATCCCCTGTATGAAGGGTGCAATAGGGGTGCGGCCCGGGCCTTGCTAAGCTACACTCCGTCACAGCGACTGATCTCTTCGCCCCAGCCGTCGGGTCAAGGTTCGTCATCAGAAGCTGGGCAAGTTGATCTGCAGTTTTATCGGAGGGTTCTCATGGCTATCAAGGGTTTTGCAGCGGTTCTGGCTGCTTTGGTTGTGGTCGCTGGCGGCATGTCCACCTCGGCTTTCGCTGGCAAGGGTGAGGTGCGCGATCTCCCGGTGGCAGAAGACATCTGCGCCGCGAAGTGGCCTGCGGACCCGAAGCGTTACGCCACCTGCGTTGAAAACCGCGGCGCCAACATCGCTGTGCGCGAGGAAGAAGCGAAGAACAAGGCGCTGGACAAGTGCGACATGCTCTCGCCCAAGAACGCCAAGCTGTGCAAGTGCAGCATCGATCCGGCACTGCCGATCTGCTCTGCCAGCCTGAGCTGAGTCTTCACACCGCGGCCAGGGTGGCCCAGTAGGCCACCCGGCAGCTACAAACAGCCAGCCGGCCGCGTCGAGCTGGCTGTTTGCATTTTGGGGTCGCACTTTGCGTCGATCCATCGGGGCCGCAGCCGGCTGGTGGTGTGCCGTGGCGTCCTTGCTCCTGGTCTGCCCTAAGGCCTCGGCAACGCTGCGGCTAGCGCGCGGCTCAACTCCCTGTACTGAAACGCCCAGCCAGCGCGCAGCGCTCGAAGGCGTCAGTGCGTGCATTTGCCGCAGGAAACGCCCTGAAGGGCTGGGTTTTTCGGGCTTTTAGGCGCCGTGGGTGCGCGTTAGTGTGAGCGGATGTTGCATCTCTTGAATCGCGGGGCACTGGCCCTGCTGACCACCCTGATGGTCGCTTTTCCGTTGATGTTGGGGGGCAACCGCCCCTGGGCGCTGGGTCTGGTGTCGCTGCTGCTGTGGGCCGCGCTGCTGGTGGTGGCCATGGTGGGCGTGGTGTTTGCGCCGCGGGTGCTGCCTGGGCCGGTGTGGGCCCAGGTGCGCGGCGCGCCGGGGGCGGTGTGGCCGCTAGCGCTGCTGCTGCTGCTGGCGCTGATTCCTGCAGCCCAGCTGGCGGGGGTGCTCACCACTGTGGATCCGTTCCTGACCAGCAACTACCTGGTGCGCACCTTGCTGTGCGTGGCCGCCTTTGCGCTCACGCTGGTGGCGGTGCCGCGCGAAGAGCTGGCGCGCAAGATTCTGTTGGCTGCGGTGGTGGCGGGCCTGGTCCAAGCCTTCCTGGCCATCGCGCTGAAGTCGCTTAACCTGCGGTGGACGCTGTTTTACTCGGCGGTGGAGGTGGGCCCACGGGCGGCCGGCACCTTTGCCAACCCCGATCATCTGGCCGGTTTCATGGAATTGAGCCTGGCCGCGGGTCTGGGGCTGCTTGTGGCCAACCTGGGAGACGAGGGCCGCAAAGTCAGCCGCTGGCAGGACCGGCTGCTGGCTGTACTGCGGTTCATGCTATCGCCCAAGATGATGCTGCGCCTGTTGATGGTAGTAATGGTTGTGGCGCTGGTCATGACGCATTCGCGCATGGGCAATGCGGCTTTCTTCATCACGCTGCTGCTGGTGGGCCTGTTCACGGCCTGGCGCTCGCTCAAGCTGCGGCGGCCGGCCTTGTGGGTGGTGGCCAGCATGGTGGTGGTCGACATCGTGGTGTTGGGGCAACTGGTGGGCCTGGACCGGGTGGTCGATCGCCTACAGGACACCGATTACTCCATCCAGGCCGATCCTGATGCGCCGCCTGGTTCGGCGGCTGCGGCCAGCGCCGTGGCCGGGCCGCGGCCACAAAATTACCGCGAAGAGTCGCTCCAGGCGCGTCTGCGCACGCCCCGGGTGTCACTCGAGCTAGTGGAGCAGCAGCCCTGGTGGGGTTGGGGCGGCGGAGTGTTTGACCGGGTATTTCCGCGGGTGCGCACGCCCGAGATCTACTGGGGCAAGTTCGACTACGCCCACAACGACTATGTGCAGCAAGCCGTGGAGGTGGGGCTGGTGGGCATGCTGCTGTGGGTGGGCGTGGGCCTGCTGGCGGGCTGGCGCGCCGTGCGCCTGCTGCGCGATGACCAGCCGCGCCTGAGCCGTGGCGTGGCGGTGTGTACGCTGGTGGCGCTGGGCTGCCTGGGCTTGCACAGCCTGGTGGATTTCAACCTGCAGATGCCGGCCAACGCGATGTTGTTCACCGTGCTGCTGGCCCTGCCATACACAGTGCCGGTGCGCCCCTCGGCGCGTCAGCGTGGGCGCTCCGACGCGGCGACTCTGCCCGAGCAGCCCGATGATGCACCGGGCGACGATGAGGCCCACGACGGCGCGGCCGAAGCCGCGCCCGCCGCGAAGGAGGTGCCGCATGCGCACTGATGGATTGCAGGTATGGCCCAGCGGTTCCAGCGACAGCCGCCATGGCGGCAACGCTCATGAAGGCGGCCGGAGCACCGAGGGTCGGCGGCGGCGGTCCTCGAAGTCGTCCGCTAGCCTGCCGGTTCCGGGCCCGGTCTGGTGGGTGCGCGCAATGGCGCTGCTGGTGCTGCCGATGGCTGCTTGGGTGTTTTGGTACGGCGGCACAACCCTGCGGGCGGATCTGGCTTCGGCCGAGGCCCGCCACCTCTTGGAGCTGGTCCGCTTGGGCAAGGTGCCTCCCCAGGACGATGTGCTGGACGAGGTGGCCCAGGGCCTGGCGGTGGCGGCGCGCCTGACGCCGAATTCGCCGGAGCTTTACGTCGCCTTTGGTGACCTGAATGTCGCGCGCAGTGGCGCGCCATCGGTGACCACGGCGCCTGATGCCGCCGCTCGCCAACAGCAACTGCTGAACCAGGCCCTGACGGACTACCGCCAGGCGCTTGCGCTGCAGCCCTACGCGTATTGGATGTGGCTGCGCACGGCCAGCGTGCAGGACGACCTGAAGAACACCGAAGGCTTGTGGAACGACTGGCGCCGAGCCCGGGCACTGGGGCCCAATGAGTGGGCGGTGCAGAAAGCCGGTCTGCGCTATGCGCTGCAGGACTGGCCAAACGCGCCCGCTGATGTGCGCGACTGGGCCATCCAGCTGTACCTGGACGCCGACACCCGTGACCGCGTGCGCATCAACAACGTGGCCATGGGCTACAAGAAGGAGTTTGTGGCTGAGGACGACACCCCCCCGGCTGGCGCAGCGCCCACAGCCGGGCAGGCGGCGGCATCGGGGCCGGCCTCAGCACCCGCGGCGGCCAGCACGGCTGCTCAGTAGCTCAGCGGATCAGGCCAGGCCGCACAGCCGGGCGGGGTTGTCCTGGGTCAGGCGGCGGGCCATGGGTTCGCCGCACTCCTGCGCCAGCAACTCGCGCGCTGCCGACATGCGGGGCGCCCTGCCGCGCAGGTTGTGCGCGTCGCTGGCCACCACGGCCACGTGGCCACGATCCAGCAGGTCCCAGGCCGTGTCTTGGGCGCGCTCGCCAAAGTCACCCAACAAAGAGCCGGCGGTCACCTGCAGCTGGCAGCCCGCATCCAGCAGCGGGAGGATGCGGTCCAGCCGCTCCATCACGCCGCGGTTGCGCTCGGGGTGGGCGATCAGGGGCACGATGCCCTGGCGCGAGAAGGCAGCACACAGCCGATCGGTGCCCAGCGGCACCTGGCCGTCGGGCATTTCCAGCAGCATGGCGCGCGGGCGCGGGCCGTCCTGGTTCAAAAAGGGCAGATCGCCGCTGCCCAAGCGGTCCAGCAGCTCGGCGCTCAGGCGCAGCTCACCGGCCACATGCAGGCGCAGCGCAATGCCTTCTTGCGCCAGCCGCTGGCAAAACGCGGCGTGCACCGGGGCAATGCTGCCGCGGGTGTTGTCAAAGCGGCCCGGAAACACATGCGGCGTGGCCACGGCCTGCACAATGCCATCGGCCACCATGGCGCGGGCCAGGGCCAGTGCGTCGTCCAGGGTGGCGGGGCCGTCGTCAATGCCGGGCAGCAGGTGGCAATGCAGGTCGATCATGGGGACTACTTCGACACCGGGACGCCAACGCTGCAGGGGCAGCGCGGCGCTGCACGTTCAGAACAGGCTCTCGCGCACGTAGATCACGTCGCCATCGCGCAGCGCCGCAGCCATGTCGGGCTGCAGAATCTGGATGGCGCCATCGGGCCCGCGGCGGTGGATGCGGATGCCCTTTTCAGTGCCGCGCAGGGTGAGGCCACCCCCCGCGGCCAGGCCTTGCAGCAGGGTCATGCCGCGCTCCAGGCGCAGCTGGCCGGGGCGCTGCACCTCGCCGTAGATGTAGAACAGGGGCGCGCGCTCCACCCACAGCGTGTCATAGCCGTGCAGCACCAGATCACCCGGGCGCTCGGCGGTGTCAAAGACCGAGGGCAAATCCACCTCGGCGCGGAACGGCTTGCCCGCGCGCGTGCCCACCACCACGATGCGGTCGGCCCCGGAGGTGGGCAGCACGCCGCCGGCCTGGGCCAGCAGCTCGCTCAGGCGCGTGCCGCCCTGCTCCAGCGGGTAGCGGCCGGGCTTGGCCACCTGACCCAGCACGCTCACCTGGCTGCCGCGCGCCTGCATCAGCAGCACGGTGACCTGGGGGTTCTTGATGTATTCGCCGCGCTTCAGGCCTTCAGCAATGAACTGCTCGGCCTCGCTCACCGTCAGGCTGCCCAGGCGGATGGCGCCCAGCAGCGGGTAGCTCACCATGCCGGCGTCGCTCAGGCGCAGCTCCAGGCTCAGGTCGGGGCTTTGGTACACCTGCACGCGGATGGAATCGCCCGGGCCCAGGCGGTACTCGGGCGCGGTGCTGGCCGCCAGGTCGGAGGCGGGGATGGTGATGGTGGGCTGGGCCACCGCCGGCAGGGCCGACAGCAGCAGCGCCGACAACAAGGCAATCAGGGAGCGAAACATGAATGAGCGGGCTCAGTAAAGGGTCTGAGGGCCCCCGGGGCCCAGCAGACCGACTAGGTTACGACGATACAGAGGCCTCAGCGCAGCCAGGCCTGCACCGAACAGCCGAAGGTCGTGCTGGAATACGGAAAAGACCGCCCCGCGACGTTGCCGCTGATGCTGCGTGACTCTCGCCCGGCCTGACAGGCCAGCTGCAGGTTGCGCAGGGCCTGGTAGCTGACGGCCAGCTGCAGCGTGTGGCTGCGGTCTGAGCCGGTGCTGCTGGCGGTGCCACTTTGCAGGCTGGCACTCAGGCTGCGCTGCGAGCGGCTGGCTGTGGCCTCAAGGAGTATTTTGCCTGTGGCCCGCCATCGCGCCCCCACATCCACGGTGGTGCGGATCAGCGCGTCGTTGTAATTCTTGACGATGTCGGTGCTGCCGATGCCGATGTCGCGCGCGCCGGTGTCGCTGTAGCGCGCAGCGCGAGCCAACAAGCGTGTCTTGCCTGTGGCCTGCCAGGTCCAGCTCACGGCCCCTGACCACTGCGTGCCGGAGCGAATGGTCGACAATGAGTGATCCGAGTTGCCCCACACCAGGCGCGTGTCCACCTGGCTGGCACCGGTGGGCTCCCACAGGGCGCGCAGCTCCAGGTCGTTGCGCGAGTAGTCGTCGCCACTGCCCAGGTTGGGGTACTCGCCCTGGCTGCGGCGCAGCAGCGCGGTCAGGCGCAGCTCGGGCGTGGACTGGTAGCGCACGCCAAGGTCAAGGCTGTGGTAGCTCAGATCGCTGAGAGCATAGGCCGCCTCAGACTCGCGGCGCTGGAAGGCGTCAAACCCCCCCACCAGCGTCCAGGTGCTGACCACGCCTTTGCTCAGCCGCAGCGTGGTCTGGGTCTGTCGCTCTAGATTGCCCTGGGTCAGCACCCTGCCATCTTGTAGAGTGCGATTGGCTAGGTTGCGGGCATTGCGCAGGTTCAGCTCACCAAACACCAGGTTGCCGGGCTCAAAGCTCAGGCCCACGGTCACCTCATGGCTGAGGTTGTCCAGCGCGCGCTGGTTCTGGAAGCGGTTGTGCTCGAGCAGTGCATTAACCCGCAGCCGCTCGCGCCCAATGCCCTGATCCAGCTGCCCTCGCAGCCCTGCCGAAAAAATGGTGTCAGACACCGCGCCGCCCGTGGGCGCGCGCAGCACATTGCTGTCATGCGTGATGTCCAGCTCGCCGGCAATGCCCCAGGGGTTGCCTTCGGCCAGCGCGGCGGTGGCGGACAGCAGCGGCAGCGCCAGCACGGCGCGGCGCACGGCGGTGAGGAGAAGATCAGTAGGCGCCACGGTCGAAGAACATGAGTTTGGCGGTGCGGGCAATGATCAGCAGGTCCAGGCCCAATGACCAGTTACGCAGATATTCCAGGTCGTATTCCACCCGGGCGGCCATTTTGTCCAGCGTGTCGGTCTCGCCGCGCAGGCCGTTCACCTGGGCCCAGCCGGTGATGCCCGGCTTCACCTTGTGGCGCGCCATGTAGGCCTTGACCAGCTGGCGGTACTGCTCGTTGTGGGCCACGGCGTGCGGGCGCGGTCCCACAATGCTCATGCGGCCCTGCAACACGTTGATGAACTGCGGCAGCTCGTCCAGCGATGTCTTGCGGATGAAGGCCCCGAAGCGCGTGATGCGCGGGTCTCCGCGGGTGGCTTGCTGCACCACCGGCCCGTTGTCCTGGGTGACCATGGACCGAAACTTGTAGACGTTGATGTCCTCGCCGTCCAGGCCGGTGCGGCGCTGCTTGAAGATGATGGGCCCGGGCGAGCTGAGCTTCACGCCAATGGCCACCGCCAGCAGGATGGGTGAGATCAGCACCAGGATGATCGCGGCCAGCACGATGTCGCTGATGCGCTTGATCAGGCCGTTCACGCCGGTGAACGGCGTGACGATCAGGCCCACCACCGGCACGCCGCCCATGTCGGTCAGGCGGCCCTGGATGATGTTCACGGCAAACACATCGGGCACGTAGTGCAGCGACGCGGTGGTGTTTTGCAGCGACTCCATCAGGTCCAGGATGCGCGGCTGCGAGCTCATGGGCAGCGTGATGAACACGTCCTTGATGCCGTGCTCGTCAATGTAGGCGGGCAGGTCGGCCAGCCGGCCCAGCAGCGTGGCGCCGGGGGGCAGCTCGGTGCGCTCGGGCGTGCGGTCGTCAAAATAGCCCATCAGGTCGTGGCCAAACGAGCGCCGCGCCTGCAGCATGGCCGACACCCGCTGCCCGCTGTGGTTGGCCCCCACCACCACCGCCGGCCGCCGCGAGCTGGGCAATGACGCGTGGTGGCGCAGCCAGCTGGTGCCCACCACGGTGAGCAGCAGTTGCATCACGGGCGTGAGCACCATCCAGGTGGCCAGCATCCGCGCCGGAAACTGCTGCAGCGTGTTGGTGGCGTAGCCCAGCAGCAGCAGCACCAGCAGCACGCCCAGCCACGACAGCAGGGTGCCGATCACCACGCCCACGCCGGTCTGCCCAAAGCGGTTGGCGCCCGGGAACATCAGCACCAGCAGCAGCACCATCAGCGCGGTGGAGATGCCGCTGAACGGCTGGCGGAACAACGAATGGCAGAACGCCAGCGTGACGCAGGCCACCACCGGCTCCATGATGGCCGCCACCGCCGTGGGCACGGACGGCGGCGAACTCAGGAATCGCTTGCGGGCGCTGTGGTCTTCAAACATTGGCGGTGCCGCAGGTGGTCAGGCCCTGGTGGCCTGCAACCTATCGGCGCACTCCCTTGGTAACAACAGTCGGATTGTAAATAGCGGGCTGCGAAGGGGTGCTAATCAGTTCACGAATGCAAGGCCTCTGTGTGCGGCGGTGTCCACGGAACTGATGAGTGCGCCCACTTGACACGGTCCTGGGGTTCATGCGTAGGCAGCCGCAAGCGCCATGCCCGGGTGGACACCCGGGCCTGCCAAGTGTGCGCAAGCGCACGCCAGCGGCGCCCCTGAGCACAATGGCGGATTGACCCCACCTGTAAGACCATGTAACTTGCGCCGCCATGGGCACCTTGGCAGTCGTCAGTCGCAAAGGGGGCAGCGGCAAGAGCACGCTGGCCACCAACCTGGCCGTGTACCTGGCGCGCAGCACCGGGTCGGTCACGCTGGGCGACCTGGACCACCAGCAATCGATGCGGGTGTGGCTGGCGCGCCGGCCCTCAGCGGCGCCGCCAATCGTGGGCTGGGTGGGCGATTCCGTGCGTCTGTCGCGTCCCGCCCTGGGCACCCAGCACCTGGTGCTGGACACGCCTGGCGGCCTGCACGGTCTGGGCCTGGCCCGGGTGGTGATGGTGGCCGACGCCATCTTGCTGCCGGTGGGTGGCTCGGTGTTTGACCGCGAGTCTGCCTCCGACTGCTGGAACGAGCTGCGCAGCCAGCCTCGCATCATGAAGGGCCAGTGCCGGGTGGCCGCCGTGGGCATGCGGGTGGATTCACGCACGCATGTCGAGCGCATCACCGCCGAATGGGCGGCCAGCGTGAACATCCCCTACATCACCTCGCTGCGCATGGCGCAGATCTACGTGCGCGCGGTGGAAAACGGCATCAGCCTCTTCGACATGCCCGACAACGTGGGTGCCACCGACCGCGAGCAATGGCAGCCGCTGCTGAACTGGGCCGAGCCGGTGTTCTTTCCGCAGCCCAAGGACGATCCGCTGACCCCCAGTCTGCGCCTGGCGGCGAAGGTGGTGCCGCTGCGGCCGCCGGCCTCCCAGCCGGCCGACACGCAACCCGTCGCCCTGAGCCCAGCGGCCACCGCCTCCGTGCTGAGCCGGCCCAGCCGGCTGTCAAGGATCCTGTCGGGGTTTCTGGGGGCGCGGCGCTGAGTATCCGGCCTGGATAACCTTGCATTTCTGCCTTCGGATGGCAGAATTACAAGGATGTTTCAGCGTTTGCTCCACGATGGGCTGCTCAGTGCGCTGCGTCGTCAGCCGTCAGTGGCGTTGCTGGGCCCGCGTCAGGTGGGCAAGACCACCTTGGCGCTGGCGGCCGGTGCGGCACTGAGCGCAGAGCGCGCGTCGGTGTACCTGGACCTGGAATCCGAGGCCGACCGGGCCAAGTTGGCGCAGCCTGAGCTGTACCTGTCGGATCATGCCGACAAGCTGGTGATCCTGGACGAGATTCACCGTGCGCCGGGCTTGTTTCCGGTGTTGCGGGGGCTGATCGACAAGGGGCGCCGCAGCGGGCGGCGGGCTGGGATGTACCTGCTGCTGGGCTCGGCTTCGGTGGAGTTGCTGGCGCAAGCGGGGGAGTCCTTGGCCGGCCGCATTGCGTTTCTTGAACTGGCGCCCTTGACCCTGGCTGAAACCGGCAGCACGGACGCCGACACCTTGTGGTTGCGCGGCGGATTTCCCGACAGCCTGCTGGCGGCCAACGATGCCGACAGCCTGGCCTGGCGGCGCGACTTCATCCGCAGCTATGTCGAACGCGAAGTCTTGCAGTTTCGCGCTGGTGTGAACGCCGATCTGTTGCGGAGACTGTGGACCATGCTGGCGCACCAGCAAGGGGGGCTGCTGAACAGCGCCGCGCTGAGCCGCAGCCTGGGCGTGGACGTCAAGCTGGTGAATGGCCTGGTGAGCCTGCTGGAGCAATTGATGCTGCTGCGCCGCTTGCCGCCCTGGCACGCCAACCTGGGCAAACGGCTGGTGCGTTCGCCAAAGCTCTATGTGCGCGACAGCGGCATCTTGCACGCCCTGCTGGGCATACCTCACAAGGAGGCTCTGCTGTCGCACCCGGCGCTGGGCGCCAGTTGGGAAACCTGGGTGATCGACAACCTGTTGACCGCAGCGGGGCCGACTACCCAAGCCCACTTCTACCGCACCGCGGCCGGCGCCGAAGTGGACCTGTTGCTCACACTGCCTGACGGCGAATGCTGGGCGGTGGAGATCAAGCGCAGCCTGAGCCCGAAGCTGGAGCGCGGTTTTCACAGCGCCTGCGCTGACCTGCAGCCCCACCGGCGCTGGCTGGTGTACCCGGGCACGGACTCCTGGCGCATGGCCAACGACGTGCAAGTGCTCCCCTTGGCCGCCCTGGTGGCGGCGCTGCAGGCGCGCAGCGCGCAGGTCTGATCAGCGCCCCGCCGGCAGCGCCTGCGCCACCCCCGGCGTGTACGCCGCCCCATGCTTGACCTGCGCGGTCGAGGCCTTGAGCGTGTCGCCGATGGGCTCGGCCCGGCCGCCCAGGCAGCGGGCGAGGAAGTTCTCGGTCACGGCGTTGAAGGCGATGGCGTTGACCGGGCGGGCAAAGCCGTGGCCTTCGTCGGGGAACAGCACGTAGGTGACGGGGATGTTGCGCTCGGCCATGGCCTGCACGATCTGGTCGGACTCGCGCACGTTCACGCGCGGGTCATTCGCGCCCTGGCCGATCAGCAGCGGGCGCACGATGCGGTCGGCGTAGGTGAGCGGGCTGCGCTCCTTGAGCAGGGCCTTGCCGGCCTCGGTGGTGGGGTCGCCCATGCGGCGGTAGAGCTGCTGGCGGAAGCTTTCCCAGTAGGGCGGGATCGATTCCAGCAGCGTGAACAGGTTGGACGGGCCGACGATGTCCACGCCGCAGGCAAAGGCGGTGGGCGTGACGGTCAGGCCGGCCAGCGTGGCGTAGCCGCCGTAGCTGCCGCCCATGATGGCCACCTGCTCGCGGGTGGTGATGCCGTTCTTGACGGCCCAGTCCACGGCGTCCAGCAGGTCGTCGTGCATGCGCCGGCCCCATTGCAGGTCACCGGCGCTGACAAAGGCCTTGCCAAAGCCGGTGGAGCCGCGGAAGTTGACCGACAGCACCGCATAGCCGCGGTTGGCCAGCCACTGGTGGTAGCTGTTGTAGCCGTGGTCGTCGCGCGCCCAGGGGCCGCCGTGGACCAGCAGCACCATCGGCACCGGCTTGGCGGGCCGGCCGCTGCCGGGCGGATCAGCGTCCTTGGGCAGCGACAGGTAGCTCACCATGGTCAGGCCGTCGCGCGCCTTCAGCTCCAGCGCCTGCATGGGCACCAGCGGCGCGCCGTCCAGCTCGGGGCGGCTGACGAACAGCGGCGTCAGGCGGCGCGCCTGGCGGTCAAACAGCACGGTGTAGGACGGCGCGGTCACCGGATCGACCGCCAGCACCCAGCGGTCGTCGGCATTGGTGCGGGCGGTCAGCGTGAAGCTGCCCTTGAGTGCGCCGCGCAGGTAGGCCAGGTCAGCCGCCACGGCCGGATCCTTGGCCACGTACTCCTCGGTGAGGTAGTTGACCTGCCAGGCCAGCACGCGGCCGTCGCGCAGATCGGTGAGCACGCTGCCGATGTCGGCGCGCGGGTCTTCGGCCACCACGCGGGTGCTGCCCGTGACCAGATCCTGGGCCACCAGGGCGGCGGTGTTGCGGCCGCGCGAGTCGGTCCAGTACAGCGTGCGGCCGTCGGGCGTGAAGCCGCGCGGGCCGGTGGTGGTGGAGTCCTCCATCGAGACACTGCTCAGCGCCGTGGCATCGACCTGGTTGTCCTTCACGCGGTGGTAGTCGGTGCCGCCGTCGGGGCGGGATTTTTCGGCCAGGCGCAGCACCAACTGTTCGTCGGCATGAAAGCCGGCCCAGCCCTGCTCGTTGCGCAGCACCAGGCTGAGCTGGCCGCTGGCCAGGTCCAGGCTGTAGATGTCGTGCCAGCGCGGATCGCGGTTGTTGATGCCCAGCAGGATGCGGTCCTGGCGCTCGCGGCTGATCTTGACGATCTGCACCCGCGTCTTCTCGAAGGGGGTGAGCAGGCGCGGCTCGCCGCCGGCCACGGGCACGCCGTAGAGCAGGAAGTTCTCGTCGCCGCCCTTGTCGTTGATGAACAGGATGCGCTGCGAATCGGGGGCCCAGAAGTACGAGCGGATGGGGCGGCTTGTCTCGGCCGTGAGGGCGCGGGCCTGCTCGGGCTGGTTGACCGGGGCCACCCAGATGTTGAGCACGCCGTCGCGCGGCGCGATCCAGCTGAGCCAGCGGCCGTCAGGGCTGATGCGGCCGGCCACCTTGCTGGGGTTGCCGAAGAAGCGGGCGCGCTCGATCAGCGGCACCTGGGCCGGGGCCGGGCTGGCGGCCGGCGCGGCGCTCTGCGCCTGGGCGCTGACGTGGGGCAGGGCGGTGAACAGGGCGGCCGACGCGGCGAGCGTGGCCGCGCGCAGGGCACGGTGCAGCATGGAGGTCCTCCTGAGAGGACCGGGTTGTAGCACGCAGCGCCGCGGCGCCTTCAGCGGAAGGGGAAGAAGACCGGGATGGCGACCAGGGCCACGGCCTGGAAGGTCAGCGCCACCGGCAGGCCGGCGCGCAGGTAGTCGCGCAGCTGGTAGCGGCCCGGGGCCATGACCATCAGGTTGGTCTGGTAGCCGTAGGGGGTGGCAAAGCTGCAGCTGGCGCCGTAGAGCACCGCCATCACAAAGGGCATGGGCGACAGGCCCAGTTGTTCGGCCACGCCCAGCGCGATCGGGAAGGCCAGCGCCGCGGCGGCGTTGTTGGTCATCAGCTCGGTGAGGATCCAGGTGGCCAGCAGCAGCACGGCCAGCGCGGCATAGGGACCGAACTGCTCGGCGCCGCTGAGCAGGCCGCCGGCCAGCAGCTTGGCGGCGCCGGTGCCCAGCATCACCTCGGAGATCACCAGCGATGACGCGATGATCATGATCAGCTCCCAGGGCACATTGCGCCGCAGGTCGGCCACCTTGGCCAGGCCGCTGGCCAGGAACAGCACCAGCAGCAGCAGCATGCCCTTGAGGAAATCCACCAGGCCGAAGGCGGCCAGCGCGATCACCGCCACAAAGCCGATCATCGACAGCCAGCCCTTGCGCGGGTCGACGAACTTCTGCACCTCGCGTTTGGAGACGATGACGAAGTTGCGGCCCAGGTTGTTGCGCTTCTCAAAGTCCTGGCCCACCACCAGCACCAGCGCGTCGCCCACCTCCAGCCGGGTGTTGCCGATGCTGCCGCCCAGGCGCTCGGCGCCGCGGCGCACGGCCACCACGGCGGCGTCGAAGTTCGAGCGGAAGTCCACCTCGCGGATGGTGCGCCGCGCCAGCGTGGAGCCGGCGGCCACCACCACCTCCACCAGGTTGGTCAGCGGCAGATCATCATGGTGGCCGTGCGGGCGCAGACCCGGGAACTGGGCCAGCAGGTCGATGCGGGTGACATCGCCGGTGAAGACCAGGATGTCGCCGGCATTGACAAAGCGGTCGGGCTCTACCGGGGCGATCAGGTTGTCGCCGCGCACGATCTCGGTCAGGAACAGGTGGCCCAGGTTGCGCAGGCCGGCCTGCTCGATGGTCTTGCCGACCAGCGGGCAGTCAGGCAGCACCTCGGCCTCGAGGAAGTAGTCGCTGGTCTCGTCCTCGGCCGGTGGTTGGGCCTTGAGCAGGCGCGGGTACAGCAGGATCATCACCGCGCCGCAGGACAGCACGATCAGGATGCCCACCGGGAACAGGTCGAACAGGTGCAGCTCGGGCATGTGCCGGCCGGCCAGCAGGCTGCTGACCAGCAGGTTGGTGCTGGTGCCCACCAGCGTGAGGATGCCGCCCAGCGTGGCGGCGTAGCACATGGGGATCAGCAGGCGCGCGGCGCTGTGCTCGCGGTTGCCCTTGAGCGGGCCGATCAACGAGGCCACCACGGCGGTGTTGTTCAGGAAGGCGCTGTACACCGCGGTGGCGCCGTAGAGCTTGACCAGCGCCCAGCGGTAGGGGCCGCGCACCAGCTTCTCGGCCATCAGCTCCAGCATGCGCGACTTGTCCAGCACGATGGACAGCAGCAGCAGCACCACCACGGTGATCAGGCCGTTGTTGGTGAACTGCTTGAGCGCGTTGCCCATGCTGATGAAGTTCAGCATGACGAACAGAAAGGCCGCGCCCGCGAACAGCGTGCCGGGCGCGCGGCGGCCGCGCACCAGCTCCACGATCAGCAGCGCCAGCGTGGCGAACACCACGGCTTGTTGCCAGCTCATGACATGACTCCGTCAGGCCGGGCGCACACGCGTGCGCCCGGTTGGGCTAGAGGCCTGGGGCTGAGCGCCTCAGTCGATGATGCCGCGCTGGCGCAGCGCCGCGATCACCGCGTCAGCAGCCTGGTCGGCCGACTGGTTCGTGGTGTTCACGCGCATCTCGGGGTTCTCGGGCGCTTCGTACGGGCTGGAGATGCCGGTGAAGTTGGTGATCTCGCCGCGGCGGGCCTTCTTGTACAGGCCCTTGACGTCGCGGTCCTCGGCCACGTCCAGCGGGGTGTCCACATAGACCTCGACGAACTCGCCCTCGCCCATCAGGCTGCGCGCCATGGCGCGCTCCGAGCGGAACGGCGAGATGAACGCGGTCAGCACGATCAGGCCGGCGTCCACCATCAGGTGCGCCACCTCGGAGATGCGGCGGATGTTCTCCACCCGGTCAGCCTCGGTGAAGCCCAGGTCCTTGTTCAGGCCGTGGCGGACGTTGTCGCCGTCGAGCAGGTAGGTGTGGCGGCCCATGGCGTGCAGCTTCTTCTCGACCAGGTTGGCGATGGTCGACTTGCCCGCGCCCGACAGGCCGGTGAACCACAGCACCGCGGGCTTCTGGCCCTTGGCGGTGGCGCGCGCGGCCTTGTCCACGTCCACATGCTGCATGTGGATGTTGTGCGAGCGGCGCAGCGCAAAGTGCAGCATGCCCGCGCCGACCGTGTTGTTGGTCAGGCGGTTGATCAGGATGAAGCCGCCGGTGTCGCGGTTGGCGGTGTAGGGGTCGAAGGCGATGGGGCGATCGAGCGCCAGGTTGACCACGCCGATCTCGTTGACCTCGAGCTGCTTGGCCGCCAGGTGCTCCATCGTGTTGACGTTGACCTTGTACTTGGGCTCGGTGATGGTGGCGGTCACCGTTTGCGTGCCCACCTTCAGCAGGTAGGGGCGGCCCGGCAGCATGGGCTCGTCGGTCATCCAGACGATGGTGGCCTCGAACTGGTCGGCCACCTCGGCGGGGCTGTCGGCGGTGGAGATGACGTCGCCGCGCGAGATGTCGATCTCGTCTTCCAGCGTGATGGTCACGCTCTGGCCGGCCACGGCCATCGGCAGGTCGCCGTGCATGGTGACGATGCGCGCCACCTTGCTCTCACGGCCCGAGGGCTGGGCGCGGATGCGGTCGCCCGGCTTGATGCTGCCGCCGGTGATGACGCCGCAGAAGCCGCGGAAGTCGAGGTTGGGGCGGTTGACCCACTGCACCGGCAGGCGGAAGGCCTCGCGCTGCTGGCGCGCCTCGTCGATCTCGCAGGTTTCCAGGAAGCCCATCAGCGTGGGGCCGTGGTACCAGGGCGTGTGCTCGCTGGCGGCCAGCATGTTGTCGCCCTTGAGGCCCGACAGCGGGATGCTGGTGATGTCGTTCAGGCCGATCTGCTTGGCGAAGACGCGGTATTCCTCGTTGATGCGGTCGAACACCTCTTGCGAGTAATCGACCAGGTCCATCTTGTTGATGGCCAGCACCACCTTGCGGATGCCGATCAGGCTGACCAGGTAGCTGTGGCGGCGGGTCTGCGTGAGCACGCCCTTGCGCGCATCGATCAGGATCACGGCCACGTCGGCGGTGGACGCGCCGGTGATCATGTTGCGCGTGTACTGCTCGTGGCCCGGGGTGTCGGCGACGATGAACTTGCGGCGGTCGGTGCTGAAGAAGCGGTAGGCCACATCGATCGTGATGCCCTGCTCGCGCTCGGCGGCCAGGCCGTCGACCAGCAGCGCGAAGTCAATGTCACCGCCCTGGGTGCCCCACTTCTTGGAGTCGTTCTCGATCGCGGCGAGCTGGTCCTCGAAGAGCATCTTCGATTCATAGAGCAGCCGGCCGATGACGGTGGACTTGCCGTCGTCCACCGAGCCGCAGGTGATGAAGCGCAGCAGGCTCTTTTTCTCGTGCTGCTTCAGGTACTTCTCGATGTCGACCGAGATCATGTCGGAAACGTGTGCCATGGTCTTTCCTGTTCGGGTAGATGTTGAAGCTGATGCGGGTGGGGTTAGAAGTACCCCTCCTGCTTCTTCTTCTCCATGGACGCGGCCGAGTCGTGGTCGATCATGCGGCCCTGGCGCTCGCTGGTCTTGGTCAGCAGCATTTCCTGGATGATCTCGGTGAGCGTGCTGGCGGTGGACTCCACCGCGCCCGACAGCGGGTAGCAGCCCAGGGTGCGGAAGCGCACGCTCTTCATCATCGGCACTTCGCCCTCGCGCAGCGGGAAGCGGTCGTCGTCCACCATGATCAGCGTGCCGTCACGGTCGACCACCGGGCGCTCGGCGGCCATGTACAGCGGCACGATGGGGATGTTTTCCAGGTAGATGTACTGCCAGATGTCCAGCTCGGTCCAGTTCGAGATGGGGAAGCAGCGGATCGACTCGCCCTTGTGCTTGCGGCCGTTGTAGAGGCGCCAGAGCTCGGGGCGCTGGTTCTTCGGGTCCCAGCGGTGCTGCGCACTGCGGAACGAGAAGATGCGCTCCTTGGCGCGGCTCTTCTCCTCGTCGCGGCGGGCGCCGCCAAAGGCCACGTCGAAGTTGTACTTGTCCAGCGCCTGCTTCAGGCCCTGGGTCTTCCACATGTCGGTGTGGATCTGCGAGCCGTGGGTGAAGGGGTTGATGCCCAGCTCCATCGCCTCGGGGTTGTGATAGACCAGCAGGTCCATGCCCGAGTCCTTGGCCATGCGGTCACGCAGCTCGTACATGGCGCGGAACTTCCAGGTGGTGTCCACGTGCAGCAGCGGGAACGGCGGCGGCGCCGGGTAGAAGGCCTTGCGCGCCAGATGCAGCATCACGGCCGAGTCCTTGCCGATCGAGTACAGCATCACCGGGTTGTCGGCTTCGGCGACAACCTCGCGCATGATGTGGATGCTCTCGGCTTCCAGGCGTTGGAGGTGGGTCAGGCTCATCGGTTTTTCCTGCGCAGATGGGATGTTGGCGACGGCGGGGCGGGCCCGGCTGTCGAAGGACGGGATGTTCGCCGCTGGCGCGGCACGCGGGGGATCGTTTGTTGTGGCGTTGGTCACGGGCGCCGCTTCGGGCGCTGTCCGGCGTATCGGCGCGATCGGGCAATCCTGAAGCGCCAGCGCGGGCTGGGTGGCCAGCCAATCGGTCAGAGTGGGCGCGCGGCGCAGGTCGGGGCCGTGCAGGGCCAGCAGCCAGGGGCCGTCGGGGTCGGCGGCCAGGCGCTCGAACAGGCGGCGCCAGCCGTCCAGCGCCGACAGGCGCTGCACCGGCAGCCAGCGCAGGCTGCCGCGAGGTGTCAGGGCGACCAGGATGCCGGCCCCTGCGGCTGCGCCACTGTGGTGCGCCAACGCGCCCACCCACAGCAGCTTGCGGTGCTGGGCGCGGGCCTCGCGCTGCAGCGCGGGCCAGCCCTCGCGCAGCCAGTCGGCGCCGGGGCCGCGCTGGGGCGCGGCGTCGGCCAGGCTGTGCAGGGCCAGGCCCCAGCGCTCCAGCAGGCGCGACAGCGCGCGCGCCTCCAGGCTCAGGCCCCAGCGCTGACGGGCCAGCGCCTGCAGCGCGGTGGTGTCCCACAGGCCGGCGGGCAGGCCCGCCGATTCAGGGGCCTGGGTCAGCGCGGCCTGGCGCAGCGCGGCCTCCTGGGCGGCGTCCAGCACGCGGCCGCTGCCGCGCGGGCGGCCACGCGCGGCCACGTCGATCGCCTGCCAGCCGCCCTGCTCGAAGGCCTGGTAGGCCTTGATGATGGTGGGCACGCTCAGGCCGGTGGCGGCCTGGATCTGGCTCAGGCTCAGACCGTCCACGCGCAGCTGCACCGCACGCCGGCGGCGTGAATTCAGCGCAGAAACGTCGGGTGCGTGCGTGGACAAGGTCTGGTCAATAAATGTTTTAGGGGTGGGAGTGTGCCATGGGCGCTGCACAATCGGGCATCCCTTGTTTGGCATGACCCCACCATGAACGCAGCCACCACCCCCGACCTGTCCGCCCTGCTGGAAAGCCTGGTGCCGCTGATCCGCGATGCGGGTCAGGTCATCATGGACATCTACGCCACCGACTTTGATGTCACCAAGAAGGGCGACGATTCGCCGGTCACCCAGGCCGATGGCCGCGCCGAGGCGGTGATCCTGGCTGGCCTGGCGCGCCTGGCCCCGGGCATCCCGGTGGTGGCCGAAGAGGCCGTGTCGGCGGGCAATATTCCGGATGTGAGTGACCGCTTCTTTCTGGTCGATCCGCTCGACGGCACCAAGGAATTCATCAGCCGCAACGGCGAGTTCACCGTGAACATCGCGCTGATCGAGCAGGGCCGCCCGGTGCTGGGTCTGGTCTATGCGCCGGCCATCGGCCGCCTGTTCGGCGGCGTGGCCGGGCAGGGCGCCTGGCTGGAAGACGCCCAGGGCCGCCGCGCCATCCGCTGCCGTGCCGTGCCGGCCGAGGGCCTGACCGTGGTGGCCAGCCGCTCGCATGGCGACGAGACCGCGCTCGACGCCTTCCTGGGGGGCCGCAAGGTGGCCTCGCGCACCAACGCCGGCTCGTCGCTGAAGCTGTGCCTGGTGGCCGCGGGCGAAGCCGACCTGTACCCGCGCCTGGGCCGCACCATGGAGTGGGACATCGCCGCCGGTGATGCGGTGCTGCGCGCCGCCGGTGGCCGCGTCACCGTGGTGGCTGACGGCGCCGACCTGCGCTACGGCAAGCCGGGCTTCGACAACCCGCACTTCGCTGCCGCCGGTCTCTGATCCGCCGCGCCGCGCCCGCGCCATGCCCGAGCTGGACGCCTGCGCGGCGCTGCTGAGCGGCCGCCGCCTGTGGGCGCCCACCGCGGGCGTGGCCCGCATCGCCACGCTGCCTGAGTTGCTGCACGGCGCACGGCTGGTGCGCTCGCCGGCCGAGGCCGACGCCGTGCTGGCCTGGGGCCGCAAGCCCAGCGCCGAGCGCGCCGAGGCCCAGGCCCGCCGCCACGGCCTGCCGCTGCTGCGGCTGGAGGACGGCTTTCTGCGCTCGCTGGCGCTGGGGCCGGACGCGCCGCCGTGGTCGGTGGTGCTGGACGACGAAGGCATTTACTACGACGCCAGCCAGCCCTCGCGCCTGGAGCGCCTGATCGCCGCTGGGGTGGACGCCGCCCAGGCCGCGCGCGCCGAGGCCCTGCGCCAGGCCTGGTGCGAGGCGCGCGTCTCCAAGTACAACCTGGCGCGTGACCGCGACCCCGCCAGCCTGGCCCAACTGGCCCGCGAGGGCGACGTGCTGGTGGTGGACCAGACCGCTGGCGACGCCGCGATCGCCCACGGCGGCGCCGACGCGCGCAGCTTTGCCCGCATGCTGGAGGCTGCGCTGGACGAGCACCCCGGCGCACGCGTGCTGTTGAAGGTGCATCCAGACGTCATGGCCGGGCGCAAGAGCGGGCATTTCTCGCCGGGCACGCTGTCGCCGGGCGCCGCGCAGCGCGTGGTGTGGCTGGCCGATCCGGTGCATCCGCCCGACCTGCTGCAGCAGGTGGCGGCGGTGTATGTGGTGACCTCGCAAATGGGCTTCGAGGCGCTGCTGTGGCGCCGGCCGCTGCGCTGCTTCGGTCTGCCCTTCTACGCCGGCTGGGGCCTCAGCCGCGACGAACAGACCCTGGCGCGCCGTCCCCCGGCGCGCCTGCAGGCGCTGGTGCATGCGGCGCTGGTGGACTATCCGCGCCAGGTGCATCCGCATGGCGGCGCGCGCTGCACGCCCGAGGCGCTGGTGCAGGCCGTGGGCTGGTTGCGCCAGCAGCGCCAGCAGGATCCCGAGCGCGTGACCGCAGTGGGTTTCTCGTGGTGGAAGCGGCCCATCCTGCAGCGTTTCATGCCGGGCAGCCAGGTGCGCTTCCAGTCGGCACGCCAGCCGCTGGCCGGGGGCGAGCACCTGGTGCTGTGGGGCCGCGCCACGCCGCCCGCCGGGGCGGCGCCGGCCAGTGTGCGGCGGGTGGAGGATGGTTTCCTGCGTTCGGTGGGCCTGGGCGCCGAGATGCGTCAGCCGCTGTCCTGGGTGATCGACGCCCAGGGCCTGTACTACGACGCCACGGCGCCGTCGCAGCTGGAGCAGTGGCTGCAGTCGGGCGAGGTGTCCGCCGCCCTGCGCGAGCGGGCGGCCGCGCTGCGCCAACGCATCCTGGCGGCGCGCCTGACCAAATACAACCTGGCCGGCCGCGCCTGGCAGCGCCCGGCCGGCGAGCGGCCGGTGCTGCTGGTGGTGGGCCAGGTGGAGGCCGACGAGTCGCTGCGCTGGGGCGCACCCGGCCTGCGCCGCAATGCCGACCTGCTGCGCGCCGCCCGCGCCGAGCGGCCCGACGCCTGGCTGGTCTACAAGCCCCACCCCGACGTGGTGGCCGGCCTGCGCCGCGCCGGTGACGGCGAGGCCAACGCCCATGCGCTGGCCGACGAGGTGGTGGTGGATGTGCCGATCGACCAGCTGCTGGATCAGGTGGATGAGGTGCATGTGCTCACTTCATTGGCGGGCTTCGAGGCCCTGCTGCGCCAGCGCCGCGTGGTCTGCTGGGGCGCGCCGTTCTACGCCGGCTGGGGCCTGACCGAGGACCGCGTGGCGCTGCCGCGGCGCCAACGCCGGCTGGATCTGGACAGCCTGGTGGCTGCCAGCCTGATCCTCTACCCGCGCTATGTGGACCCGGCCAGCGGCCTGCCCTGCCCGCCCGAGCGGGCGATCGACGCGCTACTGGCCTGGCGTGAGCGCCCGGCCGAGGGGCGCGCCCGGCGGGCGGCGCGGCGCTGGTTACTGGGGTGGGCACGCCGTTTGCGTGGGCGTTGATAGTCGCCGCAAAGCAGTCATAGGTCACGCTTTCACCCGACCGAAAGACCCCGAGGGTTCACTATGTTTAGGGTTGTGGGATACCTGCCCGCGCATGCGGCGGCGCATCGAGTCGATGCTGACCTGAGGGCAGGTGTCGCACAAGCCTCGAGGGAGGAAACCGCGGCGCATGCCACGGGCGTTGATTTGACGCGTCGGCCTATGGGGATTGCAGGTTCGGCACGTTCACTGGATGGCGCCGGCAGTGGCCTGGTGGTGTCCATTGCACGGCGGCCTTCTTGCGCTGAGGCCTGACGGAGCAAGCTTCAAGACGCGTCGTGAGGCCCGTGGAAGGCTTGCACGAACTGGCGGCGCAGGCTATCCCGGCCGAGGCGCGTCTGCGGCTTGTCGGCATCTCAACGAGGGTCGTGTTGCGGCGGTTCATGATGTCGGCGGCCCGCGGATGGTCTGTGCGCGCAGGAAGGTCTGTACCACCTGCATGGGGCCAGCACAGTGGCGACACACGAAGACAGGTGCTGGCGTAGCCAGCGCCACGGCATCTTGCGCTGCAGGCTTGGGCTCTACTTGTAGCGCCTGGCGCACCTTGGCCAGGTCGGCTCGGCGGCTGCCATTGGCCAGAAGTCCGTAGTGCCGGATGCGGTGG
>NZ_JAGQDE010000010.1 GCF_018069755.1 Ideonella aquatica | reverse complement strand
CTTCATGGCCATGGTGATCACCGTCAAAACCCCTGCCACTAAATGCAGCAGGGTAGGTCTCTCACCCTGGTCAGTTTTGAATCGGCACTACGCAGCTTTGCTGGTCAGTTTTCGGTCGGCGGCAACATGCAACTTGCGACCCGTGCAGTTCGTGAGGACGATGGCGCGTGCTTCAGTTATTGAGCTCATACTGGCCGCCGGTTCGGAAGTAACTGCAGGTCCAGGCGGGTTGAACCGTATCAGTTACTGCAAGACCATGGCCTTCCCTCTGTTGGGGGAGCTCTGAACCCAGCGCGGATCGGCCGGTAGCACCACCTGTCCGAGAGGATGGTGTGCCTGAGGATGGGTGATCAATTCCGTCGGCCTGGGGCCACGGTGTGCGTCTGCACATGTCGGCTGCCAGCCAGCATCGGAACGCCACTGCGCAGTAGCTGGAGACAGGGCACGAGGTACGACGCCGCGCCGGAAGCAGCTTGGGGCGCCAGTCTGAGGCGACCAAGACTGCTGCGATGCGCGCTCAGGATGCCGAAGATCTTGCCGATCCGACGACATGTGTAAATGCCTGTCGCTAAACGACATTCTTGACTCCCAGTCGCTCGTCTTGCCGATCTTTTTGCCGACAGCATTGCGACAAGTCACGCAAGCCATGGGTGGTGTTTCGAACCCGCAGCGTGGCCTCGCACCCATGGCTCGGCACACGGTTGCTTCATGTCGAAAAATTGGTTGAATTTCGACATGTTCTGGCATCATGTCGATCGGACGAACACGTCCGGAGACACAGGTCGATTCCAGGGCCTTCCATCGACATATGGCATTCGATCCGTCCAAGCCCTACAACGACCTTCCCGCGCTGCCGCCGATGGTCGATGTGGAGTCGCGGGCTGTCCTCAAGGCATGCATCTCGGCGCGCGCTGCGGTCGGCGAGTTGAAGGCCGCCGGGCAGTTGATCCCGAACCAAGGCGTGCTCATCAACTCCATCCCGCTGCTTGAAGCCCAGGCCAGCAGCGAGATCGAGAACATCGTGACCACCACGGATCAGATGTTCCTCTTCGACGGTGTCAGCGAAGGTGAGGCAGATCCGGCCACCAAGGAGGCGCTGCGCTACCGCACCGCGCTGTGGGAGGGCTACCAGGCGCTCAAGACGCGCCCGCTGTCGACGAACACCGCCGTGCAGATCTGTCGCGCGATCAAGGGCGTCGACATGGACATCCGCAAGACGCCCGGCACCACCCTCAGCAACGACCGCACCCGGCAGGTCATCTACACACCCCCCGAGGGCGAGGGGCTGCTGCGCGAGAAGCTGGCCAACTGGGAGCAATGGATGCACGGCACCTTGCCGGGCTCCGCGGATATCGACCCCCTCGTGCGCATGGCAGCGGGCCACTACCAGTTCGAGGCCATCCACCCGTTCACCGACGGCAACGGCCGCACTGGGCGAGTCCTGAACCTGCTCTACCTGGTCGAGCAGGGCCTGCTCGATATCCCGGTCCTCTATCTCAGCCGCCACATCCTGCGCCACAAGGCCGACTACTCCAGCGGCCTGCAGTCGATCACAGAAACGGGCGCGTGGGAGCCCTGGTTGCTCTACATGCTCACCGGTGTGACCGAGACGGCCCGCTGGACGATGCACAAGATCGTCGCCGTGCGCGGTCTCCTGGAGGAGACCACAGAACGGATGCGACGTGATGCCGGCAAGATCTACTCCCGCGAGCTGGCCGAGCTGGTGTTCGTGCGGCCCTACTGCCGGATCGCACACGTCGTGGAGGCAGGGCTGGCCAAGCGCCAGACCGCCAGCACCTACCTCAAGGAACTGGCGGCCATCGGCATCCTGCGCGAGCACAAGGTGGGCCGGGAGAAGATCTTCCTCAACCCGGCGTTCATCGAGCTGCTCAAGCGCGACTGAACGACGCTGGGCGCGCCCATCGGCGCTCGGCCGTCACACCCCCACCAAGACGCCCACCGCCGCATTCACCGCCACCCTCTGCGCCTCATTGCACTCCGCCACGCTCGTGCGCGCACTGTCCGGATACACCTCGGTGGTGGTCACGAACCGCGCCCCGGTCATCCCCCCGCACAGCCCCAGCGCCCGCTTGGCATAGGCGATCACGCCGGGCCGCAGCATGGGTGAGCCGATGAGCCTGCCGCTGTCGTCGGGCTCGGCGATGTGGGTGACCTGGCGCACGGCGTGGATCACCGCTTCCTGGAAGTCCAGTTCGGGCCGGTCGGTGTCGGCCACCAGGTAGAAGCCGTCGGGGATGGGGTGGAGGTCGGGTTGCTTGCCGTCGCGGGCGGCCTTGGCGGGTTCGAACTCGCTGTTGTCGGTGTCGGTGGTTTCGTGCAGGTCGATGTGCAGGTCCACGCGGGGGGCGTGGCGGGCCACGCAGGCCAGGGCCCAGGCGGCTTCGGGGACGGGGCTGTCGGGGCGGAAGTGGCGGTTGGGGTCCAGCGCGGCGGGGTTCCAGCGGTTGATGGTTTCATAGCCCCAGGGGCTGATGCAGGGCAGCAGCAGGATGTTGACCTGCGCGGCGTGGCGCGCAAAGTCCAGCGCCAGCCAGCGCAGCGCGCCTTGCACGCCGCTGGTCTCGTAGCCGTGCACGCCGCCGGTGACCAGCACGGTGGGGCGGTCGTCGCGCCAGGTGCGGCTGCGCACGGCGCGCAGTGGGTAGCACGCCAGGCCCAGCGCGCTGTGGTCCAGCGTGCCGCAGTCCAGCAGTTCAGTCTCAGGCGGCAGGTGGGCCTGCAGCGGGGCCAGCACCTCTTGGGCGTAGCTGCGGCGCAGTGGCTGGCGGGCCAGCCAGGCGGCGCGCTCGGCGGGGCCCCAGGGCGTGCCGGGGGTGCCGATGGGATAGGGCGAGGTTGGGGACAGGCTCACGGGGCACTCCGGAGGGGGTGAAGGGGCGTGTCTACGCGGTGGAGGGCGCCAGCCGCGCGGCGAAGCGGCCGTCGCCGCTCAAAGGGATGATCAACCGCTGCGTGGCCCGCGTGGCGGCCACGTAGAACAGCCGCGCTTCCTCGGCCTCGTCCTGGTCGGGCGCGGGCATCTGGCCGGCGCCGCACAGCGCCACCACCGGAAACTCCAGCCCCTTGCTGACGTGCATGGTCAGCAGCTTGATGGTGTCGGCCAGCGGGTGGAAGCTGCCGCTGCCCTGGCGCACCTCGTGCGGCAGGCGGCGGTGGCGCAGCACGGCGGCGCAGCGCTCCATCTGGGCGTGGTGGCGGCACAGGATGGCCATGTCGCCCCAGGCGTGGCCTTCCTGGTGGGCGGCGCTGAGCAGTTCGGCCAGCTTGACGGCCTCGTCGCGCAGGCTGGGCAGGCGGATGATCAGCGGCTCGGGGCCTTCGCGGCCGCAGCTGACGGGGTGGATCAGCGGCACGCCGTCGTCGGCGCTGTCTTCGGCGGTCAACAGGTCGGCGGCCACCAGGCTGGCGGTCTGCAGGATCTGCCGGGTGTTGCGGTAGTTGATCTTCAGGATGGTGGTGCGGCCCTGGGCCTGGATGCCCAGGCTCTTGAAGCTGAAGCCCAGGCTGCGGCGGCGCTGGTAGATGCTTTGCGCGTCGTCGTACAGCACCAGCAGGCTGTTGGTGTGGGGGTCCACCATCTGTGCGGCCAGTTGCAGCCAGGCGGGCTCGAAGTCGTGGCCCTCGTCGATCATCACCGCCTGGTACTGGCCCGAGGGGATCTGGCCGCGCGCCACGCCGCGGATCACGCCTTGCACCATCTGCTCGAACAGTTCGGGGCCTTGCGGTGGCAGGGTCTGGCCATAGGCCACCAGTTGCTGGCGGCACCAGCGGTGGAAGTTGCGCACCTGCACCTGCTCGGCCAGGCCCTTGGCCTGCATCAGCGCCTCCAGCTTCACGGCCAGCGGCTGGTTGTAGCAGAGCACCAGGATGGGCTTGGCGCCGGCGGCCGCGCGCGCCAGGTGCTCGGCGCGGTAGCTCAGGATCATGGTCTTGCCCGAGCCGGCCACGCCGTGGATCACGCGGTGGCCGTCGCCCAGGCTGCGCGCCAGCTGCTCCTGCTGCAGGTCCATCACGCGCATGATGTCGGGCAGCTCCTCGGGCGCGTCGGCGGGGGTGTCGAACAGCGCCAGCTGCGGGTCCACCCGCACCTCGGGGAACAGGATCCAGCGCACGCGGTCGATCTGCGGCAATGACAGGGCGCCGCGCATCAGGATGGGGAACATGCCCCACAGCGCGCTTTGGAACTCTTCGGGCTCCACCGCGGCGGTCATTTCGTCGCTGCAGATCACCCTGTGCGGCTCAATGGCGCGGTGCAGTTCGGCGGCCATGAACTGCTTGCGGGTGATGTGGGTGAAGAGGGCGCCGTAGCTCCACGGAAAAGCCAATGAGCCATCCGGCCGGGTCAGGCGCGCATCGCGGGCCAGCGCGTCGGCCACCTGGTGCGCGTAGTGGCGCGCCTGCTCGATGGGGTTGGGCACGCTCTTGGGCGCACCGTGGACCAGGATCTCCCAGGTCTGCTTGCTGGCACTGACGATGGTCTCCAGCCGCCAGTCCTTGACCTCCAGGATCAGCAGCCCGCGGCGCGGGTGCAGCACCACGAAATCGGGGTGGGCATGGCGCGGGCCCACCGGCACGTCGTACCAGACCAGGTAGTCGCCGTCCAGCTTGGCCTCCAGCCGCTCGGCGGTGCGGCGCTCGCCCGCCGTCATGCGTGAGACGCAGGTGCTGAGGGCGGGGATGACGGTGGCCATGGTCGACGGAAACGGCACGAAGACCGTGATTGTCCTCCCCCCACACCACGTCGCCGCGGACGGAATGGTTCCGGCAATCGGTTATGGTGGACGCATACCCACACCCGTCAGGAGCCGCCCGATGGCCAAGCCCAACTACTCGTTCGAGAAGCGCCAACGCGAATTGGCCAAGAAGCAGAAGAAGGAAGACAAGGCCCAGCGCAAGGCGTCCCGCGGGACCGAGGGCGCGGCCGGGGCCGAGGCGCTGGACGATGACCGCGACACGCCGCAGGGCAGTGCGGGCGGTGGCGTCGGCGGCGATGGCGATGGCGGCGGCGGTGGGGGCGATTGAGGCCCGCCGCGGCCTGTCCGAATCCCCCAGGCCACCCACCTCGACCGGGCTGAGGTGGCTTTGCTACAATGTCCGGTGGTGGTTGCGCTTTCGCTTTCCTGAGCAACACCCCGAGGCCCGTGCACCGCTCCCATCGGCGCGCCGCCCCGCAGGCCCTGGCGCCATCCCGGCCCCCTGCACCTCCAGGCAAGCACGTCTGGCTCATCGACCCTGTCGGGCGCTCACTGCAGCGTCCTTCGTGACAGCAGGGTCCTGAACTGAACACCCGCCGCCAGCCCCCTAGAAATCGGGTGGCCTGGAGCCCCGGCGAACCACGGCAGGCCGCCGCGCGCAGTACGCACCGCCTGTCCAGTCACGATAATCACAAGACATGTCTCTCCAGTCTCTTTCGGTGGGCCGCTTCCTGCTGTCCACCGTCACCCGCCGCACCGATTGCGGCCAGTTCGCCGCCTCGCTGTCGATCCGCAGCGGCAGCGGCACGGGCACCCACGACCGGGTGTTCCGCTTCATTCCCCTGTTCCCGTCCCGGCGCGCCGCCCAGCGCTATGCGCTGGCCCAGGGCCGCGAGTACCTCGCGCTGCCTGCCCTGCCCGCCTGACCCCTCACACCGCAACCAAGGAAGCCCCACATGGCCAAGGAAGAACTGATTGAAATGCGCGGCAAGGTCGATGAAGTCCTGCCCGACTCGCGGTTTCGCGTGACGCTGGACAACGGCCATCAGCTGATCGCCTACGCCGGCGGCAAGATGCGCAAGCACAGCATCCGCGTGCTGGCCGGCGACACCGTGTCGCTGGAGCTGTCGCCCTACGACCTGAACAAGGGCCGGATCACCTTCCGGCACCTGGCGCCGCGCAACCACGGCTGATCCCCCGGCCGCCGAGTGATCCGGCCGTGACCCATCCGCTGCGCACCTACCGCGGCAGCTGCCATTGCGGTGCCGTCCGCTTCGAGGTCGACACCGACCTGCCGGAGCTGACGATGTGCGACTGCTCGATGTGCAAGCGCCGCAACGCGCTGATGGTCAAGGTCCATGAGTCGCAGTGGCGGCTGCTGGCCGGCGCCCAGGCGCTGACCGAATACCAGTTTCACACCCACACCGCCCGGCATTTCTTCTGCCGGGTGTGCGGCATCTACCCCTTCCACCGCAAGCGGGTGACGCCAGACTTCCTGGGCATCAACGTGCACTGCCTGGAGGACATCGACCTCAGCGGCGTGCCGGTGCGCCAGGCGGTGGGCGCGGCGATGCCCTGAGGCGCCTCAGCCGCCGCCCGGTTCAGTACAGCAACCAGGGCCGGCAGACCAGGCTGGACCACTCCGCGTTGGCCGGCGAGTTGAACTGGCGGAACACCTCGACGCCGGTCTCGGCGATGCCGCTGTGCACGCGGGCGCCTGGTGGCGCGGGCAGGCGGTGGTTGTCCACCGCGCAATGGATCATGCGGCTGGCCGGGCCGTCCTGGCCCGGTGCGGCCAGGACCTCGGTGATCAGCGCCACGTGGCCGTAGTCGGCCCCGGGGTTCGAGCCATACACCAGCAGGTCGCCCGGGCGGCCCACCAGGTCGCGCCCGGTGCTGACCACGCGCATGCGCTGCTGCTTGTGGCGCGCGTCCTGGTGCATCCAGTCGGTGTTGCGGTGGCCGCGTGCTTCGCCCAGGATCCACCACACCAGGCCGGAGCAGTCGCAGGCGGGCATCGGGCCCAGCGTCCAGGGGTCGATGCCCAGTTGGTGGGCCATCTCCCGGGCCTTGTTGTACTGCTCGCCCTCGCCGCGGCCCAGGTCGATCTGGTCCTGGCCATGCGGCGTCGGGCTGGCGGGGTCCCGGCCGCCCTGGCCCAGAAAGTACAGCGTCGGCAGTTGCTGGGCGGAGCGGGCGCGGGTGACCAGGTGGTCGGCAGAGACAGTGGGCATCGCAGTCGGGCAGCAGAAGATGCCCGATTCTTCGCGCTTCCCGGCCCGACTTCGTCATCCATTCTGTGGAGCCGCAGCCCCGCCTCAGCCGTTCGGGCCATGCCACCCGCGGGCGTTTCGCGCCATCATCGGCCTGCGCTCAGAGCGCGCGGCGGGCTGGGGTGTGGTCCGGCGCAGAGGGAGTACAAGAAAGTGCAGTACCTGGTGCGGTGGGTGGGATGGTGCCTGATCGGGGGATGGTGGCTGTGGGGCGCGCAGCCGGCGCTGGCGGCCGCTGACGGTGATGGTGTGCAGACGCTGCGTGCCGCGCAGGTGCTGCTCAGCACCGACGACACGCGGCCCGCGCCCGACGATGCGCGCTGGCAGCCCGACGCGCTGCCGGCCTACTGGTCGGCGCCGGCGGCGTGGTTCCGGGTGGAATTCGAGGTGCCCGACCGCTTGCCCTCGCACGCGCTGTACCTGCCCTTTCTGTATGGCGGCGGCTCGATCTGGCTGAACGGGCACCACATTGCCGAGGTCAATCGCAGCGCGCCCGGCCTGCGCGTGCGCTGGGAGCGGCCGCACCTGCTGCTGCTGCCGCCGCAGCTGCTGCGCGCCGGCCGCAACGAGCTGATGATCCACGCCTCGGCCGCGCACTACCCGCCCAAGACCATCCTGCCGCGCCTGGGCATCGGGCCGGTGCAGGCGCTGCAGACGGCGTTTGAGTGGCGATCCTTCGTCACGCGGGCCATGCCGGTGATCGCGATTGCGCTGTGCCTGGCCGGCGGCTCGGTGGCGCTGTTCGTGTGGTGGCGGCGGCGCTCGGAGGTGGTCTACGGCTACTTTGGTCTGGCTGCGCTGTCCTGGGCATTCCGCTCCACCACCTTCACGATCGACACCTGGCGCGACGACCTGTGGGACCTGTGGCGCCTGCTGTACTACCTGGGCACCGGCGGCCTGGTGATCGGGCTGTGCCTGCTGGCGCTGCACCAGGCCGGCTGGCTGCGGCCGGGACTGCGCCGCGCGCTGCTGGTCTACTGGGTGGTGGGGCCGCTGGCCTACCTGGTCGGGACCGACCGCCTGGCCGATCTGGTGTGGGTGACCGGCCTGCTGCCGCTGGGTGCCGTGGCGCTGGTGGCGGCCATCGCCGGCGCCTTCAGGCGGCGCAACCTGTCCAGCACGGCGATCGCGGTGACGCTGCTGATGACCTTCCTGGCCGGCGCCCACGACATGCTGCTGGCACGCGATTCGCCGCTGCTGCTGCAGAGCTTTCCCGAGTGGTCGGCGCACCGCTTCTTCCTGCTGCACCACGCCGCCAACCTGATGCTGGCGGTGATGGGCGCCACGCTGGCCGAGCGCTTTGTGCGCTCGCTGCACGCGCTGGAGCGGGCCAATGCCACGCTGGAGGCACGGGTGCAGGTGCGCGAACACGAAATCGCCCAGAGCTACCACCGCATCGCCGCCCTGGAGGCCGCGCGCGCCGCCGCCGACGAGCGCCAGCGCATCATGCAGGAGCTGCACGACGGCCTGGGTTCGCAGCTGTTTGCCGGCCTGGCGCAGGCCGAGCGCGGCGACCTCAGCGGCGAGCAGATGGCCGGCCTGCTGCGCGACTCGATCGCCGAGATGCGCCTGGCCATCGATGCGCTGACCTCGGGCCAGGATGACTTCCGCGCGGTCTTCGGCAACTTCCGCTACCGCTGGGAGCCGCGGCTGCGCGACTTTGGCGTGCAGGGCCGCTGGATCTTCGACCTGCCCGAGCAGCTGCCGCCGATCGAGCCGCATGCCGCGCTGCAGCTGCTGCGCATTGCGCAGGAGTCGCTGACCAACGTGATCAAGCACGCCCGCGCGCGCACGGTGGAGGTGCGGCTGGCGCTGCGCGACCGCCAACTGCAGCTGACGGTGCAGGACGACGGCCGCGGCCTGGCAGAACCGGCCCGTGGCGGCCACGGCCTGCGCAATATGCAGGCCCGCGCTCAGCGCCTGGGCGCCCAGCTGCAGATCGGCGGCGGCCCGGGCGGCACCCGCGTGGCGCTGCAGCTGCCGGTCACCTGATCAGGCCCAGCTGGCGCGCCTCGAAGACCGCTTCGGTCTTGTTGTGCGCACCCAGCTTGCCGTACACGCCGCGCACATGGGTGCGCACGGTGGACACGGCCACGCCCAGTTGCGCCGCCACCTCCACATAGGTCAGGCCCTTGGCCACCAGGTCCAGCACCTCGGTCTCCTTGCTGGTGAGCGGCTCGATCTCGTGCGCAAGCGCCGGGGCGGCCGGGCGGCCGCGTTCGGCATCGCCCTGCCAGCGACGCAGCATCTGCCGCGCGATCAGTGGCGAGATCGGCGAGCCGCCGGCGTGCAGGTGCTGCACATGCTCGACCAGCTCGCGGTCGGAGCCGTCCTTCAGCAGGTAGCCCGAGGCGCCGGCCTCGAAGGCCTGCAGCATGTGGCGCTCGTCGGCGAACATGGTCACCACCATCAGCTGGCAGTCGGGCTGCAGCTGGTGGCAGGCGGTGATCACGTCGACGCCGTCGCAGTCGGGCAGGCCCAGGTCCACCAGCATCACGTCGGCGCGGTGCAGGCGCATCCAGGCCACGGCCTCGGCGCCGGTGCCGAACTGGCCCGCCAGCTCGAAGCTGGCCGTGGCCAGGATGGCCTGGCTCAGGCGGTGGCGGATGGCCGGGTCGTCTTCGACCAGGGCCACCCGGATCGGGCGGTCGGGGGCGTCGGTGGGCATCGGGGGATTCTCGGGCCGGGCGATGGCGGGGCCAGCGCACAGCCGCGATGTTGGCTCAACCGGGGCCGGGCGCTTCGTCAAAACTGACGACGGGTTCAGTCCGGTCCCGTCAGCGCGCGGGCCTGCTCGCCCCACTGCAACACCGGCACAAAGCCCGGCGGCACCGGCAGGGCGGCCAGGCGCGCCATGGCGGTGGCAAAGCCCACCAGCGGCCAGGCCACGGGTTCATCGGGGGCGCCGCCCAGGCCGATCGCCAGCCAGGTCTCGCTGGCCAGCGCCACCGGCGCCAGGGCCTGCTGCATGCGCTGCAGCAGCGGATCCAGCGCGGCGCGCGCGGCGGCCGGCGCCAGCGGCGCGGGCAGGCTGTCCAACGCCTGCTGGGCCTGCCGCGCCAGCGCCTGCAGGCGCGACGGCGCCAGCACCGTGGCCGCCAGGCGCTGCGCGATCAGGTACTGGCGTGTGCCGCGGTCGGCCACGCCGCCGCTGTGGGCGGCCGCGATGTTCACGTTCCGGGCCACCGCGGCCACGCTGTAGCGGTCCACGTAGCGCTCGGGAAAACGGCGCAGCCAGGCCAGCAGCGCGTGGTCATCGGCGCCGCCGGCCAGGTCGCGCAGGTCGGCCACCGGGTCGTCCGAGAACAGCGCGTCAGCCGTGTAGCGGCGCGCAAAGACCGGCAACAGCGCCGCCAGCGCGGTGCGGTCCACCGCCTCGGCGGGCTGCTCGGCAAAGTGCTGCCACTGCGCGGGCGTCAGGTGCAGCGGCCAGGCCAGGCTCAGACCGCGCCAGTCGGCGCTGTCCAGCGCCGCCGGGTCCAGACCCAGCCAGTCGCCCAGGCTGCGCCGCGGCGCACCGTGGGCCAAAGCCAGGTCGTCCAGCAAGGCCTGCACGCGTTCACGCGAGGCGCGGCCTTCATGGGCGGCGATGAAGCCGCCGTCCAGCGACGCGGCCAGGCGAGGCACACCGCCCTGGGCCGGTGGCAGCAGCGCCAGTTGCACGCCCAGGCGCGCGCTGCGCTGCTTCCAGCGGTGACTGATGGCGGTTTCAACCGCGGCCTCGGCCTGCGCGCCGATCAGCTCGCCACTGCCCAGCGCGCTGCGGATCTGCAGGTGGCGCGACCAGTGGGTGTGGCTGCCGATCGGACTGTCAGGCAGATCCAGGCTCAGGCGCTGCTCAGCCAGGGTCTGCGCGGTGGCCTGCAGCCAGCCGCTGGCAGAGCGCACGCCACCGTCGGCGCCGGCCTGCTCGAGCAGGGGGCCCACGCGCTGCAACTGGCCGCTGCACAGCGCCTGGTGCAGCTGCTGCGTGGCGGCCGAGGGCGGCGCCTGCAGTGCGTAGTGCAGCGCCACCATCGCCTCGTCGCTGCGCTGCTGCTGCCACTGGCCAGCCACGGTCAGTGCCAGGCGCTGGCGCTGGGCCTGCTGCAGCGCCTGCTGCAGCTGCTGACGCTGCGCGGCATAGCGCTGCAGCGCATGGCGGGCGGCCTGCAGCGCGCTGGCGCTGTCCAACGCATCAGGCAGCGCATCGAATTGCGCGCCCAGCGCGCCCAGGCGGTCGAGCACCGCCTGGCGGCCGGCCCCCTGCAAGGCGGGCAGCAAGGCCTGAAGAGACTGCTGCAGGCGGCTGCGCGCGGCGGCCTCGGCACGCCGTGCCAGGGGCGCCAGTCGATCACCCCAGGCGGCACGCTGGGCCGCCGGCAACGGCAGGCCTTGAAGCAGCCTGGGCCACCAGGCGGGGTCGGCCGACTCAGGCATCAGCAGATCAGGCAGAGCCTCGTCCAGGGCCTGGCTGAGCTGCTCGCGCCAGTGGGCCACCCAGGCGGCACGCTCGGCCAGCGGGCCGTCAAAGGCCTCGTCGGCCAGCGTGGCCAGCGCATCGGCGGCGGCCTGGCCAGGACGGGTCAGGGTGTCGAGCAGGGCGCTGTCGACCGCGCCGCTGGCGCGCTGCAGCGCGCGCTCGGCCTGGGCAGCCAGCTCGGCCACGTTGGCCGAGGCGGCCAGGGTCAGGGCAGCCTCCTGGGTGCGCGTGCCGCGGTCGTGCAGGGCCAGCGCCAGCAGGGGTGTGCCATCGTCACCGTGGCCGGGCGCCAGTGTCAGCTGCCACAGGCTGTCGCGTTGCGCGCGCCAGTCGGCGGCCAGGCCCAGCGACAGGCCGACGCGGGCGTCCTGGCCATCCAGCGCCACGCTCCAGCCCACGGCGTCCCACTGGCTGCGCAGCTGCAGCCCCAGCCGGGCCTGGCCTTCCCATTGCAGCTGCAGGCCCTGCCAGTGGCCTTGCCGGGCCAGCGCCAGCAGCGCGGACAGGTCGTGCGGCCAGGCCAGGCTGGCCGCGGTGTCGCGCAGCGCCTCCAGCAGCGACTGGGTCGGGTCCACGGCCTGCTGCCAGTGAACGCTCAGCCGCTGCGTCAGCGCGGCGTCGGCGCCCAGGCTGACCCAGGCGGCGCGGGTGTCGGCGTCGGCCTGGGTCTGCAGCGCCAACAGCAGGCTCAGCGCGATCGTGGCGCGGCCATCGGGCAGATCGGCCAGGCGCGCCACGCCCAGGCGCGCATCGGCCGCCAGGCTGGCGCGGGCCTGGGCGCCGGCGGCACCTGTCCAGTCGGTGGTGTGGTCGGTCTGCAGCAGCGGCAGCGCCAGCGGGGCCGCGCCGGGCGCCAGGTGCCCCACCGGCTGCAGCACAGCGGCCCAGGGCAGCTGATCGTCCAGAGCGGCCAGCGCGGCCGGCAGGACCTGGTCGGGCTGGGCTCGCCAGCGCTGCAGGGTCTCAAGGATGCCCGGGTCCAGGCGGATCAGCGAAGTCATCGCGGCGTCTCCCCCCGTCGGCGAATCGGTGCCGACTGCGTGGCCAGTCTATGCCCCGGGGCAGCGCGGCGCGGGCCCTACATCAGGGGATGCGCGGCGCACCGGGCGCATCCGGTTTCGGTGCACCGGCACGCCGAATCGGCGCAGTGCGGGGGTGGATTCGCACTGCGCCAGTGCGTGATCCGGCAGTGAACGGGCCGCAGCGGCTGGTCCGCCGCTTGCTTGTATACCGACCGGGACACCAAGCTGAGCACCGCCATCCGGCGGTGCCGGTACGCAACACACCTCAGGAGTGCACAGATGACGCGTTCACCATGGAATCGCCGCGAGTGGCTGCAACACCTCGGTGCCGCCGGCGCCGGCCTGGCCACCGCCGGCTGGAGCGGCCTGGCCGCGGCCCAGAAGCCGCTGAGCGTGGGCTTCATCTACGTCGGCCCGCGTGACGACTACGGCTACAACCAGGCCCACGCCGAGGCCGCCGCCATGGTCAAGAAGATGCCCGGCATCAAGGTGGTCGAGGAGGAGAACGTCCCCGAGACCAACGCGGTGCAGAAGACCATGCAGGGCATGATCGCGCAGGACGGCGCCTCGCTGCTGTTCCCCACCTCCTTCGGCTACTTCGACCCGCACATCCTGGCGCTGGCGCCCAAGTTCCCCGACGTGCGCTTCGCCCACTGCGGCGGCCTGTGGAACGAGGCCAAGCACCCGAAGAACGCCGGCAGCTTCTTCGGCTACATCGACGAGTGCCAGTACCTCAACGGCGTGGTGGCCGGCCATGTCACCAAGAGCAAGAAGCTGGGCTTCATCGCCGCCAAGCCGATCCCGCAGGTGCTGCGCAACATCAACGCCTTCACGATGGGCGCGCGCAGCGTGAACCCGGAGATCACCACCACGGTGATCTTCACCGGCGACTGGAGCATGCCGGTCAAGGAAGCCGAGGCCACCAACAGCCTGGCCGACCAGGGCATTGATGTGTTCACGATGCACGTGGACGGCCCCAAGGTGATCGTCGAGACCGCCGCCAAGCGCGGCAAGTTCGTCTGCGGCTACCACGCCAGCCAGGCCAAGCTGGCGCCCCAGGCCTACCTGACCGGCGCCGAGTGGAACTGGATCACCGCCTACAAGACCATCATCGAGGCCGCGCAGGCCGGCAAGCCGCACCCGAACTTCGTGCGCGGCGGTCTGAAGGACGGCTTCGTCAAGAGCAGCGCCTACGGCCCCGCGGTGCCCGAGGGCGCGCGCAAGCAGGCCGAGAGCGTGCGCGCCGCGATGCTCAAGGGCAGCTTCGACATCTTCAAGGGCGGCCTGAAGGACAACACCGGCAAGCTGGTGATCCCGGCGGGCAAGACCTTCAAGCAGACCGACCTGGAGCTCGAAGGCATGAACTACCTGGTCGAAGGCGTGATCGGCAAGGTCTGATCGCCACGCGCAGGCCACACCATGTCCACGCCCCGCTGGCACGCCCCCGTCGAGAGCCTGCTGCTGCCGCTGCTGGCGCTGGGCGGTGCGCTGCTGATGTTCGGCGCCTTCGTCCGCCTGGGCGGCAGCGACCCGGTCGAGGCCTGGACGCTGCTGTTCAAGGGCGCGTTCGGCGACGCCTTCAGCTGGCAGAACACGCTGCAGCGCGCCGCGCCGCTGATGCTCACCGCACTGGCGGTGGCGCTGCCGGCGCAGGCCGGGCTGATCGTCATTGGCGGCGAGGGCGCGCTGGTGCTGGGTGCGCTGGCCTGTGCCGGCCTGCCCTACCTGGTCGCGCCGCCCGACGGCCTGTTCGGGCAGACCTTGATCATGGCGGCCGGTGCGCTGGCCGGGGCAGCCTGGGTGGCCTTGTCGGGCGCACTGCGGCAGTGGCGCGGCGTGAACGAAACCATCTCCAGCCTGCTGCTGTCCTACATCGCGATCGCGCTGTTCAAGCACCTGGTCGAGGGCCCGATGCGCGACCCGGCCAGCCTGAACAAACCCTCCACGCTGCCGCTGCCCGAAGCCCTGCGCATCGGTCCGATCGTGGGCGAGCAGGCCTTCTCGTCGTGGCTGGGGGATGTGCATTGGGGCCTGGTGGCCGGCCTGGTGCTGTGCATCGTGGCGGGTGTGTGGCTGAGCTTCAGTGCCTCGGGCTTTGCGCTGCGGGTGGTGGGCGGCAATGCGCGCACCGCGCGCCTGGTGGGCCTGCCGACGAATGCGCTGGTGCTGCTGGGCTGTGCGCTGGGCGGCGCCTGCGCGGGTCTGGCCGGCGCGATCGAGGTGGCCGCGGTGCACACCGCGGCGAATGCCTCGGTGATCGCCGGCCTGGGCTACACCGGCATCCTGGTCAGCTTCGTGGCGCGCCACAACCCCTGGGCGATCCCGCCGGTGGCGGTGCTGTTCGGCGGCTTTGGCGCGGCGGGCAGCCTGCTGCAGCGCCGGCTGGACCTGCCCGACGCGTCGGTGCTGGTGCTGCAGGGCTTTGCCTTCGTCTTCATCCTGGCCGCCGAGGCGCTGCGCGGCCGGCTGTTCAGCGTGATCCGCGCACGGCCCCGGCCGGCGGCGCCGGTGGTCCCGGAGGCGGCATGAGCGACGGTGCGATCGGCGATCTGCTGCTGGCCGTGATCGGCGGCGCGGTGCGGGTGGGCACGCCCTTCCTGTTCGTCAGCCTGGGCGAGTGCCTGACCGAGAAGAGCGGGCGCATCAACCTGGGCCTGGAAGGCGTGCTGGTGTTCAGCGCGATGGCAGGCTTCGGCGGCGCCTACCTGAGTGGCTCGCCCTGGCTGGGCGTGCTGCTGGCCGGCAGCTGCGGCGCGCTGCTGGCGCTGCTGCACGGCCTGCTGTGCTCGCTGCCGCGGGTGTCGGACATCGCCACCGGCATTGCGCTGATGCTGCTGGGCTCGGGCCTGGCCTTCTACCTGGGCAAGCCGCTGATCCAGCCGCAGGCGCCGCAGATCCCCTCGCTGCCGCTGGGCGCCTGGAGCGACTCGCCCGCGGTGCAGTCGGCACTGGCCATCAATGCGCTGTTCCCGCTGGGCGTGGCGCTGGCCGCGCTGCTGGCCTGGGGCCTGCGCCACACGCGCTGGGGCCTGGTGGTGCGCATGGCCGGCGACTCCAGCGATGCGGCACGCGCGCTGGGCTATTCGGTGAGCGGCGTGCGCATCGCCGCCACCACGGCCGGCGGTTTCATCGCCGGGCTGGGCGGCGCCTCGCTGTCGCTGTACTACCCGGGCAGCTGGAATGAGGGCCTGTCCAGCGGCCAGGGCCTGATCGCGGTGGCGCTGGTGATCTTCGCCCGCTGGCACCCCTGGCGCTGCCTGGGCGCGGCGCTGCTGTTCGGCGGCGCCGGCGCCATCGGCCCGGCGCTGCAGAGCGTGGGCATCAGCGGCGGCTACTACCTGTTCAACGCCATGCCCTATGTGCTGACGCTGGCCATCCTGGTGGCCACCTGCTCGCCCAGCCGCACGCTCAAGGGCGCGCCGGCCGAGCTGGGTGTCTCGCGCTGACCTGAAAGGACGAACCGACCATGCCCACCCTCCGCTCCGTGCCCTACGCCTGGCCGTACGACGGCCAGGTCACGCCGCAGAACACCGCGCTGGTGATCATCGACATGCAGACCGACTTCTGCGGCGTCGGCGGCTACGTGGACACGATGGGCTACGACCTGTCGATGACGCGCGCGCCGATCGAGCCGCTGACGCGCCTGCTGGCCGAGGCCCGCCGCACCGGCCTGCACGTGATCCACACCCGCGAAGGCCACCGCCCCGACCTGTCCGACCTGCCGGCCAACAAGCGCTGGCGCAGCCAGGCGATCGGCGCCGGCATCGGCGATATCGGCCCCTGCGGCCGCATCCTGGTGCGCGGTGAACCCGGCTGGGACATCATCCCCGAGCTCTACCCGATCGCCGGCGAGCCGATCATCGACAAGCCCGGCAAGGGCAGCTTCTGCGCCACCGACCTGGAGCTGATCCTGCACACCCGCGGCATCCGCAACCTGATCCTCACCGGCATCACCACCGACGTGTGCGTGCACACCACGATGCGCGAGGCCAATGACCGCGGCTTCGAGTGCGTGATGCTGTCCGACTGCACCGGCGCCACCGACCGCGGCAACCACGAGGCCGCGCTGAAGATGATCCAGATGCAGGGCGGCGTGTTCGGCGCGGTGTCCGACTCGGCCGCGGTGCTGGACCTGCTGGCCGGCTGGTGAGCGCGATGACCGCGCTGTCGCTGCAGACCTTCGAGCTGGGCAAGCGCTTCGGCAGCTTCACCGCGCTGCAGGGCGTGAGCCTGGCGGTGCGGCCCGGCACGGTGCACGCGCTGCTGGGCGAGAACGGCGCGGGCAAGAGCACGCTGGTCAAGTGCATCGTCGGCTACCAGCGGCCCGACGAGGGCGCGGTGCTGGTGGACGGCCGCGAGCAGGACATCCACTCGCCCACCGTGGCGCGCGACCTGGGCCTGGGCATGGTCTACCAGCACTTCACCGTGGTGCCGGGCATGACGGTGGCCGAGAACCTGCTGCTGGCGCGCGGCCGGCTGCCCATGCGCATCGACTGGCGCAGCGCCCGCGCCGAGCTGGCGGCCTTTCTGCAGACCACGCCGTTCAAGCTGCCGCTGGATGCCACGCCGCTGGACCTGTCGGCCGGCGAGAAGCAGAAGCTCGAGATCCTCAAGCAGCTGTTCCTGAAACCCCGCCTGCTGATCCTGGACGAGCCCACCTCGGTGCTGACCCCGCAGGAGGCCGACGAGGTGCTGGGCGCGCTGCGCGAGCAGGCCCGCTCGGGCGCCTGCTCGGTGCTGATGATCACCCACAAGTTCCGCGAGGTGATGGCCCACGCCGACGATGTCAGCGTGCTGCGCCGCGGCCGCCTGGTGCACAGCGGCGCGGTGGCCGGCACCACGCCCGCCGCGCTGGCCGAGGCGATGGTGGGCGAGGCCCAGGGCGCGCTGGCCGTGGGCGAGCGCAGCGACCGGCTGGAGCAGCCGCCGGGCGAAACCAAGCTGGCGATCGACACGCTGGTGGTGATGGGCGACCGCGGCGAGCCCGCGGTGCGCGGCCTGGACCTGCAGGTGCGCCGCGGCGAGATCGTCGGCGTGGCCGGCGTCAGCGGCAACGGCCAGCGCGAGCTGATGCAGGCGCTGACCGGCCAGCGCGCGCGCCTGTCGGGCCGGGTGCAGGTGGATGGCCGCGCCTTCGGGGCCCGCCGCGGCGAGAACCGCCACCACCGCGTGCGCAGCCTGCCGGAAGAGCCGCTGGCGAACGCCTGCGTGGGCGCGCTGAGCGTGGCGCAGAACATGGCGCTGCGCCACTTCGACGAGCGGCCCTGGTCGCGCGCCGGCTGGGTGCGCTGGGGCGCGCTGCGCGCGCGGGCGCGGCAGTGGATCGCCGAGTACGGCGTCAAGACCCAGGGCGAGCGCGCGGCCATCCGCACGCTCTCGGGCGGCAACGTGCAGCGCGCGGTGCTGGCGCGCGAGCTCGACGGCGAAGCCGAGCTGCTGCTGGTCAGCAACCCGGTCTTCGGCCTGGACTTCGCTGCGGTGGCCGAAATCCACGGCCGGCTGATGGCGGCGCGCAACCGCGGCGCCGCGGTGCTGCTGGTCAGCGAGGATCTGGACGAGCTGCTGTCGCTGGCCGACCGCATCGTGGTGATGAGCGAGGGCCGCGTCGTCCACGACACGCCGGCGCGCAGCGCCAGCCGCCAGTCGCTGGGCGCCTACATGGGTGGACGTGCCCATGGCCCGCAGGAGACGCACGCATGATCCGCCTGGCCGCCACCCCCTTCGAGTACCCGTTCGAGCTGGCGCACACCGCGCTGGTGATCATCGACATGCAGCGCGACTTCGTCGAGCCCGGCGGCTTTGGCGAGACGCTGGGCAACGACGTCACCCGGCTGCAGGCCATCGTGCCCACGGTGCGCCGCGTGCTGGACGCCTGGCGCGCCGCCGGCGGCCGTGTGCTGCACACGCGCGAGGCGCATGCGCCCGACCTGTCCGATTGCCCGCCCGCCAAGCGCCTGCGCGGCGCGCCCACGCTGCGCATCGGCGACACCGGCCCGATGGGCCGCATCCTGGTGGCCGGCGAGCCCGGCAACCAGATCATCCCCGAGCTGGCGCCGCGGCCCGGCGAGTGGGTGATCGACAAGCCCGGCAAGGGCATGTTCTGCGGCACCCAGATCGATGCGCTGCTGCGCAGCCACGGCATCAGCCACCTGGTCTTCATGGGCGTGACCACCGAGGTCTGCGTGCAGACCTCGATGCGCGAGGCCAATGACCGCGGCTATGACTGCCTGGTGGTGGAAGACGGCACCGAGAGCTACTTCCCTGAATTCAAGACGGCCACACTGGCGATGCTGACCGCGCAGGGCGCGATCGTCGGCTGGAGCGCGCCATCGGCCACCCTGATCGCTGCGCTGACCGCATGACCCGCCCCCTGCACACCATCGCCGACTGGCGCCGCGCCTACGATGAGGGCGCCGAGCCGCTGCCGCTGTACGGCGCGCTGCTGGCGCGGCTGTCGGCCCAGGACCCGGCCTGGATCACCCGCGCCAGCTGCGCCGTGATCGAGGCCCAGCTGGCCGCGCTGCCGCCGCGCAGCGCCGCACTGCCGCTGTGGGGCGTGCCCTTTGCGGTGAAGGACAACATCGACGTGGCGGGCCTGCCCACCACCGCCGCCTGCCCGGCCTTCGCGCACGAGCCCGCGACCAGCGCCACCTGCGTGCAGCGGCTGCAGCAGGCCGGTGCGGTGTGCATCGGCAAGACCAACCTGGACCAGTTCGCCACCGGCCTGGTGGGGACCCGTTCGCCCTATGGCGCGGTGCCCAACAGCTTCGATCCGGCGTTTGTCAGCGGCGGCTCCAGTTCGGGCTCGGCGTCGGTGGTGGCGCGCGGCCTGGTGCCCTTCGCGCTGGGCACCGACACCGCTGGTTCGGGCCGCGTGCCGGCGGGCTTCAACCACCTGGTGGGCCTGAAGCCCTCACCCGGCCGCGTGCCCATGGCCGGCGTGCTGCCGGCCTGCCGCACGCTGGACGTGGTCAGCGTCTTCGCGCTGACCGTGGCCGACGCCGCCGAGGTGATGGCCTGGATCGAGGGCGCCGACGACGAACCGCGCTTCGCCTGGCCCGCGCTGCAGCCGCCCTGGCTGGGCGGCGCGCACCCTGCGCTGCGCCTGGGCGTGCCCGACCGCCCCGGCTGCGACAGCGCGCTGGGCTGGGACCGCGCGTTCGACGACGCGCTGGCGCGCGCGCGCAGCCTGGGCGCCGAGACCGTGCCACTGGACTTCGGCCCGCTGTTCGAGGTGGCCGAGCTGCTCTACGACGGCCCCTGGGTGGCCGAGCGCCACAGCGTGGTGGCCGACCTGATGGCGCGCCAGCCCGAGGCGCTGGACCCCACGGTGGCCGCGGTGATCGGCGCCGCCACCCGCTACAGCGCCGACGATGCCTTCCTGGGCCGCTATCGGCTGGAAGAACTGCGCGCCCGCCTGGCGCCGCTGTGGCAGCAGGTGGACGCGCTGCTGGTGCCCACCGCGCCCACCTGCCCCACGCTGGCCGCGGTGGCGGCCGAGCCGGTGCGGCGCAACAGCGAGCTGGGCCGCTACACCAACTTCGTCAACCTGCTGGGCTGGTCGGCGCTGGCGCTGCCGGCCGTGCTGCCCGAGGAGGGCGGGCTGCCGTTCGGCATCACGCTGATCGGCCCGGGCGGCGCCGATGCCGCGCTGATCGACTGGGGCCTGCGCTGGGAGGCCGCCGGCCCCGATCAGTTGGGCGCCCGGCTGCGTGCGGCGCGCGCCGACGACCGCACCCCCGGCCGCCGACCACAGGCCGCGCCCACGCTGGCGCTGGCGGTGGTGGGCGCGCACCTGCAGGGCCTGCCGCTGCACGGCCAGCTGGTCGAGCGCGGCGCGCGGCTGCTGGCGCGCACCACCACGGCCGCACGCTACCGCCTGCATGCGCTGCCGGGCAGCACGCCGCCCAAGCCCGGGCTGGCGCGCGTGGCCGACGGGCAGCCCGGCCACGCGATCGCGCTGGAGGTCTACGAACTGCCGCAGGCGGCGCTGGGCTCCTTCCTGGCGCTGATCCCGCCGCCGCTGGGTCTGGGCAATGTCGAGCTGGCCGACGGCCGCTGGGTCAAGGGCTTCATCTGCGAGGGCGCCGCGCTGCAGGGCGCACCCGACATCAGCGCCTTCGGCGGCTGGCGCGCCTACCTGGCGCGGGGGCGCTGAGGCCATGATCGACACCCGCCTGATCGACGACGAGCTGGTGCTGGAGGAGCTGCACGCCGTGTTCGTGGCCTACGAGGCCGCACTGATGGCCAACGACGTGGACGCGCTCAATGCCTTCTTCTGGGACGATGCGCGCACCACCCGCTACGGCATCGCCGACCGCCAGTGGGGCATCGACGAGCTGCGCGCCTACCGCGCCGCCACGCCCGCGCCCCAGTTCACGCGCACGCTGCACCACCTGCGGCTGCACAGCTTCGGCCACGACGTGGCGGTGGCCCAGGTGGAGTTCGTGCGCAGCGACACCGCGCTGCGCGGCTTCCAGACCCAGACCTGGGTGCGCCTGGCCGAGGGCTGGCGCATCGTGGCCGCCCACGTCAGCATGATCCCGTTCGAGGCCGACTGAGCTGCTTATCATCCTGGCCACATGCCCAGCACGACGCGCCCCCGAAAAACCGCCCCCCGCCCGACACGCGCCGCCACCGTGGTGCGCGTGGCTCCCGGCCTGAGCAGCGAGCCCACGCTGGCCGACCAGGCGCATGCGCGCATCAAGCAGATGGTGGTGGACTTCGCGCTGATGCCGGGCGAGCGCATCTCCGAGTCCGAGCTGGCCCAGCGCGTGCAGGTCAGCCGCACGCCGCTGCGCGCCGCGCTGCAGCGCCTGGCGCGCGAGGGCCTGCTGCAGCTGGTGCCCAAGCTGGGCTGGCAGGTGGCGCCGCTGGACTTCGACGTGATGGACGAGCTCTACGACCTGCGCGTGCTGATCGAATGCGACGCCGCCCGCCACCTGGCCGAGCACGAGGAGCGCCCCGAGCTGCGCCAGCTGGCCGATGTCTGGCTGGTGCCCGCCGCCGAGCGCCAGCGCGACGGCGCCCAGGTCGGCGCGCTGGACGAGCAGTTCCATGCGCTGCTGGTGCAGGGCAGCGGCAACCGCGAGATGGTCCGCGTGCACCAGGAGATCACCGAGCGCATCCGCATCATCCGCCGGCTGGATTTCACCAAGCCGGCGCGCATCGACGCCACCTACGACGAGCACGCGCGCATCCTGCGCGCCATCACCCGCCGCCGCGCCGACGAGGCCCAGCGCCTGCTGCGCGCCCACATCGCGCAGAGCAAGCTCGAGGTGCGGCACATCACGCTGGACATGCTCTACCGGGCGCGGCGCAGCGCCTGACGCGCCGGCGGCAGGGCCCTCGTGGATGCTCAGAGCGGATGCATCAGGTAGGGCATCATCACCTTGGTCTTTCGATGAACGGCCATGCCGGCGATGCGTCCGGCACTGTCAATACCCTGCGCACTGATTAGCCGCCAACCCTTGGGTGAGACCATTGGATCGATGCGCTTGTTGAGGTCGGCGATGCTGCCGTTGATCCAGATGACGGCGCGATCACTGCCGCTGCGGCGGGCATAGCCAACAATCTGGCCCTTGGAATTGATGCCTGTGGCCCACGCGTCAGTGCCGTCCAGCGTTGGCAACTCCACCAAGCCATTCCCAGTCCAATAAAAGGGCCTGGTGTACGAGCCGTCTGATGTGTCCGACCAGCCCACGAGCCAGCCTTTGCGGTTCACGGCAGACACAACGGCCCTTGGGCCACCCAGCGTACCCAAGTCCAGCGGACTGCCGGCGATCCAGACCGCCGCGTGTGTGACCGTCGACGAGATCGTCAACGATCCACCCGCGATGCCGTCGTCATTGAGTGCTTTGACAGCACCGCCGACGGCGCCATCCGGCAGTGGCAACGCCGCAGGCACCTCCTCGGTCCACAACGTGGGTTGCGGCCATCCCAGGCCCGGCCACTCCGCGTAGCCCGCAATGACGCCACCTGCATTGACGGCCAGCGCCATGCTCTGTCCAGGCCCTGTCGGCAACTGCAGCCAGTCCCAGCTGCCGTCGGCCCGCCAGACAACCGGTTGCGGGTTCGACGACGGTTGGAACCGGCCCTCGCCCACCGTCACGCCGGCGGCGTTGCCAGCCAGCGCAGCGTTGGCGCCCGCCCCAGCGGCCGGCAGACGGGTAGGCTGCAGCCCGTTCCAGCGCACGGCAGCGATCTGCGAGGGAGGCGCGTCGTCAATCGACTGGCCGAGTACCACACCACCTGGCGCGATGCCATAGACATAAGAGCGCGAGCCAGGCACGCTGTTGAAGTTGTCAAGCAACTCCAGACGGTAATTGCCGGCCGATGCGGCACCAACGGACAGCGATAGGGCCACAGCGGCAAAGGCGTGGGTCATGGACATATTCGGTGTCTCCCTTGTTTGTCATGCATACCTGCAAAAGCCGCCACTTCCAGAACCGCTATAGACACAAGGTGGCGTCAGCGCGTGGGCGTCGAAAAGCGGTAGTCCACGCCCAGGCCCACGGTGTCGGCGCTGAAGCGCCGGCCGGCCGAGCTGCGGGCCTCCAGCCGGCCCAGGTTCAGGCTCAGCGAGAGCTGGTCGTCCAGGATGTAGCGCACGCCGCCGCTGGCCTTGGCCGCGGTGCCGTGCACGTTGGCGCCCACCATCGCCTGGCCGAACCACTGCCAGCGGTCGCTGGCCGCGGCGCGGCTTTGCAGGCCCAGGCCGGTCAGCAACTCGCCGTAGCCGGGGTAGCCCAGGTAGGCGTTGTAGGCCACCGCGGCCTGCACCGGCACGTACCAGCGCTCGTTCAGCGGCGTGTCGACCTGGATGCCGATCATCTGCAGCGGCGGCCGCGCGATGTCGCGGTAGACCAGCTTGAAATCGGTCTGGTGGAACAGGCTGACGCGGAAACCCTGCCAGTGCGACGGGCCCTCGTCGCCCGCGCGGCTGGGGCGCAGATGGTGGGTCAGCGCCAGGCCGTAGGTGGTGTTGCGCGAGCTGGCCTTGGGCGCGCTCATGTGGCCCACCGACAGCGACAGGCCCAGCGTGCGGCTCAGCGCGTACTCGGCGCTCAGCTTGGGATAGACCAGCAGGCCCGGGCCGGTGTCGATCTGCTCGGGCGAGTAGCCGCCCGAGCCCAGGCCCAGCTGGCCGTACAGCGCCCAGCTCGGTGCCACACGCCAGCGCTGGCCCACACCACCCAGCACCTGGTTGTAGATCGGCAGGCCGCGGTAGCCCACGCCGATCGCGCCGAACCAGTAGGTGTCGGGCGCGAAGAAGTGCGCGTACTGCAGGTCGGCCAGGCGCAGCGTGCCCTTGAAGTTGCCCTGCGGGCTGCTCTGGCGGTAGTTGTCCAGCGTCACCGTCAGCATGTTCTCGCCCACCTCGGCGGCGGCGCGGCGCTCGTCGGCCGGCCCCAGCGGCTGGCCCTGGCTGGCGAATGGACCGGTGAGGTAGCTGTACGGGATCTCGACGAACAGATTGGCCTGGGTGCTGTCGATCGCCGAGCTGCGGAATTTCACCTTGGCGGCATTGACCCCAACGGCGAAGGAACCGAAGTCCCAGCCCAGGCCGACATGACCCTTGACGAAGCCGCCAGTGCCCGACAGCACCTTGCTCTGCGCAATGCTGCGCCCACCGCCGCCGCCGCCGGCCGACAGGCCCGCAGTGGCGAACAGCGGGCCGCTGATCGGCTGGCGCAGGTAGGCGCCCAGGTCAAAGGCCATGAAGCCGCCGTAGCCGCCATGCACCAGCGGCGCATACACCCCCGCGCCCAGGTGCAGGCGCTCGCCCACCGGGTGGTACAGGTGAAAGCCCATGAAGTCGATCGGCGCATCACCGGGCACCTTGATCTTCTGGTAGTCCAGCGTGATCAGCGCGTCGTGGCGGCGCAGGCTGGCGTCGGGGGAGGCGCTGTCCTGGGCGTGAGCGCAGGCTCCGGCCAGCAGGCCAAGGGCGACAAGGGGGACGGGCAGGCGAAGCGTCATGGGCGGTCTCGGGCGGCAGGACGTGGGCGGGCGGCGCGCGAGGTTAACACCGCGCGCACCAGCGCCGCAGCCGCCGGCCGCTCAGCGACCCTCGGCTGGCAGGTGCTTCGCCAGAAACGCCTCCACCCGCCGTGCGAAGTCGATCTGGTTCTTCTCGGTGCGCCAGCCATGGCCCTCACCGGGGTAGACCACCCACTCGGGCTCGCGGCCGGCGCGGCGCAGGGCGTCGCGCATGCGCTCGCCATGGGCGATCGGCACGCGCTGGTCCTCGGTGCCGTAGGCCATCAGCAGCGGCGCCTTGATGCGGGCGGCCTGGCGCACCGGGTCGATGGCCTCGACCATGGCCGCATCCTCGGGCAGGCTCGCCACGCGCTTGGGCAGGTTGACACTGCGACCCTGGCTGGAGATGTCGTCACGCACCAGCCAGGAGCCCTTGAGGAGCAGCTCCATGTCGGCCACCCCCACCCACTGGATGCCGCAGGACCACAGCTCAGGCTGGCTGACCAGGCCCATCAGCGTGGCATAGCCGCCATAGCTGGCGCCCATGATGCAGGCGCGCTCGCCAGCGATGCCCTTGGACTGCACATGGCGCAGCGCGTCGGCCAGGTCGTCCTGCATCGCGCGGCCCCATTGGCGGTCGCCGGCGCGTTCGTGCACCAGGCCGTAGCCGGCGCTGCCGCGGAACTCGGGCTCGATCACCACGTAGCCGCGTGAGGCCAGGAACTGCACCATCGGGTCCCACGCCCAGTGGCCGCCGCGCACCCAGGGGCCGCCATGCACCAGCAGCACCGCGGGCGGGCGCGCCTTGGCCGGCACACCAACCGGGCGGGTGACCCACAGCGGCATCTCGCGACCGTCGCGCGTGCGGATGCGCTCGAAGCCCTTGTCGGCCATCTGCGCCACCGGCAACTCGGGCCGCGCCACCTGCAACAGCTGCAGCGCGTTGCGGCCCTCCTGGTCGGGCCGCCACAGCCAGACCCGACCCGGGTCGCTGGCCGATCGCGAATGCACCAGCACCACCCGGTCGTCGCGGTCACAGCGGGCGCAGCTCAGGCGGTTGGACCAGTCGGGCAGCAGCGCGTCGATCCTGGCCTGCAGCGCGCGCAGCGCCGGGTCGTACCAGACGGTGGTGTGGGCGTCGGTTTCCAGGTGCACGCCCAGCAGGCGCTGGCCGGTGCTGTCAAAGACCAGGTCGGGCGAGACATCGAAGCCGGGCGCTTCGACCAGGTTGGTGGCCGCGGGCCGGCCCGCCGCAAAGTCATAGCGACCCAGCGCGTACCACTGGCCAGCGCCGTAGCGGTGCGTCAGGTAGAGCTCGCCTCGGCCGTCCACCGCCTCAGGGATGAAGGGCAGCTTGTCGGGCGCGGCCTCGGCCAGCGTTGACCAGCCGTCAGCACCGTTCCAGAGGATCGTGGCCCGGTGGTCACGCTCGGCCACGATGGCGCGAGGCACGCCCTGCGGGTCGAACCACCACTGCTTGGCATGGCGCGGCGTGCCCTTGAGGTCGATCTTGCGGGTGCGGCCGGTGGCGGTGTCCAGCCACATCGGCTCGACGCCGGCCAGTTGGCCCACGCCGAACAGCATCTGGCCGACGATGACCTCGTTGCGCTGACCCGGCAGGACCTGCAGCAGCAGGTGGTTCCAGGCCAGCGTGTTGTCGCGGATGCGGGTGTCGATCGCGACCGGGGTGTAGCGGCGGTAGACCAGTTGGCGGTACTCGGTGCCATCGGACTTCACCGAGTACAGGCCCGGGGCGTACTCGTAGTCCTCGCCGCTGCCCTCCTGGTAGTCGATCGCACTGAAGACCAGGCGCTCGTCATTGACCCACTGGAAGCGGCCGACGTCGCCATCCTCAAAGGCCGCCACCCAGCGCAGTTGGCGGTCGCCCTCCAGGTTCATCACCACCAGGCCGACGCGCTCGCGTTTCACACTGGTGGTGAAGGCCAGTTGGCGGCCCGAGGGCGACAGCTTGAGCTGCTCGATCGCCGGCCGCTGGAAGAAGCGCTCGACCGGCAGGTCGGACGCCGCCGCGGCCCGGCCAGGCAGCCAGGCCACCCCGGCCAGCACGATCGTCACCAGGCCCGACCGCCACCCGCGGCCGCACACCCATGGCTGTTGCATGGTCATCCTCCCTTGTCGGCTCGATGTTCGCACGGGCACGGCCCGGTGGAATCAGGGCTGACGCTGGTCGGGCCGGGGTGCCGGCGACAGCAGCGCCTGGGCCAGATCGCCATCGACCAAGGCCCCGGCCGCGTCGATCAAGGGCTGCTCGAAGTCGTTCCAGCCGCGACGTCGCCTTGAGCTTCGGCAGCGGCGGCGCGCGTGATCGACATCAATCGACGCCGCCGCCAACGCGGTTCAATGCTGCCCACCGGCCCTGCCGACGGGGCCTGTGGCTTGCTGCATGAATCTCGCCGATCCGCCCCCGCCGCCGCGTGCGCGCATCCACTGGCTGACGCCGCCGGCCGACCAGCAGCCGCTGTGCACCGAGTGCGCGGTGCGCGACATGGCCTTGTTCGGCCCGCTGCCGGGCGACTGGCTGCGCCAGGCGCATGACTACGTCAGCGCACTGACACTGCCGCCAGGCCAGCGTTTGCTGGGCCGGGGGCACCAGGGTCAGGCCGTCTACACCGTGCGCCAGGGCGTGCTGCGCGCCGAGCGCTACACGGAAGCCGGCCAGCGCCGCATCGTGCGCCTGGCCGGGCCCGGCGCGCTGCTGGGCAGCGAAGCGCTCTCAGGCCTGCCGCAGGTGGACGATCTGATCGCCTGCACCGAGGTGTCGCTGTGCCGCATCTCGCTGGGCCTGTTCCCGCCCGCCACCGAGCGCGGCCAGGCCATGGCTGTGCCGGTGTTGCGCCAGCTGCAGCGCGACATGGACGCGATGGTGCAGTGGTCGGTACACCTGACCCGCGGCAGCGCGCGCTCGCGTCTGCTGCAGCTGCTGGCGCTGCTGGACCGCCATGCCGAAGCCGACGGCAGCGCCTGGCTGCCGCGGCGCGACGAGATCGGCGACATGCTGGACCTGACGCTCGAAACCGCCAGCCGCCAGTTCAGCGCGGTGCACAAGTCAGGCGTGGTGCAGGTGCTGTCGCTGCAGCGCATGCGGGTGGACCGGCCGGCACTGGCGGCAGCCATCGCCGCGCTGGCCGACTGATCCAGGTCAAGCGCAGGCCAGGCGCCCGGCGCCGCTTGCCAATTGTCATCCGGCCCCGGTGCGGGCGGGCGTGTCATGTCGACCTCGACATTCACGGAGCCTCACATGCCTGCCTTGATCGATCTCTTCACCAGCGACGTCGGACTGCTCAGCCTGGCCAGCATTGTCTTCATGCTGGGCATGGGCGTGTTCTACCTGCGCTACTTCCTGCGCCACATGCACGAGGACGAGGCGCGCCACAAGCAGGGTTGATCGCCGCCGCCGCATCGGCGGTGCCGGATCCGGCGACACTGCGGGGACGATGCACCCCGCCCTGCCCCGCTGATGTTGTCCGTCACGATCGGCCCGCTGGCCCTGCCGCTGCAGCCGCTGGCCTGGCTGCTGGCCCTGGTGGCCGGCGCCTGGCTGGCCGGGCGCCTGGTGCGCCGCACAGATCCGCAGGCCGGCCAGCGCGTCGGTGATGCGCTGTGGCTGGCCGCGCTGGCAGCGTTGCTGGCCGGGCGCCTGGTGCACCTGCTGCTGCACACCTCGGCGTATGCCGGTCAGCCCTGGGCCATGCTCGATGTGCGCGACGGTGGTCTGCACGGCCCGGTCGCCGCGCTGACCGGCGCCGGGTTTCTGGTCTGGCGCCTGCGTCACCAGCGGGCCTGGTGGCAGCCCGCCGCCGGCGGCGCTGCGCTGGCGCTGGCGATCGTTGGCGCCGCCAGCGTGCTGGCCCAGCGCCACGCGGTGCACCAGCCCCCCGAGCTGGTGCTGCAGGACCTGCAGGGCGCGCCCGTGAACGTGCGCAGCGCGCTGCACGGCCAGCCGGCGGTGCTGGCGCTGTGGGCCACCTGGTGCGGCGTGTGCCAGCGCGAGCTGCCGCTGCTGCAGCAGGCCCAGCAGCGTTGGCCGCAGGTGCGCGTGGTCTATGTCAACCAGGCCGAGGCACCGGCGCTGGTGCAGGCTCACCTGGCCACCCAGGCCGCGCCCGCGGCACCGGTGTGGCTGGACACCCAGGCGCAGCTGGGCACGCTGGCCGGCTCGCGCGCGCTGCCCACGCTGCTGTTCTACGACGCCGCTGGCCAGCTCGTGGGCACCCATGTGGGTCTGCTCAATGCCGCGGCGCTGGAGGTGCGGCTGCAGTCGCTGACCCGCTGAGCCGCGCCGCCAGCCGCCATGCTGCGCACCGCACACCCCACCCGCCCAGCGACTGCTGTTGATCGAGGACGACCGGATGATCGGCGACAGCCTGCGCGCTGGGCTGCGCGCCGAGCATGGCCGCCTGCAGGTGCGGCGCGACGGCGAGACGATCTTCGTGCCGGTGCCGCTGGGCTGAGGCCCTCCAGGACACGCCGGGCCGCCCCAAGTGTCCTGGTCCCCCGCGGGGGGTGGGCCGGGCGCAGCACGGCGGTGCTCGGTGTGTCAGGGCACCAGCACCAGCAGCCAGTTGACCAGCCGGCGCGCCTCGTCGGCACTGACCGTGCCGGCCTGCGGCGGCATGTTGGCCGGCGAGACCTTGCCCACCCAGTGGCGCCCGGCGGGGTTGCTGCCGTCCAGCACGGTGCGGGTGAGCGTGTCGTGGGCGCGCGGGTCGTTGCGGTACTTGATCGACACATCGCGCCAGGCCGGCGCGATCGGCGGCAGGCCGTCGGCGCGCGGCGCCGCGGGCTGCAGCGTGTGGCAGGCCATGCAGCCACGATCGGTGGCCAGCTTCAGCATCGCGGCGTTGTTCTCGGCCGGTGTGGCGCCGACCGCGCTGGTCAGCAGCCAGGCGGCGGTGGCGGTCATCAGGGTGCGCATCGTGTTCTCCGGATCGGGGCCCGCAGGCTCTGCGGGTGCATTCTCGCGCGCGGCGCTCAGGGACCGGAGGCGGCGGTGGATGCGGCCGACGCAGCGGGCGGCGGCGGCTCAGCCTCCAGGCCGATGCGCTCGACGAAGCCGCCACCGGCGAACTCGGCGTAGCGCCAGTCACCGTCCACGCTCACCACGCCCTCGGGCGGCGCGTCAGCGACCACCGGCACGCCCTTGAGCGCCTGCTGCATGTAGCCCAGCCAGGCCGGCAGTGCCAGGCCGCCGCCGCTCTCGCGCGCGCCCAGGCTGCGCGGCTCGTCGTAGCCGATCCACACCACCGCCACCACCGCCGGCTGGAAGCCGGCGAACCAGGCGTCGACCGCGTCATTGGTGGTGCCGGTCTTGCCGTACACATCCGATCGCTTGAGCGTGGCCTGGGCGCGCGCCGCGGTGCCGCTGCGCGTGACCTCCTGCAGCAGCGCGCGGGTGACGAAGGCGTTGCGCGCCGGGATGACGCGCGCGCCATCGGCTGCGCTGGCGGCTGCGGCCACCGCGGTGGGCGCGGCGCTGGCCGGGGCCGAGGCGGTCTCGGCCGCTGGCACGCCAGACGCGGCCGACGCGGCCGGTGCCGCCGCCTCCACCAGCGCGGGCGCGGTCGGCGCCTCATAAAGCACCGTGCCCTGGGCGTCGACGATCTTCTCGATCACCCGCGGCGTGACCTTGAAGCCGCCATTGGCGAACACCGCATAGGCGGCGGCCATCTGCATCGGCGTGACACTGCCGGCGCCCAGCGCCAGCGTCAGGTTGTCGGGCTGCTTGTCGCGCTCCAGGCCGAAGCGCTCAGCCCAGTCGCGCACCGTGGGCACGCCGATCTGCTGCAGCAGGCGCACGCTGACCAGGTTCTTGGACTTGGCCAGCGCCTGGCGCAGCGTCAGCGGACCGTCGAACTGGCCGTCGCTGTTCTGCGGGCTCCAGTCGCCGATCGTCAGTGGCGCGTCGTTGATGACGGTGGCCGGCATCACGCCCTGCTCCAGCGACGCGGAGTACAGCAGCGGCTTGAAGCTGGAGCCGGGCTGGCGCCAGGCCTGGGTGGCGTGGTTGAAGGGCTGGCGCGCGAAGTCGTAGCCGCCCACCAGCGCGCGCACGCGACCGGTGGCGCTGTCCAGCGCGACCAGCGCGCCCTCGGCCTCGGGCCACTGGGCCATCGTCCAGCCGCCCTTGGCGGTGGCGGCCACGCGGATGATCGAGCCGCGCTGCACGCGCAGCGCGTCGCTGGCCTTGGGGCCCAGGCCGCTGTGCGCCAGGCGCAGACCGTCGCCGCTGAGGGTGACGGTGTCGCCGTTGGCCAGGCGGGCGCTCAGCTCGCGCGGGCTGGCCTGCAGCACGATGGCCACGCGCAGGTCCTCATCGTCGCGGCTGTCCTTCAGCGCCGCCGCGATGGCCGCGTCATCGGCATCGTCGGGCAGGGTCACCTCGTCCTCGGGGCCGCGCCAGGGCTGGCGGCGCTCATGATCGAGCAGGCTCTTGCGCAGCGACAGCCAGGCCGCCTGCTGCTCGGCCGCGACCAGCGAGGTGGTGACCTTGATGCCGGTGGTGTAGGCCTTGTCGCCCAGCCGCGCGAACACCTCGCGCCGAGCCATCTCGGCCACATGCTCGGCATGCACGTCGGTCTGGCCCTGGGTGCGCACCACCAGCTTCTGCGCCACGGCGGCGTCGTGCTCTTCCTGGGTGATGGTGCCGGTGGCCAGCAGCCGGCCCAGCACCACGCGCTGGCGGGCGGTGGCGCGTTCGAAGTGGGTGATCGGGTTGGCGAAGCTGGGGTTCTTGGGCAGGCCGGCGAGCATCGCCATCTCGGCCACGCTGCACTCGGCCAGCGGCTTGCCGAAGTACACCCGCGCCGCGGCTCCAAAGCCATAGGCGCGCTGACCCAGGTAGATCTGGTTCATGTAGAGCTCAAGGATCTGGTCCTTGCTGAGCTGCTGCTCGATCTTCAGCGCCAGCGCCGCTTCCTTGAGCTTGCGCTCCAGCGTGCGGCGCGACGACAGGTAGAAGTTGCGCGCCACCTGCTGGGTGATGGTGGACGCCCCCTCGCGCCGGCCGGCCAGGTTGGCCAGCAGCGCGCGGGCGATGCCGCGGTAATCAATGCCGCCATGCTCGCGAAAGCGCACGTCCTCGACCGCCACCAGGATGTCCTGCATGCGCGGCGGGATCTGCGCCAGCGGCAGGAACTCGCGCCGCTCGCTGCCGAACTGGGTGATCTCGATGCCCTCGCGCGTGAGCACCTGCAGCGGCTGGCGCGGCTGGTAGTGGGTCAGCTCATCGAGCGGCGGCAGCTGCGGGTAGATGATGGCCACCGCCGCGGCCGTGGCCAGGCCCGCCAGCACGGCCAGCAGCGCCAGAATCAGCAGCAACGACGAGAACATGAAGCCGCGGCGGCGGGCCGGTGAGGCGGGTGGAACAACAGGCATGGGCGATCGGGCGGCCGGAACCGAGGCATTATCGGCATGGATTGGCGGGCGCTCCCCGGCCAGTTCCGGCCTTCGGGGCGGGCCGCGCTCGCTAGCATCCGCGCAGGCGCCGCCGCGCCAAGGAGACGCCCATGCCTGCCTGGCTCGACGCGCTGAACCGCCATCTGCCGCTGCGCTACCTCACCCTGATCGCCCTGGCCTGCGCGGCCCTGCTGGGCGCCTTCGTGTGGATCGCCACCGGCGAGTTCGCCTGGCTGGCGCTGCTGGGCGCCGCCGGCACCGGCCTGGGCTGGCGCGACCTGCACCAGCGCCGCCACGCGGTGCTGCGCAACTACCCGGTGATCGGCCACCTGCGCTTTCTGCTGGAGTTCATCCGGCCCGAGATCCGCCAGTACTTCATCGAGAGCGACAACGAGGCCGCGCCCTTCTCGCGCCAGCAGCGCTCACTGGTCTACCAGCGCGCCAAGGGTCAGCCCGACAAGCGCCCCTTCGGCACCCAGCTGGATGTGCACCACCAGGGCTACGAATGGATCAACCACTCGCTGGTGCCCACCCACATCGACAGCCACGACTTCCGCGTGACGATCGGCGCCGGCCGCGGCCAGCCCTACAGCGCCAGCGTGTTCAACATCTCGGCGATGAGCTTTGGGGCGCTCAGCGCCAACGCCATCCTGGCGCTCAACGGTGGCGCCCGCAAGGGCGGCTTCATGCACGACACCGGCGAGGGCTCGATCAGCGAGCACCACCGGGTGCATGGGGGCGACCTGGTGTGGGAGATCGGCTCGGGCTACTTTGGCTGCCGCGGCGACGACGGCCGCTTCAGCGAGGAGCGCTTCGTCGCCAACGCCGCCAGCGCGCAGGTGCGGCTCATCGAGGTCAAGCTCAGCCAGGGCGCCAAGCCGGGCCATGGCGGCGTGCTGCCCGGGCCCAAGGTGACGCCCGAGATCGCCGCGGCGCGCGGTGTGCCGGTGGGGGTGGACTGCGTGTCGCCCGCCGCGCACTCGGCCTTCTCGACCCCGCTGGAGCTGCTGCAGTTCATCGAGCGGCTGCGCGCGCTCAGCGGCGGCAAGCCCACCGGCTTCAAGCTGTGCATCGGCCACCCCTGGGAGTGGTTCGCGATCTGCCAGGCGATGCAGGCCAGCGGCATCGTGCCCGACTTCATCGTCGTCGATGGCGCCGAGGGCGGCACCGGCGCCGCGCCGCTGGAGTTCACCGACCATGTGGGCACGCCGCTGCAGGAAGGCCTGCTGCTGGTGCACAACACACTGGTCGGCCTGGGGCTGCGCGAGCGCATCCGCCTGGGTGCCTCGGGCAAGATCGTCAGCGCCTTCGACATCGCCCGCGCGATGGCGCTGGGGGCCGACTTCTGCAACTCGGCGCGCGGCTTCATGTTTGCGCTGGGCTGCATCCAGGCCCAGACCTGCCACAGCGGTGAATGCCCCACCGGCGTGACCACCCAGGACCCCTGGCGCCAGCGTGCGCTGGTGGTGCCCGACAAGACCGAGCGGGTGGCGCAGTTCCACGCCAACACGCTGCATGCGCTCAAGGAACTGGTGCAGGCCGCCGGCCTGCGGCACCCTGGCGAGATCCGCGCCAGCCACATCGTGCGCCGGGTCGATGGCGACCAGGTGCGGCTGCTGGCCAACCAGCTGCGCTTCCTGCAGCCCGGCGAGCTGCTCGAGGCCATCGCCGGGCGCCAGCCCTGGCCGCACAAGGTCTACGAGACCTACTGGCCGTTGGCGCGGCCGGACAGCTTCGCGCCGCGCGCGCCTGAATGAAAAAGCCCCGCCGGGTGGCGGGGCTTGGCAGCAGGCGGGCGGCGCATCGAGGCGCCGCGCCGGCTCAGCGCACGGTGGCGCGGGCGATCGTCACCGTGTTGGTGCTGAAGGTCTCCCAGTGCGCCGGGTTGGTCGGGTCACCCAGCGCCTTGAGCACCTCGATGGTCACCGTGTAGTCACCGTCGGGCTGCACGCCCTTGGTGGTGGTGCCGTCCCAGGCGAAGGCGAAGGCACCGGTGGCGGTGCTGTTGCGGCCCAGGTACTGGTCGATGCTGATGATGCCGGCCGACTTGCCCGTGGCCTTGTCGGTGGCCTTGACGATGATCTTGCGCGACTGGTGATCCAGGTGCAGCAGGAAGTACGGGATGTCGTCAGCCACCATCGAGTAGGTGCCGCCAGTGCTGTTGCGGTTCACAAAGCTGCCGCCGACCAGCTGGGCCAGCCACGGGTAGTCGCTGCCACCCGAGGTCAGCACCTGGATCGACTGGTAGTCACCCTTGAAGCCGGCAAAGGGCACGCGCAGCACCTGACCGCCGCCCTGCGGCGTGGCCACGACGTAGCCGCCGAAGAGGCTCTTGTCGGCGAGATCGGCGTTGGCCGCGACCGTCACGTCCACCGTGGCGGTGCCACGGGCCGGCACTGTCACCGAGGCGGGGATGATGGTCACGCTTGCCGCGGCATCCAGCGCGCTCACCGCAAAGGTGTTCGGACCGGTGGCCAGCGCCGCAGCGTGCGACAGGTCGTAGGTGATGGCGGCGCTCGAGGTGTTCCTCAGCGTCAGCGTGCGGGTCTTGGCAGCCCCTTCGGTCTCGCCCAGGGCCAGCTCGCTGGGCATCACCACCACCGGGGCCTGCACCGCAGCGGGGATGTTGATCAGGCCGGCGCCCTGGCGGTGCACCATGTCGATGTAGCTGGAGGTGGGCGCACCGTTGTAGACCTTGGGCACCGCGGTGTTCTGCAGGCGGCGCTTGACGGCGGCGGGCAACAGCGACGGGTCGGCCTGCAGCATCAGCGCAGCGGCGCCCGCCACGTGCGGCGAGGCCATCGAGGTGCCCGACAGCGAGGTGTAGCCACCCTTCTCCAGCGGATAGGTCGAGTAGATCGAGCCGCCTGGTGCGCCCAGGTTGGGCTTGAGGCTCAGGTCAGCGGCCAAACCCCAGGACGAGAAGCTCGAGATCAGCCCACCGGTCGGGTTGGGCACGCTGATCACACCGGACTGCCAGTCCATCGCCGCGCTGCCGGCCTGGATCAGGCCGTCGATCGTGGCGCCGTCGACCGCGCTGATCGACACCACGGGAATGGTGATCGGCGGGGTGCCGGCCACCGTCGGGTTGATCAGGCCGGTGGTGTTGTTGTAGAGGATCACCCCGGCCGCGCCCGCGGTCTGGGCGTTGAAGGCCTTGATGTAGAAGGCGCAGGTGCCGCGGCGGATCAGCGCCACCTGGCCGGTCAGGCTGCCGGCGGGCAGCGGGTTGCACGCGTCGTTGGCGGTGCTGGTGGTGCCGGTGCGGGCCAGCGGGAAGTTGCCGCTGGTGGGCGGGGTCGGCGCGCCGGTGGCGGCCAGATAGCCCACGTCGGCGGCGCCGGCGGTGAAGTGGCTCAGCGCCATCGCCGTGTTGTCGAACGAGGCCACGCCGATCACCTGCTTGCCCACGCCGGGCGCACCCGCCGCGTACAGGCCGCTGGTGCCGGAGTTGCCGATCGAGGCCACCATCACCACACCGGCCTTGGCCAGGTTGTCGGCCGCCTTGGCGGTGGGGTAGTCGGGCCACTGGAAGGACGAACCGATACTCTGGTTGACGACCTGCATGCCATCGGCCAGCGCGCGCTCCATGGCGGCGGCCATGATGTCGGAGTCGGTGGTGCCGTTGCAGCCGAAGACGCGGTAGGCGCCGAAGCTCACGTTGGGGGCCACGCCCTTGAGCGTGTCGCCGTTGGCGCCGACGATGCCCGCCACGTGCGAGCCGTGGCCACCGCAATCGTCGGGGTTGGCATCGGGCACCGGGTCGGTGCCGAGGTCGGCGTTGTAGTCATCGCCGACGAAGTCGTAGCCGGTCACCACGCGCGGGTTCGGGAAACCGGGCGTGCCGCCGTTGAGCGCGGGGTGATCGACGTCGACGCCGGTGTCGATGATGCCGACCTTGATGCCCTGACCGGTCAGGCCCAGCACGTTCTGCGCATAGTCGGCGCCGGTCATGGCCAGCGCGGTCATCATCGTCGGGCCCACGTCACCCCGCACGCGCTCGACCTTGGGCGCGGGAATGATCGACACCGGGTGCACCGCCTTCACGCCGGGCAGGCGCTCGAGGCGGGCCTTCTCGGCCGGCGTGGCGCGCACCGAGACGCCGTTGAACAGGCGCTCGAAACTGAAGCGCTCCTTGACCTGGATGCGCGCCGCGGCCACGGCCTGGCGGAACGCGGCCTTCTCGCTGCGGATGCGGTCGCTGCGGCCACCTTCGGCGGTGGGCGCCGACTTGAACTCGATGAACCACAGGTCAGGCGAGCGCTGCGCGCTCTGCGCGGACACGCTTTGCGAGGTGCTGGGGGCGGCTTGGCCCGCGGTCACGCCCATCATCAGGGCAGCGGCGGCGCTGGCGATCAGCGTCTGGCGATTGACTTTCACTACAAGGAACTCCAGGGTTGTAAACCCGGGCCGGATGGGCCCGGTGGATGCGCCCGCTTCTGGCGGAGCGCCTCTGCACGACGCAAGAAGAATGCCCAAGAGTGAACATGCCTCTGCCGTCGAACGAGCCGCGATGTTTGGCCATGCGTGCCCGTTCGGCGCTGCGTGCTTTCCCGCGGAGTGCTGGTGGCGTGCCCCCTAGGCTTAGGGAATTTGGCTGCTCACCTGTCCCTGAGGCGACAGGTGGCGCTCAGGCCTGAGGCAGGGTGTCGGTGAAGCTGGGCCGGGCGGCCAGCTTGTCGAACAGGCGCTGCAGATTGGGGTGGTCGGCGCGCCAGTCGATGTCGGGGAAGCGGAAGTCCAGGTAGCCCAGCGCCACGCCCACGGCGATGTCGGCCAGGCTCATGTGGATGCCCACGCAGAAGGGCTTGTCGCCCAGGCCCTGGCTCATCGCCCGCAGCGCGCTGTGTACACGGCTGAGCTGGCGGTCGATCCAGGCGTCACAGCGCTGTTCGGCGCTGCGGCCGGGCCAGACGGCTTCCATGCGGGCGGCGATGCTGGCATCGAGCAGGCCGTCGGCCAGCGCCTCCCAGGTGCGCACCTCGACGCGCTCGCGGCCGCTGGGCGGGATCAGCTTGCCCACCGGCGACAGCGTGTCGACGTACTCGACGATGACGCGCGAGTCGAAGATGGCCTCGCCGGCGTCCATCACCAGGCAGGGCACCTTGCCCAGCGGGTTGGAGGTGAGGATCTGGTCATTGCCCCACACGTCCTCGAGGACGAACTGGTAGTCCAGCTTTTTCTCGGCCAGCACAACGCGAACCTTGCGGACGTAGGGGCTGGTGAGGGATCCGATCAGTTTCATGCGTGGCGAGTCGGCGGCTGGGCGCGGGGTGCAGCGGGATTCTATCGATGCACTTTCTCACGGACGGTCACAGTCCGGAAGTCACCAACCGTAAAATGCGGGCATGTCGCGCGGCGCCCACGCTGCGCTGTCGGCGCCGCCGTCTGCCGCGCCACGCCCCTCCCTCTGCCCCGAGACGCCGATGACGATCCCGACCATCACGGCCCTGTCCCCGCTGGACGGCCGCTACGCTTCCAAGCTCGCCGCGCTGCGGCCGCTGCTGTCCGAATACGGCCTGATGCACCGCCGCGTGCAGGTCGAGGTGGAGTGGTTCATCGCCCTGTCCGACGCCGGCCTGGACGGGTTTGCGCCGCTGTCCGAAGCCTCGCGTGGCCTGCTGCGTGGTCTGGTGCTGCGCTTTTCCGAAGCCGATGCGCGCGCGATCAAGGACATCGAGCGCACCACCAACCACGACGTCAAGGCGGTCGAGTACTGGCTGAAGGCGCGCTTCGAGGGCCAACCCGAACTGAAGGCGGCCAGCGAGTTCGTCCACTTCGCCTGCACCAGCGAGGACATCAACAACACCAGCCACGCGCTGATGCTCAAGGCCGCGCGCGAGCAGGTGATGCTGCCGGCCATTGACCGCATCGTCGCCAAGCTCACCACCATGGCGCAGGCCTTTGCCGCCGTGCCCATGCTCAGCCGCACCCACGGCCAGACCGCCAGCCCCACCACCGTGGGCAAGGAGATCGCCAACGTGGTGGCGCGCCTGCAGCGCGCGCGCCAGGTGATCGCCGAGGTGAAGCTGCTGGCCAAGATGAACGGCGCGGTGGGCAACTACAACGCCCACTCGGTGGCCTACCCGGACACCGACTGGGAGCGCTTCTCGCGCGAGGTGATCGAGCAACGCCTGGGCCTGGTGTTCAACCCCTACACCATCCAGATCGAGCCGCACGACTACATGGCCGAGCTGTTCGACGCCTTCACGCGCCTGGACACCATCCTGATCGACTTCTCGCGCGATGTGTGGGGCTACATCTCGCTGGGCTACTTCAAGCAGAAGCTCAAGGACGGCGAGGTCGGCTCGTCGGCGATGCCGCACAAGGTCAACCCGATCGACTTCGAGAACGCCGAAGGCAATTTCGGCCTGGCCAATGCGCTGCTGGCGCACCTGGCGCAGAAGCTGCCGATCAGCCGCTGGCAGCGCGACCTGACCGACTCCACCGTGCTGCGCAACATGGGCGTGGCGCTGGGCTATGCGCTGCTGGGCTATGACTCGCTGGCCCGTGGCCTGGACAAGCTTGAGCTCAATGAGGCTGCGCTGGCCGCCGACCTGGACGACAGCTGGGAAGTGCTGGCCGAGGCCATCCAGACGGTGATGCGCCGCCACGCCCTGCCGCAGCCCTACGAGCAGCTCAAGGCCTTCACCCGCGGCAAGCCGATGACGCGCGAGCTGATCCAGGGCTTTGTGGCCGATCTGCCGCTGCCCCAGGCCGAGAAGGCCCGTCTGCTGGCGATGACGCCGGCCGACTACACCGGCCGCGCCGCCACCCTGGCCAAGCGCATCGGCGGCTGAGGCCGCTCAGCGCGCCTGGGCGACTACCGCCACGGCGGCGGCGTCGGGCGGTGGGGCCTCGGGTGTGCTGCGGCTGGCACGCGCGGCCAGCGCATCGACCGGATCGGCGGCGGCCGCCAGCTGGGTGCCCAGCTGGATCAGCAAGGTGGCCGCCAGGGCCGAGCCGCCCAGCACCAGCAAGGGTGACCAGGGGCTGGGGCGGCCGGGGCGCCGCGACGCAGGTGTCGGGTGTGTGCTCATCAGGTGTCCCTCGCAGACCGGGTGCGCTGCCCCGGATCGTCCGTCCGGGGTCGTCCATGCCCTCGTTGTGGCACGAACCGTCGCTTCTCCTGATGACATACGCAAGACAGGCGCCAATCCGGACAGGGTTGTCCCCTGCTTGAGGGACGGTCGCCCCCGCCTTCAGCGCAGCGCAGCGTGACCGCAATCCGCCAGCAGGGCGGCGGCCTGGCGGTCGTGCAGGCCGCCTGGCGCCGCCTGGGCCAGCCAGCGGCGCGCCTCGGCGGCCCGCTCGCAGGCGGCGCCGCGCTGGCCCTCGGTGCGCAGCAGCTCGGCCTCGAGGACCGCCGCCATGCCGCTGGACGCACCGCCAAACTCGCGCAGCACCGACTCATCGATCTGTGCCCGCGCCCGGGACAGGGCCTCGCGCGCCTCGGCCAGGCGCCCCTGCTGCCAGGCCGCCCGGGCCTGCCACAGCGCCAGGCTGGCGCGGTCGCGCGCCAGCAGCGTGGCGGGCTGCTGCGCGGCCGAGGATTCGATCTGCTCGCGCCATGCCGCCAGCCGCTCGTCGGTCTGCGCGGCGGAGCCGGTGGGCACCAGCACGGCCATCAGTGCGCGGCTGCGCACCAGCACCTTGCGCAGGTGCTCGGGCATGCCGACCTGCTCGGCCTCGGCCTGCGCCTGGTCCAGCACCGCCACGGCCTGGGCAGCGCGCCCGCCTTCAGCCAACAGCGGCGCCGCGCGCAGGCGCCACAGCGCGCGCCAGACATTGGGCTGTGGACCCACCAAGCGGCCAATGCCGTCCCAGGCCGCCTGGTAGGCGGCGTTGGCCTCGTCCATGCGACCCATCAGCGCAAGCGCGTGGCCACGCTCCATCTCGATCGACGGCAGCGTATAGCCATCGCCGGCGCCCTTGGCCTGCAGAGCTTGCGCGCGCAGTCGCTCAAGCAGGCTCAGCGCGGCACGCGGCTGGCCGGCCAACGACAGCGTCAGGCCCAGCCGGTAACCCGTCTGCAGGGTGTCGACATGCAACGGACCGAGCAGATCCTGGCTGCGTGCGTGCGCTGCCTCGTACAGCGCCTGGGCGCGCCGCAGATGCCCCAGGCGCGACTCGGCATCGGCCAGGCCGGCCTCGGCCTCGGTGCGGGTCAGCGGCGGCAGGTCAGGCTCCCGGTCGAACAGGGCCAGCACGTCCTCGTGGTGGTGCAGGAGCTGCTGCGGGTCACGCTGGACCAGGGTGGCTGTGCGTGCCCGGCCGACCAGCGCCCGCAGCAGCAGACGCGGATCAACAGACTGACCCTGCAGGCGCGCCGCCACCTGTTCGAACAGCGCGAAAGCATCGGCGGGCTGGGCGTGCTCCAGCAGCGAGGCCTGGATCAGATCGCGCTGCGCGATCAGGCCAGGCGCCGGCGCGGTCAGCCGGGCCAGCACCAGGTCGGCTTCGCGCAGGGTGGCCGCGGCACGGTCCAAGGCCCGGGCCAGACGAGCGTCGGCCAGCAGCACCAGCGCCTCGGCCAGCGGCGGCGAGTCGGGTCCGAAGCGGTGGCGGGCGTGGTCGACCAGCCGCAGCGCCGAGGCCTCGCGACCGGCCGCATCGTCGACGTCGGTGTACAGGCTGTACACCGTGCGTTCGAGGTCGAACTGCACCTCGGCGTCCTCCACCGGACGCCGGGCCAGTTGCTGCGCCGACAGGTCCAGCAGCTCACGCGCCGTCACCTGCCCGCCGCGACGCGGGTTGGCGCCCAGCCAGGACACCGGCTTGTACAGGCCCAGCACGAAGTCGCGCGTGGCCTGGGCGCGCAGGGCCTCGCGCTGGGCGATGCGCGCCTGGTTCCACGAGAACACTGAGCTGGCCACCAGGGCCAGCGCGACCACGCTGCCGGCGCCCACCGCCAGCCGGTGGCGGCGCACGAAGACGCGGGTGCGGTACAGCCAGCTGTCCGGCTGGGCCAGCACCGGCTGGCCGTCCAGCCAGCGCTGCAGGTCGGCGCGCAGCTCGGTGGCGCCGGCGTAGCGCTGCGCCGGATCGGTGCGCAGCGCCTGCAGCACGATCGCGTCCAGGTCGCCGCGCAGCGCCTGCGCCAGCCGGCGCGCGCTCAGGCCGCGCCGGCCGGCGGCGCCGGCGGCCACGCGGGCGCTGGGCCGCGTGGTGTCGCCCTGCAGCACCGCGGTCTCGACCTGGGCCGCCGAGCGGTGGCTCAGCCGGTAGGGCAGCTCGCCGCACAGCAGCTCGTGCAGGATGACGCCCAGCGAGTAGACGTCGCTGGCGGTGGACAGCGGCTCGCCGCGCAGCTGCTCGGGGCTGGCGTAGTCGGGCGTCAGTGCGCGGCCGCCCAGCGCGGTGAGCTGGGTGTCATGGGTGCGGTCATCGTCGCCCAGCAGCTTGGCGATGCCGAAGTCCAGCAGCTTGACCTGCCCCTGCTGGTCGACCAGGATGTTGCCGGGCTTGAGGTCGCGGTGCAGCACCAGCTGCGCATGGGCGTGCGCCACCGCGTCGAGCACCTGCAGGAAGATGCGCACCCGGCCGCGCGGCGAGCGGGTGCGCTCGTCGCACCAGGTGGTCAGCGGCGCGCCCTGCACATGCTCCATCGCCAGCCAGGGCTTCTGTCCATCCAGCCCGGCGTCATACAGGCGCGCGATGTGCGGGTGGTCCAGTCGCGCCAGCAGGTCGCGCTCGCGCGCCAGGCGCTCGGCCAGGTCGTCGCGCCAGGGCAGGTGCAGCGGCAGCTTCAGCGCCACCTGGCGCTCGTAGGCGCCGTCGGCGCGGCAGGCGCTCCACACCTCGGCCATGCCGCCGGTGCCCAGCAGCGCCTGCAGCGCCCAGGGGCCGATGCGGTCGCCGGGCTGGCGGCTGCTGCGCGGCGCCGGGCGCTCGCCCAGCGGCGGTGGGGCCTGCAGCGCGGGGTGGGTCTGCGCGCGCTCATGCGCGGCGAGCAGCGCGTCGAGCTCGGCCAGCTCGTCGGCGGGGCCCTGCAGCGCGGCGCGCCAGGCGGCGCGCTCGGCCGGGTCCTCGCGGTCCAGCGCCTCGTCCAGCCAGGCCGAGACGCGCCGCCAGCGCGCCCGCGCAGCCTGAGCGGCCGGGTCGGCGTCGTCGCTCACGACATCTGCGCCATCAGGAAGGCGCGCGCCTTCTCCCAGTGCCGGCGCACGCTGCGCTCGGTCAGCGACAGCAACTCGGCGATCTCGGCCTGGCTGTAGCCGGCGAAGTACTGCATCTCGACCACGCGGGCCAGCGTGGGATCGAGCTTGTCGAGCTCCTCCAGTGCAGCGTGGATCTCGATCAGGGTCTCGTCGGCCGCCGCCGCCGGGTGCTCGGTGGGCGAGAGCTCGTCCAGCGCGACATGGTCGCTGTCGCCGCCGCGGCGCATCGCCTGCTGCTCGCGCGCCAGGTCGATGATCACGTGGCGCATCACCGTGGCGGCGTAGGTGAAGAAGTGCTTGCGGTCGTCCAGCGCCAGCGAGCGCGCACGGGTGAAGCGCAAAAAGCTCTCGTGCACCAGCTCGGTGGTGCTCATCAGCGGCGCCTGGCCGCGCACATACAGCCGCGCATGGGCAATGCGCCGAAGCTCCGGGTACAGCTCGGAAAACAGGTGCTCCACCGCGCCCGGCTGGCCTTGCACGGCGCGCTGGATCCACACGGTCAGTGACGGCGCCTCGGCCATGACCCCTCCGTCCGTTCGTCTGCGTCGGCGCGGAGCATAGCGCCCGTGGGTGACCAGCGGGGAGCCCGCTGCAGCCTGCCAGCCTCCTAGAATGAGGGGATGAGCTTCGCCCGCATGCTGGCCGCCGCGACGGCCCGACACGACTCGCTGCTGTGCGTCGGCCTGGACCCGGACCCGGCGCGCTTGCCGGCCGGCATGAAGGGCGATGCCAGCCGCATCTTCGATTTCTGCGCCCGCATCGTCGATGCCACCAAGGACCTGGTCTGCGCCTTCAAGCCGCAGATCGCCTACTTCGCCGCCCACCGCGCCGAGGACCAGCTCGAACAGCTGATGGCCTACATCCGCCGCAACGCCCCCGAGGTGCCGGTGATCCTGGACGCCAAGCGCGGCGACATCGGCTCGACCGCCGAGCAGTACGCCCGCGAGGCCTTTGTGCGCTACCAGGCCGATGCGGTGACGCTGTCGCCGTTCATGGGCTTCGACTCGATCGAGCCCTACCTGCCCTACGACGGCAAGGGCGTGATCCTGCTGTGCCGCACCTCCAACCCGGGCGGCTCGGACCTGCAGTTCCAGACGCTGGACAACGGCGACCGGCTGTTCGAGCATGTCGCCCGCCTGGCCGCCGGTGCCTGGAACCGCCACGGCCGGCTGGGCCTGGTGGTGGGCGCCACCTTCCCGCAGGAGCTGGCGCGGGTGCGCGAGCTGGCGCCCACGCTGCCGCTGCTGATCCCGGGCGTCGGCGCCCAGGGCGGTGACGCGGCGGCCACGGTGCGCGCCGCCTGGCGGCCGGAGGGGCCGATCATCGTCAACTCCTCGCGCGCCGTGCTGTACGCCGGGGCAGGCGAGGACTTCGCTGCGCGCGCGCGCGCGGTGGCGCTGGCCACCCGGTCGGAGCTGGCTGCGGCGCGCGGCTGACGCGACCGCTTGCATGTCGGCCTGCCCTGGCGGGTCGATTTGACGCGACACTTGGGGCCATGCCGCTGAGCCCGCCTGAGCCCCCCTCATCCCGCCGCGCCACCCCGGCGGCCGCCAGCGGACGCGGCCTCTGGTGGGTCCTGCTGGTCCTGGGCGCGGCCGCGGTGCTGCAGCCCTTGGGCGGCTTGGCCGGACTGGCGCTGCGGATCCTGGGCCTGATGGCGATCGCAGCGGCCGTGGCCTTGGCGCACCGCCAGCGCCAGCAGCGCGAGGCCTCGCTGCTGCGCCAGGCGCGCTCGCTGTCGATGGAGCTGGCGCTCTCAGCCGACCTGCACTTCGAACTGGACCGCGAAGGCCGCCTGCGCCGCTACCAGCACGCCACGGGCGTGCAAGGCCTGCTGGAGGTGGGTGACCACGGGCGCCTGCCCTGGGACTGGCCCGGCACCACCTTGGCCCCCACCGACCTGGCACGCCTGCAGGCCGCGCTGGCGCAGTCGCAGCCGGTGCGCGACCTGCCGCTGTCGCGCATTGATGGTGCCGCCCGCGAACGTCATCTGCGCCTGTCGCTGGGCGCGATGCCCGACGGCCGCTTCGGCGGCGTCTTGCGCGAGGTCAGCACCGAGGTCGAGACGGTGCGCGCCCTGCACCTGAGCCAGGCGCGCTACCAGGAGCTGGTGCGCCGCCTGCCGCTGCCGCTGGTGCTGCACCGCGAAGGCCTGGTGATCGACGCCAACCCGGCCGCCGTGGCGCTGCTGGGCCACAGCGAGCTGGCCACGCTGCTGGGCAGCAACTTCATCCAGCGCTGCATGGACGACGAGTCGCGCGCGCAGGCGCTGGCCAAGCTGCAGCAACTGAGCCACCTGCCGCCGGGCCGCCACCTGCCGCCCGACGAGTACCGCCTGCTGCCCCAGCCCGACCGCTTGCTGACCGTGATGGCCAGCAGCGCCCAGGTCGATGCCGAGGACGGCCAGGCCGCGGTGCTGACCATCTTCACCGACGTCACCGAGCACCGCCAGGCCGAGCAGGCCCTGCAGCGCTCAGAGGCGCTGCTGAGCCACCTGGTGGCCAACAGCCCCGACCTGATCACGCTGACCGAGCTGGCCACCGGCCGCTACCTGATGGTCAATCCCAGCTTCACCCGCGTGGCCGGCTGGACCGCCGAGGAGGCGGTGGGCCGCACCAGCACCGAGCTGGGCATCTGGGTGACCGAGGCCGACCGCGCCCGCTTCCTGCAGCAGCTGGCCCGCGACGGCACGGTGCGCAACCTGTCGCTGCCCTTCCGGGTGCGCGACGGCCGCACCGTGGCGATGCTGGTGTCGGCGGCGCGCTTCACGCTGGACGAGGCCGACTACCTGATCCTCAGCTGCCGGGACATCACCGCCAGCGAGCAGGCCCGGCTGGAGCGCGAGGCCATCCTCGAGAACGCCCAGATGGGCATCGCCCTGACCCGCGACTACCACTTCCTGATGGCCAACCCCCGGCTGGAGCAGATGCTGGGCTGGCCGGTGGGCTCGCTGGCCGGCCGCCATGTCGGCCTGGTGTGGGCCGACCAGGCCGAGTTCGAGCAGTTGGCCAACACCCTGGTGCCGCGGCTCAATGCCGGCGAGCAGGTCGAGCTGGAGCGCTCGATGGTGCGGCGCGACGGCAGCAGCTTCATCGCCCGCGTGCTGGCCAAGGCGGTGGACCCGGGCCAGCCGCAGCGCGGCACGATCTGGTTCGCCGAGGACATCACCCAGCGCCGCCAGACCGAACGCGCGCTGGCCCGCGCCCGCGACGATGCCGAGGCCGCCAGCCGTGCCAAGAGCGCCTTCCTGGCCAGCACCAGCCACGAGATCCGCACGCCGCTCAACGCGCTGCTGGGCCTGGCGCGGCTGGCGCGCAATCCGTCGATCGACGAGACGCGCCGGCGCCAGTACATCGACCAGATCAGCGACAGCGCCGAAACCCTCTCGGGCATCCTCTCCGACATCCTGGACCTGTCGAAGATCGAGGCCGGCAAGATGCACCTGGACCTGGTCACCTTCGACCTGGGCGGGCTGCTGACCTCGCTGCACCAGGCCTATGGCGCGCTGGCCGACACCAAGGGCCTGGGCTTCCAGGTGCAGCGCGACGATGACCTGCCGGATGCGGTGCTGGGCGACTCGGTGCGGGTGCGCCAGATCCTCAGCAACTTCCTGAACAACGCGCTGAAGTTCACCGAGCGCGGCGAGATCCGCCTGGCGGCGCGGGTGGTGCGCGCCGGCCTGCTGCGCTTCGAGGTCACCGACACCGGACCGGGCATCGCCCCCGAGCTGCAGGCGCGCCTGTTCCGCCCCTTTGTGCAGGGCGACGAGGCGATGTCGCGCGCCTTTGGCGGCACCGGCCTGGGCCTGTCGATCTCGCGCGAGCTGGCCGAGATGATGGGCGGACGCGTGGGCGTGGTCAGCGTGCCGGACCAGGGCAGTTGTTTCTGGGCCGAGCTGCCGCTGGCCTCGGCCGACCCGGCCGACGTCGATTCAGGCTCCACCAACGGCGACGCCGACCCGATCCAGGGCGCCCGCTTGCTGATGGTGGAAGACAACCCGGTCAACATGATGATCGCGGTGGCCCTGCTCGAGCAGTGGGGCGCCGAGGTCTCGCAGGCGGGCGACGGCGAAGAGGCGATGGCCGCCGTGGACGAGGCCGTCACCCGCGGTCACCCGTTTGATCTGGTGCTGATGGACGTGCAGATGCCCGGCATCGGCGGCCATGAGACCGCGCGCCGCCTGCGTGCGCGCTACGACGCCCGCACGCTGCCCATCGTGGCGCTGACCGCCGCCGCGCTGGTCTCCGAACGCGATGAAGCCCTGGCCGCCGGCATGAACGATTTCCTGACCAAGCCGATCGACGCCTCGCGCCTGCGCCACACGCTCAACCGCTGGCTGCGCCAGAGCCTCGGCCCTAGCCCAGGTAGCCCGGAATGATCGCCGAGAGCTGCTGCAGGGGTCCGGTGGCGAACAGGCTCAGCGTGCACAGCACATAGAGCGCGCCCAGCAGCCAGAACAGGCCGCGCACCTGCCAGGCGTCGCGGCGCAGCCCCAGCCGGGCCTCGGTGGTCTGCCAGGCGGCCATCAGCAGCGACAGCGTCGGACACAGCGCGATGTAGCCCACCACCGACAGGCTGGTGGCGGCGTCCAGATCGGGCACCGAGTTCACCATCGATCCCCCGAACCACAGCAGGGCCAGCAGCAGCAGCGCGCTGAGCGCGCTCAGGCGCTGCTGGGCCTGAGTGCCGTGTCGGCGCTCGGCACGGCGCAGCACCGGCTCCCACAGCGCCAGCGCCACCGTGCCCAGCGCAATCGCCAGCAGCGTGCCGGCCAGCAGGGCGTAGTACAGCGCGTCGACCTGGTCGGGATCGATCCTGGTGCCCGGCCACCAGGGCCGCATCTGCCAGCCGGGCACCGAGGTCAGCAGCAGGAAGGCCCCGCCCAGCACGAGGTTGCCGCCGACGATCAGCACCGACAGCCAGCCCTGCAAGCTGAAGACCGGCAGGCCAGCGCGCGCGCGCATCTCGGCCACCAGCCAGTACGACAGGTAGGGTCCCAGGCCGAACAGCAGTGTGGACAGCAGGTAGTGGATGCCATGCCAGAGCTGGCGCTCGGTGCTTGAGCCGTCAAGCGCTGGCGCCAGCCAGGCCAGCGCGGCGCTGGACAGGGCCACGCTGGCGCTCACCACCGCCAGCAGCATCGACACCCGCAGCCAGGTGGGCAGGCCGGTGCGGCGGGGCGCGTCGGTGCTGTCCGGCGCCACCCAGCCATGGGCGGCGGCGATGTCGCGCTCAAGCATCTCCATGGCGGTGTCGAAGTACTGCGCGGGCGCAAAGCGCGCATTCTGCTGCGCCAGGCGGCGAATCGACGTGGGCAGTTGGCTGGCCGGCGGCATGTCCGGGGCGCCCACCACCAGCGGGAAGATGCGCTTGCCGCTGTCCAGCGCCTCGCGGATCTCGGCCAGCATCACATCGGGCTCGTCGGGCCCATGGTCGTCGAACAGCTCGATGAAGCGCGGCCCGACCAGCACCACCACGGCGGAGGCTTCCTGGACCCGCTCGCGCAGCCGCGCATCCCAGTCGATGCCCGACGGCAGCTCGCGGTCAATGAAGACCGCCTCGCCGCCAAAGCGCGCCTGCAGTCGCTCGTGCACGCGCAGCGCGGCGTGCTCGGAATCGACGCGGCGGTACGAGATGAAGATGCGCGGCTCGGGCATGGTGGTCGGCATCGACTCTGGCCCGGAAGCGCCAGCGCCGCAAGCCCCTGGCTGAGGGAAGCGTCAGCGCTGCAGGCACTGCGCCAGCACGGCAAGAAAGCGCGCCGGGTCCATCGGCCGCCGCAGGTAGGCCGCCGCGCCCAGGGCCAGCGCCTGCCGCTCCACCGCCTGGTCCCAGTGCGTGGCGCTGGTGAACACCACCGGGACCTGGCAGGTGCCGGCGTCGGCGCGCAGCGCCCGCAGCAGATCCAGGCCGTTGCCCGGACGCATGCCGACATCCGACACCACCAGATCGGGCAGCTGCCGACGCACCAGCTGCAGGGCCGCCACCGCATCAGAGGCCGTGACCACCGCATAGCCATGCGGCTCCAGCAGGTCGCGCTTGAGCACCAGGTTGAAGTCGGTGTCATCGACCACCAGGATCAATCCGCGGTGCGGCGCCGGCCGCGGCGGCGGGGCCTGCGCCGCATCGTCCGGCGAGGCCGCCCGCGGCGCCGGCGGTGGCGCGGCCAGCCAGGGCCTGACGCTGTCGGCAAAGCGCATCGGATCGATCGGCTTGGCCAGGTAGCCGTCGAAACCAGCCGACAGGATGCGCTCGCGGTCACCCACCATGGCCAGCGCCGTCAACGCCACCAGCGGGATGCGGCACAGCGCTGGGTCGGCCTTGGCATGCCGGGCGAACTGAAGGCCGTCCATGCCGGGCATCTGGATGTCGCACAGGATCAGCGAGGGGTGATGCTCCCGCGCGGCGGCGAGCCCGCGCTCGCCATCGGTGGCGCTGACGGTGCGGTAGCCCAGCGCTGCCATCAGGCAGGTCAGCAGCTCCAGATTGACCGGGTTGTCCTCGATCAGCAGTGCCAATTGGCCCGTGGCACTCATGATCCTGGCGCGTCGCCGTTGTGCAGCGGCAGTGGCAGCGACAGCGTGAAGCGGCTGCCGGCCTGCGGGGTGCTGCTCATCACCAGCCGGCCGCCCAGCAGCTCGGCCAGGCGCAGGCTCAGGTGCAGGCCCAGCCCTGTGCCCTCGACCAGGCCGCTGCGACCGCCCACCTGGACGAAGGGCTGGAACAGCCGCGCCTGGTCTTCCTCGGAAATGCCGCGGCCGGTGTCGGTCACGCACAGCGCCAGCCAGCCCGACTCACGCGTCACGCACAGCTCCACCGAGCCGGTGTCGGTGAACTTGATCGCGTTGTTGACCAGATTGATCAGCACCTGCTGCAGCGCGCGCCGGTCGGTGTGCAGCGTGGCGTCCAGGTCGGGCGTCGGCTGCAGCAGCAGGCGCAGGCCCTTGGCATCGGCGGCCTGGCGCAGCGTCTCGATCACGTCCTCGATCAGCGCGCGGCAGTCCACCGGCTCGCGCTGGATCTCGACCCGGCCGGAGTCGATCTTGGCCAGGTCGAGCAGGTCGTTGATCAGCGACAGCAGGTGCTTGCCGCTGGTGTTGACCAGACCCAGCTGGCGCTCCTGCTCGGCGTTGAGCGGGCCGCTCAGGCGCATCAGCAGCAGGCCGGTGAAGCCCAGGATGGCGTTGAGCGGCGTGCGCAGCTCGTGGCTCATCGTGGCCAGGAAGCGGTCCTTGGCCCGGCTGGCGCGCTCGAGCTCGACGTTCTTTTCCTGCAGCGCGCGCTCGACGCGGTGGCGGTCGGACACATCGCGGATCGCGGCCATGGCCAGCGGCCCCAGATCGGAGTCCAGCGGGCTCAGGCTGATCTCGACCGGAAACTCCTCGCCGCTCGCCCGCAGGCCCTGCAGCGACAAGCCCTGGCCCATCGCGCGGGTGCGGGGCGAGGCGAGGTAGGCATCGCGCTGCCCGACATGCGTGCCCCGCGAGCGTGCCGGCATCAGCGACTCGATGACGTCGCCCAGCAGGGACGTGCGCTGGCGGCCGAACATGCGCTGCGCCTGGCCGTTGGCCAGGATGATGCGGCCGATCCGGTCGGTCACGATGATGGCATCGGGCATGGACTCCAGCAGGCGGCCGTACAAGGCCTCGACGAGGTCGGCCTCGCGCCGCACCCGCCAGGGCGTGACGTCGACATCGCTGCACAGACAGCCGGCCGGCTCCCCGCAGGGATCGGGCAGCGGCCGCTGACAGGACTCGACATAGATCAGCGCGCCATCGCGGCAGCGACGCACGACTTCGACGGTGGCGGCGAGCCCCCCGGGGGGCGGCTCACCGAACAAGTCGGCCCAGTGGCGGCCCAGCGCCTCGTGCCGCGGGTGGCCGTACAGGGCCTCGGCGCCGGCATTCCAGAAACGCACCGAGCCGGACGCATCGACGGCCACCAGCGCATGCGGCGTGCGGTCGACGATCGTGTCAGCGGAGAAGGACGGGTCCATCGGCGGACCTCGCTACAACATCAAGGACCCGATTGTGGTGAGTTGAACCGCGGCCGTCGCGCTTTCACCCCGCCGCTGTCGTGGACAGCGGCGCCGTGGCCTCAGGCCAGCGGCAAGGCACGCAGGCGCCGGCCGTTCAGCACGAACAGCGCGTTGGCCAAGGCGGGCGCCACTGGCGGCACGGCCGGCTCGCCCATGCCGGTGGGCGCGCGGCTGCTGGCCACCAGGTGGGTCTCGATGCGCGGTGTCTCGCGCAGCGTCAGCGGCATCTGCGTCGGGAAGTTGGTCTGCTGCACCACGCCGGCAACGATGTCGATGCGGCCCGACAGCGCCGCCGACAGACCGAAGATGATGCTGCCTTCCACCTGCTGGGCGATGCCATCGGGGTTGATCGCGGTGCCGCAGTCGACCGCACACACCGCCCGGTGCACCCGCGGGCGGCCGCCATCGAGCGAGACCTCCAGCACCAGCGCGACGATGCTGCCGAAGCTCTCGTGCAGTGCCAGGCCGCGCGCGCGGCCGGCCGGCAGGGCCTGGCCCCAGCCGGCCTGCTCGGCGGCCAGGCGCAGCACCGCGGCGTGGCGCGGCGCGTCGTCCAGCATCGCCAGCCGAAACGCCAGCGGGTCGCGCTTGGCCGCGTGGGCCAGCTCGTCGATGAAACCCTCGGAGAAGAAGGCGTTGTGGCTGTGTCCCACCGAGCGCCAGTTGCCGATCGGCACGCCGCTGCGCGTGGCGACGTGGCGCATGCGCTGGTTCGGGATGGCATAAGGCAGGTCGAACAGGCCTTCGGCGGCGGTCTTGTCCGGCGTGTCGACCGGGCCGGACAACCACGGCACGTTGCGCGCCATCCAGCGCGGCGTGATGGCGTCGCCAGCGCTGTGGATGCTCAGCGCGCGGATGCGGCCCTGGCTGTCCAGCGCGGCGCGCAGCAGCGCCGCGCCGGCCGGCCGGTACAGGTCGTGGCCGAAGTCTTCCTCGCGCGGCCACAGCAGCTGCACCGTCTGACCGGGCATCTGCTGCGCCAGCGCAACGGCCTGCACCACGCTGTCGACTTCCAGCCGGCGGCCGAAGCCCCCGCCCGACAGCGTCATGTGCAGGCGCACCTGCGACTCGGGCAGGCCGGCCTGGCGGGCGGCCGCGGCCCGTGCCAGGCCGGGCACCTGGGTCGGAGCCCAGACCTCGACGCCCTGCGCATCGACCCGCGCGGTGGCGTTCATCGGCTCCATCGTCGCGTGGGCCAGGTAGGGCGCGTGGTACAGCGCCTCCACCACCTCGGCCGAGCGGGCCAGCAGGCCGGTGGCGTCGCCGTCGGCATGGAAGGAAAAGCCCTCGTCCTCGACCGCAGCGGCGCGCGCCCGGTCCTGCAGCGACTGCAGGATGCGCGCCGAGTCGGCGCCACCGCCCTCGGGTGGCAGGGCTTCAAAGTCCAGGGCGCGCAGCGCCATCAGCGCCAGGCCGGTGTGCGTGGCCACCACCGCCACCGATTCGGTGCCATCGGCCGGTGCCGGCAGGCGGTGGATGCCCAGCACGCCCGGCATCGCCCGCACCGCGGCCTCGTTGCGCAGCGCACCGATGCGTCCGCCCAGCGCCGGTGCGTGGCGCAGCGCAGCGAAGCGCTGCCCGGGCTGGCGCACGTCGATGCCGAAGTGCGCCTGGCCGCGGCTCTTGGCCGGCGTGTCCAGCCGCGGCTGCGCCCGACCGATCAGGGTCCACTGATCGCGCGGCTTGAAACGCACCTCGCCGGGCCGCGTGGTCTGCGCCGCCGCGGCCAGCTCGCCGTAGTGGGCCTGCTGTTCACCGGCGTGGCGCACCACGCCAGCCTCGATCGTCAGTTCGGCCACCGGCAGCTTCCACTGCAGCGAGGCGGCGCCCAGCAGCTGCGCGCGCGCGGTGGCGGCGGCCAGGCGCAGCGCGTCCCAGCTGTCGGCCAGCGTGGACGAGCCGCCGGTGATCACCAGGCCCAGCTCGCGCGCGAGCTTGCGCACCATCCACTGGCCCAGGCGCACGCCCAGGGTCTCGTGGCCGGGCTCGGTGTGGCGCGGATGGACCGGCAGGCTGGCCTCGAGCACCGCCAGGTTGCCGTAGATCTTCTCGTGCGGCGCCTCGATCGGCTGCACCTGGTCCAGCTGCAGGTTCATCTCCTCGGCCACCAGCATGGCCAGCGCGGTGTGCACGCCCTGGCCGATCTCGGCCCAGGGCATGGCCAGCTGGACCTGGCCATCGGGCCGCACCGCGATCCAGCCGTTCAGGCCGACCGCGCCGCTTTCGGACGGCAAGGTGTCGGGGCCACCCAGCCGGCTGCGCGGCGGCAGGCCGCTCCAGCCCACCACCAGGGCCCCGGTGCCGCCCAACACCGACCACAGCCAGGTGCGACGCGTCAGGCCCATGGCTGGCCCTCGCGCAGCCAGCGGGCCGCCGTCTGGATGGCAGCGCGCACGCGCGGGTAGGTGCCGCAGCGGCACAGGTTGGTGATGGCGGCGTCGATGGCCGCGTCACTGGGTTGGCGGTTGCTGCGCAGCAGCGCCTCGGCCGCCATCAGCATGCCGCTCTGGCAGTAGCCGCACTGCGGGACCTGGTGATGGATCCAGGCGCGCTGCAGCAGGTGAGGTTTGTCGGGCGTCCCCAGCCCCTCGATGGTGCGCACCTGGCGCCCGGCCGCGGCCGCCACCGGCAGCACACAGGCCCGCTGCGGCTGGCCGTCGATCTGCACCGTGCAGGCGCCACAGGCGGCCACGCCGCAGCCGAACTTGGTGCCCGTGAGCCCCAATTCGTCGCGCAACGCCCACAACAGGGGCATGTCCGGCGGGACGCGGGCGTCATCCAGTTCCACCGCGCGTTGGTTCAGGATCAGTCGGGTCATGAGTCGGTCCAGGGTGGGCCGCGAGGCAGGACATGGGCATGTTTCCTGCATACAACAGGTGGCCCAGGCGCCTGCGCCGCAACAAGCGGCGCGGGCCGAGTGTGTCAGAAAATCAAGCGCAATGCCCGGCCAGCCCGCGCGCCCGGTGCGTGAGCAGCCGGCCCGGATCCACCCATTCCACAACCTCCCGACGGAGCCCTCGATGACCATCCGCTTCCACCGCGCCCCGGCCCTGCTGGCCACGGCCGCCCTGCTGGCCTGTGCCGGCGCCCACGCCCAGTCCAGCGTTCAGGCCTATGGCCTGATCGATGTCTCCGCCGGCCAGTTCCAGGACGCAGGCGCGATCAAGGACAAGACGGTGGCCAGCGGCAAGATGAGCACCAGCTACTTCGGCTTCAAGGGCAGTGAAGACCTGGGCGGCGGCCTGAAGGCCAACTTCGCGATCGAGAGCTTCCTGCGCGCCGACAGCGGCAGCGCCGGCCGCTTCAACGGTGACACCTTCTGGGCGCGCAACGCCTACGCCGGCCTGTCGGGCTCGCTGGGTTCGGTCACCGCTGGCCGCAACACCACCTCGCTGTTCGTCTCGACGCTGCTGTTCAATGCCTTTGGCGACTCCTTCGGCTTCTCGCCGTCGATCCGCCACTACTTCACCAGCGGCACCGTGACCGGCGACACCGGCTGGAACAACTCGATCTCGTACAGCTCGCCCAAGCTCGGCGGCCTGTCGGCGCAACTGCAGGTGGCCGGCAACGACGGCAAGACCCTGGGCCGTCGCTACGGCGGCAACGTGCTGTACTTCGGCGGCGCCTTCGCGGGCAGCTTCGCCTTCCAGAAGGTCAAGGAAGGCACCACCGCCGGCACCACCACCTGGCAGCTGGGTGGCTCCTACGACGCCGGCTTTGCCAAGTTCTTCGGCCAGTACGGCAAGGTGGCCAATGACACCACCAATGTCGATTACAAGCTGGGCGAGGTGGGCGCGTCGGTGCCGGTGGGCGCCTCGGGCAAGCTGCTGGCCGAGTACGGCAAGCTGTCGGTCAAGGGCCGCAAGACCGTCAGCCTGGGCTACGACTACGCCTTCTCCAAGCGCACCGACGGCTACGTGGTCTACATGAACGACAAGCTGCCGGTGGTGGACGCGGGCAACAGCTTCGCGCTGGGCATCCGCCACAAGTTCTGATCGCCGTCTGGCGCTGAGCACCACGGCCCCATGGCGGGGCCGTTGTTCATGGTGCTGCGCCCAGACGCAGCCGGGTGTGAACGGCCCCGGCACGGCTGGCGCGCGCGCGCAGCGCCAGCTCGGTGCCTGCAGGCGCGCGCACCAGCCACTCGGCGCGGGCGCGGTCGGCGGTGAGCTCGCGCTGCGGCAGGAAGGCCTGCATCGATTGCTTGGGCGCATGGCCATCGAGCTGCGGGCCCTCGATGCGCCGCGCGCCGCCCGCCAGCGTGGCGCCCTCGGGCAGCTCGATCTCGAAGATGCAGGGCCGCGCCACCTGGCGCTCCAGCGCCCGGCGCGTGACGTGGCTGGGCAGGTAGCCGGCGTTGGCCACCTGCAGGCGCACACGCCACAGACCATCGCCCAGCGCCTCGGCGGTGGCCGACTGCAGCGTCAGCTGCGGCAGCGACAGCGCGATCTGCTGCAGCCAGGCCGGGAAGCGTGCCGCCTCGCGCTCGCGCAGCGCGGCCGGCGGGTTGCGCCAGTAGTTCATGCGGTCCCAGCCGCCAATCTCCACCGCGCCCAGCTGCGGATGCTCGAAAGGTTGCCAGTCCACGTGGGCCTGGCCGCCGCACTGCTCGTCGCTCCACTTCAGCAGCTTCAGGTCGTCCTCCACCGGATGCTCGCGGTACCAGTGGATCCAGTCGTAGCCGGTGATGCCGGCCTCCTTGTTGGGCGCCCAGATCTCCACCGTCCAGAACAGCGCGCCCAGGTGCTCGTAGAACCAGTCCTGGGTGCCGCTGATGACCTCCTTGGGGTGGTAGCGGAAGTCCTCAAAGATGCTGACGCAGGGGTAGCCGGTGAGCTGCTCGCCCAGCTTGGACAGGCGCTGGTACAGCCACAGGTCCTCGGGCGTCATGTCCTTGTCGGCCTGGGTGCCCATCGGCCGCAGGATCACGCCCGAATGGGTGTGGAAGCTGACCGCCGCGCCGATGTTGGGGTGCTGCACGACGAAGTCGACCACGGCACGCACCTCGGGCTCGCTGGCCGGGTAAGGGCCGGCGCCGATCTGCTCGAACTCCTGGCGCCAGAAGGCCGGGAAGTTGCGGTTCAGGTCCAGCCCCTCGCGGTCGCGGTTGACGACGATGCGGCTGCCGTCGCAACCATCTTCCAGCAGGCCTTCGGGCATCACGCGGTAGTAGGTGCCGCCGAACTCGCCGGGCTGGCGCGGGATCAGCAGGCGCGGCTCATCCGGGTGCGGTGTCCAGCCGCCGTTGGGGTCGCGCAGGCGCATGCTGAGGATGCGGCCGTCGCCGTCGATGTCCTGCACCGTCAGGCCGTCCACCGCCGGCTCATCGAAGGGATAGGGCCGGGTAGAGGAGCGGATGTGACGCGGCCGCTCGGCCAGCGCCAGCTCGGCGCCGTCGGGGTTGACGCGCGGGCACAGGTAGAGCGTGCGGGTGTCGAGCAGGTGGGTGACCGCGGCGTCCTGGCCATCGCGGGCCAGCAACTGGTGCAGCCAGTAAAGCACCGACGTGGAGCCCATCAGCTCGGCGGCGTGGATGTTGCCGTCGACCCAGAAGGCGGGCTTGTCGGTGTCGGCGCCGGTGGCGCGGCGACTCACCACCACCAGCCAGATGTCGCGACCTTCATGGCTGAGCCCGAGGCTGCGCAACGCCACCAGATCGGGCCGGGCCGCCGCATAGTCGCGCAGCAGCTGCGTCAGCGCCTCGTGGCGCAGGAAGGTGTCGAAACGGGGCGTGGGCAGCGGCGTCGTCATCACGCCAGTGTCGCACCGGCCGCCAGGCCGGGCGATGCGGGCATCACCGGGGCGCGCCGTCGACAAACACCCTCAGCTCGCCCGGCGCAAAGGCCTGCCAGGGCTCGTGGGCGGTCAGCGGCTCGGTGGCGATCACCGCCACCCGGTCCTGCGGCGTGGTGACGCTGGCAAAGTCCACCGTCACATCCTCGTCGCGCAGCGAGGCCGCGCCGAAGGGGTGCTGGCGCACCAGCCAGTGCAGCGTGGTCGAGCCGTGCGCCCACAGCGCCTGGCCGTTGGACAGCAGCATGTTGAAGGTGCCGTGGCGGTGCAGCTGCGGCAGCAGCTCGCGCAGGGTGCAGCCCAGCTCGTCGATGGCCGGCACGCCGGCATGGGCCTTGGCCAGCTCCTGCATGATCCAGCAAAAGGCGTGCTCGCTGTCGGTGTCGCCCACCGGGCGGAACTGGCCGTGCAGGCGCGGGCGGAAGTCCTTCAGGTCGCCGTTGTGGGCAAACACCCAGTAGCGGCCCCACAGCTCGCGCACGAAGGGGTGGGTGTTCTCCAGCGCCACCCGGCCCTGCGTGGCCTTGCGGATGTGGGCGATGACCTGGTTGCTGTGGATCGGGAAGGTCTTGACCAGCTCGGCCACCGGGCTCTGGCGGGCGCTGCGCTCGTCCACAAAGAGGCGCACGCCCCTGCCCTCAAAGAAGCCGATGCCGAAGCCGTCCTTGTGCTCGTCGGCGCGCGTGGCCAGGCCGGTGAAGCTGAACATCACGTCGGTGGGCGTGTTGGCGTTCATTCCGAGGAGCTGGCACATGGGCCGATTCTAGGCAGGCCCAGGGCGCTTGATGGCCATCAAGGCAGCCAGGTGGGATCGGCGCGACGATGCAGACAACAAGGAGACCGACATGACTGCCCTGCTGAATGCCGAACAACGCATCCGCCTCGAAGCCGCGCTGAAGCAGCGCCAGGCCGCGCTGGATGCGCAGCTGGCCGAGCACCAGGGGGGCGCCAGCCGCGTCGAGATGGCGGCCGAGTTGCGTGCCGAGGATGCCCACGACAGCCGCGAGCGCGACGCCGACCGCGAGGTGGCCCTGGCCCGCGCCGACCGCGAGCTGGCCGAGCTGGGCCAGGTCAGCGCCGCGCTGCGCCGTGTGCACGAGCCCGATTACGGCTTTTGCGCCGACTGCGGCGAGGCCATCCGCTTCGAGCGCCTGCTGGCCGAGCCCTGGGCCACGCGCTGCGTGGGCTGCGCCAGCGCCGCCGAAGGGCACCAGGCGCACCACCGCCTCTGATCAACCGCGCTTGGCCAGCGCCTCCCAGCGCTCCAGCAGCTGCATCAGCTCGTCCTCGATCTGCGCGTGCCGCGTGGTCACCTCGGTGATGCGCGCCGCGCCCTCGGTGTAGAGCGCGCTGCCGCCGATCAACGCGCCCAGCGTGGCCTGCTCCTGCTCCAGCGCGGTGATGCGCGCGGGCAGCTCGTCCAGCTCACGCTGCTCCTTGTAGCTGAGCTTGCTGCGCGGCTTGGCCGGTGCCGCAGCGGCCGGTGCCGGTGGCGGCGCCTCGGCCGCTGCTTGCGCGGCGGCCGCCTTCTGGCGCGCGGCGCGGCCGCGTTCGCGCTGCACCAGCCAGTCGCCGATGCCGCCCTCGTACTCGCGCCACAGGCCCGGCTGCTCGTCGCCCTCCCAGGCGATCAGGCTGGTCACCACGTTGTCGACAAAGGCACGGTCGTGGCTGACCAGGAAGACGGTGCCGTCGTAGTCGGCCAGCAACTCCTCCAGCAGCTCCAGCGTCTCGATGTCGAGGTCGTTGGTGGGCTCGTCCATCACCAGCACATTGGCCGGCCGGGCGAACAGGCGCGCCAGCAGCAGCCGGTTGCGCTCGCCGCCCGAGAGGCTGCTGACCGGCGAATTGGCGCGCGCCGGGGCGAACAGGAAGTCGCCCAGGTAGCTCATCACATGCTTGCGCTGGCTGCCGATCTCGATCCACTCGCTGCCCGGGCTGATGGTGTCGGCCAGCGTGGCGTTGGGGTTGAGCACCTCGCGCATCTGGTCGAAGTAGGCGATCTCCAGCTTGGTGCCGGTGCGCACGCTGCCGCTGTCGGGGGCGAGCTGGCCCAGGATCATCTTCAGCAGCGTGGTCTTGCCCACGCCGTTGGGGCCGACCAGGCCGATCTTGTCGCCGCGCATCACGATGGTGGAGAAGTCCTTCACCAGCGGCGGTCCGCCAAAGCCCTTGCTGACGTTCTCCAGCTCGGCCACCAGCTTGCCGCTGGCGCCGCCGCGGTCGATGTCCAGCCGCACATTGCCCTGCACGTTGCGGCGCGCGGCGTGCTCGTGGCGCATCTGCTCAAGCCGCGCGATGCGCGCCACGCTCCGGGTGCGGCGGGCCTCCACGCCTTTGCGGATCCACACCTCTTCCTGCGCCAGCAGCTTGTCGAAGCGGGCGTTGGCCAGCGCCTCGTTGGCCAGCTCGCGCGCCTTGTGGCCCTGGAAGGCGCTGTAGTTGCCGGGGTAGCTGCGCAGCTGGCCGCGGTCCAGCTCAAGGATGCGGGTGGCCACCACGTCCAGAAAGGCGCGGTCGTGGGTGATCAGCAGCAGCGCGCCGCGGAAGGCCACCAGCAGCTCGCCCAGCCAGCGGATCGCGTCCAGGTCGAGGTGGTTGGTGGGCTCATCGAGCAGCAGCACGTCGGGCGCGGCCACCAGGGCCTGGGCCAGCGCGACGCGCTTGCGGTTGCCGCCCGACAGGGTGTCGACCACCGCGCTGGCGTCCAGGCGCAGGCGCTGCAGGGTTTCATCCACCCGGCGCTCCCAGGTCCAGCCGTCCAGCGCCTCCAGGCGGGTCTGCAGCGCGTCGAGATCGTCCTCGGGGGCGTGGGCCTCGAAGCGCGCGCGCAGCGCCTTCACCTCGGCCAGGCCTTCGCTGACCGCTTCAAACACCGTGGCGCCAGGCGCGAAGGCCGGCTCCTGCGGCACATAGAAGCGGCGCTGCTCGCCCTGGACCTGCAGCTCGCCGTCGTCCGGCCGCTCCAGGCCGGCGAGGATCTTCAGCAGCGAGGACTTGCCGGCGCCATTGCGGCCGATCAGCGCGACGCGCTCGCCGGCTTCCAGGGAAAAGTCGGCGCCGTCGAGCAGCGCGACATGGCCGAAGGCGAGGTGGGCATTGGTGAGGGTGAGCAGGGCCATGGCGGCATTGTCGCCGCCAGGGGCCCGGGGCTCACTTCACCTGGATTCTCACCGTCGTCGGCGCGCTGTCGAGCAGGTCGTCATTGGCCACGTAGTCGAACTGGTCGGTGCCGGTGAAGCCCGGCGGCGGCGTGTAGCGGAAACTGCCGTTGGCGTTGAAGCTCAGCTGCCCGGCGGGCGGGCTGACCAGGCGCGCGCCCAGGCGGTCACCGTTGGCGTCGCTGTCGTTGCGCAGCACGCTGCGCTCGGTGCTCACCAGCAGCGACTTGCCAGGCTTGGCGCGGTAGCGGTCGGCCGCGGCCTGCGGCGCCTGGTTGGGCGCGCCCGAGGTGCAGTAGGCCGCGCCTTGCCGCACCGGCGGATAGCCGCCCCAGATGATCATGCGGTCGCCGGTGAAGACCGTGCTCCAGCGGCCGCCGGACGGCCGGCCATCCGGCGCGTGCAGCAGGGTGGTGGCGCGCCAGCTGTTGGTGGCCGGGTCGTAGCGGCCGCCGCTGCCGTTGAGCGTGCCGCCCCAGACGATCATCTCGCTGCCGGTGTACACCCCCTGGGCGATGCGCGGCGTGGGCGCGCCGTTCTGGCTGGTGCGGGTCCACTGGCCGGTGGTGGGCGAGAAGCGCGCGCCGTCGTTGTAGTCGACGCCAAAGAGCTGGTCATAGCCGCCCCAGAAGATGGCCTCGCTGCCGGTCCACACCGCCACCGGCCACATGCGGGCATCGGGCGAGCCACTGACGGGCAGCGGCGTCCAGGTGTTGGTGGCGGGGTTGTAGCGGCCGCCGGTGGGCCTGACGCCGGCATCGATCGAGCCGCCCCAGACGATCATCTCGCTGCCGCTCCAGACCGCGCCATGGTGGTCGCGGTGGCCGGGGTCCTTGTTCAGCGTGCCACGGCGCCAGCTGTTGCTGGCCAGGTCGTAGATGTACGGCCCTTCGCTGGAGCTGATGCCGCCGTAGGTGATCATCTCGCTGCCGGTCCAGACCGCCGTGTGGCCGTAAGTGACCCACGGGCCCTTCTTGCTGGACATCGGCCGCCACTGGTCGGTGGCGGGGTTGTAGATGCCGCCGGTGTCAGGCGTGAAGGGCGCGCTGGAGCCGGCGCCCCAGAAGATGATCTCGTTGCCGGTCCACACCGCGGTGGCGTTGTTGCGTGCGGTGGCCGCGCCCACGGTGCTGGTGGGTTGCCAGCTGTCGGTGGCGGGCGTGTAGCGCGCACCGGCATCGGTGACACCGACACCGTCGTAGCCGCCCCAGATCACCATCTCGGCGCCGGTCCACTCGGCCGAGTGCAGGCCGCGGCCGGTGGGCACGTTGTTCGTGGTCATCGGCTGCCAGCTGTCGGCCGACGGGTTGTAGCGGCCGCCATCGGCGCGGAAGCCGAACTGGTCGTCCATGCCGCCCCAGGCCAGCGCCTCGGTGCCCGTCCAGACCAGCGTGCCCGCCTGGGTGCCCGGCTGATGGCCGATGCCGGTGGCCGTGCGCCAGCTGTCGGTGACCGGGTTGTACAGCCCGGCCGGCGCAGCCGACGGCCAGCCGCCGTGCACCAGCATCTCGCTGCCGGTCCAGACCGCGCCGTGCATGTAGCGCCACTGCGGCATGCCGCTGCCGCTGCCGATGCGCCAGCTGTTGCTGGCCGGGTTGTAGGCACGCACCTCGGTACCGCCGACCACACCACCCCAGACCAGCACCTCGCTGCCACTCCAGACCGCCGTGTTCCAGTAGTTGGCGTCCGGCGCGTTGGCGGTGGACATCGGGGTCCACTGGTTGGTGCCGGGGTTGTAGCGCGCACCATCGCCGTAGAGCTGGCCGATGCTGACGTTGTAGCCGGACCAGACCACCATCTCCTGGCCGGTCCACGCCGCCGGCACAAAGGCGCGCGCGGCCAGCGGCGACGCGGGCAGGCGCACCCAGGTGTCGGTCTTCGGGTTGTAGCGGGCACCGGTGTTGACGGCGTTGCCCGTCATGCCGCCCATGCCGCCCCAGACGATCAGTTCCTTGCCGGTCCAGACCGAGGCGGCCCAGGAGGCGCCCTCCAGCGGTGCGTTGACCGCGCTGGTGGCGCGCCAGGTGTCGGTGGCCGGGTCGTAGAGCGAGCCCACGCCATCGGCGCGGCCACCCCAGACCAGCATCTCGCTGCCGGTCCAGGCGCTGCTCATCGCGGTGCGGGTGACCGGCGCATCGGCCATCGGCAGCCAAGTGTCCGTGGCCGGACGGTAGCGGGCGCCGTCGATGCGGTAGTTGCCCACCGCCTCCATGCCGCCCCAGACGATCATCTCGCTGCCGGTCCAGACCGCCGTGTGCTCGTAGCGGCCATCGGGCAGCGACGCGGTGGGCTGCCAGCTGTCATCGCGGCAGACGGTGGCCACCTGCGGCAGGGTGTAGCGCGCCTCGGGCAGCGCCAGGGTGGCGGCAAAGCCCTTGCGGGCCTGCGACCACCAGGTCTCGATCGGCGTCTTGCGCCAGACGGTGGCGCGGCTGCGCAGCACCGGGCCGTCAACCGCGTCCACACGCACCGCAGTCCAGCGGTCGCTGTCCTCGCGCAGGCGCACGGTCTGGCCCAGCGCCAGGCTGCCGGCCGGCGTGGTGGCGGCGGCGCGCAGCAGCCGGGCCTGGCGGTCGAAGGCTTCGGGCGCCAGCAGCCGGGCGCCGGCACCGGCACCGGCCAGCGCGGCGCGGTCGCGCACCAGCACATGGGACTGGCGCTCGGCGGTGGTGGCCTGGCCGCTGGCGTGCTCGGCCAGCACCTGGCGGCGACGCTCGCCATGAATGCGTTCATCGCGCGCGTACTGGGCGCGCCACAGGCGATCGGCCAGCGCCGGGCGGGCCAGGCATTCGGCGGCGCGCAGCGGGTCGTTGCCCAGCGCGGCGAACAGCTCGCGCAGCATGGCTGGATCCTTGGAGCCAGCGGCCATGCGGTCGAGCTCGGCCTGCAGCTGGGCGCTGGTGATCGGCGTGCGCCACCACTGGGCCAGCGCGTTGCTCTGGCGCTCGACATCCTCCGCGCGGCGGCGGATCAGCCGCTCGGGCAGCACCTGCTCAAAGGCCAGGCGCTGGCCGGCGTCGCCACGGTGCTGCCACAACACGCGCTCGACCGCGCGCTGGCAATCGATCCGGTCGGTCAGGCTGAATGCGCCGGCCTGGGCAGCCAGGCTGGTCAGCAGGGCCGCGAGGCCCATGCGCATTGGTGTGTTCTTCATCGGTGGGTCCCTCCACAGCATGGACGATCCCACGCTAGCGGAGCCTGCTGGGGGATCTCACCCATCCCCCACGAATGAAGTCTTGAGATCGGTCAAGCCACTGGCCGCAGGGGACCGCGCCAGGCCCAGCGACCGCTGCCCTGGCTCAGCAGCGCCAGCAGCATCAGGCCCATCATCAGCGGCAGCTTGAAGCCCTGGCCGGCGTCGGTCTCGATCTGGTTCCAGCCGGCCCAGCCGAGGTCGAAGTGCACGGTCCAGACGGCGATCACATCGACGAAGAGCAGCGCCAGCGCCGCCAGCCGCACCGGCCAGCCCAGCAGCAGCAGGGCTGCGCCAAGCACTTCAGTCACACCGGCCATCAGCCAGTTCATGTCGGGCGAGAGCCAGCCCAGCGGGCCGGGAAAGGCCAGGCCGACGAACCACTCGGGCGCCGTCAGGCCATGGCTCAACTTGGTCCAGCCAGCCTGGCCGAACTCTTGCGCCAGCCACAGCCGCAGGGCCAGCAGGCCCAGGCCGTCGATCGCCTGGGTGAGCGAGCCGTGCGTGCGCACGACCCAGGTGGGGAGTGAGAGTGCGTTCATGTCGGACCTCACTTCTTCGAGCAGCCGCCGTCCTTCTTGGCGCACGACGACTCCTTGCCACCGTCCTTCTTGCTGCAGCCGCCGTCCTTCTTGCTGCAGGCGGCGTCCGACGCCGCGTTCTTCGGCGCGGTGGCGGTCTTCTTGCCGCAGGAGCCGGCACCGCAGGCGCTGTCCTTGCCGGGCGCGGCGTGGGCAGTGGATTGGGCGATCAAGGCGGCGGCGAGCAGGGCGGCGTGACGGAGGTTCATGGTGAGGTTCCTGGTGGGTTGGGGTTGGGTGCTCATGCACAGCGTGTGCATGTCCTTTGGTCGGGCCAGCGGTCAGAACCTGACAGGCCGGAGAGACACTTTTTTTCGGCCGGTGGTGCTCAGCGCGGCGCAGCGTCATCGGCACGCCAGGCCTGCGCGCGCCACTGCGCCAGCAGACGGTCCAGGCGTGCGTCATCGCGGGCCAGGCGGCGGCATTGCACACACCACCAGCGGTGGGTGTGCGCCTGCAGGCGCCGGGGCCAGCCGGCCTCGTGGTGCGGCCCGCTGTGCAGCAGGAAGAAAGCGTCGCGGCAATGCATGGCCAGCTGGCGCAGCGGCTCAGGCCGAGGTCCGCGCGAGGAAGGCGGCAAAGTCCTCGGCCAGGTCGTTGACGAAGGGCGAGTCCCAGGTGGAGTCGCGCACCCAGGCCTCGATCAGCCCGCGCCAGGCCTCTTCGCCCAGCTGTTCACGCAGGTCCGGATGGTGGGCCTCGATGGTCTGGCTGGCGCCCAGCCACACCAGGTGGCGGTACAGGCGCATGCCGCGCTCGTCGTAGCCGGCGGGCAGCTCGTCGCTGCGGCCTCTCACATAGTCGAAGAACGCAGACATGCGAGCTCCTCGGCCAGGCCCGCGGGCTCCGGCAGGTCGTGGTCCCATTCCAGCAGCACCGGCCAGCCGTGCGCGGCCGACAGCGCACGCGCCTGGGCACGCACCTCATCAGATGCCGAGCGCGCATGGGTGTCCACATGCAGGCCGAAGCGCTCGTCCCATTCATGGCCGGCCACATGCAGGTAGGCGATGCGATCGGGCGACAGCCGGGCCATGAAGGCGTCCAGCGGCGGGCTGCCGTGGTTCTTGCGGTTGACCTCGATGTTGTTGAGGTCCAGCAGCACCGCGCAGTCGGCCCGATCGGCCACACCGGCCAGGAAATCGGGCTCGGGGATGTCGCCGATGTTGGCGTACCAGGTGGGGTTCTCGATCGCCATGCGCCGGCCCAGGATGTCCTGCGCCTGGCGGATGCGGTCGGCCACGCGGATCAGCTCAGTCTGCGTGTGCGGCAGCGGGAACAGGTCGTGCAGCTGGTGGGCATCACCGCTGGCGGCCAGGTGGTCCGAGTACCAGGTGGCACCCAGCTCATCCATCAGCGCAGCCACCTCGCGCAGCATCGCCACGTTCAGCGGCGCGGTGCCGCCCAGGTTCAGCGTGACCCCGTGCAGCCACACCGGCCGGCCCAGTGCACGCATCGCGTGCAGCGGGGCGCGGTCGCGGCGCAGCCAGTTCTCGGGGACGACCTCGTGGAAGTCGGCGGGCAGCGCCGACAGATCCCACTCGGCCATCTCGCGCCGGTAACCGATGCCCACAGCAGACGTGTTCATCGCCGCGCTCACTTCTTCGAGCAGCCGCCATCCTTCTTGGAGCAGCCGCTCTCCTTGCCGCCGGCCTTCTTGGAGCAGCCGCCGTCCTTCTTGCTGCAGCCGGCATCGGTGGCGCCGGACGCGGCGTTCTTCGGGGCGGTGGCGGTCTTCTTGCCGCAGGAGCCGGCACCGCAGGCGCTGTCCTTGGGCGGCGCGGCATGGGCGGCGGACTGGGCGATCAGGGCGGCGGCGAGCAGGGCGGCGTGGCGGAGGTTCATGGTGGTTCCTTGGGTTGGGTTGACGATGTGCAAGTCATCTCGCACATGGAGTCAGTCGAACCAGGACCGCCAAACCTTTCAGGCCGGCAAAAAAAATTTAGCCCAACGCGCGCAGCAGCAGCCGCGCGCTGCTGATGTTGGTAGCGCAGGGCACATCGTGCACATCACAGGCCCGCACCAGCGCGTTGATGTCGGGCTCGTGGGGCTGCGGCGTCATCGGGTCGCGCAGGAAGACCACCGCGTCGACCTCGCCCACCGACAGGCGCGCGCCGATCTGCAGGTCACCGCCCAGCGGGCCGCTAAGCAGGCGCTCCACGTCCAGGCCGACCTCGTCCACCAGCCGGCCGCCGGTGGTGCCGGTGCCCATCAGCTGGTGCTGGCGCAGCATCGGCGCGAACTCGCGCGCCAGCGCCACCATGCGGTCCTTCATGCGGTCATGGGCGATCAGTGCGATGCGCATGCAGCCTCCAGCGCGGTGATGAACTGGGCGGCCACGTCATGCCCGGTCTGGTCGGTGATCTCCTGGAAGCAGGTGGGGCTGGTGACGTTGATCTCGGTGAGGCAACTGCCAATCACATCCAGGCCCACCAGCAGCAGGCCGCGCGCGGCCAGCACCGGGCCGATGGCCTCGGCGATCTCGCGGTCGCGGGCGCTGATCGGGCGGGCCACGCCCTTGCCGCCGGCGGCCAGGTTGCCGCGCACCTCGCCGCCCTGCGGAATGCGGGCCAGGCAGAAGGGCACGGGCTGGCCGTCGATCACCAGGATGCGCTTGTCGCCGTCGGCGATCTCGGGCAGGTAGCGCTGGACCATGATGGTCTCGGCGCCGTCGCGGTTCAGGCTTTCCAGGATGGCGCCCAGGTTCAGGCCGTCGTCGCGCACGCGGAAGATGCCCATGCCGCCCATGCCGTCCAGCGGCTTGAGGATGATGTCGCGCTGCTCGGCGTGGAAGGCGCGCACGTCGTCGGCGCTGCGCGTGACCAGGGTGGGCGCGATGAACTGGGGGAACTCAAGGATGGCCAGCTTCTCGGGGTGGTCGCGCAGCGCGCGCGGGCTGTTGAAGACGCGCGCGCCCTCGGCCTCGGCGCGGCCCAGCAGGTGGGTGGCGTAGAAGTACTCGCTGTCAAAGGGCGGGTCCTTGCGCATCACCACTGCATCCACATCGGCCAGCGCGGTCTCGCCCAGGGCCTCGGCGGTGTACCAGTCGTCCACGCCATAGCCGCTGCGGCCGGTCAGCGTCAGGCGCAGCAGCCGCGCCGAGACGCGGCCACCCTGGCGCCAGTGCAGCTGGGCGGACTCGCAGGCGAGCAGCTCGTGGCCGCGGCGGGCGGCCTCGCGCATCATCGCGAAGGTCGAGTCCTTGTGGGTCTTGAAGGTGGCGAGCGGGTCGGCAACAAAGAGCAGCTTCATGCCGCCAGTGTGCCGCCGTTTGGCCGCGCGCGCAGCGCCGGGATGAATTGGCTGAGTCCGGCGCACAGCACCCAGCAGATCCAGCCGGTCCAGGCGGTGTGGCTGGGGTAGTGGGCGCCGCGCAGCATCTGCGCGCCACCAAAGACCAAGCCGGCCAGCAACACGCCCAGCAGCCAGCAGCGCGCGGCGCGCGGCGCATGCACCCGCAGCGCGAACCAGCCGCTCACGAACGCAAAGGCCGCCGACGCATGGCCCGACGGAAAGCAGCGCCCCGACCCGCCATCGGCCACGCCACGCAGCCAGTGCGACACGTACTGCGCGCTGCCGCCGAACTCGGCCAGGTCCCAGGGGCAGCTGCTGAGGCTGCGCGCCTTGAGCAGCGGGATCAGCGCCACACACGCCAGCGTGGCGCCCACCCACCACACCCGCGCTGCACGCGGCAGCGGCCGGGCGAAGGGCAGGGGCTTCCAGATCCCCACCAGCAGCACCGCAAAGACCAGCCAGCCGGCCGCCCGGCCGCCCTGGTGCAGCACGCTGCTGGTCAGCCAGTGTTCGCGCCAGGCAAAGCCCTCGGCGCTGCCGACCTGGCGCACCGCCCACAGGTCGGCGCCGCTGGCGTCCCAGGCGATCAGGGCGAGCAGGGCCAGTACAGCGACCAGCAGGTCCTGCTGCCACAGGGGGCGGACGGTGTCACGGGGCATGGCGACGATTGTCGCAGCGCGGCCCTGGGGTATCCCCGCATGGACCGCTGCGACGCGGCGGCGCACAGTCGCCTCGGCGGCGTCGGGCAGGCGCCGGGGGAGCGCATGATGGGCCTGAGCAAGAACACCTGGCGCGGCGCGGTGGCGGCGCTGATCCTGCTGGCCGGTGCCGCGGCACTGGCCACCAACTACTCGCTGTGGGTCAACGGCCGTGGCGGCGGCGGCCAGGTCGGCAACCACCTGGACTTTACCTACTGGGGACCGGCCAGCACCGCCGGCGGCGTCAACAAGCGCTCGGTCAACTGGGACGGCACCAGCCACATCGCCGACCAGAACCAGCATGTACGCAACGCGCTGGACTGCTACTGCACCGGCCCCAACTGGTGCTACATCGCCGCCCACAGCGCCGGCAATCTGCAGATCGGCTACGCGCTGGCGATGTACGGCGGCAGCGCGCGCCTGAAGAAGAACGCGGCGCCGGACGGCAGCGGCGTCTGCGGCAACACCGACGGCAGCACGCAAACTGGCTGGAACATCAAGTTCGTCGACGTGGCGGCCGGCGCCGCAGGCGGCAGCGAGCTGGCCGACCTGGGCGAGTGGGCGGTGAGCGAGCCGCTGGTGTCCGACCTGCGCACCAGCACCGCCCGCGCGCTGTACAACCACAACAGCACCCGCGGCCTGTGGTTCTACCTGTTCACCGGCGCGGGCGGCGCCTTCTATTCGGGCCTGCTGCCGGGCCAGGACGATGGCGCGGTGGCCTACCACTCGGCCGGCGGCACGGCGGGGTCGTCCGGCCGGTCGCTGTGCAACCCCAGCGACTGGTTCTGCGACGACCTGACCCTGGGCACCGCCGCCAACCAGGGTGGCAGCACCAAATGGAGTTTCCATTCGGTGCGCTTCCGCGATGACAAGGAAAAGTACGACCACGGACCCAACGGCAACTGGGGCGGCGCGATCACCACGATGCGCGCCGACATGGTGAACAACGCCAAGTGAGGCCCATCGGCTGGGCACTGCTGGCGGCAGGGCTGCTGGCAGCGCTGTGGTGGTGGCAAGGCAGCGACCAGGCGCCGCCATCGACCGCAGCGCTGGAGGCCGCGCCCTCAGTGGCCTCGTCGGCCCGCTCCGACAGACCGGCCCCCACCGCGCCGGCCAGCGCGGCCTTCAGTGGCTGGGCCCCCGCGCAGCGCGACGACGGCCCAGCCCTGGCGCACGAGCAGCTGCAGCGCGCCGAGCGCGCGCTGGCCAGCTACCGCGCCGCCACCCGCTACCCGCCCGAGGCCCGGCCGATCACCGAGCACCCCGACCAGGTGCAGCCCTTCGCACCGATCAGCGCCGACTACCCGCTGCGCCTGCGCGGCAGCGCGCCGGTGGCCGGCGTGCGGCTGCAGACCACGCAGGAGCGGGTCTTCGTCAGCGGCCAGGAGACGGTGGCCTTCAGCATCGCCGCGGTGGACGAGCAGGGACGGCGCCTGCCGCTGCTGATCACCCGCTCGGTGCTGTTCGACGCCCCCGACCCGCGCGCCGCCAGCGGCCGCTCGCCGGTGGCCCTGCCCTTTGCCGACGACGGCCAGGGCGCCGATGCGCAGGCCGGCGACGGCGTCTGGAGCGCCCGCGCCGCGCCCGCCGCGATGGGCTTTGCCGACTACGCCGGCACGCTGCGCCTGCTGCTCGAGCTGAGCCAGGACGGCCGGCGCGGCGAGTTCGCCTTCGAGCTGGTCTACGAGCCGCAGGTGCCGGCGCAGTGGGCCGGCGTGCGCGAGGCGGTGCAGGACGGCTCGCTGGTCTTTGCGTTGGGCCTGCAGGTGGCGCAGCCGGGCCGCTACCTGATCAGCGCCCGCCTGGACGATGCGCAAGGCCAGCCCTTTGCGCTGCTGCAGTTCAACGAGGAACTGGGCAGCGGCGCGCAGCAGGCGCGGCTGGTGGCCTTTGGCAAGCTGCTGCGCGACGGCCAGCCGGCCATGCCGCTGCGGCTGCGTGACGTGGAAGGCTTCCTGCTGCACCCCGACCGCCACCCCGACCGCGCGATGCTGCCGCGCCTGGCCGGCGTGGTGCACACCAGCCGCGTTTATCCACTGAGTCGCTTTTCCGAGGCCGAATGGCAGAGCGAAGAGCGCCAGCGCTACCTGGACGAGCTGCAGCGCGATGTGGACCGGGCCCGGCGCGAGCTGGCCGGGCCGTGATCAGGGCAGCACCGGGTAGTCGGTGTAGCCGGCCGCGCCGCCGCCGTACAGCGTCATCATGTCCAGCGCATTCCAGGGCGCGTCCTCGCGCAGGCGCCGACCCAGGTCGGGGTTGGCGATGAAGCCCTTGCCAAAGGCCACCAGGTCGGCCGCGCCGCTGGCGGTGGCGGCCAGCGCCATCGCGCGGGTGTAGCCGTTGTTGACCATCCAGCGGCCCGGGAACAGCGCCTTCAACGCGGCGTAGTCAAACGGCGGCACACCCTGCTCGCTCAGGTCGCGCGGGCCGCCGGTGGCGCCTTCCACCACGTGGATATAGGCCAGGCCCAGCGGTGCCAGCTGCGCCACCAGGTGGGTGTAGAGGGCCTGCGGGTCGCTGTCCTGGCCGATGTCGTTGGCCGGCGTGATGGGCGAGAGGCGGATGCCGGTGCGGCCGCCGCCGATGGCGCCGGTGATGGCGCGCGCCACCTCCAGCGTCAGGCGGCAGCGGTTGATGATCGAGCCGCCGTAGGCATCGCTGCGGTCATTGGCCGAGTCCTTCAGGAACTGCTCGAGCAGATAGCCGTTGGCGGCGTGGATCTCGACCCCGTCGAAACCCGCTTCCATCGCGTTGAGCGCCGCCTGGCGGTACTGCTCAATGATGCCGGGCAGTTCATCAGTGGTCAGCGCGCGCGGCTCGGACACCGGCGCGAAGCCGCCGGCGATGTAGGTTTTGCTCTTGGCCGCCCGCGCGGTGGACGACTGCGGCGCCGCGCCGCCCGGCAGCAGCGAGGTGTGCGAGATCCGGCCCACATGCCACAGCTGGGTGACGATGCGCCCGCCCTCGGCGTGCACCGCCGCGGTCACGGCCTGCCAGGCCGCCACCTGCTCGGCCGTGTGCAGGCCCGGGGTGTCCAGGTAGCCATGCGCCATCGGCGCGATCGGCGTGGCCTCGGTGATGATCAGGCCGGCGCCGGTGGCGGGGTTGGCGCGCTGTCGGTAGTACTCGGCCATCAGCGCGGTGGGCACCTGACCAGTGGCCCGGTTGCGGGTGAGCGGCGCCATGACGACGCGGTTGGCCAGCGCGATGTCGCCGACCTGCAGGGGGGTGAAGAGGGATTCCATGGGCCGCGAGCTTAGCCGGGCGGCTACAGTGTCGTGTTGACCCCTGTTGAAAGTCCCCCGCCATGCTCGCCTACCGCCACGCCTTCCACGCCGGCAACCACGCCGACGTGCTCAAGCACCTGGTGCTGGTCCAGGTGCTGCGCTACATGGTGGGCAAGGACAAGCCCTTTCGCTACATCGACACCCATGCCGGCGCCGGCGGCTACCAGCTCAAGGGCGCCGTGGCGCAGAAGAAGACCGAGTACCGCGAAGGCATCGGCCGCCTGTGGAGCCGCGCCGACCTGCCGCCGCTGGTGGCCGACTATGTGCAGCTGGTGCAGCGCTTCAACCTGCCGCCCGCCGAGGACGGCCGCCTGCCCGCGCTGGAAAAGGGCATGACGCCGCCGCTGGCGCTCTACCCCGGCTCGCCCAGCCTGGCCAGCCTGCTGCTCACCCCCTTCGACAAGCTGCATCTGTATGAGCTGCACCCGGCCGACGCCCGCACGCTGGCCGCCCACTTCGGTGGCGAGAAGCGCAGCCGGGTGATGCAGGAAGACGGCTTTGCGGCACTGAAGAAGGAGCTGCCGCCCACGCCGCGCCGCGCCGTGGTGCTGATCGACCCCAGCTACGAGACCGTGGGCGACTACAGCCGCGTCGTGGCCAGCCTGCGCGAGGCCGTGCAGCGCTTTGCCGAGGGCGTCTACATGGTCTGGTACCCGCAGGTCAGCCGCGTCGAGGCGGTGCAGCTGCCCAAGCGCCTGACCGGCGTAGCCCCCAAAGGCTGGCTGCATGTGCGCCTGACCGTGGCCCAGCCCGACCAGCAGGGCTTTGGCCTGGCCGGCAGCGGCGTGTTCATCCTGAACCCGCCCTACACGCTGCACCAGCAGCTGGCTGAGCTGATGCCCTGGCTGACCGAGCAACTGGCGCAGTACGACGGCGCCAGCTACCTGATCGAGGAATTGCCGGGCTGACAAGTATCAGTCTCGGCGGCGGCGCGCTGCCTAGAATCCGCGCCGCCATGAGCACCGCCCACCGCCCGATCATCCTGCGCCTGCTGTGGCTGGCGCTGCTGGTGGGCCTGCTGCGGGTGGGCTGGGGGCCGGTGCTGGCGGCGCCCGCCGATCCCTTCTTCGCCGCGGTCTGCCATGCCGGCAACCCGGTCCCGCCCGGGACCGAGCAGCCCCCGAACGCCGGCCACTGCCCGGCCTGCCTGGTCCCGTCCTGGGCCCCGACGCCCTTCGTCGATCCGCGCTGGCAGACGGTGAACGCTGCTGGCGCCGCCGAGCCCCAGCCGCCGATCGTGGCGGCGCCTGTGCCGGCCCGCCGCACAGCGGCGCGCGCCCGCGCCCCGCCGCTCGCCTGAGCGACCGCCGGCCATACCGCCGGCCTCCCCCCTTCGACACCCACCCGCGTGCCGCCCTTCGGCCACGCGGCTGCGCATGCGCGCCTCCACCAGACACCCACCCCCATGACACCCCGACACCTGCTCACCCCGCTGGCCCTGGCCCTGGCGCTGGCCAGCCTCAGCCCCGCCACCCAGGCCGCCGACACGGTCTTTGAACTCGGCCGCATCGACGTCAGCGGCCAGCGCGACGGGCCGCGCGGCGTCCTCAGCTCGGTCGACGTGGTCGGCGGCGACCGCCTGCAGGACGCCAGCGTGCTGGAAACCTGGGCGCTGATGCGCCGCGTGCCCGGCATCCAGCTCACCGAGTTCAACCAGGGCACCACCTCGGGCAAGCTGTCGATGCGCGGCTTCAACGGCGAGGGCGAGGTCAACGCCGTCAAGCTGCTGATCGACGGCATCCCGTCCAACAGCAACGACGGCAACATGCCCTGGATCGACGCGGTCTGGCCGCTGGAGATCGGCCGCCTGACCACCGTGCGCGGCACCAATGACCCGCGCTTCGGCCAGCACCAGATCGCCGGCCATGTCGAGATCGACACCCGCGGCGGCAACTACCTCAGCCACCGCATCGGCGTGGACACGCTGGGCCAGCGCGATGTGCAGATCGCCTGGGGCCGCGACAGCGGCGACTGGCGCAGCAGCCTGTTCGTCGGCTGGCGCGACGGCGAAGGCCAGCGCGAGCACTCGGCCAGCCAGCGCCAGGTGGTGGCGGGCCAGCTGTTCTACCAGCCCGAGGGCCGCGACTGGCGCGTGGGCGTCACCGCGCGCCAGCACGAGGCCGACGCCCAGGAACCCGGCTACCTGACCCTGGCGCAGTCGCGGCAGGACCCGGAACAGTCGCCCGCCCACGTGGCCACCGATGGCGGCACGCGCACGCTGCGCCAGTTCTCGCTGCGCGCCGACGGGCAGCCGGCCACCAACCTGGACTGGCAACTGCTGGCCTGGCGCAACGAGTTCGACGACGCCCGCTTCGTGACCTTCTCGGCCGCGGTCTCGCAGCAGGAGCGCAACACCCTGGAAACCCACCACGGCCTGCGCGCCAGCCTGCGCTGGTCGCCCGCCGTCAGCGGCCTGCACCGGCTGCAGCTGGAAGCCGGTGGTGACATCGAGCTGCAGGACGACGCCAGCCTGCGCTACCTGACCACCTCACGCGCGCGCCAGTCCACCACCCGCGACCAGGCCTGGACCCAGCGCACCCGCGGCCTGTACGCGCAGGCGCTGATCGAGCCCACACCCACGCTGCGCCTGGTGCCGGCGCTGCGCGTGGACCGGCTCAGCGGCGGCTTCACCAATCAGCTCAGCGGCAAGACCTACGAGATCAACGACTACGGCACGATCAGCCAGCCCAAGCTCAGCGCGGTGTGGACGCCGCTGCCGGGCCACAGCCTGTACGCCAACTGGGGCCGCAGCTTCCAGGTCGGCGTGGGCGCGGCGATGTTCAAGATCAGCCGCGTCGACGACCTGGCGCCGTCGATCAACAGCGGCTGGGAGGCCGGCTGGAAGTTCAGCCTGCCCGCCGTGAACGGCCGTCTGGCGCTGTGGCAGCAGACCGCCACCAACGAGGTGATGCGCAAGCTCAACGACCCCAGCAACGACAGCGAGAACATCGGCGCCACACGGCGCCGCGGTATCGACCTGCAGCTGCGCGGCGCGCTGGCATCGCGGGTGGACGGCTGGCTGGGCGTGTCGCGCCAGCAGGCCATCATCGTCACGCCCGACAGCAGCTCGGGCGCGGTGGCCGGCAACGAGCTGGACCATGTGCCGCGCTGGCTCTACAGCGCCGGCGCCGACTGGCAGGCCACCGAGTCGCTGCAGCTGTCGGCCTGGCTGCAGGGCCAGGGCAGCTATGAGCTCAACCGCGCCAACAGCGCCGGCCGCTTTGGCGCCTACACGCTGCTGAACCTGGCGGCGACCTGGCAGGTGGCGCCGCACTGGACGCTGTCGGCCGAGCTGAAGAACCTGGCGGACCGCTACACCGAGTACGTCTGGTTCGACGGCACGCAAAGCCTGCATGCGCCGGGCGCTGGGCGCTCGCTGGCGCTGTCGCTGCTCAGCCGGTTCTGAGCGCATGAGCCGCCACCGCGCCACCTGGCGGCGCTGGCACGGCGGGGTCGGCCTGCTGCTAGGCGGCTGGCTGGCCCTGCTGGGCCTGAGCGGCAGCCTGCTGGTCTTCTACCCGGTGCTGGACGCAGCGCTGAACCCGGCGCTGCGCTGGACGCCGCAGGACGGTTGCGTGCAGCGCTGGCAGCCGGTGCTCGATGCGCTGCGCGCCGCCGAGCCCCAGCGCCCCGGCCCCTGGCGCATTGAGCTGCCCGAGCAGGGCTGCGGCATCGTCCACGCGCGCTACCTGCGCCCGGCCGAGAGCCTGCAGGCGCACTTCCGGCCGCTGGTGCTGCAGCTGCATCCCACGCAGCACACGGTGCTGGCGCGCCGCTTCTGGGGCGACAGCCTGATGACCTGGCTCTACGACCTGCACTACACGCTGCTGCTGGGCCGCGCGGGGCTGTGGCTGGTGGGCGGCATGGGCCTGGTGGGTGCGCTGATGACGCTGGCCGGCCTGCGCCTGTGGTGGCCGGCCACGCCCCACCAGTGGCGCCAGGCCTGGCGCTGCAAGCCCGGCGCGGTGCGCCAGCGCCGCACCTGGGACCGCCACCGTCTGATCGGGCTGTACAGCGCACCGGTGATGCTGGTGCTGGCGCTGACCGGCACGGTGCTGGCCTGGCCCGACTGGATCGAGCCGCTGGTGGCGCGCGTCAGTCCGCCGATGCCGCTGCCGATGGCGCACTCCCAGCCGCTGCCCGGCACGATGATCACGCTGGACCAGGCCCTGGCTGCCGCGCAAGCGCACTTCCCGCAGGCCCAGCCGCGCTGGGTGGACACGCCCGATGGCCCCGAGGGCAGCTACCGCGTGCGCCTGCAGCAGCCCGGCGAGCCCAGCGCGCGCTTCCCCAAGAGCTTCGTGCGCGTTGACGCCTGGAGCGGTGCCGTGCTGGCGGCCCGCGACGCGCGGACCCAACCCGCGGGCGACACGCTGCTGGCCTGGATGCACCCGCTGCACAACGGCGAGGCCTTCGGCCTGGTGGGCCGCTGGGCCGTGCTGCTGTGCGGCCTGGCCTGGCCCTGGCTGGCCTGGAGCGGCTGGCAGCGCTGGCGCGACCGCCATGCCGCTCGCCGGCCGGTCACTCGATGACGAACACCACCGCGGTGCGCGCAGGCACGCTGACCGTGCCGCTGGCGCCCTCCAGCGTGGCCAGCTTGGCGCGCGCATCGGCGGCCTGCGGCGCGCGATGCACCGGATGCAGCTGCCAGCCGCTGGCCTTGAGCGCGTCGGCGCTGAAGGACTGCGTCTCCTTGCCCACGTTGACGAAGTAGGCCAGGCGGCGGAAGTTGGCGCCGGCGTAGCCCTCGCCATCCAGCACGCCGGCCAGCACCGTGGGCACCTGGGCCGAGCCGGTGTTGACAAAGCGCAGCCGGGCCTGGATGTCGTCGGCGCTGCGCAGGCGCAGCAGCGTGGAGCTGGCGCGGATGCGCAGCAGGTCGCGGAAGACATCGCGCGTCCAGCCGATCTCGGTGCCGGTGGGCTTGATCGACGGGTTGGCCAGGCGCGGCTGGATCATGCCCCACTCATTGCCGTTGTCGCGCTGCGGCGGCAGGCCGACGCCGAAGTTGTTGTCGGCGTAGGTCCAGTCCAGGCGGTTGAACCAGTCGCCCGAGTCATAGCTGTTGCGGTCCATCGACTTGCTGCGCAGCGTGTCCACACCGGCGTGGAAGTAGGCCACGCCCTGGGCGAAGGTGTTCAGCGCCGCGCCCAGCATCTGCACGCGGGCGCGGTCCTCGCGCGAGGTGGCCAGCGGCAGCCGGTAGGCGTTGATGTCGAAGAAGGTCTGGTTGTCGTGGTTCTCGAAGTAGTTCACCACCTCCGACGGGTCGGTCACGTAGCCGGCCGGCAGGCCGCCCACGTTGATCTGCTCCAGCGGCAGCGTGGCGTCCCAGTGGGTGGTCAGCGTGTAGCTGCGGATCGAGCCGGCCAGGCCGGCCTTGATCACGTCGCCCAGCCACATCAGGTCGTTGCGCGAGCGGCCGCCGCCCTGGTCGTTCGGGTCGAACCACAGGCCGTTGACATAGCCCTGGTTGGCGACCAGCGCACTGCCGCTGTCGCAGCAGCCGCCGCCGCGCAGCGCGTCGCGCAGCATCGGGTTGAAGGTACCGATGCCGGTGCCGTTCATCGACAGCATCTCGGCCTGCACGAAGCGCGCACCATTGGCCACTTCGCCGAAGTTCCAGCCCTCGCCGATCAGCTGCACCTCGCGGCCGACGACGCTGCGCAGGCGCTCCTTCAGCGCCACCATCACGCTGCGCGGCTGGTGGCCCATCAAATCGAAGCGGAAGCTGCTGACGTGGTAGTCGCGGGCCCAGGTGACGACCGAGTCGATCATCAGCTTGCCCATCATGCGGTTCTCGGTGGCGGTGTTCTCGCAGCAGCTGGAGCGCTCGATGTCACCGCTGGCGTTCAGCCGGTGGTAGTAGCCGGGCACCACGCGGTCCAGCACCGAGCGCTCGTTCTGCCCCGAGGCCGAGGTGTGGTTGTAGACCACGTCCATGCCCACCCGCAGGCCCAGGCCGTTGAGCGCCTGCACCATGCGGCGGAACTCGACGATGCGCGCCGCGCCATCGGACACCCGCGTGGCATAGGCGCCGTCGGGCGTGGTGAAGTGCCAGGGGTCGTAGCCCCAGTTGAAGCAGTCCTGGCCGGCGGTGGCGGCCACCGCGGCCTGCTGGTCGGCCGAGTCCGGCGCACCCGACGGGCTGGGCGTGACGCAGCCGCGCTCGGGCACGCTGGCGATGTCGAAACTGGGCAGCAGGTGCACATCGGTCAGGCCCGCCTGGGCCAGCGCCTGCAGGTGCTTCACGCCGTCAGCGCGCGGGTGGGTGAAGGCCAGGTAGGTACCGCGGTGCGCCGCAGGCACGCTGGTGTCGTTGGCCGAGAAGTCCCGCACATGCAGCTCGTAGATCGACATGTCGGGCGCAGCGGCCACGCGGTCGGGCGGCACGCTGGCGTCCCAGCCGGTGGGCTTGAGCGCGTCGGCGTCCAGCCGCGCCACCAGGCTGCGCCGGCTGTTGGCCGACAGGCCCAGCGAGTAGGGATCGGTCACCAGATTGCGCACCACGCCCACGCCGCGCACGAAGACCTTCACGCCAAAGCGGTAGTAGGTGCCGGAGAGGTCACCGTCGCGGCTGAGCTGCCAGATGCCGGTGGCCGGGTCGAACTGCATGTCCTCGGCGCTACTGGCCGGGCCGTTGCCGTCGGGGTAGCGGAACAGCGCCACCTTCTGCGCGGTGGGCGCCCACAGCTTGAAGGTGGTGCGGCCGCCGCTGACCTGGGCCCCCAGGTCGGTCACGCCCTCGGCGGCGGCATACAGGTCGTCCAGCGCACCGGCCAGCTGCAGCGTGGTGGCGTTCTGCACCTGGCCGGCCTCGTTCTCCTGCACCAGCACCAGCTGCGCCGTGTGCAGGCGCGGCAGGCGGCGCAGGTCGGCGTCGCGCACGCTGAAGACCGCGCCCTTGCCCACCCACTTGAAGCGGGTGGCGGCGTCGGTGGGCACCTGGCCGGTGAAGGCGTCCAGCGCCAGGAAGCCATCCGCCCCGCTGACCGGCTGGTCCAGCGCCACGCTGATCTGGCCGTTCATCGAGTGGTACAGCCGCACGGCGCCAATGGCCTGCACGCGCGGCCACTGGATCAGCTGACGGTTCAGCCACACCGCGCGCGCATCGGTGCTGGACACCGAGCGGGTGTCGGGCTTGGCGACGTAGACGGTGGCGTCTTGCTCGACCAGCCAGACATGGCCCACCTGGCCGGCAATGGTCAGTGCCGCGTAGTCGACACGGATGTTGCTCGAGCGCCCATCCTTGTCGTTCTGGTTGGGCGGCATGCCATGGATGATGAACTCCACGCCGCGTCGGTTGGCGTCATCCTTGGGGTTGAGCACCGGCAGATCGAACACCACCTCGCCGCTGCCGGCGCTGTAGCCGGGCATGCGGTCGAACGCGAGCGGCGCGTTCCAGTCCTCGATCGGCAGGCCCGCCAGGCGCACGGTGTCCAGGCCGCTGCCGTTCCACAGGTGCAGGCCCCAGTCGGCGTAGTCGCCCGCATAGCGCTGGTAGTGCACGCGCACCGTGCTGATGTCGGGCGGGCCCGAGGTGAGCGGGTTGCTCAGGTAGGTGGTGCCGTCGCCCTCCAGGCGCCAGATCTCGTTGGCCTGGCCCTGCACCAGGGTATAGGACTGATCGGCACCGCCGTGGTCCTTCCAATCGCCCTTGTGGAACAGGTAGCCGACCGTGCCGGAGTCGGCACTCAGCGGGATGTCGTAAACGGCGCCGAAGTCATCGCTGCCGCTGGCGTTCCAGCCGTTGTTCCAGCCCGGGTCCTGCGCGGCACCCCAGCTGTGTACCTGCCAGCCGTCGTGGTCGGCGTTGGTGCGGCGGTAGTGGATGCGCAGCGTGGTGGCCGCCGTGGCCGATGTCGCACTGCGGCGCGTGACCGGCACAGCGGAGAGCACCGCCTGTTCGTCGGCGGCGTTCGCATCCGACAGCGAGAGCCGGTCGTCCGAGCCCCCGCAGCCGCTCAGCCCCAGCCCCACGCCCATCAGCGCCAGCAGCAGCACCTGCCGCAGCCACCGTCCCAACGCACCCATCCAGGTCGCCATCTGCGTCTCCTCGTGTTCGCCGGCGCGATCGTATTGAAGTAAAACTACTTCGTTAAGTGCGTAGTTTCCCGGTGAAATCGATCTCACCTCTGGGTAGATCGTGAGGAGTCATGGTTGTATGTACTCAAACTACAAAGGCGAGCTGGCTGGACAATCGCGCCATGAGCGATCTCGCCCGCCTGCACGACCCGATCGTGGCCATCGCCACCGCCCCCGGCCGCGGCGCGGTGGGCATCGTGCGTGCCTCGGGCCGCGACCTGCGGCCGCTGATCGACGCCCTCATCGGCGCGCCGCTGAAGCCCCGCCACGCCCACTACGGCCCGCTGCGCGCGGCCGACGGCAGCGCGATCGACCACGGCCTGGCGCTGCACTTCCCGGCCCCGCACAGCTACACCGGCGAAGACGTGCTGGAGCTGCAGGCCCACGGCGGCCCGGTGGTGCTGCAACTGCTGCTGGCGCGCTGCCTGGAGGCCGGTGCCAGCATCGGCCTGCGCGTGGCCGAGCCCGGCGAGTTCACCCAGCGCGCCTTCCTGAACGACAAGCTCGACCTGGCCCAGGCCGAGGCCGTGGCCGACCTGATCGACGCCAGCACCGAGGCCGCCGCACGCAGCGCCAGCCGCTCGCTGGGCGGCGCCTTCTCACACGAGGTGGACGCCCTGGCCGAACGCATCGTGCGGCTGCGCATGCTGGTCGAAGCCACGCTGGACTTTCCCGAAGAGGAGATTGACTTCCTCGAGAAGGCCGACGCGCGCGGCCAGCTGTCAGCCATCGCCTCCGCGGTGCAGCGCGTGCTGGGCCAGGCGCGCCAGGGCGCGCTGCTGCGTGAGGGCCTGCGCGTGGTGCTGGCCGGCCAGCCCAACGTGGGCAAGAGTTCGCTGCTCAACGCGCTGGCCGGCGCCGAGCTGGCCATCGTCACCCCGATCGCCGGCACCACCCGCGACCGCGTCAGCGAGACCATCCAGATCCAGGGCGTGCCGCTGCACATCACCGACACCGCCGGCCTGCGCGACGACGCCGCTGCCAGCGACGAGGTGGAACGCATCGGCATGGCGCGCAGTTGGGAGTCGATCGCCAGCGCCGACGCCGTGGTCTTCCTGCACGACCTGACCCGCCTGGACGAGCCCGCCTACCAGGCCGCCGACGCGCAGATCAGCGAGCGCCTGCGCCAGGTGGACCCGGCGCGCCTGCTGCAGGTCTACAACAAGGCCGACCGCACGGACGGCTCGGCGCGCGACGGCCTGCTGCTCAGCGCCAAGACCGGCGCCGGCCTGGACGCGCTGCGCCAGGCCCTGCTGGAGCGCGCCGGCTGGCAGGCCGCGCCCGAGGGCGTCTTCATCGCCCGCACCCGCCACGTGCAGGCGCTGCGCCGGTGCGCCGAGCACCTGGCGCTGGCCACCGAGCACGCCGCCCAGGCCGATGCCCAGCTCGACCTGTTCGCTGAAGAGCTGCGCCTGGCGCACCAGGCGCTGCAGCAAATCACCGGACGCTTCAGTGCGGATGACTTGCTGGGGGAGATCTTCAGCCGGTTTTGCATCGGCAAGTGAGCGCTGCCCTCACAGGCGAGCGATCTTCGCGTCGCTGACCACCTGGGTCCATTTCTGCAGCTCGGCCGCGACCATCGCCGTCATCTCCTGCGGCGTGCTGCTGCGCGCTTCGCCACCCATCTCGGCCAGGCGCTGGCTGACCGTGGCGATCTGCAGCGCGCGCTGGGTTTCGGCCTGCAGGCGCTCGACCACCGCGGCCGGCGTGCCGGCTGGCAGCATCCAGCCGGCCCAGGAACGGACGTCGTAGCCAGCCACGCCCTGCTCGGCCACGGTGGGCACTTCGGGCATGCCGGGCCAGCGCTGTGCGCCGGTGACCGCCAGCGCCCGCAGCTTGCCGGCCTTGATGTGGCCCAGCACCGCGGTGGGCGGGGCGATGACCATGGGCAGGTCGCCCGCGAGCAGGCTGGTCACCGAGGCCGCATCGCCCTTGTAGGGGATGTGCAGCAACCGGGCGCCCGACATCCGGGAGAGCAGTTCGCCGGCCAGGTGGTGCGTCGAGCCGACACCCGCACTGCCGTAGGCCACGTTCTCGGGCTTCGCGCGCGCGGCCTCCAGCAGCTCGGTCAGGCTGCGCAGCTTGGACTCGGCCTGGGTGACGATCAGGAACGGGAAGAAGGTGATCGTCGAGACCATCTGGAAGCTGCCCACCGTCTGGTAGGGCAGCTTGTCGTAGAGCGCGCCGGCCACGGCGTGGCCCCCGGTGGCCAGCAGCAGCGTGTGGCCGTCCGGTGCGGCCCGCGCCACGGCGGCCGAGGCCAGCGTGCCGCCCGCGCCGGCTATCGCCTCGACCACCAGCGGCTGGCCCAGGCCCTTGGCCATCTCGGCACCGACAACCCGCGCGATCGTGTCGGCGTTGCCGCCCGGCGCAAAGCCCTGCACGACGCGGATCGGGCGCTCGGGCCAGCCGGCCGCGCGCGCACCGGGCAGGGCGAGCGCGGCGCTGCCGGCCAGGGACTGGAGGATGAACTGTCGGCGTTGCATGGTGTCTCCTGCGTGTGGTGGTGGAACGGGGTCCGGCCTCAGCGACCGAAACCGATGGCGGCGGCGAGTTCGGCCAGGTGCCTCAGGGCGCCGGGGACGCTCGCCGCGGTGGCGTAGACCTGGTGGTCAGGCCGGACGATGGCGAAGCGCGCGCCCAGGCCACGCAGCCAATCGACCAGCAGGGACTGCTCCTCGGCGATCAACAGCCCCGGCTCGGCCGGCGCGCTGTCGACCGCCGGGTCGATGAGGCGCAGCAGGCGGCCTTGCAGCGGCGAGAGTGCTTCCTCGAAGGCCCTGACGTCGGCAGGCGTGAGGGCGTCGTCGCCAGCCAGCACACGCACGCCGCCACCGCCCACATCGTCCAGCCAGCCCGTGTCACCGTCGGGCACGCTGCGCACGCGCGGCTGCGGAAACAGGCTGCCCGCGCCGGGGCTGCCGGCGGCGATCAGGCCGGCTGACAGATCGGGCAGCATCGATTGGCGCACGGTGGTGGGCACGGTGCCGCCGTGTTCGGCCAGCAGGCGCGCGTCGCGCTCGGCGGCCTTCACCGGGTCGCGTTCGCAGATCACGCGGCCCAGCGCCATTGCCGCGCGGGTGGTGGCCACCACATGCGGGCGGCGCTCGGTCTCGTAGCTGTCGAGCAGGGCCTCTGGCGCGCTGTAGCGCAGCACGCGTTCCAGCTTCCAGGCGAGGTTGGCGGCGTCGCGCAGGCCCTGCACCATGCCCTGGGCCATGAAGGGCGGCGTCATGTGCGCCGCGTCGCCCGCCAGCAGGATGCGGCCGGCGCGCCAGCGCTGCGCGACCAGACCGTGGAAGCGGTAGGCCGCGGCGCGCCACAGCGTGGCCTCGCCCGGGCGGATCCAGCGGGCCAGCAGCGGCCACAGCGTCTCTTCGGGCCACTGCTCGTGCAGCGGCTCGCCGGGCAGCAGCATCAGCTCCCAGCGACGGTGGGTGCCCGGGCCGACGACGAAGGTGCTGGGCCGCGCGGGTTCGCAGTACTGCACCTGGGTCTGCGGCAGCTCGGCCAGCTTGTCCGGCCGCACATGGGCATCGACCACCAGCCAGGGCTCGTCGAACTGCAGGTCCTCCAGCGTGATGCCCAGCCGCTTGCGCACCGGGCTGGCGCCGCCATCGCAGGCCACGGCATAGGCCGCGGTCCAGGTGCTGGTGTGGCCGGTGGCGTCGCGCACCGTGGCCGTGACACCGCCGCCCGCGTCGTCCAGCGTGAGCACCTCATGCGCCAGGCCGATGTGCACGTTCTCCTGGGCGGCCAGGTGCTGGCGCAGCACCCGCTCCACCGCCGGCTGGTCGAAGACCCAGTTCGGCGCCCAGCCCAGCTGGTGCGGGGGTGGCGCCATGTCCAGCCGCTTGATCAGTTGCCCGCTGACGCCGCGGTACTCGCTGGGGCGGTAGGGCGCGATGTGCGGCGCCAGCGCCTCAGCCAGGCCCAGCGATTGCCAGATGCGCAGCGCCTCGTGGTCCAGCCCGATCGCCCGCGGCAGCGGGTACAGGTCGGGCAGGCGATCAAACACCGCCACGCGCAGGCCACGCCGGGCCAGCAAGCCGGCCAGCGTGGCACCGGTGGGCCCCAGGCCGATGACCAGCACATCGGCGTGCCGCGATGCAGCGAACGACGTCACCTCAGAGCGCTCGCTGGCGGGCCTCGAAGCGCGCGGCCCACTCGGCCTGCGGCATGAAGGTGGGGTCGGCCTTGGCGATGCGCTCGGTCTCGGCCCAGATCTCCTCGTCCGGACGGTCCAGATCCAGCGGATCGCCGTGCGGCTGCGTCACATACCAAGGCGTGTCGAGGTAGACCTCCAGCGTGTTGCCCTCGGGGTCCAGGCAGTAGATCGACAGCGCGTTGGCATGGTTCAGGCCGCGCATCCCGGTGGCGCCCTTGTCCAGCGCGCGCCGGCGCGCTTCGCGCAGCGCGTCAATCGTGTCGACCTTGAACGAGACCTGCATGATCGTGCTGGCCGAGCCGGCCGGCCGGTTCTGCGCCAGCGCCACCTGGTGGTGCTGGTCCGAGCGCGCGCTCATGAAGGCCAGCGGGTAGGGGAAGGTGAAGCCCACGCCGCGGTCGGTGAGCTGCAGGTCGAACACCGAGGTGTAGAAGTCGATCATCCGCTCGATGTCGAAGCAGGCGATGCCCATGTGGGCGAGACGGGGCGCGTAGGACGTGGGCATCGGGGCCTCCGGGAGAACGGTGTCAGGGAACGAGGACGAGCTTGCCGAGCACGTCGCCGCGGTCGAGCAGCTCATGGGCCTGGCGCACCTGGGCCATCGGCAGCGACAGCGTGGGCGGTGCCTTCACCCGGCCGGCGGCCATCAAGGCGATGGCCTCCTCGAGCAGAGCGCGGCGCTGCGCCGGCAGCTCGTCGTAGGTGTGCATCGAGAAGGTGCGCAGCGCCAGGCTGCGGCCCAGCAGCGCACGCATCTCCTTCAGCGTCTCGCGCTGAGGAAAGCCCAGCACCAGGTTGTAGGACACCAGCATGCCCATCGGCGCCAGCGCATGCAGGCCGGCGGTGAGCCACTCGCCGCCCAGGTGGTCGAAGGCCATGTCGACGCCGCGGCCACCGGTCAGCGCACGCACGTCGTCGGCCAGCGCGGCGGGGTCGGCGGCGACGATCGCCTCGGCGCCGTTGTCCAGCGCGAAGCGGCGCTTGGCCTCGCCGCGCGCGGTGCCGAAGACGCGGGCGCCTTTGGCGCGCGCCACCTGGGTGAGCGCCGAGCCGACGCCTCCGGCGGCGCCGGGAATCAGCACGCTGCCTACCGGGGCACCGCCCGCACACTGCATCAGCGCCAGTGCCAGCTGCACGTTGGGCAGGCTGGCCGCATCGGCCGGTGCGATGCGCTCGGGCAACACGAAGGGCGCGCTGGCCGGCACGCAGATCGCCTCGGCATAGCAGCCACCGCGCTGCGGCAGCTCGCGCGCACTCACCAGCACGCGCTGGCCCAGAAGTTCGCGCGGTGCGCCATCGCCCAGCGCCTCGACGATGCCCACCAGCTCGGCGCCGGGCACGGCCGGCAGCGGCGGCATCCACTTGTAGGTGCCCTGGCGGATCAGCACGTCGGGACGGCCGACGCCGATGACCTCGGCACGCACCCGCACCTCGCCGGGCGCCGGCACGGGCGTGGGCAGGTCCTCGACCACCAGCGCCTCGGGGCCGCCGGGGGTGTGCACACGGATCGCGCGCATCGTGCCCGCGTCAGCGCTGGCCATCGTGCACCGAGACCTGCGCCTTGGTCAGGCCGCCCAGGCGCGCGTGCACACGCCCGCCGGTGCCCATGACCAGAGCAAAGAGGATCTCGTCGGGTCGCGGGGCGTCCTGGATGCCGATCTCCATGGTGTTGAAGTGGCTGCGCACATAGCAGGCATGGATGTAGTGCAGCGGCACCATCAGCCGGTAGCCGGTGGCCGCCACGGCCTTGGCCGCGGGCACGATCGCCTTGGGCTGGCCCAGCACCTCGCGCATCGCCCAGCCGCCGGCCTCGTGCCAGACGGCCGCATGCTCGAGCTCACCATTGACGCCGACGATGGCGGCCTTGCTGTAGACCTCGACCTGGTCGCGCCCCAGGGTCTCGACCAGCTCGGTGGCCAGCAGCGTGCCGAGGGAACGCAACTCGGCCATGAAGGGCAGCAGGTCTTCTTCGTAGCGGCCGGCGTAGGGGTTGCGGATCACCGCGCAGGCAGCGGCCAGCTTCAGCGGCACCGCGGCCTGTGGCCCGCCCTCGTGGTGGATGGTCTCGATGGTCAGGCTGCGTTTGCGGATCTCGATCAGCGACATGGTGGCGTCCTTGGTGCGGGCCGCTCAGGCCTGGTCGACGATCGGGTTGCGCAGGGTGCCGATGGCCTCGATCTCGACCTCGCACACATCGCCGTGTTTCATGAAGCGCTGCGGCTTGCGCGACCAGCCCACGCCGGCCGGCGTGCCGGTGATGATCACGTCGCCCGGCACCAGCGTGAAGATGGTGGACGCGTAGGCGATCAGCCGCGGGATCGGGAAGATCATGTGGCCGGTGTGGCTGGACTGGATGGTCTCGCCGTTGAGCCGCGTCTCCAGCTTCAGCTGGCGGCCCGGCGCGATCTCGTCGGCGGTGACCATCCAGGGCCCGAAGCCGCCGGTGGACTCGAAGTTCTTGCCCGAGGCGATCTGCTTGGCGTGGAACTGCCACTCGCGCACGCTGCCGTCGTTGTAGACGCTGTAGCCGGCCACATGGTCCCAGGCCTGGGCCTCGGGGATGTCGCGCCCGCCGCGGCCAATGATCACCGCCAGCTCGCCCTCCCAGTCCAGGCTCTCGGACACCCGGGGCCGCACGATGGGCGCCTCGTGCGCGGTCTGCGAGCGCCAGACGCGCAGGAAGATCGGCGGAAAGTCGGACAGCTCGCGTTGCATGCCGGCGGCCAGCACCTCCTGGTGGTGGTCCATGTAGTTGCGCACCGCGCAGACGATCTTCTCCGGCCGCGGAATCACCGGCAGGTAGTGCAGCCCGGCCAGCGGCCGCTCGGCCTGCAGGCCGGCCACCAGCGCGTCGCGCCGCTCCCAGGCCGGGCTGCCGACGAACTCGGCCAGCGTCGCGCAGCCGCTGCGCTGCGCCAGCGAGGCGACGCCGTCGCCCAGAACCACACCCCAGTCTTCATGGTTCCCGTTCAGGTAGGACAACAGCTTCATCTTGGCTCCTGCCGGTCAACGGACCGCGTTGTCCACAACTCTATTTTTTATGCACAAAAGCATCCATGAGCACAAACCCGCGGTGAGGGCGAAACGACCTGGACGACAATCCGGCCATGAGCGAGGAGCCCAGCGACAGCGCCGCCTCCCTGGCGGAGCGCGCCTACCGCGACCTGCGCCGCGCCATCGTGCGTGGCGAGTTCGAGGCTGGTGCGCGCCTGCGCGTCGAGGACCTGACCCGGCGCTTTGCCGTCAGCAGCAGCCCGATCCGGGAGGCACTGAACCGGCTGTCGGGGCAGGGTCTGGTGCGCATGCTCGAGAACCGCGGCTTTCGCGTCGCGCCGCTCACCGCCGAAGGCGTCAGCGACCTGGCGCGGGTGCGTCAGTTGGTGGAGTGCGAGGCACTGCGCGACGCGATCGCCCATGGCGACGATGCCTGGGAAGCCCAGGCCGTCGCCGCGGCGCACGCGCTGGCGCTGGCCGAGCGGCGCATGGGTCAGGAGGCTCGTCCGCTGGACGACGACTGGTCAGCCCGCCACCGCGCCTTCCACATGAGCCTGTACGCCGCCTGCACCTCGCCGCTGCTGCTGGACCTGGCCGACGTGCTGTTCGACAACGCCGAGCGCTACCGGCGCTGGGCCGCGCGCCACCGCACGCAGCCCCGGCGCAAGCACGACGAGCACCAGCAGTTGCTGGGTGCGGTGGTCGCACGCGATGCTGCGAAGGCGGTGGCCCTGCTGCAGACGCACATCTCACGCACCGAGCAGCTCGTCGCTGCTGCGCTGCACGGCATCGGGACGGCCGATCGGCAGTGAGGCGCCGGGGGTGGCGTCACCCTCGTCCCCGCGCTGCCAGCGCCACCCGGTAGAACCACTCCGCCGAGCCATCCCGGTTGATGCCCAGCAGCGCGCCGCAACGCGCCCAGCCCAGGCGCTGGAACAGCGTCTGCATCGGCGCACACCAGTCCTCCGTCGACGACAGCAGCCAGCGGCCGCGCGCCTGCTGCTGCACCGCCTGCAGTAGCGACGTGGCGTGGCCCTGGCGGCGGGCCTCGGGGCGCACGCACAGGTAGGCCAGGAAGGGCTGACCGAGCAGGCCGCGCGGCGTCCATGAGGCATAGCCGGCCACTTGACCGGTGCCATCCAGCGCGACCAGGCAGGTGGCGGCGGCCACCTCGGCGGCGCGGTCGCCGTTGAAGGCGTCGAAGGCGGCGATGGCGGCCAGATCGCCCGGCTGCGCCAAACGGATGCGGATGCGCTCTGCCTCACCCGCCGGCGGCTCGCCGTGGGTCAGCTCATAGACATGGCTCTTCGCGCCCAGGCGGCTGACCCACACGCCCGGCGCGGGCGCTCCGGGGGCATGGCGCTGCGCGTCGTCCCAGGGGCGGCCGGTGAGCTCGCCGCTCAGCGGGTCATGCATCGACCAGCCCAGCATGGGGTGGCGACGCAAGCTGAGCTCGGGCCGGTCCTCCCGGGCGAAGGTGTCGGGGTCAACGCGGCGGAAGCGGTAGACCAAGCCATCGAGCGGACGGCGCAGCGTGAGGCAGGCGGTGAAGGCGGCGGGATCGGTGGGCATGGCCCAGTATGCGGTGGATGACCTGACCCGGGTCAAGCCCCGCACCGCCGTCGGCCGCGGACGGTCACCACCGGACCGACCAACGGCGAACCTGGGGGGATGGAAGGCAGCGCGGTCGATGGACGCGGGCCCGTCGCTCTGGATAATCGACGGGTCGGTCGGCCCGCGGCGAGGGCGGGGTCGACCCATGGATGGGAGAGACTCGGGTGAACATCGACAAGCTGAGTGAACTGGTGTTGTCGCTGAACGCGGATGACGCGCTTCGGCTGCGGTTCAACAAGGACGAGTGGCGGATGCTGGGCAGTTTTCTGCAGCAGCACACGCTGCGCGCGGGCGACGTGGTGATCCGCTACCAGGACATGGACCGCGCGCTGTACCTGCTGGAGTCGGGCACGCTGCAGGTCTATGTGCCCGATGGCGGGCCGGTGCGCCGGCCGGTAGCCATCCTGCGTCCGGGCGCGGTGGTCGGTGAACCCAGCCTGTTCGGCGACACGCCGCGCATGGCCCAGGTCGAGGCGATGAGCGCCGTCACGGTGTGGGCGCTCACCCGCAACCGCTTTGAAGAAATGTCCGCGCGTCAGCCGGAGCTGGCGCTGGAGTTCCTGCGCGCCTGCGGTGCCGTGATGGCCGAGCGCATGCGCCTGAACCTGGAGCGCGGGCTGCCGGTGGCCTGAGGCCGGCGAACAACTCAGCCCAGCAGCTTCTTCTCGGCCACGGCCAGCGCCTCGGGCAGGCCCGAGAGCACCAGCGTGTCGCCGGCGTGCAGCACCAGCGCGTCGTCGGGCTCAAGCACCCGGCCGCCGGCCTGGCGCACCGAAGCCACATTGACCTCCAGCACCGCCAGCGCCTGATCGCCCAGCGTGCTGCCCAGGCACTTCGCGCCGGGCGGCAGCGTCACGCTGTGCAGCCGGGCCTGCTGCAGCTCTTCCACCGTGTCGTCGTCGGCGCCATGGAAGTAGCCGCGCAGCAGGCCGTAGCGCGCATCGCGGGCGTCGCGCGTCAGGCGGATCACGCGGCGCATCGGCACGCCCACCAGCGCCAGTGCGTGGCTGGCCAGCATCAGCGAGCCCTCGATGGCCTCGGGCACCACGCCGGTGGCGCCGGCCTCGCGCAGCTTTTCAAGATCGCTGTCGTCGATGGTGCGCACCACCACCGGCACCTTGGGCGCGTGGGTGCCCACCAGGTGCAGGATCTTCAGCGCCGAGGGCGTGTCGGGGTAGGTCACCACCACCGCGGCGGCGCGCGCCAGGCCGGCGGCCATCAGGCTTTGCAGGCGCGCGGCGTCGCCAAAGACCACGCTCTGGCCGGCGGCGGCGGCCTGACGCACGCGGTCGGGGTCGAGGTCCAGCGCCATGTAGGGGATCTGCTCCAGCGCCAGCATGCGCGCCAGGTTCTGGCCGCTGCGGCCGTAGCCGCAGATGATCACGTGGCTCTCGGTGCGGATGGCCTTCTTGGCGATGGTGGTCAGCGCCACCGACTGCATCATCCAGTCGTTGGCCGACAGGCGCATCACAATGCGGTCGCTGTGCATGATCACGAAGGGCGTGGCCAGCATCGACAGCACCATGGCCGCCAGCACCGGGCTCTGCCACTGCGCGGCGATCAGTTGCTGCTCGGCGCCGAGCGTCAGCAGCACGAAGCCGAACTCGCCGGCCTGCGCCAGGTACAGGCCGGTGCGGATGGCCACCCCCGGCGCCGAGCCGAAGCCGCGCGCCAGCAGCGCCACCAGCACCGCCTTGGCGATCACCGGGCCCATCGTCAGCAGCAGCACCAGCAGCCACTGGTCGGCCACCGGGCGCCAGTCGAGCTTCATGCCGATGGTGATGAAGAACAGGCCCAGCAGCACGTCGTGGAAGGGGCGGATGTCGGTCTCGACCTGGTGCTTGTACTCGGTCTCGGCCACCAGCATGCCGGCCACAAAGGCGCCCAGCGCCAGGCTCAGGCCGGCGTGCTCGGTCAGCCAGGCCAGGCCCAGCGTGATCAGCAGCAGGTTCAGGACAAACAGCTCCTCGCTCTTGCGCCGCGCCACCAGCGTCAGCCACCAGCGCATCACGCGCTGGCCACCCACCAGCAGCAGGGTCAGCAGCACGCCAGCCTTGAGCACCGCCAGGCCCATGGCGCGGGCCATGTCCTGACCACTGTCGCCCAGCGCCGGGATCAGCACCAGCAGCGGCACCACCGCCAGATCCTGGAACAGCAGCACGCCCATCACGCGCTTGCCGTGCTCGCTCTCCAGCTCCAGCCGCTCGGCCATCATCTTCACGACGATGGCGGTGGACGACATCGCCACCGCGCTGCCCAGCACCAGCGCACCGGGCCAGTCCAGCTCCCAGGCCACGCCGACCATCGCGAAGCCCCACGCCAGCAGCACATTGCCGATGACCGCGCCCAGCATGGTCAGCGCCACCTGCCACAGACCCAGACCGAAGACCAGCTTGCGCATGCTGCGCAGCTTGGGCAGGTTGAACTCCAGCCCGATCACGAACATCAGAAAGACCACGCCAAACTCGGCCAGGTACTTCACACCGGCCGAGTCCCGGGCCAACGCCAGCGCGTTGGGCCCGATCAGGACGCCCACGGCCAGGTAGCCCAGCATCGGTGGCAGACGCAGCGAGCGGCACGCCACCACACCGGCAACGGCAGCGATCAGGTACAGCAGGACGACTTCGAGGGTGGTGGCCATTGACGGCGGGTTGTGGGCAGACGCCTAGAATCAAGCGCATTGTCGCCCGGAGCCCGTGCCGCCTTGGACTCAGCCACCGCATTCAGCCACCCCCGCGCGCTTGAGCTGGCGCGGCAAACCTTTGACATCGAGGCGCAGGCGCTGCGCGAGGTGCGCGACAGCCTGGGCGAGGCCTTCACCGCCGCCGTCGGCGCCATGCTGAACACCCGCGGCCGCGTGGTGGTCATGGGCATGGGCAAGAGCGGCCATGTGGGCCGCAAGATCGCCGCCACGCTGGCCTCCACCGGCACGCCCGCCTTCTTCGTCCACCCGGGCGAAGCCAGCCATGGCGACCTGGGCATGGTGCAGCCCGGCGATGTGGTGCTGGCCATCTCCAACTCGGGCGAGAGCGACGAGATCAACGCCGTGCTGCCCGCGCTGCGCCGGCTGGACGTGACCCTGGTGGGCATGACCGGCAAGCCGCAGTCCACGCTGGCGCGCCACGCCGACATCGCGCTGCTGTGCGCTGTCGGCCAGGAAGCCTGCCCGCTGAACCTGGCGCCCACCGCCAGCACCACCGCGCAGATGGCGCTGGGCGATGCGCTGGCCGTGGCGCTGCTGGATGCGCGGGGTTTTCGCGAGCGCGATTTCGCGCAGTCCCACCCCGGCGGCTCGCTGGGCCGCAAGCTGCTGATGCATGTGCGCGACCTGATGCGCAGCGGCGATGCCGTGCCGCGCGTCGCGCCCGACGCCAGCTTCTCCGAGCTGATGCACGAGATGACCCGCAAGGGCCTGGGCGCCACCGCGGTGGTCGACGGCCCGCAGCTGCTGGGCATCTTCACCGACGGCGACCTGCGCCGCCTGATCGAGACCGGCGCCGACCTGCGCGCCCTCAAGGCCACCGAGGTCATGCACGCCAACCCGCGGCGCGTGCGCGCCGACGCGCTGGCCGTGGACGCCGCTGCGCTGATGGAGCAGCACCGCGTGAACTGCCTGCTGGTGGTGGATGACGATGGCGCGCTGGTCGGCGCGATCAACACCAACGACCTGCTGCGCGCCAAGGTGATCTGATGTCCACCCCCACGCTCGCTGCGCTCGCTGCCCCCCGAGGGGGCGCTGGCCTTTCTTGGGGCGGCCCGGCGAAAGGCCAGACCGCATGATCACGCCGCAGCTGACGTTCCCAGCCGAGCTGCTGCTCAAGGCCCAGGGCCCGAACCTGGGCATGAAGGCCGCCATCTTTGATGTCGACGGCGTGCTCACCGACGGCCGGCTCTACATCGGCGAGAGCGGCGAGCAGTTCAAGGCCTTCAGCACGCTGGACGGCCATGGCCTGAAGCTGCTGGCGCGCGCCGGCATCACGCCGCTGGTGATCACCGGCCGCGACTCGCCAGCGGTGCGCCGCCGCGTGGCCGACCTGGGCCTGACGCACGCCGTCTTCGGCGCCGAGGACAAGCTGACCGCCGCCACGCCGCTGCTGGCCACGCTGGGCGTGGACTGGCCCGAGGTGGCCGCGATCGGCGACGACTGGCCCGACCTGCCGCTGCTCACCCGCGCCGGCTTGGCCTGCGCGCCGGCCAACGCCCACGCCGAGGTGCGCGCGGTGGCCCACCACGTCACCACGCGCGCTGGCGGCGACGGCGCCGCGCGCGAGTTCTGTGACCTGCTGCTGATGGCCGCCGGCCACTACGCGCGGCTGCTTGACGGCCACCTGGCCACACTGGACGGGCGTTGAAGCCGGTCAGCGCCGAACTCCACCTGCCCGACCTGCCCGAGGTGCCGGTGGCGATCGGCCCTGAGCCGGCGCCCTACCGGCCCGTGCAGCTGCCCTGGACGGAGCGCCTGCGCCAGGCCCTGCTGAACTACCTGCCACTGGCGCTGATGGTGCTGGCGGCCCTGCTCAGCTGGTGGCTGGTGCGCAGCGCGCCGCGCCCCGACACCGCCACCGCCCCCGGCGCGGTGCGCCACGAGGCCGATTACCAGCTCGAGCGCTTCCAGCTGCAGCGCTACGACGCCGAAGGCCGCCCCACGGTGCGCCTGGAAGGCGACAAGCTGCGCCACTACCCCGACACCGACGAGCACGAGATCGACGCCGTGCGCCTGTGGCTGACCGGCACCGACGGCCGCCAGACCGAGGCCACCGCGCGCCAGGCGGTGGTCGACGGCGACGGCCAGCGCGTGCGCCTGGCCGGCGACGTGCAGGTGCGCTCGCAGGCCGGCGACGAGCCGCCTCTGTGGTTTGAAGGCCAGCAGCTGCTGGTGCTGGTGCCCGAGCGCCAGTTGCGCACCGAGCAGCCGGTGCGGGTGCGCCAGGGCCACAGCGAATTCACCGCCGCCGCGCTGGTCTTCGACGAGCCGCGCCGCACGCTGCAGCTGCAGGGCCGGCTGCGGGCCACCCTGACCCCCGACAAGAGCACCCGCCGATGAGCGACGCCGCCCCGCTGGTTTTCATCACCGGCGCCTCCAGCGGCATCGGCCAGGCGCTGGCGGCACGCTATGCCGCCGCCGGCTGGCGGCTGGCGCTGGTGGCCCGCCGCACCGAGGCGATCGCCGCCTGGGCCGCCACTGCCGGCCTGCCGGCCGAGCGCTGGCAGGCCTATGCGGCCGATGTGCAGGACGTGGACAGCATCGTCGGCGCCGGCCAGCGCTGCCTGGCCACCCAGGGCCTGCCGCAGGTGGTGATCGCCAACGCCGGCATCAGCGTGGGCATGGACACCGCCGAGCGCGCCGACCTGGACGTGCTGCGCGAGACCCTGGCCACCAACAACCTGGGCCTGGCCGCCACCTTCCACCCCTTCCTGGCGGACATGCGCGCGGCGCGCCGCGGCACGCTGGTGGGCATCGCCAGCGTGGCCGCCATCCGCGGCCTGCCCGGCCATGGCGCCTACTGCGCCAGCAAGGCCGGCGTGGTGGCCTACTGCGAGAGCCTGCGCGGCGAATGCCGGGGCTCGGGCGTGCGCGTGGTGACGCTGCTGCCGGGCTATATCGCCACGCCGCTGACGGCCGGCAACACCTACCCGATGCCCTTTCTGATGGCCCCCGAGGTGTTTGCCGACCGCGCCTTCCGGGCGATCGACGCCGGGGACAGCTACCGCGTCATCCCGTGGCCCATGGGCGTGGTCGCCAAGCTGCTGCGCCTGCTGCCCAACCCGCTGTTCGACCGCCTGCTGGCCGGACGCGGACGCAAGAAGCGGCGCGTGCCCTGAAACGGCCCCTGACAACGAAAAAAGGCACGGTCTTCACCGTGCCTTCTTCATGATGCGGGGCAGGCGCCCCGCGGCAGATCAGTAGCCGTAGCCGCCGTCGCCGCCACGGCCACCGCCGTAGCCGCCGCGGCCACCGCCGCCGCCGCCACCACCGTAGCCGCCGCGGCCACCGCCGCCGCCGCCACCGTAGGGGCTGCGGCCACCGCCGCCACCACCACCGCCGTAGGGGCTGCGACCACCGCCGCCGCCACCACCGCCGTAGCCACCACCGCCGCCGCCACCACCGTAGCCGCCGCCGCCACCGCCGCTGCGGAAGCCGCCCGGACGCTCTTCACGGGGACGGGCCTCGTTGACGACGATCGAGCGGCCTTCCAGCGGCTGACCGTTCATGCCGTTGATCGCGGCCTGGGCTTCGGCATCCGAGCCCATTTCAACGAAACCAAAGCCCTTGGAACGGCCGGTTTCGCGGTCCATCATGACCTTCGCAGAGGTCACCGAACCAAAGGCGGCAAAGGCTTGTTGCAGCGCGTCATCACGCACGCTGTAGGCCAGGTTGCCAACGTAAAGCTTGTTTCCCATGGGGGAAGCTCCTCAACTAACGCAAAAGACCATGTGGAGCTTCAACCCAGCGTGAACCATCAAGCGAAGGTGCCGCGTCCAGACACAGCAGACAGCAGTTCCCGCGAGAGTCCGCGGCCTGCGCGGGCATTATGAGCACAGATCGGCGCGTGACGTAAAGCACGTTTGTCTCCGAGTGTTGCATTTTGGCCCACGAGAATAGGGGGATGTCGCGCCCCCGCATCGCCAGCCTGGTGCCCAGCCTGACCGAACTGGTCTGCACGCTGGGTCTGCGCAGCGCCCTGGTCGCCCGCACCGGCTTTTGCATCCACCCCGGCGACCTGGCCGAGGTGCCCAAGGTGGGTGGCACCAAGGACGTGCATCTGGAGCGGCTGCGGGCGCTCCGCCCCACGCACGTCCTGGTCAATGTGGACGAAAACCGCCTGGAGACCGTGCAGGCGCTGCGCGACTTCGTGCCCGAGGTGATCATCACCCACCCCTGCGCGCCCGAGGACAACCTGGCGCTGTACGCCCAGTTCGCCCAGGTCTTTGGCGACCAGCCTGGCGTGCGCGACGCCGCTGCGCGCCTGGCCGACGCGCTGCACACCGAGCTGGACGCCACGCGCCCCGGCCGCCTCCCGGTGGAGTCGGTCTGGGTGCCGATCTGGCGCGAGCCCTGGATGACCGTGGCGCGCGACACCTACATCTCGCGTCTGCTGGCCAGGCTGGACTGGACCACCCTGCCCGGCCAGCTCGGCGGCCCCACCGGCGCCGCGCGCTACCCGGTGATGACCGGCACCGAGCCCTGGCTGGCCACGGTGCGCCGCGTGCTGCTGCCCAGCGAGCCCTACCGCTTCGACGAGCGCCACCTGGCCGAGGTGCAGGCGCTGTGCCCGCAGGCCCGGGTGCGGCTGGTGGATGGCGAATGGCTCAGCTGGTACGGCCCGCGCGCCGCCCAGGCGCTGCGCCACCTGCGCGCCTTGCGTGAAAGCCCCTGAGGGCGCGATGCGCGGCGCAGCCACAATCGCGCCATGGACCTGCTCAAGCCGCTGATCGCGCTGCTGGCGATCGTCAACCCAATCGGCGTGGTGCCCTTCTTCATCCATTTCACCCAGGCGATGGACCGCACCCAGCGCCGCCGCACCATCCAGGTCAGCGCCACCACCGCCTTCGCGGTGATCGCCATCAGCGGCCTGGCCGGGCTGAAGATCATCGAGTTCTTCGGCATCTCGATCGCCTCGTTCCAGGTGGGTGGCGGCCTGCTGCTGCTGGTCTCGTCGATCCACATGCTCAACGCCCAACCCGCCGAAGGCCGCAAGGATGACGTCGACGAAGGCCAGGCCAAGGCCGACGCCGGCGCCTCGATCGCCGTGGTGCCGCTGACCGTGCCGCTGCTGACCGGCCCGGCCACCATCTCCACCATGGTCATCTACGCCGAGAAGACCCGCACCTTCTGGGAGCACGCGGTGCTGGTGGGCTACGGCGTGGTGATCGGCCTGGCCACCTTCATCGTCTTCTCGGCCTCGGGCCGCATCGCCAAGGTGCTGGGCTCCACCGGCATCAATGTGATGACCCGGCTGATGGGCCTGATCCTGGCCGCCATGGCGGTGGAGCTGCTGGCCGACGGCCTGGTCAAGCTGTTCCCGATCCTGGCGGCGCACGTGCCGAACTGACATCCCGATGGACCACGACATCCCCACCTACGACCACATCGTCATTGGCGCCGGCACCGCCGGCTGCCTGCTGGCCAACCGCCTGTCGGCCGACCCGAAGCGCCGCGTGCTGCTGATCGAGGCCGGCGGCCACGACGACTACGCCTGGATCCACATCCCCGTGGGTTACCTCTACTGCATCGGCAACCCGCGCACCGACTGGCTCTACCAGACCGACGCCGACCCGGGCCTCAACGGCCGCCGGCTGCGCTACCCGCGCGGCAAGGTGCTGGGCGGCTGCTCCAGCATCAACGGCATGATCTACATGCGCGGCCAGAGCCGCGACTACGACGCCTGGGCGCAGGACTGCGGCGACGCCAACTGGCGCTGGGAGCACTGCCTGCCCTACTTCCTGAAGCACGAGGACCACTGGAAGGGCGCCAACGCGCTGCACGCCGCCCCCGGCTTCGACCCCACCGGCGCACGTGCCGGCGGCGAGTGGCGGGTGGAGAAGCAGCGCCTGTCCTGGGAGATCCTGGACGCCTTTGCCGCCGCCGCGCAGCAGGCTGGCATCCCCGCCACCGACGACTTCAACCGCGGCAGCAACGAGGGCGTGGGCTACTTCGAGGTCAACCAGCGTTCGGGCCTGCGCTGGAACGCCAGCAAGGCCTTTCTGCGGCCGGTGATCGGCCGGCCCAACCTGCAACTGTGGACCGGCGCCACCGTGCAGCGCCTGCTGCTGGAGCGCGGTGTCGACGGCGCGCTGCGCGCCAGCGGCGTGGAGTGCCGGCCGGTCAACGGTGGCGAGCCGGTGATCGCCCACTGCCGCGGCGAAGTGGTGATGGCCGCCGGCGCGGTGGGCACGCCGGCCATCCTGCAGCGCAGCGGCATCGGCCCGGCGCCGCTGTTGCAGCGCCTGGGCATCCCGGTCCAGCAGGACCTGCCCGGCGTGGGCGGCAACCTGCAGGACCACCTGCAGATCCGCGCGGTCTTCAAGGTGCAGGGCGTGACCACCCTCAACACCCTGGCCGCCACGCCCTGGGGCAAGGCCAAGATCGGCCTGGAGTACCTGCTGCGCCGCAGCGGCCCGATGAGCATGGCGCCCTCGCAGCTGGGCGCCTTCACCCGCTCCTCGCCCGACCACGCCTGGCCGAACGTGGAGTACCACGTGCAGCCGCTGTCGCTGGATGCGTTTGGCGAGCCGCTGCACCGCTTCAATGCCTTCACCGCCAGCGTCTGCAACCTCAACCCCACGTCGCGCGGGCGCATCGACATCACCAGCCCCGAGGCCGAGGTGGCACCCTCCATCCTGGCCAACTACCTGAGCACCCCCGAAGACCGCCAGGTGGCCGCCGATTCCCTGCGGCTGACCCGCCGCATCGCCGCCCAGCCGGCGCTGGCCAAGTACCGCCCCGAGGAATGGAAGCCCGGTGTGCAGTACCAGAGCGACGCCGACCTGGCCCGGCTGGCCGGCGACATCGGCACCACCATCTTCCACCCGGTGGGCACCTGCGCGATGGGCCGCGACGACGACCCCGCCGCGGTGGTGGACAGCCGGCTGCGGGTGCGCGGCGTGGCCGGGCTGCGGGTGGCCGACGCCAGCGTGATGCCGCGCATCACCAGCGGCAACACCAACTCGCCCACGCTGATGATTGCCGAGCGGGCCGCCGAGTGGCTGCGGGCCGGGCCACAGTGAGTGTCTCCTAACGGGGGGTTTGCCCCGATGCGCACCATCCCGGGGCCCCATTACAGTGCGGTCACTCTCTGCCCTGTCTCCCAGGAGACAGGCTGCTTGAGGGGGTCCGAGGAGACAAACCGGGCCGATAACCAGAATGCATCGAGCCCAGCGGGGGCCCTATCCGGACACCGCCCGCTGAACTTGCCACGTTGTTGAGCAAAAATGCCAAAGGGCGCCAGTTACCACTGGCGCCCTTTTGCTTTGCTCGCCCGCCCATGTTTGAACTGCTGTTCGCCGCCGCCGCCTCGCTGCTGGGCGGCTTTGTGGATGCCATCGTCGGTGGTGGTGGCCTGGTGCTGCTGCCCGCACTGTTCGCCGCCTATCCCGCCGCCGCGCCGGCCACGCTGGCCGGCACCAACAAGGGCGCGGCCGTCTGGGGCACGGCCTGGGCCGCGCAGCAGTATGCGCGGCGGGTGTCGATGAACTGGGGCACGCTGCTGCCCGCCGCCACGCTGGCTTTTGGTGGCAGCCTGGCGGGCGCCTGGCTGCTCACGCAGATCGACGGTTCAGGCCTGCGCAAGGCCTTGCCCTTTGTGCTGGGCGCCATCCTGCTGTACACGCTGGCCAAGAAGGACCTGGGCCGCGCCCACGCGCCGCTGCATGCGCCGCAGCGCGAGGCGCTGCTGGGCGGCAGCATCGGCGCCGTGATCGGTCTGTACGACGGCTTCTTCGGCCCCGGCACCGGCAGCTTCCTGGTGTTTGCCTTCGTGCGGCTGCTGGGCTATGACTTCCTGCATGCCTCGGCCGCCGCCAAGCTGCTGAACGTGGCCACCAATGTGGCGGCGCTGGCGCTGTTCGGCTGGAAGGGCCATGTGTGGTGGCACATCGCTGCGGTGCTGGCGCTGGCCAACATCGCCGGCAGCCTGCTGGGCACCCGGCTGGCGCTGAAGCACGGTGCCGGCTTCGTGCGCGGCGTGTTCATCGTGGTGGTGGGCGCACTGATCGCCAAGACCGCCTGGGATGCTCAGCTGCTGTAGAGCTGTTCCGGCCGCGCCATCAGCAGCCAGCTGGTGACGATGTACTTGTCGCCCGAGACCGGCGTGCGCCCGCGGTGGGTGTGGGTGAAGTAGGCCGGCGCGATCACCATGCGCCCGGCGCGCGGCTGCACCGAGCGGCGCTGGTAGTAGAAGTCGGTCTCACCGCCCTCGTCCACGTCGTTGAGGTAGACCATCCACAGCAGCGTGCGGTGCACCGCCTCGTGGCCGGGCTCGGGGTAGACCTCGCAGTGCCAGTAGTTGTAGTTGCCCCGCCCGGCGTCGTACTTCTGCAGCTGCACGCCGCCGATGCGGAACACCGCGCCCATCAGCTCGCCAGCGATCGGCGCGCCCACCTCGTCGAAGTTGTCGTGGCCCAGCAGCACCGGCTCGCCGGTGGCAGGGTGGCGCACGGTGAGCGTCACCGGGGCGATCAGCGCGAAGTGGTGCTGACGCAGGTAGTCACGCAGGTGCTGGCGCACGGTCTGCAGCAAGTCCTGCAGCGGCGCCTGCCAGTCGGCGTGCTGGCCCAGGTGCAGGTCGGTGGAGATCTTCTTGGCCGTGTCCACCCCGGCGCCGGTGCGCCCCGGGTGGCGGTGCGGGCTGGCCTCGAAGCGCTCGATCAGGGCGCGGCAGAAGGCCGGATCGAGCGCGTGGTCGATCACCGCGATGAAGTCGGTGGGCGGATCGGTGGGACAGGAATCAGCCATGGCGCGATGGTGCCTCAAGTGCGGGACGCACCCTCCCCAGTCCCGCTCTTGACAGGCGTCGGCACTGGGCGAAGATCAAGCCTCGGCGCCATTGCGCCCAGGGAGACCACGCATGCTCAGCGACCCGATAGCCGCCTTTGACGCCATCCATGTCATCTCCGACATCCACATGGGCGGCAAACCCGGCTTCCAGATCCTGCGCGAAGTGCCCCGCCTGGCCGGCTTCATTGATTGGCTGCGCACCGAGCGCCAGGGTCAGCGCCTGGCCCTGGTGCTCAATGGCGACGTGGTCGACACGCTGGCCGAGGAGATCGAGGGCTATGTGGCGATCAACGACGCGCTGCCCACGCTGCAGCGCATCGTCGAGGGCCCGTCCTTCGGCACCGTCTGGCAGGCCCTGGCGGCCTTTGTGAAGACCGAGGGCCGCCACCTGGTGGTGGTGATCGGCAACCACGACATCGAGGTGGCGCTGCCGCCGGTGCAGCGCTACCTGCTGCAGGTGCTGGCCGGCGGTGACCTGGCGGCGCGCGCGCGGGTGGAGTTCTCCACCACCGGCGGCGGCTGGACCTGCCTGGTGGGTGGCGCGCGGGTGTACTGCACCCACGGCAACGAGGTGGACGCCTGGAACTTCAACCGCTATGAAGACCTGGCCCGCGCCGGCCGCCGGCTCAACGCCGGCCAGCGCCTGGAGCCGTCGGAGTGGACGCCCAACGCCGGCACCCGCATGGTCAAGGACGTGATGAACAGCGTGAAGAAGCAGTACCCGTGGATCGATCTGCTCAAGCCCGAAACCCAGGCCGCGGTGGGCACGCTGCTGGTGATGGCGCCCGAGAAGATGAACCAGCTGGGCGATCTGTTGGGCATCGTCGGCGTGAAGACCGCGGGCGAGTACCAGGCGCCCAGGCGCCTGTCGGCCGGGGATGCACCGGCCGCCGCGCCTGCCAGCCAGACGCTGGAGCAGTTGCTGGGCCCGAACCTGCGCCAGGCGCCCGCGCGCGACACCGCCCAGGACATGCTGTCCGCCGCCGAAGACCAATACGCCACCGCCGCGCCCACCGGCGTCCCGACAGGCCAGCTGGGCACCGCCGGCCTGGTCTGGGACCGCCTGACCGGCTGGATCCGCGGCATCGACAAGCCCGAGGCGCTGCGCCGCGCGCTGCTGGACTGGCTCAAGGGCGACAAGACCTTTGACTTCGTCGACCGCGACACCACCTGCACCGATGTGCTCAAGGCCGTGGGCGCCGACGTGGACATCATCATCACCGGCCACACCCACCTGGCGCGGGCCATCGACCTGGGCGCCGGGCGCATGTACTTCAACAGCGGCACCTGGATCCGGCTGATGCGCTTCACCGAGGCCATGCTGCGCAGCGAGGCTTCGTTCCGCGCGGTCTGGGAGGTGCTGGAGAAGGGGGCGATGAGCGACCTGGATCAAGCGAGCTTCGGCGCCGAGAAGCTGGTGCTGGACAGGACCACCGCGATCGAGGTCTCGGTCGATCAGGACGGGAAGCAGGTGGTCGGCCAGTTGGTGCAGATCAACGGCGATGGCCGCCAGCCCGGCAAGGCACTGAAGACCTACACGAGGGCCGTCGCATGAGCCAGGACAAGGCCGACAGCCGCTGCGCCGCCTCGCGCCATGCAGCCACCCGCGTGCACCCCTTCAAGCTGGAACTGCTGCGCCAGGGTCCGGCGCACAACCAGCTGTTGTCGCCGATCACGCCCTACCTGGCGCTCAGCGGCAACGCGCCGCCGCAGACGCTGTACTTTCCGTTCGAGCACCGGCAACTGCTGTCGCGCCTGGGCCGGCTGCGCCAGGCCGACCGCGATATGCCGCCGATGGAGCGCGAAGCCGTGCTGCGCGACCTGGGCGAGCCGCTGGGCCAGGTGCTGGGCACGGTGCCCTCGCTGTACGCCGCAATGACCCGCGACGACGAGCCGCTGCTGCATGTGCAACTGGCGCTGTCGGCGCTGGAGCTGTCGATGCTGCCCTTCGAGGCGGTGGTGGCCCCCGATCACTTCCCTGGCGGCAACAAGCCGATGCTGCTGCATTCACCCATGGTGGTCACGCGCGAGGTGCGGCGCTCGCAGCGCGCCGCGGTGCGCTGGAACCGCGCGCCGAAGGTGCTGTTCGCCTTTGCCTCGCCTGGCGGTCTGGCGCCGGTGCCGGCGCAGGACCACCTCAATGCACTGCGCCGGGCGATCGAGCCGCTGGTGCGGCGCAGCACCGAGACCGACCCCGAGAAGAACAAGAAGGAACGCCTGCTCAAGGTGGGTGAGCTGCTGCACGTGCTGCCCAATGCCAGCCTGCGCTCGCTCACCGAGGCCTGCCGCAGCCAGTCCTTCACCCACGTCCACATCCTGGCCCACGGCCTGCCGATCCAGATGGCCGGTGGCGACCGCTACGGCATGGCCCTGTGCCGCGACGGCGAACCGCTGACACTGGCCACCGTGGACGCCGCGCAGCTGGTGGGCGCACTGCGCGGCGGCATTGACGCCGACGACGGCTGCATGCCCACGCTGGTCAGCCTGGCCACCTGCGATTCGGGCGCGGTCGATTCGGTGCTGATGCCTGGCGGCAGCCTGGCCCACGAGCTGCACGAAGCCGGCGTGCCCTGGGTGGTGGCCTCGCAGTTCCCCCTGTGGATGGATGCGTCGGTGCTGTTGGCCGAGTCGCTGTATGCCGGCGTGCTGGTGGGCCACGACCCGCGCCGCGTGCTGCTGGAGGTGCGGCGTCGCCTGGCCGCCGAGGTGCCCGAGACCTTCGACTGGGCCAGCCTGGTGGCCTATGCCACCATTCCCTTCGACCTGGACCGCCAGGTGGCCGACTTCCGCGAGCGTCAGACGCGCGCGCTGCTGGAGGCCCGCTTCTCGATGATCGACGAGATGCTGGCCCTGGGCACCACCGGTGCCGAGCTGCGCGCGCGCATCGCGCCGCTGGCCGAGGACATCCGCGAGATGCTGCGGCGCCAGACCGCAGCCGCCGACCGTGTCGATGACAGCTTCAGCAGCGAGCGCGCGCGCCGCGCGCTGCGGGCCGAATGGCTGGGCATGACGGCCGCCAGCGAAAAGCGCCTGGGCATTGCCTACCAGCGCGTGGCCGATGCCGAGGCCGCGCAGAAAGGTGCAGACACCGCCGCCCCGGACCCGCGCGCTCAAGAGGCCTACCGGCGCGCCCGGGACCTCTACCTGGAGGCCTCGCGCGAGGAGCCGCACAACCACTGGGTCAGCACCCAGTACCTGTCGATGGGCGTCATCGCCGCGCGCGGCGACAAGGCCGCGCTGGCGGCCCTGGTCTCGGCCGGCAAGCTGCGCTGGGAGCTCACAACGCAGCTGGCCCGCCTTGAGCAGCTGAGCGCCAAGGGCAAGGACCTGGCCTGGGCCTGGGGCACGGTGGCCGAGCTGACCATGCTGGGCAGCGTCTATGCCGGTCGGCAGTTCCGCCAGGGCCAGGCCCAGAACACGATCACCGAGGCCTGCCAGGCGATCATCGCCTCGGCCGGCTCCGATCCGTTCCCGGTGCAATCCACCCGGCGCCAGTTCCAGCGCTACTGCGTGCAGTGGGCCGACGAGCGCTGGAGCGCGCTGGCCAAATTGGCGGTGGATCAGCTCAGCGCGGGCGGCTGAGCGTCAGCCGGCGCCAGGCTGGCCTGCAGCCAGCCCTCGAACGCCCGCAAGGCGCTGGAGGGCTCGCGCCCCAGTGGCCGCGTCAGCCAGTAGCGGCCCACGTCCACCGCTACGCCAAAGGGCTGCACCAACCGTCCCTCGGCCAGCTCGCGCCGGAACATGGCCGCCGGGGCCAGCGCCACGCCGCTGCCCAGCAGCGCCGCCTGCACCATCAGCACCGAGGAGTCGAACTGCGGACCGCGGGCGGCCAGCGGCTCGATACCGGCGGCGCGCGACCAGGCCGGCCAGTCCTCGGCGCGGTAGCTGCGCAGCAGCGTGCAGCGGCGCAGGTCGGCCGCTCGCGCCAGCGTGGCGGCCAGGGCCGGCGCGCACAAGGGGGTGAGCGGCGCAGCCTGCAGTGGCACGGCGTGGGTGCTGCGCCAGGCGCCGTCGCCAAAGCGGATCGCCGCGTCGATGGTTTCGGTGGCCAGGTCCAGCTTGTTGTTGTGGGTCTGCAGGCGCAGCTCGATGTGCGGGTGCTCGGCCTGGAACTGCGGCAGCCGCTCGAGCAGCCAGCCCTGGGCGTAGGTGCCCACCACGGCCACAGTCAGGCGCTCGGGCGGGGCGCGCTCGTCCAGCAGCTGCACCGCCTTGTCCAGCAGCGCAAAGGCCTGCTGCACCAGCGGCGCCAGGCGCGCGCCCTCGTCGCTGAGCTGCAGGCCGCGCGCGGTGCGCAGGAACAGGCGCTGGCCGATCTGCGCCTCCAGCGCCTTGATCTGGTGGCTCACCGCGGCCTGGGTCACGCACAGCTCGTCGGCCGCGCGGGTGAAGTTCAGGTGCCGCGAGGCGGCCGCAAAGGCGTGCAGGTGGTTCAGCGACAGACGGGCCAGAGCCATGACAAATCCTCATGCCAGAGCCCAGCATTCGTCGCTGGGCAAAGGAAGCAAGCCTGCGAAGAATAGCGACACCGCCAACCCGAAGGATGAGTGAAGCTATGGAGACCACCCGCCGCCACTGGATCAGCACCCTGCTCGCCACGCTGGCCGCACCCGCGCTGGGCGCCGTGCCGGACGCGCTCGCCGCGCTGGAGCGCCGCCAGGGCGGGCGCCTGGGCGTGGCGCTGCAGGATCTGGCCGGTGGGCCGGGTCTGGCGCACCGCGCCGACGAGCGCTTCGCGCTGTGCTCCACCTTCAAGCTGTGGCTGGCCGCGGCCACGCTGGCGCAGGTGGATGCCGGCCGCTGGCGGCTGGATGAGCGCCTGCACTGGGACGCGGCCGACGCCGTGCCCCACATGCCGGTGGTGGCCACGCAGGACCCGCGCGCCGGCATGACCCTGGCCGCGCTGGCCGAGGCCGCGCAGTGCCACAGCGACAACCTGGCCGCCAACCTGCTGCTGCGCCACCTGGGCGGGCCGCAGGCGCTGACCGCCTGGCTGCGCACGCAGGGCGACCACGTCACCCGCCTGGACCGGCCCGAGCCGGCGATGAACCAGGTCCGTGCCGGTGACGAGCAGGACACCACCACGCCGGCCGCCATCGCCGCCAACCTGGTTCGCTTGCTGCGCGGCGACATGCTGGGTGCCGCCAGCCGCGAGCGCCTGCTGGGCTGGATGCGCGCCACGCGCACCGGTCAGCGCCGCCTGCGCGCCGGCCTGCCGGCGGGCTGGACGGCCGGCGACAAGACCGGCACCGGCCTGGACGACGGCCTGCCCGACCGCATCAATGACGTGGCCATCGTCTGGCCTCCCGGCGGCCGCGCCCCGCGCGTGGTGGCAGCCTATTACGAAGGCCCGCTGCGCGGCAGCCGCCGCGTGCGGCCGCAGGACGAGGCGGTGCTGGCGGCGGTGGGCCGGCTGGTGGCGCGCTGACGCCCTGGCCGTGGTGCCCACCGGCGCGTGATCAGCCCCGCGGGGGTTGCTCGTCGGCCGACCAGGCCATTGCCAGCAGCGCCTTGAGCTGCGCCAGGTTGGCCGCACCCATGTGCCGCACCAGCCGGGCCTCGATGCGCTGCAGCTCCTGCTCGGCTGAGCGCGCCATCGCGCGCCCCTTGTCGGTGTAGGCCAGCAGCTTGACGCGGGCGTCATCGGGGCTGTCGATGAAGGCCACATAGCCCAGCGCCGCGGCCTCCAGCGCCAGCTTGTGCACCGCCTGGCGACTCACGCCCAGGCGGCGCGCCAGATCGCTCAGGCCCAGCGGGCGCGTGGCCAGCAGCGGGAACAGGCGGGCCATCGCCGGCGTGATGTCGCCGTAGCCGTTGTGAGCGGCGCGCTCGTACAGGCGCTCCTCCAGCCAGTCGGTGCGGTGGCGCAGCAGTTGCCGCAGGTAGGGCTGGGGTCGGGGCATCGCGCGATTTTGATCGAAGCGCAGGCTAGGTGTTTTCCCATGATCTGCGGCAAACGTCAACACCGGTTGACGAATAAGGCCTATGCTCGCGCCGCTCCCGCACACCGTCTCCACGCCGCACGATGTCGACGCCGCCGCACCACCGCCACTGGCCTCCGGGCGTGCCGTTCACGATCGAGGTGCCCGACGAGTCGCTGTGGGACGGCCTGGCGCGCCGCGCCACCGCCACGCCCGACGAGCCGGGCCTGTTCTTCCTGGGCAGCGCCTTCACCTGGGGCGCACTGGCGCGCGATGCACGCCACCTGGCCGGTGCACTGCAGCGCCTGGGCCTGGGTGCCGGTGACCGGGTGCTGTTGTTCAGCCAGAACTGCCCGCAGTTCGTGGTGGCCTTCCATGCCGTGCTGGCGGCCGGTGGTGTGGTGGTGCCGGTCAACCCGATGAACAAGGCCGACGAGCTGGAGCACTACCTCCGTGACACCGGCGCGCGCCACGCCATCGCCTCGTCCGACATTGCCGCCGAGCTGGGCCGGGCCACTGCCGCCTGCCCGGGCCTGGCGCACCTGGTGGTGTTCGATCTGGCCGATGCGCTGCCGACCCACACGACCGGCGACGACTGGCCCGCCACCTGGCGCGCCTGGCTGCCGCAGCGCCATCCGCTGCCCGCCGCCGGCGCCGCGGCGGTGCATGTCTGGTCCGCGCTGCTGGCCCGGGCCATCGAGCCGGCGCTGGTGCCGCGCCGGGGCGACGACCTGGCCCTGCTGCCCTACACCAGCGGCACCACCGGCCACGCCAAGGGCTGCATGCACACCCACGCCACGCTGCTGCACAACGCGCTGGGTTCGGTGCGCTGGCAGGACATGCGGCCGTGCGACACCCACCTGATCGTCGCGCCGATGTTCCACATCACCGGCCTGGTGGTGGGCCTGCTGGCCGGCCTGCACAGTGGCGGCCGGCTGGTGGTGCTGCCGCGCTGGGACCGCCGCGTGGCCGCGCGCGCCATCGGCGAGCACCGCGTCACGCACTGGGCCAACATCCCGACCATGGTCATCGACCTGCTCTCGGGCGACGACCTCGACCAGTACCAGCTGGGCAGCCTGCGCTACATCGGCGGCGGCGGCGCCTCGATGCCCGACGCCGTGGGCGAGCGACTGCAAGCGCAGTTTGGCCTGCGCTATGTCGAAGGCTACGGCCTGACCGAGACCGCCGCGCCCACCCACTGCAACCCGATGCATGCGCCGCGCCTGCGCTGCCTGGGCATCCCGTTCATCGGCACCAGCGCGCTGGTGGTCGACCCCGACACGCTGGCGCCGCTGCCCGACGGCCAGGCCGGTGAGATCGTCGTGCGCGGCCCGCAGCTCTTCAAAGGCTACTGGGCCAACGAGCGCGCCACCGCGGCGGCCTTCGTGGAGATCGACGGCCAGCGCTGGTTTCGCACCGGCGACCTGGGCACGCGGGATGCCGACGGCTACTACACCATCGCCGACCGCCTCAAGCGCATGATCAATGCCAGCGGCTTCAAGGTCTGGCCGGCCGAGGTCGAGTCGCTGCTGCTGCGCCACCCGGCCATCAAGGAGGCCTGCGTCATCGCCATGCGCGACGCCTACCGCGGCGAGTCGCCCAAGGCCCTGGTCGTGCTGCACGACGCCCAGCGCGGCCGGGTCACGCCCGAGGCCATCGTCGCCTGGGCGCGCGAGCACATGGCCGCCTACAAGGTCCCGCGCGAGGTGGCCCTGGTCGATGAGCTGCCCCGCACCGCCAGCGGCAAGGTGCTGTGGCGGCGCGCGCAGGCGGCCCAGGACGCGCTCGAGGTCAGCCGCTGATGTCACCCACACCCCCCCCAGGAGACACCACATGAACACCCCCCGCCCCCTGGTCCGCCTGATGCTGGCCGCGCTGACCCTGAGCGGCAGCGCGGCGCAGGCCGACATCACCATCGGCGTGTCGCTGCCGCTGACCGGCGCGGCCTCGTCGCTGGGCATCCCGATGGCCAACCAGATCAAGCTCTTTCCCGAGCAGATCGGCGGCGAGAAGCTGAAGATCGTCATCGCCGACGACGCCACCGACCCGGCCAAGGGCGCGCAGAACGCCAAGCGCTTCACCGAGGAGGGCGCCGACCTGGTGGTGGGCAGCGTGGTCACGCCCATCGCCGCCGCGATGGCCCAGCACCTCAACGAGGCGCAGGTGCCGCAGTACGCGCTGGGGCCGTTTGCCAACCTGCCCGGCAAGGACGGCTGGTCCTTCCGCATGGTTCACGCGCCTGAGCTGATGGCGCAGGCGGTGATGGCCCACCTGAGGAAATCCGGCGTCAAGACCCTGGGCTTCCTGGGCTACGCCGACGCCTACGGCGAAGGCTGGCTGACCGAGATGAACAAGCTGCTGGCCCAGCCCGGCGCGCCAACACTGGTGGCCGTGGAGCGCTTCGCCCGCACCGACAGCAGCGTGGCCGCCCAGGCGCTGAAGCTGGCCAGCACCACCCCCGATGCGATCCTGGTGGTGGCCTCCGGCGGCGGCGCGGCCCTGCCGCAGCGCGCGCTGGCCGAGCGCGCCTACAAGGGCCGCATCTACCAGACCCATGCTGCCGCCAGCCGCGACTTCCTGCGCCTGGCCGGCAAGGACGCCGAGGGCGCCTACGTGGTGGCCGCGCCCGGCATCGTGCCTGAGCAACTGCCCGCCGGCCATGTCTCGAAGCCGCTGGCGCAGGACTTCGTCAAGGGCTACGAGGGTGCCTACGGTGCCGGCACGCGGGCCATCTACTCGGCCAGCGTGTATGACGTGCAGCTGGTGCTGCAGATGGTCATCCCCAAGGCGCTGAAGCTGGGCAAGCCTGGCACGCCGGCTTTCCGCACCGCGCTGCGCGACCTCACCGAGCAACTGGGTCCGCAGCCGGTGGCCAACGGCGTGCTCAACTTCTCCAAGGACAACCACTGGGCCTACGGCCCGGCCAGCCCGGTGATGCTGCGGGTGGCGGGTGGCGACTGGAAGGTCGATTGAGCCGGTGACAATCACGGGCGATGACCGCGCCCGTGCTGCTCCGCCTGATCGACCTCGGCCTCGGCCCGCTGCGCGGGCTGAACGCGGCCTTGCCACCTGGCCTGAGCGCCATCACCGGCGGCGAAGGCTGCGGCAAGACGCTGCTGCTGCGCCTGCTGGCCGGCGAGCTGGCGCCGGCGCAGGGCCGGATCGAGCGCCAGCAGGGGCCGGTCTGGTACGCGCCCACCGACGACCCCGCCGACGATGCCGTGGTCGCCGCCGATTGGCTGGCGGCCCGCCGCCCGCACCACGCCCGCTGGGACCAGGCACTGGCCGACAACCTGGCCGACGCGCTGGACCTGGCCCAGCACCTGCCCAAGCCGCTGTACATGCTGTCGCGCGGCAGCCGCCGCAAGCTGGGCCTGCTGGGCGCTGCGGCCAGCGGCGCCGAGCTGGTGCTGCTCGACCAGCCCTGGGCGGCGCTGGACGCACGCTCCTGCCGCCTGGTCGATGAGCTGCTGACGGAGGCCGCCGACAGCCCCCGCAGCGCCTGGGTGGTGGCCGACTACGCCCTGCCGCCGGCCCTGGCCGATCTGCCGCTGGCCGCCCACATCGCGCTGGGCGACTGAGCCCACTCCCCCGTTTGCAGGTGTGCAGAGATCACACCTGGCGGGGCGTCTTGCGTCCTCGGCATTTGGTTATGCAAGATGTGCATGGATGCCCATTCCCCTGAAATTACCGCGTCGTTACACTCAAAAGACGACCCTGCGCCCGGGCAACCCCGGGTGGCGCAGGGGCGGCTGGGCCGGATCGATGTAACCCGTCGGTACCTGGTTCGGAGGCCTGAGTCCGCCCTGCGGAAACAGCGCCAGGCATTGGGCGAGCTTCCTGGTGGCGGCACCCACGGATGCGCTGCCAAGGGGGCTCGCCCAATGCCTTTTTTGTCTTTTCAACCTTGGAGCCCCCGATGAACCGTCCCCTGACGCCCGAGCTGCGTGCCAAAGCGCCCGCCTACGTGAAGAACGCCCGCCTGATCGAATGGGTGGGCCAGATCGCCGCGCTGACCGAGGCCGCCGATGTCTACTGGTGCGACGGCACCCAGGAAGAATACGACCGCCTGTGCCAGCTGCTGGTGGACGCCGGCAGCTTCAAGAAGCTGGCCAAGCGCCCGGGCAGCTACCTGGCCGTGACCGACCCGTCCGACGTGGCCCGCGTGGAAGACCGCACCTACATCTGCTCGCAGAAGAAGGAAGACGCCGGCCCCACCAACAACTGGATGGACCCGGCCGAGATGCGCACGCTGCTGCAAACCGGCGACAAGGCCCTGTTCAAGGGCTGCATGAAGGGCCGCACGCTGTACGTGATCCCGTTCAGCATGGGCCCGCTGGGCTCGCCGATCGCCCACATCGGTGTGGAGCTGTCGGACTCGGCCTACGTGGCCGTGAACATGAAGCTGATGACCCGCATGGGCCGCGCCGTGATCGACCTGCTGGGCACCGACGGCGACTTCGTCCCCTGCGTGCACACCGTCGGCGCGCCGCTGGCTGAAGGCGCCAAGGACACCACCGCCTGGCCCTGCAACCCCACCGTCAAGTACATCGTCCACTACCCCGAGACGCAAGAGATCTGGTCCTACGGCTCGGGCTACGGCGGCAACGCGCTGCTGGGCAAGAAGTGCTTTGCGCTGCGCATCGCCAGCACCATGGGCCGCCAGCAGGGCTGGCTGGCCGAGCACATGCTGATCCTGGGCGTGACCAACCCGCAGGGCAAGAAGTACCACGTCGCCGCCGCCTTCCCCAGCGCCTGCGGCAAGACCAACTTCGCCATGCTGATCCCGCCGGCCGCGCTGGGCGGCTGGACCGTCACCACCATCGGTGACGACATCGCCTGGATCAAGCCGGGCGCCGACGGCAAGCTCTACGCCATCAACCCCGAAGCCGGCTACTTCGGCGTGGCCCCGGGCACCAACTTCAAGACCAACCCCAACTGCATGAAGTCGGTGGAGCGCGACACCATCTTCACCAACGTCGCCCTCACCGACGACGGCGATGTGTGGTGGGAAGGCATGGACGGCGAGCCGCCCGCCCACGCCATCGACTGGCAGGGCAAGGACTGGACGCCGCAGATCGCCAAGGAAACCGGCGCCAAGGCCGCCCACCCGAACTCGCGCTTCACCGTGGCCGCCACCAACAACCCCGCGCTGGACCCGGCCTGGGACGACGCCAAGGGCGTGGCGATTGATGCCTTCATCTTCGGCGGCCGCCGCAGCACCACCGTGCCGCTGGTGACCGAGGCCCGCAACTGGATGGAAGGCGTCTACATGGCCGCCACCATGGGCTCCGAGACCACCGCCGCCGCCTTTGGCGCGCAAGGCGTGGTGCGCCGCGACCCGTTCGCCATGCTGCCCTTCTGCGGCTACAACATGGCCGACTACTTCCAGCACTGGCTGGACATGGAGCACAAGCTGCAGGGCGAGGGCAAGAGCCTGCCCAAGATCTTCTGCGTCAACTGGTTCCGCAAGGGCGCCGACGGCAAGTTCGTCTGGCCGGGCTACGGCGACAACGCCCGCGTGCTGAAGTGGATGATCGAGCGCGTGGAAGGCACTGGCCAGGGCGAAGGCCACTTCTTCGGCATCAGCCCGCGCTACGAAGACCTGGACTGGACCGGCCTGGACTTCAGCAAGGCCCAGTTCGACAGCATCATCGACGCCGACCCCACCGCCTGGCAGGCCGAGCTGAAGCTGCACGAGGAGCTGTTCACCACGCTGGCCTACCACCTGCCCGCCGAGCTGACCGCCACCAAGCAGAAGATGGAAGCGGCGCTGGCGAAGTAAGCCACAACAACCCCGCACAACAGGCCGCTCATCAGCGGCCTGTTGTTCTTTCGGGGGTGATCAGGGCACCCGGCGCGCCGCACGGTCCTGCTGCGGCGCGCGCCGCTGTGGCGGTGCGGCCTGAGCGGCACGCGCGGCCGCGGGCGGCGAGCCCGCCCCCAGGTCCTTGTACATCACCACCCGGGGCGCGATGACGTAGGTGCCGCCATCGGTATAGGTCCAGGTGTCGTCCTCCATCACCCATTGAAACCGGCCCTTGCGGGCCAGCGGCGTCCAATGCCGCACGCTCTGGTAGCTGCGATGGTTGCGGGTGAGGGTCACCCGCTCATCGGCCAGCCCCCAGCTCAGGGGCTGAACGAAGTCATCGCGGTAGAAATAGCGCACGCCCGTCTGGTCGGGGTACAGCCGGTACTCCATGAAGGCGTAGTCCCAGGACAGGCGCCAGTTGCGCGACACACCGCTGGCACCGCCCCAGCTGGGTGCCGCATCGGCCATCACCATCTCGGACTTGCTGACCCAGGCCGGCTGGCCGTCCACCATGTCGGCCACCAACCAGGTCTCGGCACCGGTCTTGCCGTCGGTGGCCACGCGCAGGAAACCGCGCGGACCCGACGGCAGTGACACCACCATCCACCCATCCGGGTGGGTGCTGCGCGCATAGGTCTGGCCCGAGCGTTCAAAGTGCACATGCCGCCGGTCCGGAAAGCTGACCACCTCCTGCGCCAGCTGCCACAGCGCAGCGCCGTTCAGCGACGCCTCCTGCGGGCCGGCCAGCCGCCGGCCCTTCTTCAGATCGGACATGCCCGGCGCCAGCGCCATGGCCAGGTGCGACATCGTGTAGCCCGGCTCGTCCTCGGAGCCGATGGGTTCGGTCTGGCCCGCGTCGCAGCCCGTCAAGAATTGACGCCGACCCACCGTGTTGACACGGGAGGTGCCCTGACTGACATCCCCGCTGTCGATTCCGATCAGGAAGATGTCGGTCTCATCGCGCACCAAGGCCTGATTGCCGCAGCTGTCGAACACATAGCCTTCAGACGCAAATGGCGGATCCACCACCAGACGCCGCCGCGCACCCACCACCGTGTAGCTGCCCTGGCGCGCGCCCGACTCGTTGACCAATAACGCGGTCTGGCTGTCGGTATCCCAGCGCACCACCTGGCCACCCAGGTAGCCCAGCCAAGGGGTGAAGTAAGCCGTGTGCTCAGTGGCGGCCACAGCGGGCAGCGACACACCGAGCAGCACAGCGGCCAGCGACCCACCGGCGGTACGCCGTTTGAAGTGAGAGGACATCAAGGACTCCAGAGTTCAGTAACGCGAAACATCCTGCCCGGCCGCTGCGGGCTGGACATCCTCAGTTCGAATGAGGTCTCGGGCCACGGCGTGTTCGACACACCCGGCCGATGAGCCCGCGCCATCCAGTTGAACGCCTTCCCCCCTTTTGGGGGGGGCGCATCAGCCCTGCTCGCCGCTGTGATCGGCCTAAGATCGCTGCACAAACGCCAGGGAGAACAAGGCGGTGGGTCAGCACGAGCGGCTGTACAAGATCCGGCATCTGCTGGACGCAGGGCGATGCGTCACGCCCGCGCAACTGCACACCCTGCTGGAGGTGTCTCGCTCCACGATCAACCGCGACATCCACGCGCTGCGCCACCGGATGAACGCGCCGATCGAATGGAACCTCGCCGATTTCAAGCGCCACTGCACATGCGCATCGCCATCACGACGGGCGGCTGGCTTCTGTCACCCCTATAGAGCGCGGCGGATTGGGCTCCACTGGCCCCAGTGACCGTGAAGCGTGCGCGTTACCACAGCGGACCTCGCAGACCGCACTAACCCACCGATGCGGAGCGCGAGGCCCTGCGCAATGCACGTTGAAGTACACGCACCTGTAAATCCATCCAGATCACGCCATGAGCCAGTGGGCACCTAACCTGAAGACAACGAAAGGATTTGGGAGTCAATCATGGACTCGCTCATGGCCGGCGATTTGAAATGCATCCTGCACTCCAAACGGGCCAACATCTACTACCTGGAGCACTGTCGGCTTCTCGTCAACGGCGGGCGGGTCGAATACATCACCGAGCAGGGTAAGGGATCGGCGTACTGGAATATTCCAATCGCCAACACGACCACCGTACTGCTAGGTACCGGTACATCAGTCACGCAGGCAGCAATGCGCGAACTGGCCAAGGCAGGGGTGATGCTAGGTTTTTGTGGCGGTGGCGGAACACCACTGTTCGCCGCTACAGATTCGTCCCTGGAAGTGGCCTGGGTGTCACCCCAGAGCGAGTACCGGCCGACAGAGTACCTGCAGCATTGGGTCCGTTTCTGGTTTGACGACGCATTGCGGCTTGGCGCGGCCAAGGCATTCCAGAGGGCGCGGCTAATGCGTCTGCAACAACATTGGGCGGGGAGCAAGACCTTGCGCCAACAGCGATTCAAGCCCGACCTCGACGCCTTGGCTGCCGCCATTCAGGCCGCGCTCCCCGGCATCGCAGCAGCACAAGACACCATGACACTGCTCACCGAGGAAGCTCGGATGAGCAAACAGCTCTATCGCCTGGCGAGCCTGGCCACTGGCTACGGCGAGTTCACACGCGCCAAGCGTGGTGACAGCACCGACGCGGCCAACAGGTTTCTGGACCACGGCAACTACCTGGCCTACGGTCTGGGCGCCACTGCCACCTGGGTACTGGGTCTCCCCCATGGGCTGGCCGTGTTGCACGGCAAGACGCGGCGTGGGGGACTGGTCTTCGACGTGGCGGATCTGATCAAGGATGCGGTCATCTTGCCGCAGGCCTTCGTCTCGGCGATGCAAGGTCACAGTGAGCAGGAGTTCCGGCAGACCTGCATCGAAACCCTCACCCGAAGTGAAGCACTCGACTTCATGATCGACACGGTCAAGGCGACTGCAGAGACCTTTGGTCGGCGGGCTCAGGACCCCGTCAACCCGGTCGCCGACGAAGGCGCCTAGGCATGAACGTCCTGCTGATCTCCCAGTGCGACAAGCGTGCTCTGACCGAAACCCGTCGCATCCTGGACCAGTTCGCTGAGCGTCGCGGTGACCGCACCTGGCAAACACCCATCACCCAGGACGGCCTGGACACCTTGCGTCGCTTGCTGCGCAAGACCGCCCGCAAGAACACTGCCGTGGCCTGTCACTGGATCCGGGGCATCGATCACTCGGAATTGTTGTGGGTGGTGGGTGACCGGCGCCGATTCAACGAACAAGGGGCGGTGCCCACCAATACCACTCGACGCAATGTGCTTCGCAGTGCCGATGAGAATCAATTGCACAGCGGTGAGCTGATTCGGCTACTGGCCGACATGGCGGGCCTGATGCACGACCTGGGCAAGGCCACCGAAGCTTTCCAGGCGCGCCTGTGCGGCCAGTTGGAGGGCCGCAATCTGATCCGGCATGAGTGGGTCTCGCTTCGCCTGCTGGAGGCCTTTGTCGGCAGTGACGACGACGCCACTTGGCTGGGGCGGCTGGCCTGTCCCAGTGCCGAAGACGATGCTCGATGGCGACGGGAGCTGCGTTGCGACGGGCTCCGGGGTCACTTCGATTCGCCCTTCAAGACGCTGCAGAACGCGCCACTGGCGTCGGCACTGGGCTGGCTCGTTGTCACCCATCACCGGCTGCCGGCCTTGCCCAAAAGCAGGGAGGAGAACGACAGATTTCAGATGTCACGCCTGCGAGGTCTGCTCACCCAAGTGCAACCAGACTGGAATGAACAGGCGTTTGATCAGGCCGAACCGGCCGCCTTCGCGCCCTACTGGCACTTCCCGCAGGGCCTGCCCGTCAGCAGCGCAGCCTGGCGCCGTCGAGCCAGCCGCATCGCAGGGCGCCTAGCCGACTGGCGAGCCCGTCAGCCTGGAGAGCCCGCTGCAGATAGCCTGCTGAACAACCCGTTCGTGATGCACCTGAGCCGGCTCAGCCTGATGTTGGCCGATCACCACTATTCCCGCTTGCAGGGCGACAGCGCCGAGCGAGTGAAAGGCGACGCTGACCACCCCTTATGGGCCAACACCCTGGAGGGTGGCCGCCCGAACCAGCGACTCGACGAGCATCTGCTGGGCGTGGCCCAGCACGGCTCGGAAGTGGCGCGCTTCCTGCCCCGACTGGCCACGCACCTGCCTCGCCTGGGCGCCCACAAAGGGCTCAGACAGCGCACGCGCGACGAACGCTTTCGCTGGCAGGACAAGTCGGCCGAACTGGCTGCCGCTTTGCGTGAACGTGCCCAACAGCACGGCGCCTTTCTCGTCAACATGGCCTCCACCGGATGTGGCAAGACGCTGGCCAATGCCCGCATCATGTATGCACTGGCCGATCCCACCCAAGGCCTGCGCTGTGCCTTTGCTTTGGGCTTGCGAACGCTGACCTTGCAGACGGGTCAGTCGTTCCGCGCCATGCTCGGACTGGGAGATGACGACCTGGCCATCCGCGTGGGTGGCTCGGCAAACCGCGCCTTGTTCGAGTTTTTCGAGGGCTTGGCCGAGGCGCGAGGGTCGGCCTCCGGGCAGGCGCTCCTGGAGGAGGACAGCCACGTGCTGTTCGAAGGTGCGACCGACCAGCACCCCCTGCTGCGCCGTGCTGTGGCTGACCCTGAAGTCAGCAAGCTGCTGTTGGCGCCACTGCTCGTGTGCACCATCGATCACCTCACCCCAGCCACCGAGAGCCAACGTGGAGGCCGACAGATCGCCCCCATGTTGCGCCTGATGAGTGGAGACCTTGTGCTGGACGAGCCCGACGACTTTGATCTGGCCGATCTACCCGCACTCACGCGGCTCGTGCATTGGGCCGGACTGCTGGGCGCACGAGTGCTGCTGTCTTCGGCCACCTTGCCGCCGGCCCTCATCCAGGGTCTGTTCGAGGCCTACCGGAACGGTCGCCACCACTTTCAGCGCAACTGCGGCGCCCACCCGGGGGGCGCCGACATCCCACCTGTGGTCTGTTGTGCATGGGTGGATGAGTTCAACCAACAAGCGCAGGACTGCCCTGATCCCGCCAGCTTCGGCCGCGCCCACGCTCAGTTTGCCCAACAGCGCCACACCGAACTGGCCAGGCTGGCGGCTCAGCCGCGGCGCCGCGCAGCGCTGCTGTCAGCGCCCAAGCCGCCCCAACCAGGGGCCAAGGACATCGCCACCCTGGCTGCCGTCTGGGCGCCGGCCATGCTGGCCGCCGCGGCGAGCCTGCACCAGCAGCATCACAGCGTGGATCCCGTCAGCGGCCACCGCGTCAGCTTCGGCCTCGTCCGCATGGCCAATATCGAACCGCTGTTCGAAGTGGCCCTGGCCCTGTTCCGCCAACCGGTGCCACCTGGCTGCCGAGTCCACCTATGTGTTTACCACTCCCGCCACCCACTATTGATCCGTTCGGCGATTGAGCAGCAGCTCGACCGCACTCTGAACCGACATGACCCATCGGCCGTGTTCTCGCTGTCGGACATTCGCCAGCGGCTGGATACAGCGCCCGAGCTCGATCAGCTCTTCATCGTGCTCGGCTCGCCCGTGACTGAAGTGGGTCGGGACCATGACTACGACTGGGCCTTGGTGGAGCCCTCCTCCATGCGCTCCCTGATCCAACTGGCCGGCCGCGTTCGTCGGCACCGGCGCGGGGCGGTGGAAAGCCCCAATCTGCTGGTCTTCGACCACAACCTGCGTCACTTCCGCGAACCTGGACGTGCGGCCTTCCGTCGCCCCGGTTTCGAGACGGACGGGCCCGCGTTCCACCTGAGCACCCACGATCTGCACGCTCTGCTGCGCCCTGAGGAACTGGCTGCCATCGACGCCCGTCCCCGTATCGTGCCGCCACCGGTGCTACAAGCCCAGCAGCGCCTGGTCGACTTGGAGCATGCCCGGCTGCACAAGCACATGCTGCCCAGCGTCGCACCAGCGCACACGCCCGCTGGAGGGCTGATGAGCCGTGCCCGCAGCCAGGCGGCAACAACGCCGCCAGCACTCGAGCTCAATGCCAGTACCTGGTGGCATGCCGCCCCGCAAGACGCCACGCTCACCGCGGTGCTGCAGCGCGCCCAGCCCTTCCGCCAGGAGCCGTCGCCGCCAGACGTGACCTTGGTGCTGCTGCCAGACGAGGACGGAGACGATGTCCTGCTGCACCGCGTGATCGAGGGCCCCAAGCGGGGTCAGAACCTCTACGTGCCCATCGATCGCTCCCTGCACCACCGTGTGCCGGACGATGCCGTGCGCGGTGACCGCATGGAGGTTTGGGGCACCACCGACTATCTTGGCGCATTGGCCGATTTGGCCCTGGCGTTGGACCTGCCTCTCGATTCTTGCGCCAAGCGATTTGGAACGGTCGCCGTGCCAGGCGACCAGCAGGAGGAAGGCTGGCGCTACCACCCAGCGCTGGGCTTTGCGAAACGGAGGTGAAGCACACACGGACTATTCAAACGCACCACCCGACCTCAACTTTCAGGGAGAACTGAATGTCACCACCAGACCCTATGCGATCCGCGTCGATCCGAGCCGCACTGCAAGCGCACATCACAACACGCTTGAACAACGTGCTGTTGAAGATCACTGGAACAGATGCAGCTGCCGACAAGGAGCGAAAGAAGCAGCAAGATTTCTATCAGCTCCAGTCCCTTCTGGAAAAGGGCGCGGAATGCGTTGATCAGATTCAGATCGCCACACACATCTTGAAGGCGGTTCATCCCGATACGAAGGTTCGGAATGCAACCAACCTGAACGTAGACTGCGCTGGTCTGCCCGAACTGCCCTGGGTGGGATCGCATGTCCTGGGTACCTACGTAGATAGAGACGCTACCGGCAATGGCGCCTTTAACAAGTTGGTCTACGAACTATTCCGTCTACTGTCGGTTCCTGTCGACGGACAGAGCGTCCTGGCATGGCTAAAGGAGGGTGACGCTGACGCTGTCGCCGCCCTCAGCAATTCGGCGGAGGGTGCAACCAAGGTTGCCTTCAAGCTGGCGAGCATCGATGTGCCACGTTGCCCACATCCGTCCTCGCATCCGCTGGCCAAGCAGCTCTACTGGCCGGTGGGCGATGATCCGCACGACGACACGGGCTACCACTTGCTGGCCCCGCTGTATCCCACTTCTCTGGTCCATCGCGTCTACCAGACGCTGCAAGACGACCGCTTCAGCGAAGAAGCCAAGTCCGCCCGCGAGGCCCGGAAGGCGGAGCGTTGGCACGAGCGACCGGTGCGGGAGTACCCGCACCTGGCCATTCAGAAGCTGGGTGGCACCAAACCGCAGAACATCAGTCAGCTGAACAGCGAGCGGCGGGGCGACAACCTGCTGCTGGCCTCGCTGCCGCCGGTGTGGCGTTCAGCAGAGGTCCGCCCCGTGTTGGGCACGGCCTCACTGTTCAAGGTCTATCGCCACCGGCCAGAAGTGCGCCGACTGACGCTACTGCTGCGCCGCTTCCTGGAAGGCGATCCTGCGAGCAATCAGGCCACCCGCACCCAACGCGATGAGTGGGTGGAGGCTCTCCTGGAAGAGCTGATGCTGTTCACCGCTGAGCAGCAGACCTTGGAACCAGGTTGGTCGACAGACCCGCGATGCGAGCTGCCAGCCACTCATCGCGTCTGGCTGGATCCTGATGGCGGGACCGACCCGGTGCCTGATCTGATCGACGCGCTGGCACAGGACTTCGCCAACTGGCTCAACCACGAGCTGCGTGACCCGCTGCCCCTAGGGGACCCCGAGTATTTGCACTGGCGCGCGCAGGCCCGCGAACTGTTCAAGGCCATGGAGCGGGAGGGTGTGCTGTGAGCCAAACCAATCTGCCACATCGCGGTCTTTTGCTGCTGCCGCACATCCGGGTGCAAAACGCCAATGCCATCTCCAGCCCGCTCACCTGGGGCTTCCCGGCCATCACCGCCTTTACCGGCCTGATGACTGCACTGGAGCGCCGATTGGGCCCGCAAGCCGGCATCAACCTGCTGGGCGTAGGCGTGGTGTGCCATGGCTTCGAGGCGCAGGTGACAACGGATGGCTATACACGGGCCTTTCACCTCACCCGCAACCCCGTGCTGCAGGATGGCAGCACCGCAGCCATCGTGGAGGAAGGCCGCGTTCACCTGGACATCAGTCTGGTGTTCGAGGTGAGGCTGGCGGATGGGCTGCTCAACGACGCCGCGCGTGACACCCTGGCGGAGCACGTTGCAAGAACCTTGGCCGACATGCGCCTGGCAGGGGGCAGCGTCATGCCGCCTTTGGCCTCCAGCAAACGGCGTCCGACACGGCCCTTGCTGGCTTTGGTCCCCGACGACTCAGAGGAGCAACACCAGCAGTTCCGCCGGTTGGCACGGCGTTTGGTGCCGGGCTTTGCGCTCATTGCACGCGACGATCTATTGGATCAACAACTGGTCGAGCTGCGTGCCCGAAGTCCCCAAGCCAGCACGCTGGATGCCTGGCTGGACTTGGCCCGATGGACCAGTCGGCCGGTTGAGCGCTCAGCCGCTGATGCCGAGGACCAGCCGGACAGCCACACGGCCTGGCAGACCGACCCTCGTCCGGGCTGGATCGTGCCCATACCGGTTGGCTTTGCCGCGCTGTCACCGCTGCTGCCAGCGGGCAGCGTAGCAGGCGCGCGCGACATGGCCGTGCCTTTCCGATTCGTCGAAACCATCTGGTCCATCGGACAGTGGATCAGCCCTCATCGCTTGCGGCGCCTCAACGACCTCATTTGGCAAAGCGGCCACGACCACCGTTCGGAACAGCCCAACGACCACGGGCTGTACCGCTGCTTCATCGATACCTCGGCCACATCGGCCACCCCCATCTGAACACCCAGGGAGATCACCATGGCAACCAAGGAAATCACTCTCAAGACCGCTTCTGTGCTCGCCTTCGAGCGCAAGCTGGACCCCTCCGACGCGCAGTTCTTCGCCGGCACTTGGGACAGCCGAAGCAACAGTGCAGGCTGGGCCCCGGTCAAGATCAATGAGAAGTCCGTTCGGGGCACGATCTCCAATCGGCTCAAAACCAAGGATCAGGATCCAGCCAAGCTAGATGCCGCCATTGAAAACCCCAACCTGCAAACCGTGGACGTGGCAGCCCTGCCCGCCGACGCGGATACGCTGAAGGTCAGCTTCACGCTACGCGTGCTGGCCGGCATGGGCTTCCCATCCGCCTGCAACAACGCCGACTACCAGACCAAGTTGCTGAGCACGGTGAAGGGCTACGTGGAGGCACAGGGCTTCACCGAACTTGCCCGGCGCTACGCCCACAATCTGGCCAATGCACGTTTCCTCTGGCGCAACCGAGTGGGCGCCGAGCAGGTAGAGGTTCACGTTGTTCACCTGGCGCAAGGCCAAGCGGCCCGAACCTGGGTGTTCGACGCTCTGAGCCTGCCACTGCGCGATTTCTCGGCGCCGGCAACCACAGAATCGGAACTGGGCGCCTTGGCTGCGCTGATCGCTCAAGGCCTGGCCGGCAGCAGCCACGTGCTGCTGCAAATCACGGCCTATGCCCGAGTTGGTGCTGCGCAGGAAGTCTATCCCTCGCAGGAACTCATTCTGGACAAGGGCAACAGCAAGAAGAGCAAGACGCTTTACCACGTCCAGGGCGTGGCAGGCATCCACTCTCAAAAGCTCGGCAACGCCCTGCGCACCATCGACACCTGGCACCCCGATGTGGCCGAGTTGGGACCCATTGCCGTAGAGCCCTACGGCTCGGTGACCACGCTAGGCAAGGCCTGTCGAAAGCCGACCGACAAGCTGGACTTCTACAACCTGTTGGACAGCTGGCTTCTCAAGGACAAAGTGCCATCAGTGGAACAGCAGCATTTCGTCATGGCCACGCTGATTCGCGGCGGCGTATTCGGCGACGCAAGCAAGGAGTGAGTCGACAATGCATCACTACATCGACATACATCTGCGGCCGGACCCAGAATTCGCAGAGCATCAGTTGATGGCCGCTCTCTTTACCAAGCTGCACCGCTGGCTGGCACTGGTGCAGAGCCGGCAGATTGCCGTGAGCTTCCCCGGCTACTCGGAGTCCCCTGTCACCCTGGGACCAACCCTGCGGCTTCTGGGGCCTGCCGTCGAATTGACGCGGCTCATGGAGCACGATTGGCTCAAAGGCATGCGTGACCATGCCGACGTGCGAGGCATGGCCCCGGTGCCCGCGGAAGCTGTTCAACGCACACTGCGCCGAGTCCAGGCCAAAAGCAGTGCTGAGCGGCTTCGGCGACGTCAAATGCGACGACACAACCTGAGCCATGAAGAGGCACTGCAGCGGGTGCCCGACAGCTGTGCTGAGACCTTGAAACTCCCCTACTTGCGCTTGTCCAGTGCCAGTACAGGACAACGGTTCAAGTTCTTCCTTCGGCTGGGTGCGCCTTGCCCGCAGGCTAGCGGCGAGTTCAATGCCTACGGGTTGAGCACCACTGCGACCGTCCCTTGGTTTTGACCCTTTTTACGCGTTGCCTGGCAAGTGCTTGGGAAACAAGCACTTGCGCAAGGATCCCAGTCTTTGGTGTGCGAGCCTGTCCGCCAGGAAACGTGAGCACTGACAGGTGCTTGGCGCCTCAGACGCCTAGTCCACTGCCGCACAGGCAGCTCAGAAAAACGGCGTGGTTACTGGTTGGTACGCGGGTAAGTCCACTGCCGCACAGGCAGCTCAGAAAGTTGAGGCTCCGAAAGTCGCCGAACAGTTCGTGTCCACTGCCGCACAGGCAGCTCAGAAAATGCCCAACGCTGCCCCCAAGCCCTGCCAGGAGTCCACTGCCGCACAGGCAGCTCAGAAAACACCCAGCAGGCCGAGAAAATCAACGCAACCGTCCACTGCCGCACAGGCAGCTCAGAAAAGCCGGGAGCACCACACCCAGCAGGCCGAGAAGTCCACTGCCGCACAGGCAGCTCAGAAAAGGTCGGGGCCCACGGAGTAGCGCACGGTGCTGTCCACTGCCGCACAGGCAGCTCAGAAATTGCTGTCATCCGGGTGGATGATGAGCGTGACGTCCACTGCCGCACAGGCAGCTCAGAAAACCTGGACTAGTCGGAGTGGATTCTTTTTCCCGTCCACTGCCGCACAGGCAGCTCAGAAAATCACCCGGCTAGCCATCACCCGGCTAGCCATGTCCACTGCCGCACAGGCAGCTCAGAAAAGCGGGGCTGGCGTGCGTGACGCGCTCACCGTGTCCACTGCCGCACAGGCAGCTCAGAAATCAAGCGCAACATGCTGGCGGGCCTGTTCCGGGTCCACTGCCGCACAGGCAGCTCAGAAAACATGCGATCCCGAGACGGGACAACGTGCAGCGTCCACTGCCGCACAGGCAGCTCAGAAAAGCCGCACCAACACGGCCAACGCCGACCGCGCGTCCACTGCCGCACAGGCAGCTCAGAAATATCAAGCCGCGTCGCGGCGCTCGATGTTCTCGTCCACTGCCGCACAGGCAGCTCAGAAAAGTGACGGCCTGCACCCCTCGCGATACATCAAGTCCACTGCCGCACAGGCAGCTCAGAAAACCGTGCCCAGCGCGCCAGCCACCCCGGCCGAGTCCACTGCCGCACAGGCAGCTCAGAAAACCAAGGCGCGGCCAGCGCGACCGGCGACCAAGTCCACTGCCGCACAGGCAGCTCAGAAATCAACGCCTACGCCGACGCCGGCGACCACCTCGTCCACTGCCGCACAGGCAGCTCAGAAAACACAAAGCCGGTGGTGGCCAGGTAGAACACGGTCCACTGCCGCACAGGCAGCTCAGAAATGACCGACGGCGGCTACCTGATCGTCAAGAACGTCCACTGCCGCACAGGCAGCTCAGAAAAGGTAGGCGTTGCCGTCGTTGAAGAGGACGAAGTCCACTGCCGCACAGGCAGCTCAGAAAGGTGTAAGTCCAATCAGCTTCCGGGATCGAGTGTCCACTGCCGCACAGGCAGCTCAGAAATGCTCAGTGCTGGCGCATAGGAGCCACGCAGCGTCCACTGCCGCACAGGCAGCTCAGAAAGTGCTGCTTGGCCTGTAGGGCGGCCTTGAAAAGTCCACTGCCGCACAGGCAGCTCAGAAAACTCGGCCGCGGTGGCCTGGGCCTCCTTCAGCGTCCACTGCCGCACAGGCAGCTCAGAAATTGTCCAGCGCTTCCTTCTCATCCGTGTCGTAGTCCACTGCCGCACAGGCAGCTCAGAAATTCTCGGCCGGTGGCCTGTCGTTCACCCTGGCGTCCACTGCCGCACAGGCAGCTCAGAAATCACTGGGACGCTCGCGGTTGGTGGCCTCACGGTCCACTGCCGCACAGGCAGCTCAGAAAACGTCTCGTACTGGCTGAAGAAGGGCCTGCCAGTCCACTGCCGCACAGGCAGCTCAGAAAAGCACTAGGGGATTCGATGTCGCATCTACGAAGTCCACTGCCGCACAGGCAGCTCAGAAAACATGGTGCCAGCGGAGCCGCTGCGCCAGCAGGTCCACTGCCGCACAGGCAGCTCAGAAAAACGCGGCGCGCAGCACATAGAACGCCAGCCCGTCCACTGCCGCACAGGCAGCTCAGAAAAGCGAGCTGTGGGGCCCCACTGCCCAGCAGATGTCCACTGCCGCACAGGCAGCTCAGAAATGCAGGATGCGGCTGAGCAGGTCACCGGTCAAGTCCACTGCCGCACAGGCAGCTCAGAAAATATGACGCAATAACGCCTATCATCGCGCTCCGTCCACTGCCGCACAGGCAGCTCAGAAAGCCCGAGGGGAGAAGGCCCAGGCTGACACGCTGTCCACTGCCGCACAGGCAGCTCAGAAATACCGGGCCGCGGCGTTTCCCGAATGGTCCGTGTCCACTGCCGCACAGGCAGCTCAGAAACTGAAGAGTGGCGCGACAACAAGGCGGTTGAGGTCCACTGCCGCACAGGCAGCTCAGAAAAGGTCAAGCGCGCGTTTCTGCCAACTGAAAATGTCCACTACCGCACAGGCAGCTCAGAAATCGGTAGACGCCTTGTAGGTTTTGCTCGCTCAGTCCACTGCCGCACAGGCAGCTCAGAAAACACCTTTGTGGTGGCGCTGGAGGCCATACGCGTCCACTGCCGCACAGGCAGCTCAGAAAGAGCGCGACCAGCACACGAGCAACAACGGCACGTCCACTGCCGCACAGGCAGCTCAGAAATTGGGCAGCAGAAGACCTTGTTCGATCGTGCCGTCCACTGCCGCACAGGCAGCTCAGAAAATCTTCCGGCCCTGCCACATCCGCAGCACGTCGTCCACTGCCGCACAGGCAGCTCAGAAAATCCACCCGCGTTGAAACGGCCACGACGACCACGTCCACTGCCGCACAGGCAGCTCAGAAAAAGCGCATGGAAGTCGGCTACGCCGGTGTGCCGTCCACTGCCGCACAGGCAGCTCAGAAATGGCCCGCGGCCAGGAAGGCCTGCACACGGAAGTCCACTGCCGCACAGGCAGCTCAGAAAAGCGAGAAACCGTCGATGCCCTTCCGATGGATGTCCACTGCCGCACAGGCAGCTCAGAAATCTGGAGGCCGCCCCATGGGCCCCAATCCCGCGTCCACTGCCGCACAGGCAGCTCAGAAAAGATGAACTGCGCAAAGCGTCCGGTAAATCACGTCCACTGCCGCACAGGCAGCTCAGAAAACATCAGCACCGAGCTGCCCCCGCGCTACCTGGTCCACTGCCGCACAGGCAGCTCAGAAATCTGTGGGGTGCTTCGGTCAGACGCTTGGTGTGTCCACTGCCGCACAGGCAGCTCAGAAAGATCAACGCAGGGCCGGCAAGCGCCTGGGGTCGTCCACTGCCGCACAGGCAGCTCAGAAATACTGGGACGCCTACCGCGCCGTCAACGCGGCGTCCACTGCCGCACAGGCAGCTCAGAAATCGCCGGTGTCGGCAAACTTTTGGTTCACCTCGTCCACTGCCGCACAGGCAGCTCAGAAATGCACCAGGTCGCGCACGCCCACGTAGTCGGTGTCCACTGCCGCACAGGCAGCTCAGAAAAAAGCAATGGCGCGCCCGAGGTAAGGCGGCCCGTCCACTGCCGCACAGGCAGCTCAGAAATCGCCCGAAACCGTGGCAGTCTGCGTGACCACGTCCACTGCCGCACAGGCAGCTCAGAAAAAATCCCTGGCAGGTGGTCGCCCCCAATGTCAGTCCACTGCCGCACAGGCAGCTCAGAAAGCCGCGGTGCTGATCGTGTGGGCAACGGTCGAGTCCACTGCCGCACAGGCAGCTCAGAAATACATGGGGTAGGGGGAGGTCTGTCTGGTGATGTCCACTGCCGCACAGGCAGCTCAGAAATAGCGAAACGCTCTCACGAGCAAAGGAAAGCAGTCCACTGCCGCACAGGCAGCTCAGAAAGAGGACGATCTGGCAGTACGGCGCTTCGAGCGGTCCACTGCCGCACAGGCAGCTCAGAAAATCGGCGCGCGCCGGCCGGCGCCGGCAGGGTCGTCCACTGCCGCACAGGCAGCTCAGAAAGTGAAGGCCGGCCGCATCCTGCCCGCCCAGAAGTCCACTGCCGCACAGGCAGCTCAGAAAGTGGGCGAGCAGTGCGCCCTGATCAGCCCCGGGTCCACTGCCGCACAGGCAGCTCAGAAAAACGCCGTACATGCGCGCACCCTGCGGCAAACGTCCACTGCCGCACAGGCAGCTCAGAAAGCTGCGTGCCCTCAGCCCATTGACGTTGCTGGGTCCACTGCCGCACAGGCAGCTCAGAAAAGCGTGTCCAGGTTGACCATGTGCGCCAGGCCGTCCACTGCCGCACAGGCAGCTCAGAAAGTGGCGACCGTTCAGATACGCCTGCACGCCCAGTCCACTGCCGCACAGGCAGCTCAGAAATCCCCAGTCGCAGTGCCCGCCTTGGATTTCTCGTCCACTGCCGCACAGGCAGCTCAGAAAAGGCGGCATGCGGCCGGTTTTGATGGCCAGCTGTCCACTGCCGCACAGGCAGCTCAGAAAGTGCATGATGATCGCGGTGGCCATCTTGGCGCGTCCACTGCCGCACAGGCAGCTCAGAAAACATGGCCGATGGCCGCATCTTCATCGGCCAGGTCCACTGCCGCACAGGCAGCTCAGAAAAGCGTGTCTCGGAAGGCCTGGAAGAAGCCCTTGTCCACTGCCGCACAGGCAGCTCAGAAATCGCCCGTCTCGGGGTTGACGTGGTAGCCCTCGTCCACTGCCGCACAGGCAGCTCAGAAAACCGGCTTTGTGTGGTGGTTCGGGGTGCGGCCGTCCACTGCCGCACAGGCAGCTCAGAAAGTGGGCCAGGAGGGCGAGCTGGGCCGCCTGGGGTCCACTGCCGCACAGGCAGCTCAGAAAATCTACACCAGCCCCACGGTGGTCAACGGCATGTCCACTGCCGCACAGGCAGCTCAGAAAATGCCGCCTGCCACCCCACCCAGTGCGCTGAAGTCCACTGCCGCACAGGCAGCTCAGAAAAAGAGAAGATCACCGGACCGCCAAGCGCTGTCGTCCACTGCCGCACAGGCAGCTCAGAAAAGCAGCTGCGCATTGGTCTGGCTGATCTGGGCGTCCACTGCCGCACAGGCAGCTCAGAAAAGCTCCGCGATCTGCTCGCCCGATCCAACCTCGTCCACTGCCGCACAGGCAGCTCAGAAATGTGGTCCACCTACAGCTGGGTCACCGACACCGTCCACTGCCGCACAGGCAGCTCAGAAAATGCCGGTGATGGAGCCTTGCAGGGCGCCGGCGTCCACTGCCGCACAGGCAGCTCAGAAAAGCAGGGCGGCACGCTCGGGCTCGGGTAGCGCGTCCACTGCCGCACAGGCAGCTCAGAAATCGGCGCGCTTGTCGCCGCGGGCGGTGGTGTCGTCCACTGCCGCACAGGCAGCTCAGAAAGTGAAGCGAACCACGGCATCACGCACGACGATGTCCACTGCCGCACAGGCAGCTCAGAAAATCCCGACCGACATGCGGGGCAAGGTCCAGCCGTCCACTGCCGCACAGGCAGCTCAGAAATTTTCCCCTCCTCTCGGCACGTCGCGCATCGCGTCCACTGCCGCACAGGCAGTTCAGAAATTGAGCACACGACGAAACGAGGCCAGAGAGCCGTCCACTGCCGCACAGGCAGCTCAGAAAATGCTGCGCGGGGTGATCGTGGCATCGATCGCGTCCACTGCCGCACAGGCAGCTCAGAAAGTCTGGGGCGCGATGTTCCTGTATCGCAAGTTGTCCACTGCCGCACAGGCAGCTCAGAAAAGGCAGCGCAGCGCACCGCCGACCAACGCGGCGTCCACTGCCGCACAGGCAGCTCAGAAACTCGCCGTCCAGCAGGCGCTGCAGGTTGCCCGGTCCACTGCCGCACAGGCAGCTCAGAAACGCAAGGGGCCGCAGCATGAGCCGCCCCACCGAGTCCACTGCCGCACAGGCAGCCCAGAAAGGCGACGACGACCCCGAGAAGCTGGCGCGCAAGTCCACTGCCGCACAGGCAGCTCAGAAAGTCGCCGGGGGAAGGCATCATGGGACGACCTAGTCCACTGCCGCACAGGCAGCTCAGAAAATGACCACCGCCCAACTGCGATCCGTCGCCACCGTCCACTGCCGCACAGGCAGCTCAGAAATCTTGCAGCAGTTGGAACTGCGCGGCAGCCATGTCCACTGCCGCACAGGCAGCTCAGAAATGAACGCCATGCGCACCTGCGTGATGCGCGTGGTCCACTGCCGCACAGGCAGCTCAGAAAACCGACCGCGCTGGGCATGTGTGCTCGACCGCGTCCACTGCCGCACAGGCAGCTCAGAAATAGAACTTATCGCGCGGCAGGACGCCGCTTTTGTCCACTGCCGCACAGGCAGCTCAGAAAACCAGGCCCAGCGCCATGCGCCAGCGCTGATAGTCCACTGCCGCACAGGCAGCTCAGAAATACCGCATCACGCTGAACGGCCGCGAGATCACGTCCACTGCCGCACAGGCAGCTCAGAAATGCAGGAAGGTGCCCATGGCGTCAGCCGCCATGTCCACTGCCGCACAGGCAGCTCAGAAAATCGCCCAGTAGCTGCCCGGCGGTTTCGGCTCGTCCACTGCCGCACAGGCATCTCATAAAGCTTCGCGCATTTCTCGCCCAGGCACAGCGCCAGGCACAGCCGGATGATCGCCACGATAACCATGACTGGCCGCGGAGGCCGGACCGAACCAATCTTCCGGACACCAGCTCGTTGGTATCAGCGACTGCGCGCGTCACCTCAGCGCGCAGGCGTCACATCAATCACCGGCGCCGTGTTCTAGCGGCGTTCCCGCCTAACCTCATCGATCTCGGCCTGGATTTCCTCTTCGGTCAGTTGGCTGGCTCCGCTGGCTGCGGCGCTAGCCTGGATCGCCCTCACCTGGTCGCCCATGCGGCTCAGGCGTATTGCCCGCAACTGCTTTTCCAAGGCCTCCGGTTCGGTGTGAAGCAGCAGCGCGAACGGCTTGCCGTTGCGCGTGATCACGAACTCCTCACCCGCTTCCAGCCGCTGCCAGATATCGGCTGATTGCGCGCGCGTTCGCGCGCGGTCACATAGTCCATGACGGTCCTCAAACAGGTGTCCATCGAATGCGCCACTGTGGCCACTCATGCCAGACGCCGCCACGCCCCATGCTCTGGTCGCACCACTCCCAGACACAAGACCCTTGGCCGAAGGCGTGTGCCAGCTGCTGGACCGAGTCCACCGTCGGCCACCAAACGCCGGCCGGTAGTCGGCCAATTCTGCTGTCGCTGGACAACAGTCCCAACTTCCCCGCGACTTTCCTGGCCGCACTTTGCCTGCCTGAGCCACTGCGTTCCGTGGCTCCAGGTGAAATCCCCTGGCCTGGTGTCAGGCCGCAAATAACAACCCCAGCCGTAAGTAACGGAAACTCGATCAGGGGGGATGCCGTCGTCTCCGGGGAAAGACCCTGATTTGTGACACCCCCCTCTTGCCCTTATAAAGAATTCGCCTGCGGTCTGGGTCTGCATCAGGACCCGCCTGTCGGCCCGGCCATCAGCCGGGCAGGGCTGCCGGCGTCCCCCCTGCACCCCCGCTTCTCTTTCCGTGGCCGACGCGCGTTGCCGGCGAGGGGTGGCTTGTCGTGATTCGAGGAGTCCCATGTCCCGCACGCTGAAGGACCTGCTGGCGCAAGGCGCCGAAACTGCCACCGCGGTGTCCGCGCCCGGGCGCCCCGCGCTGAGCCATGGCGGCCTGCGCCGTCTGATTGATGCCACGCTGGCGCGTCTGAACGCACTGGGCTTGGGCCGCAATGACCGCGTGGCCATCGTGCTGGACAACGGCCCGGAGATGGCTACGTGCTTCATCGCCTGCGCCAGCGGCGTGGCCAGCGCGCCGCTGAACCCGGCCTACCGCGCCGACGAGTTCGAGTTCTACCTGTCCGACCTGAACGCCAAGGCGCTGATCGTGGCGCGCGGCAGCACCTCGCCCGCGGTGGAGGTGGCCGTCAAGCTGGGCGTGCCGGTGCTGGACATGATCAGCGACCCCGCCCAGCCCGCGGGCCTGTTCACACTGGAGCCGCGCGAGGCCCGCGCCGCCGCAGCCAGCGCCAACGGCGGCTATGCCCAGCCCGAGGACATCTCGATGGTGCTGCACACCTCGGGCACCACCTCGCGGCCCAAGATCGTGCCGCTGTCGCAGGGCAACCTGGCGGCGTCGGCGGTGCACATCGCGCGCACGCTGCAGTTCACGGCGCAGGACTGCGGCCTGAACATCATGCCGCTGTTCCACATCCACGGCCTGATCGCCGGCGTGCTGGCGCCGCTGTCGGCGGGCTCGCAGGTGTTCTGCACGCCGGGCTTCAATGCGCTTAAGTTCTTTGGCTGGATGGACGAGGCCAAGCCCACCTGGTACACCGCCGTGCCCACGATGCACCAGGCCATCCTGGGCCGCGCGTCGAAGAACGCCGACGTGATCGCGCGGCATCCGCTGCGCTTCCTGCGCTCGTCCTCGTCGTCGATCCCGCCGCAGGTGATCCGCGAGCTGGAAGACGTGTTCAAGGCGCCGCTGATCGAGGCCTACGGCATGACCGAGGCCACCCACCAGATGTGCTCCAACCCGCTGCCGCCCGCAGTGCGCAAGCCGGGCACAGTGGGCCCGGCGGGCGGCCCCGAGGTGGCCATCATGGCCCAGGACGGCACGCTGCTGGCCGCCGGCCAGACCGGCGAGATCGTCATCCGCGGCCCCAACGTCACTGCCGGCTACGAGAGCAACCCCACCGCCAATGCCGAGGCCTTTGTGGGCGGCTGGTTCCGCACCGGCGACCAGGGCGTGATGGACGCCGACGGCTATGTGTCGATCACCGGCCGGCTGAAGGAAATCATCAACCGCGGCGGCGAGAAGATCAGCCCGCGCGAGGTGGACGAGATCCTGATGGACCACCCCGCCGTGGCGCAGGTGGTGTGCTTTGGCATGCCGCACCCCAAGCTGGGCGAAGAGGTGGCCGCGGTGGTGGTGCTGCGCGAGGGCCACGAAGCCACCGAGCGTGACTTGCAGGCCTTCGTGGCCAGCCGCGCGGCCGATTTCAAGGTGCCCAAGAAGGTGCTGTTCATGGCCGAGATCCCCAAGGGCGCCACCGGCAAGCTGCAACGCATCGGCCTGGCCGCCAAGCTTGGCCTGGGCTGAGCGCTCTTGCTTCCCCCGGATTCGTTCTCCTACTTGAGAGAGGTTCCATGAAGACGACACGACAGACCTTGAAGCGGTGGCAGGCCGGCGCGGTGGCGCTGGCGGGTGCGTGCATCAGCCTGGCGGCGTCCGCCTGGGAGCCCAGCAAGCCGATTGAGTTCGTGGTGCCGGCGGGCACCGGGGGCGGCGCCGACCAGATGGCGCGCTTCATCCAGGGCGTGGCCGCCAAGAACAAGCTCACCACGCAGCCCATCGTGGTCGTCAACAAGTCCGGCGGCGCGGGCGCCGAGGGCTTTCTGGATGTGAAGAACGACAAGGGCAACCCGCACAAGATCGTCATCACGCTGTCCAACCTGTTCACCACCCCGCTGGCCACCGGCGTGCCCTTCAACTGGCGCGACCTGACGCCGGTGCAGATGCTGGCCCTCGACCAGTTCGTGCTGTGGGTCAACGAGGAGTCGCCGCACAAGACCGCCAAGGCCTACTTCGACGCGCTCAAGGCTGGCACGCCCAACCAGTTCAAGATGGGCGGCACCGGCTCGAAGCAGGAAGACCAGATCATCACCGTGATGATGGAAAAGGCCGCCGGCAAGAAGATGACCTACGTGCCCTTCAAGGGCGGCGGCGACGTGGCGGTGCAGCTGGTGGGCAAGCACATCGACTCCACGGTGAACAACCCGATTGAGGCCGAGTCGCACTGGCGCGCCGGCAAGCTGCGCGCGCTGTGCGTGTTCGACAAGGACAAGCTGCCCTACAACGACAAGGTCACCGCCACCCAGTCCTGGGGCGACCTGCCACCCTGCGCCAGCGCCGGCATCCCGGTGGAGTACGTGATGCTGCGCGGCATCTTCATGCCGCCGGGCGTCACCCCCGAGCAGACCAAGTACTACCTGGACCTGTTTGCCAAGGTGCGTGCGCTGCCCGAGTGGAAGGAGTTCATGAACAAGGGCGCCTTCCGCCAGACCGCGCTCAGCGGCCAGGCCTTCTTCGACTGGCTGGGCCAGAACGAGCAGATGCACCGGGTGCTGATGAAGGAAGCGGGCTTCCTGGCCCAGTGATCCCCAGCCGCCCGGCACTGCGCCGGGCCGAGGAGACAAGATGACGGACGCAACGGAGTCCGACGGCGAACGCGTCGTCGGCGTCCGCGGGCCGGAGGTCGGCGTGGCCGCGCTCCTGTTCGCCGTGGGCGCGCTGGTGGTGACCGACAGCCTGCGCGTGGGCATTGGCTGGGCCGACGATGGTCCGCGCTCAGGCTACTTCCCGTTCTACGTGGGCCTGCTGCTGATGGGCGCCAGCGCCTGGACCATGCTGCGCGGCTTGATGGGCAGGAGCCCGCTCAAGCCGGTGTTCGCCCGCCGCACCGAGCTGGGCCAGGTGCTGGCGGTGCTGCTGCCCATGGCGCTGTACGTGGGGCTGATCGCGGTGCTGGGCATCTATGTGGCCTCGTTGCTGCTGATCGCCTACTTCATGAAGCGCCATGGCGGCTACGGCTGGGCGCTCACGGTGGCGGTGGCGGCCGGCGTGCCTGTCGCCTTCTTCCTGCTCTTCGAGCGCTGGTTCCTCGTGCTGCTGCCCAAGGGCCCGCTCGAGGCGGCGCTGGGTTTCTGAGGCACGGCCATGGACGACTTCAGCAACCTGATGGGCGGCTTTGCGGTCGCCATGACCGGGCCCAACCTGCTGTACATGCTGGTGGGCATTCTGCTGGGCGTGCTGATCGGCGTGCTGCCGGGGCTGGGCGGCGCCAATGGCGTGGCCATCCTGCTGCCGCTGACCTTCAGCATGAACCCGACCTCGGCGATCATCATGCTGAGCTGCATCTACTGGGGTGCGCTGTTCGGCGGGGCGATCACCTCGATCCTGTTCAACATCCCGGGCGAGCCCTGGTCGGTGGCCACCACCTTTGATGGCTTCCCGATGGCCCAGCAGGGCCGCGCCGCGCAGGCGCTCACCGCGGCCTTCACCTCGTCCTTTGTGGGCGCCTTCTTTGCGGTGCTGCTGATCACCTTCCTGGCGCCCTGGCTGGCCAAGTTTGCGCTGAAGTTCGGACCGGCCGAGTTCTTTGCGGTGCAGTTGCTCACCTTCTGCAGCTTCGTGGGCATGAGCAAGGAGCCCCCGATGAAGACCATCGCCGCGATGATGCTGGGCTTCGCGCTGGCCGCGGTGGGCATGGACACGGTGACCGGCCAGCTGCGCATGACCTTTGGCGTGCCCGAGCTGCTCAAGGGCTTTGACTTCCTGATCGCGGTGATCGGCCTGTTCGGCATTGGCGAGATCCTGCTGACCATGGAAGAAGGCCTGGCCTTCAAGGGCAAGAGCGCGCGCATCAGCCCCAAGGTGGTGTGGCAGACCTGGGCCGAGATCGCCAAGCACTGGAAGGTCTTCCTGCGCTCCACCGCCATCGGCTGCTGGATGGGCATCACGCCGGGCGGCGCCACACCCGCGTCCTTCATGGGCTATGGCGTGGCGCAGCGCTTCTCTAAGAACCCGCAGCAGTTCGGCAAGGGCGCAATCGAGGGCGTGGTGGCGCCCGAGACCGCCGCGCACGCTGCCGGCACCTCGGCGCTGCTGCCGATGCTGACGCTGGGCATCCCCGGCTCGCCCACCGCCGCGGTGCTGCTGGGCGGTCTGCTGATCTGGGGCCTGCAGCCCGGGCCGATGCTGTTCGTCGAGCAAAAGGACTTTGTCTGGGGCCTGATCGCCAGCATGTACCTGGGCAACCTGGTGGGCCTGCTGGTGGTGCTGACCACCGTGCCCTGGTGGGCGGCGCTGCTGCGCATTCCGTTCTCGGTGATCGCGCCGGTGATCATCGTGATCTGCGCCATCGGCGCCTACACCGTGCACAGCTCGATGTTCGACGTGGTGCTGATGCTGGTGTTTGGCGTGCTGGGCTACTTCTTCAAGAAGCTGAAGTACCCGCTGGCGCCGCTGGTGCTGGCGCTGGTGCTGGGCGACATGGCCGAGGCCAGCTTTCGCCAGGCGATGCTGCTGTCGCAGGGCAGCCTCGGCATCTTCTGGTCCAACGGCCTGGTGGGCTCGATCGTGGCGCTGGCGCTGGCGATGCTGGTGTGGCCGCTGCTGAGCTTTGCGCGGCAGACGCTGCGGCGGCGAGAATTGCGCCCCGCGGCATGAGGACCCTGAGATGAAGATCGCTGTTGTCGGCGCCGGTGCGATCGGCGGCTACCTGGGCGCCAAGCTGGCCATGGCCGGCGAGGACGTCACCTTCATCGCCCGCAACCGCAACCTCGAGGCGATCCGCGCGAATGGCTTTCGCCTGATCCTGGAAGACGGCACCGAGGAACACGCCCCCACCGCCAAGGCCGTGCAATCGATGGCCGAGGCCGGCCCGCAGGACGCGGTGCTGCTGACGCTCAAGGCCCACCAGGTGCGCGACGTGCTGCCCGATCTGCGCGCGCTGTTCGGTCCGCAGACCATGGTGGTCACGATGATCAACGGCATCCCCTGGTGGTACTTCCACAAGCTGGGTGGCGCCTATGAAGGCCGGCAGCTGGAGAGTGTGGATCCGGGCGGCCTGATCGACACCCACATCGAGCGCGAGCGCCTGATCGGCAGCGTGGTCTACCCGGCCAGCGAGTTGGTCGAGCCCGGCGTGGTGCGGGTGATCGAGGGCAACCGCTTCACGCTGGGCGAGCTCGATGGCGAGCGCACGCCGCGCATCGAGGCGCTGTCGCAGGCGCTGATGCGCGCCGGCTTCAAGGCGCCGGTCAGCCGCGACATCCGCTCGGAGCTGTGGATCAAGCTGTGGGGCAACCTGAGCTTCAACCCGATCTCGGCGCTGACCCACGCCACGCTGGAGCAGATCTGCCGCTTCGAGCCCACGCGCGCGCTGGCCGCCGCGATGATGCGCGAGGCGCAAACCGTGGCCGAGGCGCTGGGCGTGCGCTTCAAGATCTCGTTGGAGCAGCGCATTGCCGGCGCCGAGGCGGTGGGCGCACACAAGACCTCGATGCTGCAAGACGTGGAGCAGGGCCGCGCGCTCGAGCTGGAGGCGCTGGTGGGCTCGGTGGTGGAGCTGGGCCGCATCACCGGCACGCCCACGCCCACGATCGAGGCCATCTACGCCACCACGCGCCTCCTGGCGCAGTCGCTGGCCACGCAGCGTGGCCGCCTGCAGCTGCAGCCGCTGGGCTGATCAGCCAAAGGTGTTGACCAGGCGGCCGATGCCGTCGATCTCCACCGCCACCTCGGTGCCCGGCTTCATCGGCAGCACGCCCAGCGAGGTGCCGCACAGGATCACGTCGCCCGGCTCCAGCGTCATGTCCTGCGACAGCCGGGCCACCAGCTCGTGCGGCGGAAAAATCATGTCGGCCAGCGGGTAGTTCTGCCGCTCGCGCCCGCCCACCAGCGTGCGCACCGACGCGCTGGCAGCGTCGAAGTCGGTCTCGATCACCGGCCCGAACACCCCAAAGCCATCAAAGCCCTTGGCCCGCGTCCACTGCGCAAAGGCCGGGTCGCGGTGCAGCAGCTCGATCGCCGTCAGGTCATTGGCGCAGGCGTAGCCGAAGATGTGCTCGCGCGCCTGCTCCGCCGTGACGCCGCGCGCCCGGCGCCCGATCACCACCGCCAGTTCGCCCTCATAGGCCACGCGCCCCACCTCGGGCGGCGGCGCAGCAATCGCCTGGCCATGCGCCGCATAGCTGTTGGGCGTCTTCACAAAGTACAGCGGCTCGGCGGGCACCGCCCAGCCGTTCTTCTCGGCCGCCGCACGGAAGTTGTTCCACAGCGCCAGCATCTTGCCGGGCCGGCAGGGCGTGAGCCACTGCAGATCCGTCAGCGGCAGGCGCTGGCCGGTGGGGCGGTGCTCGCCGAACAGCTCGCCCTCAAACACCAGCAGGGCATCACCATCGAGCGTGCCAAATAGCTCCTGGCCGTTCAGGCGGGCGCGCATCCACTTCATCGGTTCTTCTCCAGCGGTGGCTCTGGGTCTCAATGCGGGGTGGGGTCAGCGCAGCACGGGCCCCTGCACCTCGCCCATCTGCCACCACAGAAAGCTGAACATGTCGGCCACCTGCTGGTCGAACTGGTTGGCGGTGCTGCCGATGCCGTGGCCGGCCTGGGCGTCCAGGCGCAGCAGCACCGGCTTGCCGTTCGGATTGGCGGCCTGCAGGCGGGCGGCGGTCTTGCTGCTGTTCCACACCTCCACGCGCGGGTCGTTCAGGCCGTGGATCAGCAGCACCGCGGGGTAGGCCACGCCGTCCCGGATCTGGTGGTAGGTGCTCATCTCGAGCAGGGCCTTGAACTCGGCCGGGTCCTTGACGGTGCCGAACTCCGAGATGTTGGTGATGCCGTTGGCGGTGAACTCGGCGCGCACGTTGTCAAGGCTGCCCACCTCGTAGACGGCGGCCGCGAACAGCTCGGGCGCCTCTGTGGTGGCGCGGCCCACAAAGATGCCACCGGCGCTGCCCCCGCTGATGGCCAGCTTGGCGGGGCGGGTGATGCCCTGACCGATCAGGTACTTCGCCGCGGCGATGCCGTCCTTCCAGGTGTTGGGCTTGGTGGTCTTGAAGCCGGCGCGGTGCCAGGTGTCGCCAAAGGCGCCGCTGCCGCGCGCGTTGACGAAGGCCAGCACGCCGCCCTTTTCCAGCCAGGCCAGGTTGCGGCGGCCGTAGTGGGCTTCGATGGAGAAGCCGTAGGCGGCGTAGCCCTCCAGCAGCGTGGGGCGCTGGCCGTCCAGGGCCAGGTCGGCGCGGTGGACGATGGCCAGCGGCACTTGCACGCCGTCGTGGCTGGGCACCATCACCTCGCGCGCCACCAGGGCGGGCGCGCCCTTGGGCAGGCGCGCGGGCAGCAGGCCGGTGTCCAGCGGCGGGCCGTCGGCCTGGGTGCGCAGGATGCGCGGCGGCGCGGTCCATTCGCTGGTGCGCAGCCAGATGTCGTCGGCGCGGCCCAGGTCGGTCACGGCCTCGTGGTAGCCGCTCAGGCCGGGCGTGAGGGGTGCGGCCACGGTGCCGTCGGCGCCCACGCGCATCAGTTGCTGCGAGAAGCCTTGGCTCACGGTCACCAGCAGGCCGTCGGGGCGCGGCAGCAGGCGCTGGAGCACGCCCTGGTCCGGCGCGGTGACGGCGGTGCGGGCGTCGGCCAGGGTGTCGCCGCGCGCCAGATCGAGCGCCAGCCAGCGGCCGCGCGGGGCGTTCTTGCGGGTGCGCAGGTAGAGCCGGTCGCCGTCCAGCGCCAGGTCGGTGACCTGGTCAGCGGCGGTGACCAGGGCGCGCCAGCGCGCGCGCGGGCGGCCCAGGTCGGACAGCGGGGCCACGAAGATGCGGCCCTCGGGCACCGTGGTGTCGGTGGTGCGGGCCACCATGAAACGGCTGCCGGCCTGGAACTGCACGCCGGCCACGTCCAGCCGGTCGATGCCCAGGTCGTGGCGCAGCAGGCGGCCGAAGATGGGCTGCGGCTTGGCCTCGCCCAGGCGCTGCAGGTAGACCGTGCTGTCCAGGTAGAACTCGGTGGGGTCGGCAGAGGGCGGCAGGCGGCGCAGCTGGTTGTAGGTGAGGGCGCGGCTGTCGGGGGTCCAGTGGACCAGGGCCTCTTGTACGCGCGGCACCGGGCGGATGCGCTCGCGGGCGGTGTCGGTGTCGATGACGTGCAGCCAGGCGTCCTCGGAGCCGGCGGCCGACAGGCCGTAGGCCACCAGGCGGCCATCCCAGGACGGCATCATGTAGTTGATGGCGTGCGGCACGCCGCCCTTGCGGCGGGCAATGCTGTCGGGGTCGACCAGCACGCGCTCGGCGCCGCTGAGGCGGTCGCGCACCATCAGCTTGAACTGGCTGCTGCCCTCGGGGCGCTTGAGGTAGAACACGCGGCCGCCGCGCACACGCACCATGGCGCTGATGGCGTCGCCGCCGCTCTGGGTGAGCTCCGCGATGCGCGCGGCCAGGGCGTCGCGGCCGGCGATGGCGGCCAGGGTCTGGGTGGCGTACTCGCTCTGCGCCTTCAGCCAGGCCTGGGTGGCAGGGTTCTTCAGATCCTCCAGGTCGCGGTAGGGGTCGTGCACCGCCACGCCGTGGTAGGTGTCCACCACGTCGCGCACGGGGGCGGCGGGTGGGCGGGCGTCAGCCACGGTGCTCCCGGTGGCCAGCAGAAGCAGGGTGTAGCACGCGGCGCGGCTGAAGAGTGCAGTGCATGTCATGAGGCTCCCTTGTGCCGGGTCAGTGGCCCGGTCGGCCGACGATGCTAGGACAAGGCCCGTGCCGATGCATCACCTAGAACCCGCGACGCTGAGCGTGTCTGGTTATGCGCTGACGGTATAGCGATAGGCTGATTTCGTTGTTGGGATGCGCGCCAGAGCTTTTGATAATGCGCTTTCCGATGAACGCGCCCCGTCCAGGCGTTTGCCCGCATGAACTTTCAGCAGCTGCGCTCCGTGCGTGAAGCCCACCGCCGCGCCTTCAACCTGACCGATGTGGCCGCTGCGCTGCACACCTCGCAGCCCGGGGTGAGCCGGCAGATCCGCGAGCTGGAGGACGAGCTGGGCGTGGAGATCTTCGTGCGCGCCGGCAAGCGCCTGACCGGGCTGACGGCCGCCGGCGAGCGCGTGCTGCCCTGGGTGGAGAAGCTGCTGCTGGACGCCGAGAACCTGCAGCGCGCGGGCGATGATTTCCGCCTGGGCGATGCCGGCGTGCTGAGCATTGCCGCCACCCACTCGCAGGCGCGTTTTGCGCTGCCGTCGGCGGTGCATGATTTCCGCGCCACCCACCCGCAGGTGCAGCTGCAGATGCACCAGGGCTCGCCGGCCCAGGTGGCGCAGATGCTGCTGTCGGGCGTGGCCGACATCGGCATTGCGTCGCACTACCTGGCCGAGGCGCCCGAGCTGGCGGCCCTGCCCTGCTACCGCTGGAGCCACGCGGTGGTGGTGCCGCCGGGGCACGCGCTGCTGGACGCACCGCTGACGCTGGAGCGCCTGGCCGCCTACCCGGTGATCACCTACGAGGCCGGCTACACCGGCCGCGGCAGCATCGACGACGCCTTCACCCGTGCCGGTCTGCGGCCGCAGGTGGTGCTCAGCGCGATGGACGCCGACGTCATCAAGACCTATGTGGAGCTGGGCCTGGGCGTGGGCATCATCGCCGCGATCGCGTTTGATGAGCAGCGCGACACCCACCTGCGCGCCATCGACGCGCGCCAGCTGTTCGCGATCAACACCACGATGGTGGGCGTGCGCCGCGGCAGCCTGCTGCGCCGCTACGCCTATGACTTCATCACCGTCTTTGCGCCGCACCTGACGCGCGAGGTGGTGGAGCAGGCGCAGGCGGCGCCGGCGGGCGCCACGCCGGCGCCGCTGTGAGCCCGATCAGAGGCAGAAGCCGGCGGGCACGTCGCGCACGTAGGCGTCCACCGACAGCGTGCCGTTGGCTGCGGTGATCAGGTTCAGCCCGGTCTCCAGAAACACCGGCACGCTGATGCGGGTGGTGCCGTTGAGCTGGGTGAGCGGCACGCCGTTGACCGACACATTCAGCAGCCAGGTGCCGGCGTCAAACAGGTTGACGAACGCCTGGGTGCGGCCGGTGAGCGGGTTGCGCGCGCAGCCCGGCTGCACCACCGCATACGACTTGCCCGAGGCAGCGGTCTCAACATTGCCGGCCACGACATTGGCGCTGGTGTCAGGAATGCAGGCGTTGGGCTGGTTGGGGTAGGTCAGCGCAGCGTCAAAGGCAAAGGCGTCGTTGTTCTTCTTGTTGATCTTCACGCCCACGCTGTTCAGGCCGTTGGCCAGCCACACCGTGGCCGACGGCGCGGCGGCATCCACCCGCGCCACCCGCTGGCCATTGAGCAGCACCTTGGCGCTGGCGGTGGGCGCGGGCTGGTACAGGCCAGCCACCACCTGCGGCGCGTAGCCGCGCGTGGGGTGCAGTGCGCAGGCCCAGGCATCGGACGCAAAGGTCTTGCCGCTGGCGCCGATCTGGGTGCCAGCCGACGCGGCGAGCGGCGCCGCCAGCAGGGCGCCCAGCAGCAGGGCGAGGGCGGGGGTCGGGTGGCGGGCGGGCATGGCAGTCCTTTAAATGTGCAGGGCGCACATTATTAACGCACAGCGCCCGGCTGTCCAGCGCTCAGCCCTGCGGACTCTCCGTCATGCGGCCACAGTAGGCCTGCAGCTGGGTGGGCAGGTCATCGGGGCAGCGGCCGCAGTCGCGGTTGCCGGGCACGGCGTGGTCGATGAACTTCGGGTAAGGCAGGTTCAGCGCGGCCATCAGCGCCTCAAACTCAGCCGCGCTGCGGCCCTGGCCCAGGCGCGGGTTGCGCGCCTTTTCCTGGCCGATGGACGAGACCTGGCGGCCCTGGTAATCGTGGCCGGGGTAGACCAGGGTCTCATCGGGCAGGGTGAACAGGCGCTGGTGGATGCTGCGGTACAGATCGGCCGCACTGCCGCCCTGGAAATCGGTGCGGCCGCAGCCTTCGATCAGCAGGGCGTCACCGGTGAACAGCCGCCCAGCGCCTGCAAAAGCCAGGTGGTGCGCGGTGTGGCCGGGGGTGTGGATGGGCAGCAGGCTCAGCTCACCCAGGGTCAGCGGCACGCCGTCCTGCAGGCCCAGGTCGGCGCAGGGCAGCGCATCCAGCGCCGCCACCGCGATGCGCGAGCCCACCCGCTCCTTCAGGTGGCGCGCACCGGTGATGTGGTCGGCATGGATGTGGGTCTCGACGGTCCAGGCCAGCCGCAGCCCCAGTTGCTGCAGCAGTGCCAGGTCACGGTCGATGGCATTGACCACCGGGTCGATCAGCAGCGCCTGCCCGGTCTGCTCGCAGCCGAGCAGGTAGGTGTAGGTGCAAGACAGGGGCTCGAAGAGCTGGCGGAAGATCATGGTCGTCGGGTCCCGTGGCGTCAGACGGCGGCCAGCGCCTCGCCCAGATCGGCCAGCAGGTCGTCGATGTGCTCGATGCCGATCGACAGCCGCACCGTGTCTTCGCTCACCCCGGCCTTGACCAGTTCCTCCGGCCCCAGCTGGCGGTGCGTGGTGCTGGCCGGGTGGGTGGCCAGCGACTTGGCGTCGCCGATGTTGACCAGGCGGGTGAACAGCTGCAGCGCGTCCAGGAAGCGGGCACCGCGCTCGCGGCCGCCGCCGGCCGGGCCCTTCAGGCCGAAGGTCAGCAGGCCCGAGGCCTGGCCGGACAGGTACTTTTGCACCAGCGCGTGGTCGGGGTGATCGGGCAGGCCGGCGTAGTTGACCCAGTCGACCTTGGGGTGCTGCTGCAGGAACTTGGCCACTGCCAGCGCGTTGGCGCTGATGCGGTCCATGCGCAGCGCCAGTGTTTCCAGGCCCTGCAGGATCAGGAAGGCGTTGAACGGTGACAGCGCGGCACCGGTGTTGCGCAGCGGCACCACACGGGCGCGGCCGATGTAGGCGGCCGGGCCCAGGGCCTCGGTGTAGACCACGCCGTGGTAGCTCACATCCGGCGTGTTCAGGCGCGGGAAGCGCTCCTTGTGCTGCGCCCACGGGAACTTGCCCGAGTCGACGATCGCGCCCGCCAGGCTGTTGCCGTGGCCACCGCAGTACTTGGTCAGCGAGTGCACCACGATGTCGGCGCCATGCTCGAAGGGCCGGCACAGGTAGGGGCTGGGCACGGTGTTGTCGACGATCAGCGGCACGCCGTGGCGGTGGGCGATCTCGGCGATCTGGCCGATGTCGGTGATGTTGCCCTGCGGGTTGCCCAGCGACTCGACGAAGACCGCCTTGGTCTTGCCATCGATCAGCGCCTCGAAGCTGGCCGGGTCGCGGTAGTTGGCAAAGCGCGTGGCCACCCCGAACTGCGGCAGCGTGTGGGCCAGCAGGTTGTAGGTGCCGCCGTACAGCGCACTGGAGGCGACGATGTTGTCGCCGGCCTCGGTGATGGTCTGGATGGCGTAGGTCACCGCCGCCTGACCCGAGGCCAGCACCAGCGCGGCGATGCCGCCTTCCAGGGCCGCGATGCGCTGCTCCAGCACATCGTTGGTCGGGTTCATGATGCGGGTGTAGATGTTGCCCGGCACCTTCAGGTCGAACAGGTCGGCGCCGTGCTGGGCGCTGTCAAAGGCATAGGCCACGGTCTGGTAGATGGGCACCGCCACCGACTTGGTGGTGGGGTCGGGCGAGTAGCCGCCATGGACGGACACGGTCTCAAAGCGCCAGGTCATGCGTGAGTCTCCTCGGTGATGTTCGGATGGGACGGCGCGAAGGATAGGTCCGCCAGGGCGGCGCTGCCAAGCGACATCCCTGCATCAGCATCCTCGCCGCAACACCGCCACAATGGCGCGCTCGTCCACCTCACACCCACGCCCATGCCCCGCCAAGCCGCCCACCCCGTCGCCGAACTGTTCACCGCCCGCTGGTCGCCGCGCTCCTTCACCGGCGAGGCCATGCCCCAGGCCGACCTGGACACGCTGCTGGAGGCCGCCCGCTGGTCGCCGTCGGCGTCGAACATCCAGCCCTGGCGCTTCGTCTACGGCCACGCCGGCAGCGGCGCCTTCGCCGGCATCCTGGCCGGCCTGGTGCCCTTCAACCAGGGCTGGGCAAACAAGGCCTCGGTGCTGCTGGTCGTGGCCTCGAAGAAGACCTCGGTCGCCCCCGGCGCCACCGACGCCAAGCCCAACCCCTGGCACGCCTTTGATGCCGGCGCCGCCTGGATGAGCCTGGCGGTGCAGGCCCACCTGATGGGCTACATCACCCACGGCATGGGCGGCTTTGATGCTGCCGTGCTGAGCACCGCGCTGGGCCTGCCCGACGATGCACAGATCCACGCCGTGGTGGCCATCGGCAAGCGGGGCCCGAAGGAAGCCCTGCCCGAAGGCCTGAAGGCCCGCGAGGAGCCGAACGACCGCCTGCCGCTGTCGGCCATCGCTGCCGAGGGCCGCTGGACCTTCTGAGCGGTCGGCCATGCGCATCGAGATCGAACCCGGCGTCCGCCTCTTCGTCGACATCGAGGGCCCGGGCCTGGTACCTGATGGCCCGTCGATGCGCGAGAAGCCCACGCTGATCCTGCTGCACGGCGGCCCCGGCTACGACCACAGCGGCTTCAAGCCGGCCTTTTCGCGCCTGGCCGACGTGGCGCAGATCGTCTACTACGACCACCGCGGCCACGGCCGCAGCGACCGCCGGCCGGCCGACGAGTGGACGCTGGACACCTTCGCCGACGACGTGGTGCGGCTGAGCGATGCGCTGGGCCTCACCCGCCCCCTCGTGCTGGGCCAGAGCTTTGGCGGCTTCGTCGCCCAGCGCTATCTGGCGCGGCACCCGGGCCATGCCGCCAAGGTGATCCTCTCCAGCACCTCGCCGCACCTGGGGCTGGCGCGCAAGCTGGCGATGTTCGAGCGCCTGGGCGGCGCGGCAGCGCGCGCGGTGGCCGAGGCCTTCTGGCGCCAGCCCTCCGAGGCCACCTGGGCGCCCTACCGCCAGGTCTGCCTGCCGCTGTACAACACCACGCCCGCGCGCAGCGACGAGGCGACACGCCGCATCGTCTTCAACGAGGCCATCCTGTTCGCTTCGGCCAGCGGCGAGCAGCAGAGCATGGACCTGCTGCCCGGTCTGGCGCGCGCGCAGTGCCCGGTGCTGGTGATGGCCGGCGCGCAGGACCCGGTGTGCCCGCTGGCCGACAGCCAGGACATCGCCGCGGCGCTGCCACCCGGCCTGGCCGAGCTGGCGGTGTTCGAGGGCTCCGGCCACGGCGCCTGGCGCGACGAACCCGATGCCGCCTTCGCTGCCCTGCGGCGCTTCATTCTGGCCTGATCAGGCACCGGCCGCCCAGCGCGCCACCGCCTGCGCCAGCCACTGCGGATCGTCCAGCGCCAGGTCGTGGCCAGCGCGGGGGTGCTCCCACAGCGGGCAGTCCCAATGCCGCGCCAGCGCGGCCGAGCAGGCGGGCGAGACCATCGCATCGCCCAGGCTGCACAGCACCAGCACCGGCATCGCCGGTCGGCCGGGCGGCAGGCGGTAGCGCGCCGCGGCCCACAGCTGGCGCAGCGCGTTGCCGCGGCTGACAGGCCGCTGGCGTTGGATCGCGGTCCAGTGGGCCAGCCACTCGGGCGGCAGCGGGCGGCGACCGCTGCTCAGGCCCAGCACCTGCGCCTCAGCGGCCGCGCTGCCCCAGCCCAGGGCCAGCGCCGGCAGCCGCGGCCAGTGGCCCGGGCGCAGACGGTGGTGCAGCGGGCTCAGGCCCGCCACGCTGCTGTTGACCAGCACCGCCGTCTGCACCTCGCTCGGATGGCGCAGCAGCCAGTCGGCGGCCACCATGCCGCCCATCGACAGCCCGAGCAGACCCAGCGGCCCGGTCGCGCCGGCGGCCTGGGCCGCGGCGCGGCAGTGCGCGGTGATCGCCGCGATCGTGGGCGGACAGGCCTGCCGGTGCGCGGTGCCGGCGCCCGGCAGATCCACACACAGCAGGCGGGCGTGCGGCAGCGCGGCCTGCAGGGCCGGCACGAAATCGCCCCAGTGTGCGGCCTCGCGGGTCAGACCGCGCAACAGCACCCAGGTGCGCGGCGCGGGCGTCATGGGCGTGCCCCGTACCAATGCCGCCACGCGGCCTCGCGGGCGGCCTCGCGTGCCGGCGCTGCGGGCCGCCAGCGGTGCTGGCTGGCGGCGGCGCGCATCAGGTGATCGAGCAGCGCCAGATGGCGGCGCAGCACGCGCTGCTGGCGGTGGGCGATCAGCGGGTTGAAGATGCCGTGGCGGCTGAAGGCCTGGCGCGGGTTCTTCTTGACCCACAGCCAGGAGCCCATCTCCAGCGTCAGCGGGAGCAGCGTGGTGCCGGCCTGCTGCTGCGCGCGCAGGTACAGGTGGTCCCACAGGTCACCATGCGCCAGGTACTGCAGGCTTTGCGGCTCACAGCGGTAGCGGTGGTGCGGCAGCGCGCCGTCCAACAGCTGCGACAGCACGTGCAGCTCGGGCAGGTGCTCGATGGGGGTGGGCGTGTGGGCGTGCGGAAACCACAGCCGATCCTCCAGCCCAAAGCCCGAGTGGCAGTCGATGCTGATCGCCAGCGGCCGGCCGATCAGCTCGCGCTCGACCACGTTGCACAGCGCCTGCGCCTCGGGCTGCATCGGTGCGTCGGCCGGGCCGCGGTACCAGGGCAGGCGGGCGCTCATGCGCTGGCCGCCCACGCCCCAGGGCGCGCCGTGGCGGCAGTCCACCGGCGCGTTGCGCATCAGGTCCACGCCCGCCGGATTGGCGCGCGTGCCGTGCAGCAGGCCGCCCGGGTTGACCAGCGGCACCACCACCAGCCGCACGCGGCTCAGCAGGTCGTGCAGCGAGACATCCCAGGCCCAGCGCGCCAGCACAGCACGCAGGAAGGCCAGCACCACCTCGACGCCAATGCGCTCCAGGCCATGCACGCCGCCGAACACGCCGAAGGCCGGCAGCGCCGGGTCGCTGGGGCCGGCGCTGAAGCTCAGCACGGCACAGCGCCGGCCGCGCGCATCGATCTCGCACAGCGTCTGCACCTGCATCCCGGGCGGGCACTGGGCGGCCAGGCCGTCGATCTCGTCGAGCACCGAGGCGCCGCTGCGGCCTGCCATCAATCCGTCATCTCCTGTCGCCAGACTCGGCGCATGCACGATCTCACCCACCTCCGCGCCGCCCCTCGTACCAGCCTGGCCTGGTGGTTGCTGGCCCTGGCTGTCGGCGCGCTGGAATGCCTGGCTCTGGCGCGCAGCCGCCTGCAGGAATCGCGGCGCAGCCGCTGATCCTGGCCGGCCACGGTGACAAGGGTGTGACCGCCCGGCCGCAACTCCACCGATCTGTGGATGCGCTCCGCGCGACCCCTGGATAGCCTGTCAGCGCTCCTTGCCGACCGGATCTCGCTGGATCACGGCGGGAAGCAGCATCTGACCAGGAGTTCACGCATGTCCCACCGTTCTTGTCTGCGCCTGCTGGCCGCCGCCTCGGCCGCGGGCTGCCTCATGGGCCTGTCTGCGCCCGCGCAGGCCAACCCCTCCACCTACCGATACGGCAACGCCCAGACCTATGGCTGCGACGGAGTCGCCGACACCCAGCCCGAGGACTTCGACTTCGATCCGATCAAGGGCGAGCGAAAGAAACTCAAGCTTGCCGCGCTGGCGCCCAGCGGCAGCCAGGCCCTGGTGTCGGGAGGCATCGCGCTGGGACACCTGCCGCGGATGAACCTCAAGGCGTTGGCCGCCGAGATCCCGCCCGACTGCCGTGTCTCTGCGGCGAGCGCCGAAGGCATCGTCTTCTTCAAGGACGACATCGAGGTCAAGGCCGGCGATCTGCCGGCCGGCACGCCAGTGACCTACACCGCCAACGTCGACATCGCGCTCGACATGCCGCGCGAGGGCAACGGCTGCAACTCCGTGCCCTTTTTCCGCGCGTACCTCAACCTGTCGGGTCCCTTCACCATCTGGAGCCCGAGTGCGCCGTTCAACGGAACCTACCGCATGTCACTGACGAAGACGACGGTCGTGGGTGATACGCTGTCCCTGGACGTTGAAATCAGAGGCTACGTCGATGCGCTCCGCGTCCTGGGATCCAACACCTTCTGCGCCGAGAACACACTGCGCATGCTGGACAGTGCGCGCGTCTCGCTGACCACCGACGTGCCGGGCGCCAACACGACCAGCCTCAAGGGCGTGCGCTACGGCGCGGCGCGCTGAGCGCGCTGTTGACCAGCCTCTCAGATGGCCGAGGCCGGATCGACAGGCTGATCGCCAAAGCGCGTGATGCGCCGCGGCTTCAGGTGCACCCGGCTGCCGTCCTGCAGCGCGTGCTGCTGGCGCAGCGCGTGCCAGCGCTCGCGCGGCAGCTCGACATCCACATAGGCGCCGTCGTCGCGCAGGAACTAGACCCGCGTGTTCGGGCCCACGGTCAGCGCCTGCGAGAAGGTCACCGACCAGGTGCCGTCGTCGGCCGCGGGCACGATGTCCAGCTCATGCGGGCGCACGTAGCTGACGTCGTCCTGGGCGCGGCCGTGGAACAGGTTGACGTCGCCCAGGAACTTCAGCACGAAGGGCGTGGCCGGGTGGTCGTAGACCTCGTCGGGGCTGCCGACCTGCTCGATGCGGCCTTCGTTCATCACCACGATGCGGTCAGCCACTTCCATCGCCTCTTCCTGGTCGTGGGTGACGAAGACGCTGGTCACATGCACCTCGTCGTGCAGGCGGCGCAGCCAGCGGCGCAGTTCCTTGCGCACCTTGGCATCCAGCGCGCCGAAGGGCTCGTCGAGCAGCAGCACCTTGGGCTCCACCGCCAGTGCCCGCGCCAGGGCCACGCGCTGGCGCTGGCCGCCGGAGAGCTGGTGCGGGTAGCGGTCGGCCAGCCAGTCGAGCTGCACCAGCTTGAGCAGCTCGCTGACCTTGGCGCGGATCGCGCCATCGCTGGGCCGCGTCGCCTTGGGGCGCACGCGCAGGCCGAAGGCGATGTTTTCGAAGATCGTCATGTGGCCGAACAGCGCGTAGTGCTGGAAGACGAAGCCCACATGGCGCTCGCGCACATCCGAGAAGGTCGCGTCCTCACCGTGGAACAGCACCTGGCCGCTGTCGGGCTGCTCCAGGCCGGCGATCATGCGCAGCAGCGTGGTCTTGCCCGAGCCCGACGGGCCCAGCAGCGCGACCAGCTCACCCGAAGGAATGGTCAGGTTCAGGTGGTTGCACACCGCCAGCGGGCCGTAGTGCTTGACCAGGTTCTTGACTTCGATGGACATGGCTTATTCGCTCTCTTGATCTGCGCGGGCGGCGTGCTTGACCTGCTTGACGCGTTGTTCGACGATGTATTTCAGGACCAGGGTCACCAGGGCGAGGCCGGCCAGCAGCGAGGCCACGGCGAAGGCCGCCGCGAACTGGTACTCGTTGTAGAGGATCTCGATGTGCAGCGGCATGGTGTTGGTCTGGCCGCGGATGTGGCCTGAGACCACGCTGACCGCGCCGAACTCGCCCATCGCCCGCGCGTTGCACAGGATCACCCCGTACAGCAGGGCCCATTTGACGTTGGGCAGCGTGACGCGCCAGAAGATCTGCCAGCCGCTGGCGCCCAGCACCCGCGCGGCCTCTTCCTGTTCCTGGCCCTGGGCCTGCATCAGCGGAATCAGCTCACGGGCGATGAACGGGAAGGTCACGAAGACGGTGGCCAGCACGATGCCGGGCACCGCGAAGATCACCTTCAGGTCGTGGTCGCGCAGCCACTCGCCCAGCCAGCCCTGCAGGCCGAAGACCAGCACATAGATCAGGCCGGCGATCACCGGGCTGACCGAGAAGGGCAGGTCGATCAGGGTGAGCAGCAGGTTCTTGCCGCGGAACTCGAACTTGGCGATGGCCCAGGCCGCGGCGATGCCGAAGACCAGGTTCAGCGGCACCGAGATGCCGGCGGCGATCAGCGTGAGCTTGACCGCCGACAGCGCGTCGGGCTCGACGATCGCCGCCAGGTAGACCTCCCAGCCTTTCTTCAGCGCTTCGTGGAACACCGCGAACAGCGGCACGAACAGGAAGAAGGACAGGAAGGCCAGGGCGGTGAGGATCAGCGCGATCCGCACCCAGGCGGGTTCGCTGGTGGCGGACAGCGGGCTGCGCGGGGCGACCACGCCCGGTGAGGCAAGGACGGTGGTGTTCATCTCAGCGGCCCTGGCGCTGACGCGCCCACGATTGAATCATGTTGATGCCCAGCAGCAGCACGAAGGCGATCGTCAGCATCACCACCGCGATCGCGGTGGCGCCGGCGTAGTCGTATTGCTCGAGCTTGGTGATGATCAGCAGCGGCGTGATCTCGCTGACCATCGGCATGTTGCCGGCGATGAAGATCACCGAGCCGTACTCGCCCAGCGCCCGGGCAAAGGCCAGCGCGAAGCCGGTCAGCAGCGCCGGCGTCAGCGTGGGCAGGATCACCAGGCGGAAGGTCTGGCCACGGCTGGCGCCCAGCGTGGCGGCGGCTTCTTCCAGCTCCTTCTGCAGGTCCTCGAGCACCGGCTGCACCGTGCGCACGACGAAGGGCAGGCCGATGAAGGTCAGCGCCACGAAGACACCCGTGGGCGTGAAGGCCACCTTGAACGGCAGCCAACTGCCGATCCAGCCGTTCTCGGCATACAGCGCCGTCAGCGCGATGCCGGCCACGGCCGTTGGCAGCGCGAAGGGCAGGTCGACCAGCGCGTCGACCACGCGCTTGAACGGAAAGTGGTAGCGCACCAGCACCCAGGCCACCAGCAGCCCGAAGACCGCATTGATCAGGGCCGCCGCCAGCGAGGCGCCGAAGGTCAGCTGGTACGAGGCCACCACCCGCGGCGAGCTGACCGTGTCCCAGAAGCTGGCCCAGCTGAGGGTGAAGGTCTTCAGGAACACCGCCGACAGCGGCAGCAGCACGATCAGACCGAGGTAGAGCAGCGCGAAGCCCAGCGCCAGGTCGAAACCGGGCAAGACGGTGTGGCGCTTGAGCAGGGTGCGGGACAGCAGCACGGGGCACTCACTTGCGCAGGTAGATCGTGTCGAACACGCCACCGTCGGCGAAGTGCGTCTTCTGCGCCTTGGCCCAGCCGCCGAAGACCTCGTCGATCGTGAAGAGATTGATCTTCGGGAACTGCTTGGCGAACTTCTCGGCGACCTTGGGGTCGGTCGGTCGGTAGTAGTTTTCGCCGGCAATGCGCTGGCCGTCAGGCGTGTAGAGGTAGTCCAGGTAGGCCTTGGCCACCTCGCGGGTGCCGCGCTTGTCGACCACCTTGTCCACCACCGTCACCGGCGGCTCGGCCAGGATGCTGAGCGAGGGCACGATGATCTCGAACTTGTCCGGACCCAGTTCCTTGACCGCCAGGAAGGCCTCGTTCTCCCACGAGATGAAGACATCGCCGATGCCGCGCTCGACGAAGGTGGTGGTGGAGCCGCGCGCGCCGCTGTCGAGCACCGGCACGTTCTTGAAGAGGGCGGTGACGAAGTCCCGGGCCTTGGCCTCATTGCCGCCCGGCTGCTTCAGGGCATAGCCCCACGCGGCCAGGTAGTTCCAGCGCGCACCGCCCGAGGTCTTGGGGTTGGGCGTGATGACCGAGATGCCCGGCTTGACCAGGTCGCCCCAGTCCTTGATGCCCTTGGGGTTGCCCTTGCGCACCAGGAACACGATGGTCGAGGTGTAGGGGCTGCTGTTGTGCGCCAGGCGCTTTTGCCAGTCGGCGGGGATCAGCTTGCCCTTGTCGGCCAGCTCGTCGATGTCATAGGCCAGCGCCAGCGTGACCACGTCGGCCTCCAGGCCGTCGATCACCGAGCGGGCCTGCTTGCCCGAGCCGCCGTGCGACTGCTTGATGGTGACGGTGTCACCGGTCTTGGCCTTCCACTGGGCGGCGAAGGCCTTGTTGAAGTCCTGGTACAGCTCACGCGTCGGGTCATACGAGACATTGAGCAGCGTGATGTCCTTGGCGTGCGCGGCGCCGGCCAGGCTCAGCAGCAGGGCGGCGCCGATGGCGCTGATGGCGCCCAGGCGAAAGGGGAGGCGATGCATGGTGTTCCTGTTACAAGGTGGCGATCGAGACCTCGGTGGACTTGACCAGGGCCACCACGTCGCGGCCGACCTGCAGGCCCAGCTCATGCACCGAGCGGGTGGTGATGACCGAGGTGACGACCAGGCCGGACGGCGTTTCCACGTCGACTTCGGAGACGACCGGGCCTTCGATGATTTCGCGGACCTTGCCGCGGAACTGGTTGCGTGCGTTGACGGCGAGGATGCTCATTGGGGTGACCTGTGTGAGGTGAGACAGAGGGGACATCAGTCGGCGATGCGGAACGGGACCCGCTGGTCGACCTGCTGGCGTGGCAGGGCCGGCGGCACGCGCACCTGCAGTGGCACGCGCTGGTCAAAGGCGTCGGTGATCCAGGCGCAGCCGTTGCTGAGCAGTTCGTTGACCACGGTCTGCGTGTCGCCGCGGTAGCCGGCCACGCGCAGCTGGGCCGCCATGGCGTGCAGGCGGGGGATGTCACGGGCCTCGACGGCCTGGCGCAGCGCCTGCCCGGTGAACGGCAGTTCAAGGTGATGTGCGGTGATGCTCATGACGGGGACCTCGTTGGCGGGGTGGTGTGGGGGAATGATCGGCGCCGCCCCGCCCCTGGACAACGAAGGCCTTCGCGATTGCTTGCTCGCGCAGCGCATAAGCGAGCCGTGCTGTGCGCTCTGCGATGATCTGGCGATGCGCCTGCAACTGCTATCTGACCTGCACCTGGAAACCGAGCCCTGGGAGCCCCAGGCCGCCCCCGGCGCCGAGCTGCTGGTGCTGGCGGGCGACATCGACAGCGCCTGGCAGGGTCTGTCACGCTTTGCCGACTGGCCGGTGCCGGTGCTGATGGTGGCTGGCAACCACGAGTACGACGGGCGTGACGTGGACGAAGCGCTGCCGGCGCTGCGCGCGCAGGCGGCGGCGCTGGGCATCCAGTTGCTGGAGCGCGAGTCGCTGCTGCTGACGGGCGACGATGGCCGCCGCATCCGCGTGCTGGGCACGACGCGCTGGAGCGATTTCGATGTCTTCGGCGCCGCACAGCGCGAGCGCGCCATGCGTGCCGGCGAGTACTTCGCGCGCGTGCAGCGCAGCACCCGCGCCGGCCAGATCTTCGACGCCGCCGCGGTGCGCGCCGAGGCCCAGGTCTGCCGCGACTGGCTGGAGCAGGCGCTGGCCGAGCCGGCCCAGGGCCGCTGGGACGCGACCCTGGTCATCACCCACTTCGCGCCCAGCCTGCGCAGCGCCGACCCGCGCTACGGCCGCCAGCCCGGCACGGCCAGCTTCTGCAATGACGACGAGGACCTGGTCACCCGCGCCGACCTGTGGCTGCACGGCCATGTGCACTGCCGCCATGCCTATGCGCTGCCGCGGCCGGGCCGGGCGCCAGCGCGGGTGGTCTGTCAGGCGCGCGGCCTGGTGTCCAAGGGCGAGGACGAGGGCTGGGATGCGCTGCGCCTGATCGAGGTCTGAGCACCGCCCTGACGAGGCTCAGCATGTGGCAATTGCGCATGCGCTCCACTGCGGCTGCGTGCGACACTGACCCCATCGATTCCACCGCGGAGTACCCCCCATGAAGATCCTCGTCGCCGTCGATGGCAGTTCCTTTACCAAGCGCATGCTGGCCTACCTGGCGGCCCACGACGAGTGGCTGGTGCGCGGCAACAGCTTTACCGTCGTGAATGCCGTCAGCCCGGTGCCGCCGCGCGCGTCGGCCGTGCTGGACAAGGCCCTGCTCAAGGGCTACTACGACGACGAGGCCGAGAAGGTCTTCAAGCCCATCCGCGCCTTCTTCAAGCGCCAGAGCATCGAGGCCACCTACGTCTCCAAGGTGGGCTCGGCGGCCGAGGTCATCGCCGCCACCGCCGACAAGGGCGATTTCGACCTGCTGGTGATGGGCTCACACGGCCACTCGTCGCTGGGCAACCTGGTCATGGGCTCGGTGGCCACCAAGGTGATGGCCCACTGCAAGACGCCGGTCCTGCTGGTGCGCTGATCACGCCCGCGGCGGGGCCTGCACCTCGTCGGCCACCTGCCAGGGCATCGGCACCGGCACCTCGTCCAGCACATAGTCCAGGCCAAAGGCAGTGCCCAGGCCGGCTGCGTCGTCGTCGTCCTCGGCACGCGGTGCAGTGCTGCGCGCGAACAGGCGGTTCCACAGGCTGGGGCGGGCGGGGGCGGGCATGGGGTCTCCGGCGGGCTGGGTTCTTGGCCTTGACTTCGGCCGGCGGCGGTCGAAATCAAGCCCGAGGCACGGCCACCGGACATCTATTAGTCGCCCTAATGAATATTGATTTTGGCGAATTTCCCTTCATGAACTAGGCCCGGCTGCCGAGAATGCGCTCACTGCCCCGCGCTCCCCGTCGCGGAGGTCCACAACCCCCCACGAGGTGAGCGTCATGAAGTCGCAGTCGAACCAGCATGTGATCGTCCTTGGTGCCGGCATCATCGGCATCAGCACCGCCTGGTACCTGGCCCGCCAGGGCCACCGCGTCACGGTGGTCGACCGACAGGACGACGCCGCGCTGGAAACCAGCTTCGCCAACGGCGCGCAAATCTCGGTCAGCTTCTGCGAGCCCTGGGCCAATGCCGGCGCGCCGCTGAAGGTGGCCAAGTGGCTGCTGCGCGAGGACTCGCCGCTGCTGTTCCGCCCCCGCCTGGACCCGCACCAGTGGCGCTGGGGCCTGAAGTTCCTGACCCAGTGCACCGACGCGGCCTTCGCCCGCAACGTGCAGCAGCTGGTGGCGCTGGGCGCCTACAGCCATGAGTCGCTCAAGGCCCTGGTGGCCGAGACCGGCATCGCCTACCAGCGGCTGGAGCGCGGCATCCTGCACTTCTTCTCGTCGGCCGCCGACGCCGAGGCCGGCTTTGCCGCCGCCGAGCTGATGCGCCGCCACGGCGTGGACCGCAAGATCCTGACGCGCGAGGAGGTGCTGAAGGTCGAGCCCGCGCTGGCCACCTTCGGCCCCAACATCCAAGGCGGCACCTTCACCGCCAGCGATGAATCGGGCGACGCCCGCGTCTTCACCCAGGAGCTGGCGCGCCGCTGCGCCGAGCGCGGCGTGCAGTTCCTGTGGGGCCACGACGTGCTGGGCTTCGAGACCGCCGCCGGCCAGGTCAGCGGCGTGCGCGTGGCCGAGCGGGCCAATGGCCTGGCCCGCACGATCGACGGCGAGCAGGTGGTGGTGGCCATGGGCTCGTACAGCGCCCCGCTGCTGCGCCGCCTGGGCGTCAGCCTGGACATCTACCCGGCCAAGGGCTACTCGGCCACGCTCAAGCTCAAGCGCCCGCAGGACGCCAGCGTGGTCAGCCTGATGGACGACACCCGCAAGCTGGCGATCTCGCGCCTGGGCGACACCATCCGCATCGCCGGCACCGCCGAGCTCTCGGGCTACGACACCAGCCTGGACGGCCACACCGCCCGCGTGCGCTGCCAGGCCCTGGTGACCCGCTACGAGGAGCTGTTCCCCGGCGTGGCCGATACCACCGAAACCAACTTCTGGGCCGGCCTGCGCCCCAGCACGCCGACCAACATTCCCTACATCGGCCGCGCGCCCAAGTGGGGCAACCTGTGGCTCAACACCGGCCACGGCACGCTGGGCTGGACCCACGGCGCCGGCTCGGGCCGCGCGCTGGCCGAGCTGATCGCCGGCCGCCAGCCGCAGCTGGACTTCGGCTTCTGCGGTCCGGTCGAGACCGGCCGCCGCGCGCCGGTCACCGCCGCCGCCTGAGCCCGCTGCCGCCGCTGCGCGGCTCGCGTATCATCCGCGCCCTTTTCCTGACGGGCGCGGCATGACGCATTCCTTCTGCGCGATCGACTTCGGCACCTCCAACTCGGCCATCGCCGTGCCCGCCGCCGACGGCCGCATGGGCTTGGTGCCGGTGGAAGACGGCCAGCCGACCATGCCCACCGCGGTGTTCTACGCGCTGGAGGGCCTGGCCGCCCACGAGGAGCCGCGCCGCCTGTTCGGCCGCGCCGCGCTGGCCGCCTATGTGGAGGGCCAGGAAGGCCGGCTGATGCGCTCGATGAAGAGCGTGCTGGGCTCGGCGCTGATGGACCAGGCCACCGACGTGGGCGCTGGCCGCGCGGTGCGTTATGCCGACGTGATCGGCGGCTACCTGCGCCACCTGAAGTCGCTGGCCGAGGCGCAGGTGGGCGCACCGCTGCGCCGTGCGGTGCTGGGCCGGCCGGTCTACTTCGTCGACGACGACCCCGAGCGCGACGCCCAGGCCCAGGCCGCGCTGGAGGCCGCGGCGCGCAGCGTGGGCTTCGACGAGGTGGCCTTCCAGTTCGAGCCCATCGCCGCCGCGCTGGACTACGAGGCCACGGTGGACCATGAGCAGCTGGTGCTGGTGGCCGACATCGGCGGCGGCACCTCGGACTTCTCGGTGGTGCGGGTGGGGCCGGCGCGGCGCGGCCGCACCGAGCGCGCCGACGACATCCTGGCCAGCCACGGCGTGCACGTGGCCGGCACCGATTTCGACCGCCATGTGGAGCTGGCTGCCATCCTGCCGCTGGCCGGCTACAAGGCGCGCGGCCCCAAGCCGGTGGAGCGCGAGGTGCCCAGCAAGGTCTACTTCGACCTGGCCACCTGGCACCTGATCAACACCGTCTACCTGCCGCAGCGGGTGATGGAGCTGCGCCGCATGAAGACCTTCTACGCCGACTGGGGCCTGCATGCGCGGCTGATGGCCATCATCGACCAGCGCCTGGGCCACGGCCTGATGGCGGCGGCCGAGGCGGCCAAGATCGCGGTGGCCGAGGGGCAGGCGGCGCCGATCGATCTGGATGCGGTGGAGCCCGGCCTGGCCAGCCATCTGGACGAGGCGCAGGCGCTGGACGCGCTGGAAACCGACCTCGAGCGCATCGTGCAGGCCGGGCTGGAGACGGTGCGCCGGGCGGGCGTGGCGCCGGCGGCGATCGAGGCGGTTTACCTGACCGGCGGCTCCACCGGCCTGGCGCCGCTCAGCACCCGCATCGCTGCACCGTATGTGAGCGCCCGCTGCGTGCGGGGCGACCGGCTGGCCAGCGTGGCCCAGGGTCTGGGCCTGCACGCGGCGCGGGTATTTGGCTGATCAGCGGCTGATCAGCGGCTGATCAACGACGGCCGCGCGGTGGGCCGGAGCGGGGCTTGCCGCCACCGCCACCCGGTCGCCGCGGCGTGCGCGCGCCAGCGCGCGCAGCGCTCTGGCCGTGCTGCGGCCGGCTCACGTCGGCAATCAGCAGGCTGGAGCTGACCAGCGCCTCCACCGCATCGGCCAGATCGGCCGGCGGCTCCAGCTCCTCGATCAGCGCCAGCAGCTCGTCGGCGTCTTCCAGATCCTCGGGGTCGAAGCTGCGGTACAGCACGGCCAGCGGCTCCAGCAGCTCGGCGCTGTCGATGCGGGTGAGCGCCGGGAAATGCTCCATCGCGATGGCAAAGCCGGCCACCCAGGGCAGCACGGTCTCCAGCGGGTCGGCCTCGTCATCGAGCTCGAAGACCCAGGGGTCGAACCACTGGCGGTGGTGGATGGCGCGGTTGAGCTCGGCGTGGCGGCGGCGCAGCAGTGCGGCGATCGGCTCGGGGTCGATGTCGCAGGGCGGTACCCGGCCGTCAGCATCCAGCACGTAACGCAGCCAGTCGGGCTCGGCCACCGGCCTGGGCTGCAGCAGCACGCCGACCAGGTAGCCGTCGGCCATGCCCAGGTCCAGAGGCTCCAGGATGTCGGGCAGCTCGTCCAGGCGGCGCTCCAGTTCGGCCATCTCGGCGTCGGTCAGGGGCGGGCGCGGATCGGCAAAGGGAGAGGACATGGCGGGATTGTCGCCGCGGCGACCGTCAGTGGGCCGACTTTCAGAGCCGGCACAAGCGCGCAAAGCCGTGGTAACGGCGACACATGTCCCTTAAGTTGGGGGATTGGCACCACGGCAGGGCTGCTACATTGGTTTTCAAGCGCTGCTTCAGTGCATGCGCACCGGTCCCAACGACGTCCTCCTGGAGGACTTGCCGACCTGGCCCGCAAGGGTCAGGTCGTTTTTTTTGCCCGCGCCGCACCGGTCTGGGGCGCCGCCGCCGGGCCGAAGCCGTGCGCCAGCACCTCGCGCAGCCAGGCCACCAGGACCTGCACGCCGCGCGGCACCTGGGCGGTGTGCGGCCGGATCGCCCACAGCCGCTCGGCAAAGGCGCCCACCGGCCGCCAGCCGGGCAGCACCGGCCGCAGCCGGCCAGCGGCGAGCGCCGCCTGGGCGCTGAAGTCCGGCAGCAGCGCGATGCCCAGGTCGCCCAGCGCCGCCTCGCGCAGCGCCTCGGAGTTGTTGGCGGCCAGTGGCCCGCCCACCGCCACGCGGTGGCGCGCGCCGCCCTGGCGCGCTTCGAGCTGCCAGACCGGCGTGGCGCCGGGGCGCGGGTAGTACAGGCAGTCATGCGCGCTCAGGTCCAGCGGGTGCGCGGGCGCGCCGCGCGCGCGCAGGTAGGCGGGGCTGGCCACCAGCACCGAGCGGGTCTCGCACAGCGGCCAGGCCACATGGGTGTCGGGCGGCGCGTGGGTGTGGCGGATCGCCAGGTCAAAGCCCTCCTGTGCCAGCGAGGCCAGGCGGTCGGCCAGGTCCAGCTCCAGCCGCAGCTCGGGGTAGCGGCGCAGGAAATCGGGCAGGCGCGGCAGCAGCTGCTGGCGGGCCAGGGCCACCGGTGCGGTGACCCGCAACAGGCCGCGCGGCGCGCCGGCCAGGTCGCGCACGCTGGCCAGCGCGGCGTCGATCTCGGCAAAGGCGCTGCGGCTGCGGTCCACCAGCTGCTGGCCGGCTTCGGTCAGGCGCACGCTGCGGGTGGTGCGGCGCACCAGCGGCACGCCGGCCTGGGCTTCCAGCTCGGCCACGCGCTGGCTCATCAAGGCCTTGGACCAGCCCAGGCGCTGCGCGGCGGCGGTGAAGCTGCCGGCCTCGCCCAGCACGGTCAACGCATGCAGGTGGGCCCAGGGCGGGTGGCGAGGGGCGTTGTCGGTGCTGGTCATTGGTGCGAGTGTGGTGGCCTTGATTGTTCACTATGGCGAACAATGAATCCAGCGTGCCGGTCTTCTGCGCAAGGGCTCAGTTGCCTAGACTGGCGCGCATCGCAAGGCCTGCCCGACGGAGACCCCCATGGCCCTCGCCCCCGTGTCCTACACCGCCCGCGCCGACATCGGCCACTTCATCGCCGGCCAGGCCGTGAACGGCCAGGGTGAGCGCCGCCAGGCCGTCTACAACCCGGCCACCGGCGAGGTGGCGCGCCACGTGCGCCTGGCGGCCGAGGCCGATGTGCATGCCGCGGTGGCCGCCGCTGCCACCGCCTTCCCCGCCTGGGCCGAGACCCCGCCGCTGCGCCGCGCCCGCATCCTGAATGCCTTCCTGGGCCTGCTGAACCAGCACAAGGACACGCTGGCGGCGATGATCACCGCCGAGCACGGCAAGGTCTTCACCGATGCGCAGGGCGAGGTCACGCGCGGCATCGAGATCGTCGAGTTCGCCTGCGGCGCGCCGCAGCTGCTCAAGAGCGACTTCACCGACCAGGTGGGCACCGGCATCGACAACTGGACGCTGCGACAGCCGCTGGGCGTGGTGGCCGGCATCACGCCGTTCAACTTCCCCTGCATGGTCCCGATGTGGATGTTCCCGGTGGCCCTGGCCTGCGGCAACACCTTCGTCCTCAAGCCCAGCGAGCGCGACCCCAGCCCCAGCCTGTTCATCGCCGAGCTGCTGAAGCAGGCCGGCCTGCCCGACGGCGTGTTCAACGTGGTGCAGGGCGACAAGCTGGCGGTCGACGCGCTGCTGAACCACCCTGAGGTAAAGGCCGTCAGCTTCGTCGGCTCCACCCCCATCGCCCAATACATCTACGAGACCGGTGCGAAGAACGGCAAGCGCGTGCAGGCCCTGGGCGGCGCCAAGAATCACATGGTGGTGATGCCCGATGCCGATGTCGAGCAGGCGGTGGACGCGCTGATCGGCGCCGCCTACGGCTCGGCCGGCGAGCGCTGCATGGCGATCAGTGTGGCGGTGCTGGTGGGCGACGTGGCCGACAAGATCGTCCCCAAGCTGGCCGAGCGCGCCAAGGCGCTGAAGGTCATGAACGGCCTGGAGCTGGCCGCCGAGATGGGCCCGATCGTCACCCGCGAGGCACGTGACCGCATCGAGGGCTATGTGGCGCTGGGCGTGGAAGAAGGCGCGCAGCTGGTGGTCGATGGCCGCGGTCTGACCGTGCCCGGCCATGAGACCGGCTTCTGGACCGGCGGCACGCTGTTCGACCACGTCACGCCGCAGATGCGCATCTACCAGGAGGAGATCTTCGGCCCGGTGCTGGCCTGCGTGCGGGTGAAGGACTTTGCCGAGGCGCTGCAGCTGGTCAACGAGCATGTCTACGGCAACGGCGTGGCCTGCTTCACCAGCGACGGGAACATCGCGCGCGAGTTCGGCCGCCGCGTGCAGGCCGGCATGGTGGGCATCAACGTGCCCATCCCGGTGCCGATGGCCTGGCATGGCTTCGGTGGCTGGAAGAAGAGCCTGTTCGGCGACATGCACGCCTACGGCGAAGAGGGCGTGCGCTTCTACACCAAGCAGAAGTCGATCATGCAGCGCTGGCCGGCCAGCATCGCCAAGGGCGCCGAGTTCGTCATGCCCACGGCCAAGTGAGGCGCCCGCCCGGTGAAACCGGGTGACGATGATTGCTTGGGTGCGATTACCATGCACGGCAGCGCCGCCCGCCCATGACGCGGGTGGCGGTGTCTTCGCCGTCATCCATGCCGCGTTCCAAGTCCGCACCGTCCTCGCCTGCCGCGCCCCCTGCCGCCGGCAAGGCCTCCCGCCTGCAAATGGCCGACATCGCCCGCCTGGCCGGGGTGTCGGTGTCCACCGTGTCGCGCGCCCTGGCCGGCAGCACGCTGGTCAACGAGGCCACCCGCCTGCGCGTGGCCGAGCTGGCGCGTTCGCTGAACTACACGATCAACGTGGGCGCGCAGAACCTGCGCCTGAAGCAGAACCGCACGATCGCGGTGGTCGTGCCGCATGACCCGGCGACGCGGCAACATCTGTCCGACCCGTTCTTCCTGAGCCTGATCGGCAGCCTGGCCGACGCGCTGACCGACCGCGGCTACGAGATGCTGGTGTCGCGCGTCGATGTCCACCGCCTGGACCAGGCGGCACAAAGTTACGAGGCAGGCCGGGCGGCCGGCATCGTGCTGATCGGCCAATGGCACCACCATGCACAGCTCAACGAGCTGGCGGTGCGCGGTGTGCCGCTGGTGGTGTGGGGCGCGCAGCTGCCCGGGCAGGCCTATGCCACCGTGGGCAGCGACAACGTGGCCGGCGGCCAGCAGTTGACGCGCCACCTGATCGAGCGCGGGGCGCAGCGCATCGTCTTCATGGGCGACACCGCGCTGGAGGAAATCGGCCAGCGCCACCGCGGCTACCTGCAGGCCCTGGCCGAAGCGGGTCGCACCGCGGATGCCCGGCTGACCCGCGAGGTGCCATTCGAAGCGGCGGCCATCGAGCAAGCGGTGGAGACGCTGCTCTCCGACGGCACCGACTTTGACGCCCTGTTCTGCGCCTCGGACCTGATGGCCATGACCGCGATCGGAGCGCTGCAGCGCTTGGGCCGGCGCGTGCCGCAGCAGGTGCGCGTGGGCGGCTACGACGACATCGCGCTGGCCGCCCACTACCACCCCAGCCTGACCACGGTGCGCCAGCCGATCGAGGCGGCCGGCGAACAGCTGGTGGCCGCGCTGCTGGAGCAGCTGGAAGGCGCCCGGCCGGCCTCGCGCCAGCTGCTGACCGAGCTGGTGTTGCGCGACAGCAGCGCCTGAGCGTCAGCGGCCCCGGCGGTTGCCGCCGTCGGCCTGGCCCTGAATAATCGACGGCGTCGGCGGGCGCCCCTGAGCCGCGCCGAGTTCACCGGTCCAAGCCAGGGAGGGACGGACCATGCCATCGCGGTCCACGCTGCTCGAAGTCATCCACCTGCACAGCGCCGTGGCGCAGCTGGGTCTGGACCTGGACGCGCTGATGGTCCTGGTGGTCCAGCGCTCGGCCGAGCTGGTCGGCGCCGACGGCGCAGCGATCGAGTTGCTCGACGGCCCGCAACTGGTCTACCGCGCCGTGACCGGCCTGGCCGAGAGCCAGTTGGGCATGCCGGTGAGCGCGCATCAGAGCCTGTCGGGCCGCTGCATGGCCGAGCAGCGCGTGCTGCTGTCGCACGACACCGACCGCGACGATCGGGTGGACCGCGCCGCCTGCACCCGGGTCGGTTTGCGCTCGATGCTGGTGGTGCCGCTGCGCCACGGCGATGGCGTGGTGGGCGTGCTGAAAGTCATGTCGCGCCGCACACGCGCCTTTGAGATCGCCGACGGCCGCACGCTGGAGCTGCTCAGCGAGGTGGTCGGTGGCGCGATGTACTGGGCCGGTCGCTACGGCAGCGACCGCCTGTACCACCGCGCCACCCACGACGACCTGACCGGCCTGGCCAACCGCTGGCTGTTCTTCGACCGCCTGCGGGTGCTGCTGGCCCAGGGCCGCCGCGAGGCGCCGCCGGTGGCGGTGCTGGCCATCGACGTGGATGGCCTCAAGCCGATCAACGACACCCATGGCCACCTGGTGGGCGACGCGGCGCTGGTGGAGTTCGGCCGCCGCCTGCAAGCCGCCGCGCGCGAGGCCGACACCGTGGCCCGGCTGGGCGGCGACGAGTTCGGTGTGATCCTGTGCGGCGCCAGCGAACCCGGCAGCCTGTCGGCCACCATCCAACGCCTGCAGGCCCGGCTGGACGGCGACGTCCTGGCGCGCGGGGTACCGCTGTGGCTGGGTGGCAGCATCGGCGGTGCGGCAACGCCCGAGGACGGTCTCGACGCCGCCACCCTGCTGCAGGCGGCGGACCGCCGCATGTACGAGGCCAAGCGGCAGCGGCGCGGGCTCGTGGCGTCGTAGCGCCCGTCCCTCCGGGAAAACCGGCATTGCAATCGATTGCGATGCGATGCGACGATCGCGGCATCGCATCGACACCCGGGGGCCGCAGGCCGCCCGACGCCACCGCCACCATGAGCGCCGCCAAGCCCATCCTCTCGCCCCGCCAGATCGTCCAGATGAACGTGGGCTTCCTGGGCCTGCAGTTCAGCTTTGGCCTGCAGCAGGGCAACATGAGCCCGATCTACGGCATCCTCGGGGCCGACGAATCGGCGCTGCCGCTGCTGTACCTGGCCGGGCCGGTCACCGGCCTGCTGGTGCAGCCCATCGTCGGTGCGATGAGCGACCGCACGCTGTCGCCGCGCGGCCGGCGCACGCCCTATTTCCTGATCGGCGCGATCCTGTGCTCGCTGAGCCTGTTCGCCATGCCCTACAGCTCGGCGCTGTGGATGGCGGCGGCGCTGCTGTGGATCCTGGACGCGGCCAACAACATCACGATGGAGCCCTACCGCGCCTACGTCAGCGACCGGCTCGACCCCTCGCAGCACGCCCAGGGCTTCCTCACCCAGAGCGCCTTCACCGGGCTGGCTCAAACCTTGAGCTACCTGTCACCCTCGATCCTGGTCTGGCTGGGCATGAACCGCGACGCGCTGGACGCCAATGGCATCCCGGTGATCACCAAGCTGTCCTTCCTGATCGGCGCCGTGCTGTCCTTCGTGACCATCTGGTACAGCATCCGCCGCGTCCCTGAACTGCCCCTGACCGACGACCAACGCGCCGAGATCGCCGCACTGAAGACCGGCCTGGGCGCCACGCTGCGCGAGATCTGGGACGCGATCCGCGACATGCCCACCGCGATGCGCCAGCTGGCGGTGATGAAGCTGTTCCAGTGGTACGCCATGGTCTGCTACTGGCAGTACGTGATCCACGCGGTGGCGCGCTCGGTGTTCGACACCACCGACCCCAACAGCGCCGCCTTCCGCGAGGCCTCGCTGGCCTACGGCCAGGCCGGTGCGTTCTACAACCTGATCGCCTGCGTGGCGGCCTTTGCGATGGTGCCGTTCACGCGCCGCCTGGGCGCCGGCAAGGTGCACGCCTTCTGCCTGGCCGCCGGCGGTGTGGGCATGCTGCTGCTGCCGGGCCTGCACGACCGCTGGATGATCTTCCTGCCGATGATCGGCGTGGGCCTGGCCTGGGGCAGCATCATGGGCAATCCGTACGTGATGCTGGCCAGCAGCATCCCGCCGCAGCGCACCGGGGTCTACATGGGCATCTTCAACATGATGATCGTGATCCCCATGCTGATCCAGAGCGCCACCCTGCCCTTCATCTACCGCAGCTGGCTGGGCGGCGATCCGCGCAACGTGGTGATGCTGGGCGGTGCGCTGCTGCTGTGCGCGGCCGTGGCCACGCTGTTCGTGCGCGTGCCGCGCGAGGTGCCGGCGCGCTGATCAGACAGCGCGCTCGCTCATCAGCAGCTTCACGCCGAAGCCGATGAAGAGCAGCCCGGCCACGCGGTCCAACCAGTGCAGGCGGCGCTGCACCGCGGGGTGACCCGCCATCCAGGCCGCGGCCCAGGCCCAGCCCAGGTTCACCGGCAGGCTGCCCAGGTTGAAGATCACGCCCAGCGCCAGGAACACCGCCGTCTTGTTGGCGGCATCGGGTGCGATGAACTGCGGCAGGAAGGCCAGGAAGAAGATCACCACCTTCGGGTTGAGCACGTTGGTGGTGAAGCCGCGGCGGAAGGCGCCGGCCAGGTCTGCGGACACCGCAGCGCCCGCCAGTGGCGTCGCCTGGCCGCCGCGCTGCAGCAGCGCCCGGGCGCCCATCCAGAACAGGTAGGCCGCGCCCGCCCACTTCAGCACGCCAAAGGCCAGCGCCGAGCCGGCCAGCAGCACGCCCAGGCCCAGCGCCGCGCCCAGCACATGGACGAAGCAGCCGGCCACCACGCCCAGCGCCGCCGCCACGCCCACCCGCCGGCCGCCGCGCAGCGCGTGGCTGACGATGCACAGCACGTCGGGGCCGGGCGTCAGGTTCAGCAGCCAGCCGGCCCCGATGAAGAGCAGCAGGGTGTGGGTGTCGGGCATGGCGGCAGTATCGGCGATGCCTGCAGCGTCAAGCGGGTCAGGTAGCGCTCAGGCGCGCGTCTCATCTGCACGCGGTCCGACGGATTCCCGGACCACCACCGGTCCGCCAATCTTGGTCACCGCGCGCGGAGGCCGCTCGCCGGCGGCCAACGACAACAGCAGCTCGACAGCCGTGCGCCCCATTTCCTCATTGGGCAGCACCAGGGTCGTGAGCGGCGGGTGGGTGTGGCGGGAGATTTCCTGGTCGTCGTAGCCGATCACGGACACCTGCGCGGGTACGCGCAGCCCGAGGTGCTTCAGGGCTTCAAGCGCACCCAGGGCCATCAGGTCATTGGCACAGAAGATGGCACTGGGCGGGCGCGGAAGGGCCATCAATGCCAACGTGTGCTCATAGCCACTGCCCGACATCCAGTCGCCTTCTCGAACCAGTTGCGGTTCGAAGGGCAGGTCGGCCGTGGCCAGCGCGCGGCGGTAGCCCTTGAGGCGGTCCTGCGCCGCCTCCATCCAGGGCTCACCGTTGATGAAGGCGATCCGCGTGTGGCCCTGGGCGATCAGGTGCTCGGTGGCGGCATGCCCACCTGCCACTTCGCTGGGCAGCACGGCAGGAAGGCGACGTTGGTCGTCATGGCAGTTCAGGAGTACCAGTGGTCGCGTCAGCAATGCCTCCGGCACCTCGACCTGGCGGGTGAAGATGGTGGAATAGACAACGCCCAACAGCCCAGGCTGACTGAGCAGCGCGGTGATGGTCGCGTTCTCCTGCTCGGCGTTATTGCGTGTCACCGCGACCTGGAGCACATACCCTTGCTCCCAGGCGGCATCGCGCGCCCCATCCAGGCTCACCACCGGATGGGGGCTGGTCGAGATTTCGTCGACCAGATAGCCGATCACCGCCTGCTGTTTGGCTTGGACCGCGATCACACTGGGATCACGGTGCGGCAACCGGTAGCCCAGCGCCATCGCCTCCTGAAGCACTCGGGCGCGCGTATCCGCCGACAGCCGAGCGCCCGTCGCGTTGTTGAGCACCATGGACACCGTGGACTGCGAGACGCCTGCAGCCTTGGCGACATCCGTCATGGTCGGTCGTCGTGTCTTCGGTTTGGACAGGCGGCTGGAGTTCATGACAGACAGGCGGCGGGGGACAGCGCGATTGTCTCAGGGTGACAAATAGCCGTGGGGATTGCCGCTCTGCCAGCGCCAGGCGTCGGCGCACATCTGATCCAGGCTGCGCGTGGCCCGCCAGCCCAGCAGCTCGCGCGCAAGGGTGGCGTCGGCGTAGTAGCTGGGCAAGTCGCCGGGGCGGCGGTCCACTGTTCTGTACGGGATGGGCTTGCCGGCGGCTTTCTCGAAGGCCCGCACCAGGTCGAGCACGCTGTAGCCCACGCCGGTGCCCAGGTTGACGGTGACCGACCGGCCTTGCTCCAGCAGGTAGCGCAGCGCGGCCACATGGCCTTCGGCCAGGTCCATCACATGCAGGTAGTCGCGCACACCGGTGCCGTCGGGCGTGTCGTAGTCGCCGCCAAAGACCGACAGAAAGGGCCGCCGGCCCACCGCCACCTGCTGCACATAGGGCATCAGGTTGTTGGGCACGCCGCGCGGGTCCTCGCCGATGCGGCCGCTCTCGTGCGCGCCCACCGGGTTGAAGTAGCGCAGCCAGGCGATGTTCCAAGCAGGATCGGCAGCTTCCAGATCGCGCAGGATCTGCTCGCCCATCAGCTTGGTGCGGCCATACACATTCATCGCGTCCAGCGGATGCGCCTCGGTGTAGGGCAGAAACTGCGGCGTGCCGTAGACGGTGGCGCTGGAGCTGAAGACGATGGTCTTGACGCCCGCGCGGCCCATGGCCTGGCAGGTGGTGATTAGGCCGCCCAGGTTGTTGGCGTAGTACTTCAGCGGCTCGGCGGTCGATTCACCCACCGCCTTGAAGGCGGCGAAGTGCACCACCGCGTCGATCGCCTGTGCGGCGAAGACCCGGTCCAGCGCGGCGCCATCGGTCACGCTGGCCTGCACGAAGACCGGCGCCTGTCCGCCCAGTTCGGCGAGCCGACGCAGCACCTCGGGTGAGCTGTTGGAGAAGTCATCCAGCCCCACCACCTCGAAGCCGGCGGACCACAGGGCGAGCCAGGTGTGGGAGGCGATGTAGCCGGTGGCACCGGTGAGCAGGACGCGTGGCATGGTCCGGGCTCAGCGGGGCAGCGGGCCGGCGCCATCTACGGCGCGGGTGACCCAGATGCGAGGCGGATCGCCGTCAGGGCTGCGGTAGCCTGCCTCGACGGCGGCAGCCACACGCTCGGTCTGGTCGGTCGGCATCAGGGCGACGCAGCAGCCGCCAAAGCCACCGCCTGTCATGCGTGCGCCGCCCTGCGGCCCGATCTCGGCCTGAAGCAAGGTCACCAGGTCATCGATGGCGGGTACCGTGATCTCGAAATCATCTCGCATCGACACATGCGATTCGGCCATCAGACGTCCCATGGTCACCAGGTCGCCGCGGGTCAGCGCCTCATGGGCGGCCAGCGTGCGTGCGTTTTCTGTGATCACATGGCGGGCGCGCCGGAACACGACATCATCCAAGTGCCACCCAGCGGCCACCAGCTGGGTCAGGGAAGCGTCCCGCAGGTGGCTGACGCCCAGATGCCGTGCGGCTTGTTCGCACTGCTGCCGACGTTCGTTGTAGGCACTCTCGACCAGGCCGCGGCGGACGCGTGAGTGCACGATCATCACCGCCATATCGTCGGGCAGCGGAGCTGGGCGGGCCTCCAGGCTGCGGCAGTCGATCAGCAGCGCGTGGTCGGCGCGGCCGCAGGCCGAGATCAGCTGGTCCATGATGCCGCACTGGCAGCCGACGTAGTCGTTCTCGGCGGCCTGTGCCAGCTGCGCCAGCCGCGTGGGCGAGGGCACGGGCGAGTCCAGCAGCGACTTGAGCGCCTGCAGCACCGCCACTTCCAGCGCCGCCGAGGAGGACAGCCCGGCGCCCTGCGGCACGTCGCCGGCGATGGCCAGGTTGGCGCCGGCCAGCGGCAGGCCTTCCCGCACGGCCATCTGTACCGCACCGCGGACGTAGTCGGCCCAGGCCGAGCGGGGACCGGCATGGGCAATGGTCTCACCGAGCGTGAACTCGTCGCCGGCATGGTTCAGGTCGGCGGCAATGACGCGCACCCGGCCGTCGCGGCGCGGGCCGATGGCGACCACGGTGTGGAAGTCGATCGCGCAGGGCAGCACGAAGCCGTCGTTGTAGTCGGTGTGCTCGCCGATCAGGTTGACGCGGCCGGGGGCCTGCACCAGGGTCTGGGGCGGGGCATCGAAAGCGCCGATGTAGCTGGCGATGGCGCGCTGGATCAGGGGACTGCTCATGACTGCTCGCGCTCGCGGTAGTGGGTGGCGGGCAGGGCGCGCAGTCGGGCGGCGGCCTGCTCGGGCGTCAGGTCGCGCTGTGCCTCGGCCAGCATCTCGAAGCCGACCATGAACTTGCGCACCGTGGCCGAACGCAGCAGCGGCGGGTAGAAGTGCGCGTGCAGCTGCCAGTGGGCTGTGTCGCCGTCGCCGAAGGGCGCACCGTGCCAGCCCATCGAGTACGGGAAGCTGCACTGGAACAGGTTGTCGTAGCGGGCAGTCAGTTCGCGCACGGCGGCGGCCAGGTCCTCGCGCTGCAGATCGGTCAGATCCGGCAGGCGCTGCACCGCGAAGCGCGGCAGCAGCAGGGTTTCGAAGGGCCAGGTGGCCCAGTAGGGCACGATGGCCAGCCAGTGGGCGTTGCTGACCACCACGCGCTCACCGCCCGCCTCGCGCAGCGCCACGTCCAGCAGCAGCGGGCGGCCGTGGGCGGCGCGGTAGGCGAGCTGTTCGCGGTCCTCGGTGGCGGCCTCGTTGGGCAGGAAGTCGCAGGCCCAGACCTGGCCATGCGGATGCGGGTTGGAGCAGCCCATGGCCGCGCCCTTGTTCTCGAACACCTGCACCCAGCGCCAGCGCTGGCCCAGCTCGGCGCTCTGTGCGCACCAGGTGTCGACCACCGCGCGCACCTCGGCGTGCGCCAGCTCGGGCAGCGTGCGGCCGTGGTCGGGCGAGAAGCAGATGACCCGGCTGGTGCCGCGCGCCACCTGGGTGCTGAACAGTGGATCGGCCGCCTCGGGGGCGTCCGGGGCGTCGGCCATCATCGCGGCAAAGTCATTGGTGAAGACGAAGGGGCCGCGGTAGTCGGGGTTGCGCTCGCCGGTGACACGGGCGTTGCCGGCGCACAGGTAGCAGCCGGGGTCGTGGGCGGGCGCGCGGCGCTCGTCGGCGGCCTCCTGGGCGCCCTGCCAGGGGCGCTTGGCGCGGTGCGGCGACACCAGCACCCACTGGCCGGTCAGCGGGTTGCGGCGCCGGTGCGAGTGCTCGGCGGGATCAAAGGCCTCGGACATGGCTCAGAGCTTGTGCAGGTGGACGATGAAGCCGGTCTCGGCCAAGCTGCGCGGCAAGGGCAGGCCACCGTGCCGCAGCCAGTCGCCGTCCAGCACCACGCCTTCGGGCGTGCGCAGGGTGTCGAAGAAGGGCGCGCTGCCGCAGTAGAGCTGGCCCTCGGGCAGGCCGTCGGGCGTGACCACGCGCAGTCGGTAGCGCGCGCCGGCCTCCAGCATCGACAGCTTGGCCGTGCGCTGATAGCGGTGGCCGCTGGGCGCCGTGCGCAGGCTGATGAAGAGGAAGTCGTCGCCCCCGGGTTGGCCGTGGACCTGCCAGACCACATGGTCGCCGGCTTCGCCCAGCCAGGTGCGGCTGGCATGGATGTGGTCGCGCCACTGCTTGTACAGCGCGATCCAGCCGCACAGCTGCTGGCGGGTGTCGGCGTCCAGGTGGCGCACGTCCAGCTCCACGCCCAGGTGGCCGCTGAGGGCCACAGCGCCGCGGTAGGCCATGGCCTGGCTGCGGCCGGTGGAGTGCGCCGGCGCGGTGCCGATGTGGGCGCCCATCACCTCGGGCGGGAAGAACTGCAGGAAGTGGCGCTGGATCGACACCCGCGAGCCGGCATCGATGCAGTCGCTGGTCCAGACGCGGTGGGTGTGGCGCAGCACGCCGAAGTCGATGCGGCCGCCGCCGCCGGAGCAGCTCTCGATCTCCAGCGCCGGGTGCTGGTCCAGCAGGCGCTGCATCAGTGCGTAGGCGGCATCCACCTGCACATGCCAGCCGGGCCGGCCATCGGCCAGACCGGCCGCGGCCAGGTCGCGGTTGTGGTCCCACTTGATGTAGCTGATCGGCAGCGTGGACAGCAGCGCGTCGATCTTCTCGAACAGGTACTGCGACACCTCGGGCCGCGAGATGTCGAGCACCAGCTGGTGGCGCGCGGTGAGCATGGGACGGCCGTGAAGCTGCAGCGCCCAGTCGGGGTGGGCCCGGTGCAGCTCGCTGTCTGGGTTGACCATCTCGGGCTCGAACCACAGGCCGAAGGCCATGCCGCGCGCCACGACATGGTGCGCCAGCGGCGCCAGGCCGTCGGGGTACTTGCTGGGGTCGGCCCACCAGTCGCCCAGGCCGGCGCGGTCGTGGTGGCGGCCGAGGAACCAGCCGTCGTCCAGCACGAAGCGCTCGACGCCTACCTCCGCAGCGGCATCGGCCAGCGCCATCAGGTCCGGCAGCTGGTGGTTGAAGTACAGGCCCTCCCAGGTGTTGAGGTGCACCGGCCGCGGCTTCATGCGCCCGCCCTTCCAGGGCAGGCGGCGGCGCAGTTCGGCGTGGAAATTGGCGGCCAGGCCATTCAGGCCGGCGGTGGACAGGCTGGCCACCACCTCGGGCGTGCTCAGCGACGCGCCGGGGGCGAGGAGCACCTCACCGGGCGCCAACCACTCGCCCAGCTGCCACTGGTAGCTGCCGTCGTGCAGCCACTCGATGCTCTGCTGGTGGTTGCCCGACCAGGCCAGGTGGGCGCCGAAGACCAGGCCCTGGTGCTCGGTGGCGCCGGGGGTGGTGACCACCGCGCCTGGCCAGTTGTCGTGGCTGGTGCGGCCGCGCCGGCTCTCGCGACGCCAGGTGCTGCGCGACAGCGCATCCGCTTGCAGCAGGAACTCGTGGTTGTGCTGGCCGGCGAAGCTGCGCACCGCATTCGCCTCGGCCGGCAGGGGCAGCGTGGCGGCGGCCAGCCACTGAATCTCCAGGGGTGCATCACCCAGGTTGCTCAGCGTGGTCTGCACGCGCAGCACGTCGTGCGCATCGAGCGACAGCGTCAGCCGCGCCTGCAGGCGCGCGGTGTCGTCGTGCAGCAGCAGCTCCAGCGCGCGGCTCGGCTCGCGCCAGTGCACCTCAGCTCGCTGGAAGGCCAGCGAGAAATCGCGCCCGTCGCGGTGCGCCAGCAGCGCGCTCTGGCCGAACCAGCCTACGCCGAAACCCGGCATCACGGTGAGCGGCTGGTCATGGTCGAGCATGAAGGACGGCAGTGGTCGGCTCTCGCGCAGGGGCAAGCCGGGCGTGCTGCCGTCGGCCAGGCGCGGCCCCCAGTAGCGCCACAAAGGACCTTCGTCGGTGTGGTGCTCAATCACCAGGGAGCTGTCGCGGCCATGCAGGACGAGGAACTCGGCCGGGCTGTTGGGCAGGGCGGTGTAGGTCATGGCGGGGGTCTTTGGCGTGAGGGACTCAGGCGGTCAGGGCCAGGGACTGGTCGGCGATGTCGACACGGCGTTCCAGCGCCCAGCCGTCGGCGTCGAAGAGGTGCAGGTGGCTGGCTGGCAGCGACATCGCCACCCGCTGGCCCGGCTCGGCGCAGGCACGGCCGTCGACCCGCAAGACCCAGGGCAAGCCGGGGGTGCCGCTGTCGAGGTAGAGGCAGGTGCTGTCACCCAGGCGCTCCTGCCACAGCACTTCGCGCACCAGGTGCTGGGTGCCGGCGCCGGCCTCGGCGTGCTCGGGCCGGATGCCCACCTGCACCTCGGCGCCAGGCGTCAGGCGCTGCGCATCGGCGGCCACCGTCAGCTCGGTGCCGCAGCGCAGGCGCACCCGGGCCTCGGCCGGTCCGGCCGACAGCAGCGTACCGGGCAGGAAGTTCATTTTGGGTGAGCCGATGAAGCCGGCGACGAAGACGCTGCGCGGGTGGTGGTAGAGCTGTAGCGGCGTGCCGAACTGGGCCACGCTGCCGTGCCGGGCGACGGCCTCCCCGGCGTGCAGCAGCAGGATGCGGTCGGCCAGGGTCATGGCCTCGACCTGGTCGTGGGTGACGTAGATCGTGCTGGCCTGGCCGAAGCTGCGGTGCAGGCGAGCGATCTCGAAGCGGGTCTGGGCGCGCAGCGCGGCGTCCAGGTTGGACAGCGGCTCGTCGAACAGGAACACGCCCGGCTCGCGCACGATGGCACGGCCGATGGCCACGCGCTGGCGCTGGCCACCCGAGAGGGCCTTGGGCTTGCGGTCAAGGTAGGGCTGCAGTTGCAGCACACGTGCTGCCTCCTGCACCTTGGCGTCGATCACGGCCTTGTCGACCTTGGCCAGCGTCAGGCCGAAGGCCAGGTTCTCGTAGACAGTCAGGTGCGGGAACAGTGCGTAGCTCTGGAAGACCATGGCCACGCCGCGCCGCGCCGGAGCCACGTCGTTCATCTCGCGGCCACCGATCAGCAGACGGCCGCTGCTCAGCCGTTCCAGACCAGCGATGCTGCGCAGCAGGGTGGACTTGCCGCAGCCCGACGGCCCGACGAACACGCAGAACTCGCCATCGGCCACGGCCAGGTTGACGTCGCGCAGCACCGTCACGGCGTTGCCGTAGGACTTGTGGGCGGATTGGAGTTCGACGCTGGCCATGGGGAGGTGGAGGGCTGGGAACGGGACCGGATTGTCGCGTTGATAATATTATCAATCACTGGTGATAACCCGCAGCCGTCGCGCGCTCACGCACCCGATAGGGCATAGAGCGGGTTCGCTGCGGGTTGTCCCTCATGATTGCTGAAGTGAATGCTAATAACATTAGCGCCATGACGGACCATGAAGCCCCCGCCCAAGCGGCCTGGCGCACCGCGCTGCCCGGTCGCGAAGCCTGGACGGCCTGGGCCATGATTGCGCCCGCGCTGCTGGGCTTTGTGCTGTTCTACGCGCTGCCGGCGCTGCGCGCGGTGGAAATCAGCTTCACCGACTGGAACCTGCTGCGTCCGCCACGTGACGTGGGCTGGGCCAATTACCAGCGCCTGTGGCACGACGAACGCTTCTGGCAGGGCATGAAGCTCTCGCTGGGCTACGCGCTGATGAACATCCCGCTGCAAACTATGCTGGGCCTGGGCCTGGCCGTGGCGATGGACCGGCTCACGCGCTCGCTGTTCGTCAAGTCTGTGGTGCTGCTGCCCTACCTGCTCAGCAACGTGCTGGTGGCGCTGGTCTGGCTGTGGATGCTGGACCCGGCGCTGGGCGCGGTCAACGCGCTGATCGAGCAGCTGGGTGGCGAGCGCCAGCCCTTCTTCTCGGGGGCCGACCAGGCCCTGGCCACAGTGGCGGCGGTCAACGTCTGGCGCCACATGGGCCTGGTGGCGATGCTCTTTCTGGCCGGGCTGCAGAACATTCCGCGCACGCTCTACGAGGCCGCGGCGATGGAGGGCGCCAGCGAGTGGCAGATGTTCCGCCGCATCACGCTGCCGCTGCTGCGGCCGGTGATGGTCTTTGTGCTGGTGACCAGCGTGACCGGCTCGCTGCAGATCTTCGACACCGTGGCCGTGACCACCAAGGGCGGTCCACAGGATGCCACGCGGGTCATCGTGCACTACATCGTCCAGAACGCCTTCGGCTTCCTGAAGATGGGCTATGCCTCGGCGATGTCGATGGTGCTGTGCGCGGTGATGCTGCTCTACACGGTGCTGCAGATGCGCCTGATGCGCGCCGACCAGAACGACCTGGCCTGAACCATGGACCACGCCTCCCCGAACCCGCCGCCCGGCCTTGGCCGCCTGCTGGCCTGGGCTGCGCTGGCTGCCATGCTGGTGCTGACCGTGGCGCCGCTGCTGGTGATGCTCAAGACCGCTGTCGAGCATCCGCAGGCGCTGTACGCGCATGCGGCCGACTGGTGGCCCAGTGAGCCGACGGGGGTCAACTTCGTGCGCGTCGCCGGCGGCCTGGATGCCGAGCAGAGCCTGGCGCTGGGCGGCTCAGGTGCCGAGGTCAACTTTGTCCGCGCCCTGCTGAACTCGCTGCTGTTCACGGCGCTGGTGGTGATCCTGCAGACCACCAACAGTGCAATGGCGGCCTATGCCTTCGCACGGCTGGAGTTCCCCGGACGCCGTCTGATCTTCGGCGCCTTCATCGGCTCGATGATGCTGCCCGGCGTGGTGCTGTTCATCCCCAACTTCATCCTGATCCGCGACCTGGGCTGGCTGGGGACAATGGCCGGCATGGTGGCGCCCTTCGCGCTGATGTCAGGCTTCTCGATCTTCTTTCTGCGGCAGTTCTTCCTGTCGGTGCCGCGTGACCTGGAGGAGGCGGCCCTGCTGGATGGGGCCTCGCACTTCTACATCTTCCGCCGCATCGTGCTGCCGCTGTCCACCACCCCGCTGGCCACCATCGCCATGCTCACCGGCATCGGCGCCTGGAACGAGTTCTTCTGGCCCTTTGTGGTGTCGCCGGGCGAGGACATGCAGGTGCTGCCGGTGGCGCTGCAGGCCTTCAAGTCACAGACCCCGCAGGGCCAGATCGACTGGTCCGGCCTGATGGCCGCCAGCACGATCACCGTGCTGCCGACGTTGCTGCTGCTGATGGTCTTCGGGCGGCGGGTGGTCGAGTCGGTGCAGTTCAGTGGTGGCCGGTGAGGACGTGATGATGCGCGCAAGCAAGACCTTGGCCGCACTGGCCGCTGCGCTGCTCGCGGCCGGGGCCAGCCACGCCGCCGCGGCGCCGGTGCAGTTGCGCCACCTGCTGTGGGACGCCAGCCAGCGCCCGATGTACCAGCAGTGCGCGCGCGACTTCGAGCGCCTGCATCCCGGTGTGCAGGTGCGGGTGCAGCAGCAAGGTTGGGACGACTACTGGAGCAGCCTGTCCACCGGCTTCATTGCCAACACCGCGCCCGACGTCTTCGCCAACCACCTGAGCAAGTTTCCCGAGCAGGTCGACAACGGCGTGCTGCTCGACATTGCGCCGCTGGCACAGCGTGACCGCGTCGATCCTGCCGCGTACCTGCCAGGCCTGTACGACAACTGGTCGCGCCAGGGTCGACAGTACGCGCTGCCGGCCGATTGGGATACCGTGGCGCTGCTGGTCAACCTGGACATGACACGCCGCGCTGGCATCGCCGATGAGGCCCTGCAGCGGCTGGACTGGAACCCCCGCGATGGCGGCAGCTTCGGCCGCCTGATCGCCCGCCTGACCCGCGACGAGGCCGATCGCGACGCACTGGACCCCGCCTTCGACAAGCGCCGCGTCAAGGTCTTCGGCTACCAGACACCGGCGGCCGGCGGCATGATGGGCCAGACCGAGTGGAGCCATTTCGCCGTCTCCAATGGCTGGCGCTTCCAGGATGCGCCCTGGTCGCAGGTCCTGCACTACGATGACCCGCGACTGGCCGAAACGCTGGACTGGCTGGCCGCACTGCCTCGGCGCGGCGTCTCGGCCACACCGCAGCAGCTCGGTCGCCTCGGCGCCGAGACCCTGTTCACGATGGGCCGCGTGGCCGTGGTGCCCATCGGCGCCTGGATGACCGGGCAGATGGCCCGCCAGCTGAAGTTCCCCCACGCCTGGGTGCCGCTGCCGGTCGGTCCCGGCGGGCAGCGCACCAGCATGATGGGCGGCATCGGCCACGTCATCTGGAAGGGCACCCGTCATCCTGAGCAGGCCTGGCAGTGGGTGCGCTACCTGGGCTCACCCGCTTGCCAGCAGGTGGTGGCGCAGGCCGGCGTCGTCTACCCGGCGATTCGCGGCCTGGCCGAGGTGGCGCTGCAGGCGCAGAGTCGCCTGGGTGCCGACGCGCGGGTCTTTCTGGCCACCGCGCAAGGCAAAACCTTCGCCCCGCCGATCGTCGCCAACGCAGCCGAGATCAACGAGGTGCTGGACTCGGCGATGCAGCGCATCCTCTTCAGCGGCGAGCCCGCCGGCCCGCTGCTGCGCGAGGCCAACCGCCAGGCGCGGGCGCTGGCGGCACGCTGACTCAGCGCGGGTCGCGCAGCGCTTGCAGTCGCAGGCCGTCCAGCGCCATCGGCGCATCGACCTGAAGCTGCGCCAGCTGCCAGGGCTGACGGTTGAAATGCAGGCTGGTCATCACGCTCAGGCCGTCGTCGGCGAAGAGTTCCGCCACACCGCGGTCGAACCACAGTGCCACGTGGCTGGCGCCGCCATCGACCAGGCGCGGGGCGCTGTGGCGGGTGGCGAAGCTGGGGTGGAAATCCACCTCGCCGCTGGCGCGGCGGTCGATCCACCAGCGCTGCGCCCGGGCGTCGTAGCCCAGGTGCAGGCGATCGCCCAGCCCGTTGCCCAGGCTCAGCGTGAAGCCCTGCAGGGCCGAGGTCGACAAGGTCAGCAGGAAGCAGCCGTCGGTGTCTGCCAGCGCGGCCGACAGGTCCAGCGGCGCGTCCAGCCGCTGTGCGCCCAGCTCCAGCACCGGGGCCTGCACCAGGGCCAGCAGCTCGCGCGCCGGCTGCGACGCCAGCAGCAGCTGTCCGCCTGCGCCGCTGCGCAGCACCAGCTCGCGCGGCAGCGTCATCGCGCCGCGCCAGGGCGCGGTGGGCACCTGGGTGGCGTACTGCCAGTTGCTCATCCAGCCGATAAACAGCGCTCGGTCATCGACACCCGACCAGGTGACGCCCGCGTAGTTGTCGGGCCCGAAGTCCAGCCAGCGCACCTGGGTGTCGTCCGGTGTGAAGCGGTGGCCATCGAACTGGCCGATGAAATACTGGGTGGCCGAGCCCCCGTTGGGACCGCCCGGTGTCAGACTGACCAGAAGCACCCAGCGCGTGCGGCCGTCGGGTCCGGGAAGCGGAAACATGTCCGGGCATTCCCAGACGCCGCCATGGGCCCCGAGACCGGCGCCGAACTCGCTCTCCAGAGTCCAGTGCCTGAGATCGTCAGCGCTGTAGAAGCAGATGCGGTCGCCACAGGCCAGCGCCATCAGCCAGCGCTGCCGTTCAGGCAGCCAGCGCAGCTTGGGGTCGCGGAAGTCCTTGCGGCCTGGGTTGGGCAGCACCGGGTTGCCGGCGTAGGGGGTCCAGTTCAGGCCGCCGTCGAGGCTGAAGGCCAGGCTCTGCCGTTCGTGGGTGATGCCGCCGGCGCGGTCGGCGTCCATCGCATGGTGGGTGAAGGCGGCCACCAGCGGCTGACTGCCAGCCGGGCCGAGGCCGCTGCGGTTGTCGGCGTCGACCACCGCGCTGCCCGAGAAGACCATGCCCAGTTCATCGGGCGCCAGCGCCACCGGCTGCTCCTGCCAGCGTAGCAGGTCGGTGCTGGTGGCGTGGCCCCAGTGCATCGGCCCCCACACGGCGCTGTGCGGGTGGTACTGGTAGAACAGGTGGTACACGCCCTGGTGGAAGACCAGACCGTTGGGATCATTCATCCACATCGCCCGCGGCGTGTAGTGGAAGGCGGGGCGCCATTGCAGCGTGGCCGCGGGCGCTTGGGCAAAGCTGTACATGGCGGTCAGGGCGAGCCCAAAAAAAGCGGGGAGCGTATCGCTCCCCAGAACTCTCGTCGCAAGAGAGGCATCAAACGTTGACGGGCCGCGCAGCGCAGTGCTCGGCCACGAAGTGATCGTGACCTGGCAGGGACTCGGCGGTCTGGGCCATGGCCTGACGCTGGCGCTCCAGCATGGCGTCGGCATCGACCGTGCGCAGATCAACCAGCGGGTCGTGGCCCTCGGGTTCGTTGAACTGGCCCATGTGTACGGCCAGCCAGCTCTGCGGGCCGAACAGGTCATTGCCCCGGCTGACCAGCCGACCGCTGCGGCGGAAGTGATCGATCTTCCATTGCAGCGACTCGGGCACGGCCATCTCGCGGCAGGCACGCCACATCGGCTCGGGGCGGTCGTTGAGCTTGTAGTGCAGGATGATGAAATCGCGGATGCGCTCGAACTCTTCGATGCCGATGCGGTTGAACTCGTCGCGCGTGAGGGCGTCCATCCGCCGGTCGGGGAACAGCGCCAGCAGGCGCGAGATGCCTGACTGGATCAGGTGCAGGCTGGTCGACTCGAGCGGCTCCATGAAACCGCTGGCCAGGCCGAGGGCCACGACATTGCGGTTCCAGAACAGGCTCCGCCGACCGGTGGTGAAGCGCAACAAGCGCGGCTCCGCCAGCGCCTGGCCGTCGAGCCGGGACATCAGCGTGGCGGCAGCCTCGTCGTCGGAGATGAACCGGCTGCAGTAGACATGACCGTTGCCGGTGCGGTGCTGCAGCGGGATGCGCCACTGCCAGCCGGCGGCGTGGGCAGTCGAGCGGGTATAGGGCGTGAAGCCGCCTGGCACCGAGGCGCAGGGCACGGCCAGCGCGCGGTCGCAGGGCAACCAGTGGGTCCAGTCCTCGTAGCCGGTGTGCAGCGCCTCTTCGATCAGCAGTCCGCGGAAGCCCGAGCAGTCGATGAACAGGTCGCCAGCCAGCACCTGGCCATCGACCAGCTGCACCGAGGCCACATGGCCGTTCTCGGGCTGCAGCGTGACCTGCTCGATCTTGCCCTCGACCCGCCGCACGCCGCGCGCCTCGGACAGCTCACGCAGGTAGCGCGCATACAGGCCAGCGTCAAAGTGGTAGGCGTAGTCGAAGCTCGACATCACTGAGCGCGGGTCGCCCACCGGGCGGGCGAAGCGGTTGCGCCGCGCAATGGCCCAGGCCATCGAGTATTCGTCGATCGGCGGCAGCTGCAGGCGCTGGCGCGAGCGCAGCCAGTACTGGTGCAGAGGCGCCAGATCAAACGCCAGGCCGTGCGGTCCGAAGGGGTGGAAGTAGCTGTGTCCGCTGCGCCCCCAGTCGACAAACTGGATGCCCAGCTTGTAGCTGCCCTGGGTGCGCCGCATGAACTCGGCCTCGTCGATGCCCAGCACCTGATTGAAGGTGCGGATCGGCGGGATCGTGGCCTCGCCCACGCCGACCGTGCCGATCTCGTCGGACTCGACCAGCGTGATGCGGCAGCGCCGGGTGTCGACCGCCTTGGACAGGGCGGCGGCGGCCATCCAGCCGGCCGAGCCGCCGCCGACGATCACGATGTCTCGCAGCGCCTGGGGGTTCTGGAGGTCGTTCATGGCTGGACAGGGAATGTGCGGGGGTCCGATTCTGTATCGTGGCCGGCCTGTCGCGAAAGCCCACCGGGGCGCTCGCGACAGGCCGGCGGCGCTGCGGGCCGGACAGGGGCCGAAGCCCACTGTCCTGCGCTGCAACGCTGCCGGCGCAGCGCCGTCAGAAGGCGTAGCGCAGCGTCACGCTGGCGGTGCGACCGGCCTCGGGACGCAGCTCGACGATCTGCTGACCGTTGAGGTTGCTCGGGCCGCCGACGCCGCCCGACGAGGCCACCTTGTTGAACAGGTTGCTGACGTTCAGGTTGATCGACGTGTTGTCGCTCAGCTGGTAGCTGGCGAAGGCGTTGAAGATCGCGCGGCCAGCGACCTGGGCGGTGTCGAAGTCGTTGTTCCACACTGCGGTCTGGCCCCACATCGTGCCGCCCACGGTGAGCTGCCCAAAGGTGTAGCGCGGCGACAGGCTGTAGATCCACTTCGGCTGGCCACCCGGGGTCTTGCCCACCGTGCTGTTGCCGGTGGCGTCGCCCACCAGGTCCTTGGTCACGGTCTGGTCTGTGTACACAGCGTTGGCGTTCAGGCCGAAATTGCCCCAGCTCAGCGCCGACTCCAACTCCAGGCCATTGGCCTTGAAGCCCTTGACATTGAGCTTCGGACCGACGGTGCGCGTCTGGTCGTAGTCGTACTCTTCGGTGGTGGTCTGGAACAGCGTGGCGAACAGGCCGAAGTTGCCGCCGTCGAACTTGCCGCGGTACTTGACGCCCAGCTCCTTCTGCTTGACCGTCGCCACGGCGTACTGCTCAAGTCCGGCGGTCAGCGCGCCGGTCTTGGCGTCGACGAAAGGCGAGAACAGCAGACGGTCGGCGATCGCGCGGCCACCCTTGCTGACGCGGGCGAACACGCTCAGGTCCTTGGTGGCGCGGTAGTTGGCACCCAGCGAGTACGAGGTGTAGCTGGTGTCGTAGTTGATCGGGCTGCGGTTGACGTTGTCCACCAGGTAGACGTTCTTCTCGGCGCCACTGATCGTGCCATTGCCGTCGACGTCGAAGCCGCCAGTGACCTGCTTGCCGCCGGCGTAGCTGCCGCGGGCCTTGAAGTTGTCGCGGCGCAGCGCGCCTTCGAAGTCGAAGTCACCCGACTCCAGGTTCAGCGCCAGGTAGGGCGCGGTGTTGGAGTAGTGCGCGTCGATGTCGCGGGCGCAGCAGCCGCCCCACTGGTTGTTGTAGCCGGTCAGGCCTGCGGTGGTCAGCGCATTGCCGGCACCATCGTAGATGTCGATCAGCGCACCGTTATGGCCAATCTCCATCACACGCTCGCTGATCTGCCACTGCTGCACGATGTCCTGCTTGGACATGTACAGACCGGCCTTGGCGTTGAGCTTGCTGCCCGAGAGGTCGAAGTTGCGGCTGACACTCAGGTCATTCGCGAAGTGGCCCATGTCGGGCGACTGCTGGTTGATCGCCGCGCCTTGCGAGACCAGTCCGGTCTTCAGGTTGGCGGTGGTCACGGTTTGGCCGGCCAGCGCGCCGTTGAAGTACTTGGCCGAGGCGCCACCGAGGTTGCCGAGCACACCGGCCAGGGTGTTGGTGCTCCAGAACTGGGTCTGGAACGAGCTGGAGGTGCTGCTGATCTTGAAGCGGTCCTCCACCGTCCAGCCGCCCACCTCGTTCTTGAACTCCAGCCCGACGGCCTTGGAGCTGACGGTGATGCCGTTCGAGATGTTGGCCACACCGGCACGACCGGTGAACAGGTCGGCGGTGGGCATGGTCTGGTTGTAGATCGACAGCTGCGATTCGGTGCGGATGTCGAAGTTCTTCAGCGCGCTCATGCCGGACACCGAGGTGCCGCTCACGCTGGCGACGGCCGGCATGCCGGTGTAGGTCGGGGCGTTCTCGTCCAGCACCTTGAAGTAGCCGCGGACATAGCCCTTGCCACCGTTGAAGGTCTTGGTGATGTTGCCCTTGAGCTGGTAGCCGTGCAGCGAGCTGGTGTCGGACTTGCGCGGACCTTCGCCATCGCGGAAGTAGCCGCCGATGTGGTAGGTCAGGTCGCTGGCCAGACGGCCACCGTAGTCGGCGTCGACGCGCGTCTCGTTGTAGTTCAGGCCACGGGTCAGGGCCACCGAGCCGCCGGGCTCATTGCCGGTCTTGCTGATGTAGTTGATGACGGCGCCCGGGGCCTGCGATGCCAGCGTGGCGGCCGAGCCGCCGCGCAGGGTCTGGATGCGGTCGACGTTGTTGTCGAAACGGATGAAGTAGTCGTTGTTGCCGAAGTTCATGTCGCCGAACTCGACGACCGGCAGACCGTCCTCCTGGAACTGCACGAACTTGGCGCCGCCGGAGGCGATCGGCAGACCGCGCACCGCGATGTTGGAGTTGCCGCCGGGACCGGCCGAGCTTTCGGCGCGGATGCCGGGAATCAGCTTCAGGACTTCGGCTTCGGAGCGTGCGCCCAGGTTGGTCACCTGTTCCTGGTCAACGTCGGTCACCGAGACCGAGCTGCGCATCTTGGACTTGGCCTGGGACGTGCCGGTCACGACCACGCGGTCCAGGCCGACCGCGTCGGCCTTGGCGTCAGCGCTGACGGCGTCCGCCGGCTTGGCGTCCTGAGCATGGGCCGGCAGGGCCAGCATCGCCGCGAAGGACGAGGTGGCCAACAGCGCGGCGATCTGGTTCAGGCGCGGGGCCTGGGGGTGCTTTTTCATGAGGTCTCCTCGCGGGAAAGGGGCAGTGGCGGTGGAAAGGAGCCGGCTCGGGTGCTCAACTGGCCGGCTTGGTCGGAAATCTAGAGGGTTTGCAAATAATTAGCAATCGATTGCAACACAGGGAAAACCCGAAAAATGCGTCAGATATGCAACGCCGGCTGGTGTCTCGTGTGGGATGTCGGGCAATCGTCTGTGCAATCGATGCGCAGTCGCGTTCACGCTGCTGCCAATTCGGCCTCACTGTGGGCGATGCGATGCTCCCGCGCGCGCAGATCCAGGTGCAGCTCGGCCCAGTGCTCGCCGTCGCTCCAGCGCAGCTTCAGCTCGTGGGCCTCGCCGGTCAGCAGCTCGAAGCGGCCGTTGAACGCCGGGTGGCTGTTGCGCAGGCGGATCAGCTCGCACAGGCGCTGCACCACCGGGCGCTGCAGCTGGGCGTCGATCTCGGCCTCGGTGTAGTGATGGCGGTTGATGTCGCGGCCCACGCCGCTGCGCGCGAGCAGCGCCATGTCGTTGTGGCCGGCCAGCAGGCCGACGTAGTAGACCTGGGGCACGCCGGGCAGGAAGAACTGCAGCGCGCGCGCGGCCAGGTAGGCCTCGTCGTCGCGGCCCAGCGCGTCGTAGAAAGTGCAGTTGACCTGGTAGAGGTCCAGGTTCGACGCGGCGGCGCCGGTGGCCTGGCGGCTCTGGCCGGCGCTGTTGTCGTGCATCCACTCGACCAGCGCGTCCAGCTCGGCCGGCGGCACCAGGCCGGGGCTGCCGGCGCGGTCGGCGGCGTCGGCACCGATGTCGATGATGCCGATGCCGTCGTGGGTGTCCAGCACCGTCAGCGCGTTGGTGGGGCGCACCGCGATCCACTGCTTCAAGGCGTCGCTGCGGCCGGTCATCAGCGCATGCAGCGCCAGCGGCGGCAGCGCGAAGTCATAGACCCAGTCCACCCGCGCAGCAATCTCGATCTGCTTGCGGTAGTAGCTGTGGATCTCGACCAGCACCTCGATGCCCAGCGCCTTGGCCTCAGCCGCGAAGCGGTCGATGAAGGCGAAGGTCTCGGGCATCATGAAGCAGCTGTCGCCGGCCTTTTTGATCGCGTAGCCCACCGCATCGAGCCGCACCATGCGGATGCCGGCCTCGGACAGCGAGCGCAGGATGCCGCTGAGGTAGTCCTGGCCCAGCGGGTGGGTGACGTCGATGTCGACCTGCTTGGACGTGAAGGTGGTCCACAGGATGCGCTTCTCGCCGTTGGCCAGTACCGCATAGGTCAGCGGCAGGCCGGGGCGCGGGCGGTAGACCTTGAGCAGTGCCTCTTCGGTGGCGCCCTGCGGGAACACGCGGTCCAGGGTCAGGAACAGGCCGTCGTATGTCGAGGCGCTGCCGTGGGCCGAGAAGTCCTTGAACTGCGGCGAGTCCGAAGACATGTGGTTGACGATGACGTCCGCCATCACCTCGACGTCGCCGGTCAGGTCGGCGATGTCCGACCAGGCGCCCAGGCGCGGATCCACCCGCGTGTGGTCGATCGGGTCGAAGCCGGCGTCCGAGCCGTCGATCGGGAAGTAGAAGGGCAGCAGGTGCACGCCGCCGAACAGCCCCTGCAGCGGGCCGCGCAGCAGTTGCTGCAGCGTGCGCACGTCGCCGCCGCCGAGGCGGTCGACATAGGTGATGAGCTGAACCTGGTTTTTCATGCGTGGAAGGGGTGGTGGGTCAGCGAACCAGCAGCCACAGCCGGGCCAGGTCGGCGGCGCCGTCGGTGGTGGTGATGGCCTTGAACTGGGATTCGGCAGCCGGGCGCTGGCCAGCGGCCAGCAGCGCCGCGCCGTAGCGCAGGCGCGCGTCGTCGGGGTGCTTCTGCACGCCCTTGGCCAGGCCTTCGGCCATCAGCGCCAGGCCTTTGTCGGCCTGGCCATAGGTCAGCAGGGCCTGGCCCATGGCCACCAGCGGGGCGCCGTCGCGCGCCTTGCGGGCGGAGTCTTCCGAGGCGGCCAGGGCCGACTTGTCGTCGGCCACCGCCTTGTCGGCGCCGGTCTTCAGGCGCTGGTGACGCTCGGCCTGCGCGCCCTTGCCGAGCACGCCCTTGGCATAGCCTTCGTCGACCACCGCCTGCGCCTCGCCGGGCACACCGGCCTGCAGCGCCAGCTGGGCCAGGTCCAGGTATTCGCTGGCGTCTTCCAGCGCGCCCACGCGGCGTGCCAGGCGCAGCGCATCGACCTGCAGGCGGTCAGCAAATCCTGTTCTGCGCGAGATGCGCGAGACCAGATCCGCCCAGTACTCGGTGCGCGGGTGGTGGGTGACCAAGCGCTCCAGCGCCTGGGTGTAGCCGGCCTCGTCGCCGGTCTTCATCAGGCTGAAGGCCAGCAGCTTGAGCTGCTCCTCGCTGGGGGTGCGGCCGGCGGCCTCGTCGGCGCTGATCAGCGGCAGCACCTCGCGCGCGGTGGCGGCCAGGTCGTTGCTGGCGTACAGCGCCTGGACCAGGGCCACGCGCACCGCGGGCTCGGTGCCGCCCTCGGCGAAGTAGCGGCGCGCCCAGGTCACCGCGGCCTGCGGCTGCTGGTTGCGCACGGCCAGGGCCGACAGCGTCTTCAGCACCGCCAGCAGGTCGGCACCGGCCAGTCGGCCACTGGTCACGGCGGCCTCGAAGGCTTGCTGGGCCAGCGGCGAGTCGCCGGCCTGCAGCGCGGCCGAGCCCTTCATGCGGTCGGTGATGAAGACCTCGTAGGGGGTGCGGCCGGGCACGGCCTCGGCCTCCTTGACGCGGGCCAGCGCGTCGGCGGACTTGCCGGCCTTGATCGCGTCCTGCGCGGCCTGCAGCGGCTTGGCCACCTCGGGGCGCAGCACCTCCTTGTCCTGCGCGTGCGCGTTGCTGCAGACGAGCAAGGCCGCCAGCGTGGCGGCGCGAAGCATCGGGCTGGTCATGCGCGTCCTCACATGAACTGTTCGTTGCCGACGATGCCGATCTTGGTGACGCCCAGGCGCTGCGCCTCGGCCATCACCATCGCGACATGCTTGTAGGTCACCAGCTTGTTCGGACGCAGGTGCACCTCGGGCTGGTCGGGCAGCTGGGCGATGCGGTAGAGCTTGGCCTGCAGCTCGCCGCGACCCGGCACCGTCTCGCCGTTCCAGGTGATCGTGCCGTCGAAGTCCACGTCGATGCGGATGATCTCCGGCGGCGTGGGCGGCGGCGCGCTCTGGCTGTTGACCGGCATGTTCATCTTCACCGCGTGCGTCTGCACCGGGATGGTGATGATGAACATGATCAGCAGCACCAGCATCACGTCGATTAGCGGCGTGGTGTTCATGTCCACCATCATGTCGTCGTCGGACGACCCCACACTCATGGCCATGGGCGTGTCTCCTCAGGATCCGTTGGGCGGCGGCTCGGTGACGAAGGCCACCTTGGCGATGCCGGCGCGCTGGCAGGCCACGATCAGCTTGCCGATCGATTCGTAGCGCACCCCTTCGTCGCCGCGGATGTGGACCTCGGGCTGCGGCTCCTTGACCGACTCTTTCTTCAGCGCCTCGACCAGCGCCTGGTTGTCGGGCATCAGCTTGGTGTTCCAGTAGACGTCGCCGTCCCTGGACACGCCCAGCAGGATGTTCTCCGGCTTGGTCACGGTCACCACGTTGCGCTCCTTGGGCAGCGACAACTGGATCGACTGGGTGATCGCCGGCACGGTGATCAGGAAGATGATCAACAGCACCAGCATCACGTCCACCAGCGGCGTGGTGTTGATGCTGGAGTTCATTTGCTCTTCGCCGTCTTCGGCGGAGCCAACGCTCATGGCCATGGCAGTGACCTCAGCGCTTGCCCGACAGCAGCACGTTGTGCAGGTCGCCCGAGAAGGCGCGGACCTTTTCCATCACGCTCTTGTTGCGGCGGATCAGCCAGTTGTAGCCCATCACCGCGGGCACGGCCACGGCCAGGCCGAAGGCGGTCATGATCAGCGCCTCGCCCACCGGGCCGGCGACCTTGTCGATCGAGGCCTGGCCGGCGATGCCGATGGCGGTCAGCGCGTGGTAGATGCCCCAGACGGTACCGAACAGACCCACGAACGGCGCGGTGGAGCCCACCGTGGCCAGGAAGGCCAGGCCGTCCTGCAGGCGGCTGTTGATGTTGTCGCTGGCGCGCTGCACGCTCATGCCGATCCAGGTGTTCAGGTCGATGTTCTCGACCAGCGTGCCCTCGTGGTGTTCACTGGCCTTGAGGCCCTGCTCGGCGATGTAGCGGAAGGCGGTGCCTTCGGCCAGGGTTTCAGCGCCCTTGCGGATCGAGCCGGCCTTCCAGAAGGTGTCGGCGGCGGCCTGGGCGCTCTTGAGCATCTTGTGCTGCTCGACCAGCTTGGTGATCAGGATGTACCAGCTGCCCATCGACATGATGACCATGATCACGGCCGTGCCTTTGGTGACGAAGTCACCGTCGCGCCACATGGCTTCCAGGCCGTAGGGGTTCTCGACGGCTTCCTTCTTGACCTCAGGGGTGATGGCGGGCGCGGCGGCCTCGGCCACCGGTGCGGACGCGCCTTCCGGCGCGGAAGCTTGGGCGAAGG